>NZ_VMNI01000016.1 GCF_007625205.1 Denitromonas ohlonensis | reverse complement strand
GGTGCTCTCGACCGAGCAGCGGATGCCGTGCTTGGCGCGGTCCTTGTTCATCAGGCGGCAGATGGCGCCGCCGGCGGCGTAATACACGCCCGTGACACCGCCAGTGCCGATGGTGACGAACTTGGTTTCGGCCTGGGCCGGCGCGGCACCCAGCGTGGCACCGAGCGCAAGGGCGGTTGCGATAACGGTCAGTTTGGTCATGTGAGTCTCCTCCAGGAGTTTTTATGGTCTGCTTGATTAGCCAGCTTACGGGGCTGGCTTGCCCGTGAATCAATTGTCAGGCGCGAATGGCCTCGAGCGAGGCTTCGATGATGTCCATGCCCTCTTCAAGCACCGCATCGCTCAGCGTCAGCGGCACCATCACGCGCAATACGTTGCCATAATTTCCGCACATCAGCAGCAGCAATCCTCGGCGTGCGGCTTCATCCTTCAACGCCGTGGCAATGTCTGCCGCGGGTTGATGCGGGTCACCATTGCGGCAAAACTCCACCGCCGTCATCGCACCCAGGCCGCGCACTTCGGCCATGCTGGTGAAACGGGCTTGCATCGACGTGAATCGCGCCCGCATCTGTTCACCGATAAGCATGGAGCGCTCGCAGAGTTTCTCTTCCTCGACCACGTCGAGCACGGCCAGCGCACTGGCCACGGCCACTGGATTGCCGGCGTAGGTTGAACCGAGGCCACCGGGGTCAGCGGCGTCCATGACTGCCGCCTTGCCCACCACCGCCGACACGGTCATGCCGCCACCCAGACCTTTGGCCAGCGTAATGATGTCGGGTTCAATGCCGTAGTGCTCGGTGGCAAACAGTTTGCCGCAGCGGCCAATGCCGGTCTGTACTTCATCGGCAATCAACAGGATGCCGTGCGCATCGCAGAGGGTGCGCAGGCGTTGTAAAAAACCGAGCGGCGCAGGCAAATATCCGCCCTCCCCTTGCACCGGCTCGATGAGAATCGCAGCCACCCGCGACGCCTCGATGCTGTACTTGAATACACGCTCGATCGACGCGATGGACTCGTCTTCCGAGACGCCATGCAGCGCGTCAGGGAACGGGACATGAAAGATCTCCCCGGGGAAGGGGCCAAACTTGATTTTGTAAGGGGCAACCTTGCCGGTCAGCGCCATACCGAACATCGTGCGGCCATGAAATCCGCCGCCAAAAGCGATGACGCCGGACCGGCCAGTCGCTGCGCGGGCGATCTTGACGGCGTTCTCGACGGCCTCAGCGCCCGAATTCACCAGAAACGATTTCTTCGGTGTGTTGCCCGGCGCTGCGGCGTTCAGCCGCTCGCACAGTTCCACATAGGATTCATACGCCATCACCTGGAAACACGTATGCGTGAACTTGTCGAGTTGTTCGCGCGCCGCTGCCATCACTTTGGGATGGCGGTGTCCGGTATTGACCACGGCGATACCCGCGCAGAAATCGATCCAGCGACGCCCTTCGACATCCCAGATTTCGGCGTTGTCGGCGCGCTCGGCAAAAAACGGGTGTGCCTGGCCGACGCCTCGCGGCAAGGCCGCCGAACGGCGCGCCATCAGCGCTGCGTTGGTCTTCGCGGTGTTTCCGTTGCGTGCATTCATACGTTTGCTCCTGCGTCTGTCGATCAGCGAATCAGTCAATACCGCCGATGCAGACGTGCTTGATTTCCAGATAATCTTCAATGCCGTACTTCGATCCTTCACGCCCGAGGCCGGACGACTTCATGCCGCCAAAAGGTGCCACTTCGGTAGAGATCAGGCCGGTATTGACGCCGATGATGCCGTACTCCAGCGCACTGGAGACGCGCATGGTGCGGGCCAGATTTTCGGTATAGAAGTAAGAGGCCAGACCAAACTCGGTGTCGTTGGCCATGGCAACGGCTTCGGCTTCGGTCTTGAAGCGGAACACCGGCGCTACCGGGCCGAACACCTCTTCGCGCGCCAGGCGCATCGCCGGCGTGACGTTGGACAGAATCGTCGGCTGGTAATACGTCCGGCCGAGCGCATGACGCTTGCCGCCGCAGACCACACGGGCGCCCTTCTCGCGCGCATCGTCGACCAATTCTTCGACCTTGGCGATGGCGGCGTCGTCGATCAGCGGGCCTTGCGTCACGCCGTCGTCGGCGCCGTTGCCTACCTGCAGCGCGCTCACCGCGGCGGCGAGTTTTTCGACAAAAGCATCGTAAATGCCGTCCTGAATCAACAGCCGGTTGGCGCATACACAGGTCTGGCCGGCATTGCGGTACTTGGAGGCCATTGCACCCTGAACGGCGATATCCAGATTCGCGTCATCAAACACGATAAAGGGGGCGTTGCCGCCCAACTCCAGCGACAGCTTCTTGATCGTCGGCGCGCACTGCTGCATCAGAATCCGGCCCACTTCGGTCGAGCCGGTAAACGTCAGCTTGCGCACGGTGGGGTTGGCGCACATCTCGCCGCCAATGGCACGCGCGTCGCCGGTGACCACGCTGAAAATGCCCTTGGGCACACCGGCACGTTCGGCCAGTTCGGCCAATGCCAGCGCCGACAGCGGCGTGGCTTCGGCCGGCTTGAGCACCATCGCACAACCGGCGGCCAACGCCGGGCCGGCCTTGCGGGTGATCATTGCCGACGGGAAGTTCCACGGCGTAATGGCCACGCACACACCGATCGGCTCTTTGGTGACGAGCACCCGCTTGTCCGCGTGGTGTGGCGGAATGATGTCGCCGTATATGCGCTTGCCTTCTTCGGCAAACCACTCGATGAACGAGGCCGCGTAGGCGATTTCGCCACGCGACTCGACCAGCGGCTTGCCTTGTTCGGCGGTCATCAGCTGGGCCAGATCTTCCTGGTTGGCGAGCAACAGCTCGTGCCAGCGACGCAAAATTTTTGCGCGCTCCCCCGCGGTCCTGGCGCGCCAGGCCGGCTGTGCCAGGCGGGCTGCGTCAATGGCGCGGCGGGTTTCATCCGCGCCGGCACTGGGCACATGAGCGAGGACTTCACCCGTCGCGGGGTTTTCAACGGCAAAGGTTTGCCCGGTATCGGCGTCGGTCCATTCACCGTTGATGTAGCACTGTTGCTTGAGCAGTGAGGTGTCGGTCAGCTTCAAGATGTCGTTCTCCGAGATTGAGGTCGCCCCGAGGTCCGGGCGGCGCTGTTCGACGAGGCATCAGGCCATCGACTATCCAGCAATAGTTTGATTCTAGCCGCCAGATCGGCGCAGTATTGGTCCAATTTTTACAGAAAGACTGATACCAATTATGGTGCGACGCAATGAACACGGCTAGTCAAATCACCTTGATTCGGCAGCGATTCGAGCGAGAGTCCACGGGCCGCAAGCTACGCACCACGCTGTATCTGGCGATTCGGCACTTGATTCTGGATGGTGCACTGCCTCCCGGCACCCCCTTGCCGGCCACCCGGGTGCTCGCCGACGAACTGGGCTTCAGTCGCAGCACACTGGTGCGGGTGTATGAGCAACTGGTCATCGAGGGCTACCTCCAAAGCCGTGGGGGCGCGAGCACTATCGTTTCAGAAGCCATTCCGGCAGCGTCTTCCGAAAAATCCGGCGTCTTCGAACTCCCCCGCCCCGGCGCCTCCTTGTCGTTGCGGGGACGGGAGATCGCGCGGCACGCCAACAGCAGTCGCATCCAGGGCGGTGCGTTTGTCCCCGGCGTGCCCGACGTCGGCCTCTTCCCTTTTCCGACCTGGCGTCGCTTGCTGTCGAAGAATGTGCGTTTCGAGCAGCGCCATCTCGCCCGCTACAGCCAGGGGGGCTATGGTCCCCTGAAGGTGGCGCTGGCCAACTACCTGCGTGCATCGCGAATGATGGCTTGCACGCCGCAACAGATCCTCATCCTCAACGGCTCCCATCAGGCGATCGATCTCTGCGCTCGCATGCTGTGCGACCCGGGCGATCGAGTCTGGATGGAAGACCCCGGCTACTGGGGCGCGCGAAACGTGTTGCGCGCCAACGGCTTGTCGCTCGTGCCCATTCCGGTCGATGAAGAAGGCATCAACCCGCCGGAGGTCACACCGGGCGAAGATCCGCGCCTGATGTTCGTCTCGCCCTCCAGCCAATACCCGACCGGTGTGGTCATGTCGCTGAGCCGCCGCCTGCGCCTGCTCGAGCAGGCCGAAGCCAGCGGTGCATGGATCATCGAAGATGACTACGACAACGAGATTCGCTACCACCCGCACACAATTGGCGCACTGTTCGGTCAGTCTCGCACACAGCGTGTGCTCTACCTGGGCACCTTCAGCAAGGCCATGTTCCCCGGCTTGCGCCTGGCGTATCTCGTCGTGCCCGAATACCTCGCTGAGTCGTTTGCCATTGGCAACGCCGAGCTGTATCGCGAGGGGCGCATGATCGAACAGGCGGCGCTGGCCGAGTTCATCGACGCCGGCCATCTTGGCGCCCATCTCAAGCGGGTTCGAAACATCTACCAGGAACGCCGAAACGTCTTGCACACCGCCATCGAGTCCCGCCTCCAAGGCGCGGTTCGCACCACCGGCGGCATGGCCGGACTCCATCTGCCTTACTTTTTCGAGACGCCTGTCAACGACGTGGCCCTGGCCAGCGAGGCATTGGATGCGGGGATCGTCTTTCGCCCGTTGTCGATGTACTACGACGATGTTCAGCATCAGCGAACCGGCATGGTGCTCGGATTCGCCGCCGTGCCCTCGGAAGCCATCGACGCGGCTGCCGGTCGGCTGTGTGGCATTGTCGAGCGTCACCTCAAAGCCGCCGCACGGTAAGGGCCGCGGCCACGGCCGTCGCACGACAAAAACGATTTTTGCGACCCGGTTGATGGCGGCAGGAGGCTTGCTTTTTACTCAGGCTTCGTGTTGAGTATATTTAACACTCATGCGCAATCGGCCGGTCTTCGGTGCCAATGCGAATCGCGTTGATCTGAATTTTCGCAGCGCAAAATACGCCCCCGTTTGGGGAGGTTCAACCGGGCATCATGATGAAGCGGTCGCGCCCGGAAGCGTCAGGAGGTATGGCTGTGGTGTCGAATATATCAAGCGATAGCACCCCGTCTTCGGACACCCCTTTTGTGGGTGAGCGCATTCGCGAACTTCGCCACCAGAAAGGCGTTTCGCAACGCGAGCTGGCGCGCCGATCGGGCGTTACCAACGGCATGATTTCACTCATCGAACAGAACAAGACGAGCCCGTCGGTTGCCCTGCTCAAGAAGGTGTTGTCGGGTTTTCCGATGTCATTGGCCGATTTCTTTTCCGGTGTCGACGAAGCCGAGTCCACCCCGGTTTTTTTCGCAGCGCATCAATTGAAAGTGATGGACAACGGCGCGATTCGCTTCCGGCAACTCGGCGACCAGGTTCGAGGCCGGTCGATGCAAATCATGACCGAAACCTACCCGCCGGGCGCGGACACCGGCGAAACCATGCTGTCGCACGAATCGGAAGAAGGCGGCTTTGTCATTCGGGGGCAGATTGAGGTCACGGTCGGGCATCAGAGCACCTTGCTCGGTCCGGGAGATGGCTACTACTTCGACAGCCGCCTGCCACATCGTTTTCGGAATCTCGGGAGCGACACCTGTGAGCTCGTCAGCGCGTGCTCCCCGCCGTCGTTCTGAACCGCCGCACACCGAAGCACCCAAGTCACAACAAGAACAACGAATCCTCCCCGCTACAGGAGACGAATGAATGATTCCGTTTGCCATTGCCGGCGTTCAGATGCAGATCTCGACACGGAATGAAAACATCACCGCCATGGGCCGCAAGCTCGATGTGTTGATGGCGCGCTTCCCGTGGGTGCAGATGGTCTTGTTCAGCGAGCTGGCACCGTATGGGCCGTCGCCGCATTACGCCGAACCAACTGGCGGGCCCGCCGAGCAGATTTTTTGTCAAATGGCGCAAAAGCACGGCGTCTGGCTGCTGCCAGGTTCGCTGTTCGAGCGCGTGGGCGATGACATCTACAACACCACACCGGTCATCGATCCGAACGGTCAGGTGGTCACCCGCTACCGCAAGATGTTTCCGTTTCAGCCCTACGAGACGGGCATCAAGCCGGGTGAAGAATTCTGCGTGTTTGATGTGCCCGAGATCGGTCGCTTCGGCGTGTCGATCTGCTACGACATGTGGTTTCCGGAAACCACGCGCACGCTGGTTGCCATGGGCGCCGAGTGCATTCTTCACCCGACCATGACCGACACCATCGACCGCGATGTCGAGCTGCCGATAGCGCGCGCCAGCGCCACCATCAACCAGTGCTATTTCTTCGACATCAACGGCGTGGGCGATTGCGGCACGGGGCGTTCCATCGTGGTCGGGCCCTCGGGCTACGTGATCCATGAAGCCGGCGGCGGCGAAGAGACCATCCCGGTCGAAATTGATTTTGCGCGGGTGCGCCGCGAACGCGAAGTCGGCATTCGCGGACTGGGCCAGACGCTCAAAAGCTTCCGTGATCGGCCGGTGCCGTTTCCGGTGTATCAGCACGACTCGAAGCTGGACGGCTACCTGAACAGCCTGGGCCCGCTGATCAAGCCGACCCGCGGATCGCGCGCGGGCGTGAGTCTGCCGCCTGGCGCCATCGCGGGACCCGACGGTTCGATGCTGATGCCCAACACACATCTGACCCCCAAGGACTACACCGAGACGACGAACTTCGATCCATCTACTGAACCACCGAAGTACTGATTCATATAGAGGGCTTCATCGTGATTACTTACCTGTTGCTTGGTCTGATCATTGCACTACTCATCTGGCTTGGCATACGGAGCACACGGCAAGCCTCAAACACCGTACCGCCTGAGAGGAGACAAGAGATGAGTGAAAAAATCACCAGCATGTCGGACGTTCGCCTGTTCTTTCACCGCAACGAGCGCCCGATCTATTTCATCAGCGCCACCAACTTCAACCTGGCCGGCATGGACGAACGCGTGCCCCACTTCAAGCACATCAACTACATCGATTGCTTTGACGGCCGCCACCCGAACGTGTTCGTACCCAGCGAACAACCGCATCCGGAGTTCGAGGGTATTGAAGACATCAACAACTACATGCTCCAGCACAAGGAAGTGCTCGACTACATCAAAGGCCGCGGCGGCGACCCGGTGGCCGTGTTCCTGATGTTCGACGAAAAGACCGAAGCGCTATGCAAGGAGCTTGGCATCGAGGTGTGGTTCCCCTCCGCCGAGCTGCGCACCCGCTGCGACAACAAGATGGAGACCGTGCGCATTGGCAACAAGGCCGGCGTGCCCTCGGTGCCGAACGTGCTCTCCAAGGTTGAAAGCTATGAACATCTGCTGAAGCTGACCGAAGAACACAAGCTGGGCACCGATCTGGTGATCCAGACCGCCTTCGGCGACTCCGGCCACACCACCTTCTTCATCTCGAATGAAGAGGAATGGAAGAAGTACGCCGACGAGATCGTGAAAGACCCCGAAGTGAAGGTCATGAAGCGCATCAACTGCCGCGGCGGCACGCTCGAAGCCTGCGTGACCAAGTGCGGCACCGTGGTCGGCCCGCTGCTGACCGAGATCGTCGGCCAGAAAGATCTCACCCCCTACAAAGGCGGCTGGTGCGGCAACGAAGTCTTCCCCGGCGCGTTCACCGAAAAGGCCCGCATCACCGCGCGCGACTACGCCTACGCCTTTGGTAACCAGTTGCTCAAGGAAGGCTATCGCGGCTACTTCGACCTCGACTTCCTGATCGACCAGGATACCGACGAGGTCTATCTCGGCGAGCTGAACCCGCGCATCTGCGGCGCCAGCCCGATGACCAACCACGCGGCCTTCGCTTATGCCGACGCCCCGCTGTTCTTCTTCCACCTGCTCGAATTCAGTGGTGCTGACTTCGACCTCGACGTGGCCGCCATGAACGAGCGCTGGAAGAACCCCAAGTACATCGACAGCTGGAGCCAGCTGGTGATGAAGCACACCGAAGACACGGTGGACATCGTCGACCAGGCACCACAATCGGGCATCTACCGCATGGACGAGGCCGGCAACGTGAGCTACCACCGCTTCGACACGCGCCGCCTGGCGGTCGAGAACGAGAACGAAGCTTACTGGCTGCGCATCACCGGGCCGGGCGACTATCGCTACGAGGGCGCCGACCTGGGCATTCTGATTACCCGGGGCCGCTCGATGACCGAAGACTTCCAGCTCAACGCGCGTGCGAAGAACTGGATCCGCGGCATCCAGAACTGCTACAAGGGCCATCCGCTGGGCACCGTGCAAGAACTGGCCGAGCCGGCACCGACCGCCGGCGCGTTCAAGATTCTCTGATCGGAGCACGCGGCGAATGTCGCTTATCCAGAACCAGTCACTGCTCTTTCGCGCGGTCGAGGAAACTCGGCCGGGCGAGGCGTGGCTGGGCTTGTTTCACGCATTCTGGCCGTCGTATCGCCGCTGGTATCTGCAAAGCGGCGATGCGGCGCGCCCCTATTACCTGCCCTGCGTGCGGGCGCTGCAAGCCCACATGCCAGAGCTGATGCCGACCTACGAGACGCTGGTCAATCTGGCCGGCGGCGGCGACCTGGAAGCGCGCTTTCTGTCGCTGTTCTGCCCGCCGCCCTATGTGTCCGCTTGCTCGCAGGCGGTATGGCCAGGTGAGCATCCGGTGCTGGTGCGTAATTACGACTACCCGGCGCAATTGTGCGAAGGCGTGATTCTCAAGACCGCCTGGAATGGTCGGCAGGTCATGGGCGTCAGCGACTGCCTGTGGGGCTTGCTCGATGGCATGAACGAAGACGGCCTGGCGGTCTCGCTGTCCTTTGGCGGGCGTCGCGATGTGGGCGAAGGTTTCGGTGTGCCGCTGGTATTGCGCTATGTGCTCGAGACCTGCACCACCACCGCCGAAGCCACCGCGGCCCTGGCACGCATTCCGGTGCACATGAGCTACAACGTGACGGTGGTCGATCGCACTGGCGAGTTCGCCACGGTGTACGTCGCGCCCGGCAAACCCGGCGATATCCGACGCACGGCCGCCGCCACCAACCATCAGCACAAGATCGAGTGGCACCAGCACGCCAGCGCCACGGCCACGGTTGAACGGCATCGGCGCCTGCTGCTGATGCTGCAGGACAGCGAGCTGTCGGCCGACACACTGATCGGCGCCTTTTTGCAGCCGCCGATCTATTCCACTGCGTTTTCACGCGGTTTCGGCACGCTCTACTCCGCGGCCTACTGGCCCACGGCCGGACGTGCAGATTTCTTCTGGCCCGGCATGTGCTGGCCACAGTCGTTCGCGCATTTCACGCCGGGCGAGCGGCTCATACAGTTCGGCGAAGCGCAGATTCAGACTTGAGAAAGCCGCGGGGAGCCTCCCCGAACATCACGGCACGAGGCCCAGACCTCGGCGAGGAGACACAAGATGAAGGCAAGCAACAAGCCAAAGAAGTCGCTGGGTGAGTATTACAGCGCGCTCCAGTTGCGCACCGACCGCTGGACCAATCTGCGGATCGCGACCGAGCAGCTCACTCAAACGCTGACCGAAAAACGGCGCCTCGACGCCGAGCGCAAGATCCGCGAGCTGATCGAGGTACTGCGCCCGATCGAGCTGTACTGGGCCTTCCCTGGCCATGACACCTTCGAGCGACTCGAAGTCCTGCTCGAAGAAGGCCGGGTCGAGGCGCTTGCCAATATCGTGCGCAATATCTGCCGCGCGCTCATGAGCAACAGCTATCGGCGCAATCCGCACCACCATGACCTCGACGAGTTGATCGAGGGCAGCCCCGACGACGAATCCAACGAGTCACGCCCCAAAGAGCTGCCCTACTTCGAAGTGCTCTTCGTCGACAACTTCACGCCGATTCAGGAAGCCAACCTGCGCCGCACCATGGCCAGCATGCGGCGCCCCGAAGACCCCTTTGTCTATGAGCCGGTCTTCGTCCCCAGCCTCACCGACGCGCTGATCGCTGTCATGTTCAACCACAACGTACAAACCGTCGTGGTACGCAACGGCCTGCGTCTCGAGTCGGACCAAACGCTGGAGATTCTTCACCGCTACATGTCGCGCCTTGAAGAAGACGCGCTGCAGGACGTGGAGCCCAAGGAATACGGCCCCGAGCTGTGCCGCCTGATCGCCAAGCTGCGCCCCGAGTTGGACGTGTTCCTGTTTACCGATCAGTCGGTCGAAGAGATTGCCGGCGCCAACCTGGGTAACTGCCGCCGGGTCTTTTACAACCAGGAAGACCACCTGGAGCTGCACTTGAATATCCTGCGTGGCGTGTCTGATCGCTTCGAGGCGCCCTTCTTCACCGCCCTCACCGAATACGCCCGCAAGCCCACCGGCGTGTTCCATGCCATGCCGATCAGCCGCGGCAAGTCGATTACCCGCTCGCACTGGATCAAGGACATGGGCGAGTTCTACGGCATGAACATCTTCCTCGCCGAAACCTCCGCCACCTCGGGCGGCCTCGACAGCCTGCTCGAGCCGCACGGGCCGATCAAGAAGGCGCAGGAAAAAGCCGCGCGCGCTTTTGGCGCCAAGCAAACCTTCTTCTCCACCAACGGCACCTCGACCTGCAACAAGATCGTGGTGCAAGCCATCGTGCGGCCGGGCGACATCGTGCTGGTCGACCGCGACTGCCACAAATCGCACCACTACGGCATGGTGCTGGCCGGTGCGCAGGTGGTGTATCTCGACAGCTACCCGCTCAACGATTACTCGATGTATGGCGCGGTCCCGATGCGCGAAATCAAGCATCGCTTGCTCGAACTCAAGGCCGCCGGCAAGCTCGATCGCGTGCGCATGCTGCTGCTCACCAACTGCACCTTCGACGGCGTGGTCTACAACGTTGAACGGGTCATGGAAGAGTGCCTGGCCATCAAGCCGGATCTCGTCTTTCTGTGGGACGAGGCCTGGTTTGCCTTTGCCCGTTTCGGCCCGGCCTATCGGCGCCGCACCGGCATGCATTGCGCCGCCCTGCTGCGAGAGCGTTTCAAGTCACCTGAATACCGCGCCGCCTACGCCAAGTACGCCGAAAAAATGGCGGACGCCGATGACGAAACCCTGCTTAAAACACGTCTGATGCCCGACCCTGACAAGGTGCGGGTGCGCGTCTATGCCTGCCAGTCGACCCATAAAACGCTCACTTCGCTGCGTCAGGGCTCGATGATTCATGTGCATGACCAGGACTTCAAGGATGAGGTCGAACAGGCCTTCCATGAGGCCTACATGACCCACACCTCCACGTCACCCAACTACCAGATCATCGCCTCGCTGGACATCGGTCGCCGGCAGGTGGAGCTTGAAGGTTTCGAGTTCATCCAGCGTCAGGTCGAGCAGGCCATGTCGCTGCGCAAGGCGATCAACCACCATCCGCTGATCAGTAAATATTTTCATGTGCTAACGGTGGCCGAGATGATTCCGGCGGAGTATCGTAAGTCCGGCATCAAGAGCTACTGGGATCCCGAGCACGGCTGGAGCGACATTGCCGAGGCCTGGAGTGAAGACGAGTTTGTGCTCGACGCCACTCGCGTCACCCTCTCGGTATCCGGCTCGGGGTGGGACGGAGACACCTTCAAAAACCAGATCCTGATGGACAAACACGGCATTCAGATCAACAAGACTTCTCGCAATACGGTGTTGTTCATGACCAACATCGGCACCACGCGCTCCTCGATCGCCTATTTGATCGAAGTGCTGGTGAAGATTGCGCGTGAGCTCGACGAACGCCTCGACGACGCCAGCGCGGTCGAAAAGAAGATCTTCGAGCGCAAGGTCAAAGCCCTGCGCGAAGACCTGCCGCCCCTGCCCGATTTCAGCTACTTCCACGACGCCTTCCGCCTCAGCGCCGGCAACGGTACCCCTGAGGGCGACATCCGCTCGGCTTTCTTCTTGGCCTATGACGAAGGCAAGTGCGAGTACATCCCCATCGAAGGCAATGCCATCGAAAAGGAAATCGCCACAGGGCGCAAGCTGGTCTCCACCACCTTTGTCATTCCCTACCCGCCGGGCTTCCCGATTCTGGTGCCCGGACAAGTCATCAGCCAGGAGATCATCGCCTTCATGCGCGCGCTGGACGTCACCGAAATCCACGGCTACCGGCCAGAACTCGGTCTGCGCATATTTACCGAAACCGCACTCGCCGCCCTGGAAGCCAAGCCGGTGATCCAGGCACTGCAGTAATCCACCCACACCACAAACACCCCGGGGGGCCACGAGCGCCCCGGTCAAACAACGACAACAAGGAGAACAGCATGTCACCACGCACCGATGAGGCCGGCTCCAGCCAGATCGAAGCGGTCGTCGAACTGATCCGCAGCAAACTGGCACCTGACCAGGCGGCAGTCGTAGAGCCGTTTGCGCGCAAGTACTACAACCAGGTCGACACCGATGACCTGGCTGGCTTCGAAGTCGCAGATCTGTACGGCGCCGTGTTGAGCCACTGGCAGTTCGCCCGCAAACACGAAGGCGACACCAAAGTGCGCGTGTACAACCCGCGCATGGACGAACACGGCTGGGAGTCCACCCACACCGTGATCGAGCTGGTCGGCCCCGACATGCCCTTCCTGGTCGACTCCATCGGCATCGAGGTCAATCGTCAGGGCCTCACCCTGCACCTCATCATCCACCCGGTGATGGCGGTCGCGCGTGATGCCAAGGGCCAGTACCAACGCATGGTCGATGAGGTCAAGACCAAGGGCGCGCGCTATGAGTCGATCATCCACGTAGAAGTTGACCGCCGCACCGAGCCGGCCGACCTCGAAGCGATCAAGTCCGGTATTGAACGGGTGCTCAAAGACGTTCGTGTCGCCGTGGCCGACTGGCCTGCCATGACGGAGCGCCTCAAAGAAGTGATTGCCGATGCTGGCAACAGCGCCACCCCCGAAAGCCCCGACGAAGTCGCCGAAGTCAAAGCCTTTCTCGAATGGCTGTCGGACGACAATTTCGTGTTGCTCGGCTGCCGCGATTACGACCTGATCAGCAAAAAAGGCGAGAACGAGCTTCGCATCCGCAGCGGCTCCGGCCTCGGTCTGCTGCGCGAAACCGGCGACAGCAGGCAATCGATGTCCTTCGCCGCCCTGCCGCCGCAGCTCAAGGCCCAGGCCCATCTGCCCAACCTGCTCACCATCACCAAGTCAAATACGCGCTCGACCGTCCATCGCCAAGGCTACCTCGACCACCTCAGCATCAAGTGCTTCGACGCCAAAGGCAAGGTCACCGGCGAGCGCCGCATCATCGGTCTGCTCACCTCGACGGCCTACAACACCAATCCGACGCGTATCCCCCTGCTGCGGCGCAAGGTGCAAGGCGTGATCGAGCGTGCCGGGCTGATGCCCAAGAGCCATGCCGGCAAGGCGCTGGCCACCATCCTCGAACAATACCCGCGCGATGAGCTTTTCCAGAGCACGCCCGACGAACTTTTCAACACCGCGACCGGCATCCTGCGCCTCGGCGAGCGTCAGCGCATTCGCCTGTTCGCCCGCAGCGATGCCTACGCGCGCTTTGTCTCCTGCCTGATTTACATCCCGCGCGAAAACTACAACACCGAGCAGCGCAAGCGCATGCAGGCCGTGCTGATGGAAGCCTTCGAAGGCGTCTCCTCCGAATTCGAGGTGCACTTCTCGGAGTCCGCCCTGGCGCGGGTGCTGATCATCGTTCGGACCAAAGACTCGGTTATTCCGACCTACGATGTCCGCGAGATCGAAACTCGTCTGATCAATGCCGCCCGTCGCTGGGAAGACGGCCTGCAAAGCGCGCTCATCGAGCACCACGGCGAAGAGCGAGGGATGCGCCTGTGCCGCAGCTATGCCACCGCCTTCCCCGCGGGCTACCGTGAGGACTACCCGGCACGCATCGCAGTGCACGACATCGACCTGATGGAGTCACTCGATCCGCGCAGCGGGCTGGGCATGAACCTCTACATTCCGCTGGAGGCACCGCAAGGCCACATCAACTTCAAGCTCTTCCACACCGGCGCCCCGGTGCCGCTGTCCAGCAGCCTGCCGATGCTCGAGCGCACCGGCGTCAAGGTCATCGAAGAGCGACCGTACCGCATCGAACGACAAGACGGTTCGCTGGTGTGGGTGCACGACTTCGGCATGCAACTGGCCGGTGTCGAAGAGCTTGACCTCGAGCGCTTGCGCCCGCTGTTCCACGAAGTGTTCGCCCGCGCCTGGTGCGGCGACATCGAAAACGACGACTTCAACCGCCTCACCCTGCTCGCCGGCCTCGACTGGCGCGAAGTGAGCATGCTGCGCGCCTACGCGAAGCACATGAAGCAGGCGGCCTTCACCTTCAGCCAGACCTACATGGAGCAGACGCTGGCCAACTACCCGGCGCTCACCGCCCAGTTGGTCAAGCTGTTCAAGACCCGTTTCGACCCGGCGGAAGACACCGACCGCAACGCGCGTTGCGAGAAACTGGTCACCGAGATCAACGCCACGCTCGACAACGTCGCCAACCTCGACGAAGACCGCATCCTGCGTCAGTTCCTCGCCATGATTCAGGCCACCTTGCGCACCAATTTCTACCAGCCTGGAAAAGACGGCAAGCCCAAGTCCTACCTGTCGTTCAAGTTCAACCCCAGCCTCATCCCCAACCTGCCCGAACCGAAGCCGATGTTCGAAATTTCGGTGTACTCGCCGCGAGTCGAGGGCGTGCACCTGCGCGGCGGCAAGGTCGCCCGGGGTGGCCTGCGCTGGTCAGACCGCATGGAAGACTTCCGCACCGAGATCCTCGGGCTGGTGAAGGCACAGATCGTTAAAAACGCCGTCATCGTGCCGGTCGGCTCCAAAGGCGGTTTCGTGGTCAAAACGCCCCCGCCCGCCGGCGACCGCGAAGCCATGCTGGCCGAAGGCGTGGCCTGCTACCGCATGTTCCTGTCCGGCCTGCTGGACGTGACCGACAACCTCGTGCTCGGCGAAGTCGTACCGCCCGCATCAGTGGTTCGCCATGACGAAGACGATCCGTATCTGGTCGTCGCTGCCGACAAGGGCACGGCCACCTTCTCTGACATCGCAAACTCCGTGGCCGCCGAGTACGGCTTCTGGCTGGGCGACGCCTTCGCTTCCGGCGGCTCGGTGGGTTATGACCACAAAAAAATGGGCATCACCGCCCGCGGCGCCTGGGAATCGGTCAAGCGTCACTTCCGCGAAATGGGCATCAACACCCAGGAAGAGCCCTTCACCGTGGCCGGCGTGGGCGACATGTCGGGCGACGTGTTCGGCAACGGCATGCTGCTGTCGAAAAAGATCAAACTCGTGGCGGCCTTCGACCACCGGCATATCTTCTTCGATCCGGATCCGAACCCCGAAACCAGCTGGGTCGAGCGTGACCGCATGTTCGCGCTGCCGCGCTCCTCGTGGGACGACTACGACCGCAAGCTCATCTCCAAGGGCGGCGGTATCTGGCCGCGCAGCGCCAAGTCGATTCCGCTGTCCGAGCAGATGCGTAAGGTGCTCGACACCGACGCCACCGCCCTGCCCCCGACCGAGCTGATCCGTTGCATTCTCAAGGCACCGATCGACCTGCTCTATAACGGCGGCATCGGCACCTACATCAAGGCCAACAGCGAAACCGACGCCTCGGTGGGCGACCGTGCCAACGACGCCGTGCGCGTCAATGGCCGCGACCTGCGCTGCAAGGTGTTTGGCGAAGGCGGCAACCTCGGCGCCACGCAGCTCGGCCGTATCGAGTTTGCGCTCAATGGCGGACGCATCTGCACCGACGCCATTGACAACTCCGGCGGCGTCGATTGCTCCGACCACGAAGTGAACATCAAGATTCTCCTCAATGGCGTGGTCGCCGAGGGCGAACTGACCGACAAGCAACGCAACAAATTGCTGATGGAGATGACCGACGAAGTCGCCACCCTGGTGCTGCGCGATAACTACTACCAGACGCAGATCCTGTCTGTCACCCGCGCGCGCGGCACCGAACTGGTCGACGCCCAGGCCCGCTTCATGCGCCGCCTCGGCAACGCCGGCCGGCTCAATCGCAAGATCGAGTTCCTGCCCTTCGACGAGGAAATCGCCGAGCGCAAAGCCGCTGGCGCCGGGCTCACCTCGCCGGAACTGGCCGTGTTGCTCGCCTACAGCAAAATCGAGCTCTATGACGAAGTGCTGGCCTCGGACATCCCCGAAGACCCGTACATCTCCACCGCGCTCACCCGCTACTTCCCGGTTCCGCTGCGCGAGCGTTTTGCCGACCAGATCCAGCGCCATGCACTCAAGCGCGAGATCATCGCCACGCATGTCATCAACAGCATGGTCAATCGCGTCGGCGCCACCTTTGTCGGCCGGCTCAAGGAAGAAACCGGCGCCACAGCCCCCGACATCGTGCGCGCCTACCTAGCCACCCGCGAAGTCTTCAGTCTCGTCTCGGTGTGGGCCGACATCGAAGCGCTCGACAACCAGATCCCGGATGCCGTGCAAACCCGCATGATCATCGACTCCGGTCGCCTGGTCATGCGCGGCACCCTGTGGTTCCTGCGCCACCCCGATCTCACCAAGGACCTGAGCAAGACACTCAAGCGCTTCATTCCGGGCGCAAAAGAGCTTGCCGAGTCCCTCGAAGAGGTCGTCGGTGCCGGCTACAAGAAAGAGCTCGACAGACTCGCCAACGGCTACACCGAACAAGGGGTGCCCGAGGCCCTGGCACGCCGCGTCGCCGGCCTCGACGAGCTCTACTCTGCACTCGATCTGGTCGAACTCACCACCGAGACCAAGCGCGATCAGCGCACGGCCGCCGCGGTGTACTTCGCTCTGGGCGAGCGCTTCGACCTCCACTGGCTCGGCAAGCAGATCACCAGTCTGCCCGCCGACACCCACTGGCAGTCGCTGGCCCGCACCGCCCTGCGCGACGACCTCTCCGCCCAGGCCCGCAACCTCGCCGCCAACGTCCTGCGTCTGTCACCCAAACTGACCGAGCCGGACGCGCTGATCAAGGCATGGGAGACCCAGCGCAGCACCCAGATCGACCGCAGCCAGCAACTCTTTGCCGACATCAAGAGCTCAACCGGCATCGACATGCCCATGCTGTCCGTCACCTTGCGGGAGCTGCGGAACCTCGCCTGAGCACCACCGCCGGCACCGCGATCAACACGGTGCCGGCAAGCAAGCCACAGCAAAACGCCTCACGCAAATTAATCGCGTGAGGCGTTTTTGTATTTGGCGGAGCGGCACCGGATCTGGCGAACTCAAGCACGCCCCAATCAACCGACTACAACACACGACCACCCATCGGCTGAAGCCACGCGCGCAAACGCTTCAACTGCGCACGCGACCCGATCACCAACACGTTGCCGACAAACACCAGCGCCATACCGAGCAGCGACTCGATCGACCATTGATACCCTTCAAACAGGGTCGAGATACCCAGCGCCACCACCGGAAACAACACCATGGCGTAAGCCGCGCGGTCCGCCCCAATACGCCCCAGCAAGGTCAGATAGCTGCCAAAGGCCACCACCGACCCAAACAAGGCCAGGTACACCAGCGATCCGGCGTATGCCCAGCTCACATCAAACCCAAACTCTGCGCCTGAGGCCGCGGCAATCACGCCAAGCGCGATCGCGCCGTAGGCCATGCCATAGGCGTTGGTTTGCACCACCGGCAGTTTCATCAGCTGATTGCGCGTGGACACCATGCTCCCCAGCGACGCAATGAAGGTCCCGAGCAGGCTCAACAACAAGCCCTTGGGCGTGTTGCCATCCACATCCAGCTGGGCAAACTCGGGCAGAAACACCAGCACAATGCCCACCAAACCCACCAGCGCACCGGCCAACACCGCACCCGCGGGGCGCTTACCAAAAAACAGCGCCCCATTCGCGATATTCATCAGCACGATGGTCGAAAACACCACGGCGATCAACCCGCTGGTCAGATCCGCCGTCGCCCAGTACACCACCATGTAGTTGAAGCCAAACAGGCTCAGCCCCTGCAGCAGCATCCAGACATGCTCGCGTAGCGTAAAGCGCATCGGCAGTTTCTTGAACCAGCACCACAGCATCAAAATCAGCGCCGCCAGCGCGAAGCGATACGCAACCGACACTTCCGTGGGCACCGTGCCCAACTGAAGCTTGATGGCAAAAAAGGTCGATCCCCAGATCAACACGGTCATCAGATACAGCGTGGCGGTGTGCATGAGCATGGCGGGAGACCTGTCAGTGAAAGAAGCCGGTCTTGCTCTTATACGCCGTAAACACCTATTATTTAAGCGAATTTATTTTATGTGTTCAATTACGAAACGTAATTCAAGATCATGGCACGCGATATCGACATCAGCCTCATCCGAACCTTCCTTGCGGTCGCCGAATCAGGCGGCATGACCTCGGCTGCGCACACCCTCAACCTCACCCAGGGCGCGATCAGCCAGAAGATCAAGCGACTCGAAGAACTGTTTGATACGCCGCTGTTTGAACGGAAAAACAAAACCATTCGCCTGACGCCCGAAGGCGAGCGCTTGCTGGTGCGCGCCTACCGGCTGATTTCATTGAATGACGAAACCTGGCAACTCATGACGCAACCCGCCTTCACTGGCGAGATCCGTCTCGGCGTGCCGCTCGACATCATCCGCCCCCTGCTGCCGCCCATCCTCCGACGGTTCAGCCGCGAGCATCCAAGAATCCAGCTCACGCTGGTCGGCGACATGACCGGCAACCTGCTCAACGCCCTTAAAAATGGCGACGTCGACCTCACCCTCACCACCGAGAGTCGCGCCGGCGGTGGCGACGCCTTGCTGCTGAGCGATCAACTGGTCTGGATGGGCGCGCAAAACGGCGAGGCCTGCCAAAAAACGCCGCTACCCGTTTCGCTAGGGTCCGACTCCTGCGCCTTCAGGGGCCCCACGCTCGACGCCCTGAACAAAGCGCAGGTCGACTGGGTGGCCATTTGCGCCCAGGGCAATCTCGACTCCATCCTCGCCAGCATTGAAGCCGACATGGCCGTCGCCCCCTACCTTCAATCGCTGGTCCCGCCCAACCTGAGCGCCATACCACCCGACGCGGGGCTCCCCGCCCTGCCCACCTACCACATCAACCTTCACCTGCCCGACGCTGGCGGCAGCGTCATCGCCAAAGAACTGGCCAAGTACATCCGGCAAGGCTTCGCCGCCCGTTAACTCAGCGCAGCGCGCGCGGCCGACACCTCCAAAGCGCGTCAGCCATGGTAGCCAAGCCAATACAAAACGACTGGCGCCACCGCCAAAGTGAAGGTCACAACAATCCCAAAACCGCCGGGCTTTACCAGAAAGCTCTTGCCCGGGTTGCTCGGGTTATAGAACACGCGAACGTGCCCATCGGCGGTCTTCTGAATCTTGCGCATCTGACGTTCAAGCACGAATCGCGCATTGTGAGAAGCAAGCACAATCCACGGCGAAATACGCGTCCCTTGATACGACACACCACCAACCACGTATTCGTACAAGGCCTTCGACGCGTAATCCTGGTTCGACATCACCAGATCCGCGCCGCCCACCTTCTCCACCGCCGCCGCCAACAAAACCCCATCAGTTTCGAACCATTTTGCGATTCGGAGCTGGTATACGCCTGAGTAAGCAAGCATCACGAAGACGTACGTTGAAGCGAAGAACAAAATCCCTCGCTTTTCGCCATCAAGAGCAAGCCGCCACATATCGGCGATGTATTCACTCATGATTCAATCGCATTCTATTTGGGTCGTGCATAAACCGTGGTCCGCCCCGGGGTTCTTAGCCGACGGCAAAATGCGCAGCATTTTGACGGTCGGATGGGGCGCGTTGTTGGGCATTTGATTATCTAACCTTCGTTTCGCAATTGGAGGAAGACGTGACGGTGCAGCATACGTAGCTCCAATTTTCGAGATGTTTGCTGTTAGCCATAGCTCGTGCTTGCGAATTGCAGTTGGATAATGCGTCACTTTTCGACATATAGGACGCCTCGACGAAACCTGCGAAGTACTCCGCTTGCGATGAGTTGTCGTAGACCCATACGTTTAAGCCTCGCATGGTGTATGGGAAATAATCACTATCGTGCCCGCTGCATCCGACCAGAGAGGCGATTAGTGACGACATCAGTATCCAGCGCATGAGTTCATTCCTGTGCCCAACGCAGAGGTGACCGGCGCTGCGCGGTTTCATCGCGCAGCGTCCAGCGACGGACGGAAGCGAGGTCGACCGCCTGGTTGGGCGTATCGCTCCTAATGCTCACGGCTATCACGGAGAAACTTTTCCTTCGCATCGATAGCCCACATATCGAGAGGCGCCCCATCAAGGGATTGAGCCAAAGCACGCACAAACGGATCAAGTTGCTTTTGGCATTGCCGAACTGTGGAACGAAGACCTCTGATTTCCTTTACCAGAGCATCATGCTCCCGCACCTCCAGCATCCTTTCGACGTTTTCAATGAGGAAACGATGAACTAAGTGATTGCGTGCCCGCAGCGCGTTCCCGAGACCTTCCTCAAGGCCTTCGCTGATGCGCAGATGTTTGCGAAGTAATTGAGCAAGCTGACCAGCGGTCTTCTTTTCTTCGCCGTCCAAAATTGCACCACAGTGGGCAGGATCTAGGCCTGTGGCTCCAAGACGTGAGAACAGATAAAGCAAATAGGCGATGCCGTACTCGAAGGACTGACAGTCGTATAGCGCTGCGCCGGCCTCAAAGAAAACTGGCGCAAGTACCTGCTTCTTCCGTTCGTCGAACAGATCAGGCATGTGCGGCAACACCTAGTACGCCCAACTGTATAGCTTCGAGAGGCTGTCCACGACGTCGGATAACACGTTTAGCACGTCACCTTCCCCTGCCTCTGCCCCGCGTTTGCTCGAAGTCGTTCGGGCTCGAATCCGGCTGAAGCACTACAGCATCCGTACGGAAAGAGCTTATCTAGGATGGATCAGACGGTACATCATTTTCCATGGAAAGCGCCACCCTCGCGACATGGGAAAACAGGAGCTGGAGGCCTTCCTGAGCGCGTTGGCGGTTGAGCGGAATGTCAGCGCGGCCACGCAGAGACAGGCTCTGTCTGCTCTGTTGTTTCTGTACCGCGACGTTCTCGAACTACCGTTCCCGTAACTTGACGATGTGGTTCGAGCAAAGAAGCCCAGACGCCTGCCTACGGTGCTGACTCGGGATGAAGTGGCTGCAGTCCGCGGAGCCATCGGCGACCCTGAAATCGGCGTGGTGATTTGCTTTAATCGGGCTATGACATCCGGACGGTGCAGGAGCTGCTGGGGCATTCGGATGTGGCGACGACGATGATTTATACCCATGTGCTCAACAAAGGCGGCCGAGGCGTGGTGAGCCCGCTCGATCGTGTGGGTTGAGGTGGCGATGGTGGGCAGCGCGTTGCCTCCCCTGCTTCGGGTTTGTTGTGTGATCGCGCTGGGGTGACGGGTTGAATTCCTGCGAATTCCGACAGCGCGGAATGACGCATGTGACGGGCGGATAAGCGAATCGCATCCGCTGGAACAAGGCCCCGACGAGGCACCGATGGCGGATGCGCCTGTGGCTTATCCACCCTACTTGCATTATGAAAAACGGAGCCCTGATTCGGCTCCGTTTTTGTTTGCTGCTTGTGTTACCTGCGTGCCATCAACCAACCCAGTGGCGGGCGTTGCGGAACATGCGCATCCAGGGTGAGTCTTCGCCGCTGCCGGCCGGGCACCACGACATTTGGGTGCTGCGGTGGGTGCGTTCGGGGTGCGGCATCATGATGGTGAAGCGGCCGTCGTCGGTGGTGACGCCGGTGATGCCTTCGGGCGAGCCGTTGGGGTTGAAGGGGTAGCGCTCGGCGGCTTCGCCGTGGTGGTCGATGAAGCGCACGGCGCGGATGACGCTGTCTTTGTCACCAACCTTGAACACGGCCTGTCCCTCACCGTGCGAGACGATGATGGGCATGCGGCTGCCGGCCATGCCGTCGAAGAAGATGGACGGGTTGTCGAGGATTTCGACCTGGCTGAAGCGCGCTTCGAACTGCTCGCTGCGGTTGCGGTGGAAGGTGGGCCAGTGCTGGGCGCCGGGGATGATGGGCGCGAGGTGCGACATCATCTGGCAGCCGTTGCACACGCCGAGGGCGAAGGTGTCGTCGCGGCCAAAGAAGGCTTCGAAGGCGTCGCGCAGTTTGGCGTTGAACAGGATGGACTTGGCCCAGCCCTGCCCGGCGCCGAGCACGTCGCCGTACGAGAAACCACCGCAGGCGGCGACGCCTTTGAAGTCGGCCAGCGCGAAGCGACCGTTCTGCAGGTCTGACATGTGCACGTCGAAGGGGTCGAACCCGGCGCGGGCGAAGGCGGCGGCCATTTCGACATGGGAGTTGACGCCTTGCTCGCGCAGGATGGCGATCTTGGGGCGCACGCCGGTGGCGATCATGGGCGCGGCGATGTCTTCATTGGCGTCGAAGCTGAGGCGCACGCTGAGGCCGGGGTCGGTGGCGTCGGCCAGGGCGTCGAATTCTTCTTGCGCGCAGGTGGCGTCGTCGCGCAGGCGGGCGATCTGGTAGCTGGTTTCGGTCCAGGTCTGTTGCAGTTCGATGCGCGGCGCATTGAAGAGCAGCTTGGCGTTGCGCCAGACGCGGATCTCGTCCTTGTCGTTGGGCTCGCCGATGAAGTGATACGACAGCCCGGCGGCGCGCAGCGGCTCGGTAATGCGGTTGCGGTCGCTGCGGCGGATTTGCACCACGGCGCCGAGCTCTTCGGCAAACAGGCCGGCAAAGACCTTATCGTTGAAGCGGCCCTTGAGGGTGTCGGGCTTTTTGTCGAGGCCGTCGACATCGTTCATCCACTCGTCGTAGCAGACGGTGTCGAGCAGCAGCGAGAGGCCGCAATGCGAGGCAAAGGCCATTTCGCATACGGTGGCCCACAGGCCGCCGTCGCTGCGGTCGTGATAGGCGAGCAGCAGGTCGTCCTGACGGAAACGCTGGATGAGCGCGAAAAATTGCTTGAGCTGGGCGGGGTCGACATCGGGCGCGTGCTCGCCGACGCTGTCGTAGACCTGCGCCAGCGCAGAGCCGCCGAGGCGGTTTTTGTTGTTGCCCAGGTCGATGAGGATGAGCTCGGTGTCTTCATGCTCCAGCAGCTGGAGCTGCGGCGTGAGCGCGCGGCGCACGTCTTGCACCGGCGCGAAGGCGGTGACGATGAGCGACAGCGGCGAGACCACTTGTTTGTCTTCACCGCTCTCTTTCCAGGCGGTTTTCATCGACAGCGAGTCTTTGCCCACCGGGATCGACAGGCCTGCGCGCTGGCAGAACTGCGACACGGTGGTGACGGTGTCGAACAGGTGGGCGTCTTCGCCGCGGTGGCCAGCGGCGGCCATCCAGTTAGCGGAGAGCTTGATCTGCTTGATGTCGGCAATGTCGGCGGCGGCCACGTTGGTGATCGCCTCGCCAACCGCCATACGGCCACTGGCCGGGGCGTCGACGCAGGCCAGCGCGGTGCGCTCGCCCATGGCGAAGGCTTCGCCCTTGTCGCCGTGAAAGCTCATGGACGTCACCGCTACGTCGGCCACCGGTACTTGCCACGGGCCGACCATCTGGTCGCGCGCGGTGAGGCCGCCCACGCTGCGGTCGCCAATGGTGATGAGGAAGTTCTTGGAGGCGACGGCCGGCAGGCGCAGCACGCGGCGGCAGGCGTCGGCGAGTTCGACATCGGTGACATCGAAGGGCGGCAGGAACACGCCCCGACGCGAGACATTGCGCGTCATTTTGGGCGGCTTGCCGAGCAGCACCGACATGGCCATGTCGACCGGCTTGTTGTCGAACTGGCGGTCGGTCACGGTGAGCTGACCGTCGTCGGTGGCCACGCCCACCACGGCAAACGGGCAGCGCTCGCGCTCGCAGATGGCGCGGAAGCCGTCCAGCGACTCGGGGGCGATGGCCAGCACGTAGCGCTCTTGCGACTCGTTGCTCCAGATCTCGCGCGGGCTCATGCCCGGCTCTTCGATGTGGATTTCGCGCAGTTCAAATTTGGCGCCGAGGTCGGCCGAATCGGCCAGCTCGGGCATGGCGTTGGAGATGCCGCCGGCGCCGACGTCGTGAATCGACAGGATCGGGTTGGCTTCGCCCTGCTGCCAGCAACGGTCGATGACTTCCTGGCAGCGGCGCTGGATTTCGGGGTTGCCGCGTTGCACCGAGGCAAAGTCGAGGTCGGCCGCGTTGGTGCCGGTGGCCATGCTGGAGGCCGCGCCGCCGCCGAGGCCGATGAGCATGCCCGGGCCGCCGAGCTGGATCATCAGCGTGCCGGGGGCGAACTTGATCTTGAATGATTGCTCGGCCTGGATGCTGCCCAAACCGCCGGCGATCATGATCGGCTTGTGATAGCCGCGCACTTCGCCCTGCACTTCTTGCTCAAAGCTGCGGAAGTAGCCGGCGAGGTTGGGACGACCGAATTCGTTGTTGAAGGCGGCGGCGCCGATCGGGCCCTCGATCATGATGTCGAGCGCCGAGGCGATGCGGTCGGGCCGGCCATAGGGCTTTTCCCAGGGCTGTTCAAAGCCGGGGATGGCGAGGTTGGACACCGAGAAGCCGGCCAGACCGGCCTTGGGTCGCGAGCCGCGCCCGGTGGCGCCTTCGTCGCGGATTTCGCCGCCGGCACCGGTGGCCGCGCCCGGGAAGGGCGAAATCGCTGTCGGGTGGTTGTGGGTTTCGACCTTGGCGAGGATGTGCTGCGTTTCGGTGCGGAACTGCCACTGACCGTCGGCACTCGGGTAGAGCGCATCGACCGACGCGCCTTCGATCACCGAGGCGTTGTCGGAGTAAGCCACCACGGTGCCTTCGGGCTGGGCCTTGTGAGTCTCGCGGATCATGCCGAACAGGGTTTTTTCTTCAGGGCGGCCGTCAATCACCCAGTCGGCGTTGAAGATCTTGTGGCGGCAGTGTTCGGAGTTGGCCTGGGCGAACATCATCAGCTCGACGTCGGTCGGGTTGCGGCCGATACGGGCGAAGTTGTCGACCAGGTAATCGATTTCGTCGTCCGACAGCGCCAGGCCGAGTTCGCGGTTGGCCACTTCGAGCGCACTGCGACCGGCGCCGAGAATGTCGACACTGGTGAGCGGTTGCGGGCTGTAGTGGTGGAACAGCGCCTCGGCGGCCTCGGTGGTGTCGAGCACCGATTCGGTCATCCGGTCGTGCAGCAGCGGAAGCACCTTGTCGCGCTGAAGCCCCAACCCGCCCTTGGCCATTATGGTGTAGGCAATGCCGCGCTCGATGCGCACCACGGCGTCAAAGCCGCACTGGTGGGCGATGTCGGTGGCCTTGGACGACCACGGCGAGATCGTGCCCAGACGCGGCGTGACCAGAATCAGCTCGCCTTCGGGCGGCGCGTCGTCGGACGGATGCGCGCCGAGCAAGTCCACCAGTCGGCTCATGGCGACGTCGTCCAGCGCAGCATTCAGCTCAATGAAATACTGAAACTCGGCATGGACACCATGAAAGCGCGAAATGACGCGGCCGAGGGTGTCGGCGAGGCGGGTCTGGCGGGGTGCCGACAGCGCTGATGCGCCGCGGAGAGTGAGGATTTCAGTCATGTGATCGGCGGGGACAGGCAGAGGTGAATTGCGTCGCGCCCACGGGCGGCGGCCGGCGAAAAAACGAAGGCAGAATTATACCTGAGCCACGCGCCGCTTACGGGTGACGATGGCCTACCACACGGCGACAGGCACCCCGACGGGCTCGCGTTCGGTTGCTTAGGCTAGAATTCGCCTTTTAGTCCGACCGCGATTGTCCATGACCTCTTCCCTGGCGCCCGCGCCGCTCTCGCCCGGCTGGTGCATCGCTCCGCCGCTGGTGTTTGCGCTGTCTGCCGCCGGGGTGATGGTCAGCGACGCGAACACCCCGGCATTCATCGCCATCAACCACTGGACGCGCGCCCTGCCCGACGGCCTGTGGGCGACGATCACCGATACCGCGAGTGTGCTCTCGGTGGGCGCCTTGCTGGCGCTGTGTTTAAGCCGCGCGCCGCGCGCGGTGGTGGCGACCGTGATGGCCTGGCCGGTGGGCATTGTGGTGATCCGCGGTCTCAAGGCGCTGATCGACGCGCCCCGGCCGCAAGAGCTTTTGCCGGCCGACGCGCTGCACCAGATCGGCGTCACGCTGTCGGGCTACAGCTTTCCCTCCGGCCATACGGCCACCGCATTTACCGTGATTGCCGCGCTGATGCTGAGCACGCCAGCGTGTCGGCGCGCCCTGCCGGCACTGGCACTGCTTGCCCTCGGCGCGCTGGTGGCCGTGTCGCGCATTGCTGTGGGCGCGCACTGGCCGGGCGATGTGCTCGCCGGTGCGGCGGCGGGCTGGCTGTGTGCGGTGGTTGGCGTGCTGCTGACGCAGCGCTGGGCGCTGTGGCAGTCGCGCCGGGCGATGCTGGTGTTGAGCGTTGCCGGGGTTGCGGTGTGTCTGGCGCGGGTGTTTTTTGCCACGGGCTATCCGCAGGCGCAGCTATGGTCGACGATGCTCGGCCTGGCCGGGCTGGTCGCCGCTGGCGTGGCGCTCAAGCACACGATGGCGAGTACCGCATGAAGCGCGCACTGGCGGTTATTCTCACTCTGGCGTTGGTGGCGTGGTTTGTGGCCGAGGGCCAGTGGTCGGCCCTGGGTGAGTTGATCCAGAACACCCCGATCAGCGCGCTGGCCATCGCCGCCGCTGGCTTCGCCCTGAGCTACGCGCTGCGCGCCCTGCGCGTGTGGGACGAATTTCGTCACGATGCGGCCGGTCGCTTCGGCACCTGCCTGCGCATCGTGCTAATACATAACGCAATGGTGAATATCGTGCCGTTTCGCGGTGGCGAGGCGGCTTTCCCGATTCTGCTGGGTCGCAACTTTGGCACGCCGCTCGGCCGGGCCGTCGCGTCGCTGGTGTGGTTCCGCCTGCAGGATGCATTTGTGGTCATGGCGCTGGCGCTGGCCGTGTGGCCGGGCTTGCCGGTCTGGTTGCGCGCTGGCGGCATTTTGGCGGTGGTCGCCACGGCGTTTGTGCTGCCACGCTGGGCACGACGCACGCATGCCTGGCATGAAGGCGGCCGCTGGCAGGCGCGCTTTGGCAAGCTGCGCAACGCCTTTGCCGAATCCACACGCCATGCGCGTTTCGGCTGGCTATGGACGATCGCCAACTGGTCGGTCAAACTGGCGGCCCAGGCATGGTTGCTGTCGGTGCTGCTTGGCGCGTCCGCCCTGATCGGCGCGGCCGGCGCGCTGGGCGCCGAACTGGCCGCGATCCTGCCGGTGCAAGGCGTGGCGGGTTTTGGCACCTATGAAGCCGGGGCGGCGGCGGCGCTGCTGCCCAATGGCATTGATTTTGAAACCGGGCTGCAAGTGGCGCTTGCCCTGCATCTCTTCGTTATCGCGTGTTCGAGTATCGCCGGCGCCCTCGCCTGGCTGGCCGGCCTGAGCATGCAATCTGCACCCAAACAAGGCATTGACCGTCAATGAACACTTCTCCGCTGCCGCACGCTGAACCGCGCATCCCCGACAACCTGCCCAAGCACCGGCTGTCGGTGGTGGTGCCCATGTACAACGAGGCGGAAAACGTCGAGCCGCTGCTCGAACGCATCCACCTCGCACTGGGCCCCTACCCCTGGCCCTGGGAAGTGGTGCTGGTCGACGACGGCAGCTCGGACGGCACGCCGAATGAGCTCGAGCGCTGCGCCAAGAAATACGGCCCCCATGTGCGCGTGGTGGTGCTGGTGCGCAACTTCAAGCAGACCGCTGCCATGCAGGCCGGCCTCGACGCGGCGCGCGGCACCGTCATCGCCACCATGGACGGCGATTTGCAGAACGATCCGATCGACATCCCGCGCATGGCGGGCCGCCTGCTGACCGAAGACCTCGATCTGGTCGCCGGCTGGCGCAAGGACCGACAAGACGGCCTGTGGCTGCGCAAGATTCCGTCGCGCATCGCCAACCGCCTGATCGCCCGCCTGACCGGCGTGCAGCTAAAGGACTACGGTTGCAGCCTGAAGGTTTTCCGCGCCAGCGCGATCAAGAACGTACGCCTGTATGGCGAGATGCACCGCTTCATCCCCGCCTGGCTGGCCACGGTCACCACCCCGAAGCGCATTGCGCAGGAAGTGGTGGCGCACCACGCGCGGGTGTTCGGGCAATCCAAATACGGCATTTCGCGCACCTTCCGCGTGGTGCTCGATCTGGTGTTTGTGTACTTCTTCATGCGCTACCGCACCCGGCCGGGCCACTTCTTCGGTGGTATCGGCATCGCACTCGGCGGCGTGGGCGGCCTGATCCTGACCTATCTGATGGCACTCAAGGTTTTCTTCGGTGAGTCGATCGGTACCCGGCCGCTGCTGTTCGGTGGCTTCTTCCTGGTCATTGCCGGAATCCAGATGGTGACCTCGGGCGTGCTGGCCGAGTTGCTGGCGCGGGTGTATTTCGAGTCGGGCATCACCAAGCCCTACCTCGCTCGCCCGACTAAGGAGCTGTCGGACGCCGCCGGCTGGGCGCAAACCCCCGAGCACCACGAATGAGCGACACGAACGCCCACCCACGCCGGCTCATCGGCTGGCTGGTCTTCCTCCTGCCGCTGATCAGCTACCTGGCCTTTCTCGGCAGCTACCCGCTGTTCGACGTGGACGAAGGGGCGTTCTCCGAAGCCACGCGCGAAATGTTCGAGCGCGGCGACTTCTTGTCGACCTATCTCGACGGCGAGCATCGCTTCGACAAACCCATCCTGATCTACTGGCTGCAAGCCGCGGCCTATTGGGTGCTGGGGCCGAGCGAATGGGCGTTCCGCCTGCCCTCGGCGCTGGCCGCCATCGGCTGGAGCTACGCGACCTGGAAGTTTGCCCGCGAGCGCTTCGGCGCACAGACCGCGCTGGCCGCCTTGCTGGTGGTCAGCACCGCCATCGGCCCCTTTGCCATTGGCCGCGCCGCCACCGCCGACGCCCTGCTCAACCTGTGGCTCGCGCTGGCGCTGTTCGACGCCTGGCGACATCTTGAGTCCGGCCGTCGCGCGCCGCTGTTACGCACCTATGTGTGGATCGGCCTGGGCGTGCTCACCAAAGGCCCGATCGCGATCATCGTGCCGATTGCGGTCACCTTCCTGTTCTGCGCCAGTCGCCAGCAGTGGCGCACCTGGATCAAGGCCATCAGCGACCCGATCGGCTGGGCTTTGCTGATCGTGCTGGTGGTGCCCTGGTATGCCGCAGCGCTGGGCATCCATGGCCAGAAATTCATTGACGGTTTCATCTTCAAGCACAACGTCAAGCGCTTCACCGGCACGCTCGAAGGCCACGCCGGCAGCATGTTCTATTACGTGCTGGCCGTGCCGCTGCTGCTGTTGCCGTGGACCGGCCCGCTGTTCGCTGCCTGCCGCCAGATCCGCAAGGACATGGCCACCGGCGTGCGTCGCTACCTGTGGATCTGGGCGGCGTTTGTGGTGGTGTTTTTCAGCCTGTCCGGCACCAAGCTGCCGCACTACGCGCTGTATGGCGCGACGCCGCTGTTTTTGCTGATCGCCGCGCACCGCTTTGATCATGGTCGCACCTGGGCGCATGCCATCGCGCCAACCATCCTGTTCGCCCTGTTCGTCATTGCGCCATCGCTGCTCGGCTTCCTGTCGGAGAGCAATGCCGGCAATCCGTTCTACCGCGCACAACTGTCGCGCGCCATGGATCTGGCCGGCTGGCCTTACTACGCCGTCACGCTCGGTGCGCTGGTGCTGTGGCTGGCGCTGCTTACCAGCAAGGCAACCGGCACCTGGCGGAAAATGGCCGTGGCCGCGGTGCTGCAGATCGCCGTACTCACCAGCACCGTCGTGCCCTATCTTGGCGACGTGCTGCAAGGCCCGGTTCGCGACGCCGGCCTGCATGCCCACGCGCTCGGCGAATCGGCGGTTCGGATGCGCTTCGACGCCCCGAGCTTCAGCGTGTATGCGCAATCGCCGACGCCTTCGCGCGTGCCGGTTGCGGGTGAGCTGGTCATCACGCGCATCGACCGCGTGCCCGAGACAGGCTTTGACACCGTGTTTGCCGAAGGTGGCGTCGTGCTGCTGCGGAAAAAGGCCGAATGAACAACGCCCAATCCTTCCGCCTGCTGCTGCTTGTGGCGGTGGTGCTCACCGGGTACCGCGCCTGGATCATCGGGCATCTGGGCATCGATCCGTATGTCGACGAGGCCTACTACTGGGGCTGGTCGCAAGCGCTGGATTGGGGCTACTACTCCAAGCCGCCGCTGATCGCCGGCATGATCGCAGCCTCCGAAGCCCTGCTCGGCCACACACTATTGGCCCTCAAACTGCCCGGGCTGCTGTGCTATCCACTTACCGCGCTGGTGCTTCACGCACTGGGCGCGCGCATGTTCACGGCACGCGTCGGATTCTGGTCAGCACTGGCCTTCCTGACCCTGCCGCTGGTATCGACATTGGGGCTGTTTGTCTCTACCGACGCGCCCCTGCTGCTGTTCTGGGCGCTTGGCATCTACGGCGTTGTCGCCGCGCGCGACACCCATGCCTGGCGACACTGGTTGCTGGTGGGGCTGGCCTTCGGGCTGGGCATGATGTCCAAGTACACCATGATCGCGTTTGCGGGCTCTGCACTGCTCGTACTGCTGGCCGAGCCCGGCGGGCGCCGTCAGTTGCTGAGCATCAAGCCCTGGGCGGCCTTTGCGCTGGGCCTGGCAGTCTTCGCGCCGAACGTATGGTGGAACGTGGCCAATGATTTCCCCACCTTCCGTCATACGGCCGAAATTACTCGCCTGGACTCCCGGAGCTGGGCGCCGGGCGAATTTGTGGAGTTCATCGGTGCGCAGTGGCTGTCCTTCGGCCCCCTGCTCACGCTTGGCTTGCTGTGGGCTTTTTTGCGCACCCGGCGACTGTGGCGCGAGGACCGTTATCGTCGCTTGCTGCTCTTCGTACTGCCCTTGCTGCTGCTGGTGTCGTTTCAAGCGTTGACCGGGCGCGCCAACGGCAACTGGGCGGCGCCCATCTTTGTTGCCGGTTGTGTGCTCGTGATCGCCTTTCTGGCCGAATCTGGCCGTTGGCGCTTTGCCGTCAGCGCCGTGGTGCTCAACCTCGCGCTCGGCCTGGTGGTGTATCACTGGCCCGACATTACCCGGGTTGTCGGCGTTGAACTGACGGTCAAGAACGATCCCTACAAGCGGGCCCGTGGCTGGTCAGCACTGGCCGATCAGGTTGCCCCGGTGCTGGCCCAACACCCCGGCGCCGTAATCGTTGCGAAAGATCGCGAATTGCTCGCGCAGGTGATCTACCGACTGGAGCCGCCGCTTTACGCCAGCTGGAACCCGAACGGCGGCGTGGCGGATCACTACCAGCTCACGACCGACCTCAATCGCTATCGCGATCAGCCGGTGCTGTTTCTGTCGCGTACGGCGCAGATCGACGATGTGGCCAGCCGCTTCGATTCGGTCACTGCACTCGGCGAGGTCTCGGTGTCGATCCACCGCAATTTTGAGCGGCGCCTCACCCTGTATCTGCTGACCGGTTTCCGCGGCTACCCATAAAAACCAAGGCGGCCCGCAGGCCGCCTTGATTGCTTTCGTTTTGCGTTGTGCGTCTTAGCGGGCGACTTTGCCAAACAGGCCTTTGACCGCCTCCTGAATATCCGCCGGCAAAATCACCGTCTTCGCATTGTCGGACTGGCTCAGGTCGCGCATGGCGGCGACGTACTTTTCACCCAGCACAAACTGCAATGGCACCGGGTTGTCTCCCACGGCATTTGCCACACGGCGGATTGCCTCGGCCGAGGCTTCGGCCAGCATCACCTGTGCGCTGGCGTCGCGCTTGGCGGCTTCAAGACGCGCTTCGGCTTCGAGCACGGCAGATTGCTTGGCTCCTTCGGAACGGGTCACCATCGCCTTGCGCTCACGCTCGGCGGCAGCCTGCATTTCCATGGCTTTTTGCATGGAGGCCGACGGGTTGATGTCCTGAATTTCAACCGACTTGACGGTCAGACCCCAATCGACCGCCTCGTCGGCGATGCTCTCACGCAGCCGGGCCTTGATCTTGTCGCGCGACGAGAGCGCCTCATCCAGATCCATTTCGCCCAGAATCGAACGCAGCGTGGTCATGATCAGGTTGCGGATGGCTTCGCCGAAATCGGTCACGCCATACACGGCTTTGACCGGGTCAGTCACTTTCACGAAGGCTACCGCGTTGGTCAGGATCACCGCGTTGTCGCGGGTGATGACCTCCTGCTCCTGAACGTCAAGGATCAGATCCTTGGTCACCAGCTTGTAAGCGACATTGTCCAGGTAGGGAATGATGATATTGAGGCCGGGGATGATCGTGCCGTGGTATTTGCCAAGGCGCTCGACAATCCACTCCTCACCCTGCGGAACAATCCTCACCCCTTTGGCGATGGTGATGATCACGAAGATCAACACCGCGATCATGACGATCAAAACGTCTGGCATGCTATTCCCTTAGTGATGTTTGATGACGTTAACGTAACTACCTTCAACCGACAGCACACGCACGCGCTCACCCGAGGCGATGGTGTCTTCGGCCCGGCATTCCCACTGCTCGGCCCCAAGAACGGGCTTCTGGAAACGCACCTGGCCGGGCTGAAAGGGCGCAACCGGCGTGGTCAGCAGGCCGACCTCGCCGATCACCGTGCCGCCAGCCCGACCGATCCGGGTTTTGTGTTGATCGGTGCGGAACACGCGAAACCACAACACCGTCAGCCCCACCGACGCAACCGTCCACAGCAACAACTGAACCGTCAGCGACAGGGCCGGCGCAACGAGCAACAGCAAGCCGACCAGGACTGCGCCCAGGCCGAACCAGATAACAAAAAATGCGGGGATGGCCAGTTCGGCGAGCATCAAGACGATGCCCACGACCAGCCAGTGCCACCAGGTGGGCACAAATTCCATGGAAGTCCTTTAAAGCAGCGTTTGCTTAGTCTTTTTTGCCAGACGCTGCGGCAACGGGCGCCGCCGTCGGGGTGCTGCCCAGTTTGACGACCTTGGTGCCTGCATCCGGCTCTTCGAGCTTCTCGAGTTTGCCGTCCACCGAGGCGCCGCAATCCATCTGCAACTGGCTGTAGCTGATGTTGCCAGTCACGCGCGCCTTGGGCTGAAGCTCCAGAAAGTGCGAGACCGTCACATCGCCGATGATTGTGCCATTAATGACCGCATCATGCGTTCGAACGCTGCCTTCAATGCAACCGCGCTCGCTCAGGACAAGCAAGCCGCGCTCGTCGCCCTTGTTGATGACGTTGCCTTCAATTCGGCCATCCACGCGCAGGCCGTCAGAAAAAATCACATCACCGACAATCTCGACATTATCCGCAATCAAACTGGACAACTTGTTGATTTCAATAGACTTAGCGTTGTCTGATTTTTTCTTGCCAAACATGGGAAATTCTCCTCGGATGCGGGGGCGCACAAAGTTCGGTGCGTCATTGCGATGCACTTAAAGCAGATTGGAAAGTTTACGGCTTTTTCTGGGCGTTCTTGAAGAATGCCAACTCGTCACCCAGGCGGCTGATTTCCGCGGAACGGGCGCTCAGTTCCTTTTCGAGTTCGGCGCGCGTGGCTTGCTCGACGCTGAGGTTCATCCGCTGCAATTCGAGCTCGTCGCGAAGTTTGGCGTTTTCACGCTCGAGTTCAGCGACTCGGTCAGTAGCGGGGATGAGTTGCGCTTCAAAGTACTGCAGGCCGGCATAAGCAGCGCTGCCAATCAGAACGATCAGCAGTAACGGCGTCCAGTTGCGTCGCTGCTGCTTCTCCGTCGCCAGAACAAAGGCGTCGTTCGACAGATCGCGTGTTTCGGATTTGCGACGAAACCAGGTCACGGGGCGTCGGCGTCAGGAGCCGGCGAGGTAATGCACCGGATCCACAAACTCGCCGTTTTCCAGAATTTCGAAATGCAGGTGCGGGCCGGTCGAACGGCCGGTTGAACCGACCGTTGCGATTTTCTGACCCGGCGTGACCACATCGCCTTCTTTCACATAGAGCTTTGAGGCATGCGCATAGCGCGTGACCAAGCCATTGCCGTGGTCGATTTCCACCTTGTTTCCATACTCACGGTGATAGCCGGCTTCAATGACCTTGCCGCCTGCGCTGGCGCGAATCGGGGTGCCCGATGGTGCAGCAAAGTCTTGACCACTATGGAAGGCACGACGTCCGGTAAACGGATCGTAGCGGTTCCCAAACACCGAACTGCGACGGCCCTCGGTGACCGGCGGACGGCTGGGGAAAATCATGTAGGACAATTTGCGTGTCGATGCGCGCTCATCAATGGACGAGAGCACCTGATCAAGACGCGCGAGTTCGTCTTCGAGCTGATCCAGACCGGTTTGCGCCGAGCTGAAGTCGAAGGCCTGCTTGCGTAGAAAGGCTTCGCCAATCGGCGGAATCATGGGGCCGCCCGCGGGGCCGGTTTTGGCAACACCCGGCGCAGCGCTGCCTTTGAGGCGACGCTCGAAGGCGTTGAGCACACCCACGCGATTGGCGAGGGTCTTGGCATCGGATTCAAGACGGAACAGGCGGCCAGTGAGTTCGCCGAGGCGGTCGATCACGAATTTGTCTTCGGGCGCGTCGATACTGACCGCAGCCTCATCGACTGTCGCCACAAGGATTGGCTCCGGCGGCTCAACGAGCCGCGTGCCGAGCCAAATGCCGCTCGCAAGCGTTAGCAATATTGCAGCCGAGACGCCCAGCAAAAAAGTCCGCCCACTAACCGTGCGGACCTTGGACTGGGTCAGCGCCTTGGCGGAGAGAATGACGAAGGCCATTCGTTTCCACTCCGTCGAGTCTGTCTGATTCGCTACTGATGGAAAAGCCCATCGAGCCGCGTGATCATCCCATATATCGGATCCGACAAAATTGCGTTATCGCAAGATCCTGTCGGAGTCGTAACCGCGAAAGTCTAGCATTGTATCGGCAATAAGCAAGCCGGCTTGAGGGCGTGACTCAACGCCTCAAGCCGGCTTGGGCTAACAACGGACTCAGGCTTTGCGGTGTGCAGCCAGCTTGAGCCAGGTATCGACGACCGTATCGGGATTCAGCGAAATGGTCTGAATGCCTTCATCCATGAGCCATTCGGCGAAGTCGGCGTGGTCCGACGGCCCTTGTCCGCAGATGCCAACGTATTTTCCGAGGCGGTTGGCCGCCTGGATGGCCATCGACAACAACTGCTTGACCGCCGGATCGCGTTCGTCAAACGCGTGCGCCACCAGACCCGAGTCGCGGTCCAGACCGAGCGTGAGCTGGGTCAGGTCGTTCGAGCCAATCGAGAAGCCATCGAACACCTCGAGGAACTGCTCGGCGAGCAGTGCGTTGGACGGGATCTCGCACATCATGATGAGCTTGAGATCGTTCACGCCGCGCTCAAGGCCGTTTTCAGCCAGGAGTTCAACAACCTCGCGCGCCTCTTCAACGTTGCGCACGAATGGCACCATGAGCTGGACGTTGGTCAGGCCGAGCACATCGCGCACGCGCTTCATGGCGATGCATTCGAGCTCGAAGCAGTCGCGGAAGCTGTGGGAGATGTAGCGCGACGCACCACGGAAGCCCAGCATCGGGTTTTCTTCTTCCGGCTCGTAGATTTCGCCACCGAGCAGCTTGCGGTATTCGTTGGACTTGAAGTCGGACAGACGCACGATGACGGGCTTCGGGTAGAAGGCGGCGGCGATGACGGCAACGCCTTCGACCAGCTTCTCGACAAAGAACTCGCGCGGCGTTTCGTAGCCACGCGAGCGGCGCAGGATCTCCTGACGCAGCCCGGCGGGCACCTGATCAAGCTCCAGGATGGCCTTGGGGTGGATGCCGATCATGTTGTTGATGACGAATTCCAGGCGGGCCAGACCAACGCCTTCGTTCGGAATCTGGGCAAATTCGAAAGCCAGCTCGGGGTTGCCGACGTTCATCATGACCTTGACCGGAATCTCCGGCAGATTGCCGGTGTCGGTGGTGATGACTTCAAAGTCGAGCTTGCCGCGATACACGTAGCCGGTGTCGCCTTCGGCGCAGGACGCGGTGACCGAATCGCCTTCGTGCAGCAGTTCGGTGGCGTTGCCGCAACCGACAATGGCCGGGATGCCCAGTTCGCGCGCGATGATGGCGGCGTGGCAGGTGCGACCGCCGCGGTTGGTGACGATGGCGCTGGCGCGCTTCATGACCGGTTCCCAGTTGGGATCGGTCATGTCGGTCACCAGTACGTCACCGGGCTGTACGCGGTTCATTTCGGCGGCATCGCGGATCACCTTGACCGGGCCCACACCGATGCGCTGGCCGATCGCGCGGCCGTGCGTCAGTGCCTTGCCATATTGCTTGAGGCGGTATTTCTCCAGCACATGGCCGGACTGCTGGCTCTTCACCGTTTCGGGGCGCGCCTGCAGGATGTAGAGCTTGCCGTCTTCGCCGTCCTTGCCCCACTCGATGTCCATCGGGCGACCGTAGTGTTCTTCGATGATGACGGCGTAGCGCGCCAGTTCGAGCACATCGGTGTCGCTCAGCGAGAAGCGATTGCGATCGGCTTCTTCGACATCCAGGGTCTGGACCGACTTGCCCGCGACGGACTTGTCGGTGAACACCATCTTGATCAGCTTGGAGCCCAGGTTGCGACGCACCACGGCCGGGCGGCCTTGTGCCAGGGTGGGCTTGTGCACATAGAACTCGTCCGGGTTCACGGCGCCCTGCACCACCGTCTCACCCAGACCGTACGAGGCGGTGATGAACACCACGTCCTTGAAGCCGGATTCGGTATCGAGCGAGAACATCACGCCCGAGGTGCCGGTGTCGGAGCGCACCATGCGCTGCACGCCGGCCGACAAGGCGACATCGGCGTGTGCGTAACCTTTGTGAACGCGATAGGCGATGGCGCGATCGTTATACAGCGACGCAAAGACTTCCTTGATCGCGTGCAGGATGTTGTCGTAACCGTGGATGTTCAGGAAGGTTTCCTGCTGGCCGGCAAACGACGCGTCGGGCATGTCTTCAGCCGTTGCGGAAGAGCGAACGGCAAAGCTGCCCTCGCCTTCGGAGGTGATCTTGGCGTAAGCCGCCTTGATTTCTTCTTCGAGCTTGGCCGGGAAGGGCAGATCGACAATCCATTGACGGATCTCGGTGCCGGTCTTGACCAGCGCATCGACATCGTCGACATCCAGCGCATCGAGTGCAGCATTGATCCGATCGACCAGACCTTGATGGGCAAGGAATTCACGATAAGCATCTGCAGTCGTTGCGAAGCCGCCAGGAACACGTACACTGGCGGGTAGCTGGCTGATCATTTCTCCGAGTGAAGCGTTCTTGCCGCCGACATGCTCGACGTCAGACATACGTAGTTCTTCAAACGGGATAACGTAACGGCTCATGGGGCTCTTCCAGAAGGAGTCAGAAAAACTGAAAATCGGAGTTTACAAGGAATTGCTGCCTTGCGGCAAAGACAGGTATACCCGAAATGCTAACCACACCTTGACCCATGACAGAATTCTCTACCCGAACTGTATTCTTTATCTCCGACGGCACCGGCATCACGGCTGAAACACTCGGCCATAGTTTGCTTGCCCAGTTTCCGGACATGCGTTTCAAGCAAGTCCGCCTGCCCTTTGTCGATTCAATCGAAAAAGCGCGGGACTGCGCCACACGCATTCGTGAAGCCGGCCGCAGCGACGGCACCCGTCCGATTGTCTTCAATTCGCTGGTCGGGCCTGAACTCGTGGCCGGCCTGCGCAATGCCGACGCGCTTTTTCTTGACCTGTTCGAGCGCTTCATCGAGCCGCTGGAGCAAGAGCTTGGCCAACGCTCCACTCACACGGTGGGCCGCTTCCACGGCATTGCGGACAGTCTCGACTACAAGAACCGTATCGAGGCGATCAACTTCGCACTGGCGCACGACGACGGCGTCTCGCACGCCGAGCTGGATGTCTCCGATGTCATCCTCGTCGGCGTATCGCGCTCGGGCAAAACGCCCACCAGCCTGTATCTGGCCATGCAGTTCGGCGTCAAGGCAGCGAACTATCCGCTGATTCCCGAAGACTTCGAGCGCAGCAAGCTGCCGACCGAGCTGCACAAGCATCGCCGCAAACTGTTTGGCCTGACCATCAGCGCGGAGCGTCTGTCGCAAATTCGCCAGGAGCGCCGGCCCGACAGCGTCTATGCCTCGCTCGACAATTGCCACTACGAGATCGACGCAGCCAGGCGCCTGATGGAGCGTGAGCGCATCCCCTGGCTGGACTCGACGGCACGCTCGATTGAAGAGATTGCCACCAAGATCATGCAGGACGTCCATCTGAACAAGCGAGGCTATTGATCCGGCCATGTAGAATGGCGCCCCGCTCCCTCGGGCCAGCCCGCCACCGGGCCGGTCCCTCCAAACCCCAGGGCAAGATTTCATGAAACGTCCCCGTAGCAAACGCCGCAGCGGCCTCGGGCCCGACGCCGAGCGTCTCGTCTGGCTGGCCAACGGCCTGGCCGAGTCCGGCAGCCGTGCCGAAGACCGGTTTTGGGAAAATCAGCTCACCGAGCTGATTGACCAGTTGCTGGACGAAGGCGACGAAGACACCATCAACAGCGCGCTCGACCAGCTCTATTCGAGCAGCCTGACGGCTTATGACGAGCTTGCCGATTTTGTCGAGTCCCGCGCCGAAAATGCCGGTCGCAAACTCGCCGATGAAGACGTGCTGCTGGTCGCCGCGCCGCTGCTGTCGTGGTCGCGCTACCGCATTCCGGCGCTCGCCATTTCCGATGCGGTGCTGGCCAATCTGCGCGTACACCTGCAGGCGCACGTGCTGGCCGATGGTGTGCGGCTGTCGGTCGCCAACTACCTGTTCAGCCCGGACCAACTGCCCGTCGGCTATTGCAATACGGCGCGTTTCGCCGAGGAGATCGGCGTGGCGGCCCAGGCCGATCAGGACTTGTCGATTGACGTGGCGTCGCTACCCGAAACCACGCAGTTTCTGTCCGACACCCGTTATCTGCTGTTTGCCGTGGCCGTCCCGCGCGGCACGCCGATGTTCCGCTGGCAGGAAAACGCCGGCGATCGCGACCACGCGCTCACCCAGTGGCGCAGCCAGGGCGGCGCCTGCCTGATTCCGCTGTTGCCCGGGTGCGCCGTCGAAGTGGTCTTGCCCGACGCTTACTTTGCCGCCTCGCGCCGCGCCGATCGCGAGAGCCGCGCCTACGCCGTGCGTGCATCGGTGGCTTTTCTTGGTGCAACACTCGAGGCGCCGGCGTCGAATCTGCGCGCGATCATCGCGCCCTTCCACGACCTCCAGTTGGAGGAATTCCGCATCGGTCTGACCCTGAAGGACGCCGATCAGGTCGTGCACGGCATTGTCTGGCCCTTGCTTGGCGCCGAAGACGATGGGCCCGACGTGCTCACGCAGATTGAAGCCACACTGCGCGAAAGTGGCGTGACCGAGATTCTGTCGCTGGACCACCGTTTTCCGATGGAGTACTGCGACGATTGCGGCGCCCCGCTCTATCCCTCACCCGAGGGCGAAGCGGTTCATGCCGAACTTCCCGAAACGCCCGACGAGCAGATGCCGCGCCACCTGCATTAAGGGCACTCCAGCCGACGCAACACAATCAAGACCGTGCCCGCGCTCAAGTGTGCGCGCGCACGGTCGATAAGACTACGCACGCGCATACGCTTATCAAAAAGGAACGGCAAACACCATGACCGGAACACCCCGCACGCTTCGCGCCCTCATGTTGAGTCTTGCCGTCTCGGCGATGTCGCTCCCTGCCCTGGCTGCCGACATTGTGATCGGTCAGGTCGCCCCATTTACCGGCACGCTGGCCCCCACCGGGAAAGGCGTCAATCTCGGCATACAAGCCTATTTCGGACGTGTCAATGCCGCCGGCGGCATTCGCGGCAGCAAGCTCAAGCTGGTGACCCGTGATGACGGATACAAGGTCAAGGAAACCCTCGTGCAAACGAGCGACCTGATCGACAAGGAAGCCCCCGTCGCGCTCGTGGGCCTGGTCGGTACCGGCAACGTGGCGGCGGTGCTCAAAGAAGGCCTGCTCGAAAAGGCCGGCATTGGGCTCGTTGGCGTGCGCTCGGGCGCCATGATCCTGCGCGAACCCGTGCCGACCCACATCTTTCACACCCGCGCCAGCTATGCCGCTGAAGTCGACACCATTGTTCGACAGATGCAGAGCATGGGGCTGAAGCGCATTGCGGTGCTCCATCAGGACGACCCCTTCGGTGAGGATGGCCTCGTTGCCGCCAAGAAGGCGCTCGCGGCATTCGGCATGGATCTCGTTGCCGTGGGGGCCTACAAAAAAGGCACCACCGAGGTTGAAGCGGCCATCAAATCCATCCACGCAACCGACCCGAACGGCATCATCCTGGTCTCCAACACCGCCGCCAGCAGTGCCTTTGTCAAAGGCATGCGCGAGGCCGGCAGCTTTGCCATGATGATTGCTGTGTCGGTCACGGCCGGGCCGCAGGTGGCTGAAAAAATCGGCAACAAAATGGCCCACGGGCTGGGTATTGTCCAGGTCGTGCCCAAGCCGGAATCACAGGCCATCACCATCAGCCGCGATCTGAGCGAAGACCTTCAGCGAATCGGCGCCAAGGAGGCTCCCGATCACACCATTCTTGAGGGCTATCTGATGGCCAAGGTGCTGGTTGAAGGCATTCGTCGTGCCGGGGAGTCCACGCGGCCGCGCATTCTGGCAGCACTGAACGAGCTGGGCACCTTTGATGCCGGCGGCGTGACCATTCGCTACGGCAGCGCCAGTCACGATGGCTCAAGCTACACCGACATCTCGATCCTCGATCGCAACGGCCGCCTGTTGCGCTGAGCGCGACACGCGCCTGGCGAGGCATGCACCGCCTCGCCGGTGATCAGCGACCTGAGTCGGCCAGTAGAAACTGACTGACCGCTTCGATCTGGCGTGCATCCAGCAACATGGGTGCATGACCGATCCCTTCAAACTCCACCAGCGACGCCTTCGGCCCCCGGCGGCTCATCTCCTGCGCCGTTTCGTGCAGCAGCAAATCGGACTCCGCGCCGCGGATGACCAGGGTCGGACACGAAATGGCGTCGTACATTGCCCACAAGTCGACGTCGGCGGACAGGGGTGTCTTGCGAAACGCCTCGGCAATGCCCGGATCGTAGACCATGGCCAGCCCACCATCGACAGCGCTCACCGCATGCTCGGTGAGATGGCGCCACTGTGCATCGGTCAAGGGGCCGAAAGGCGCACTCACCTCGCGAATGTAGCGCTCTGCCGTGTCGAGATCGGCAAAGACCGGCGCAGCGCCCACATACTCCGCAATACGCTCGATGGACTCGACGGTAATCATCGGCCCCACGTCATTGAGCACCAGGCGCTTGATCGGCGTGCCGGGCAAGGACGCCAGGCACATGCCGATCAGCCCGCCCATCGAGGTGCCGACCCAATGCACTTCGGGCACATCCAGCCGCGCGATCAGGGTCACCATGTCGGCCACGTATTGCGGAAACCCATACTCCGTTTTGACGCTCAGCCACTCGCTGCGGCCCCGACCGACCACATCGGGGCAGACCACGCGGTAATGCTGCGACAATGCTGCGGCAAGAAAATCGAAATCCCGGCCATTGCGCGTCAAGCCATGCACGCACACCAACACCCGCGGATTGCTCGGGTCACCCCACTCGGTATAGGCCATGCGATGCAGACCGTGTGCGCCGGCGCATTGCACCGTGCGATGACGCATCTGCGACGGAGGCGAGCCCATCCAGCCGCTCAGGGATTTCAAAAGATCCATGTTCAAACACTCATTCGACCGAGGCAGAGGACATCAGTCTAGCATCGGCCCGCCTGGGATCTGCACGCTTGCGATGCCAATACCGAGGCCGTTCTGCGTGCTCGCTGACAAGCTGCGCACCGGTTGTACTCAGCCGCACGGACACCGCCCCCTGCAGGTCGGTACGCCAAATCTGCGCGCCCGCATCGTGCCAACGCTCAAGCACCGCCACCACCGGATGCCCGAACGCATTCCCATAGGCACTGGAGAACACCACATGACCGGCATTGACCGCCGCCACCAAGGCCTCGGAGGATGAACTGCGGCTACCGTGGTGAGGCGCCACCACCACCGTGCTTGTCGGCCATCCACCCGCCGCTGCCACCGCGCGTTCAGCACGGGACGACACATCGCCAGGCAACAAGAGTGACCCGCCGGGCACCGAGACATGCAGCACGCAGGAGCGGTCGTTGTCGTCACGAAACTGCGCATCCGCCGCCGGGTGCAGCCAGCGAAAGCTCACACCGTCCCAGATCCAGCGTTGCCCCGCATGGCACGGTGTCGGCGCCGGGCCAGCGCCCAAAGCCACCCCCTGCCCCGTCACAACACGACGGACGGGAAAGCTGCGCAATACGCTGACGGCGCCGCCGGCGTGGTCCATGTCGTCGTGCGAGACCACCAGCAAATCCAGCGTACCGACGCCAGCGCCTTGCAGGTAGGGCACCACATGGCGTTCGCCCGCATCGCCCCCGCGGTAGTAACCGGGGCCGGTGTCGTAGAGCACATCATGCCTGGCGGTGCGTACATGAACCGCCAAGCCCTGCCCGACATCAATCACCCGGGCCTCGAACGTACCCGCCGACGGGCGCGGCGGCGACCACAGCAGCACCGGCGCCCACGCCACCCAGCCCAGCACCCGCCACGGCGTACCGCGCGGCATGATGGCCCACACGGCACCGATCAGGGCAAGCACCATCAGTGGCAATGGCGGCGTTGCCATCGACCAGACCGCGAACGGCAGTTCGGCAGCCCAGGTCAGCGCGCTCATCAGGTGTTCCATCACAAACGCCGCCATGACCAGAAAGAAATCGCCCGGCAAGAGCGCGCCCAGCAATACCAGAGGCACCACAAGAGCGCTCACCAGCGGAATCGCCACCGCATTGGCAAGCGGCGACACCAGCGATAGCTGGCCGAACAGCACGAGCAGCAAGGGCGCCGTCAATACCGTGACCGCCAGTTGCGCCGACGCAAACCCCGACACGCGGCCGCGCACACCGTGGCGCCCCGACAACATGAGAATCAACGCGCCGACCGCGCCGAACGACAACCAGAAACCCGCCGAGATCACGCACCAGGGGTCGAACACCATCACGCCCAGCAGCGCCAGCAACCAGATACGGCTCGCCGGTGGGCGGCGCGACGACAGCAGCGCCACACAGGCGGTCAGCAGCATCAGGACGCTGCGCGTCACCGGCACGCCAAACCCGGCCAGCGCGCCATACGCCAATGCCGCCACGGCGGCAGCCACCACGGTAGCGCGTTGCGCCGGCTGCCACAGCACGGCGCGCGGAATACGCCGCCACAGCCAACCGACCAGCCCGCCGAAAAGCATCGCCACAATCGACACATGCAGGCCAGAGATCGCCACCAGGTGCGCGGTGCCGGTGTTGCGCAGGCTCGACCACGTGGCGTCCGACATGCCGCGCTGATCGCCAACGGCCATGGCGGTGAGCACGCCCGCAATGTCTGGCTCCACGCTTCTATGGATTCGGGCCCGAATCGCATCGCGCCAGCGATCGATACGCGCACCGATACCCCTCGCGACAGGCGCGTCGACCGGCGCCAGCGTGCGCACATACCCCAGCCCACCCACGCCGCGCGCAAACTGCCACCCCGCGTAATCGAATCCATTCGGATTGTGCTGGCCGCGAATCACTTTCAATCGCGCCTCGATCGTCAGTCGTTGACCTGGCACGATGGCAGGGATCACCACCCCCGGCTTGGGATACCAGCTCAGCGACAAACGACTCGGAAGCCCGACCGGGGCCGCATCGGGCGCGAACTCAAATCGCAGCCCGTCATCCGGTCGCCCCGGCAATCCGACCACGACGCCGGTCAAGGTGTAGGTTGCGCCATCGAATGCGTCATCGAGCTGGTCGGCCAGACGCCACTGCGCGCGAAGACTTCCGTAGGCCAGGCCGACCGATAGCCCAAGCATCAGGCACAATGCCTGCCGTTGCCACCGGCCGCGCGTGCGCCAACATGCCACGGCCACGGCCGCAGCAACAAGGCATAGGCCCGCACTGCCCCACACAGGCAATACGCTGGCAGCGTGCTGAACGATCAGCAATGCCAAAAGCACACCAAAAATTGCCATTTGCATAGGCCGGCACTTTAGCGCGATCCGGCCACTCTTAGACAGATCGCGTGCACGCCACGCTAGAATCCACGCCAACCACCATGCGAAAACTCCTCAAGCGCGTTCTCCCTGACCACGCCAGCGTGCACAACAATCGCTGGCTGCGCCCCTTGGGCAGCACCCTCCTGCATCCCAGCCTGTGGCATCTGAATCGTCACTCCGCGGCCGGTGCCGTCGCCGTGGGACTTTTCTGCGGACTGATTCCCGGCCCTTTTCAGATGATCGGCGCCGCGCTCGGATGCGTGGTTTTTCGGGTCAATCTGCCGCTGGCGCTGGTCACGACGCTCTACACCAACCCCTTCACCATCGTCCCGCTCTATTTGCTGGCCTTCACGCTGGGTGACTGGTTGCTCGGCGGCGGCAGTCATTTCGTGGCGCCGCCCGAAATCACCACCATGGCTATCACTCAGTGGATGTCGGCCATGTCGGCCTGGGTGCTGGGGCTTGGCCGCCCCCTGCTGCTCGGGCTGCTGGTGCTCGCCAACGGTCTGGCCGTCACCGGCTATTTTGTGGTGCGTGGCGTGTGGCGATTGCACCTGATGCACGCCTGGCACACCCGGCAGAAAAAGCGCCGCGCCAGAAACGACAAGGGCGCGACCGGCAACTGACCGGTCACGCCCCGTTTGGCTAGCCTTGCGCTCAGACTTTGAAGCGCGCCACCTCGTCGCTCAAGGAACGCGCCAAACCCTCCAGCCGCTCGGCCGTGCGGGCGGTATCACGGACCGCCGCGCTGTTCTGCTCGCTCATCTGAGCGATCGCCTCGACGTTGCGCGCAATGTCGGTACTCGCGGCACTCTGTTCGCGCAGCGCTGCCGAGATATCTTCGACCGACACCACCACATTGGCCGCGCCCGCGTTGATCTGCTCCATCGACTCGCCGGCGCGCTTGGTCAGCACCACGCCTTCCTGCACGCGCTCGACGCCGCTTTCCATGGTGCCGACCGCTTTTTGCGTGCCGCTCTGGATGGCTTCGACCATGCCGGTGATTTCACCGGTGGCCTTGGCGGTGCGCTCGGCGAGCTTGCGCACCTCGTCGGCCACCACCGCAAACCCGCGGCCGGTTTCGCCGGCCCGCGCGGCCTCGATGGCCGCGTTGAGCGCCAGCAGATTGGTCTGCTCGGCAATTTCGCGAATCACATTGACGATGGTCGAAATCTTGCCGGACTGGTCGCCGAGGTCACGAATGACACTCGCCACCTCATGCACTGACTCGGCGATGCGCTCCATTTCGGTCACCGACTGACGCACCACGTCGCCGCCCTCTTTTGACAGCCGGCCCGAGTCGGCGCTCTGAGTCGACGCGGCCTGCGCATGGCGATTGATCTCGTCGATACTCACCGTCATCTCCTCAACCGCCGCCGCCATGCTCGCGGCGGCTTCGCTTTGCCGCTCGGAGCCTTCGGCAACCTGACCGGACCCGGTCGCCATTTCACCCGCTGCGGCCCGCAGATCTTCGGCGCTACGTTTGACCTGAGCAATGATTGCCGCCAAGCGTTCCGCCATGCCGTTGAACTGATGCGCCACATCGGACAGCTCGTCGCGTGCCGAAAAGTCGACGCGTGTGGTGTAGTCGCCCTGCGCCATCTGTGTTGTGCCGGCGGTCAGTTCGCGCACCGAGCCGACAATCGACAGATACATGCCGACCAACAGGTAGCCGGCGATCAGAATGGTGGTCACAGACACCAGCAATTCAATCACCAGCAAGCGGGTCAGTTGATCGGCCCGTACCTTGAGCAACGCGTCGGCGCTGGGAAACAAAGTGCTGTCACTATGGCCGATCAGACTCGAAATGGCTTTGGTGCCCACGGCAAAAAACGCCTCGGGTTTGATATCGAATTTTTGATCAACGATCTGAGCCTGGGTCACATCCCGCAAGTTTTTGTGCGCCGCAGTGATGTCTTCGCCGGCCTGCTTCAAAGCGGCCTCCAGCGAGGGATTGTGGCGTGCCGCGCGACGGAAGCGGTCCATCAGCGCGTCTTTGGTCACCTCGAGCTGACCGAGCTGGCGAACGATGGATTTTTCGTCATCCAGCGTCAGCACGCCCCGCGCGATGATGCCCGTGCCCATACCGCGCAAACGGCCAAGACGCTCGGACATTTCAGGCACGGCGGTGAGCAAGGCGCCGATCAGGTTGGCGGCATCGGCATCCGGGTCAAAGGACAGGCGCGACTGCGATCCGATGTCTCCGATCAGTGTGAGCATGTTCTCGATCATCTGCGTGTGGGCCTTGAAGTTGCCGCCGCGCTCGTTCGGCGTACCGCCCTTGAGCGGCGCCCACCGATTCTTGATCTCACCCCAGGGACCGGCCAGGTCAAAGTCTGCCCCTGGACCGCTCAGCGCGGCATCGACACCGGCCACCGCCTGCTCGACCTCTTGCGCCAGCGCCGCCACTTTGGGTGCAAGGCTGGTGTCACCGCCCAGCAGACCTGAGGTGGTGCCGCGGTGCTGCTGCATTTTGGTCAGCGCCTTGATGGTCGCATCAAGCACGACGAGGCCGGACTGCTCCTGCGCGGTCATGTCCCGCGACACCTGAATCTGTGAATACAGCTGGAACAACAGAAACATCGACGCAACGGCGGCCGTGCCACCGATAAGCAAAAACTTGGTGGTGTAGCGCAACTGATTGAGCAAGCGCACGGCAGGGGCAAAGAGAACTCGCATAACTGTCTCCAGACAGTGGTCGTATACGAGGGCTATTCACGTCACCGCGTCTTACAACTTGAATCAGCGTTTTTGCATACAGGCGAGGAGCCATTGTGGCGCTAGGCCCAAGGACATACGTGCCGCTAGGCAGCGTTTCTCCGAAAAGCCGCACCCTGCGGTGATTTCAGCCGATGTTTACACACCCGGGCCGATCCATTGATGCTTAGGCCAACCGTCCGTCGGTCAAGGTCAGCACCCGTTCAGCGCGCGCTGCGAGCTGCACGTCGTGCGTCACGATGACAAAGCTCGTGCCTTCGGCGGCGTTGAGTTCGAGCATCAGGTCAAACACCGCGCCGGCGGTTTTGCTGTCCAGGTTGCCGGTCGGCTCATCGGCCAGCACGCAGGCCGGACGCGTGACCAGCGCCCGGGCAATCGCCGCACGCTGGCGCTCGCCGCCCGAGAGCTCACCGGGCGTATGGCTGACGCGATGCCCCAAGCCCACCCGCTCAAGCATCTCGGCCGCCTTGGCGTCCGCTTCGGCGCGCGGCATGCGGCGGATATACAAGGGCATGGCGACGTTTTCCAGCGCCGAGAACTCGGGCAGCAGGTGGTGAAACTGATACACGAAGCCGAGCGCCTGGTTGCGCAGCCGCCCGCGTGCCGCATCAGACAGCCGCGACACATCACCACCATTCACGCTCACCCGCCCCGCCGTGGGCGCATCGAGCCCGCCGAGCAGATGCAGCAGCGTGCTCTTGCCGGAGCCGGACGCACCCACAATCGCAATCCGCTCGCCTCGAGCGACGGAAAGCGACACGTCCTTGAGTACCTCGACCGCATCGGCGCCTTCACGAAAGCGCTTCGACAAGCCTTCGCAGGCGAGCACCGGGGGAGTCGGATTACTCATAGCGCAGCGCCTCCGCCGGATTTACCCGCGAGCCGCGCCAGCTCGGATACAAAGTCGCGATCAGGGTCAGCACGAACGACACCGAGGTAATGGTGATCACGTCGGCCGGCAGAATTTTGGACGGCATTTCAGTCACGTAGTAGATCTCTTTGTTCCATAGGGTGGTGCCGAGCACACCCTCGAGCGCGGGAATCACCACATCCAGATTCGTGGCCAGCGCGATGCCGCCAATCACGCCGGCAATCAGGCCAACGATACCGATGATCGCGCCCTGCAGGATGAAGATGCTCATGATCGATCCGGGGCTGGCACCGAGGGTGCGCAAAATGGCGATGTCGGCCGTTTTCTCCTGCACCGCCATCACCAGGGTCGACACAATATTGAACGCCGCCACGGCAACGATCAGAAACAGGATGATGGACATCATCTTTTTCTCCAGCGCCACGGCACGGAAGAAATTGGCATGGCTGCTGGTCCAGTCGGACAACACGGTGCGGGTGTCGTAGCGATTGGCCAGCTCGCGGATCACGCGCGGCGCGGCAAACAAGTCGTCGAGCTTCAGGCGTACGCCACTGACCCGGTCGCCCATGCGATACAGCACTTGCGCATCGTTCAGATGAATCAGCGCCAGACCGGCATCAAACTCGTACATGCCGGCTTCAAAAATGCCCACCACGGTGAATTGCTTGAGTCGCGGCAAAACCGCGGCGGGCGTGACCAGGCCTTGCGGCGCGATCAGCGTCACCTTGTCGCCGGTACGTGCGCCCAGCGCCCGCGCCAGATCGACGCCAAGCACGATCCCGAAGCCGCCGGCCTGCAGCCCGTCGAGCGTCCCCACGCGCATGGTCTTGCTGAAATCGGCCACGCGGTCCTCTTCGGCCGGCAAAATACCGCGTACCATCACGCCGCGCACATTCTGGTCAAACGACAGCATGCCCTGCGCCTGCACAAACGGTGCGGTCCCTTGAACATTGGGATGCTCCGCCGCGGTCTGCGCCGCCTGCTGCCAGGCCTCCATGTCACCCGCTGCGCCGGTCACCTGCGCGTGCGAGGCCACCCCGAGAATCCGGGTACGCAGCTCTTCCTGAAAGCCGTTCATGACCGACAGCACCACAATCAGCGCGGCCACGCCCAGTGCAATGCCCAGCATCGACACCAGGGAAATGAAGGAAATAAACTGGTTGCGCCCCTGCGCCCGCTTTCGCGAGCGGGTATAGCGCAAACCGATGAGCGTTTCATATCGCATCGGGCAATTGGCCTCGAATCAGCAAGGTCGCCATTGTGCCTAATGTCGGCCAACGATGCGATGCAGCGTGCTCAGCCCGGCAAGGCAAGAGACCGCTGCATGCTAGAATCGGCGCCTGCTTTCGGGTCACAAACATGCATCTTCACCTGCTCGTTCCCGGCCTGATCTGGCCCAGTATTCATGCCCGCGGTTTTGCCCACACGCTCACGCTGCCGGCCTTGTCGCGCCTGCTCGGCGTCGGCCGCCACCGCGCCGAACCGGCCGAAACGCCGGAACAGACCTGGGCGCGATTCTTCAACACCGACACCGCCACGCTCGCCGATGCGCCCCTGCGCCGTTGGGGTGAAGCCGACGCCCTGCGCGTCGACACACCGCTGCTGTGCGCCGACCCGAGCCACCTGCACTTTGCCGGCAGCCACCTGCTGCTGACCGATGCGGGCGAGCTGGCCATCACCCGCGATGAGGCCGACGCGCTGATTGACGCGCTCAATGCCGAGTTCGCCGATATCGGCCGATTCGAAGCGCCGACACCGGATCGCTGGTATCTGCATCCCAAGCAGCCGCCCACCGCACAACTATCACGCCTGTCGGCCACCACCGGCCGGCCGATCGTGCACTACCTGCCGAGCAATGGCGACGCGCTCGTCTGGCAGCGCACCATGAACGAGATCCAGGTGGTGCTGCACAATCACCCGATCAATCGCGCCCGCGAAGCGGCCGGCCAACGCGCCATCAACAGCGTGTGGTTCTGGGGCGCAGGCCGCTTGCCGGCATCGCTGACGCCGCCGGCCCAACACATCGCGGCAAGCTCACCGCTAGTGCGCGGCATGGCCCGCGCGGCCGGGTGCGAACCCACGCGACCGGACACCTTCGCCGACCTTCCCGCGGGCGACGCGCTGGTCGAATTGCCAGACGCCTACCATGCGAGCCTCTATCTCGATCTCGACCCCTGGCAAGCCGCCGTGCTCGATCTCGAACAGCACTGGTTTGCCCCCGCGCTCGCCGCCCTCAAAGCCGGCACACTGAAGACGCTGACACTGACGCTGCCCGACGAACGCGGCGGCCGGCAGATCACGCTCTCCAAGCGCCACCTGTGGTGCTTCTGGCGCAAGCCCCAATCGCTCGAAACCTTCACGCTGGCCAATTACTCATGACGCGCATCGTGCCCCGCAAGGCCAACCCCGCCACTGTCCGCCGACTGGCCGAGTCCGGCCTCCACCCGACGCTGGCCCGCCTGTACGCGGCGCGCGGCATTACGGCGGCGAGCGAACTCGACGACGCGCTCGCCAAGCTCATTCCGCCAACCCAGCTGCAGGGCGTGTCTGACGCCGCCATTCTGCTCGCTGACGCCATCGAGGCCGGCGCCCGCATGCTGGTCGTCGCCGACTACGACTGCGACGGTGCCACCGCCTGCGCCGTGGCCGTGCGCGGCCTGCGCGCGATGGGCGCCGAGGTGGCCTATCTGGTGCCGAATCGCTTCGAATACGGCTATGGCCTCACCCCGGCCATCGTCGAGCTCGCCGCGCAGAGCGAACCCGACCTGATCATCACCGTCGACAACGGCATCGCCAGCATTGATGGCGTCGAAGAGGCCCGCTCGCTCGGCATCGCCACGCTGATCACCGATCACCACCTGCCGGGCGACGCGCTGCCGCAGGCCGATGTGATCGTCAATCCCAACCAGCCGGGCTGCAGCTTTCCGAGCAAGGCGCTGGCCGGCGTGGGCGTCATGTTCTACACCTTGCTGGCGCTGCGCGCCGAGCTGCGCACCCGCGGCGCGTTTGACGACGGCAAGGGGCCGAATCTGGCCACGCTGCTCGATCTGGTCGCGCTCGGCACGGTCGCCGACGTGGTGCCACTCGATCGCAACAACCGCATTCTGGTGTCGCAAGGGCTGGCCCGCATGCGCGCCGGCCAGATGTGCGCCGGCGTGCGCGCCCTGTTCAGCGCGGCCGGCCGCGAGCCGACACGCGCCAGCACCTTCGACATGGGCTTTGGCCTCGGCCCGCGCCTGAACGCGGCGGGCCGTCTGGCCGACATGTCGCTGGGCATCGAATGTCTGATCACCGATGACATCGCCCGCGCCATGAACATCGCGCAGGAGCTCGACCGCCTCAACCGCGAACGCCGCAGCATCGAGGCCGACATGCAGTCCGATGCCCTGCTCACGCTCGACGATTTCGTGCCGGGCGAGCGCGCCAGCATCACCTTGTTCGAGCCGAGCTGGCATCAAGGCGTGATCGGCATCGTCGCGGGGCGTATCAAGGAGAAATTCCACCGGCCTGTCGTGGCGTTTGCGCCGGGTGACGACGGCCAGATCAAAGGCTCGGGCCGCTCGATCCCAGGCCTGCATCTGCGCGATGCGCTCGATCTGGTCAGTAAGCAGATGCCCGACCTGATCCTCAAGTTCGGCGGCCACGCCATGGCCGCGGGCCTGACGATCCGCGCCGAGGACTTCGAACGCTTCTCGGCCGCCTTCGAGGCGGTGGTGAACGCCATGATCGACCCGGCTGACCTGACCCGCCGGGTCGACACCGACGGCCCGCTCGAAACCGGCTACATGACGCTCGAAACCGCGCGCCATCTTGAGAACGCGATCTGGGGCCAGAGCTTTCCGGCACCGGTGTTCGACGACGTGTTCGAGGTCGACAACCAGCGCCTGCTCAAGGATCGCCACCTCAAGCTGGCGCTGCGCAAGAACAACACCCGCTTCGAAGCCATCTTTTTCAACTACGCCGAGCCGGTGCCCGCTTCGATTCACGCGGCCTATCGGCTGTCGGTGAATGAATACAATGGCGTCAGCTCGGTACAGCTGATGATCGAGCACATCGAACCCGCCTGAGGACCGCCGCCATGACCGCCCGCCTCCGCCACCAAGTCCGCATCATGCTCGACGACAAGATCGCGCTCGGGCCCGGCAAGGCCACCCTGCTCGAAGCCATCGGCCGGCATGGCTCGATCTCGGCCGCGGCGCGCGAAATGGGCATGTCCTACACCCGCGCCTGGGCCTTGGTCGACGCCATGAATCGCTGCTTTCGGCAGCCAGTGGTGCTGACGGTAACGGGGGGAAAACGCGGCGGTGGCGCAGAGGTGTCGGCCACGGGCCATGACGTGCTGCGCCAGTATCGCGCCATGGAAAAGGCCGCCAACGCAGCGCTGGATGGCCCTTTTGATGGGCTACGCCCGCTGCTGCGCGATCAGGCCGAGCCCCCCGACGACGGCGCCTGAGGCATCAGGCGGCACCGCAACAGCGGTGTGACCCGACTTACTCGATCACTACGCGCAGCGTGCCGCCCGCTGGCTTCGGCTTTGCCGGCGCAGGGGCGACTTTCAAAACAGACGGCACGCGACGCTCGAGCAGCTCGGCAATATCGGTATTACCGTTCTCCAATGCCCAGCTGTGCGCGGTGCGATTCTGGTCATTCACCACGTTGGTGTCTGCACCGCGATCGAGCAGCAACTTCACGATCTCGATATGGCCATTGCGGGCCGCAAACATCAAGGGCGTTGCCAGATTGGGCGCGCGCTGGTTGATATCGGCACCGCGCTCGATCAGCAAGCGCGCGATATCGGTCTGCCCCTGAAAAGCGGCATAGATCAGCGGCGTCCAGCCATCGTGGTTGATCGGCGCGCCGGCTGCGAGGAGTCGCTCGACAATCGGCTGATACCCCTTGAGCACCGCCATCATCATCGCGCTGTCGCCGGCCGGATTGCGCTTGCCGGCACGGGCGCCGCTGCGCAGCAGCAGATCCACCGCGTCCAACTGGCCTTCGCGGGCGGCGAGCATCAGCAAGGTGTTGCCACTCGCATCGACAGTGTCGGCCTCCAGCCCCTGACGCAGCAGCTCGGTCAGCTCGCCGGTATCGCCCATGCGCGCCGCGTTGATGGAATCATCGTAGGCACCGGCCAGGGCCGGTTGAACAGCCATCGAGAAAAGCAGCGTCAGGCCCAGGGCCGCGCGTTTAAAAAGGAGCATGTCGCCTCACACAATCTTGAACAGTGTTCTGAAATTCTCGGTCGTCTGCCGTGCAATGGTTTCGACCGACTCATCGCGCAACTCGGCGATGTGTTCTGCGACATGTTTGACGAAGCCGGGTTCATTCTGTTTGCCGCGATGCGGCACCGGCGCGAGATAGGGCGCGTCGGTTTCGATCAGCATCCGGTCCAGCGGCACATAACGCGCAACCTCCTTCAAAGCCTTGGCGTTCTTGAAGGTGACGATGCCGGAGAAGGAGATGTAAAAGCCCAGATCGAGCGCAGCTTCGGCCACCGCCTGGGTTTCTGTAAAACAATGCATCACGCCGCCCGGCGCCGACGCGCCCTCCTCGCGCATCAGGCGCAAGGTGTCGTCGGCGGAGTCGCGGGTGTGAATGATCAGCGGCTTGTCGCAGGCATTGGCGGCCCGGATATGGGTGCGAAATCGCTCGCGCTGCCACTCGGGTTTGTCTTTGTGCCAGTAATAATCCAGCCCGGTCTCGCCAATGGCCACCACCCGCGGGTGCGCCGCCAGCGCCAGCAAGCGTGCGACATCGGGCTCTTCGCAATCGTTATTGTCGGGGTGCACGCCGACCGACGCATACAGATGCGGGTAGGCCTCGGCCAGCGCCAGCACGCGCGGAAAAGTCTCGAGCTTGACGCTGACGCACAGCGCCTGATCGACCTGGTTCTGCGCCATCAGCGCGAGGATGTCGTCCTTGCGCTCGATGAGTTCGGGAAAGTCCAGGTGACAGTGGGAATCAACAAACATGGGTCAGAGCGTATGCGTGGGGCGGTTGGAGCCGAGGTGACCGGCCAGAATGGTTTCGATGCGACCGCGCAGCAGCTTGCTGGCGTCGTCGTCGGAAAAATGCACGCCGGCGCCCTGCGTCTTGCCGCCTTGCACGCCATGCGGCGTAATCCACACCACCTTGCCGGCGACGGCATGCTTGGCCGGGTCTTCCATCAACTGCAGGAGCATGAACACCTCGTCACCGAGCTTGTAGTCGCGCGTGGTCGGAATGAAAATGCCGCCGTTTTTCAGAAACGGCATATACGCGGCATACAGCGCCGATTTGGAGTTGATGTTCAGTGACAGGACGCCGGGACGGGCGCCAGCAGCGGGTTTGTTCATGAACGGCCTCCGGGCCTGCTGACGGCACGGGCGTACCGCAGCAACATGTCTTCAATCAAAAGCCGGGCGTTCAACGGGTGCTTGATGACCCGCCGAATCTGCACCATGGCATTGTAACAGTCGAGCATAACGGCACGATCGGCGCCGGCTGAACAGCGATCGAACTGGGCCTGGCAATCGGGGAAGTAGCGCGCCTGCCCACCGAGTACGGTCGAACTCAGATCCCACACCCAACGCAGCATCCAGTCAGCCAGTCGCGGAAGGTCAAAATCAGCCGCCACGGCCTCCTTGCTGCGCAGCCAGGCGTCCCAGTCGCCGGCGAGCATGAGCGGGTCTTTGCGGCCGATCCGGCTCACATCATCGACAAATCGCTGGCGCATGGCCGCGCCGTCATTCTCTGCCAACTGCGCTGCGGCCAGCGGCATACCACCTGTGAGCGCCAACAACTGAGTGTCGGTGCTGCCCATCGTGTCCTTCAACCAGGCCTTCGCCGCGTCGGCGTCGGGGCGACCGAAATCCCATTGCTGGCAGCGGCTGCGGATGGTGGGCAGCAGACGGCGCGGGGCGGACGAGACCAGCACAAACACCGTGTGCTCGGGCGGCTCTTCAAGCAGCTTGAGCAAGGCATTGGCGGTATTGCCGTTCATGGCTTCGGGCGGGTCGATAATCACCACCCGGTCACCGGACTGATGGCCGGTAACGGTGAGCTGTTCGCGCAACTGGCGCACCTGCTCAATCACGATCTGGGTCGAGGGTTTGGTTTTGCTGGACGAAGTCGTCTCGATCGGCTCGGTCTGATCGGCCTCGGGGATCAGGCGGCGAAGGTCGGGGTGGTTACCCGACAAGCGCAACCGGCAACCGGTGCACTCACCGCAGGCGAAGCCATCGGCGCCGGGCGCGGCACACAGCACATGCGCGGCATAGGCCTCGGCGAACACGCGCTTGCCCTGCCCCGGCAAACCGGCCAGCAAAATGGCGTGCGCCCGGCGCTCATCGGTGGCGACAAGGCGATGCCACAACGCGGTATGCCAGGAATGAATCATGCGAAAAAGCGCTCGGCCAGCGTGGCACCGATCTGGGCGGCGATGTCGGCCGGCGGCCGGCTGGCGTCGATCACGCAAAAGCGCTCGGGCGCCGCCGCGGCGCGTGCCAGATACGCGGCACGTACGCGCTCGAAGAAATCGCGCTGCTCGCGCTCGAACCGATCAGGCGCCGCGCCGGCGCTGGCCACGCGGGCAGCCGCAATGGCCGGATCGAGGTCGAACAGAAAGGTCAGGTCGGGTTGAAAATCCGGATGAACCCAGGCCTCAAGCGCGGCGAATTTCGCCGCATCCAGCCCCCGCCCGCCAACCTGATACGCGTAAGTGGCATCGCTGAAACGATCCGACACCACCCAGCGCCCGGCCGCCAGTGCCGGTGCAATACGCTGCGCCAGATGCTCACGCCGCGCAGCGAACATCAGCATGGCTTCGGTTTCAATATGCATGGCTTCATGCAGCAGCAAGCCACGCAACTGCTCGCCCAGTGGCGTGCCGCCGGGCTCGCGGGTCTGCTCCAGCGAGATGCCGCGCGCTTCGAGCCAGGCGCAGGCACCGGCGATCTGGCTGCTCTTGCCCGCGCCGTCGATGCCTTCAAACGTAAGAAACCGCCCTGGCGCGCTGGCACCGCTCATGAACCCTTCCTTTTCTGTGAGAGTTGAAACTCGCGCACCGCCCGATTGTGTTGCGCCAGATTTTTCGAGAACTCCGAACTGCCGTCGCCACGCGCCACAAAATAGTAGAACTCGGACTCGGCGGGGTTGAGCGCCGCTTCAATGGCTGCGCCGCCGGGCATGGCAATGGGGGTGGGCGGCAAGCCGGCGCGAGTATAGGTGTTGTAGGGTGTGTCGGTTTCAAGGTCGCGCCGGCGCAGATTGCCGTCGAATTTTTCACCCATGCCGTAGATCACGGTCGGATCGGTCTGCAAGAGCATGCCGACGCGCAAGCGGTTGATGAACACCGAAGAAATCAGGGGGCGATCGGCGCCCTGCCCGGTTTCCTTTTCGATAATCGAGGCCAGAATCAAGGCCTCGTAAGGCGACTTGAGCGGCAGGCCTTCGGCCCGCTTCGACCACAGGTCGTTCAGGCGCGATTGCATCTGGCCATAGGCCTGACGCAGCAAATCGAGATCGGAGGTGCCGCGCTCGAAGTGGTAGGTGTCGGGGAAAAACAGACCTTCGGGGTGCGCCTCGGAGGCGCCAATCTGGCGCAGCAACTCGTCCTCATCCATGCCCTTGCTGTCGTGCGTCAGATCGGCATGGCCGTCGAGCAGTGCCCTGACCTGGCGAAATGACCACCCCTCGATCAAGGCCAGGCTTTGCAGCAGCACATCGCCGCGCACCAGTTTTTCGACAATCTGTCGCGGCGAGACGCCGTTCTCGAAAGCGTAGCTGCCGGCCTTGATCCGATTGGCGTGACCGCCGATACGGGCAAACCAATACAGGGTCGAGGGGCTGACCGACACGCCGGCATCGGCCACGGCGTTTGCCGCCTGGCGCATGCTGGCGCCGCGGGGAATCTGGACTTCGACGCGCTGGTTCGCGACAGTCAAGGGCTGGTCAATCAACCAGACAAGGGATGCGGCAGCGGCGGCGATGACCAGCACCGGCAACATCAAGGCCAACAGGATCAGGCGTTTTTTCATTCACGTCTGTCCGGGCATTGCAGCCCCGACTTTTCAAGCACATCAGAAAGGAAAAGCGCGGCGGAAAGATGCCGACGCGCAGTGCGCCCTATAATATCGCATTCATTCCCGCACCGAGCGTATGCAGACCACCATGGACCACTGGACTCAACTTCTCGCAAGTACCGATCTCCACCTCGACGGCACTGTCGTTTGCAGCGCCAAGCCGTCGGTCGATGTGGTGCGCGCACGTGACGGCGACGTCATGGTGCCGATGACCCACCTGGGCCTGATCGACGCCGTCGGCGACGACGCCACGGTGTTCCTGCACAACCTGTTTTCGAACGACGTCAAAAAGCTCGGGCCCGACGCCGCCCACTGGACCAGCTTCAACAGCCCCAAGGGGCGCATGCTGGCGAGCATGCTGCTGTGGCACGGTGAAGCCGGTTACCGCCTTGCGCTGTCGGCCGATCTGCATCCGGCCCTGCTCAAGAAGCTGTCGATGTATGTTTTGCGCAGCAAGGTCAAACTGAGCGACGGTCGTGCGCAACGCGCGCTTATCGGCCTGAGCAGCGCGATGCTGTCGGACCGGCTCGGCGCCGCCAAACTGCCCGTGCCAGCCGCGCCCATGCGCACCGCCAGCCGCGATGGCGTCACGGTCATCCGTCTGGATGCGCGGCGCGCGCTCATCGATGCACCGGTCGATCGACTCGGCGACGTCTGGGGCGCACTCGGCGCTGCCGGCGTGGTACCGGCGGCGACGCAGGCCTGGCAATGGCTCGACGTGCAGGCCGGCATTCCGGTGATCACCGAACTGACGCAGGACGACTTCGTCGCGCAAATGCTCAACTACGAGCTGATCGGTGGCGTGAACTTCCAGAAAGGCTGCTATCCGGGTCAGGAAATCGTCGCGCGCACGCAGTATCTGGGCAAGCTCAAGAAACGCATGTACCGCCTGACCGCTCCCGCCAGCGCCACGCCGAGCATCGGCGACGAACTCTACGCACCGGCCTTTGAAAGCCAGGCCGTCGGCAAGCTGGTGACGGTGGTGCCGTCGCCCAATGGCGGCTTCGAGGCCTTGGCGGTGATGCAGATGCAGGCAGCCGAGGGTGGTGAAATCCACCTCGGCGCCGTCGACGGCCCCAAACTGCGCCTGGCCACCCTGCCCTATGCGCTCGATGTGGCCCAACGGGACGCATGACGGATCTGTATGTGTATTACCGGGTGGCCCGGCCTCGTCTGACTGAGGCCCGGGCTGCCGCGGCCGCTGTACTCGATGCGATGGCCGCGTCCAGCGGCATCACCGGCACGCTGCATCAGCGGGCTGACGATGCGCTCACCTGGATGGAGGCGTATCGGAATATCCCCGACGCGGATTCGTTCCTCGTCACGCTCGATGCCGCTGTCGACATCGCCGGCCTGATGGTCTGCCTCGACGGCGAGCGCCATGTGGAGCGCTTCGTGCCATGTGCCTGATCGCCATCGCCTGGCAACAACACCCCGACTATCCGCTGATCGTCATTGCCAATCGCGATGAGTTTTTTGACCGCCCCGCGGCCCCGGCACACTGGTGGCCGGACCCCGCTGGTTTGCTGGCCGGCCGCGACCTGCGCGGCGGCGGTACCTGGCTTGGCGTGGGCCGCAATGGGCGCTTCGCCGCGCTCACCAATTATCGCGACCCCAAGCAAAACCGTGCGGATGCGCGCAGCCGGGGCGACCTCGTGGTACGCGTGGCCACAAACGACCAGTCGGCCGCTGCCTTCGGCGCGCAGGTCATCGCCGAGCGCGAAGACTACAACCCCTTCAATCTGCTGGTGTCCGACGGCGACGCCCTGGTCGCGGTCGAGAGCGTCACCGGCCAAAGCCATACGCTGCCGCCCGGCGTTCACACCCTGAGCAATCATTTGCTCGACACGCCCTGGCCAAAAGCCCTGGCCGCCCGCCGGGGGCTGGAAGCGGCCATTCGCAGCGAGCCCGACATCGACGCATTGATCAATATCCTGCGCGATGATCGCCCTGCGCCGGACGCCGCACTGCCGGATACCGGCGTGCCGCTGGCGTGGGAGCGGATGCTGTCGAGTTGTTTTATTCGCGCCCCCGGTTATGGCACCCGCTGCACGACCATCGTGATGCGCTCGAATCACGGGCAGATGCGATTCGTCGAAGCGCGCTGGCACACCGATGGCGCGCCAGATGGCCGGACTGACGAGCAGTTCGATATCGCTTAGAAGCTCACGCCGGGCGCAAGACCCGGCGCATGCTCACATGCGGCAAACCCGCCTCCATGAACACCTCGCCGGCTTCGACAAAACCATGGCGACGGTAAAAATCGCAGGCATGCGTTTGCGCGTTCAGGCACACCTCGGCCATCCCGAGGCGCGCGGCCTCGTCCATCAAAGCGGTGAGCACCTGACTCCCCAGGCCCGAACCCCGATGCGCGGCGGCGACCGCCATGCGCCCGATATGGCCATCCGGCAACAGGCGCCCGGTGGCAATCACCTCATCATTCGCGCCATACAACGCGGCATGGCGCGACACCGCATCAAAGGCGTCCCGCTCAATACTGGCGGGCACGCCTTGCTCGACCACAAACACCGCCTCGCGCAACGGCATGACGCGCGCCTGGGCGGCCGTCCAGTCCAGTACGTCGAGTTTCATCGAATATCCACCTCGGTCGACGTATCGACCAGTTCGAACAACTCCACCACATCGCGATTGCGCATCCGCACACAGCCGTGTGAGCGCGGCTCGCCCATCGGCTCGGAATCGGGCGTGCCGTGGATGTAGATGTAGCGCTGCATGCTGTCGACCTCGCCAAGGCGATTGCACCCCGGTTCGAGCCCCGACAACCACAGAATCCGGCTCAGAATCCAGTCCCGCGCCGGCTGCGCCGCCGACAAGGCGTCCGACCAGATTTCACCCGTCGGGCGCCGCCCGACAAACACCGACCGGATCGGCAAGCCGCCACCAATCCGCGCCCGGATGCGGTGACGCCCGCGCGGTGTGCAGCCCGAGTTTTTGCACTCACCGGGACCATTGAGCGCCGTGGACACGCAGTAGCGGCGCAGCACCGTCCCGTCTGCGTCGTGCAGCCTCATGGTCTGGCTGGCCAGGTCGATGACGAGCTTCATCTCACACCTTCTGCCGGGCCATGGCACGGCGCAGCGCAAAAAATTCGGACAACATGCGACTGCACTCATCCGCCAGCACGCCACCTTCGATGCGTGCATGGTGATTGAGGCGAGTCTCTTCGAACAGATCGAGCACGCTGCCCGCGACGCCGGTTTTGGGATCGCGCGCACCATAAACGATACGACCGATGCGCGCATGCATCATCGCGCCCGCGCACATCATGCAGGGCTCCAGCGTCACAAACAGCTCGCAGCCCGGCAGTCGATAGTTGCCCACGCGCGCGGCGGCGTCGCGCAAGGCGACCACCTCGGCGTGTGCGGTGGGATCATGCCGGCCGATCGGCTGATTGAAGCCGCGGCCGACCACTTCGCCCTGACACACGACGATCGCACCGACCGGCACCTCACCCGCATCGGCTGCCTGACGGGCCAGATCCATTGCCATCGCCATGTACGCTTCGTCATGCATTGCTCAAGTTCGCCCCAAATAGTTCGTCATTTTACCCATAGTGCCGCCCGCGCATCCGCGCCTGCGAGGCTACACTGAACCACTTTGGCATGTGTCCACGGTATCGACGCATTGAAAACCTTCGCGCCATTCAATCCATTCGTCGTGCTCGGTCTTGTCTGGGGGCTGTGGCTCGTCGCCCAGCTCCTGCTGCCGCACGCCGCGGGCGTCGCCTTGACGCTGTTGCCCGTTGCGATCTCGTGGCATTGGCTGCGGCCCGATCCGCAACGCGGCGCCAACGCGTCGGCCACAACCGAGTCGTCCGGACCCAACACCGTTCAAGCGGCGCGCGCCGACACCCTGGCCAGGGACGTTGACGAAGCGCTCGCCTGCCGTGGGCATATCCTCTACCGCCTCGACCTGCGCCGAAAAGCCTACGACTATATTTCCCCCAACGTCGAAGCCTTGGTCGGCCAGTCACCCGCGGTACTGACCGACGACGGCGGCTGGTCGCATATTCAAGCACGCATTCCGCCTGGCGACGCGGCACACATCCGCTCGCGCATTCGCACCGCCCTGAGCGAGACACCGACCGGCCCATGCGACATCGAGCTCGAATACCGCCTACGCGATGCCCAAGGGCAAACCCGCTGGCTGCGCGACTCGGTGCGTCTGGTGCGTGATGACAGCGGGCGTGTTTGCCATACCACCGGCGCCGCCATTGAAATCACCGAAACCAAAACCGCCGAACAACGTGTGCTCGTCACCCTGCGCGCCATCGGCGACGCGGTCCTGGCGACCGATATCGAGGGCCGGATTACGCTTTTCAATCCCGGCGCCACCGCGCTGACCGGATGGCAAGAGACCGAAGCCGTCGGCCGCCGCCTCAGTGAGGTACTCGCCTTCGCCCCCACCGTCGACCATCGGCCCGCAGCGCTGCCAGTCGACGCCGTCCTGAAAACCGGCGTTGTCATGCGCTGCCCTGAGGCGATGATGCTGATCGCGCGAAACGGGCGTCGCATCCCGGTGCTCGACAGCACGGCGCCCATCCAGATGGCCGGAGACCCCGCCCCTGTCGGGGTGGTGATCGTGCTGCGCGACGAACGTGCCAGCAGCGAATCGCTGCGCCGGCTCAATGAGAGCGAAGCGCGGTATCGAACCCTGGTCGAGAGCTCGCCGGTCGGCATCTTCCACTTCGACCGCGAGCACCACATCACCTTCGTCAATTCGCGCTTCTCCGACATCCTCGAACGCAGCGCCGAACAATTGATCGGGCTGGACCTGAAAACCCTCGCCGATGAGTCCGTTCTGCCGGCGGTGCGCGCTGCGCTCGAAGGGCATCAAGGCCGGTACGAAGGCCCCTATCACGACCGAGAGAGCGCACGGGACATTCGCTTTTCCATTCGCACCGCGCCGGTGTTTGACACCCCGGGCAATGTCGTCGGCGGGGTCGGCATCGTTGAGGACTACACCGCCCGCTACGATGCCGAGCGCAAGTTACGCGAGAGCGAAACCCGCTACGCGCTCGCCATGCGCGGCACCAATGAGGGCCTGTGGGACTGGAATCCGCTCACCATGGAGCTCTTCCTGTCGTCGCGCCTCATGGCGCTGCTGGGCGAAGCGGCCGAATCGCTGCGCACCACCAGTGACGCCTGGTTGGCCCGCATGCACCCGGACGACCGGGATGTGTATTACCTGCGCATGGTGGCTCATCTCAAAGGCGAAACCCAGCACTTCGAGCTGGAGTTCCGCATGGCCACCCGCGACGGCAGCTACCGCTGGTTCCGCTCGCGCGGCATCGCCCAGCGCGACGAACAGGGCAACGCCTACCGTATGGTCGGCTCGATGGGTGACATCACCGCCCGCAAGCGTGCCGAAATGCAGCTCACCAACGAGCTGGCCTTCTCCCGCACCCTGGTCGACAGCCTGCCGGTCGGGCTATGCGTTGCGCAACGCGACGGCAGCCTGACCCTGCTCAATCCCTATCTATGCCGCATCACGGGCTATACGGCGGACAATCTCGGCGCACTGGCGCTCACCGACCTGATCATCGCCGAAGACCGCCCGGTCATACAGCAACGCCTGGAGCGCGCCTACGACGAAGGCGCTGCCTGGGCCGAGACGCAAGTCGAATCGCGCGATGGTCGCCATCTGCCGGTCAGCTTTCTGGCCCGGCGCGTCACGCTGCACGATGTCGATCAACTGCTGTGCATCACCACCGACATTTCGGAACGCAAAAACGCCGAGCAGCAGATGCGCAATCTCAACCGGGAACTCGAAAGCCGCGTCACCGACCGCACCGCTCAGCTGGCGGCGGCCGTCAAGGAGCTGGAGACCTTCAGCTACTCCGTGTCACACGATCTGCGCTCGCCGCTGCGCGCCATCGACGGCTATGCCCGCATTATTCGCGACGACTACCGCGAAGCCTTCACCCAGGAAGCACATGTCCTGTTCGAGCGCATGCTCGCCGCCGTCGCACGCATGAGCGATCTTATCGACGACCTGCTGGAACTCTCCCACGTGTCGCGGCGACCGCTCAACCGCAATGCCATCGATTTGAGTGCCATGGCCGAACAGGTAGTCGAAACCCTCGCGCAAGCCAACCCCACCCGCCTGGTCAGCATCCATATCGACCCCGGCATGACGCTTTTTGCCGACGCCAAACTGCTGCATATCGCTATTGAGAACCTGCTCGGCAACGCCTGGAAATTTACCGCCAAAGTCGCTGACGCCGAGCTCCGCTTCTTCAGTTTCAAGGAGAACAAAGAGGCTGTTTTCTGCGTCGAAGACAACGGCGCCGGCTTCGACATGCGCTATGCGGACAAACTGTTCGGCCCCTTCCAGCGCCTGCATACCGATCGCGACTTCGAAGGCACCGGCATCGGCCTGGCCACGGTATCGCGCATCATCCAGCGTCATGGCGGCCGAGTGTGGGCGGAAGGTCAGGTGGGGCGCGGAGCACGCTTCTACTTTACCCTCGGCGCCATCGACACCTAAAACGACACCCAGCGGCCGAAGCCCAACGAAAACCCCTGAATTCACCGCCGATCATCGCTGCCGCGGCCTTTGCGCCATAGCCCAAAGAGAATTGTCAGCAAGCCGAAAAGAATCTCGTCGGCAAACGGCAAGGGGTCCGGCACCAAGAGGTCAACAACGAACACCGCCGCCGTCAGCAAAAATATCTGAGGAAAACGTAAACGCGCCACCCGGTTCAGCAGCGCGTCTATGAATGGTGTCTTCATGCTCGGCCAGTGTCATCCGTAAGGTCAGGTAGCGACCCTATCAGACACACCCTCAATCGTCATCGTCACGCATGTTGCGCTGGCCGTCCCGTCGCGTATTTCTCGGCATCGGCCGATCGCCGAACGCCGCCCGAAACACTTCGGCCGCAGTAAAGCGACACTCCGGGTGTTCGGACAGTATGTCCAGCATCGCCGTGTCCGGCTTTGTGCGAATCCCGACCTGCGCCTGAATCTGTGTGCGAATCTGCTCACAAGACGCCATGGACGGCGTTTGCGCCAACGCTGAAGCGGACAGCCCGATGCCCAGACCGACGATGACAAACGACTTGAATGCGAAGGTATTCATGATTGACTCCCGTGCAGTGATTGACGGAAGTACTTTGCGCGCCGGCGCGTGAACCGCGACTGAAGCACGCATTCATCCTGCATTCATCACAAGAAAACCCCCGCTGGCAATGCACCAACGGGGGTTTCGTACTAACAACCCGCGATCAGCGAACGCCTGTGGCGATCATATCGGATGGCTGAAACCCTGCGCAGATGCGGGATTTCTGACTGTCTAGATGCATGTTTGCCGTCACATTTAGCGTCTCAAATTAAGTGTTGTCACTGGCGCTGACAGACGGGGGTCCGGCCTTATGTGGATCAACTCGCCCCATTGATAGCGCATATCACCGCCACATTCGCCGGTCCGGCTCTCTTGGCCGTCCAGGTTTTTGAACGCCCCAACCGAGCGTGATGCTGTCGCGCTCGTTGTCCAAAGCCGGTCAAGCCGCTGCAATATCCGCTGAAACGCCCCAACACTCTCGCCAAACGGCTCTAGTGCCATAACCGAGGGGGAATATGCCGAATCGCCCTTTTTTGTCGGCTCGCAGCGCTCGTGGGTGGAAACGCTCATCGATTCAGCTCAGTTTTGAGGTCCAACGTTCGCACCATCTTCGGCAAGCTCACTAAAGAGCCAATGCTGAAAGCTCCGAATCTTCGGCAGATCGATCTTCGATTTCAGCACGTTGAACGTATAGGCCTGCACTTGCAGACCGACACGGCCAAAGGGTGCAATCAAGCGCCCGCTCTCCAGTTCGCGCTCAACCAGAAGCAGGCTGTCCAGACACACGCCGAGTCCATCCACCGCTGCGCTGATGGACATGAACGAACGATCAAAGCGCAGCCCACGCGAGATATCGAGCTTCACCTTGCGATGCTGCCGCATCCAGTCGCGCCAGGTCACCAGGCAACGCACACTGTGGATCAGCATGTGGTGGCTCAGATCCTCCATGGCGTCGAGGGGCCGCTCCGCAGTGATGAGGCCCGGCGCGCACAACGGCACGATGGTCTCCCGCGGGAGCGGCAGCACCAGGGTGCCGGCCGGCTGCAACTGGCGCATGCCGTAGCGGATGTCCACATCAAACTCTTCCTGCATCAGATCTACCGGTGAGACCGAGGCGTTGAGCCGTACATCCACATCCGGTTGCAGCGCGCTGTAGCGCGCCAGTCGTGGCATCAGCCACTGGGTCGCGAAGCTCGGCGTGCAGTGGATGGCGAGAACGTCGCTTTTCTCCGCGCCCACCACATTGCGCGTCGCCGCGTCGATGCGGGCAAAGGCCGCCGAGATCTCTTCAGCGTACTTGCGGCCGGCGTCGGTGAGCACCACCGCCCGATGTACGCGATGGAACAGCCGCACCCCGACGAGCTCCTCCAGCAACTTCACTTGATGGCTGATCGCCGACGGTGTGACGAACAGATCATCGGCCGCGAGCGCGAAGGATTCGAAGCGCGCTGCGGCTTCAAAAGCCTGTACCGCCTTCAGGGAGATTCGATTGTGCATCGCAACGTATTCATAAATTGAATTCACTCATCTAGCGTTTTTATTCGTTTGAGCGATTTTTTTCAAGCCCGTAAGCTGTTTTCCACTGACCGACGCCACCGAGACCCTCGTGTCTTGCAGGTATCGGCAACCGGGAAAACACCCCGTCAAAGACAAGCCATACCGTGGCGCCGACCTCAGCAGGCCGAGCTTCGGAACAAGGAGAAATGAATGAACACACCCAGCGACACCGGCCGCCAGGCCAAGCTCGCCGAGCACGCCTACCGCCTCCGCCGCTTCGCGCTGCGGATGGGTGAGGTGCAAGGGCAGGGCTATGTGGGGCAGGCCCTCGGCTACGCCGACGTGCTCGCCGTGGCCTACTGCCATGCCATGAACTTGCGCCCCGACACGCCGGAATGGGAAGGCCGCGACCGCTTCCTGCTCTCGCATGGTCACTACGCCATCGCCTTCTACGCGGCCCTGATCGAGGCCGGCATCATCCCCGAAGACGAGCTGGAGACTTACGGTTCCGACGACAGCCGCCTGCCCATGTCCGGCATGGCGACTTACACGCCGGGGATGGAAATCTCGGGCGGCTCGCTGGGGCAGGGTCTGCCGATCGCCGTGGGCATGGCGCTGGGCCTGCGTCTCAAGGGCAACCCGGCCTTTGTCTACAACTCCATGTCCGACGGCGAGTTGGACGAAGGCTCGACCTGGGAAGCGGCCATGGGCGCCGCCCACCACGGCCTGGGCAACCTGATCTGCCTGGTGGACATCAACAACCAACAGGCCGACGGCCCCTCCAGCAAGGTGATGGGCTTCGAGCCGCTGGCCGACAAGTGGGCGTCCTTCGGCTGGCATGTGCAGCGGGTGGACGGCAACGACCTGCCCGCCGTCATCACCGCCTTCGATACCGCCCGCGCGCTGACCGAGGCCAAGCCGCGCGTCATCCTCTTCGACACCCTCATGGGCAAGGGCGTGCCCTTCCTCGAAGCGCGCGAGAAGAACCACTTCATCCGCGTCGATCCGCCCGAGTGGCAGCAGGCCCTCGACATTCTCGACCAAGCGCAGGGAGCCGCCCGATGAGCACCGCCACCGCCAAGAAACCCCGCCTGACCACCTCGGCGATGATCGCCTCGATCGCCTCCGAAGGGCAGCGCACGATCGCCGCCCCCTTCGGCAAGGCCCTCGTCACACTGGCCGAGCAACGCCCCGAGATCGTCGGGCTGACCGCCGACCTGGCCAAGTACACCGACCTGCATCTGTTCGGCCAGGCCTTCCCCGAGCGCTTCTTCCAGATGGGCATGGCCGAGCAGCTGCTGATGGCCGCCGCCGGCGGCATCGCCAAGGAAGGCTTCATGCCCTTCGCCACCACCTACGCGGTATTCGGCACCCGGCGCGCCTTCGACTTCGTACATCAGGTGATCGCTGAGGAGAACCTCAACGTCAAGCTGTGCTGCGCGCTGCCGGGCCTGACCACCGGCTACGGCCCGAGCCACCAGGCCGCGGAAGACCTGGCGCTGGTGCGCGCCATTCCGGGCATGACGGTGATCGACCCGTGCGATGCGCTCGACATCGAGCAGGCTGTGCCGGCCATCGCGGCCCACAACGGCCCGGTCTACATGCGTCTGCTGCGCGGCAACGTGCCGCTGGTGCTCGATGAGTACGACTACAAGTTCGAGCTGGGCAAGGCCAAACTGCTGCGCGGCGGCAACGATGTGCTGCTGATCGCCTCCGGCATCATGACCATGCGCTCGCTCGAGGTTGCCAGCGCGCTCGCCGCCGACCAGGTGGACGTGGCGGTGCTGCATGTGCCCACCATCAAGCCGCTGGACACCGCCACCATCCTCGCCGAAGCGAGCCGCTCGGGCCGGCTGGTGGTCGTCGCCGAGAACCACACCACCGTGGGCGGCCTGGGCGAAGCGGTAGCCACCGCACTGCTGACCGCCGGCGTGAGCCCGCAGTTCCGCCAGATCGCCCTGCCCGACGCCTTCCTCGACGCCGGCGCGCTGCCCACCCTGCACGACCGTTACGGCATCTCGACCGATGCCATGGCCAAGACCATCAAGACGTGGCTGGCCTGACACCCCCGACCCCAACCAAGGACTCCACCATGACTCAACCCCTGCTTCTCCAGGACAAGGTCGCCATCGTCACCGGCGGCGCCGGCCGCAACGGCCTGGGCTACGCTTCGGCCAGGATGATGGCCGCCCACGGCGCCCGTGTCGCGATTCTCGACCTCGAACAGGCCGACCCGGCCGCTGCTGCCGCCGAACTGGGCCCGCAACACATCGGCCTGGTGGCCGACGTGACCAACAAGGCCTCGTGCGTGGCCGCCGCCGGCGAGGTGCTCAAACGCCTGGGCCGCATCGACGTCCTGCTCAACAACGCCGGCATCACCCAACCGATCAAGACCCTCGACATCACCGGTGCCAACTACGATGCGGTGCTCGATGTGAATCTGCGCGGCACGCTGTACATGTCGCAGGCGGCCATCCCGGCCATGCGCGAGCAGAAATCGGGCGCGATCGTGTGCATCTCGTCAGTCTCCGCCCAGCGCGGCGGCGGCATTCTCGGCGGCCCGCACTACTCGGCCGCCAAGGCCGGCGTGCTCGGCCTGGCCAAGGCCATGGCGCGCGAGTTCGGTGCCGACAACATCCGCGTCAACTGCATCACCCCGGGCCTGATCGCCACCGACATCAACAAGGGCAAGATCCCCGAGGACAAGCGCGCCGCCATCCTCGACTCGATCCCGCTGGGCTGCATCGGCGAGCCCAATGACGTGGCCGGTTGCGTGGTGTTCCTCGCCAGCGACCTGTCCAAGTACTGCACCGGCATCACCGTCGACGTCAATGGCGGCATGTTGATTCACGGCTGATGCTGGTCAGCCGGAGACTCTGGCCCCTCCTCCGCCAGAGCCTCCATCCGATCCCAACGGACCAGCAACGGGTCGGCCGGGGCAACAGGTCCGCCACACTTCAGAAAGAGAACGGAGACACATGATGAAAAAAACACTGATCGCACTGGCCGCCACCCTGGCCATGACCTCCTCCGCTGCGTGGTCGCAGACCGTCCTGCGCCTGTCGCACAATGCCGCCCCCGGCAACCCCAAGGCCGAAGCCTCGCTCAAGTTTGCCGAGCTGGTGGCGCAGAAAACCGGCGGCCGGGTGAAGGTCGAGGTGGGAGGCAGCGCGCAGTTCGGTGACGACGCCGAATCCCTCACCAACATGCGCCTGGGCACCATGGCCTTCAGCGCCAACTCCCAGGGCACCACGTCGAACATCGTGCCGGAGTTCGGCCTGCTCGGCCTGCCCTTCCTGTTTCGCGACCTGGAGCATGCCTACAAAGTGGTCGATGGGCCGGTGGGAGAGAAGCTCGGCGAGTACGCCGACAAGAAAGGCCTGGTATTGCTGGCCCTTTGGGACAACGGCATCCGCCAGGTAAGCAACAACACGCGACCGATCACCAAGCCGCAGGACCTCGCCGGCATCAAGCTGCGCACGCCGCCCGACCCCATGACCTTGTCCATCTTCAAGTCGCTGGGCGCCAACCCGGCCCCGCTGGCATTCTCCGAGCTGTACATCGCCCTCCAGCAAGGCGTGTTCGACGGCCAGGAAAACCCGCTGATGAACATCTATTCCTCCAAGCTCTTCGAGGTGCAGAAGTACATCTCCCTGACCGGCCACAAGTACGAGGCGACGCCGCTGCTCGCCAGCAAGATGATCTTCGGCACCCTGTCCAAGGACGACCAGAAGGCGGTACGCGAAGCGGCGATCGAGGCCGGTAAGCTGAACCGGGACATGTCCCTGGCAGCCGATGCCGACCTGCGCAAGAAGCTGGCCGACGCGGGCGTCCAGTTCAACGCGGTCGATCAGGCCCCGTTCGTCGCCCAGACCAAGCCAGTCTATGACGAATGGGCCGCCAAGTTCCCGGACATGGTCAAGCTGATCGTCAGCGAGGCAGCCAAGTAATGGACACCACCCACACGCCGCTGACGGCAGCGCCCGACAGCCCTGCAGTTCAGGTGGTGCGGTGGGTGGACAACACGATCGTGGGCATCAGCACGGTGCTCGCGATCGGCTCTCTGGCCGTCATGTTCGTCTCGCTGATGGCCGAGGTGATTGTCCGCTACCTCACCAATCAGGGCATGGGCTGGCCAACCGAGATGCCCAACATCCTCTTTCCCTGGCTCGTCATGGGCGGGATTGTCATGGCGGCGCAACGCGGCCAGCACATCGCCGTGACCGCTCTGAACGGCATGCTCGGCAAGGGCGGCAACCGGATCCTGCTGGTCTCCCACCAGATTCTCATTGCCGCGACCTTCTTCTACCTCGCCTGGGTCGGTCTGGACGTGATCGAAATCACCGGCAGCGAGGCTTACCCGGTCACCGGCATCTCGGCTCAGTGGGCCTATCTGGCGATGATCTTCGGCTTCGTCGGCCTCGGCATCACCGCACTGACCACCCTCGTGCGCGTGCTGCAATCCCCCGATCCGCTCTCGGTTCGTGTCCATCACATCGAGGAGGACCTATGACTTTGATGATGATCCTTGTTTTCGGCGCCTCGCTGGCGCTGGCCCTGCCAGTCGGCTACGCGCTGATCGTCAGCTCCGGCCTTGCAGCCATCACCGTCGGCGGCATGCCGAGTGTGGCCGCCGTGGTCAAGATCTTCCAGCCCACGCAGAGCTTCCCGCTGCTGGCCATCCCCTTTTTCATGCTCTCGGGCAGCCTGATGATGGGCGGTGAACTGGGCCGCCGGCTGATCAACTTCGCCACATTGCTGGTCGGCCGCTTCCACGGCGGTCTGGGGCAGGTGACGGTGGTCGGCTCCACCGTGTTCGGTGGCGTGTCGGGCTCCGCCGTGGCCGAGGCCTCGGCGCTTGGCTCCATGCTCATTCCCTGGCAGAAGCGTGAGGGCTATCCGGGGGCCTTCGCCGCTGCAGCGACCGCATCGTCCTCCGTCATCGCCGGGCTGATCCCGCCATCGATCCCCCTCATTCTGTACGCCGCGGTGTCCAACGAATCCATCGCCTCGCTATTTCTCGCAGGGGTCGTGCCCGGCCTGCTGCTGTGCGGCGGCTTCATGCTGACCTGCTACCTGTCGGGGCGCCTGCGCGGCTTCAAGCGTCTGGCCCAGACGGTCACGCTGCGCGACATCCTGCGCGCCACACTCACCGCCACGCCCGCCCTGGCCATGCCCGCGTTCATCGTGGTCCTGCTCCGCGCCGGCATCGCCACCCCCACCGAAGTGAGCGTGCTGGCCGTGTTCTATGGCCTGATGGTGGGCCTGTTCGTGTATCGCGACCTGACCTGGCGGCGGTTCTACGATGCACTGGTCCACACCTCGATCACCACCGGCGTGGTCATGCTGGTGATTGCAGCGTCCAACCTGGTCGGCTTCGTACTCACGGTCGAGTCAGTACCCACCGCGGTCGCCAACTGGGCGCTCATCACACTCGAGTCGCCGATCCTGATCATTCTGATGATGAATATCATCATGATCGTGGTTGGCATGTTCCTCGACCTGCCCGCGGCCATTCTCCTGCTGGGCCCGACCTTCGTCGCCATCGGCAACGCCATCGGTCTCGACCTGATCCAGCTGGGCATCATGATGGCGGTGAATCTCAGCCTCGGGCTGTTCACCCCGCCGGTAGGCACCACGCTATTCATCGCCGCGGCGATCTCGCAGGAGCGCGTCGGCGCCATCGCCAAGGAACTGTGGCCCTTCTACCTGGTGGCGCTCATCGTCCTTGGCCTGGTCTCCTACGTACCCGCCACCATCCTCTACTGACATGAGCGCTCACATGAATGACATCGCTTTCGCCGGCCTCGGCGCCATGGGGCTCCCGATGGCCCACAACCTTCTCCGCGCCGGGTTCAAGGTGCGCGGCATCGACCTCAACGAGACCGCCCTGACCGCGCTCGAAGCAGCCGGCGGCACGCGCGCAGCGAGCGCCGCCGAAGGCGCCCGGGGCGCCGACGCGCTGGTCCTGATGGTGGTGAACGCCGCGCAGGCCGAAGCCGTGCTCTTCGGCGCCGGCGCCCTGGCGGCAATGTCGCCGGGTGCGGTCGTGTGCCTCATGGCCACCTGCCCGCCGGGCGCGGTCGCGCGCATCGCCGAACGCGTGACCGAGGCCGGCTACCGCTTCATTGATGCCCCGGTCTCCGGCGGCACCGCCGGCGCCACCGCCGGCTCGCTCACCATCATGGCCGCGGGGGCCGCCGAGGATTACGCGCGCATCCGTCCGGTGTTCGAGGCGCTCGGCCAGCGCCTCTTCCATGTCGGCGAACGGGCCGGCCAGGGCGCCACGGTGAAAACCGTCAATCAACTACTGTGCGGTGTGCATATCGCGGTGGTCGCCGAGGCCTTCGCCCTGGCCGCCAAGGTGGGCGTCGATCTCGACATCCTGCTCGAGATCATGGGCGGCTCGTCCGCCTCGAGCTGGATGCTCAAGGATCGCGGGCCGCGCATGCTGCAGGACGACCCCGAGGTCAGCAGCGCGGTGGACATCTTCGTCAAGGATCTGGGCATCGTGCTCGAGACCGGTCGCGAGACCCAAGCCGCGCTGCCGATCGCAGCGATCGCCCACCAGATGTTCCTCGCCGCCTCAGGCCGCGGCGACGGTCGCGCCGATGACAGCCAGGTAATCCGCAGCTACTACGCGCTCAACGGCGTGGGCTGACCGTCAGCCCCAACCGAACCGACGCCGGGAAACGCCCGGCACCCCCTTTGAACATCATCAAGGCGCCCCCTCGGGGTGGCGCCCAGGAGACCTTTTGCCATGTCCTCCGTCGAACCCCGGCTGCTCGCCAACGCGATCCGCTTTCTTTCCATCGACACCATCGTCCATGCGGGCGAAGGTCACCAGGGCGTGCCGCTCGGCATGGCCGAGATCTCGACCGCGCTGTTCACCCGCCACATGAAGTTCAGCCCGGCTGACCCGACCTGGCCAGACCGTGACCGCTTCGTGCTCTCCAACGGCCACGGCTCGATGCTGCTCTACTCGCTGCTCTATCTCACCGGCTACGAAAAGATCAGCCTCGACCAGGTGAAGACCTTCCGCGAGCTGGGCTCGCACTGCGCGGGGCACCCGGAGATCGATCCAGCCTGCGGCATCGAGGTCACCACCGGCCCGCTCGGCCAGGGCATCGCCAACGCCTTCGGCATGGCCGTTGCCGAGGCCTATCTGGCCGCACGCTTCGGGGCCGATCTGGTCGACCACTACACCTACGCCTTTGTCGGCGATGGCTGCCTGCAAGAGGGTATCGGCCAAGAGATGATCTCGCTTGCCGGTCACCTGAAACTGGGCAAGTTGGTGCTGTTCTGGGACGACAACAAGATCACCGACGACGGCGCCACCGCGCTGTCAATCAGCGAAGACGTCGCCGCCCGCTTCCGCGTCGCCGACTGGCATGTGATCGAGGTCGATGGTCATGACGTCGAAGCGGTGTCCGCCGCGATCTCCCTCGCGAAGCGTGACCCGCGGCCGTCGCTGATCGCCTGCCGCACCATCATCGGCCGCGGCCTGCCCCGGGTGCAGGGACAGCGCGGCGGTCACAGCGCGCGCCTGTTTGCGAAAGACGCCGCGGCCGCGCGCGAACTGCTCGACTGGCCTCACGCGCCCTTCGACATTCCCGATGACACTCTCGCCGCGTGGCGGGCTGCCGGCCATCGCAGCGACGCCGAGCACGCCGCCTGGCGCAAGCGCCTCACCGCCCTGCCCGCCGCCGACCGCGCCGAGTTCGAACGTGTGCAAGCCGGCGAACTGCCCGCCGGCTGGCGCGAAGTCCTGCACACCTACAAACAACGCGCCACCGCCGACAGCGAGCCCAAACCCGGCATCTTCGCCTCGGCCGAGATCAACGACCTGCTGGTCGACATCCTGCCCGAACGCATCGTCGGCTGCGCCGACCTCGAATCACCCACCTCGCACAAGCGCAATCTCGCCGCCTTCACCGCTGCGGACCGCGCTGGCGCCTACGTGCATTGCGGCGTGCGCGAGCATCTCATGGGCGCGATGGCCAATGGCATCGCGGCGCATGGCGGCGCCATCGCGCTGGCCGTGACCTACCTCGCTTTCTCCGACTACGAACGACCGGCCATGCGCATGGCGGCGCTGATGGGCCTGCCGGTCAAGTTCGTGTTCAGCCACGACTCGATCGGCGTGGGCAAGAACGGCCCGACCCATCAGCCGGTCGAGATCCTAGCCGCGCTGCGCGCCATGCCCAACATGCTGGTAATGCGCCCGGCCGATGCGGTCGAAGCGGCCGAATGCTGGGAGGTCGCGCTCGAACAGCGGCGGACGCCGGCGAGCCTGATTTTCGCGCGCCAGGCGCTGCCCACGGTGCGCACCCATCACGGCGACGACAACCTGTCGCGCCGCGGCGCCTATGTCCTCGCCGACCCCGAAGGCGGCCCCCGTGCCGTCACGCTGCTGGCCACCGGCTCGGAGGTCAACGTGGCGCTCGCCGCCCGCCTCCTGCTGCAGGCCGACGGCATTCCGACCGCCGTGGTGTCGATGCCGTGCTGGTCGCTCTTCGATGCGCAGGACGCCGACTACCGCCACGCGGTGCTTGGCGAAGGCACCGTGCGCGTCGGTGTCGAGGCGGCCATGCGCTTCGGCTGGGACCAGTACCTGGGCAGCCATGGCGGCTTTGTCGGCATGACCGGCTTCGGCGCCTCCGGCCCGGTGGATCAATTGTACGAACGCTTCGGCATCACGCCGTCGGCCGTGGCCGCTGAAGCCAAGCGTCACCTCTGACCCCACACAGGAATCTCACGACAATGCACAAGATCGTCTTTCTCGACCGGGCGACCATCGCCCCGCAGATCACCCTGCGCACCCCCGCCTTTGCGCACGAGTTGGTGACCCACGACCACACCCGCCCCGACGAGGTGGTGGCCCGCCTCGCCGGGGCGTCGATCGCGATCACCAACAAGGTGGCGCTGACCGCCGACATGCTCGAACAACTGCCTGACCTGCGCCTGGTCGCGGTCGCCGCGACCGGCACCGATTGTGTCGACAAGGCCGGGTGCCAGCGCCACGAAATCGCGGTCGCGAACATCCGCGGCTATGCGGTCAGCACCGTGCCCGAACATACCTTCGCGCTGATCCTCGCGCTCAGACGCAACATCGTCGCCTACCGCGACGAGGTGATCCGGGGCGAATGGCAAAAGTCGGGGCAGTTCTGCTTTTTCAACCACGCTATCCACGACCTCGCCGGCGCACGCCTGGGCATCATCGGCGAAGGGGTGCTGGGCCAGAGCGTGGCGACCCTCGCGCGCGCCTTCGGCATGGTGCCGCTGTTCGCCGCCCACAAAGGCAAGCGCGGCTTCGGCCAGCTCTACACCCCGTGGGAAGAAGTGCTCGCCACCAGCGACATCATCACCCTCCACAGCCCGCTCACGCCGGAAACACGCGACATGATCGCGATGCCCGAATTCCGCGCCATGACGCGCCGGCCACTGATCGTCAATACCGCCCGCGGCGGGCTGGTCAATGAGGACGCGCTGGTTCAGGCGCTCGATGAAGGCCTGATTAGCGGCGCCGGCTTCGACGTCACCACGGGCGAGCCGCCGGTCGCCGACAGCCCGATGATGCGCATCGCCGCCCGCCCCAATGTGATCCTCACCCCTCATGTCGCCTGGGCCTCGGACGAAGCGCAGCAGACGCTGGCCGACCAGTTGATGGACAACATCGAGAACTTCGTCGCCGGCACGCCGAGCAACCTCGTCAAGGGTGCCTACTGATGAGGCCGGATCCGCGCGAGTTGCTGCGCCGCATGTTCGATGCGGCCATCGCCGCAGCCCAGCCCGCCGGCTGCGTTCCGCCTCATCTGCCCGCGGCGCCGACGGGGCGGCTGGTGGTGATCGGCGCCGGCAAGGCCTCGGCAGCGATGGCGCGCGCGGTCGAAACGCACTGGGCGGGGTCGCTCAGCGGACTGGTCATTACGCGCTACGGCTACACGGTGCCCTGCGAACATATCGAGATCGTCGAAGCGGCCCACCCGGTACCCGATGCCGCCGGCCTCGCCGCGACGACACGCATGCTCGAACTGGTGCGCGGCCTCGGTCCCGACGACCTCGTGCTGTGCCTGATCTCGGGAGGCGGCTCGGCGTTGCTGACCGCTCCGCTGGCCGGCCTGACGCTGGCGGACAAACAGGCGGTCAATCGCGCATTGCTGACCTCCGGCGCAACGATTTCCGAGATGAACTGCATCCGGCGTCATCTCTCCGAGGTCAAGGGCGGTCGCCTCGCCGCGGCCTGCCACCCGGCACGCGTCGTCACGCTGCTGCTCTCCGACGTGCCAGGAGACGATCCGATCAACATCGCCTCCGGCCCCACCGTCCCCGACCCGACCACCTGCGAGGACGCGCTCGCCATCGTCCGCCGCTACGGCATCGCACTGCCGACAGCGGTGCGCGAGGCACTCGAAAGCGGGCGGGGCGAAAGCCTCAAGCCCGGCGATGCGCGCTTCGCGGATCAAGAAACGCACATCGTCACCGCCCCGCAGCGAGCCCTTGAAGCCGCCGCCCAGGTGGCACGTGACGCCGGCCTCGCCGTGCACATCCTCGGCGACAGTCTCGAAGGCGAGGCACGTGACGTGGGTAAGGTGATGGCCGGCATTGCGCGACAAATCGTCCGCCAAGGCCAGCCCTTCGCGCGGCCCTGTGTGCTGCTGTCGGGCGGCGAGACGACGGTGACCGTGCGCGGCACCGGGCGTGGGGGGCGCAACGTCGAATTTCTGCTCGCCCTCGCTCTCGCCCTCGACGGAACGAGCGGCGTTCATGCCCTCGCCGGTGACACCGACGGGGTCGACGGGCAGGAAGACATCGCCGGTGCGATCCTCACACCCGACACGCTGGCCCGGGCCTGGGCGCAAGGGCTGCGCCCAGCCGAGCACCTTGACGACAACGACGCCCATACCTTCTTCGAAGCCCTCGGCGACGCGGTCGTGACCGGGCCGACCCTCACCAATGTGAACGACTTCCGCGCACTCATCATTTTGTGAGCCCGGGCCCCTTGTCGATTCTCACGATGGGTTGCCCCGTCTCCAATCATTAGCCTTGAGGACGGTATGGCCGAGAACGACCTGGATGGATGGACGTGGCTCGCCGGACAGCGGAGCACCCGGGTGCATACCGGTGAGCGACACCCTCTTTGCCGCCCACACCGCGGTCTCCGGGCAGGGTGCATCCGCCGACGGCGGCGCCGTAATCGGTCACCGCTCCGGCGAGATCGGTGATCGAGGTATGCCCGGCCTCTTGGCATGCACCGCGACGACGTCGTTCACGACCGGTTCGCTGCGCGGTAGCGCGGTCGTCCATGGCGACCACAGGGCCTTCCCGATGTCGGCCCGACGCGCCCGGCCCTCTTCTCACTCAACGCATTCGCAGGAAAACCAGACGACCATGACCGATCCGACCCCGCTCCCCGACACCGACCTTGCCTCGTCCGACAAGGACCACCTGCTGCGCGAAGACATCCGTCTGCTCGGCCGACTCCTGGGCGAGACGCTGCGCGAACAGGAGGGCGAGGAAGCCTTCGCCGTGGTCGAGCGCGTGCGCCAGCATGCCAGCCGCTTCAACCGCGAGCAGGACCCGGCCGCCGCCGCGCAGATGGCCGCCGCGCTCGACGACCTGTCGCTCGAGGCCACCGTGCCGGTGGTGCGCGCCTTCACCTACTTCCTGCAACTGGCCAACATCGCCGAGGACCAGCACCATGTGCGCCGCAACCGGGCCCATGCGCGCGCCGGCTCGCGCCCGCGCGAAGGCAGCCTGGCCCATACGCTCGAACGCTTGGCTGACGCCGGCGTCGATGCGGGCGCACTGGCGGAGTGCCTGGCGGTGGCGCGAGTCAGCCCGGTGCTCACCGCCCACCCCACCGAAGTCCAGCGCAAGAGCATCCTCGCCCTGCAGCGCCAGATCGCCGCACGGCTCGCCAGCTGCGACCGGACGGACCTGACCCCGGACGAGGCGGCGGAGATCGACGCCGCCCTCAAGGACGCCATCCTCACCCTGTGGCAGACGCGCATGCTGCGCCCGGTGCGCCTGGCGGTGATCGACGAGGTGAAGAACGGCATCTCCTTTTACGACGACACCTTCTTCGCCGAACTGCCGCGACTATACTGCCGCCTCGAAGACCAGCTGCGCGCCGCATTCCCCGGGCGCGAATGGACGCTGCCGCCCTTCTTCCGCGTCGGCGCCTGGATCGGCGGCGATCGCGACGGCAACCCCTTCGTCACCGCGCCGGTGCTCACCGAGGCGATGCGCCTGCAGTCGGCCGCGGCCTTCGACTTCTATCTCGCCGAGCTGCACACGCTGGGCGCCGAGCTGCCGCTGTCGCAGCGCATGGTGAAGGTCAGCCCGGCGCTCGCCGCCCTGGTCGAGCGCTCCCCGGACCACTCGCCGCACCGCGCCGACGAACCCTACCGGCGCGCACTCTCCGGTCTGTATGCGCGGGTGGCGGCCACCGCCCGGTGCCTCGACGACCATGCCGCGCTGCGCCCGGCGGTGGCCGCCGCCGAGCCCTACGAATCGGGCGAGGCGTTGCGCGCCGACCTGGCGGTGCTGGCCGCCTCGCTGGCAGCCAACGGCAGCGAGCGCCTGGCCGCCGGACGGCTGCGCCGGCTGATCCGTGCGGTGGAAGTGTTCGGCTTCCATCTGGCCCCGATCGACCTGCGCCAGAACTCGGACGTGCATGAACGCACGGTGGCCGAGTTGCTGGCGCGCGCCGGGCGCTGCGCCGACTACCTCGCGCTCAGCGAGGACGCGCGCATCGCGCTGCTCGTCGAGGAGCTGGCCACCGCGCGCCCGCTGCAGTCGCGCTGGATCGACTACTCGGAGGAGAGCGCCGGCGAGCTGGCGATCTTCTTCGCCGCGCGCGAGATCAAGCAGCGCTACGGCGACGGCGCGCTGCCCAACTGCATCATCTCCAAGACCGACGACGCTTCGGACCTGCTCGAAGTCGCGCTGTTGCTCAAGGAAGCCGGCCTGATGCAGCCGGGTGACGCGCCCGCGCTGGCGATGAACATCATCCCGCTGTTCGAGACCATCGACGACCTGCGTGCGGCGCCGGCCACCATGGCGCGCATCCTCGCCCTGCCCGGCTACCGCGCGCTGGTCGCCTCGCGCGGCGACGAGCAGGAGGTGATGCTCGGCTATTCGGATTCGAACAAGGACGGCGGCTTCCTCACCTCGGGCTGGGAGCTTTACAAAGCGGAGATCGAGCTCGCCCGCGTGTTCGCGCGCCACGGCGTGCGCCTGCGCCTGTTCCACGGCCGTGGCGGTTCGGTCGGGCGCGGCGGCGGGCCGTCCTACCAGGCCATCCTGGCCCAGCCGGCCGGCGCCGTGTCGGGGCAGATCCGCATCACCGAGCAGGGCGAAGTCATCGCCTCCAAGTACGGCAACCCCGAGGTCGGGCGGCGCAACCTGGAGATCCTCGCCGCAGCCACGCTGGAGGCCGCCTTGCTCGACAACGAGAACCGACTGGAGAACGCCGAGGCCTTCTACCCGGTGATGGAGCGTCTCTCCGAGCTGGCCTTTGGCGCCTACCGGCGCCTGGTCTACGACACGCCGGGCTTCACCCGGTATTTCCGCGAATCGACGCCGGTCGCCGAGATCGCGCACCTGAACATCGGCAGCCGCCCCGCATCGCGCAAGCCCTCCGAGCGCATCGAGGACCTGCGCGCCATCCCCTGGGTGTTCTCCTGGGCACAGTGCCGTCTGATGCTGCCCGGCTGGTACGGCTTCGGCAGCGCGGTGGGCGAGTGGCTGGCCGAAAACCCGGACGGGCTCGCGCTGTTGCAGCGCATGTACGCGGCCTGGCCGTTCTTCCGCACGCAACTGTCGAATGTGGACATGATCCTCGCCAAGAGCGACCTGGCGATCGCCGCCCGTTACGCCGACCTGGTCACCGACGCCGAGCTGCGCGACAGCGTGTTCGCGCGCATTGAGGCCGAGTGGCACGCCACCCGCAACGCGCTGCGCGACATCTCCGGCGGCGCGGAGCCGCTGGCCGACAACCCGCTGCTCGCCCGCTCGATCCACCACCGCTTCCCCTACCTGGACCCGCTCAACCATCTGCAGGTCGATCTGCTGCGCCGCCACCGCGCCGGCGAGACCGACGAGCGCGTGCGCCGCGGCATCCACCTGACCATCAACGGCGTCGCCGCCGGCCTGCGCAACAGCGGCTGAGGCAATGGCGGCGGCGCCGATCGGAACACGCCCGTGAGCCAGGTCATCGGGGTCATCCTGCCGATGTTCTGCATTCTCGCGCTGGGCGACGCCGCGGCCCGAACGGGCAAGTTTGGCGATACCGCCAATCGCGGCCTGTCGCTGTTCGTGTTCACCTTTGCCTTGCCGCTACTGCTGCTCCAGTCGATCGCCGCGGCCGATCTGCCGCCGCAAGCGCTTGGGCATGGCTCGCCGAGTGCTTAGGCGGCACGCTGCCCAACATGGAACTGGCAGTGCTCGCGAGAAGTCTGTCCTTCGGCCACTGTTTCGAATAGCGGTAGGAGATGTCGCTGGGCGCGGACTTTTCCAGCATCCCAATGCTCGGCGTCCCGCTAACGCTCACCGCCCTTGGGCAAGCAAGCTCATCCTGCTCGCCAGGAGCAGAGCATGTCATCAGCGTCAGCGACCACGCCGCTTGAGTGGCCGAATGTTCCTCTGCAGATTGCCCTCCAAACATCGCCCCATACGTGTTTGGAGAATTCGGGTCAACTCAAAGGCAAACAGTTCAGGGGCTTACACACACAAAAATGAACGCCATTCTCCTCGCAAGTAACGCTCGGAATCTTCAGCACGTTATGGGACGACAAAGAACGGAGGCCCTTGAAAAATCAAGAGCCTCTCGGGATCAATCAGTTGCTGTGGGAGCCAGTAGGATGCTATCGAATCATTCCCACTCGATCATTTCTGATGGCTGAAACCCTGCAAGAATATGGGATTTCTGACTGTCTTGATGAAATTTTACCGTCACTTTTACCGTCAAAAACTGAGCAATGTCCATGGTGCCAGTTTTGAAGTCGCTTTGAAGGACCACTAGTCGGCCACTGCTGCCGGCCAGCCTCCGCCGATCGAGCGGCGGCAGTGCCGCCCAATGCCGCCGCACGGCGCTCTGCGCCGTTGAACGGCAGGTTGAATTGCCCTGCCCCCAGTAGATGCTTTGCAACCCCAAGCTCACAAATGGACAGGAGACGTCATGAGCAGCAAACGATATCCAGAGCAGTTCAAGGTCGAGGCGGTCAAACAGGTCATGGAACGGGGCCATTCGGCGCCGTAAGTGGCTTATCAGCTGGGCGTGCTGTCAATTGCGTGTTTTTCCTACAGTAGCCGCGATGACAGGAACTGAGCCGATCCGATCGGACGGTTGGCGATAAGTCAGCTACAGGTATCTGCACGTCGGCAGACCTAAATCTCGGACATCAAATTGAGCCAATGCCGTACAGACCGGCAATGATCAGGGTGGCCAGGAAGACCGTATTTGCGAGCATCATCAGGACGGGCCGCCAACCCAGTGCTGCGATCTGCTGTAGTGAGGTTTTCACCCCGAGTGCTGCAATAGCCACCACCAGGCACCAACGCGACAGATCCGAGCACACCGAGGAAACCTCCTTGGGTATCAAGCCCGCGCTATTGACCACCATCAACGCAGCGAAAACCACCAGGAACCACGGCAACAAGGGGGGCTTGGCGCCCTGCGTGTTGCCCTTGCGAAACAGTACGGACAACACCAGCACGACGGGCAACAGCATGGCGACCCGCAGGAGTTTCACGAACACGGCGGCGTCACCGACCTCGGGCGAGATCAGGTAGCCGGCTGCCACGACCTGGGCGACATCGTGAATTGATCCGCCAAGGAAGACCGCGGCAGCGTTGCCATCCAGTCCGAGCGCCTTGGCCAGAGACGGATAGACGATCATGGCCACGGTAGACAGCGCAGTCACGCCCACCACGGTAAACAAGGTGAAGCGCTGGTTCTCCTCCGACTTGGGCAGCACCGCCGAAATCGCCAGCGCGGCGGACGCGCCGCAGATCGCCACGGCACCGCCGGTCAAGACGCCTTCAACCAGCGGCCGGCCGAGAAGGCGCCCGATGACGATGCCGAACAGGATGGTGGCGATCAGACCGCCAATGACGAGCAGCACCGACTCCGCGCCCAGCCCGGAGATCTGTTCGAAGGTGATCCGCGCGCCCAGCAAGGCGACGCCGAAGCGCAGCACTTGGCGCGCCGTGAAGTCGATGCCCGCCTTGACCTTGGGGCCGGTCGCGGCAAAGTTGAAGGCCATGCCGAAGAACAGGGCGTATAGCAGCTGCGGCCCGCCCTGATGCTCGGACACGAAGGTGGCGGCCATCGCGATAGTGATGGCGGTCAGTATGCCCGGCCAGAGTTCCACCCATACGTGGGCTTGCAGGCTTGGCGGAAGGCGCAGGGTTGCATGGCGCATGGCGAGATCCAGTTCCTTGTTTGCGTTGCGGTTGTTCTCGGTCAATCTTAGCGGCCGGTGTAGCCGAGCCGGGACGACATACTGAAGGTGGCCGCCTTGGCCGAATCACGGAGCAGGAAGTGGGACAAGGCCGGGATCAGGATCAGCGCGCCGATCATGTTCGACACGAACATGAAGGTCAGCAGGATGCCCATGTCGGCCTGGAATTTGATCGGCGACCAGATCCAGGTCACCACGCCGGCGGCGAGCGTGACGCCGACCAGCGCGACGACCTTGCCGGTAAATTGCAGCGCGCGGCGGTAGGCGTCGGCGAGCGAGGCGCCGGCGCGTTGCTGCGCGAGCTGCGTGGAGAGCAGGTAAAGCGCGTAGTCCACCCCGATGCCCACGCCCAGCGCGATCACTGGCAGCGTGCCGACCTTGACGCCGATACCCAGCAGCACCATCAGCGCCTCGCACAGGATGGAGGTCATCATCAACGGGATCATCGCCACCACCACCGCGCGCCAGCTGCGGAAGGAGATCAGGCACAGCACGATCACCGCCGCATACACATAGAGCAGGATCGCCTGGTTGGCCTCGCGCACCACGATATTGGTCGCGGCGTCGATGCCGGCGGAGCCGGCCGCGAGCAGGAACTGGCGCTCCGGCGTGCTGTGCGCCTCGGCAAAGCCGGCGGCGGCGGCGACCACGCGGTCCAGCGTCTCGGCGCGGTGGTCGGAGAGATAGGCGATCACCGGCATCACCGAGCAGTCGGTGTTGAACAGGTCGGGGTTGTTCACCGAGGCCTGCTGGGCGCCGTAGTTGAGCACGTTCTGGTTGCGCGCGATGGTCAGCCACTTCGGGTTGCCCTCGTACGAACCGGCGGTGATCTGGCGCACCGCGTCACCGAGGAAGACCGTGGTATGTACGCCGGGCACCTGCTGCAAGGCCCAGGCCAGCCGGTCGGCCTCGACCAGGGTTTGATACTTCAGGCAGCCCTCGGCCTCGGTGCGCACCATCACCGCGAACTGGTCGCTGGAGAGCGCATAGTTGGCGTTGATGTAGGCGTTGTCACGGTTGTAACGCGAGTCGGCGCGCAGCTCGGGGGCGCCGGCATCGAGGTCGCCGATCTTGAGCTCGGCACGCAGCATCTGGCCAGCACCGGTCAACACGGCGGCCACCACCAGCGCACCGATCGCCCAGCGCCGCTCGGTAAAGCGGTTGAGCAGACGCCACACGGCGCCCGTCTGGCCATTCACGTCGGTCTCGCGCACACTGCGGCGCGCCGCCGCCGGGCTCACGCCCACGTAGGACAGCAGCACCGGCAGCAGCACCAGGTTGGTGAACACCAGCGCCGCCACGCCGACGCTGGCGGTCACCGCCAGCGCCTGGATCACCGGGATGTCGATCACCATCAGCACCGCGAAGCCAACCGCATCCGACACGATCGCCGTGAGGCCGGCAAGGAACAGGCGACGGAAGGTGAAGCGCGCGGCGACCAGCCGGTGCATGCCGCGGCCGATGTCCTGCACGATGCCGTTCATCTTCTGCGCGCCGTGCGACACGCCGATGGCGAACACCAGGAAGGGCACCAGGATCGAGAACGGGTCGAGCGGGTAGCCGAAGCCGGCGACGATGCCCAGCTGCCACAGCACGGCGGTGGCCGAACAGGCGATCACCAGCAGCGTGCTGCGCAGGCAGCGGCTATAGATCAGGATCACCACGAAGGCGACCAGCGCGGCGAAGGCGAAATAGCTCATCACCTCGCCGACCCCGTCAATCAGGTCGCCGATCAGCTTGGCGAAACCGATGATGTGGATGCGGATCTCGGGGGCGCCGGCCGCACCCGTTTGCTCGAAGCGGGCGCGGATGTTCTCCTCGAGCGTGTGCGACAGCGCGCGGTAGTCGATCGACTCGCCGGTGGCCGGGTCCTTGTCCATGAGCGGCACGAAGATCATGCTCGACTTGAAGTCGTTGCCGACGAAGCGTCCGACGATGCCCGAGCGCGCGATGTTGAGCTTCAACTGCTCGGTCGCCGCCGGTGAGCCGTCGTAGTTGTCGGGCATCACCGGCCCACCCTGGAAACCCTCTTCGGTGATCTCGGTCCAGCGCACCGAGGGCGTCCACAGCGATTTCACCCAGGCGCGGTCAACCCCCGGGGTGAGGATCAGCTCGTCGCTGATCTTCTTCAGGGTGTCCTGGTAGGTCGGGTCGAAGATGTCGCGGTCGGTCGCCACCACGATGCGCAGCGCGTTGCCCAACCCGCGCAGCTCCTGGCGGTTGTCCAGGTAGTTCTTGATGTAGGGGTGGCTCTGCGGCAGCACGCTTTCGAAACTGGCGTTCAGCTCGAGTCGGGTCGCGGCGAGGATCGCCAGCACCACGGTCACCAGGGCGCAAAGCACCATGACCACCACGCGGTGATTGAAGATCGACCGCTCAAGGCGGCTGCCGGAGTTCGGGTTGAACTCGGCCAGGGTGGGCACCTCTGGCGTCGGGTCCTGCGGATCTATGTTGGCGGCCATCGCAACGGTCTCCAGTAATCGTTATTTGAAGGTCTGCACGGCGATACCGCGGGCACCGGCGACGATCACCGCCCCGGACCCGACCGGCTGCACCGCCGAGGCGGGTATCGCGCGATCGAGCTTGACCGGCGCGAAGTGCGCACCGCCGTCACGGCTCATCAACAGCCGGCCAGCCTGGCTCGCCAGCACCACGGCCTGCGCACCGTCCGAGGCGGCCGCGGTCAGCCCTTCTTCCAGGCCGGTGTCGAGCTTGATCCAGTGCTCGCCAAGATCGGTACTACGATAGGCATTGCCGCGCAGGCCGAAGACAATCACCGCGCCGGACGTGCCGGTCAGGCCGAAGTAGCTGCCCTTGTAGGGGGTCTCGACGGCACGGAAACGCGCCTCCGCGGCGTCGAGGCGCAGCACCAGCCCCTGTTCGCCGGTCACCCAGAGTTCGCCCGCCGCGGGGCGGATGGCATACAGATGCAACGCCTGGGGGTTCTCGGTGCGGTCGAGCCAGGGCGTCCAGGTGGCGCCACCATCGGTGGTTTGCAGGATCAGGTTGAAGGCGCCAACGACGAAACCCGTCTGCTCGTCGGCGAACCACACATCGAGGAAGGGGCTCTCGGCGCCCTGGGCGACGAAGCGCTCCGCCTCAGCGGTCCATTGCGCATCACCCTTGGCCTGGTAGTAGGCCAGCATCAACTCGCCGACGCGGTGGCCGTCGAGTTGCGTGTGCCAGGTCGCGCCGGCGTCGGTGGTGGTCAGCACCACGCCATCGTGACCCACGGCCCAACCGCGCTGCGGGCTCGGAAAGCTCACCGCCACCAGGTCAGAGCTGACCGGCACCGTGGCTTGCTGCCAGTTCGCGCCCTGGTCGTCGGAGTAGACGATGTGGCCGCGCTGGCCGACGCCGACGACTCGCTGCCCGGCCAGCGTGAGTCCGTTGATCAGGCCTCTCGTCGCCAGCGGGCTGGTCACGACCGGCGTGTCGAGCACGTCCTGGAAGTCCGCGGCCGGGGCCGTTGTGGGCAGCAGCAGGCAAAGGGCCAGCGCCGCGCTGCCAAATCGATGCACGTTCATGTCTTGCCTCTGTCAGGGTGGGCGCCCGATGCGGCGCGACTACGTGTTTGCGCCGCACCGGATTCCCAGGGGGAGGACCGTGATGTGTTTTTCTGGCGGCTCAGCGAATGCCTGCGCCGGCCAGGGAGTCTGCGCTCCATTCCCGCTCGGAGGCCGGCTCGGTATGGCGCACACCTCCGGTCTCGGCGATGAAGCCGGTCAGTGAGTAGATGCCGGCGACCAGGTCGTAGTGGCCGAACATGTCGGTGTAGGGCGCCGGCAGGTCGTAGCTCGGTGTCATGTAGGCGAAGCCGGCACGATAGAGCTGACCGCGACCGTCGTACTCGTCCGAAGCGAGCGCCGCCCAGGAATCCTCGTCGAGATAGAACACTCGCTTGCCATACACATGGCGCTTACCGTCGCGCAGCGTCGCCTCGACCACCCACACGCGATGCAGCTCCCAACGGACCAGATCCGGGTTCATGTGGTTGGGCTTGAGCAGTTCATCCTGCTTGGCGCCATAGACCGCGGCGTAGTCGTTGTACGGGACGATCATTTCCTTCTTGCCAACGAGCTTGAAGTCGAAGCGGTCCATCGAGCCGTTGAAGATGAAGACATCGTCAAAGGTGTTGCCGCCCGCCGTACCCGGATTGGGGGTGTCGTGCGACAGGTCGGGTGCGACCTTGACACGGCGTTGCCCCGGCAGGTAGGTCCAGGCCCGACGGTCCTTTTCGCCCACATCGAGCGGATCGACGATCAGCAGGCCCTCGCCTGCGCGCCGCGCCGGCCCGGTGTACATCAGCTTGATGCGCCAGTAGGTGTCGGCCGAGTCCTTGCTGGCATCCCAGTACGGAAACTCCTGCACGCTGTTGCCTTCGGTGGCCAGCGTCACCCGACCGCTCGCGTCCACGTTCAGGTTGCGGTACTTCGACTTGTAAGCCTGGCCGTTGAAGCGCACCAGGTGGTTCCACATCGCCTCATAGCCGGTCTTGGGGATCGGGAAGGGGAAGCCGGCGTGGCAGCCTTCCATCGAGCGGCCCTCGTTGTTGGTCTTGGCCGTCACCGCGCACTTGGCGGTGTTGTCGGTGACAAACTTCGGGAAGGCCACGCTGCGTTGCGTGGGGTACACATCGATGCGGAAGCTCGCATATTTCTGCAGCAGCGCCTTGGCACCCTCGGTCAGCTTGTCGGCATGCTGGGCCATGTTCTTGCCATCGATGCTCAGGCGCGGCTTCTCGGCGGCGTACGGGTTGGGCCGGACGCCATCGCCGGCCTTGAAGGCCGCCGGCGCGGTGGTCAGGCCGCCGGCGTAGGCGGGAATCGTACCGTCCTTGTTGGCCGCCTTCTCGGCGCCGATCGCGGTCAGCGTGGCGCCCAGTTGCTTGGCCTCGTCGGGCGTCACCGCGGCCACGGCCGCGCTGCTCAGGGCCAGCGTCAGTGCCGCCGGCAGCAAAGTGTTGGTCAGTTTCATCTCGGTCCTCCTCCTCAGAAGGTGGTCTTGAGTGTCAGGCTCACGAAGCCGCGATCTTTCAGCAGCGTGGTAAAGCCGTTCTGGGTCGTCACGGCGGTGCCGTTGTTGTTGTAGTGGCCGAAGTAATCGACGTACTTCAGCTCGATGCGGTACTTCTGATGCACATCGGCCGACAGGCCGATGCTGTAGTTGCCGTTTTTCTCATTGCCGCCGAACACCGTCGGCGCATTGCCCTTCACGCCAACCGACACCGCCACCGGCGCGGACAGATCAACCCCCGGGAACACCTGATACCAGGTGGGCGTGAAGGCGAAGGCCACGCCCATGTAGTTCTTGGTGGTGCAGCCGTCCCACTTGTCGCGGTTGGTACAGGGGGCGAAGCCTTCGGCGTAGAACAGGTTCTCGCCGCTACGCACCTTGGTCCAGGTGGCATAGGTCATTTCCGCCGCCCAGGTAGCCGAGTCGAAGACCGGGGTCTCGGAGATCAGGCCCAGCGCATTGACCACCGCGTGCCAGGTGTCGCCCCGCGGACCGCTGGTCTCGCCGCGCTCGGGCAGCCCGCTCGTCGAGACACCCAGCACCTGCGCGTTCAGCGGCGTGTTGCGCCGATACGAGACCTCGGCGCCGACGCTCACGCCGCCGATGTTCTTGGCCAGGCTGACACCGAACAGATCGATGTCGTCGGCGTAGATCAGGTTGTAACGGCTCACGCCGGGGCCGACCTGGGTCAGCAGCGCCTGGGGCAGCTTGTCCGCATAGTGGCGGTAGTAGAAGCCGAGCGTGCCGTCGAGCGCCTCAGGCGACCAGCGCAGCGAGACGCCGTACTCGCCGGTGTGCTTCGGTTCGACCGCATGGCCGCGGGTGGCAAAGCCCAGGCCCGCACTCACGAACTGGCGATCCGGCCCGTTGAAGGCAAAATCGACCGGGCCCAGATAAGTGCCCCCTTCCGGATAGCGATAGGCTTCCCAGTCGAGAAAGTACTGGGCCGCCACCGACACCGTGCTGGTCAGCTGCGCCTGGCCGGAGAGCTGGTTCAAGGGGCGGAATAACTCCTTCGCCTCGGCGCCGGGCGTTGCGAAGCCCTTCTGCAGATCGAGCGGCATCTGGGCATAGGAGACGCTATGCAGCGCACCGCCCAGGAACAGCGACTCGCCCCAGAACACGGTGTGCCTGCCAAGCTTCAGACGCACCGGCACGTTGCCGACATCGAAATTGCTGAACACGAAGGCATCGAGCAGCTCGCCCGAGGGGCCGCGGTAGAAGCGCTTGGTGTAGTCGCTGTAGGCGTTGTTCTCGTAGCTCGGAATGCCCGACAAGGGCGCATTCGGGTTCGAGCTGCCCTCATCGCCATAGGCCGCGTCGTACCAGGCCGCCCCGCTCACCCGGAAGCCCATCCGGCCCTGATAGATCACGTCCAGCTCGGTGAGCAAGTCCAGCCGGTTGGCCACCGCGTCGCCGTTATCGAAGCTGTAAGTGCCTTCATCGGTCAGGGCAGAGTTGCCGATCTTGCTGTCGCGGCTCTCGACCCGCGTCGCCACGTTGTAGCGGACGGTGTTGTCCCAGCGGATGCTGAGGTCCTCATTGCCGGTATCGATTTCGAAGGCCAGCGCGCTTCCTGCGCTACCGGCCATCAAGGCCATCAAGGCCATCGCGACAGCGATGGGGCGCACCCGGTTCAGTGGGCTAAGTTGTCTCCTGCTTTTCATGGCTTCCCATCCCTTTTTGTGGTCGTGGAGTTGTGGGTCCGTCAGCCGGGTCATCCCCGTTTCAGTGAGGCCCATTGTCCGCACCGCGCAAAGCGGCACCCCCCCCGCGTTCGGGGGGGAAGGGAGGGATCGGGGGGGTCGATCACCCCCCCTTTTGTGTTCCAGGGAGGGCGCAGATACGAATGAAGTCGGCGCGCGGGATGTCCGCGTCACGTGCCCTGTGCCGCCAAGCCGGGGTCCGCAGCGGCCACCGGTCAGGCCTAAAAAGACAGGGGCGCGGGTGAGCGCCCTACTCCGCGACTTCCAGAAGTCCGAGCAGCTGGGCGCGGCGGACGACGTGCTTGCGGCTGCCGGCGTCAAGCTTGCCGAAGAGGTTCTTGAGATGCCACTTCACCGTCTCTTCGCCCACCGCCATGGCCTGGGCGATCTCCTTGTTGGAGAGGTTGCGCGCCAGCAACTCGAGGACGGCGCGCTCCTTCGGTGTCAGCACCATGCTGGGGACTGCACGCGGCCCCGCCGTGGTGCGTTCCTCCGGGCGGGGAGCGACCCGGGCCACCGCCACGCGATGCGTGGTGTCGCGGCCGCCGGCCTCCTCGTCGGCGACCCGCCGCGCCCAGTCGGCCAGGGCGGGATGGGCATCGACGAAGGTGCGGGCCAGGCCGTAGGTCTGCGCCAGGTTCATGGCTTCGAGCAGCAGCGCGCGGCCATCCAGGCTCTGGCGGTCGAGGGCGAAGGCGCGCAGCGCCATGATCTCGATGCCGACACGACCGAGCTTCAAGGTCTCCACCAGCGGGGCGACCCGGTCGAGCCTCTCGAGCACCATCGGCCAGTCCTGCGCCGCGACGGCGGCATGGACGTGTGCCATGGCCTGCTGCCAGCCGGCCAGGCGGCGCCACAGCGGACCGGACGGCAAATCGTCGCGGGCCAGGATGTCGTCAATGCGCTGCACCAGGGCGCGGCAGGTTTCGGCGCGGAAGCGACCGGCGTGCATGCGCACCTGGTCGGCCAGACTGGACAGGCACAGCCGCGGCAGGCGACGCGCATCGCCGATGGCATGCAGCGCTTCGAGCAGGTCGAGGGCACGATGCTCGACGCCCTGGGCGGCGGCAATGCGTGCCGCCGTGCGGTAGCCGAAGAGCGCGGTCTCCGGGGTGCCGACCCGCTCGAGCATGTCCAGACGGTGCGCCAGCAAGGCAGCCGCCTCGTCCACCCGGTCGCGCTCATAGCATGCCGCCGCCAGCAGCGCGGCCAGCATGCAGGCGAGCGGATGGCGGCGACCGAGGTCGGCGTCGGCGCTGGCCAGAGCCGGCCGCAGCACATTCTCGCTAAGCAGCACCTGGCCTTCCCAGAGGTAGGCCAGGCCGGTCATGAAATCACCCCAGCGCGTGGCGTAATCGTAAGCCTTGCCGTAAGCCCCCCGCGGCACGGCTTGCTGGTGGCGTCGCGCCTGGGCCGGGTCGCCCTGCAGAATGGCCAGCATCGACAGGCGGTTGGCGTGCATCTGCAGCAAGCGCGGATCGCGGGCCGGTGGCGCGTCGATCCACGGCTCGAACAGCGCCACGCAGCGATCCGGCTCGTCCGCATAGTAGGCGCCGCCGCTGACGATCAGCGCGTGTTCGTAGCGCAGCGCGGGGGCCACATCGGCCGCCTCAAGCATGGGCGCCAGCAAGCGCCCGGCTTCCTCATGGCGCTCGCTCAAGGCCAGCGCCCAGGCCGCGGCCAACCGCAGCCGCGGCCGCCGTTCCAGTTCGGCCTCGGGCAGCAGTTCGAGCCAGGCCAGCACCGCTTGCTGATGGCCCTGGACCACGGCGTCATAGAGGCATTGCTCCGCCAGGTCGTAGGCCTTTTCGTGCTGGCCAGCGGCATGGGCATGGCGCGCAGCCTCTTCGACCAAGCCATGATCAACCAGCCAGGTCATGGCGCGGGCGTGAAGTTCCACCTGCTGAGCGGCCGGCAGATCCGCCAGACGCAAGCGAAAGGCGTCCCGCGCGAGCGCGTGCAACCGGCACCAGTCGTTGGCGTCGCTGGCGTCGCTGGTAATGAAGATCGGCGTGTTCTGTATCAGGCGTGCCAGGCGATCCGGGGCGTCGGCCGCGCCAGTGAGCGCGCGACACAGCTCGGGGTGGAACTGATCGACGATGGCGATGCAAGTGAGGAAGCTCACGTCGTCTGCCGCCAACTTTGCGATCAAGCCGCCCAGCAGGTGCTCGCCTCCCTTGCCGGAGTCGGCTGCCAGGGCCTTGATCGCCATCAGCGGATCGCCGCCTTGAGGGATGGCAGCCAGTGCCAGCTGAAGCCCGAGGGGCCAGCCTTCGGTCAGCTCCTGCAATCGTGCGCTGCCCTCGGCATCGACCTTATCGCCGAATCGCTCGCGCACCAAGGCCAGGGTTTCGTCGAGGCCAAAGCGCAGCGTCTCAGCGCCCACCACCAGGCACTGGCCGTAGTCGACCAGATCGGCCACCACCGCATCGACACCGCCGCGCGCGGCAATCACCAGACGCAGATTGGCCGGCAGGTTGTGCACCAGATAGGTCAGCGCCGCGAAGTTGCGCGGCGAGAGGCGCTCCGCCTCGTCGACGATCAGCACCAGGTCCAGGGCGGTCTGCGCCACTTCGGCGAGCCAGGCCGTTACACCGCCCAACTCGCCGGTGGATGCGCCCGTCTCCAGCAACAGCTGGCCGAAGCCCGGTCGCGCGCAGCCGGTGCGCACCGCCAGGGTCAGGCCGTGAAGGAAGCGCTGCGGATCATCGCGCTCGTCGCAGGACATCCAGGCCACGGCCGCGCCGCGCGCCAGAAACTCCCGCCGCCACTGGCCCAGCACGGTGGTCTTGCCGAATCCGGGCGGCGCTTGGACAACGATCACCGCACGATCGGCGAACTGCTCGTGGTCCAGGCCCAGCCGCGGCCGCTGCAGCTGGTGGCGCGGTGGCCGCGGTGGCGACGTCCTGAGGACAAGTTCCGAAAACGCGGTGCCGCTGTCGCTGACTGCGTTGGTCATTAAACACATCCATGGTTTCTCGCCCGCTGTAGCGGGTCGCGCTTTATGTGTCGTGGGGCCCCGTCCGCTACCCGCACGAAAGCCCCCCATCTCCCCTACCCCGCTCCCCGGCGCTAGCGGGCACTGCCGCCACGCGATCAATGATCTGCGCGGCACACAAGCATTTAAGCACGTGGGGGGCGGCATCGGCACCCCCCCCTTTTTCGAGGGGGGCAAGACGACGGGGGGGTGCATACCATTCAATCCACATCAGCACCCTAGGCGAGGAAAAAGCCATGCGTTTCATCGATGTCTGTGCCGTACAGGACGTGACGCCCGACCAGGGCCGGCCTGCCATTGCCGATGGCAAGTCGGTGGCCCTGTTCCAGGTGGGCGGAACCATCCATGCCCTCGACAACGCCTGCCCTCATGGCGGCGCCGCGCTCAGCGGTGGCGCGGTGTGCGGTCGCCATGTCACCTGTCGCGCTCACGGTTGGCGCTTCGACGTGACCACCGGTGAGCTGGCCGTGGCGCCAGCGATCAAGGTCGCGAAGCATCCCGTTCGCATTGATGGTGACCGCGTGCTGGTCGGCATCCACGCGCAGCCCTGACACTTCATTTGCATCCGGACGAGGAGCCACCATGTACCGCCATCTGCTCGTGCCCATTGACGGCACCGATCTCTCCACCGCGACGATCAGCCAGGCCGTCGAGTTTGCGCGGGCGCTGGGCGCACGCATTACTTTCTTCCATGCCCAGCCCGACTTCTCGGCCTCTCTCAGTGGCGACGCCGAGGTGGTGCGGCTCACGGCACCGGCCGACTTTGTCTATGCCTACCAGGGCCGGGCGCGGGAGCTGCTGACCAAGGCCGAGTCGGCGGCGCGGGCCCACGGCGTGCCCTGCGCCTCGTCCAGCGCGGTGAGCGACAACCCGTACAGTGCGATTGTGGCCATGGCCCGAGAGTCGCGCTGTGACCTGATCTACATGGCCTCGCATGGGCGCAAGAGCACCCTCGGCATGCTGCTCGGTTCGCAGACCCTGAAGGTGCTGCTCCATTCGGAGATCCCGGTGCTGGTCGCGGCAACCACGAATCCGCCAGCACCCATCCAGGCCATCGGCATCATCCGCGAAGAACACCGCTCGCTGGCCGCCGTGCTGCACGCCTGGCAGCACCTGCTCAAGCGCGCCAGCGAGGACAACACCACGGCCGACCCGGACCTGATGCGCGCCATGCTCCGCTATATCCAGGCCTTCCCGCTTGCCCTGCACCACCCGAAAGAGGATGAATACCTCTTCCGACTGCTGCGCGAGCGCACCCACACCATGAATGCCGAGCTCGACGAACTCGAACGCCAGCACACACGCGACCACCAGCTGGTGGCCGAGCTGTCCGACACGCTGGAACGCCACATCGCCGGCCAGGCCGCCTTGGCGGACCTGGACCGGACGGTGTCGAGCTACGCCCAATTCATCTGGGAGCACATGGGCCGCGAGGAAGGCGTGATCCTGCCCGCCGCCCAGCGTTACCTGACCGACGCAGACTGGAACGAGATCAACGCCGCGTTCTCGGAGAACCGCGATCCGCGCTTCTCCGGCGACACCGACGCCGAATTCAAGCGCCTGTTCTCGCGCATCGTCAACATCGCGCTGCCAGCTAACCACTGACAACGCAACGAATTACACGACAAGACAAGAGGAGGAGACACCGTGGAACAAACCATTCGCTTCCATGAAACGGGCGGGCCCGAAGTGCTGCGCCGGGAAGAGGTGCTGGTGGGCGAGCCCGGCCCGGGGCAGGTCCGCCTGCGCCACGAGGCCGTCGGCCTGAACTTCGCCGACACCTATTTCCGCAACGGCACCTACCCCATCCCCCTGCCCGCCGGCATGGGCGTGGAAGGCGCGGGCATCGTCGAGGCCGTCGGCCCTGGCGTGACGAACGTGACCGAGGGCGACCGGGTGACATACACCGGCTTCCTCAACACCCTGGGCGCCTACAGCACCGCCCGCCTGATCCCGGCCGAGCCGCTGATCAAGCTGCCCGACGGCATCAGCTGCGAGACCGCCGCCGCGATGACCATGCGCGGCCTCACCTCGGCCTACCTGATGCGCCGCATCCATCCCTTCCAGAAAGGCGACACCGTGCTGCTGCATGCCGCCGCCGGCGGGGTGGGCCTGATCGTGTCGCAATGGGCCAAGCTGCTCGGCCTGACCGTGATCGGCACCGTCTCCAGCGAGGCCAAGGCCGAAGTGGCCCGCGCCCACGGTTGCGACCATGTCATCAACTACAGCCATGAAGACGTGGCCAAGCGGGCGCGCGAGCTGACCGATGGCCTCGGCGTGAATGTGGTCTTCGACAGCGTCGGCAAGAACACCTTCATGGCCTCGCTCGATTCGCTCAAGCGGCGCGGCCTGATGGTCTGCGTGGGCACCGCCTCCGGCACCATCCCGCCCTTCGACCCGCAGCTCCTGGCCATGAAGGGCTCGCTTTACCTGACCCGCCCGGCGCTGGCCGACTACATCGCCGATCCCGCCGAGAAGGCCGAACTGGCCGGCGAGATCTTCGGCCACGTGGCCGCCGGGCGGATCAAGATCGAAATCAACCAGCGCTATGCGCTGGAGGACGCCGTGCAGGCCCACCGTGATCTCGAGTCGCGCAAGACGACCGGATCGTCGGTGTTCGTGATCTAAAAGGAGACCGCAGCAAATGAAGATCGAACCACTGACCTGCGCCATCGGCGCTGAACTGACCGACGTGAACCTGGGTGACGCCGTGCGTGACGACGGTCTGTTCCAGGAAATCTACGCCGCGCTGCTCAAACACAAGGTGCTGTTCCTGCGCGATCAGGATCTGGACAAGCTCTCACGCCGCGATCACATGGCCTTCGCCATGCGCCTGGGTGAGCTGGAAACCCACCCGATGGCCCCCAGCCACCCGGACGCGCCGGGTCTGGTGCAGATCTACAAGACGCCGGACAACCCGCCCGACCGCTACGAAAACGCCTGGCACTGCGACGGCACCTGGCGCGAGACGCCGGCCCTGGGCTGCGTCCTGCGCTGCATCGAGTGCCCGCCGGTGGGCGGCGACACCATGTGGGCCAATATGGTGCTGGCCTACGAGATGCTGCCGGCGCACGTCAAGCAGGAGATCGACGGGCTGATCGCCAGCCACAGCTTCAATGCGTCCTTCGCCGCGGCCATGCCACAGGACAAACGCCTGGCGATGAAAGCGCAATACCCCGACGCCGAGCACCCGGTGGTGCGCACCCATCCGGAAACCGGCGAGAAGGTGCTGTTCGTCAATGCCTTCACCACACACTTGGTCAATTACCACAACGCCAGCCGCGTGCGCTTCGGCCAGGACTTCAACCAGGCCGGCAGCGATCTGCTGCAATACCTGATCCGCCAGGCCTACAACCCCGAGTTCCAGGTGCGTTGGCGCTGGAAGCCCAACAGCGTGGCGATCTGGGACAACCGCGCCACTCAGCATTACGCGGTCATGGACTACGCCCCCTGCCACCGCAAGATGGAACGCGCCGCCATCATCGGCGACAAGCCCTTCTAAGCCACTCGACGCACCGGATGCGTGGCCTGCCCGAGCGGTCGGCCCGCCCAAGCTTTGCCCACTATCTATCCAAGGAGTCACAAAATGAATTTCCTCGACGGTTCCCTCTTCCCCGAAAACCAGCAAAAACTCGTCATCACCTGCGCCCCCTACGGCCCGGAATGGATGCCTTCCGACTTTCCGGAGGACATCCCGGTCACCATGGAAGCGCAGGTCCAGAAAGCCGTGGATTGCTACAACGCCGGCGCCACCGTGCTGCACCTGCATGTGCGCGAGCTGGACGGCAAGGGCTCCAAGCGCCTGTCCAAGTTCAACGAGCTGATCGAAGGCATCCGCGCCCGGGTACCGGAGATGATCATCCAGGTCGGCGGCTCGATCTCCTTCGCGCCGGAAGACGACGGTCAGGTCGCCAAGTGGCTGTCCGACGACACCCGCCACATGCTCGCCGAGCTGAGTCCGAAGCCCGACCAGGTGACCATCGCCATCAACTCGAACCAGATGAATGTGGTCGAGCAGATGTGCGAGGCCGACATCCGCGGCACCAGCCTCGCCACCCCCGAGGGCTACCTGGCCTACCGTGAGATGACCATCCCGGCCGGCCCCGCCTGGGTCGAGGAACACATCCAGCGCCTCTCCGACAACGGCATCCAGACGCACTTCCAGCTCGCCAACATCACCCAGCTGGAAACCGTCGAGCGCATGATGCGACGTAACGTATGCAATGTGCCGCTGATCCTCACCTGGGTGGCCATCGGTGGCGGCTTCGACGCGCCCAACCTCTACAACCTGGCGAACTTCGTGCGCGCCTGCCCGGACGGCTCGGTGCTGACCCTGGAGACCACCATGCTCAACGTGCTGCCGCTCAACATGATGGCCATCGCCATGGGCCTGCATGTGCGCTGCGGCATCGAGGACAATATCTGGACCCAGCGCCGTGACCGCAAGATGGGCAGTGTCGAGCAGATCGAGCAGCTGGTGCGCATCTCCAACGAGTTCGGCCGCGACGTGGCCAATGCCCAGGAGGCCCGGGAAATTTACAAGATCGGCACCTTCTACAAGAATGCCGACGAGACCCTGGCGGCCAATGGCTTCGCCCCGAACCGCCGCGACGGTCAGCAGGGCTTTACGCAGTACGCCGCCTGATAATGGATGCTGCGCCGGTCAGATCGCCGTTCTTTGGGCACCCTCTGACCGGCGACGGCAGCCCGACGAGACAATCACATGACGGACCGACCCGACAGATGGTCGGCCTCAAAAGACACCAGAGGAGACAGACTGCCATGGCCATCCATGCCCCCCATCCAAGCGACGACAGCGCCGCCTTGCGCGTCACACGCCCCTACGCCTGGCTGGTCTTCGCGCTGACCTTCGGCCTGCTGATCTCCGACTACATGTCGCGACAGGTCCTTAACGCGGTGTTCCCACTGCTCAAGGCTGAATGGATGCTGTCCGACAAGCAACTCGGCAGCCTGAGTTCCATCGTTGCCCTGCTGGTCGGCACGCTCACCTTCCCGCTGTCGGTGGTCGCCGACCGCTGGGGCCGGGTCAAGAGCATCATCCTGATGGCCACGCTGTGGAGCGTGGCGACTGCGGCCTGCGCGCTCGCCGCAAGCTTCGACCAGATGTTCTGGGCACGCTTCTTTGTCGGCGTCGGCGAGGCCGCTTACGGCAGCGTCGGCGTGGCGCTGGTGGTGAGCCTCTTCCCGCAGCACCTGCGCGCCACCATCGTATCGGCCTTCATGGCCGGCGGCGCCTTTGGCTCCGTGCTGGGCATGGCCCTGGGCGGCCTGATCGCCGCGCAGTTCGGCTGGCGCTGGGCTTTCGGCGCCATGGCCGGTTTCGGCTGCCTGCTGGTCGTGCTGTACTTCCTGACGGTCTCCGACCGCAAGACCTACGGCACCCGGGCCGACAAGGGCCCCCTGCCCGCCTTCAACCTCAAGGGACTGCTCAAAGACCTGTTCGCTTCGCGCTCAATCATCTGCGCCTATATAGGCAGCGGGCTGCAGCTCTTCGTGCTGGCCTCCTTCATGGCCTGGCTGCCGAGCTTTCTCAACCGCTACTACGCCATGGAGACGGCCCGCGCCGGCGTGGTTGCGGCCATCTTCGTGCTGATCGGCGCGGTCGGCATGATCGTCTGCGGCAACCTCACCGACCGCCTGAGCCAACGCGACCCGGAGCGCAAGTGGTGGGTGGCGATCAGCTATTGCGTAGTGACCTTCGTGCTGATCGGCATCGCACTGAGCCTGCCGGTGGGCACGCCGCAACTCGTCGTGCTCGGCTTCGGGCTGTTCCTGTCGGCCGGCACCACCGGCCCGGCCGGGGCCATCGTCACCAACCTGACGCCCAGCCCCATCCACGCCACCGCCTTTGCCACACTCACCCTGTTCAACAACTTCCTCGGGCTGGCCGCCGGACCCTACATCACCGGCGTGATCGCCGATTCGCTGGACCTGCTGACCGCCCTGCGCGTGGCCGGCGCCATCCCGGTGCTGGCGATTGCCGCCTTTCTCGTCGGCCGCCTGAGCTATCACAAGGACGTCGAAGCCTACCGGGTGCGTCACCCGGCCAACTCGGCGCCCTCGGCCGCCTGACCCCGTTGCCCCCATCGAGGACACTTTCCATGAATCCATCCATCACACCGACCCTCCTGTTCGTCCCCGGCCTGCGGGACCATGTCGAAGACCACTGGCAGACACTCTGCGCCGCCCAACAGCCGGGCTCCCGGACCGTGCCGCCGCTCGAAGCCGACAAGCTCTCCTCCGCCGCGCGCGTCGAGGCATTGCAAACCGCCCTGCAGCAGATCGACGGGCCGGTGGTGCTGGCCGCGCACAGCGCCGGCGTGATGATCGTCGTGCATTGGGTACGCAAGTACGGCGGCACCCGCCCCATCCACGGGGCCCTGCTGGCAGCCCCGGCCGACCTTGAGCGCCCGCTGCCCGAGGGCTACCCCGCCCTCGAGGCCATCGCCGCCAGCGGCTGGTTGCCGATCCCGCGCGATCCCCTGCCCTTCCCGTCGATCCTGGCGGCCAGCACCAACGACCCGCTGGGCAGTCTGGAACGTGTCGAGGGCATGGCCCGCGACTGGGGCAGCCGCCTGGTCAATGTCGGCGCGGTCGGCCATCTCAACCCGGCCGCCGGCTTCGGCGAATGGCCGCAGGCGGCGGAATTTCTGCGGGCGCTGTGCGAGGCCCCCGCCTCCGTGGCGGCGTCATGACGCACACGCTCAACGTCCAGGTGCATTTCGACCTGATCTGCCCCTGGTGCTTCATCGGCAAACGCCATCTCGACACGGCGCTCGCCCGCTTTGCCGAGGCGCGGCCCGAGGTGGCGATCGAGGTGTTGTGGATCGCCCACGAACTGCTGCCCGACACGCCACCCGAGGGCCTGCCCTACCAAGCCTTCTACGAGAAGCGCCTGGGTGGACCAGCGGCCGTCGCGGCGAGGCGGGCGCAGGTGCAGGCGGCGGCCCGCAGCGCCGGCATCCACTTCGCCTTCGATCAGATTGCCTCCATGCCCAACACCCGGCGGGCCCATCGCCTGCTCACGGAGTCCGCCTCATCGGGCAACACCGGGGCGCTGATCGAGCGGCTGTTCACGGCCTGGTTCGTCGAGGGGCAGGACATCGGCGACTCCGAGGTCCTGAGCCGCCTGGCCTGCGCCGCCCCTGCCGACCGCAGCGCCACGGACCTCCGCCAGCGGGTGGTGTTGGCAGAACGCACGACGACGACCGGCGTACCGCTGTTCGTCTTCAACGAGCGCGTGACGCTCTCCGGCGCCCAGCCGCCGGACGCCCTGCTGGACGGCATGTACCGCGCCACGGGGGCATTGCCGCTGGCCGCGGCACCGACCTGACACCGCCCTGAGAAACAGAGCATCGATAGACATCCCCACGCGCGGGGAGGGGCCCGTTCGGCCCGAAAAAGGAGACAGACCATGCAAGCGAGCACCGCCGTCTGGCAGCCCACCACCGAGACCATCCGTAAAGCCCAGGTCACCGCCTTCACGAACTGGCTGGCCCGCGAGCGGGGTCTTCACTTCACCGACTACGACGCCTTGTGGCAGTGGTCCGTCACCGAGATCGACGCGTTCTGGCGTGCCGTCTGGGATTACTTCGACATCCGCGCGCTCGGCGAGCCCGACTGCGCCTTGGCCGACGCCCGCATGCCGGGCGCCAAGTGGTTTCCCGGCGTGCACCTGAACTACGTCGAGCAGGTCTTCCGCCACGCCACTGCGGCGCACCCGGCCATCGTCTTCCGCAACGAATCCGGCGAGAATCGTGAGCTGTCCTGGGCCGAGCTCCAGCGCCAGGTCGCCGCCCTCGCCGCCACCTTGCGTGGCTTCGGTGTGCGGCCCGGCGACCGGGTGTGCGCCTTCATGCCCAACCTGCCCGAGACGGTGGTGGCCTTCCTCGCCGTCGCCAGTCTTGGCGCGGTGTGGTCAGTGTGCTCACCGGACATGGGCAAGGTCGCAGTGGTGGACCGCTTCTCGCAGATCCAGCCCAAGGTGATGATTGCCGTCGATGGCTATCGCTACGGCGGCAAGACGCACGACCGGCGGCCCCTGATCAGCGAACTGCTGGATGCCCTGCCCAGCGTCGACAAGCTGATCCTGCTGCCGACCATCGACCCGACCGCAGCCGGCGCCGGCTTCGAGCGAGGCATCGACTGGGCCGACGCGACCGCCGGCGATGCCCCCCTGCAGGTCGCGCATGTCCCCTTCGACCATCCCCTGTGGGTGGTGTATTCCTCTGGCACCACCGGCCTGCCCAAGCCCATCGTGCATGGCCAGGGCGGGGTGATCATCGAGCACCTGAAGGCGCTCAACTTCCATCTCGACCTCGACGCCGGCGACCGCTTCCACTGGTTTAGCGCCACCGGCTGGATGATGTGGAACTTCCAGGTCGGCGGCCTGCTGCTCGGCTGCACGATCTGCCTGTTCGACGGCAACCCGGGCTATCCCGATCTGAACGCGCTGTGGCGCTTCGTCGGTGAAGCGCAGGTGGATTTCTTCGGCGCCGGCGCGGCCTTCTTCGCCTCCTGCCAGAAGGCGGACATCGCACCCACACAGGCGGCCAATCTCGAGCGCCTGCGCGGCCTCGGTTCCACCGGCTCGCCCTTGTCGCCCGAGACCTTCCGCTGGCTGCAGGACCATGTGCGCGACGACCTGTGGATCAACCCGATCTGCGGCGGCACGGATCTGGTCAGCGCCTTCATCGGCGGCATTCCGACCCTGCCGGTGTATTCGGGCGAAATGCAGTGCCGCTGTCTGGGCGCCCGCGTGGAGGCCTTCGACGACAACGCGCAGCCGGTCATCGACGCGGTGGGCGAGCTGGTGTGCACCGCGCCCATGCCGTCCATGCCCCTGTACTTCTGGAACGACACCGGCAACCAGCGCTACCACGACAGCTACTTCGATTCCTGGCCCGGCGTCTGGCGCCACGGCGACTGGGTGCAGATCACCCCGCGCGGCGGCGCCATCATCTATGGCCGTTCCGATGCCACCATCAACCGCCACGGCATCCGCATGGGCACCAGCGAGCTGTACCGCGCGGTGGAGGATCTGCCGGAGATCATGGACAGCCTGGTGGTGGACCTCGAGTACCTGGGCAAGGACTCCTACCTGCCGCTGTTCCTTGTGCTGCGCGAGGGGCACAGCCTGACGCCGGCGCTGGTGACGCAGATCCGCGAGCGCATCAAGGTCGCGCTGTCCGCCCGCCACGTGCCCAACGACATCTTCCAGGTGCCAGCCATCCCACGCACGCTGTCGGGCAAGAAGATGGAGTTGCCGATGAAGAAGCTGCTGCTCGGCCAGCCGCTGGAGAAGATCGCCAACCCTGACACCATGGCCAACCCGGACAGTCTCCCGTGGTTCCAGCAATTCGCCGCCGCCTACCTCGCCAAGCAGGCGCCGCGCGCAGGCCGGCAAGCGGAAGATCCGGCACCATAAGCCGTACCAGAAACACCCGGCGGGATGCCGCCCCCCCATCGCGGGGAGGGAGAAAACCCGCCGGCCCAACTACGCTCGAGATCAATCAAGACACATCCATCCCCGCGAGGAGAACGCTCATGAATCAGGACATCGACACCCGCATCACCGTGACCCCCTCGGCCTACGCCTATCCCCTGCTCATCAAGCAGTTGCTGCATACGCCGCGCACCGTGGCCGCCGACCAGGAGATCGTCTATCAAGACCGCCGCCTGCGCTACCGGGATCTGTTCGAGCGCATCGGGCGCCTCGCCAACACCCTGGCCGGCCAGGGCGTCCAGCCCGGCCAGACCGTGGCCATGATGGACTGGGACAGCCACCGCTACCTGGAATGCTTCTTCGCCGTTCCGATGATGGGCGCGGTGCTGCAGACGGTTAACGTCCGGCTCTCGCCGGAGCAGATCGCCTACACCCTCAACCATGCCCGGGCCGACATCGTGCTGGTCAATGCCGAGTTCCTCGCCCTGCTCGAAGGCATCAAGGACCAGCTGGAAACGGTAAAGCAGTTCGTGCTGATCAACGACGAGCCCACGGCGCCGGCGACCACCCTGAACTTCGCCGGCGAATACGAAACCCTGCTGGCCGCGGCCTCGACCGACTACGACTTCCCGGACTTCGACGAGAACACCCGCGCCACCACCTTCTACACCACCGGCACCACCGGCCTGCCCAAGGGCGTGTATTTCAGCCACCGTCAGCTCGTGCTCCACACCCTGGCGGTGGCCGCCCAGCTCGGCTCCGCACCGACGCAGGGTCGCTTCCATCGCGATGACGTATACATGCCGATCACGCCCATGTTCCATGTCCACGCCTGGGGCCTGCCCTATGTCGCCACCCTGCTCGGCGTCAAGCAGGTGTACCCCGGCCGCTACCAGCCGGACACCCTCGTCAAGCTCATCAGTGACGAGAAGGTCAGCTTCTCCCACTGCGTGCCGACCATCCTGCACATGCTGCTCACCAACGACAGCACGAAGAATGTGGACCTCTCGGGCTGGAAGGTGATCATCGGCGGCTCGGCGCTGCCCAAGGGCCTGGCCGCGGCCGCCCTCGAGCGCGGCATCGATGTCTTCGCCGGCTACGGCATGTCCGAGACCTGCCCCATCCTGACGCTGGCCCAGGTGAGCGCGTCGGTGGCCGCCGACGACCACGTCGCGCAGGCCAACGAGCGCGTGCGCACCGGCTACCCGATTCCGCTGGTGGACATCCACACCGTCGATGGCGACATGGCCGACACCGCGCGCGACGGCAAGAGCCCCGGCGAGATCGTCGTCCGCGCACCCTGGCTCACCCAGGGCTACCTGCACAACCCGGACGCGTCCGAAGGCCTGTGGGACGGCGGCTACCTGCACACCGGCGACATCGGCACCCTCGATGCAGCCGGCTGCCTGCAAGTCACCGACCGCCTCAAGGATGTCGTCAAGACCGGCGGCGAGTGGGTCTCCTCGCTCGACCTGGAAAGCATCATCTCCCAGCATCCGGCGGTCAGCGAGTCGGCCGTCATCGGCGTCAAGGACGACAAATGGGGCGAGCGCCCGATGGCGCTGGTGGTGTTGAAGCCCGGCCAGAGCGCCACCGCCGAGCAGATCAAGTCGCATGTCCAGACGTTTGCCGACGAAGGCCATATCTCCCGCTACGCGATCCCCGACCAAGTGCGCTTCGTCGAGTCGCTGACCCGCACCAGCGTGGGCAAGATCAACAAGATGGCCCTGCGCCAACAATTCACCGCGTGAAGCGGCCATCGCAGGAGAACAAGGTGACGACGTTGCACGTAAGAAAGGCCGCGGTGCTCGGCGCCGGCGTGATGGGCGCGCAGATCGCCGCGCACCTGGCCAACGCCGGTGTCCAGGTGGTGCTGTTCGACCTCGCCAGCACGGAAGGCGACCGCAACGGCATCGTCAACACCGCGCTGGCCGGGCTGAAGAAGCTGCAGCCCGCGCCGCTGGCGAGCAAGGCGCGGCTCATGCACATCGAGGCCGCCAACTACGACGATCATCTCGCACAGCTGGCCGACTGCGATCTGGTGATCGAGGCCATCGCCGAGCGCATGGACTGGAAGCACGCGCTCTACGACAAGATCACCCCGCATCTGTCGCCCGCCGCCATCCTGGCCTCCAACACCTCGGGCCTGTCGATCGAAGCCCTCGGTGCAGCGCTCCCCGCGGCGCTGCGTCCGCGCTTCTGCGGCATCCACTTCTTCAACCCGCCGCGCTATATGCCCCTGGTGGAGATCATCGCGACCGCCGCCACCGAGGCCGCCACCCTCGACAGCCTGGAGACCTGGCTCACCACGCGGCTGGGCAAGGGCGTGATCCGCGCGCGCGACACGCCCAACTTCGTGGCCAACCGCGTCGGCGTGTTTTCCCTGTTGGCGGTGGCACACCACACCGCCGCCTTCGGCCTGGGTTTCGACGCGGTCGATGCCCTCACCGGCCCCGCCATCGGCCGCCCGCGCAGCGCCACCTACCGCACTCTCGACGTGGTCGGCCTCGACACCTTTGCCCATGTGGTGCGCACCATGCAGCGCACCCTCGGTGACGACCCCTGGCATCGCCTGTTCGACGCACCGGCCTGGCTCGACGCGCTGATCGAGCGCGGCGCGCTGGGCCAGAAGGCCAAGGCCGGCATCTTCCGCAAGGCGGGCAAGACGGTCGAGGTTTTCGATCCCGCCACGCTGAACTACCGCGCCACGAACGCTGCGATCGCCGACGAAGTGGCGGCGATCCTCGCCATCGAGCCGGCGGCCGAGCGCTTCACCATGCTGCGCCAGAGCCCCCACCCCCAGGCACGCTTCCTGTGGGCGATCTTCCGTGACCTCTTCCACTACTGCGCGGTGCAGCTGGCGCACATCGCCGACAACGCCCGCGACGTGGATCTGGCGCTGCGCTGGGGTTTCGGCTGGCGACAAGGCCCGTTCGAAACTTGGCAGGGCGCCGGCTGGCGGGACATCGCCGAGGCGGTGGCCGCCGATATCGCGGCCGGCGAGGCCTTGAGCGACACCCCGCTGCCCGCCTGGGTCTTCGATGGCCGCGACGGCGTCCATACCCCGGAGGGCTCGTGGTCGCCACGCAAGGGCGGCCCTGTGCCGCGCACCACGCTGCCGGTCTACCGCCGCCAGCGCTTTCCCGACGGCCTGCTGGGCGAATGCCTGCCCACCCCGGCGCGCGACGGCGAAACCCTGTTCGACAACGCGGCGGTGCGCCTGTGGCGCCTGCCAGAGCGGGACAGCCGCATCGGCATCCTTTCCTTCAAGAGCAAGCAGCACGCCATCGGCCGCGAGGTGGTCGAGGGCCTGCGCTCGGCCATCGCCTGCGCAGAGCGCGAGCTCGACGGCCTGGTACTGTGGCATGAGGCGCCCTTTGCGGTGGGCGCCGATCTGCAGGAGCTCGCCGATGCCTGCAGCGCCGGGCGCTTCGAACAGATTGAGGCCATGGTGAGTGACTTCCAGGCCGCGTCCCTGGCGCTCAAGTACGCCCGGGTGCCGACCGTCGCCGCCGTGCAGGGCCTGGCCCTGGGCGGCGGCTGCGAATTCGCCATGCATGCCACGGCGCGGGTGCTGGCCCTGGAGGTCCATATCGGCCTGGTCGAAGCCGGTGTGGGGCTCATTCCCGCCGGCGGCGGCTGCACCGCGCTCGCCCTGCGCGCGGCGGAACTCGCCCGCCACAGCGCCACGCCCACCGAGGTGATGCCCTTCCTGCAAAACGTGTTCATGGCCGTCGCCACGGCCAAGGTCTCGGGCAGCGCGCTGGAGGCGCAGGAACTCGGTTTCATGAGCGACCACGACACCGTCCTCTTCCACGCCGGGGAGCTGCTCCATGTGGCCCTCGGCCAGGCCCGGGCGCTGGCCGAGGGCGGCCATGTACCGCCCCTGCCGCCGCGCGGCATCCCGGTCGCCGGCCGGAACGGGATCGCGGCGCTGGAGATGAGCCTGGTGAATATGCGCGACGGCGCCATGATCTCCGCCCACGACTACCGGGTGGCGCGTGCCGCCGCGGTCGCCCTGTGCGGCGGCGAGGTGGACGCCGGCAGCCGGGTCGACGAGGCCTGGCTCCTCGGCGTCGAGCGCCGCCTCTTCATCGAGTTGCTCAAGACCCCCGAAACCCAGGCGCGGATCCGTCACATGCTCGATACCGGCAAGCCGCTGCGCAACTGATCCGCCCGAGGACACCAGACCATGAGCAAACAGATTCAGGACGCCTATATCGTTGCCGCCACCCGCCTGCCGGTGGGCAAGAAGGGCGGCATGTTCAAGCACACCCGCCCCGACGACCTGCTGGCCCACGCCCTCAAGGCGGTGGTGGCCCTGGTGCCGCAGCTTGATCCGGCACGCATCGGCGACGTCATCGTCGGCTGCGCCATGCCAGAAGCCGAACAGGGCATGAACGTGGCGCGCATCGGCGTGCTGCTGGCCGGGCTCCCCAACGCCGTGCCCGGCTATACCCTCAACCGCTTCTGCGCCTCCGGCCTGCAGGCGGTGGCCGACGCGGCCCGCCAGATCCAGCTGGGACTGGCCGACGTGATGATCGGCGCTGGCGTCGAGTCGATGAGCGTGATGCCGAACATGATGGGCAACAAGCTCAGCCCCAACCCGGCCATTTTCGCTGACGACGCGCACCGGGGCATCGCCTACGGCATGGGCCTCACCGCCGAGAAGGTGGCGAGCCAGTGGCAGATCGGCCGCGAGGCGCAGGATGCCTTCGCCGTGGCCTCCCATCAGAAGGCCTGCGCCGCGATTGCCGCCGGCCACTTCGCGGCCGAGATCAGCCCCTACGCGGTGCGTCAGCATCAGCCGGATCTCACCCGTGGCGAGGTGCAGCTGCGCGAGCGCGTCATGGCAACCGACGAAGGTCCGCGCGCCGACGCCAGCGCGCAGCGACTCGCCAGATTGCGCCCGGTGTTCCACGCCACCGGCTCGGTCACCGCCGGCAACGCCTCGCAGATGTCCGACGGTGCCGCCGCGGTGATGCTGGTCTCGGAAAAGGTGCTGAAGGAGCACAACCTCACGCCGCTCGCCCGCTTCGTGAGCTATGCCGTGGCCGGCGTGCCACCGGAAATCATGGGCATTGGCCCGATCGCCGCGATCCCGAAGGCGCTGCAGCAAGCAGGAATTCGTCAGGACGAGCTGGACTGGATCGAGCTGAACGAAGCCTTCGCCGCCCAGGCGCTGGCCGTGCAGCGCGATCTGGACCTCGATCCCGACACCATCAACCCCCTGGGCGGCGCCATCGCCCTGGGCCACCCCCTCGGCGCCACCGGCGCCATCCGCACCGCCACCGTGGTCCATGGCCTCGCCCGCACCGCCGGCCGTTACGGCATGGTCAGCATGTGCATCGGCACCGGCATGGGTGCCGCCGGCATCATTGAAAGAATCTAAGGAGAACCCCCCGTGAGCGATTACCGCGCCCCCCTCAGCGACATGCGCTTCGTCATGGACAAGCTGGCCGGCTTTGCCGAACTGAGCAGCCAGGTCCCGGCCTTTGCCGAGGCCACCCCCGACATGGCCGACGCCATTCTCGACGAGGCCGCGAAATTCACCGAACAGGTGCTGGCACCCCTCAATGCCGTCGGCGACAAGGAAGGCTGCCAGCTCACCGAGCACGGCGTGACCACACCGACCGGCTGGAAGGCCGCCTACCAGAACTTTTGCGACGCCGGCTGGAACGGCATCACCGGCCCGGCCGATTTCGAAGGCCACGGCCAGCCCGACACGCTGGGCGTGGCGGTCAGGGAAATGGTGGCCTCGGCCAACCTCTCGTTCTCGCTCTGCCCGATGCTGACCTTCGGCGCCGTGCAGGCGCTGATCACCTGCGCCAGCGACGAGTTGAAGGCCACCTATCTGGCCAGGATGGTGACCGGCGAGTGGACCGGCACCATGAACCTCACCGAACCCCAGGCCGGCTCCGACCTGGCCCTGATCCGCAGCCGCGCCGAACCCCAACCCGACGGCAGCTACCGTGTCTTCGGCCAGAAGATCTTCATCACCTACGGCGACCACGACCTGACGGACAACATCGTCCATCTGGTGCTGGCGCGCCTGCCCGATGCCCCGCCGGGGGTGCGCGGCATCTCGCTCTTCCTGGTACCGAAGTTTCTGGTCAATGACGACGGGTCGCTGGGCGAGCGCAACGACGCGCAATGCGTCTCGATCGAGCACAAACTGGGCATCCACGCCAGCCCCACCTGCGTGCTGGCCTTTGGCGACAACGGCGGCGCCGTAGGTTATCTGCTGGGCGAAGCCAATCGCGGCCTCGAATACATGTTCGTGATGATGAACGAGGCCCGCCTGGGCGTCGGCCTGCAAGGCGTGGCGCTGGGCGAGCGCGCCTACCAGCTTGCGCTCGCCTACGCCCGCGAGCGCAAGCAGGGCCGCGACGCGGTGACCGGAGACGCCTTGGTCACCCTCGACAAACATCCCGACATCCGCCGAATGCTGATGTTGATGAAGAGCCGCGTGGAAGCGAGCCGCGCGCTCGCCTATGTGGCCGCCGGCATGCTGGACCGCGCCCATGCCCATCCCGACCCCGAGACACGCAAACACAACCTGATGCTGGCCGAATTCATGATTCCGCTGGTCAAGGGCGGCGCTACCGAGATGAGCATCGACGTCACTTCCCTGGGCATCCAGGTGCACGGTGGCATGGGCTTCATCGAAGAGACCGGCGCCGCCCAGCACTGGCGCGATGCCCGCATCACTACCATCTACGAAGGCACTACCGGCATCCAGGCCAACGACCTCATCTTTCGCAAGCTCATGCGCGACGGCGGCGCCACCGCGCACGCCGTCTTCGCGCAGATCAGCGAAACGGCCGAGGCGCTGCGTTCATCTCCCCGTCCGGACTTGCAGGCCATCGGAAACCGCCTGCAACAAGCCCTGAACGACTGGACGGAAGCCACCGCATGGGTACTGGCCCGCATCAAAGAAGACACCGCCGGCGTGCTGAGCGCAGCGGTACCCTACCTCCACCTCGCGGCCAGCGTCTGCGGCGGATGGCAACTGGGTCGGGCGGCGCAGATCGCAGCACACATGCTCGCGCAGGACACGGGCGATACAAGATTCCTGCGAGCGAAAATCGCCACCGCGCACTTCTATGCCGACCATGTTCTATCTCAGGCAATCGGGCTCAAGCACAGCGTGTGCGCCGGGGGTGACGCGCTGGCAGGGCTGAGTGCTGACATGCTGGACGTATAGGTAAGCTGCGCGCATGCCGCCACCGGGTTCAGTATCAGTAACAAATTTCTGAACTGCCCCGGGGCGTGGTGGAAGCTGGACTGCCCATCACGCCTCAACGGGTTAGCCGCAACGGGTCAAGCAAGCAAACCAATTGTTGTGGTCAAGCTAGTACATGAGCGCCATTCGCAGCCCCAACTAGCCCGCGAGAAAGGCCTCTCTGGCAAACCATGCGAGGTTGTGTCCCGGAAGGTCCGCAATGACGCGCCCTTTGTACTTGCCGAAGGTCTGTTCGTCTGCCCATCCACGCATGCGTCACCCGGTCGTGGGAGTCATCGACGATACTGATGTCTTGGTTGGTTCTGACGCCTTGGCGTTTGGCCACCCAGTTCCGAGTTGGGTTACCCTTGACGACTTTGTCGTAGGCTTTTGCTCGGATGTCGGTCAGAGCAATCTTGTCGTTGCAATGTGAGGGAAGTCAGGTTGTTGACCTTGCCATTCTTTTCGTAGAGCCCCTTCTCGATGCGGTATTCAGCATCGTTCAGTTTCTTGCCGCTGATGCCAAATTTCGGCGGCTAGCGTGTCGGTTTGACGTTCTGATTAATAGAGATTGGTCTATTCAGTGGTGCAACCCGCGCAATTCGGAGTAGCCCGCGATCCGATGTTCGGCAGCGGGAAGCATCAAATGTCGACCGATCGTCTCCTTGCGGCCACCCACCCTGAGTCATCCCAACAGCAACAAAGGCCGATCTATTGCCGGTGACCGATCCGAATTTCTCGGGTTACGGGCCAAGACGACCGGGCGCTGTAGTCAGCAGGTCAGGATCGCAAGGGCGAAGAAGCTCCCTCATTTGGGCTTCGCTGGACGCACTCAACCAGCGCTCGATCTGGGCTCCATCCAGAATGACCGTCGTTCGTTTTTCGTCGGAAGGCTTGTGAAACCGGCCCATCACCGGATGATCGTTCGCGTTGACCGTTAGCATGGTGAACGACCAACTGGGCATTTCTTCTCCCCAGGCTTTTCGCTCCCAGAGGCCGGCCAGCGCCATTGGCATCCCATCGGCACGTTGGATCGCCCACCAGACCGCTTTGCCAGTTTCATAGCAGGGCTCATAGATGGACATTGCCGGAACGATACACAGCTGGCGTTTTCTCCAAGCGTTGCGAAATGACGGTTTATCGGCAACGGTTTCAGAACGCGCGTTGTATGTCCGCCTGGCTAGGCTTTGCTCCTTGGCCCAAAAGGGAAGAAGACCGAACGTGCCCATGACTGCAGCACGCGGCGCGTTGTCGCCGGGGAGGTAGATGAGCGGCGCGGCGCTCCCTGGGTAGACGTCGCCCGCCGGCGTGTCGCCTTCAATAGACGACACATCAAAGAAAGGCAGATCCTTGTTTCCGACAGGGCGATAGTTTGAGCACATGGATCAAGCATACCGGGCCTTAGGCGCGATTTCATTCGCCACAAGTCTGGCGTTCGTCGCTCCTGACCCACGCGCTATTTCGCAATCGTCCCGCCTGCGCGCCGCAGATGCCCGTGACCGGCCTTAGCTGACGATAGGTAGCTCATCCCACCGAGTGGTGAACCGCGGCGAACGATTTTCTGCGCGCATGCTCCATCGCCGGCGGGTTCCGCTGGCCCCGGAGCGCAACATGCCACTACCAAAGAGCCGATTGACCTCATCCATGGCGGACATCAGCGCGGCTGAACGCGCCTGATGCGCGGGGGCGTCAAACAGCGCCCCCTGCTGCACGCGCTTGTCAGAGAGAAGCGTAAGCATCACGCCGGCTTTCTTGTATCGGAATCCGGGTCGATATATCGCCTTCAGGCCTCGCAGCGCCGCTGCGGTCAGCGCTATGGTGTCGTCGCTCGGGGAGATCAATGCCACCGTCGTCCCCGCGTTGTTTTGTGGCTCTTCAGGCCGAAAAGCATTGCACTGCACGAAGACATGCACGGCCGCACAAACCGAACCTTGCTGCCTCAGCTTTTCCGCCGCTGTCGCAACATACGAGGCTACCGCTTCGCGCAGCTCATCCAGTGCCTCGACGCTGCGACCGAAGCTTCTCGAAGACATGATCTGTTGTTTGGAGGGTGCGACTTGCTCCAGTTCCAAGCAGGAAATGCCGCGAAGCTCGCTGCACACCCGCTCCATGACGACGCCAAAGTGCGTACGCAGCGTTTTGGGTGAGGCATTGCGAAGATCGAGCACCGATCGAATACCTATCGCCTTGAGTCGTGGCGCAAGTCTTGGGCCGACGCCCCACACCTCACCGACATCGATATCTGCCATATAGCTCAGGCGCTCTGGCCGGCTGAGAGCATGAAGATCACAGACACCGTCGAATTCAGGACGCTTCTTCGCCATGTGGTTTGCGAGCTTGGCCAATGTCTTGGTTGGCGCTACGCCGACACACACCGGCAATCCAGTCCACCGCTTCACCCGTTGACGGATCTGCTGGCCCATTGCCAAAGCTCCGCCGTAGAGCTGAACAACGGTCTCGATACGCAGGAACGCCTCGTCGATGCTGTAGATCTCAATTTCCGGTGAAAAGTCCTGGAGCACCAGCGCCACCCGATTGCTCATGTCGCCATACAGGGTGTAGTTCGATGAGAAGGCGCGGATGCCGTGCTGCTGCGCCAGGTCTTTCATCTTGAACCATGGCACACCCATCCGGACGCCGAGCGATTTGACTTCATTGCTGCGGGCGACCGCGCAACCATCATTGTTCGACAGCACCACCAAGGGGGTAGTGGCGAGCTCAGGCTGAAAGACGCGCTCACATGAGACGTAGAAATTGTTTACGTCGACCAATGCGAATTGCTGTGGTGCGCTCATCGCCTTAGCGCTTGGCGGGGTAGCGCCGGACGACGCCGACGACCACACCCCACACTTCGAGCTCCTGCCCCTCTGCGAATCGGATCGCAGAAAACGCCGCGTTCTCCGGGCGCAATTCAATTGCGCCATCACGCATGAAAAGGCGCTTGATCGTGTACTCGCTATCGACGACGGCCACCACGATGTCATTGTGCTGCGGCGCCAGTGAGCGATCGACGACAACTTTGTCCCCATCTTCGATGGCGGCACCAATCATCGAGTCACCTTTAACCGTGAACATGAAGGTGGCCGGCTTGTTGCGCACCAGGTAATCATTCAGATCGAGACCGTCGTCGACGTAGTCACTCGCCGGAGATGGGAAGCCAGCGCTAAGACGATGCGAAATCAGTCGGACTTCCGAAGCCGGAGCGTCCTGTGGCAGCGTGACTGGGGTCTGGGTAAGCGTTCGCATGGGATCGACGGATCGGGCGCTTGTTGCACGAAATGGGGGGCCGCCATTATCTCACCTCGAGATCACACCGGGCCCACTTGAGGTAGGTCTACGCGTGGGATCAGGCGATGGGCCTGCGTTCAAGCGCCTCGGATGTCGATCTGACGGGCAGGCTAGCCTATACTTCCCCGATTGCTCAATATGGATTTGATGCATGCGCAAAACCCCGAAGTTGCCATATCGCACGCCAGAAGAAATCAAAGCCTTGCGGAAGAGAGTCGACATGGTTCAGACAGAGTTCTGGGCGCCTCTGGGTGTCACGCAGTCAGGCGGCAGTCGCTATGAGGCTGGCCGAAAAATCCCACGGTCAGTGCAGCTCTTGCTGGCCGTAACTTACGGATCGTCGGCGCAGAGTCAAGCGGCTATCGACTATCTGAGAAGCTGGAAGGCTTAGATTACAGGTCCGAAGCAGCCATCGAAATGGCAGTGCCAAGGCCACAATCTATATGACACTCGGCGCAATGATGCCGAAGCCGGCATGAACTGCTGGTCTGATGGGGGGAAAGCTGGTTCTTTGAATGCGGGTTTAGCATCGAACGCCAGGCAGTACTGTTGATTGGGGGTGGCTCACAGTGTCTACTTACGGCTAGAAGCCGTCAAAGGGTAGCCGAAAATACCTCGCGTCGAACGGCAGTTAATCCCAACCGAAGCCGACTTTCTGTTCCCCACGTCGTCGGACAGCTGGTCGGCC
>NZ_VMNI01000010.1 GCF_007625205.1 Denitromonas ohlonensis | reverse complement strand
TTATCGCTGCCGGTCTGGTCGAGGATGGTCGTGGTCACGCTGCTGGTGCCAACGACCAGATTCTCGTAGCCACCACCGGTGGTGCTGGCGATGCTGGCGGTGAAGGTCTCGCCGCTGTCGGCGTAGGCGTCGTCGAGCGTATTCACCGTAAAGGTGGCGCTGGTCGCGCCGGCGGCAATCGTGACTGCCGTCGTGACCGGAACGAGGTCGCCGTTGTCGGTGGTGACATGACCCGTCACCACATTCACGGTCAGCGCCGAGGCCGGGGCTTTGTCGACCGACACAGTGTAGGTGATTGACTCGCCCTCGATCACACTGGACTCGCCGCTGATCGAGATCACGGCCGTGACACCCGCCGTTTCGACAACGCTGGCAGTCTCTTCCCCCGTGCCGCCATCAAACACAAACTCTGGCGCGGTGCGAGCGGTGCCGAACTCGAACTCCAGCGGATCCACGCCTTCGGTGATGCGCAGCAGGCGGACGAAGCTGTTGCCTTCGCCACCGGCGCCACCGTTCAGACCGGCAGCCGGGGCGTCGATGGCGTCGTCGATGTCGCCGCCGTCGTTGATGGCCTGGATGACGCGGTCAATCGTCGCGTCGCCGACGGTGGATTCTTGCGGTGTCGGGCGGGTGGTGTCGGAGAGCTCGGCGGTGATGGCGATGGTTTCGTTGGGCTGCACTTCGAGCAGCTGGCCGTCACTGGTGGCCAGTTCGACGCGGCCGCCGTTGCGGGTGATGACCACCTCACCTTCGTAAAGGGCGTCACCGGCCTTGAGCACGCGCAGTTCGCCGTTTGCGTTGCGGGCATAGGCCTCGCCGATGACTGCCACGACGGTTGCTACGGGTTGGTTGATCGCCATTTGAGTTCTCCGCTGGGCCGGCACAGCGCCGACCTACACTGATTCGATAATGAAAGACTACGGTCGCAGCGCGGCGAAGCCTATTGGACCGGTGGACAGGGTGGGCCGCGCGCGATGGCGCAGCAGCCGGGGCTCAGGCCGCGTGATCGACATCGACCGGCACATATTTGAGTGCCAGCACGAGTTGGAGCCGGTCGCGCACGCCGAGCTTTTCGAAGGCGGCGCCGAGGTGGGCCTTGACGGTGCGCTCGGTGATGTCGAGCCGGCGGGCGGCTTCTTTGTTGGTGGCGCCACGGGCGACTTCGAGCGCGACGGCCCGTTCACGCGGCGTCAGCAGGTCCAGCCCCGGATCGACCTCGGCGGGATGCTCGCCGAGCAGGCGCTCGCTGGCCGCGCCCATGAGCCGGCTCATCAACTCGGGGCCCAGCCACAGGCCGCCGTGCGTCACGGCGACGGCCACCTGCTGCAGCATGGCGGGGGTGGCGTGACTGTGGCAGTAGCCACGCGCGCCAAGTGCGATGGCGTGCATGGCGTCTTCCTGCACCGGCTCGGGTGAGAGCACGACAACGGGCACGCCAGGCAGGGCCGCAATGGCCGATGACAGCTCGGCCGAATTGAGCGGCACGCAGGCCCACCACAGCACGTCCGGACGGCCGCCACCCAATGCGGTGCGCACGACGGCATCCGGAAACGCGCTGCGCCAGCGCGGCTGGAGTTGGCCTTTCGAGGAGATGAATAGGTGCTTTGTCATCGTTCCGTCAGCGCATTGGCCTTAGCCCGCAAAACCGGTTTGAGCAAATACGACAAAATGGTTTTCTTGCCGGTCAGCACGTCAACTTGCGCGACCATGCCAGGGATAATCGGCAGGTTCTGCCCCAAACTTGACTCTGTTGTGCGCACGCGCACGATATAAAAGGCATTTCCGCGGTCGTCCATCACCGTATCGGCACCAATTTGCTCCACCGTGGCCTTGAGTCCGCCATAGATGGAGAAGTCGTAAGCCGTGAATTTGACCTCGGCCGGCTGCCCCGGACGCAGGAAGCCAATATCCTTGGGATTGATCTTGGCTTCGAGCAGCAGCGCCTCGTCCAGGGGCACCACTTCGGCCACTTCCTTGCCGGGCTGCACCACGCCACCGACGGTGTTGATCAGCAAACGCTTGACCGTGCCGCGCATGGGCGATTTCACCTCGGCATGCTTGACCCGATCCACCAACGCCAGACTGCCTTCGGACAGGCTGTTGAGTTTGGCCCGCGTATCGGCCAGCTCGTTGCGAGCCGCATTGCGATAGCTGAGCTCGACGTCTTGAATATTGCGATTGGCTTCGGCAATGGATGACTGGATGCGCGCGATCTGCGCGCTCGCCTGATTGCGCTCGCCACGCAAGCGCGCCACGTCGCGCTCGAGGCGCAGCAGCTCGACTTCGGACACGGCGCCCGATGCGAGCAAGGGTTTGGTCACATCAAGTTCTTGCGACACCAGATTGAAGGTCTGCGTGGCTTGCGCCAGTCGCGCCTGCACCTCCACCAGTTCCTGACTACGCTGCGCCATCTGCTGGCGTGCGATGGCCAGCTCGCCGTCGAGCTTGGCCTGGCCCGCGTCGTACAGCGCACGCTCTTGATCAACCAGTTCCGGCGCCGCCTTGGCAACCTCGGGCGGCGGGATGAACGCCGCGCCTTCGGACATGGCCACCAGCCGCGCAGCCTTGGCCACCAGGGCGTAGTACTGCACCCGGTTTTCGCGCAGGGAGGAGACAAACCGGGTGGGGTCGATGCGCACCAGGGTCTGGCCGATATCGACCACGTCGCCCTCCTTGACCAGAATCTCCTCCACCACGCCGCCGTCGAAGGACTGCAAGACCTGCAACTGACTGGACGGGATGACGCGCCCTTCGCCGCGGGTGACTTCGTCGATTTCGGCAAAGCCCGCCCACACCACCAGCAGCAAGAACACCACCAGCGAGCCGCGCAACAGCGCACGCGCGCGCAGCGGCTCCTGCTCCATCACGGCGCGATCGGCATCGCCGCCCCAATCGACATCGGTTTCACGCTGCTCGGGCACCATGCGCCCGAACAGCCGGTCGAGCAGCGGACGGGTGCGACTCGCCACGGCGTTCGACGCTTGGCCGATGCGCTTGAACTGTTCCGCATTCAGATTACTCATGCGGCCCTCCCGATACGCCCCTGGCGCAAGGCTTCGACCACTTGAGACTTGGGTCCGTCAGCAACGATCTTGCCGCCGTCCACCACGATGATCCGGTCGACCAGTTCGAGCAGCGAGGTGCGATGGGTGATGACGATCATCGTCTTGCCTGCGGAGCAACTGCGCAATTGCTGCTTGACGTATTCCTCGCTCGAATGGTCCATCGAGCCGGTCGGCTCATCCATCAGCAGGATGGGCGGATCGTTGATCAGCGCGCGGGCAATCGCCACGCCTTGCCGCTGACCACCCGAGAGCGATTCACCCCGCTCACCCACGAGCATGTCAAAACCCTTGGGATGGCTATTCACAAACTCCGCGATCCCCGCCTGCTCGCTGGCGCGCACCACGTCGGCGTCGTCGGCGTCGCGCGAGGCGATGGTGAGGTTGTCGCGCAGGCTGCCGTAGAACAGCGTCACATCCTGCGGCACATAGCCCACATGACGGCGCAGTTCGGCCGGGTCGAGCTGGCGCAGATCGATGTCGTCGATCAGCACCGCGCCCTCGGTGGGCCGGTACAGGCCGAGAATCAGTTTGTGCAGGGTGGTCTTGCCAGAGCCCACACGGCCCAGAATCGCCACCCGCTCGCCCGGCTCGATGCGCAGCGACACATTGCGCAGCGCCTCGACGTCCTGGCCCGGGTACACAAAATGCACATCCTTGAATTCGATGCGGCCAATAAAATTCTGCCGGCTGACAAAGCTGGAATCCTCCGGCCGCTCGATGGGCCGCGACAGAATTTCGTCCAGCGAGGTCAGCGCCGTCGCCGCGTTGTGATACTGCGTCAGCAAGCCGGCCACCTGACTGATCGGTGCCAGCGCGCGCGACGACAGCATCGAGCAGGCGATCAGCCCGCCCATGCTCAGCTCGCCCTTGGAAATCAGATACACGCCGAGCACGATGATCGCCACATTGGTGGTCTGCTGTACCCACAGCGCGCCGTTCATGGTCGACGCCGACAGCAGCCGCAGCTGGGCGCTGGTGCGCGCCAGAAACACCGCGCTCTGCTCCCACTTGCGCTGCATGTAGCCCTCGCAACCGAGCGCCTTGACCGCCTCCAGCCCGACCAGGCTTTCCACCAGCGTGGCATTGCGCTGCGCGCCGGCCCGATAGGTGGTTTCGGACAGCTCATGCATCCGGCTCTGCACCGTCATCGCGTAGAGCAGCACGATCAGCACGCCGACAATGATGGGAATAATCATCGGCCACGCAATCCAGCCAATCACCACCAGGAAGATCAAGGCAAAGGGCAGATCGACAAAAGCGCTGACGGTGGCCGAGGTGATGAAATCGCGCACCGTCTCGAAGGAGCGCAGGTTGGCCGCAAACGAGCCGGCCGACACCGGCCGCTGCTCCATTTGCAGGCCGAGCACCCGCTCCATGATGTAAGCCGACAATTTGACATCGACCCGGTTGCCGGCCAGATCAATGAAATAGCCGCGCATGGTGCGCATCACCAAGTCCGCCACCATCACGATCGACACCCCGATGGCCAGCATCCACAAGGTATCGACGGCGTTGTTCGGCACCACACGGTCATACACGTTCATGGTGAACATGGGCAGCGCAATGGCGAACAGATTGATCATCAAGGCCGCGACCAGCACATCGCGATACAGCGGGCGGTTATCGTTGATCGCGCCCCAGAACCAGTGCCGATGGCGCACGGCGCCCACCTCCGGCGTGCGCGCATCGAAACGGAAACGCGGTCGCACAAAAATCGCATAGCCGGCATAGCGGGCGGCCAGATCTTCGATCGGGAGTTCGGCTTCGGCATCGCCGAGCTCAGGAAAGATCACCCGCGCGATCGAACCATCGTCGCTCCAACCCAGCAAAACGCAAGCCTGTTCATCGGCCAGAACCAGCACCACCGGAAAGAGTGCGGCATTGAGCCGCTCCAGCGGTCGGCGGGTCAGATTGGAGGTCAGTCCGGCGCGGCGCGCGGCGCGATCAAACAAGGACGGGGTCAGGCGATGATTGACCAGCGGCAAGCCGGCCGTGGCCGCATCGCGCGTGAGGGTGCAGCCGTGCGCACGCGCAATCACCAGCAAACTTTCAAGCAAGGCGTCGGGCCGATGCACATCGGCGGCTGGCGCCGCCACCGCTTCAGCAGCGGGGGCGGCCGGTGGCGCCGTATCGACCTGAGAAATGTCGTTGTCAGTCATGTGATCCTGTCGCAGCTCCCGTTCGTCGGGAAAGAAGGCGAGTCTCGCAGGTCAGTAACGGCAACACGCGCGCCGACTTTATGCGAAACGCCAATATTGGCACAGGCTCGGCGCAATTTAGGCGACGTCACCCTGCCGGGCAGCCCAGGACACGCATTTTTTCCTCAAGATCACGGAACTCACTCCGTTGTTAGCACTCCCAGTACGCGAGTGCTAAAATAGCCGCAACTTTTTGGGAGGACATCGTCGATGACGCACACTTTGTCGCTACCGATCCCGACCTCCGTCGGCAGTATCGACCAGTACATCCAGTTCGCCAACCGCATCCCCTTGCTCACCGAGCAGGAGGAAAAGACCTACGCCCACCGCCTGCATGACGAAGGCGATGTCGAGGCGGCCCGCGCCCTGGTGTTGTCACACCTGCGCCTGGTGGTGGCGATTGCCCGCGGCTATCTGGGCTACGGCCTGCCGCATGCCGACCTGATCCAGGAAGGCAATCTCGGCCTCATGAAGGCGGTCAAGCGCTTCGACCCGCGCCGCGGCGTACGCCTGGTGTCCTTCGCCATTCACTGGATCAAGGCCGAGATCCACGAGTACATCCTGAAGAACGCGCGCCTGGTCAAAGTGGCCACCACCAAGGCCCAGCGCAAGCTGTTCTTCAACCTGCGCAGCCTGAAGAAAGATCGCAACGCGCTGAGCCCCGACGATGTGTCGGCGGTTGCCGCGCAGCTTGGCGTCAAGCCCGAAGAAGTCGTCGAGATGGAAACCCGTCTCGGCGGGCAGGACGTGCCCCTCGACGGCGGCCGCGACGACGATGACGAGCACTTCGCCCCCATCGCCTACCTGCGCGACCCCGCTGCCGAACCGAGCGAGTTGCTGGCCAACGCCGAGCAGGCACAATTGCAAAGCGACGGTCTGGTCAATGCCATGGCCGCACTGGACGAGCGCAGCCGCCACATCATCTCGGCCCGCTGGCTCACCGGCGACGATGGCAAGGCCGCCACGCTGCACGAGCTGGCCGACGAGTACGGCGTCTCCGCCGAGCGGATTCGCCAGATCGAAGCCAAGGCGCTCAAGCAGATGCGCGGCGAACTGGCCGCACTGGCCTGAGCCCCGACGGCGACGGCAAAAAAACAAGGGCGACCCGCAGGTCGCCCTTTTTCATGCGCTCAGCGCGCGCCGGGGGCCGACAGGCGTTTGACGCCCTCGACAAAGCGCTTGAGCGTCGGCGACAACTCGCCGCGCGGAATGCTCACATCGATCAACTGGAAGCGCCCGCGCGTGGCCACCGCATGCGCCAGCGCCGCGGCCAGCTCGGCTCGGGTCTCAACCCGCATGCCATCGCCGCCCAGCCCCTTGGCCATCCCGGCGAAGTCCCAGTGGCTCAGGTCATTGAAGGACGACTCCGGCTGGAAGGTGCGCAGCATCTCCCACGAGCGGTTGTTGAACACCAGCACGATCGGGTCCCAGCCAAAGCGGCTGCAGTTGCCGAGCTCCCAGCCCGTCATCTGAAACGCGCCATCGCCGACCAGAATCAAGGGCCGCTCGCCGGTGGCCGCTTGCAGCCCCAGCCCCGCCGGCACGCCGAAGCCCATGGTGGCGTAGTAACCCGGCGCCACCAGCGCCTGGTGCGCAATATCCATGGCGGTGAACATGCAGTCGCCCATGTCGGCGGCGATCGGCATCACGCCGTGGCGGGCCATCAGGTCGTTGATGCCGCGGGCGATGTCACCGGGCACGATGGGCGCATCGTCGGCCACCATCCCGTGCGGATAGCTCGGCGGCGGCAGGGTCGGCACTTGCCGGGCGGCGGGCGCACGCTCCAACAGCCGTCGCACGACCCGCCCGAGTGGCAGGTGCGTGTAGGTGTGATAACCGAGCGTGACTTCGCTGTCGCAGGCCACGATCGCCTTGCGCAGATCAATCTGCCGCGCCGACACACCAAAATTGGTGTCCGACACCAGCACGCCGAGCATCAGCAGCGCGTCCGAATCCTCCACCAGGGAAGTCACCGACTCGGCCCCCGCCACGCCCAGATAGGTGCCCGCCAGCGGTGCATCATGCCCGGCGAGCAGGCCGCGACCGAGAATACTGGTCACCACCGGAATGCCCAACTGGCGCGCCAGGGCCGCCACCTGCACCTCCAGATCGAAGCGTCGGACCTCGACGCCGGCCATCAGCACCGGCCGTTCGGCCGCGGCAAGACGCGCGAGGATTTCATCGGCGCAGGCGTCGAGGGCCGCGTCGTCCACCACCGGCTCGCCTAAGGCCACGACGGGTTCACAAGGCTCAGCCACCATGTCGCGCGGAAGTTCGATATACACCGGGCGCGACTCACGCAGACAACTGGCGAGCACACGCGCAATCTCGGCCGGTGCAGTACGCGCGTCGGTCAGGCGCGCCTGGTCGCAAGTGATTTCCTGGTAGATGGCGAACTGCGAATCCAGGGTTTTGGCCTGGTGATGCAGCAGCAGGCCGGTGCTCGACTCGCCCTTGCCCGGCGCGCCGGAGATGACCACCACGGGCGATTTCTCGGCGTAGGCGCCGGCCACCGGGTTGACCATGTTGAGCGCGCCCGCGCCATAGGTCACGGCAGCCACCGACAGCGTGCTGCGAATGCGCGCCGAGGCGTCGGCGGCGAAGCCGACGCCGGGCTCGTGGCTTAGGGTGTAAAGCGGGAGGATGCCGGAGTTTTCGATTTCCCGAAAAAACGGGAGGGCGAAATCGCCGGGAATGCCGAACACTTCGCGCGCGCCATGTGCCTTGAGCGCCGACAGCAGAACTTGAGACAGATTCATGACGAATCTCCGGGACAGGAAAGCGCCCAGATTACCGATTCGCCCGATTCCGTTATTGCGTAATACGGCCTGCATTTGGCAGATTCTGCCTCGCGTCAGGTCTCGGAGAACAAGGCCTGGATGTCCTCGGCAATATCCTGTGCCGATGTGCCGTGCTTGACGTAGAGCCGCAGCCGACCCTGGGTGTCGAACACATAGGTGCCGGCCGAGTGGTCGATGGTGTAGTTCGGCCCCTCGGTGTCACCGCTCTTGCGGTAGAAAACCTTGAAGTCCTTGGCCACCGCTTCGGTGGTCGCCATGTCGCCAAACAGCCCGAGGAAGCGCGTATCGAAGGCCGGCACATACTGCGACAGCAACTCCTGCGTATCGCGCTCGGGGTCGACCGTCATGAACAACACCTGGGTGCGCTCGGCATTGGGTCCGAGCAGACGCATGACTTCGGTCATGGTCAGCAAGTTGGTCGGGCACACGTCCGGGCACTGGGTAAAGCCAAAGAACAGCGTCACCACCTTGCCTTTGAAATCGGTGAGCGTACGCGGCGCGCCGGTGTGGTCGGTGAGCGAGAAGCCTTTGCCGTAGTCGGCGCCGGTGATGTCGGTGTTCTTGAAACTCTTGGGCGGTTCAGCAGGACTGCAGGCGGTCAGCGCAAGCGCGGCGACCACCAGGAGGATTCGAAGCATCGTGGCCTCATCAATAGGGCAAGTAGTGATCCACCAGCAAGGCGGCAAACAGCGATGATAGGTACACGATGGAGAAGCGGAAAGTCTGTTGCGACAATTTGTCGCTGTAATCCACATACAAACGCCATGCGTAACGCAGGAAGGCCAGACCCAGCACCACCGCCGCCGCCAGATAGGCCACACCGCTCATGCGTGTGGCGAACGGCAGCAGCGTGACCGCAAACAAAATGATGGTGTAGAGCAGCACCGACAGCCGGGTGTAACGCGAGCCGTGCGTGACCGGCAGCATGGGCAGGCCGGCGCGGGCGTAATCGGCGCTGCGATACAAGGCCAGCGCCCAGAAGTGCGGCGGCGTCCAGGCAAAGATGATGAGAAACAGCAGCAAGGCATCGCTGCCCACTTCGCCGGTCACGGCGGCCCAGCCAAGCACCGGCGGCATGGCGCCGGACGCGCCGCCGATCACGATGTTCTGCGGCGTGCGCGGCTTGAGAAACACCGTGTAGACCACGGCATAACCCACAAAGGTGGCCAGCGTCAGCCACATGGTGAGCGGGTTCACCGCGTTGTAGAGCAACAGCAGACCCGCGCCGCCGAGCACCAGCGAAAACGCCAGCGTCTCGGCCGAGGACAACTCACCGCGCGGCAGAGGGCGCGCCCGGGTACGCGCCATGCGCGCATCGATCTGTTGTTCGATCAGGCAGTTCATCGCCGCCGCGGCCCCCGCAACACACGCGATACCGAGCGTGGCGAACAGCACGATCTGCGCCGAGGGCAAGCCTTCCGGCACCGCGAGGAACATGCCGATCATGGCGCAGAAGACGATCAGCGTATTGACCCGCGGCTTGGTCAGCACATAAAAGTGCCGCAGGCGACGCAAGGCATCGGCGCTATCAAGCGTAAGCGTTTTCATGTTTTTTACTCCCTGCAACGCCCCATGCCCGCCCGGGCATCAGCCGTGTATTAATCATCACCATCATCAACAACAGAAGCGCTGCACCGGCGTTGTGGGCCACGGCCAGCGGCAGCGGCAGACTCATCACCACGTTGGCAATGCCGAGGCCGACCTGCCCGACCAGCAACAACGCCAGCAGCGCGGCCATCCGGCCAAAACCCTGCTTCGTCAAACCCATCATCAACCCGAGCAAGCACACCGTCACAACGAGGGCGCCAATCCGGTGCGCCCAGTGAATGGCGGTCAGCGCCTCATGTGAGAGCAGATCGCCGGTCGCGGTCATGCCCAGTTCGCGCACCACATGAAAGGCATTGGCCGTGTCCATGGCTGGCCACCAGCTGCCGTGGCAGGTCGGGAAATCGGTGCACGCCAGCGCCGCGTAGTTGGTACTGGTCCAGCCGCCGAGCACAATCTGGACGAGCACCAGCAACAAACCGAGGCGCGCAAAACGCACCAGAGCCGGCGAGGCAAAGCGTCGCCTCAGCCCGCCGGCGCGAATTGCCAGCAGCGCGAGCAAGGAAAGCGTGGCCAGCCCGCCAAGCAGATGCCCGGTCACGATGGCGGGCTTGAGCAACAGCGTGACCGTCCACTTGCCCAACAGCCCCTGAAAAATGACCACCCCAACGAGCAACACCGCAATGCCGGGCCGTACGTCCGGGTCGCGCCGCTGCCGCCAGGCCAGTGCGGCAATCACCAGAATGATGAAGCCCAGCGTGGCCGCCAGATAGCGGTGGATCATTTCCTTCCACGCCTTGGGCAGCGACACCGGCCCGCCCGGCGCGGCAGACTCGGCCTCGGCGATGTGCTCGGCTGCATGTGCAGGCGTCACCTGCCCATAACACCCTGGCCAGTCGGGGCAGCCGAGGCCGGCATCCGACAGCCGCACATAGGCGCCAAACACCACCACCGCGAGGGTGAGTGACAACGCCAGGAAGACCAGCCGACGATACATGCTCAGCCGACCTGCGAGTATTTGAGGAGCCGCGCGAGGTCCTTGACCATGCCTTTCGGATCCAGCTCGGTGGGATAGCGCATCATCACGTTGCCACGCGGATCGGCGAGCCAGACCTGCGCGACGGTGGTGCCGTCGAGTTGATCCAGCCATTGGCGGTCAGCCCGCGCGACGACCAACTCAGGATGCTCGGCCAGCAGCGACGCGTCGGGCGCGCCGTCATCCGACAGCAGCCAGACCCGTGCGACCCGAGGCGATTCCTTGGCCTGTGCGGTGCGCACCTGGCGCGTGAAATACAAGGCCTGCCGGCAGCTTTCGTCACATGCGGCGGGCGAGACGACGACATAGGTCCAGAAACCTTTGATGTCCTCGCGCGCGAACTGACCGCCGTCGGCGGTGGCAAGCGCGCCATCGGGCAGCAGGGTCGGCGTCACCAGATCGCCGTAGTTGCTTCGCCCGCTCGGTTGCCAGACGTAGAACGCAAAATACGATGCCGCCACCGGCAACACACACACCACAATCAGGGCCACCAGCGTGAGCCGGGCTTTACGAGTCATTTGAGCCACTGCCATGACGCCTCCAGCGCCGCCATCCAAACCATCCACACAAGCCGGCGGACAAAGCCGCCAGACCAAACCATTGCACCGCATAGCCGCGGTGACGATCCACCCCAAGATCGGGGCGGGGCCAGTCGCGGATGAGGCCGTCAGTCGAGGGGTCGGTTTGCTCAAGCACCTCGTCAATGACTGCCAGTTTCGACCAGGCGCGATAGGCCGCCAGGTCCACATATTGCCAACGCGCGCCCTCGCCCGGCGCATCCGCCAAGGTGTAGGGCTTGGCCTCGGGCAAGCGGACTCGCCCGTTGATCGTCACCTCGCCCGTCGGCGTATTCACGACCGGCAAGGCGCTGCGATTCAGCCCAATGCCCGTCCAGCCTCGCTTGACCAGCACCACCGTGCCATCGACCATCTGCAAGGGCGTGAGCACGTGATAACCCGGCTGACCATACTGCACCCGGTTGTCGAGGTAGATCGTTGCTTCACTACGCCACTGCCCCGTCAGCCGCAGCACTTGCCACTCGGTCAGGTTCGCCGCCGCGGTGGTCGAAGGCGCGGTCGCCGCGGCTTCGATGCGCGCGCCCAGCGCCCGCTTTTCTTCCGCCCGGTCGGTTTGCCACAGCCCGAGCTTGATCGTCAGCACGCAGACCAGCACCCCCACCACGTAGGGCACAACGCCCTTCAACCGCATGCTCACCCCTGCGACGGAGCCACTGGGCTAAACTGAAATAACACCTCCGTGGAGCCTCGCATGCGCATCATCGTCGTTCTCTTTCTGATCGCCATTCTGGTCAGCCTGGGCTCCGCCCTGTTGTTCATGCTGCGCGATGATGGCAAAGGGCCACGGGTCATCCGTGCGCTGACGCTGCGGGTCGGGCTGTCGATCGGCTTGTTTCTGTTGCTGATGGCGGGCTTTGCGACCGGCATCATTCCCGGCCGCCTGTAACACACACCCCGGCCATCACAGCCAATAGACCACCACGAACAACACCAGCCAGACCACGTCGACAAAGTGCCAGTACCAGGCCGCCGCTTCAAAGGCAAAGTGATTGTCTTTGGTGAAGTGGCCCGCCATCACGCGGAACAGCATCACCAGCAACATGATCGCGCCAATTGTCACATGCAGGCCGTGGAAGCCGGTCATCATGTAGAAGGTCGAGCCGTAGATGCCTGAGGTCATCTTCAGGTTCATCTCGCCGTAGGCGTGCATGTATTCGTAAATCTGAAAGCCCATGAACAAGGCGCCGAGCAGCACGGTGAGCAACAAACCGAGTTTGAGCTGCGTCCGGTTGTCTTTCATCATGCCCCAGTGGGCCCAGGTCAGCGTGGCGCCAGAGGTCAGCAGAATCAGGGTGTTGATGGCCGGGATGCCCCAGGCGCCCATCGGCGAGAACGCCTCTTCGGCGCGCGGACCCGCGGTCGGCCACGCGGCCTCGAAGCCTTGCCACAGCACGCTCACGCTCTCTTCGCTGCCGAGCGACGGCACCGCAATGACGCGCACGTAGAACAGCACGCCAAAGAAGGCGAAGAAGAACATCACCTCGGAGAAGATGAACCAGCCCATGCTCCAGCGGAAGGAGGCGTCGACGTTCTTGCCGTATTGCCCGCTTTCGGATTCGCGAATCACCTGACCAAACCAGCCAAACAACATGTAGATCAGCGTCGCCAGGCCCACGAAGAACACCAGCGGCCCCGGCCCGGTATGGTTCAGCCACATCACCGAACCCGCGCCGATGCACAGCAGGGCGAAGGAACCGAAGATGGGAAACTTCGACGGCTCTGGTACGAAGTACTTCTCGAAAGTCGGACTCATGTTGAAGTCTCCGGTCAGTTAATTCTGCGGTCGCGCATGCGCGCAACCCTCAACTCATGCGCCCACGACGAAGCGTACGAAGGCGACGATACTCAGCACGAACACCAGGCCGGCCAGCAGGCCGGCAACGATGACCGCCTTGGGGTTCAGCGAGGTGGCGTCATCGTTGTAGTGACGTCGCTTGCGAATCCCCACAAAAGACCACAGCACCGCACGCAAGGTGGCCCAGAAGCTGGCGCGTGGCGTGTCGGCCATCAGCTGCGCCCGCCCGGCGCCGTTTGCTGCGCCTGCGTGCCCTCCACCTCGAAGAAGGTGTAGGACAAGGTGATCGTATGCACATCATTCGGCAGCTTGGGGTCGACCACGAACAACACCGGCATGACCCGCGTCTCGCCTGCGGCCAGGGTCTGCTTCTCGAAACAGAAGCAGTTGAGCTTCTTGAAGTAGTCCCCCGCCAGCTGCGGCCCATAGCTCGGCACCGCCTGCCCGGTGATGGGCACGTCGCGCGTGTTGGTCACCTCGTAGGTAATCTCGACCAACTGCCCCGGGTGAACATCGACCGTGTTCTGCGTCGGGCGGAAACGCCAGGCCAGATCATGCGTATTGGCATCCAGCTCGATGGTCAGCTGGCGTGTCGGATCGACTTGCGTGTTCTCCACCACATCCGGCTGCAGGATGTTGCGCAAGCCGGTGACCTGGCAGATGGCCTCATAAAACGGCACCAAGGCAAAGCCGAAACCGAACATGGCCACCGCAGCAATACCGAGGCGCACCAGCAGACGGCGGTTGTCTTTCGCCTGCGCGTTCATTGGCCCAACCACCCGATCTTGACCATGATGGCGAAGAAGAACACCAGCGCCATCACCAGCAACAACAGTGCAGAGCGGATGTTCTTCCCTTTGGTCATGGCAGCGGCGATCACTTGACGACCGGCGGGATCTCGAAGGTGTGGTGCGGTGCCGGCGACGGCACTGTCCACTCGAGGCCCTGCGCGTCTTCCCACGGACTGGCCGCCGCTTTCTTGCCCTCACCGCGCACGCACTTGACCACGGCGACGATGAAGATCAGCTGCGACAGACCAAAGCCGAAGGCACCGATACTGGCCAGCGCGTTGAAGTCAGCGAACTGCAGCGCGTAGTCAGGAATCCGGCGCGGCATGCCGGCCAGACCCAGGAAGTGCATCGGGAAGAAGGTGATGTTGAAGAAGATGATCGAGCACCAGAAGTGCAGCTTGCCGATGAACTCGGAGTACATGACCCCGGTCCATTTCGGCAGCCAGTAGTAGGCACCGGCAAACAGGGCAAACAGCGAGCCGGCCACCAGCACATAGTGGAAGTGCGCCACCACGTAATAGGTGTCCTGCACCTGGATGTCGATCGGCGCAATCGCGCAGATCAGGCCGGTAAAGCCACCCATGGTGAACACGAAGATGAAGCCGGTCGCCCACAGCATGGGCGTCTCGAAGGTCATCGAGCCGCGCCACATGGTGGCCACCCAGTTGAACACTTTCACCCCGGTGGGCACCGCGATCAGCATGGTCGCGTACATGAAGAACAGCTGTGTCGCCGCCGGCATGCCGGTGGTGAACATGTGGTGCGCCCAAACGACGAAGGACAGCACGGCGATCGAGGCCGTGGCATACACCATCGAGGCATAGCCAAACAGCGGCTTGCGGGCAAAGGTCGGGATGATTTCACTGACAATGCCGAAGGCCGGCAAAATCATGATGTACACCTCGGGGTGCCCGAAGAACCAGAACACGTGCTGATACAGCACCGGGTCACCGCCGCCAGCCGCATTGAAGAAGCTGGTGCCGAAATGACGGTCGGTGAGAATCATGGTCACCGCACCAGCGAGCACCGGCATCACCGCGATCAGCAGGTAAGCCGTGATCAGCCAGGTCCAGCAGAACAGCGGCATCTTCATCATCGTCATGCCGGGGGCGCGCATGTTGAGCACGGTCACCACGATATTGATGGCGCCCATGATCGAGCTGATACCCATGATGTGCACCGCAAAGATCGTCAGATCCATGCCCATGCCCATCTGCACCGACAGTGGCGCATACAGCGTCCAGCCCGCGGCGGTGGCGCCGCCCGGTACAAAGAAGGAGCCGATCAGCAGGATCGCCGCCACCGGCAGCAGCCAGAAGCTCCAGTTGTTCATGCGCGCGAAGGCCATGTCGGAGGCGCCGATCATCAGCGGCAGCATCCAGTTCGCAAAGCCCACAAAGGCCGGCATGATCGCACCGAACACCATCACCAGACCGTGCATGGTGGTGAGCTGATTGAAGAACTCGGGCTGCACGATCTGCATGCCCGGCTGGAACAACTCGGCCCGAATTGTCAGCGCCATCACACCCCCTGAGAGGAACATGATGAAACTGAAAATCAGGTACATCGTGCCGATGTCCTTGTGATTCGTCGTGGTGATCCAGCGCATCAGGCCGGTCGGGCCGTGATGGTGATGATCGTCGTGCACTTGATCGGGGGTGACAGCAGACATGCAGCCTCCTCTACCTGAACTCAGTTAAGCACGGCCGTGATGTCGGCCGGCTGGATGGCTTCGCCCGTCTGGTTACTCCAGGCATTGCGGGTGTAGGTAATGACCGCCGCGAGGTCCGTGGCCGACAACTGCTTGCCGAACGCGGCCATGGCAGTGCCATCGCGCCCCTGCGTCACCACCTTGATCTGCTCGGCCTTGTCGCCCGTCGCGATGGCCGCGCCATCGAGCGGCGGGAAGGCCGGCGGCATGCCCTGACCATTGGCTTGGTGACAGGCGGCACAGTTGGCGGCAAACACCTGCTCGCCCTTGGCCACGAGGTCGGCCAGCGCCCACTCCTTGGTCGGGTCTTCCTTCGTCGCAGCCAGTTTGCCTTGCTGATCAGCAACCCAGGCGGCGTATTTTTCGGCCGACAGCACATGCACCTCGATCGGCATGAAGCCGTGGTCCTTGCCGCACAGCTCGGCGCAGTTGCCGCGGAAGATGCCTTCCTGATCGGCACGGAACCAGGTGTCGCGAATGAAGCCCGGAATGGCGTCCTGCTTCACCCCCAGCGCCGGCACCCACCACGCGTGAATCACGTCATTGGCGGTCAGCAAAATACGCACTTTCTTGCCCACTGGCACCACCATCGGGTTATCCACCTCAAGCAGATAGTTCTCGCCCTTGGCGGCCCGGTTCTGAATCTGGTCCTGCGGGGTCGACATGTTCGAGACGAACTTGATGCCCTCGCCCTCGCCCTTGATGTAGTCGTAACCCCACTTCCACTGATAACCGGTGGCCTTGATGGTGATATCGGGGTTGGAGGTGTCCTTCATGGAGATCACCGTCTTGGTCGCCGGCCAGGCCATGCCAAGCAGGATCAGCACCGGGATCACCGTCCACGCGATTTCCACCATGGTGTTCTCGTGGAAATGCGCCGCCACGGCCCCTTTGGACTTGCGGTGGTGAAACACCGACCAGAACATGACACCAAACACCGCCACGAAGATCACCAGACAGATGATCATCATCAGAGTGTGCATGTCATAAATTTCGGTGGCCACGGAGGTCACCGGCGTCTGTAGATTGACGCTGGACTGTTCCGCCCACGCCCCGGTTGCGGGCACGGCGGACAGTGCGGTTACTGCGAAACGAGCCAACACGCTCATGTGCAACCCCCATCCAAGTCTATGTGGGGCGCAAAAAACTAGCGTTCCCGGTCAGCCAAAACGGCGCCGTCAAATCTCTGCGGGGCTCAGGCCATCCGGAACCCGCCTTGCGCCGGTTGCGGTCTCTCTCCCCCGAAATCCGCTGTGTGATTTGTTTTGCGCGGAATCGGTCTCTGCGCGGCATAGTGCCACATGCGTTTTAAACGTCGCAAGGAGATTTTTGATATGGATCAACGTGCTGCAGTGCACTATGAGCTAGTGCGCTGCAACACGTCCGCGCTTCGGGCGCCGCAGGCTTGCGCCGCCACGTCGCGAGCCGCCGCTTATTCCATCGTCGTTTGCGGTGCGGCCAGACGTCGCCGGAGCCATCGCATCAGCGCGCCCATCAGCGGAAGCTCTTCGTACACCCCGCCGGCGGCATCCCAGAAGTCCCGGTGCTCGGTGACGCGCCCCGACGCATCGAAGCGCAGATGGCTGGCGCCGATGATCTCAACGTCCCGGCCGGCAAGGCGACAGTGCAGCGCCCAAATCAGCATGGCCTGGTCGCCCCGCTCGAACCGCTCGGTCACCACAAAACGCGGCGTGCCGAGTTGCTCGAACATGTGGCTGAAGATGCTTTTGATCGCGTCGATGCCGTGCACATCATTGAACGGATCAACAAAATGCGCATCCTCCGCATAAAACGCCGCGAAGCCATCGACCTTGGTTGGCGTCAGCGTTTCGTAGAAGCGCACCAGCGAATCGAGCGTCACCATCACCGCCCTCCCCCGCCGGTCAGCCGGCGCACCAACGCAAAGTAGAGCCTGTAAGGCAGCAAGCGCAAGAGCTTGAGTACCCGCGAAAAGCGCTTCGGAAAATGAATATCGAACTCGCCCCGGCGAAAGCCCTCGACCACCGCCTCGGCCGCCGTCGGCGGATCGATCAGTGCCGGCATGGGGAAATCATTGCCGGCGGTCAGGCGCGTCGCCACAAAACCGGGGTTGATCACATGCACACCGATGCCGCGTGGCCGCAGCTCCAGAAACAGGCTCTCCGCAAAGTTGATCAGCCCCGCCTTGGTCGCGCCATACACACAGGCTCGCGGCAGCCCGGAGTAACCCGCCACACTTGACACCACCGCCACATGGCCCTGCCCCCGCGCCAGCATGGCCGGCAAGACCGCCGCCACCCCGGCCATGGTGGCCGACAGATTGACCGCCACGGTCGCATGAATTGCCTCGGCGCTCAGCTCGTCCGCCGGCGTGGGTTGATACGCACCGGCCAGAAAGATCACCACATCGCAGCCGCCCCAACGGTCCAGCAATGCCGCCCAGGCATCGGCCACCGCCCCTGCCGCCGTGATATCTAGCGGCAACACCTCGGCACCGCCGACCGCCTCCGCCACCGTCTCGAGCGCCTCCGCCCGGCGCCCGCTCAAGGCCAGCCGCGCGCCCCGCGCCGACAAGGCGTGCGCCAGCGCCTCGCCAATCCCAGTGGACGCCCCCACCAGCCAGACCCGCTGGCCGCGCCAGTCACGAATCGGCGGGTTGAGGCTCATTGGCCCGCCTCGCGCTTGGTAAAGCTCAGCGTCACCTCGCCCAAGTGAATGCCGAACTTGCGCATTGCCGAGCGATTGAGCATGACGCGCTCATCGATCAGAATCATCCAGTCGTCGAAATCCACCTCATACACCTTGCCGTCCACCGGCAAGGCCAACACATAGCGCCAGCGCAGCGCATTGCCGCGTGCCTGCCCCTCGGCCATACCGACCACATCGTCGGCCGTGCCGGTGTAACGTCCGTCGCCCTCGGCGCGGATCGTCCACACCCGGCGCTGGGTCGTGCCATCAGCGTAGGTAAAACGCTCGTCCAGTGTCCCGACCGGCCCCTCCCACGACGCATCGATCACCACATGGAAGCGCTTGATCACCTCACCACTGCGGTCCTGAAACATGCCCCACGCATCGAGCGTTCCGTTGAAGTAGGACTCCAGGGTCAAGCGCGGCGTCTCGGCGGCGTAGCGCGACACATCGGTGCCCGCACAGCCGCTCAGGCCAATCGCACCCAGCAGCGCACATAACCATTTTTTCATCGCAACTCTCCCATGTGATTGCGCCAGCGCCACAGCAACAACGCAGCGATCAGCTTGAGCACCACCGGCACACCGGCATACACCACGGCCAGCGCGCGCAGCGCCGCCTCATCCTGCCCGCCGGGCACATAGCCCAGCAGCGCGAGCAAGGGCAAGGCCAGCCCGGCGGCCAACGCCAGATTGGCCTTGGTCACAAAATTCCACCAGCCGAAACACGCCCCGTCACCCGACGTCGATTCGGCGAGCTGATCGGCCAGAATGGCCGGCGGCAAGGTCAGGTCCGCGCCCAGCGCCAAACCTGATGCCAGGCAGATCACCAGAAAGGTAGTGCCGTCGCCGGCCGACAAGCCGGCGGCCCACGCAAAGGCGGCGATGCTGACCAACATGCCCAGCAGCCAGGCGCGCACCTTGCCCACGCGGCGCGCCACCGCCACCCACAGCGGCAAACTCGCCGCGCCTGCGACAAAATAGGCGGCCAGAAACAGGCCCGCTCGGTCGCCCTGACCGATCACGTCATCCACAAAAAACAGCACGGTCGTCGCCGGCACGGCGGCCGCGATACCGCCCACGGCAAACACCACGAGCAGACGCCGAAAGGCCGGCCGGCCAAACACCGCGGCGAGCATGGCGAAGGCCGGGGCATGACTGGCACCGTGGGCCGAATCCCGCCCCACGCGACCGAGCGTCAGCCACGCCGCCAGCATCAGCACGGGTACGAAGACCAACGCCAAAGCCGCCAGCCCCTCGGCCGAGTCCGTTGCCAACAGCCCCGGCAAGGTCGCGGCCAGCACCACGCCCAGCAAACCGAAGCCCTCCCGCGAGGCCACCACCCGGGTCCGGTCCAGCGATGTCGGCGCCAAGCGCGCGCCCCAGGCCTGGTAGTTGATATTGGCCACCGAGTAGCCCGCGTAGGCCACCGTGAGCGCCATGATCAGCCACAGCGCGCCGGCCGAGTCGGGCGGGCGCAGCAAGGCCAGCACGCCCAGGCCCAGCGGTATCAGACCCCATGCGATCAACGCCCTGCGCCCCCGCGCGCGGTCGCTGAATTGACCGATCAGGGGGTCGGCAACGGCATCCAGAATGCGCGCCCCGAGCAACACGCCACCCACCAGCGCCAGCGGCATGCCGAGCGAATCGGCATACAGCTTGGGCACGTGCACATAGATCGGCAGCGCCGCGAACGCGAGTGGCAAGCCGAGCACGCCATAGGCCAGCACCTCTCGGCGCGGCAGCACGGCGGTGGTCATGGCCGCGACTCGCCGAGCAGCTGCGCGCGCAGCGCCGGCTCCCGCGTACGCGGGTCAAGCCAGATGCCGAAGAAGGCCTCGCCGAACGCCGCCTCGGCGATGCGGCCCACCGGTCGCCCCTGATGAAAAAACTGCACGCCCTTACCCGCCTCGCGCAGGGCCACCAGCACCTCGCCTTCTTGTACGTCGGGAAAAATCGCCGACAGGGGCGCACGCCAGCGCTCGGCGTCGCTCACACCCAGGCGCGCCATTTCTTCAAAGGTGGTGTCGATCAGCGCCGTGGCGGGGATGTCCCGCGCGTATCGAATCGCCAAGGCCTCGCCGGGCGTGCCGCGCCACAAGGTGGCGTCGTAGACCCGCAGCACGAACCAATCGAGGCTGCCACTGCCGACACGCTGCCATGCCCCGCGATCCAGGGCGCCGGGCAAGGGCACTTCGGCCCGTGCGACTGCGCTCCAGGCCAGCATCAGTGCGATCAGCACCCGGCGTTTCATTGGGCGCGCTCCGGCTCGGCATGCGCCAGGCAAAAGTGATGCACACCGAGGTCGCCAGCAACGAAACCCGCCTCGCAGTAAGCCAGGTAGAACTGCCACATGCGCACGAAACGATCGTCGAAACCCTGCACCCGCACCGCCGATTGCTGGCTGTTGAACGCCACTGCCCAGCGCTGCAGGGTACGGGCGTAGTCGAGTCCGAAATCGAAGCGATCCACCGTCTCGAGCCCCGCGCGACCGGCGTCGGCCGACACCCGCGTCGGCGTGGGCAACATGCCGCCCGGAAAGATGTAGCGCTGAATGAAGTCGGTGCCGCGGCGATAGCCGTCGAACAAGGTTTCATTGATGGTGATGGCCTGAATCACCACCCGCCCGCCCGGCGCGAGACAGTTTTTGAGCTGGGCGTAGTAAGTCGGCCAAAAGGCCTCACCGACCGCTTCGATCATCTCGATCGACACGATATGGTCGTAGGTGCCCTGCACATCGCGATAGTCGCGTAGCTCGAAGTACACCCGATCCGCCCAGCCGCCCGCGTCGGCGCGCGCCTGCGCCAGATCGCGCTGGCGCGGCGACAGCGTGATGCCGTGCACCTCGCAGCCATAGTCGCGCGCGGCGATCTCGGCAAAGCCGCCCCAGCCGCAGCCCACCTCGAGAATCCGCTGGCCGGGCTGTGCGCCGAGCTGGTCGAGAATACGGCGGTACTTGCGGGTCTGCGCGTCGATCAGTGGCTCGTCGGCATGCGCAAACACCGCTGACGAGTAGGTCATCGACGGATCGAGCCACAAACGGTAAAACTCGTTGCCCAGATCGTAGTGGGCGGCGATATTGCGACGCGAACCGCGTCGCGTGTTTTTGCGCGCCAGATGCGCCAGCCGATGCAGCAGCAGCGACCAGCCACTGCCGCGCACCGCGCGCCCCAGCGATTCACGGTTGGCCGCCAGCAGGCCGAGCAGCGCGCTCAGGTTGTCGCAATGCCACTGGCCGTCCATCCAGCTCTCGCCCAGGCCAATGTCACCGCTGGCAATGACCTGATCGAACATGGCCAGATCGGTGACCGTCCAGCTCGCCACCACCTCGCCCTCGCCCAGGCGCAAAGGCGACATGCCGGGCAACTGCAGCGCGACCGCGCCGCCGCGCAAGCCTTCGAGCAAGCGCAACACCGCACGCACCCGCCGGGGCAAACGCACCTCACGGCTGGCCGGACGAAATGACAAAGAGTGTTCATTGGTGTTCATGAGCTGATCCTCTCGAGCGGGGGTTCGGGTTTGCGGAAAAACGGCACGCGCTTGCGCCACAACTTGAGCGCCTGCACATGGATGCGCCACATGACGCCCAGCGTCATGAACGGGAAGCGCATCGCCCAGCCGGCCAGTGCCCGGCCGCCCAGCGGCGCGAGCGTGCCGACCAGACGCGTCGACAATTGCGGCTTGCCGTCTTCGAAGTAGTCGATGCTCACCGCGCTGCGATAGGCCGATAGGTCGAAGCGGAATCGATACACACCGGACACCGGGAAGAACGGCGACACATGGAAGACCTTGGCCACGGTGAAGACGTCGGTCGAGGCGATCGGGCGGTGGTCCGGGTGGGCCACCACATAGGTGTGACGCTCGCCAAAGGTGTTGTTCACCTCGGCCAGCACGGCCCGCAGGGCACCGTTGGCGTCATGGCAAAACCAGAAACTGACCGGGTTGAACACGTAGCCGAGCAGGCGCGGAAAGGTCTGCAGAATGACTTCGCCATCGGCCACTTCGGCCAGGCCCTTGTCGCGCAGCATCCTGGCCAGCCACACCGCCGGATCGCCGCCGTCGCGCGCGCCGTGATCGGCCCGGCGCAGGCTGAAGACATTCGGCCGGTCGACACCCAGCAGCGGCACGCGCAACGAGTCCCACGCCGACAGCGGCACCCGCAGGAAGGCGATGGGATAGACAAAGCGATGCGTGACCGGCGTGTGGCGCACATGTACCACGGAGCCGGTCCCGACGCTGGCGGTCAGCGGCATGCTCATCAGGCGCTCAGCGCCACTGGGGCGTCGGCGGGCGCACCCCACGGGATCTCGGCGCCGAGACGGCGCGCGACGTCCATGGCCGAGCGCAGGCCGTCTTCATGAAACCCATAGCCCTGCCACGCGCCGGCAAACCAGGTGCGGTGCTGCCCCTGCACCGCCGGCAACCAGCCCTGAGCCTCGATGGCTAGCTGGTCGAACACCGGGTGCGCGTACTCGATGCGCTTGATCACGTGTTCATCGCGCGGGGCGCGGTACGGGTTGAGCGACACCACCACCGGCCGGGCAAACGGCAGCGGCTGGAGCTTGTTGATGAGGTAGGACACCGACACCGGCGCGTCGCCATCGCTCGGCACCGCCCCGGCCATATAGTTCCAGGCCGACCACAGCGCCTCGCGACGCGGCAACAGCGCACGGTCGGTATGCAGCCATGCCACATTGGGCTGGTAGCGCACCGCGCCCAGCACCGACGCTTCTGCCCGCGTCACCTGCCGCCCGAGCATGGCCAGCGCCTGATCGCTATGGCAGGCGAGCACGACACCGTCAAAATCTTCGACACCCTGCGGCGTGTGCACCCGCACACCCCGCAGCGAGCGAACCACCCGCCCAACCGGCGAGGCCAGCCGCACATCGTCGAGATCGGCCACCATGCGGGCCACATAGCGCTTGGCGCCGCCGGCGACCGTCAGCCATTGCGGGCGATTCTGTATCTGCAGCAAGCCATGATTGAGGCAAAAGCGCACAAAAGTGCTCACTGGATAGGCGAGCATGGTGCGCGTCGGGCACGACCAGATGGCAGCCGCCATCGGCAACAGATACCAGTCGCGAAAGGCTTGCCCGTAGCCGTGCGTATCGAGGTAATGCCCCAACGAGTCAGACGATGCCTGCGCCGACACCGCCATCGCGCTCGCCTCACGGTTGAAGCGGACGATGTCGGCCACCATCCGCCAGAACGCGGGTCGCACTGCATTGCGCGGCTGGCCGAAAAGCGTCGCCAGCGAGGTGCCCGACCACTCCATGTCCGGGTCCGAGAGGCTCACCGAAAACGACATTTCCGAGGCCACCGACTCGACCCCCAGCTGCGCAAACAGCGCACACAGGTTCGGATAGGTACGCTGGTTGAACACCAGAAAACCGGTATCCACCGCCGCCACCTGGCCGTCGAGCTCGACGTCGACCGTATTCGTATGTCCGCCCATATAGTCGGCCGCTTCGAAGAGCGTCACCTGATGCGTCTTGCGCAACAGCCAGGCCGTCGCCAGGCCGGAGATTCCACCGCCGATCACGGCAATCTTCTGGCCCGGCGGCGGCGTAAAGCGGTTTTGTTCGGTCATGTCCATGATCGACTCCTAATGATTGGTGGCCACTCAGGGCTGGCCGTCGGAAAGCAGTTTTTCGATGTGCGCCACCAGCGCCGGATCGTCCGGTTGCACATCGCTGGCGAAGCTGCGCACCTCGGTGCCGCTGCGGTCGATCACATACTTGTGAAAGTTCCAGCGCGGCGCCTGACCGGTCTGCGCGGCGAGTTGCCGATAGAAGGGATGGGCCTGCGCGCCACGCACCGAGGATTTCGCGTGCAGCGGAAACGTCACGCCGTAGGTCGTCTGGCAGAAGTCGGCAATCTGTTTTCCCGAGCCCGGCTCCTGTCCGCCAAAGTCATTGGACGGAAAGCCCACCACCACCAGACCGCGCTCGCGATACTGCGCATGCAAGCGCTCCAGCCCGTCGTACTGCGGGGTAAATGCGCACCGGCTGGCCGTATTGACCACCAGCACGACCTGCCCGGCGAACTGACACAAGCGCTCGGGCTGCGTGTCGGTCAGCGGGGTGAAGTCGTGGTCGAGCAGCGCGGGGCAGGCTTTCTGCGCCCACACCGGCGAGGTCAAGGCCCACAGCGCAAAGGCAGTGATCGTCAGGGAGCCGATCGAGCTGATCGCGAAGCGGCGCATGATCACCACCCCCGGTGAAGCACGATCAGGTGCTCGAGCGGCGTCGGGGATGATGCCGATTTGTCTACGACAGGTGTATCGATCGCTTCCGCCCCGGCAGCGCCCGGCGAGGCCTCGACACGAAGCCCGGAGACCAGCAGAACCGCAGCAAAGCCGACGCTCAAGGCGGCGACCCCGCTGACACTGAACACGCTTTTCTTATTCATGGGTCTGTCCTAGACAAAAGTGAATCACACCCCTAAGATAGAGCTAGCCAAAAGAAACGTCAACACTTTGTCCAGGACAAACAATGAGCGCACTCCCCATCGCCGCCGTCGAGCGCGACACCGGAATCCCCAAAGACACCTTGCGCGTCTGGGAACGTCGCTACGCCTTCCCGCAACCCGTGCGAGACGACAAGGGCGAACGCCTCTACCCGGCCGAGCAGGTCGAAAAACTGCGCCTGTTGCGGCGTCTGCTCGACCAGGGCCACCGCCCCGGCAGCATCGTCGCGGCCCCCACCGAGGCGCTCGCCGCACTACTCGAACCCGCCGGCGAGCGCGGTCGAGAACCCGCGGACCCCGGCATTGCCGCGCTGATCGACCTGGTGCGCCTGCACCGCAGCGCGGAGCTTCGCGCCACGCTCCAGCAACACCTGGTCAAACTCGGCTTGCAGCGCTTTGTGAGCGAACTTGTCGCGCCCTTGAGCCGGGCCATCGGTGAGGCGTGGTTGCACGGCGAGATTGGCGTGGCCGAGGAACACCTGTTTACCGAGCACGTCCAGAACCTGCTCCGCAGCAGCATCAGCAGCCTGGGCACGGGCAGCCGCTCACCGCGCATCCTGATGACCACCCTGCCCGGCGAGGAACACATCCTCGGCCTGCTCATGGTCGAGGCCATGCTCGCGCCCGAGGGGGTGCAATGCATTTCGCTGGGGGCGCAAACGCCGCTGGCCGACATCGCGCAGGCGGCCCGCGACGGCCAGTTCGACATCGTCGCCGTGTCCTTCAGCGCCGCGTTTCCGGCGCGCCAGGCCTTTCGCGGCATTGAGCAGCTTCGCGATGCGCTCCCCGCCAGCATCGCGCTGTGGGCCGGCGGCGCGGCGCTGCATGGCAAACGCAAACGCATCGACAAGGTGCAGCAGATTGCGCAGCTCGACGACTTGCTCGACGCGCTCACCGACTGGCGCAAGGCGAACTGATCAGCGCAGCTGCGGTATCCTGCGCCTTTGCCCGCCGGACACCGTCATGGCCCTTTTGCCTCCTGATTTCGAAACCAAGATCTACCCCCCCGAGGCGCTCGCCGAGCGCGTCGCGAGCGTGCCGCGGCCGCTCGTGTTTACCAACGGCTGCTTCGACATCCTGCATCGCGGCCACGTCACCTGCCTGGCCCGCGCCCGCGCGCTGGGTGCATCGCTCATCGTTGCGCTCAACACCGACGCCTCGGTGCGCCGTCTCGGCAAAGGCGCCGACCGACCCATCAATCCGCTGGCCGACCGGCTGGCGGTCATGGCCGCGCTCGGCAGTGTCGATCTGGTGACCTGGTTCGACGACGACACCCCGCTCGACACCATCCTCACCTGCCGTCCGGACGTGCTCGTCAAAGGTGGCGACTGGCCGACCGACGCCATCGTCGGTGCGGCCGAAGTGACCGCCTGGGGCGGCCAGGTGCACGCCATCGCCTTCGAGCATGAACGCTCCACCACCCGACTGCTCGACACCATCCGGCAAAGCCTCGGCGCCCCGCCAAGGTCCGCCTGACCCCCGCGGCGTGACACAGCTCACGCCGCCAAGCCGTTGCACTCAAGATGAAGCCGCATCCGCCGATAGCACTAGAAGCGATTAATGTGCAATCGACTCTCGGCTATCAACCCTATGCGGATTCACTCAGGCAAACAGCGCACGCAGGAACTCGGCGATACCCTTCGCCGCGTTGCGCGGCTGTGTGCGCTGGTGGTCGTACTACCCCTCTGCGCCGACGCCACCGCACAATCACCCACGCCGGGCGCCCAGGCCGCTGCGACCACAGCATTCAACACAGAACCCACGCCACCACACGACCATCAACACGGGTTTAGCCCGGGTCTCAGCGCAGCCGCCATCGCCTTGTTTGCCGCGCTGGCCTTTGGTTTGCTCTGCATCAACCGGAAACGCGCCCGGGCCCTGAAGAGCGCCGAAGAACAACGCGCACTGCTCGAAGCACTGATTGACGCCAGCGACGATTTGATTTTTTTCAAGGATCGCGACAGCCGCTTTCGGCTGATCAACCGGGCCGCCGCGCAAGTCATCGGACGCCCCCCTGAAGACATTCTCGGCCACAACGACGACGACTTTTTCCCCGACGAAGAAGCCGGCGCCTTTCACGCCGCCGATCAACGCGTCCTCAGCAGTGGATCAACACAACGATTCGAGGAACGCGTCCGACACCCCGACGGACACTACGAGCGCTACGAAACGCTCAAATCGCCAGTCACCCTGTCCGACGGGACCGTTCTGGGCCTGCTTGGCGTCGGACGACGACTCACCCAGGAGCGCCAGGCCAATGACCGCTTGAGACTCGCCGCACAGTTTTTCGACAACGCCGCCGAAGGCATCACCATCACCCGCCCCGACGGCGTGATCGAGATGGTCAACCCGGCCTTTACCCGCATCACCGGCTACAGCGCCGAAGAAGCCGTTGGCCAAACGCCGAAGCTGCTGCACTCGGGCCGGCACAGCGAAGCCTTCTACCAACGCATGTGGGACAGCCTGGCCCAGCATGGCCGCTGGCAAGGCGAGATCTGGAACCGGCGCAAATCGGGCGAGATCTACCCCGAATGGCTGGACATCTCGCCCGTACGCAATGAGGAAGGCCAGCTCATTCACTATCTGGGCATCTTTACCGACATTTCCGCCGCCAAGACCTCCGAGGCCCAACTCGAGCACATGGCGCAACACGACTCGCTCACCGATCTGCCCAACCGCAACCTGCTCAACGATCGCATCGCCACCGCCATTCGCCGTGCAAGCCGCGACAAACGAGCGGTCGCGGTGATGTTCCTCGACCTTGACCACTTCAAGGACATCAACGACTCCTACGGTCACGAAACCGGTGACCTGGTGCTCAAACACGTCGCCATGCGCCTGCACGAATGCGTGCGGGACGAAGACACCGTGGCCCGCATTGGCGGCGACGAATTCGTGGTGTTGATGGAAGACATCGAAGATGCCGGGCAGGCCGACCAGGCCGCCGAGCGCATTCTGGCCAGCCTCATTCCGCCGATCGGCCATAACGATCAGGAGTTCTTTATTGGCGCGAGCATCGGCGTCAGCCTCTACCCCCGCGATGGCGACTCCGTCGAAGCCCTGCTGCGCAACGCCGACACCGCCATGTACCAGGCCAAGCAACTCGGCCGAAACAACGCCCAGCGCTACTGCGCCACCCAGACCGAAACCACCCGCCAGCGCGTCAAGCTGGAAAACGCGCTCCGCCACGCCATCAGCAATGAAGCGCTGGATGTCTGGTTCCAGCCCCAGGTCGACCTCCAGTCGGGCGAACTGATCGGCTTCGAGGCCCTGTGCCGCTGGACCGACCCCGATCACGGCACCATCCCGCCCGACGTCTTCATCCCCCTGGCCGAAAACAACGGCATGATCGTACCGCTCGGCGAGTTGGTGCTCCGCAAGTCCTGCGCCCAGATCCGGCACTGGCGCGAGGCCGGCTTCATTCCGCCGCGGGTGGCCATCAACGTCTCGGGCCGCCAACTGCGACGACTCGACTTCCTCGGCGCGCTGTGCACTATCCTCGAGCAGGAACAATGCCGCCCGGAGTGGATCGAGATCGAGGTCACCGAGTCGGACATTCTCAAGGATGCCGAACCCGCCATCGCCACCTTGCACGGCATTCGCGAAATGGGCATCGCCCTGTCGCTCGACGATTTCGGCACCGGCTTTTCGTCGCTCTCCTACCTCAAGCGACTGCCCATCAACACCCTCAAGATCGACCGCAGCTTCATCGACGGCCTGCCCGGCGACGCCAATGACCGCGCCATCGTGCAGGCCATTCTCGCCATGGGGCGCAGCCTGGGCATCCAGGTGCTGGCCGAGGGCGTCGAAAACCCTGCGCAAGTCGCCGCGCTGCGCCTGATGGGCTGCTGCACGGCCCAGGGCTACCACTTCGGCCGGCCGGCCCTCGCAGACACCCACCGGGACCGCCTCGCCTGCGCCTGACAACACGCCTTAGCGTTATGTGCTTATTCCAAATTTGCCATGCGATTCGCCACCCGCATCGCCTAGAATGAATAAGTCAAACCAGTCAGGACACTTCCATGAAAATCGCCAACTCCGTCACCGATCTGATCGGCAACACGCCGCTCGTTCGTCTCAACCGCGTCAATGCGGGCATCGACGCAACCATCGCGTGCAAACTCGAGTTCTACAATCCGGCTCACAGCGTCAAGGACCGCATCGCGGTGTCCATGATCAACGCCGCCGAGGCCGACGGCAAAATCAAGGCCGACACCATCATCCTCGAGCCGACCTCCGGCAACACCGGCATCGGTCTGGCCATGGTTTGCGCCGCGCGCGGCTACAAATGCGCCTTCGTCATGCCCGAAACCATGAGCCGTGAGCGCCGTCTGCTGCTCAAGGCCTACGGCGCCGAGCTGATCCTCACCCCCGGCCCCGACGGCATGGGCGGCGCCATCCGCAAGGCCGAAGAACTGGCCGCCGCCGATTCGCGCTACCTGATCCCGCAGCAATTCGCCAACCCGGCCAACCCGGAAGTCCACCGCAAGACCACCGCCGAAGAAATCTGGAACGACACCGACGGCAAGGTCGATATCGTGGTGTCGGGCATCGGCACCGGCGGCACCATCACCGGCGTCGGCGAAGTGCTCAAGGCCCGCAAGAGTGACGTGCAGATCATCGCCGTCGAACCCGACGCCAGCCCGGTGCTCTCCGGCGGCCAGAAAGGCCCGCACCCCATCCAGGGCATCGGCGCCGGCTTCGTGCCCGAAGTGCTCAACACCGAGATCTACGACGAAGTCGTGCGCGTCAAGAATGAAGACGCCTTCAGCATCGCCCGCCGCATGGCCGCCGAAGAGGGTCTGCTGGTCGGCATCTCCTCCGGCGCAGCCGTCAGCGCCGCACTCGAAGTCGCCCGCCGCCCCGAAAACAAAGGCAAGCTGGTCGTCGTGGTGATCCCGTCATTTGGTGAGCGCTACCTGTCGACCGCCCTGTTCCAGGATCTGGAAGTCTGAGCATTGCTCAACCCACAAATAAAAACGGCAGCCAGAAGGCTGCCGTTTTTTTACTCGCTGGAATCTCAGCTGCGCTTGCGAACCGCAGCCAGACCGGCCATGCCGAGGCCGAGCAGGGCCAGCGTACCGGGCAGCGGGATCTGGTTACCCGGAGGCGCGGTTTCGATACGCAGCTTGTTCTCAACTGCGCGCTGGAAGTCCGAGAAGTCAGCCGCCGTCTCGACAAAGCCGTCACCGGTGACCACGTTGTTGGTGTAGTAGTTGGTGATCGTGGTGCTCGTCGCATTCGCCTCAATCGCCAGGCCATTGATCGTGATATTCAAGGCCGCCGCAGCGTTACGCGCTGCCTGGTCATTGCCCGCCGAGCTGGTTCCGTCACCCGACACGTCAATCACCATATTGGTGGTTTCGATACCGCTCGTCGCCGCGGTCAGCAACGCAACCGCACGGTTTGTGCCGGTATAGATGGAGGTGCCGCCGCTGCCCGGACGCGTAAACACATCCAGGATGTCTGCAAAGGCATTGATCGCCGAAGTGGAGTCCAGAATCGTAAACGCGTCGAGGCTGGTGGAGTAGAAGTTGGAATCAAAAAACACCACGTTGACGCCAATCTGACCGTTCGTGCCGCCGAGGATATTCGACTGCACGGCGGCGCTACGGAAGGCATTGGCATAGCCGTCCATCTGCAGATTGTATTCGCTGGTGCTCACACTGCCGGAGACATCGATCACCAGCGACAGGCCGAGGTCGACCGGCACGGCGGAAGCGGTGGATGCCACTGCGCTGAACGCCAGCGCAGCAAAAATTTTCTTGATGCTTTTCATGGGAAAACTCCTTTCGTTTGAACTCACGAAAGCCGTGGAGCACACATCATGCCTGAATAATTTTCTAGCATTAAAACAATATGATAGGCACGCGCATCAATGAAAAGCGACCCGTCTCAGACGGAAGTGTCAATTTTTTCGACGCGGCCCACTGTCCCCGCCGAACACGCACCCCGGTAGAATGTCGCCCCATGTCCCGTGCCCACGAAATTCTTCAACACGTCTTTGGTTACCCGGAGTTCCGCGGTGAGCAAGGCGCCATTGTCGAGCATGTCGCGGGGGGCGATGACGCCCTGGTGCTGATGCCCACCGGCGGCGGCAAGTCCTTGTGCTACCAGATCCCGGCCCTGATGCGCAGTGGCACCGCGATCGTCATTTCCCCCCTGATCGCCCTGATGCAGGACCAGGTCAGCGCCTTGCAGGAGGCCGGCGTCGCGGCGGCGTATCTGAACTCCAGCCTGTCTTACGAGGCGGCCGACGCGGTCGAGCGGCGCTGGATGTCGGGCGGGCTCGACCTGCTCTATGTCGCCCCCGAGCGCCTGCTCAATGCGCGCACCCTGGCGCAACTTAATCACACGCACGAGACCGGCGGCATCGCGCTGTTCGCCATCGACGAAGCCCACTGCGTCTCACAATGGGGCCACGATTTCCGGCCCGAATATTTGCAGTTGTCGGTGCTCTCCGAGCGCTTCCCGGATGTGCCGCGCATCGCGCTGACCGCCACCGCCGACCATCAGACCCGCGAAGAAATCGCCCTTCGCCTGAATCTCACCGAGGCGCGCCGTTTTGTGGCCAGCTTCGACCGACCGAACATCCGCTATCGCATGGTCGAGAAGGACGGACCGCGCAAGCAGCTGTTCGACTTCGTGCAGGAACACCCGGGCGAAGCCGGCATTGTGTATTGCCTGTCGCGGCGCAAGGTCGAGGAGACCGCCGCCTGGCTCGCCGAGCAAGGCGTCAAGGCCCTGCCCTATCACGCCGGTCTGCCGCAAGAACAACGCGCCGAGCACCAGCGCCGCTTCCTGCGCGAAGACGGCGTGGTGATGGTCGCCACCATCGCCTTCGGCATGGGTATCGACAAGCCCGATGTGCGCTTCGTTGCCCACCTCGACTTACCGCGTTCGATCGAAGGCTATTACCAGGAAACCGGCCGCGCCGGGCGCGATGGCCTGGCCGCCGAGGCGTGGATGGCCTGGGGCGCCGCCGATGTGGTGCAGCAGCGCAGGATGATCGACGAATCCGAAGGCAACGACACGTTCAAGCGCCTGGCCAGCAACCGGCTCGACACCCTGGTCGGGCTGGTCGAAGCGACCGACTGCCGGCGCCAGCACCTGCTGAGCTATTTTGGCGAGGCGGCCCAGCCCTGCGGCAACTGCGACAATTGCATCGACCCACCCAAAACGCTCGACGTGACCGACGCCGCGCGCAAGGCGCTGTCCTGCGTCTATCGCACCGACCAGCGCTATGGCGCGGCCTATCTCGTCGACGTGCTGCGCGGCGAAACCACCGACAAGGTGCGCGAGCGCGGCCACGCATCGCTCACCACCTTCGGCATTGGCGCCGACCTGGACGACAAGCTGTGGCGCAGCGTGTTCAGGCAGTTGGTCGCACGCGGGTTTTTGGCTGTCGATCACGACCGCTTCGGCGCGCTGATGCTCACCGAAACGGCCCGCCCCCTGCTCAAAGGCGAGGCGGCCTTTGAAATTCGCCAGCCGGTCAAGAAACCTAAGCGTCTCAAAGCCGGCCGCGGCCGCATCGTGCCCACCGGCGCCGAAGCCGAGCTCTACGAGCGCCTGCGCGAGTGGCGTGCCGACACCGCCCGCGAGCGCAACGTGCCGGCCTATGTCATCTTCCACGACGCCACCTTGCTCGAAATTGCCAACCGCAAGCCCGGCTCGCTCGAAGAACTCGGCGCGGTCTCCGGCATTGGCGACCGCAAGCTCGACGCCTACGGCCCGGCCCTGCTCGAACTGCTCACCGCCTGAGCCTGCGCCCGCTGCAATTTGTTTCAGTTCAGGGGGTAGCGGCCGCGCCCCGATGCCGACATCATTACCGCCTGAAGGCTGGCGCGCGTGCCGGCCTCGCCCCCCAAAAAAAGGCTGCCATGTCTCCATTGATAAAAACACTCATGCTCGGCGCCAGCGCATGGCTGGCCACCGGCACCGCAAACGCCACCGGCGTTGAACTGCTTGTCCCCGCCTACTTCTACCCGGGCACCCACACCGCCGAGTGGGCACAACTCACCGACACCGCCGCCCGCCAGCCACTCAGCGTCATCATCAACCCCGACAACGGCGCGGGCAGCGCCATCGACGCCAGCCACAGCAGCGCCATCAATGCCCTGCGCGCCGCCGGCGGCAAGGTCTACGCGTATGTCGGCACCGACTGGGCGACGCGCAGCTTCTCCGAGGTCACCCAGGAAATCGACCGCTACCTCGACTGGTACGCCATCGACGGCTTCTTTGTCGACGAAGTCTCCGAATACGCCAAAGATCTCCCCTATTTCACCGACCTCGGCAATCACGTGCGCGAGTCCAACCCGGCGCTCGGCCTGATTGGCAACCCGGGCACCCCGGCCGACGTCGGCTACCTCGACATCTTCGACACCCTGGTGTTGTTCGAGGAGTACGCCCACAACCTCGGCCAATTCGTCGCCCCGGCCTATCAACAGCAGTTCGACGCCTCACGCTTCGGCATGCTTTTGCACGGCGCCGATGCGGCCACCATGATGTCGGTGATTGGCGGCGCCCCGGCCGCCAACTTTGGCTACGCCTTTGTCACCGACGGTGTGCATAACGACAACCTGTGGCAGGGCCTGCCGAGCTACTGGGACGCCCAAACCCTGGCCGCCCTGCCGGCGGTGACCGCCCCTGTGCCGGAGCCTGCGCCGGCGGCGATGCTGCTCGGCGGTCTCGCCGTGCTCGGGGCATTTCTCCGCCGCAAACGCGCATAAAAAACGGCCGCTCGCAGCGGCCGTTTTTATTGGCAGATCACGTCTTCTTACGCGACGTCCAGCAGCTCCACTTCGAACACCAGCGTGGCATTCGGCGGAATCACACCGCCCGCGCCGCGCGCGCCGTAGCCCAGCTCGGGCGGAATGGTCAGCTTGCGCGTGCCACCCACCTTCATGCCCTGAACGCCCTCATCCCACCCGGAGATGACATGGCGCTGGCCGAGCGGAAACACGAAGGGATCGTTGCGATCCTTGCTCGAATCAAACTTGCGCCCGTCGGTCAGCCAGCCGGTGTAGTGCACCTTCACGTGCTGACCGGCTTCGGCGGTTGCGCCTTCGCCAACAACCAGCTCTTCGATGATCAGGCCGCTGGCCGTGGTGGTTTGCTCAGTCATGTTGCCTCCTTGGAAATTGAACGCCGATTGTACCGTCTCAGGCCGAACGCAGCGCCGCGAAGCGCGCACGGAACTTGGCCAGCTTGGGCGACACCACGGCCTGGCAATAGGGTTGGTGACCATTGCGGGCGAGGTAGTCCTGGTGGTAGTCCTCGGCCGGCCAGAAGTGCTCGGCGGCGACCAGTTCGGTCATGATCGGGTCGGCGAAGGCACCGGCCGCACGCAGTTCATCCATCACCGCTTCCGCCTCGGCCCGCTGGGCCGGGCTCTGCGCAAAAATCACCGACCGGTACTGCGTACCCACATCATTGCCCTGCCGGTTCAGCGTGGTCGGGTCATGAATGACGAAGAACACCTCGAGCAACTGGCGAAAGCTCACCACCGCCGGGTCGAATTCGATCTGCACCACTTCGGCGTGGCCCGTACCGCCCTCGCACACCGCGTGATAGTCCGGCGCGTCGACCGCACCGCCGCTGTAACCCGAGACCACCCGGCTCACACCGCGAATCTCGCGGTACACCGCCTCCAGGCACCAGAAGCACCCCCCGCCGAGCACCGCTGTTTCAGTCGCCGCCATGGCTGTCTCCTTTGTTGTGTCGTGACAGGCTTCGACCCTCAGGCGGACGTGTCGTTCGCGCCCTCGGGGAAAACCGTCTTGTTCCAGTGGATGCTGGCATAGGCCACCACCGGCAACACCACCAGCAAGGCCGGCAACAGGAAGATGCTGGCCATCACCGTCAGCGCCAGCAGCACCGCCCACAACAGGTGCGCAAACAGCGAGCGTCCGACCGCCCGCACACTGGCCGTCACCGCCGTCACCAGCGTGCCCTGACCGCGCACCAGCAAAGGCACCGCATGCACCGTCACGGTATACACAATCAGGGACAACGCGCCGCCCATGATCGCCGCGCCAAAGTGGAAGCGCAGCAGCTGCGACGAATGCGGCAACACCGACATCCAGTCGTGGCGCCATTCGCCCACCATGAAGCTGTACAAGGTGCCCGCATCGGTCAGCCACAACAACACCATGAAGCAGCAAAACAAGCCCATTACCCACACCGGCCTTGGGGTGTGCCTCATCGCGCCATAGGCCACCCCCAGCCGGGGCGACTGGCCTGCCTTCCGGGCCGCGAGCAAGGCGTGATAGCCGGCCATCGACACCGGCCCGAAGAGCATGAAGCCGCCAATCAGCGGCGGCACCATCGGCCCCATGCCGATCGTGACAAAGCCGGTCATCAGCACAATGCCGATCACCACAAAGCACGCCGCAAAGCCCATGCTGACCAAGGCCATGTCGAGAAAATCGTGCCAGCCTTGACGCAGCGACTGAGCAATCAGACGAATCGATACTTTCTCTGGTACACCATGAACAGACATGCAAACCTCGTCGCAAGACAGACAGTTCACCATTTTGCCGCGCCGATGGCGAAGCCAAACACGACAAATATCAAGCCATTGGCAGACGAGGCCGCGTGGGCCCCATGCGGGGAGAATGCCGGGCGCGACAGCACACGCTCGGTGGCGCGAACCGACACTGAGCCTGCACCGCCTCAGCGGAAGCTCATGCTCCACTGCAGATCGACCGCGTTATCCGTGCCGGCGCGGCCGACCACGGACAGACTGCGGGTCAGTTGATGGGTGAGTTTGACGATCTGCGCCACACCCGAGAGGCTTTGCTCGAAGGAAATGGTGGTGGTCGCCGAGAGCCGTTTGCCGAGCGTGAGCACCCGGCCGCTGGTGGTCGCGCCGCTATCGATACGGCTTCCACCGCCGACCACCGAGCTCGTTGCCCCGCGGCTGACGCTGTTCAACTCCCCCTGCCCGAGCGAGATCTCGTCCAGGCCAAGCCCGCTCGCCAGCTCCTGCGTCACGCCGCCGCCCGGTCCGCCAAGCAAGGCCTGCGCCGCCGGCAGCAGCAAGGCCAGATCAGCGCCACCCGACTCGTCCGGCTTGCGACCGAGCACGATCCAGCCGAGCTTCTCGGCGTCCGGCACATCGGGCGTCGACACCAGCGTAATACGCGGCCGGCGCACCGTGCCGGTGATCGACACCCCGGCCTCGACCTCCAGGCCCGAACGCACCGCCAGCACATCCAGCCCCGGATTATCCAGCGGACCAATGAAATTCACCTGGCCGCGGGTGATGTCCAGTTTCTGCCCGTAGCCTTCAAAGCTGCCGCCCGCGGTGTTGACCGTGCCGGTCGCGCGCAGCGCATCGCCGGCCTTCGCCTGCAACTGCAACTTGCCCGCCAGCCGGGTGTCCAGCCCCAGCGCCGACAGATACAGCCGCTCGCCCAGATCCACCTCGACCCGCGCCTTGAGCGCACGACTCGACACCGAGGGCTCGTCACCGAGAATCACCACATCGTCCGACAGGCTCGGCGCCGGTGTCTTGGCGAATTCGAGATAGCCGCCGTCGGCGCGGAAGCTGGCCTCCAGCGAGGGCGCATCCCAGCGCGTCTCGATCTTGCCCTTGCCACTGACCGCCAGCCAGCGGTCGGCGCGCTGGAAGATCGGCAGGCGGTCGGCCTCGAAACGGATCTGACCGTCACCATCCTTCAGGCTCATGGCGCCGCTGGCGGTCAGCTGGCCGGGCGTCTTGGTGAGCGCGGCGTAATTGACGCGCCGGTCGCGCGGCGCCACCCGGCTGGGCGAGGCGAAGCTCAGGGTGTCGATGCGTAACTGGTTCGCATCAAAATCGGCGATCAGCTTGCCACCGGTCAGGCGCAAACCCTCATCAGCAATCTCGATCGCTAGATCATCGCCCGAGACCCGGCCCACGCCCACCAGCGCGTCGGGCGTGCCGCTGAGCGAGAACTCGGTGCGCAGCTTGCCATCGGTGCGCACCGCCGGGCTCACCAGCGCGCCGAACCAGCCAATCGCCGGAATGTCGAGCACGGCCGAGCCCAGCAGGGGGCCTTGCCCATCCAGTTGCCAACCGGCTGCGGCCTTCTTGAGCCGCGCGGTCGCCGAGCCGGCGAGCGTGCCGAGGGTGTCGCCCTTGGCATTGAGACTGAGCGCCAGCTGCGTGTTGTCGATATTGGCCAGCACATCGAGTTCGGTCAGGCCAAAGCGCAACACCGTGTCGCCGGTGAGCACCAGATCGCCCGATTCGCGGAACACATGCACCGTGCCGCGCGCGGTCTCGCCGAGTTGAACATCCCATTCACCCCCCAGCTGCAGCTCGCCCTGGCCGCGCTTGGGGCGTTGATCGGGGCGGGTCTCCAGGCCCAGCAGCAGGCCCGTCATGCGGCCCTTGGCCACGACGCTGCCCGGCGTCCAGTCAGTCTGCTCGAGAATCAGCTGGCCGCCATCGTCGGTGCGCAGCGTCGCACGCGCCAGGTGAACGCGTTTGTCGCTCGCCTCCAGCGCCGTCGGGGCCGTCAGCTTCAGCGGCAGGCGCCCCGCCAAGGCGAGCGCCTCGACCGTGCCGCGCCAGGCCATAGCCTCGCTCAGGCCGCCGCGCAGGCGGGCATCGATGGCTTCGCCACTGCCGGCGGCCACCGACAATTCGATCACATGCTGCTGACGGCGGCCGTCGGCGGTCAGCGCAAAACGCTCCAGCAGGGCCGGCCCCTTGGCTTGGGTGCGCAAGTCCTGCCCGCCAATGGCCAGCGAGATCGGCCCGTCCAGCCCTTCGCCCAGCGACACATCGGCCGTCAGGCTTTGCAATCGCAGTTCGCCCGGCAGGCGCAGCTTTTCGGCCAAGGCGGTAAAGCGCCCGGCCGGTGTTTTCAGCCCGCCACTGATCTGCCCTTCGAGCCGCGCCACGCCCGACACGTCCAGCCCCAGCGCGGCCAGCTCTGGCGCATTCACGCGCACATCCAGCACATCGGCCTTGGCCCCCCAGGCGCCCGTGGCGTCGACCCGGTTGCCCGCCAGACGCAACCACGCCGCCACCTCCGACAGCCGTTCGCCCCGCCAGCGCAGCGCGCCCTCGCCAGCCAGCGGCTTGCCATCGAGCGCGCTGTCGACAAGCCGGTAGCTCACCCGCCCCTGAAGGTCATCGAGTTGGCCGGCGACTGTCAGATCGCCGTTGATGCTGGCCGACGGCGCATCCGCCCACAGCGGTTTCGGGTCGAGTGCGGTGAGTTTGAGGTCGACCTCGAAGCGCTGCATGCCAGTGGTGTTCAGATGCCCGGTCGCCACCACCCGGCTCTTGTCGCGCTTGAGCGCCAGCGTCTCGATGGTGACACGGTCATCGGCGTGACTCACCGCCAGCGTCGCCTGCAGGCGCGGGTCGCTGAGCGTGCCGGACACCGTCTGTTTGCCAGCGGTTGCGGCAGCGTCGAGCTGCCCCTTCATGCGCGAGTCGGGCAAGCGCGCGTCCAGCGCGCGCAGATTGATGTCGGCCAGCGTGAGCTTAGCGTTGAGCTGGCCGGCCGGGTCATCCGAAGGCGCCCAGTCGATCGCCCCGGCGATACTGCCCTTGCCAGCGAGCCGCGCGCGCAGGTCGCTCACCGTGACTTGCGCAGCGCTCAGCTGCAGCTGCGCGTCGAGTTGCTGCAGCGGCAGTTTGCCGCCATCCCAGGCGCCGCTGTCAGCATTGCTCACGCTCAGCGGGCCGCTCAACTGCGGGGCCGTCATGTCGCCAGTCACCGTCAGCGTGCTCTCGACACGCATCAGCGCCGCCGGCGCGCCGGGCGCCCACTGCGCCGGGTTGATACGCTCACCGGTCAGAGCGATGCGTTCGACCGGCATGGGCTCGAAGGGATTGATCTGTGTCGCGACGACGACCTCGGTCGCCTCGCGCGTGACGGTTGCCGTGGTGTCCAGCGCTGCCAGCGGGCCGTGGGCCGCGAGCGCCACATCCATCGCGTACTCGCCAAACTGGCCGGCCAGCGTGGCGTCCAGTTGGGTCTGATGCGGCGCCTCGACACCGAGCGACAACTCGCCCTTCGCCGGGCCGACCGGCGTGCCCACCGAGTCGAGCACCAGGCGATGCACCTCGGCGCCGGTGGTGAGGCTCAAGGCCAGGGTGTCGATCAGCGGTGTGGCGGCCGGCGTGGCGGGGTCGAACGGGAAGGCTTCCTGTGCCAGTTTGCCGAGCGTCAGTCGATCGATCTGAACGGCAACCGGCAAGGCCAGCGAATCCGGCAGCGCAGGCGGTGCGCTCGGCGCGTCGGAGGGCGCGGTGGCGAAGCGCACACTGTCGAGCGACACGGCGCGGATATGCACGCGACGCTCAAGCAAGGCGGCCGGCGACCAGTCCAGCGCCAGCGCGTCGAGCTGCAACTGAAGCGTCGGGGTCGTGAGCGACAGGCGGCGAATCTGCAGCGGGCCGGTCAGGCGCCCCTCGGCACCCTCGATAAGCAGCTGCCCGTCGCTGTAATCCACCGCCGTGCGCGCCAGGCGATCGAGGCCGGACGACGTGCTCAGCAGCCAGCCGAGCGCGGCCAGCAACGCCCCGACCAACAGCACAACGCTGCCAAGCACCACCCACGGCCAGCGGCGACGTTTTGGGGTCGGCTGCACGTCGGCGGCCATGCTCAGACCTTAGCCAAACAGGCTCTGCAAGGCCGCGCCCGGATCGTCTGCGCGCATGAAGGCTTCGCCGACGAGGAAGGCATTGACCTGATGTTCGCGCATGCGCTGCACGTCGGCGGGCGCAAGAATGCCCGACTCGGTGATCACCAGCCGGTCGGCCGGAATACGGTCGAGCTGGGCGAGCGTGGTGTCCAGCGACACCTCGAAGCTGCGCAGATTACGGTTGTTGATACCGATCAGCGGCGTGCGCAACTGCAGCGCCACGTCGAGCTCGCCGGCGTCGTGGCTTTCGACCAGCACCGCCATGCCGAGCGACTCGGCCACCGCTTCCATCTCCTGCATCTGCGCCAGCGACAGCGCGGCAACGATGAGCAGGATGGCGTCGGCGCCCATGGCGCGGGCTTCGAAGACCTGCCACGGATCGATCATGAAGTCCTTGCGCAGCACCGGCAGCGCGCAGGCGACGCGCGCCTCGCGCAGGTAGTCGGCATGACCTTTGAAAAATTGCTCGTCGGTCAGCACCGACAGGCAGGCCGCGCCGCCGGCTTCATAGGCGCGGGCAATCTCGGCCGGCCGGAAGTCGGCGCGGATCACGCCCTTGGACGGACTGGCCTTCTTGACCTCGGCGATCACCGCCGACTGACCGGCCGCGATCCTGGCGCGCAGCGCGCCGGCGAAATCGCGCGGTGGCGCCTGCGCGTGCGCGGCGGCGGTCACCTCGGCCAGTGATTTCAGCGCTTTGCCGGCGGTGACTTCATCGGCCTTCACGGCGAGAATTTTCTTGAGAACGTCGCTCATATCGACCTCAGGCGAAGCGCTGCGTAAAGCGCGCAAAAGCATCCACCTTGGCCCGCGCCGCGCCGCTCTCGATCGCCTCGCGCGCCTTGCCGATGCCATCGGCGATGTTCTCAGCGAGCTTGGCGGTATACAAAGCGACACCGGCGTTGAGCACCACGATATCGCGCGCCGCGCCCGGCACGTTGTCGAGCGCGCCGAGCAGCACGCCCTTGGATTCAGCCGCATCGTGCACCCGCAACTGACGGGCCGACTGCATCTGCAGGCCGAAGTCTTCGGGGTGAAGCTCGTACTCGCGCACCGCGCCGTCCTTGAGTTCGGCAACCATCGTCGCCGCGCCCAGCGACACTTCATCCATGCCGTCCCGGCCGTGCACCACCAGCACATGATCGGCACCGAGCCGCTGCATGACGCGCACCTGAATGCCGACCAGGTCGGGGTGGAACACGCCCATCAGGGTGTGCGGCGCGCTGGCCGGGTTGGTCAGCGGGCCGAGGATGTTGAAAATCGTGCGCACGCCCATTTCCTTGCGTACCGGCCCGACATTTTTCATCGCGCTGTGATGGTTGGGCGCAAACATGAAGCCGATGCCCACCTCGGAAATGCACTCAGCCACCTGCTCGGCATTGAGCGCAATATTGACGCCCAAGGCTTCGAGCACGTCGGCGCTGCCCGACTTGCTCGACACGCTGCGCCCGCCATGCTTGGCCACGCGCGCACCCGCCGCTGCGGCGACGAAAATGGTGGCCGTCGAGATGTTGAAGGTGTGCGTGCCATCACCGCCGGTACCGACCACATCGAGGAAGTTGTCGTTGGGCGGCGGCACCACCACCTTGGTGGACAGCTCGCGCATCACCGTGGCGGCGGCGGCGATCTCGCCGATGGTTTCCTTCTTGGTACGCAAGCCGGCCAGAATGGCCGACATCATCACCGGCGACACCTCGCCGGCCATGATCTGGCGCATCAGCGAGACCATCTCGTCAAAGAAGATTTCGCGGTGTTCGATGGTGCGCTGGAGCGCTTCCTGGGGGGTGATGGACATGACGCCTCCTTAGGGTCTGTTTATGGTCATTCGGGAGTCGCGCGCGGGCCTGTTTGGCCGCAGGGCAAGACGCGCCGACGCCGCTTGGGTGAGCCCCAAGCAAGGAGGCGCAACACCGCCATGCGGCCAAACAGGCCCGCGCCCTCCGGGTTGTGTCCAAATAGCATCGCCACCGCGTTGCACTCGTTGCCAAGGGGGCCCACCCTTGGCTGCCTCCTGCGCCTTGTTGCGAAGCCATTTGGACACAACGCGATCCCCCGAATGACCATAAACAGACCCTACGCCGTACGATTCAGGAAATTGCGCAGCAGGTCGTGGCCGTGCTGCGTGAGGATGGATTCGGGGTGAAACTGCACGCCCTCGACGTCCAGCGTCTTGTGGCGCAGGCCCATGATCTCGCCGTCTTCCGTCCAGGCAGTCACCTCCAGACAGTCGGGCAGGCTCTCGCGTTCCACCGCCAGCGAATGGTAGCGGGTGCTCACCAACGGGTTGGGCAAGCCCTTGAACACGCCCTGGTCGAGGTGATGCACCGGCGAGGTTTTGCCGTGCATCAGCCGCTTGGCGTGCACGACCTTACCGCCATAGGCCGCGCCAATGCTCTGGTGGCCCAGACACACGCCGAGAATCGGCAGCGTGCCGGCGTAGCGCTTGATCGCCTCGACCGAGATGCCGGCCTCGTTGGGCGTGCACGGCCCCGGTGAAATCACCAGATGCGTGGGTGCCATGTGGCCGATCTGCTCGACGGAGATTTCGTCGTTGCGGAAGGTTTTCACCTTGGCGCCCAACTCACCGAAGTACTGGACCAGGTTGTAGGTAAAGCTGTCGTAGTTGTCGATCATCAGCAGCATATCGATCCTAACATATTGATTTATAATCAGTACGGTCGTTTACACGTCGCCAATTACTCACATTCTTATACACATTGGCACTGGATTCCAGCAGAACAAGCGCCGAAAAGCCGAGCTGACCAGCAGCTGCACGTGCAGGAAGCCATGCCGCGCCGCTTCGATGCAACGCGCGTGCGTGGCGTCGCTGACGAGACCACGAGGCGGCTGAGCGCCGGTTGAAGACGCACGTTGCCGAATGCCACCGAGTGGCGCACAGGGCGCAATCTATGGAGGGTTCTAACAGCATCGGGCAATCTCCTTTGATCTTGGAGCCGCCGTGCCGGGGAGCCATCTGCCTCACCTACCCACCGATACGGCGGCAAGGTGCGGTTCAAGCCCGCAACGACGTGCCGCTTCCTATTGGAAGCGCCACCACTGAGCAACGTTGATCGAAGCGGTACGGGCCATGGCAGACCTGAGTCAGTTAACCGGAAGGTGCATGCGGAAATGGACGTTCCAATAGCAGCTTCTTATCTCGTTGATTTTACCATGCATCCCTTGCTGGCCGTCTACCTCACACAAACGGTGGGCGCTTGATTACCCTGGAAGGGCTCACTCGTCTGCCCGCGCGGTCACGGCCCTCAACCGCTCCATGAACCGCTTCATCGGCTCCGAGAGCTCGCCCCGCCGGCGCAGGAGATAGGTGGACAACTTTGGTGGCGTGCCGGCCAGGGGACGAATGGAGATGTCGGGGCGCTGCAGCGTCTGCACCTGTGAGGCGATCGCGAAGCCGATGCCGTAGCCGGCGCCCACCAGAGTCAGCATTACGCCCAAGCTTGTCACGTAGTCGACCACCTTGGGGGCGACGGCTGACGTTTCCAGCACCGTCTGGATCTGGTGGTGGCAGCCGGAGTCCGCCTCCGGGTGGCACAGCACCACCGGGAACTTCAGCGCGTCGTCCAGCTTGACGTGGCCGTGGGCGAGCAATGGGTGGCGCGCCGGCACGATCACCGACAGCGGATCGGTCCAGACCGCCTCGGCGACGAGGCCGTTGTTGACCGCATCCGAGAGCGCAAAGCCGATATCGAGCAGATCGCTGTGCAGGGCTTTGAGTTGCTGCGAGAACGGCAACTCGACGACGCGGATTTGCAGTTCAGGTTCGTCCTCCCGGCTACGTGCCAGCAGCGTGGCGATGTGCGGCTGCGCCAAGCTGTCGCAGATGGCGATGCGCAGCGTCCCTTGGTAGCCCTGCGCGGCCGCCTTGGTGGCCTTGATCGCCTGCTCCACCGTGTCCAGCACGCGCCGACATTCGACAAGCAGTACCTGACCGGCCCAGGTCAGCTTCGTCTGTCGGGAACTCCGGTCGAACAACTGCACGTCCAGCAATCGTTCAAGATCACGCATGGCACGCGACACCGGCGATTGCTCAATGCCCAGCCTCTCAGCTGCCCTCGACAAGTGCAGCTCTTCCGCCACCGCGAGGAAGTAGCGCAGCAATCTGAGTTCCATCGCGGCCTCCTGTTTGCGTTCTTCTGGTTTGGTTGGTCGGACCCTCAAAATTCAATCGGCATGTTCACGGTGCTTCCTTCGATCACGCGCGCGTGCGCCTCAAGCGGCTCCGCAGCGATTCGACCGTCGCCCCGCTGCGCTCCTCAGGCGAAGACGTAACCACCCCTGCAACCAACCATAGTGGTCGCAGTAGAGGATCGCCTCGGTGGAGGAATCGAGTAGTCCGAAGCGCCCATGACCAGATCATCACGCCGTACGACGACGTACCTGTACCGCCGCACGGCAAAGACATGACGATATCGTTAATGCGAAATACCATAAATTGTTCTTGAATATGCACTATCACGCAACAATCTACGGATCGAAGCGGATTTTCCTGGACAGTGATCGACTTCGAGGCAGCGCACCCCGGACAGGGCGCAACATCATCGCCGAGGGCATGAGACGGACGGTACCGCGGCTATGCGCTTGTGCTGACCCATGGGTCATGAGCCTTAGCTTGCTATATGGAATGAATAATGGAAGGAAAAGGTCATGGACCTGCGACATATTCGTGCTTTCATCGCAGTGGCCGAGGAATTGCACTTCGGCCGGGCAGCGAAGCGCCTGCACATCGAGCAGTCGCCGCTGTCGCGCACGATCCGCCAGCTGGAGTCGGACCTGGGCGTGACGCTGTTGAAGCGTACGCCACGCGGTGCCCACCTGACCCGGGCCGGGCGGATCTTCCTGAAGGATGCCAATCGCATCGCGCTCGCGTTCGAGCAGGCGCAAGCCAGGGCACGTGCCGCCGCAGCGGGGTATCACGGAACGCTGCGCATTGCCTTGTCGGATGGCATCGGGCCTGCGCGCCTGTCGGCGCTGCTCGCCCTGTGCCGCGAGGAAGCGCCGAATGTGAGCGTCCGCCTGTTCGAGATGCCGCTGGGCCAACTGCTGAGTGGCCTGAGCACGGATCTGTTCGATGCGGGGCTGGCGCTGACCGACGAGGTGAGCGAAGAGATCGTTGCCGCGCCGGTCTGGCTAGACCCCTTTGTCGTGGCCGTGCCGGTGCGGCATCCCCTGTTGGCCTTCAAGGAGGTGCCGCTGGAGGAAGTGGTCAGCTATCCGTTGGTGCTGTGCCATCCGGAGGCCTGCGAGGGCAGCAGCCGGCAGTGCGAGCGCCTGCTGCGCTCAGTTGCAGCCGAGCCGAAGGTGGCGGAGTACGTCACCACCCATGACGTGATGCTGGCCTTGGTGGCTGCGGGCTACGGGGTGGGTTTTTCGAGCACGGCACACCTGACGAGTTGCCGACAGACAGAAGTGGTGGTCCGTCCGCTGGCCGACCAGAGTGCTACGTTGACCACTTACCTGCTGCGGCCTGCGGGGGAACCGACCGGACCGTTGATGCAATTCATCGAGCGTGCCGAGCGCGTCGGGCGCTTGCGTGCGAGCGGCCATCCGTCGCTGTGAGGACCATCAGTCGGCCTGGTCGATTCATTTTCGGTCTCGCGATGGACCCGAATTGCATCGCAATCGCGTTGGCGAGGACCATTTGCCGCCGCGTAGTCAGACGCTGCAATTGGCACAACTAGGGCATGGCATGCGGTATTAGCGGACGAGGTCAGTGCTGTGATGCGCAACGCATGATCGCTGGCTAGATGCAAAGCGGCTCATCCGGCTGACTGATTGGGTCTTTACCCACTATGAATAGATACCAAAACTGTGGCCTGATTTTCGGGTAAAAGTCCGGCATCCCTACCTGATGCGGGCGGGTGCGCGGCCATCAAAACATTGCGCCGGTAACAAGGGCTTGCGTGCGCATTATGGTGGATGTGTATAGGGCATCACAAGTTGCAAACAGCCCGTCACGCCCTGCGGCATCGGCGGCTTCGCCGATGCGCGGCCGGCCCCACGATGCCATCCGGCGCCGCGCTTCATCCGGATTTTCTGGGCACTCGCGTCCGCCGTGCGGACGGCGTGTTGCCGGGTTCGATCCGACGATGGAAAGGACGCAACATGCCGAAATCGAGCTGTTTTGCCTTTGGCGCAAAAACGTACTATCGACCGATCGAGGCCGCGATCCGCTGGTGCGGCCTGATCCGTTTCGAGCAGCGTATTCAGCAAAAGCTGGGCCAGCGCCCCGTGCCCGAACTAGAGGACTTTCCACGCTGGCCGCTGCTGCACCTGTACGCCGAACGCATCTTCGACGCGCTGATGCATGGGGAGCTTCCCTATGGCAAAGCGGGCATCGTGCTCACGACGCAGCGCCCATCGCTCGACGACCCGGAACTGACCGTAAGGCATGTCGACCTGAAGGCATGGGTGGCCCGCTACTACCCTGGCGAAAAGCCACCCTTTCTCTTCGACGACATCGAACGCGCCCTGCATCCGGCCGTCGACCTCAAGACGCTCAGCGTACTGCTGGTCGAACGGGAAGCCGCCAAGGTGCAGTTGGCCGAGCTGGCCCAGATGCACGACACGCTGCGCGCGGAACACGATGCCTTGGTGACGGACCACGCGAAACGGGTGGCCAAGGGCGACCAGGCGCGCGAGCCCGGCCTTCGCAGCGAATCGACCTACCTGAACATCATCGGCGGGTTGCTCTCGCTGCTGCTGGGCAAGTCGCCGTCGGGCGCGGCGTACTCGTCGTTCCATAACATGGACGCCGTGGTGAGCGCACTGCTGGCCCATCACCAAGGGCGACCCGGCCTCAGCGAACGGACACTGTGGGCCAAGCTAGCCCAGGCGCGGCGCCACCTGGAGACATCGCGCTGACCGCAACGCCGCACACTGCAATTGCAGTGGCCCGATCTGCCATTGCAGTGCTTTCAGCAGCGACGATGGATTGAATGCGAGGCTCGTTCTGGACAACGCCAACGAGCGTCAAGGAGTGCCTCTCATGTCTTCGCAGACTGTTCTCGACCTTTCCGTCGAACGCCGCATCCTGCGCCGCGCGCAAGTCGAGACCAAGACCGGCTTCAAGCGCGCGCACATCTACAACCTGATGAAGGAAGGCAAGTTCCCCAAGGCCTTGCGACTGGGCGTGCGCGCCGTCGGCTGGGACTCGGCCGAGATCGACCAGTGGATCGCCGACCGCCTCAAAGAGCGCGCCTGAGCCCCGCTCCTCCCGTCATTGCCATCAAGGAGCGACGCCATGCAGGTAGTCTCCATCATTTCGACCAAGGGCGGCGTCGGCAAGACCACGACCGCGGCCAATCTAGGCGGCTTCGTCGCCGACGCCGGGTTGCGCGTGCTGCTGGTGGATCTGGACGTCCAGCCAACGTTGTCGAGTTATTTCACCCTCGACAGACGGGCGCCGGGAGGCATTTACGAGCTGCTGGCATTCAACGAGCAACGCGATGCGCAACTGGTTTCCAGCACGGGTATCGCCGGCCTCGACCTGGTGCTCTCCAACGACGACAAGGGCCAGCTGAACACCTTGCTGCTGCATGCGCCGGACGGCCGCCTGCGGCTGCGCCACCTGCTGCCGGCCCTGGCGCCGTTCTATGACCTGGTGCTGATCGACACGCAAGGCGCGCGTAGCGTGCTGCTGGAGATGGCCGTGCTGGCTTCCAACCTCACCATCTCCCCGGTCACCCCGGAGATCCTGGCGGCACGCGAACTGCGGCGTGGCACTCTGCAGTTGTTCGAAGACATCAGGCCGTACCGGCACCTGGGCATCGATCCTCCTCCGCTGCATCTGCTCATCAACCGGGTGCATCCGGTGTCATCGAATGCGCGCCTGATCCAGCAGACGCTGCGACAGATGTTTCAGGGGCAAACCGGTGTGCGGGTGCTGGCGACCGGCGTTCCGGCCATCGAGGCCTATCCACGTGCCGCGACGCGAGGATTGCCGGTGCATCGGGTGGAGTACCGACAACCGGTGGGCCGCAACGCGCCCGCGGCGCTGGATACGATGCGGGCGCTGGCTGGCGAGTTGTTTCCGCAGTGGCGGGCGCTGTTCGCGCAGGTGACCGGCCGCCCCGACGCGCGAGGCATGGCGGGGAGCGATGGCCATGGCAAACGCGCATGACCTGGCGCGCGGCCACAAGCGGCTGCGCGCGCTGATCGACTTTGCGCTGGATGAAGGCTGGCGTGTGGTGCGCACCCATGGCGGTCATCTGAAATTCACCAAGCCGGGTTGCGCGTCGATCTACACCAGTTCGACGGCAAGCGACCACCGCGCCGGCCTCAACGCCCGCGCGCAGCTTCGCCGCGCCGACCGGCAGGCCCAGACCACCCGGGGCGGGATGCCGCCGCAGGAGAGCCGCCGTGAGTGATCTGACCCCCCAGGACATGGCCGCCAAGCTGATGGCGTCCGGGTTCGAGCGCAGCGGCCCCACGGCCGCGACCCTCAGCGACCCCATCGCCGACACGCCGACGGTAGTGACGCTCGATCAGCTACGCCCCTACGACCACGACCCGCGCGTGACGCGCAACCCGGCCTACGAGGAGATCAAGGACTCGATCCGCCAGCGAGGGCTGGATGCGCCACCGGCGATCACGCGCCGTCCGGGCGAAGCCCACTACATCATCCGCAACGGCGGCAACACGCGCCTGGCGATCTTGCGCGAGCTGTGGAGCGAGACCAAGGAAGAACGCTTCTTCCGCATCGTGTGCCTGTTCCGTCCCTGGCCTCAGCGTGGTGAGATCGTGGCGCTGACCGGCCACCTGGCCGAGAACGAAGTGCGTGGCGGGCTGACTTTCATCGAGCGGGCCCTGGGCATCGAGAAGGCTCGCAATCTCTACGAGCAGGAGAGCGGCGACCAGGCCCTGTCGCAGTCCGAGCTTGCACGACGCCTGACGGCCGATGGCTACCCGGTGCAGCAGTCCCACATCAGCCGCATGCAGGACGCGGTGCGCTACCTGTTGCCGGCGATACCGACAGTGCTGTACGGCGGCCTGGGCAGGCACCAGGTGGAACGTCTCGCGGTGCTGCGCAAGGCGTGCGAGCGCACCTGGGAGCGGCGTGCGCCGGGCCGCGACGTGTCGGTGGACTTCGCCACGCTGTTCCAGGACGTGCTGGCGCTGTTCGACACCCAGCCGGATGGCTTCTCGCTCCAGCGGGTGCAGGACGAACTGGTGGGCCAGATGGCCGAATTCCTGGAGGCGGACTATGACACGCTGAGCCTGGAAATCGACGACAGCGAAAACCGACAGCGGGCGTTGACCCGCGAGCCATCGCCGGCGAGCCCAGCGGCACCTGACGTGCCGGCGACGCCGAGGCCTTCATCGCCACCGCCGGCGGCGACACCGGCACAGGAGGCGGGCGCACCGGCTGGACCCGTTGCCGAGCTTTCCCCGACACAGACTGCTACGGCGCTCCCGCTTGGCAATGCGCAAACAGAGGGAGTCGGCGCCCAACCAGTACCGGCCGACCGCGATGCGGAGCGCCTGCAGGGGCACATCGTGTCTCCGGCGTCGACCACTGAACGGCTGCAATCCATCCAGCGCCTGGTGGCCGACCAGATGGGCGACAAGCTGCCCGACTTCGAGGTTAACGCGCTGTGCGCGATTCCCGTGCAGGTCGGCGGGCTCTACCCCATCTCGGATGTCTGGTACATCGAGCCCGGACTGGACATGCCGGACCGGCTCCGGGTGCATATCGCACAGTTCGCTCGCGAGATCGCCGACGAGGCGGCGGTCGCCGAGCACATCGAGCCCAGTGAGAGCAGCATCGGCTTTCTCTGTGTGACTACCGCCATATTCCAGACAAAGGACCTCCCGGCCCTCGGTCGTGCCGTGCTGACGCTGCTGCATGCGCTGAGCGCGCCGCGGGCAGCTGCGCCGGGGCTGGATCGTGAGCGACTGGCCAACGACCTGGCGCCGCTGCTGCGCGGCGGCGGAACCTCCGTGCGCCTGAGCGACGCCGGCCTGGTGAAGCTGTTCCGGCTGCTGCGTCTGGCGCGTCGCCTGCTGGACCTGGAGACCGGTGCGGCATCCGTCGCCCCGTGCCACGAACCCTGAGCGCGGGAGATCACCATGTCGTCACCCCATCCGCTCAATCAAGCCGTCATCGCTCAGGCGCTGCACGATCTGCGCAACGGCCAACTGCGCCGCTGCAAGGCGATGGGCTTCGGCGACGAGGAATTGGATGCGCTCAAGCATCCGGCACTGGTCAGCGTGCTGGTCAACGCCACGGTGTCGTGGTGCTCGGTCTCGGTCAACCGCGAGGTACTGAAACGGCTGCTGAGCCAGGTGCACGACGTGGAGCAGGAAATCGCCACGGTCGATCGCATGCTGCGCCTGGGTGCGAGCACGGAGATGGTGAGCCGCTTCTACGGCCTCACGCATCAGGAGGTCGCCCTACGCCGGGACATCCTCGGGCTGCCCAAGCGCAAGGGGCGCTATCCGGTACTGGACGAGGCGCAGGACGCTGCCTTGTGGGAGCACTGGAAGGCCGGTATCACCGAGCGCCGCATCGCGCTGGACGACGACATGGCGATGCTGGCGCTGACCATGGATCTCGCCAAGACCCTGAAGCTGCCGATGTCGGTCATCTGGGCGGCGATACGGAACTGGATCGACCAGGGAACCGTGTAGACCATGGCAACCGGCGGCGCACCACGGCGTGATGGTCCCATGGCGCTGTCGGCGCTGTTCGACGATGCGCTGCGAGAACTGGCCCCGGGCCAAGTACCGATCCAAGGGTCGGCACCGGCCAGTGACGGTTTTCTCTTCAGCGGCAATCGCCATGAGAGCGTGCCGCGCGCGCTGTTCCTCGATCGGCGCCTGACACCGCTGGAGCGCAACGCCTGGCAGGTGTTCCGCCTGCAGCTCAACGACGACGGCGTGACGGCTTTCCCGACCTACGACCAGCTTCGGCCCTACCTGGCCTCGATGCCGTGTGCGGCGCAGGCCTCGCACGAGACCGTCGCGCGCGCGCTGACGCTGCTGCGGCTGACGCGCTGGTTGAGTCTGGTGCGGCGACGGCGCGATCCGAAGAACGGCCGCATTTTGGGCAACCTCTATGTCCTGCACGACGAACCCCTGACGCCCTTCGAGACGATGCAACTCGACCCCGACTACCTGGGCCTGGTGAGCCAGGCCCTCACCCATGCCGCCAAGGCGGTGCAGATCGTCGGCATGCATTCGCTCAAGGAGGTCGCCGAAGACCCGCTGCTCAGCGGGCGAATGCTGCCGACACGCCTGCAGGTGCTCGCGCAGCGCATGGTCGGGCACAGCTGGTTGCCAGAGGGTTATCCACAGGATGGCACCGGTCACGATTCCGAAGAAGGGCAAGGTGGCTTACTTCGGAATGCAGAACATCCGTCTTCGGAATCCGAAGCAGGGCCGACCCCCCCGCCGGACGGCTCTCTTCGGAATCCGAAGGAAGACCGTACCGTACGTAAGGATTGTATAAATGAAGTACGTACAGTACCGCGCACGAAGGCCTTGCAGAACCTGCGCCTGCCCGAGCGCTTCCTGCGTCTGCAGGAGGAACAACAGGCCGGCGCGATGATCGCTTTGCAACAGGTGGACGAATCCCTGCGGCAGGCGGTGCTCGACGAGTGGGCGGCACGCTGCCGTAGCAGCACGGTGCGCAACCCGGCCGGCTACCTGTTCGGCATCATCCAGAAGGCGATCCGCGGGGAGTTCAAGGCTTGGGCTGGCGAGACTGGACCGTCACCGCCACCACCTCGACCCGCTGCGTCGGCGCCCTCGCCCCCTGCTTCCCGTGCCGCTGACCCCGAGGTCGCGCGTGCCTACCTGGAACGGTTGCGCTCGATGTTGCGCGATCCCTGAGCGGCCGGGCTATCCCCTGGGGATCGCTGGTACAGGCAGCCTTCCGGCGCATGCCGACGCTCATGCCGACCTGTGACCAGCAGCATGCCCACCCCTCTCAGGATCGCCGAAGCACCAGTTTGGAGCACGGGGTTGGAGCTTGTACGTGTCTTCGTTGTTGGTTATATTGAATACACCAAGCAGCAAGAGGACTGAGCCATGACCCGAACGACAACGACGATGACGGTTCGCCTCAGCGGCCCTCTCAGCGACTTCGTCGCCGCCAACGTGAGCGAGCACGGGGCCTACGAGAACGTCAGCGAATACGTGCGGGACCTGATTCGCCGCGACAAGGAGCGCACGGAGAAGGAGGCGTTCGAGCGACTCAAGACCGAGCTTGCCCACGCCTTTGCCGCGCCGGAATCGGCGTACAAGCCGCTGACGGCAGCCGATGTGATCGCGCGCAACCGGACCTGAGGGCGTGTCCAAGGTCCAGGTCTGCGTCCAGGAGGCGGCGTCCTGGCGGCTCGACGAGATCTATCGCTACACGCGGGATCGCTGGGGCCCCCAGCAGGCCGACCGCTACATCACCGGTCTGTTCGAGGCCTTCGACGGCATCGCGACTCACCGGACGTCATCGCGGCCGATTCCTGCCGAGTTCGGCATCGAAGGCTACTTCTTCCGCTACGAACGGCACTTCGTCTATTGGCGGTGGCTCTCGAACGGCGACATCGGCATCGTGACGATTCTGCACGAGCGGATGCACCAGATCGATCGCTTCCGGGACGATTTCGGCTTGTGAGCCGCGGGCAGCTATCCCCTGGGGATAGCTTGGACAGACCGCCTTCCAGCGCCAACGAACCGGGCAAGCGCCGAGTGCAGTTTGTTGACTGACGGCCTTCCGGCCCATCCCGATGCTGGCGACTCGTTCCTTCACCGCGAGTCGCTTCCATGGCCAACGAACCCCTGCAGCTCAACCTCGGATCGCTGCGCAGCGCGATGTCGCTGACGCTGCACACCCACCACGCCTCGCGCATCTGGCACGGCCGCGCGCCGGCCGAGGGGCGCCCCGGCATCATCGGCCTCAACGGCTACCTCAGCGTGATGAACAAGATGAAGCGCGGCGCCGAGCAGGACGATCCCTACTCGGACTGGTGGATGCTGCGCATCGAGGACAAGCTGGCCGATACCAAGACCCGCCTGCAGACCTTGCGCGAACAGGTCGACCAGGCCCTGTCCGACGTGCCGCCCGCGCTGTCTCTGGGCGAAAACATGAACGTACAGCCGGTCAAGCTGCCGCTGTTCGTGAACGCACAGCTCGGGTTCATGGCGGTGTACCTGCTGGCCGACTACGACGACCTCGCGCGCAGCCTGATCCTGGCGCATCACACGGCGCTGATCGACCGCAGCACGCTGGAACGCTGGCTCAACGACGGGGCGCATGCGCTGCGCAGCCTGTTCTCCCTGGCCCAGCAGTACCGCTACTCCGGCACGACGCGCGACGACTTCGCGGCAAAGAACGCTGCGGCGCGGGCGGCGCAGGAGAAGCTCGGCGACCTGCCGCAGGACGTGCTCGAAGGCACGCGCCGCTCGCGCTTTGCACCACCCATCGCGCGGCGGGAGAACCGGCCCAAGGTACCGGACGCTGACACATCGGAGGCAGGCCCCAGCGATGGACCAGTCGACGCCGCGGCGCAAGACAACGAGGACGCCAAAGCATGACGGCGACCGCTTCTTCCGGCCGTCCGGCGCGCTTCATTCCGCTGGTACAGGCGGACTTCCAGCGGCTGGAACACGCAGGCTACCTAAAAGGCCTTTTACAGCCCTTTAAAGGTAAGGGGAGTCTGGAGATCTGGACCAACCAGTGCAGTGCACTGCGCGACGGGTTGATCGCTCTGGCACAGCGCCAGGTGTTGCCCCAGGCGCGGGCCTATCCGTTCAGCCTGCTCGATGTGCAACTGGCCCAGCAGACGACTGGCGCAGGGACGGCCTTCCTGCGCTGGCGCAACCTCGACCGCTCAGCAATGGGCGTAGCGTTGTGGGAGGCCTTGCTTGCCAGCCCCGCGACGCCGGCCTCGCTAATCGACGAGCTGTACGCGATCGAACTGCAGCGCATCGTGCTGAACATGCAGGTCAGCCTGACCCACAGCATCGCCCACCAAGCCCTGGAATGCGCCAGCAAGGCCGCCCAGGCCGAAGCGGCTTACCTGCGGCGTGTCCGCGGGTAAGCCGCGGTCCGTTCCACCCACCACCAAGGAGTCACCATGAGCACGCACTTCGTCGGCGAGGGCAACATCGGTTCTGCGCCGGACTACCGCGAATTCCCCAACGGCAACGACGAGCCGCGCCGGCTGCTGCGCCTGAACGTCTATTTCGACAACCCGATCCCGAAGAAGGACGGCGAGTACGAGGACCGCGGCGGTTTCTGGGCACCGGTCGAGCTGTGGCATCGCGATGCCGCGCACTGGCAGTCGCTGTACCAGAAGGGCATGCGGGTGTTGGTCGAGGGCCGCACCGTGCGCGACGAATGGGAGGACGCCGACGAGAACGAGCGCGAAACCTTCAAGGTCGAGGCCCGGCGCGTGGGCATCCTGCCGTACCGCGTCGAGTCGGTGGCGCTCAGCGCCAAGCCGACCGGCGGACAGTAGCCGATCATCGCGGGCGGCTGTAGCAACCGTCAGACGCCCGCCATGCACCAGTGGGCTATCCCCTGGGGATAGTTCCACAGTGGTCCGCCGAGTTCCAGCCGCCCTCCCGAAACCAATCTCCCGCCCTTCATGCCGCCGCGATTCGTGCGAACCGCTGCGGAGATCACTCCCCCGCCGATCACAATTCGGTGCCCAGGCCGTCCGACTTCCTTGCGGCCGGTCTCTCCTGGCCCAGCCATGCTGTTGCCCATCTGATGCACCGCACTGTCCCGAGGAGGCTTCATGCGCGTGTTCCTGTGCGAGAAGCCTTCGCAAGGCAAGGACATCGCCCGCGTGCTGGGAGCGGGCCAGCGTGGTTCCGGCTGCTACAGCGGCGCGGGTATCGTCGTGACCTGGTGCATCGGTCATCTGGTCGAAGCGGTTCCGCCCGAGGGTTATGACGAGCGCTACAAGCGCTGGACCATCGAGCACCTGCCCATCCTTCCCGAGCGCTGGCGCGTCGAACCCAAGGCTGCGACCGCTGCGCAATTCAAGATCGTCAGACAACTCGTCGGTCAGGCCAGTGAGTTGGTGATCGCTACCGATGCGGACCGCGAAGGCGAGATGATCGCCCGCGAGATCCTCGCGCTGTGCGGCTACCGCGGACCGATCCAGCGCCTGTGGCTGTCGGCGCTCAACGATGCGTCGATCCGCAAGGCACTGGGCGCGTTGAAGCCATCGGCCGAGACATTGCCGCTTTACTACTCGGCCCTGGCCCGTTCGCGTGCCGACTGGCTGATCGGCATGAACCTGAGCCGGCTGTTCACGCTGCTCGGGCGACAGGCCGGCTACACCGGCGTGCTGTCGGTGGGCCGGGTGCAGACGCCGACGCTGAAGCTGGTGGTGGATCGCGACCGCGAGATCGCCCGCTTCGTCTCGGTCCCGTTCTGGGCCGTCGAGGTGGCACTGTCCCGCGCGGGGCAGTCCTTCACGGCGAGCTGGACGCCGCCGCAAGGCTGTACGGACGATGCTGGCCGTTGTCTGCAGCAGCCGGTCGCTCAACACGCCGCGGACCGCATACGCGCCGCCGGCTGCGCCCAGGTGGTGTCGGTCGAGACGGAGCGGGTGCGCGAAGGTCCGCCGCTGCCATTCGACCTGGGCACGCTGCAGGAGGTGTGTTCCAAGCAGTTGGGCCTGGACGTTCAGGAGACGCTGGACATCGCCCAGGCGCTGTACGAGACGCACAAGGCGACGACTTATCCACGCTCCGATTCGAGCTACCTGCCCGAGAGCATGCTGGCCGAGGTGCCGACCGTCCTCGACAGCCTGGTCAAGACCGATCCCGGCCTGTGCCTGTTGATCGACCGCCTTGATCCAACCCAGCGCTCGCGCGCCTGGAATGACGCCAAGGTCACGGCGCACCACGGCATCATCCCGACGCTGGAACCGGCCAACCTGTCGGCCATGAACGACAAGGAACAGGCCGTCTACCGGCTGATCCGCGCGCACTATCTGGCGCAGTTCCTGCCGCACCATGAGTTCGATCGAACGGTGGCGCAGCTCGCATGCGGCGGGCAGTCGCTGCAGGCCGTAGGCAAGCAGATCGCCGTGGCCGGCTGGCGCCAGGTGCTGGCGGCGCCGGAGGAAAGCGATGCGGATGGAGACGACGCGCAGCGCAGTCAGGTTCTGCCGGCACTGCGAGCTGGCTTGTCCTGCCAGGTTGGCAATGTCGATCTGAAGGCGCTGAAGACCCTGCCGCCCAAGCCCTACACGCAGGGCGAGCTGGTCATGGCCATGAAGGGCGTCGCCAAGTTCGTCACCGACCCGCGCCTGAAGCAGAAGCTCAAGGAGACGACGGGCATCGGCACCGAGGCCACGCGCGCCAACATCATCAGCGGCCTGCTCGGCCGTGGCTATCTGCTGAAGAAGGGCCGCGCCGTCCGCGCCTCGGATGCGGCCTTTACGCTGATCGACACCGTGCCGTCGGCCATTGCCGATCCGGGCACGACGGCGGTCTGGGAGCAGGCGCTGGACATGATCGAAGCCGGCCAGATGACTCTGGACACCTTCATCACCAAGCAATCCGTCTGGGTGGCCCAACTCGTGCAGCAGTACCGTGGCGCGACACTCGCCATCAAGCTGCCGCCATCGCCATCCTGCCCGCAGTGCGGCGCGCCGATGCGCCAGCGCACCGGCAAGAGTGGTGCTTTCTGGTCATGCAGCCGTTACCCGGACTGCAAGGGAACGCTCCCGATCGACACCTCGACGGGCAAGCGAGGCGCGCCGCGCAAGCAGCGCGCCTCCCGCAAGGCGTCCTGACGCCGACGAATCCCTTCGCCACGCCGGCCGTTTCCGACGGTGGGGCCAACCTCCCGCAGCCCGCGGGATTCCCCAGCACACGCGCCCTTCTGCAACGGTGTGCACGTCTCGCGGTCCCGCGACGGGCCCGCGAGACGAGAAGGTCGTTCCTCCGCGAATCGCGTCTGCCGCGACTCCATTGATCGAGGTGCTCCCGTCGATGACGAGCGGTCTCCTGACGCCTGGCCGACCTGTGCCGTGGCGAGCCGTCAGGAGACCCCTCGGGTCGACGGTATTCGGTGCCGGTGCCCGCCGGCGGAACAACGGGCTCCCTTTGTGCGCGGATGTGTGCCGAAGGATGTCGACCCCAGCCACGACACGGGTCGCGTGCGATTGCTGACGCAGCGAGCGGCTTTCACGACGGCCGGGACTGCCACAGCCCACAGGTGGTTTCTCTCTTCTCCGGCTGAAGGCTCAAGGGCCTTCGGCCTACTGGTCTTTGCCTGATCCTGATCGGTGTCGCGCAACCTCAAAGCGGCCCCTGTGTGATGCGCATTCCCCGAAGACGCTAGTGATGCGTCGCGTCCATCCTGCGTCATGCGCTGCTGACGGTCGTCAGCACCATGCCTTGGCAGCTCCGGTCTTCAAGGCTGCCACGCGGTTCGCCGCGTGGATCGAACCAGTCCGCTTCGCATCGCCCACCGCGGACGAGCGTCTTCCCGACGCCGATGCCGTTCGTGTTCAACCCTTCGGGAGGTTTCCTCTCCCGTCTGGGTGTGGAGCTCCCGGTCCTTCAGCCAGGAGAACCCCATGTCCCTTGCATCCGCATCGACGCCCCTGAGTGCCGCACAGGCCCGTGCCGCAGCCATTGGCTATCTGGCCCTGGCCTGCACGGGCAAGCGCCTGCCCCTGCAGGTGCACCACGGCGCCGCCGGCCACTACATCGGCACCGCCGATGAAGACGGCCCGGTGTCCCGAGAGTCCGTCGAGTACTTCTTCTCGCACCACGCCGCTGAGCACGCCCTGGCAACAGGTCGCTGGCAGCAACGCATCCACCCCTGACCTCCACTTACCAGGAGCCATTTCATGAACCAGTCTTTGCCCCAGGACGTATTTGATCAGATTGCCGCGGAAGAACGGCATTTCGCCGAAGCACCGCGGGCCTTCTTCGAAGCGTGGAAGCGCGGTGCGGAAATCGCCGGCCCCGAGTGGTTCGGCGACGGCACGCCCGAAGGCCTGCAGCGCGCCACCAGCAAGTGGGACCTGCGCCCCAAGGTGCTGTTGCTCAACGACGCCCTGGATGTCCTCAGCGGCGGCCAGCGAATGTTCCTGTCCGCCATGGTGAGCTTCTACAACGCCCGCGAGGGCGGCGCGATGCTCAAGCGTTGCGGGTTCGAGGGGCTTTCCGATCTGGGAGGTCTCGATCTGGAGCGCCGCAAGGTCATCGCCGATCTGGTGCTGAACTACAGCGGCTGGTGATCCCGATCCGCTTGTTCGGAACCCGTTTCCTTTTCCACCCACGAGGGACATGCGCCTCCATGCGGGGCCATGCCCCTTCTTGTCCTCGACATCTCTTCAGACACCCGCTGGGGCTTGCTCCCCAGCAGGGGAATGGGCTCCACTTCCTCAGATGGAGAAAGCCCATGTCCCCAAGTTCCAACCCTTTCCTCCGCGGCTACCAGAACCTGCGCATCGACCGCTCCCTGTGCATCACCTACGAGGACGACTGCCCGCCGGTCTGGCGCCCGCTGCATCCCAGCCAGGCACATCTGCCCGACGACCAGGTCGCACTCTTCCCCTGCGTCTTCAGCAACGACTTCGCCCTGATCACCGAAGGCCAGGACATTCCCGAAGACTTGGAGGCTCAATGCCAGACCGAGGGCGTGGTGCGCACGGTGGTCTATGGCGTCAGCGGCGACGATTTCGGCCAGCCCGTGCACGTCGGCGACACCTACTCGGAGGAGGCCGCGCGGGAAGTCGTGCGGCAACTGAGCTTCGAGACGGGCTTCTACAGCCGGTGCTGGGAAATCAGCAGTGCCCATCTCACTGCCGAGGCGGGCCGCTTTCTCGCCGAACTGGCGGACATCGCCACGCCGAGCGGTTTTCTGTTCGTCGCCTTCCGAATCCCGTACAGCCCCGCGATCGGCGTGAAGCTGATCGCCACCCCCTGGACGGATGCGAACCTGCAGCTTGTCGAGGGCATCACCGCCGAGCAGTTGCGGCAGGAACACCGGGCCAAAGGCATGCCGGAATCCCTCGTGGAGGTATTGCACCTGGCTGCGCTCGCCGACGTTCGCATGCTGGTGTTCGATGCTGATGCGGCTGTCCTGTACGGATTGCCCTTGTACGACGACGAGTAGCCCCTTTCGAGCCCTATGCGGGGCTCTTCCTTTTCATGGAAGGCGGTGACGACAGGTTGCCGATTCCCGGACGACGGGCATCTGCGCCTGCCGCACGCTTCCCGCATGTTCGCTGGCGTTGCCGGCAGCATGCCCAGGCAGTCGAGACCTTCGAGATTGCGGTGCGGTTCGCCGCGCTGGTCGTTTCCTTCACCGGACGCATGCCGCGTCCATCCACCTCACCCTCAAGGGACATGCCTCCCTTGCGGGCGGGAGTCCCTTGGTTGCCACAAGGAGTTCCCATGGATACCCAAGCCATCCGCGCACAGATGCCGACACTCGTCCACGGCCATGTGCCTTCCAACTTCCGCACCTTCAAGTTCAACATCTTCGACGGCCAGCCCAAGGTTTCGACGCTGGGCTTCCATATCGATCCCAAGCCCTTCGAGGGCAAGGTCATCGCCACCACCGACGAGGCCATCGTCGTCAAGACGGGGCGGGCCGAGTTCGCGGTGCTCGACCGGGCGCTCGTGACCGAGGTCCCCGACGAGGGCGCCAAGGTGCACGTCGAGCCCTACGCCCGACGCCGCTTCGACGGCCTGCGCGCCGACACACCCGAGGAAGAGACCGCATTCGCTTCCGACGGCAAGCCGTACACGGTGCAACGGTTCGTGCTCGGTTCCGCACCGGCGAAGCTGCCGATCCCCGCCCCCCGCTGCCCCGAGTTGCAGGCGCTGATCCAGCAGATGGAACAGTTGCCCGCTCCCGACGGCTACCGGCGCATCACCCACCTGCTGGTGGACGCCGGCGCGCGGGACTTCACCTGGGTCGATCCGCTGCCCAAGGACATCATCGCGACACCACCAGTCATTGGCTTCACGGTGAGCACGGCGAAGTTCCAGGGGCGGGTCACGGTCCTGTATAAGCGCGGGCCGGACCTGTACGCGGTGGAGCTGCACCGCGACGGCGAGCTGGTCGAACGAGTCGATGAGGTGTTCTTCGACTCACTCGGCGGGACGCTGGAACGGCTGATCGACGACGGGAACTGGCAGCGCATTCGCGTGCAATGCCTGTCCGGCCGCAAGTCTGTCCGGCACTGACCTCCATGCGACCTCTCGTCCTCGCGGCGGGAGGCTCGTCATTCCTTTCCCTGGAGATCACATCCATGTCTGTTCGATTCAAGGGCTCCGACCTGCGGCCCGTGCTTGCCGAGGCGGTGGTCAACCAATGCCGCGTCATCCTGGTCAAGGATCAAGGCGTGTACTTCCTAGCCGAGCGCGGCGAGCGCAGGCCCGATGGACGCCAGCAGCTCGTCGCCTACGCCGTGGGCTGCAATCCGGATATCGATGCGTTCGATGACTGGTGGGAGCTGGCGCGCGCCGAGTTCGGTGGCGACGACTTCGGCGAGTTCTTCGATCCGCACGATGGCGTTTTCGCGCTCATCCTGAGCGGCGAGGGCGACCTCGAGGTGTCCGCCACGGCAACGCACCTGTCGCTGCGGGCCGTTGCGCCGACGCGGAAGGGCATCTGACCGTCCCACATTCCCAGCCCCCGCTCCGGCTAGCCGGTACGGTAAGGTGTTGATGGGTTGATTGAAGGCCGCGTCCTGCAAGGGATTGCGGCCTTTTCATTGCACGGAAAAATCTCCGCCGCGCAGAACCCGCGAAAACAAAGGGCCGCCAGTACTTGGCGGCCCTGAATCAACACCTTAAGTTACCGGCTAGCCGCTCCGGGGGCGTCTCATTTCCTGGCGCCGCGGCTCTCACCGCGCGCTCGCGCTCGTCTCCAGCCCGTCCTGGGCCGCCCCTGTACCGGCAACCGCCGGCCCCTGCACCCAGAGCGGGCGCACGTTGACCAGAAGCTGGGCTCGCTGCCGATGATGACTGCTTTCTAGCGTAATCTCTCGGGTCCTGGGGTTGTCTCAATCCGGCCAGGAGCGGAAGTTCGCCGAATCCCGATCAATGTCCGGCCGAAGCTGGAAGCGGACTCTCGCTGCAATCGGATGAGCGCCGACCATGTCTAGTCCCGCTCTAGATCCGCCGCCGGCTTCCAATATGGCAAGCGCGACATACCTGGGTCATCGAGCACGATTGCGACACTCTGTTGTGCCCGCGTGACCGCCACATAGAAGCTTGAAGCAGCGATGGCATCCATGCTGACGCCGCCTCGAACGAAGTTCGTGATGGTGGACGTCGGGGCAATCAGTACGCGGGGAAACGTCGCGCCCTTGGAAACCTTGAAGTTCATGAAATCCAGGGCCAGATTCTTCGCCGAGGCAACCGAGTGACGCAAACTCTGGGGGCCATATTGCGCCACGTAAGCATGGACGTGCTCGCTGCAGACAAGAAGTACGCCGTCATGACCCGTCGTGCGGTCATTTTTGGAGACGGTGCTCGGAAAGGCCCAGGACGGGTCAAAGATGATGTCCGAGAACGCCGCGATCTTCGGGTGACACCGCCAAGTGACCGCGCTCTCCTCTATCGCCAGGAGCCCCTTCTTCTCACGACTCCTGAACCAGTTGATCGCCTCAGCGTAGGCGTACTTCTTGTTCTTCGCGCTGCGACCATTGGTGGAGAGCACCGCTTGGCGGATATCACCGACCATCCAGAGGTCGACGGCCGAGCCCAGGAGGGCATCGACGATGTCCAAATCGTAGGCGCTGAGGTCCTGCACCTCGTCGATCAGGATCTCATCGTAGATGCCTTCAAGCCTGCTGATCAGAGCGCCCTGGCTCGCCGCGATCAGCTCGAACGCCAGACGTCCGAGTTCGCTCCTGTAGACCGCGCCGCTCTTGTCGACAAAGCGGGCCTTGCCGGTTGCCATTCGGGATGGCATGCCTTCAAAGTTGAAGCCCAGCACACGCTCGCCCGGAAACTTAAATGGCAGGAAGGGTTTCGCGAAATGCCGCAGGAGGAACGTGAACCAGCCGAGCACTTCGATGTTCAGATGGTCGCCAGCGTAGCGGGCAAGGCGTTCCTGAAGCTCGCACTGGTTCTTCTGCGTGTAGGTCAGGGCAAGGACGCGCCGCTCACGCGGCAATCTCGCGCAGTGCTCGACGATGCCTTGGGTCTTGCGAGAGCCTGCGACCGCCAGGGTCACCCGCTTAGCCATGGATGAACTGCGCGGCGTGGAGCATGTATGCCGGAGGCGTGAACCGCTCCGACGAACTCGCGATGCGCAGGGCAGCCTCGGTCTTCCCCCTCGCGCGACATCCACGTCTCGACGTCCGCCTTGTCCGTGATTCCGAGGATCGTCCGCAGGTGCGCCTCGCCGCAGTGATGAATCATCTGCGGCTCGAGCGTCCTGCCATGAGCCACTTCGCCAATGAAGACTTCACGGGAGCCAGGCTTGAGCCACTGCGCCAGCGGCTTTCGAAGCTCGTCCGGTTCGATGCCGTCGTTGTCGCGAAGTGCTGCGACCTTCTTGCCCAAGCGCCCGCACAACTCGAGCCCCCGGGCCAGCGACAGGCCCCGCATGCTCAGGACATCGATCCCGCACGCCATGGGCCGCTTTCCATAAAGGTCCGTGAACACCCGCTCGAAGACGATTTCATCGGAGGGGCCCTCGACGAGAACAATACTGTCGGCCAGAACGATGCGCAGGGTGTCGAATCCCGGCAGCTTCTTGAAGTAGCTCACCGTCTCCGGATCCAACTCGTTGAGTTTCACGGGAGCGGTGGGGCCGAGGAACTGCAAGGCCTCAAGTCCGAGCCGATTCAGCACGCTCGAGCTGTGAGTGGTGATGAAGAGTTGCTGGTCGTCGCTGGCCAGCGCTTCCATCCTGTGCAGGAGTCTCGTCAGGCTGGTGTGGCTCAGGTGGTTCTCGGGCTCCTCGATCATGACGAACTTGGCTCGGCCCGCATGCTTGTTCATCGCCAGTGCGATCTTGATCGCAGACTGCTGTCCTTGCCCGGCCATCGTGAACGGAACGCCATCGACGTGGGGGGCCACCGACTCCTCCCAAGACGTGCGCGCGGTCTGATCCATCGCTAGGGCAATCGGCTGCTCATGCAGCAGCGCATGAAGCTTGCCGATGCGCTCATTCACGTTCTTGAACGCAGAATCTGACAATGCCGCCTTGGATTCGCGGTATTGGCGGGAAATGTTAGCTCGCTCCTGGGGTTCGAGCTGACTACCCAAGATCTGGCGCAGGTGATAGTCGACGCCACTAGTGCTTCGAACGGTGCGCGCGTCAATGACCGCGGTCGCCAGCACTCGCGGGCGCATAGTCAGCCGGGCGTCCGCGAACGTCGTCCACTCGACGCAGTAATACTCGACCGGCAAGAGCCGCGAGGGCGCCTTCGCCCACGCTTGCAGCTCGGCGGAATAGTCGGGATTGGGAATGCAACGAATCCGAACGCCTGGACACGCGTTGGTGGGCGTGTCCGAGTTATGGGCCCCGCACAGCTCCTGCAATTCCGGGGCGTCTTCGAGGAACACCTCGATGTCGATTTCCGGCAACCGTTGGGGTTCGCCACGCGCCCTCTTTGTGATGAAGTCGGCCACCACGCCCGCGTTGAACCAGTGGGGATTGAGCTCTTCGGCGGCGCTTCGCCCGTTGATGCGTCCCGTCAGTGCGAGAACGATGGCCTCCATGAGCGTCGACTTACCGGACTCGTTGGCGCCGACGATGAGGTTGAGCTTGCGGTTCGGGTAGATCGTCAGGTCGCGATGGATGCGGTATCCGCGGACACGAATCTTCTTTATCACGAGGTCTCCAGCGCACTCAAACGTGGTGCGTCCGACATTCTGCTGCAGAGCAGCGAATCCGGTCGAGGATGTTCCGGCGGCATTGACCGCCATGCAGCAGAAGTCGATGCTTGTAGAGCATCTATTCTGCATGAAACCTAGTGAGTAAATCGCCGAAATGCAGATGCGGGCGCGCGGCCATTCCACCGAATCGGTGAGCGAGACTATGTGCATGCCGCTGGCCGAGGCCGGTGTGACCGTGCGCGATGTTGCAGCCTTCTGGCAGGCGCAGCCCTTCGATCTGGAACTGCTGACCGTCAACGGCCGTACGCTCGAAGGCAACTGCGACCTGTGCTTCCTCAAACCCAGGGGGCAGCGCCTGACGCTCATCAACGCCCGGCCCGAGGCCGCGGTCTGGTGGATTCGCCCGATGGCCCGAGCTACGCCGACCTGGCGCGCTTCGCAGCCAACCAGCGCGACCTGTTCGACCCTGCCGAAGAACCGATCTCTTGCTTCTGCGGCGACTGAGGAAACCAGCCGCACCTGTGCGCGTCGCCACCAAGGCGCCGATTTCGCTTCACCGTTCTGGTTTCTCACAGACGGCGTCGCCGCGCTCGATCGCCTCCAACCATTCGTAGAGGTCATCGAGATCCCGATCAATCTGAGCCAGGGTTGCCTCGGCCATCAGGTACCAAGTGCAGGCACTTTCGGTGTCGTGCGCCTGGTTCATCAAGTCATTCAGTATGGTTCGCCATGGAAGAAGGCGTTGCTTTTCCTGTTCGACCATCAGGCGGTCTTTCGTCCACACGCCCGTTGGGAGGAACAGACCCGAAGAGGATCGAGAGGGGCGAGAGTCTCTTGTCGGGGGTTTTTCGGCAGTCATCAGAGTTCTCCAGAAGTGGGAACCTCACGATAGAAGGAGGGCTTCCTACGGGCCACCCGAAATCCCATCAAAAACAGCATGATATCGACATCAGCCCTCGCTTTTCCAAGAGAGCCATGGAGGGACGAATCGGGGCGGACTTCGATGCTGATTTCCTCTCGCCCGTCACGCCGAGGAATGACAGGCTGATGCCATGTTCCGCTGACTCCCGTCAGCAGCATGCCCAGGTGGCCGCGATCCTCAAGGCTACGACGCGGTTCCGGCCGCGTTGATCATCCCAGTTCGCACCGGCATCCATGCGCGAACGCCCATCGGCTCCCGATGGTGATGCCACGAAGCTGCTCCATCAACCCACGCGGGGGTTCCACACCTTCCCCGCCTGGGTCGGGTGTGTCTCCGCCTCTTTGTTCTTCAGGAGATTCACCATGACCACTTCCACCGACAAGTCCTACTTCGATCTGCACATCACCGGCCTCGGCTACCTCAATCGCATCCGCGAAGTGAAACCCAAGAAAGGCGATGCCTTCCTGGCCTGCGACATCGCAGCCCTGAACGGTCCCAGCGATGACGTCTCGTACGTGCGTTTCGACACGCGCGTATCGGGCTCAGAAGCGCAGCACCTGGTTCGTCGCTGCATCGATGCCGTCGAGGCGGAGAAGAAAGTGATGATCGGGTTCCGTCTGGGCGACCTGTGGACCGACACCTTCACCTACTCCAAGGGGAAGCGTGCCGGCGAGCAAGGTGTGAGCCTCAAGGCACGCCTGCTGTTCGTCAGTTGGATCAAGGTCGACGGCAAGCTCGTCTACAAGGCAGAGCCCAAGCCGACCGAGACCGACGAGCGCACTCCAGAAGTCCCAGTGACGACCGACGTACTCACCGCGCAGCAAGCTCCGGCACCTTCCAAGCCCGCCGTGGATGCTGCTGACGACGACTTTGCCGATGCTCCCGCATTGGCCGTAGCCGAGTCGTTCTGATCCACAAGGCCCCGTTCCCTGGGGCCTTGTCTTCTCATCGTCAGCAGGAGACCCTCATGATCACCGTCCCCGGCCAACTGGCCATCAAGACCATCCACGGTCGCAACGGCGACTTCAACGTCGGCCGTCTCGCGACCTCCATCGGCGAGTTCGTCGTGAAGAACGCCGAGCTCGACCAGTACACCGAAGGCAAGTACGAGGGCGATTTCATCATCGCCGAGATCCGTCCCTCCACGTACAGCGCCAACGGCCGCATGGTCATCGAGATCCGCGCCCTCCTGGGCGGAATGACGCTGTCCAACATCGATGCCCTGAGCCGCGACGAAGCCCGCCGGCTGAGTCCGCAGGAAGTCGATCCGATCGACGAGGAAACGCAGGCGCCCGCGCCGGACACGACGAAGGCCACGGCCAAGTCGAAGTCACGTTCCTCGCGCGATCCCCTGGTCGACACCACGCCGTTCGGAAGTGAGCCGGCCGCAGCGGCATCTAAGGCTTCGGCCGACGATGCTGCCCTGTTCGGCGCACTCTGGCCGCTGGGCGATGTCGTGAAGCTCGACGCCACCGTCGATCGCCGCGTCCTGCGTCAGCAGCGCGACCGTCTCGGTGTGCTGGGCTACGAGTTCGCTCCGCTATCCCAGGACTGGCATCTCGCCAAGGCCTGATTCCAACCGCCGCGCCAGCGGCGTTCCACCACCCGCCGGGGTTCCTCCCCGGTGGGGCGGGACTCCGGTCTCTTTTCCAAGGAGATCGTAATGCAACTCGCATCCCGCTTCGCTTATCGCTCCCCGGTGCTGCGGTCGAGCCATCCACTATCGGATGACCAGATTCGCACCGTCGCACCCTCCATCTTCGCGGACACCCCGCACGAAAGCCGATCCGAGCGGTACAGCTACATCCCCACGGCGGCCGTACTGACCGAACTGCGCAAGGAAGGCTTCCTGCCATTCATGGTGTGCCAGACCCGCGTGCGCCAGGAGGACCGCCGCGACTACACCAAGCATATGCTGCGTCTTCGCCACGCAAGTCAGATCAACGGCGCCGAGGCCAACGAGATCATCCTGCTCAATTCGCACGATGGCACCAGCAGCTACCAGATGCTGGCGGGCATGTTCCGCTTCGTCTGTCAGAATGGTCTGGTGTGCGGCGACACGTTCGCCGACGTGCGCGTGCCTCACAAGGGCAACGTCACCGATCACGTGATCGAGGGCGCCTACGAGGTGCTGCATGGGTTCGAGCAAGTGCAGGACTCGCGCGACGCCATGCGTGCCATCACGCTCGACGACGGCGAGGCCGAGGTCTTCGCCAGATCGGCCTTGGTCCTCAAGTACGACGAACCTGGCAAGACCCTGCCGATCACGGAGAGCCAGATCCTGCGTCCCCGTCGTTTCGACGACAACCACGAGGACTTGTGGTCCACGTTCAATCGGGTCCAGGAGAACCTCGTCAAAGGCGGTCTGAGTGGCCGCAGCGCCAACGGGCGACAGCAGCGCACCCGTCCCGTCCAGGGCATCGACCAGAACGTCCGGCTTAACCGTGCGCTCTGGCTGCTCGCGGACGGCCTGCGTCAGTTGAAAGCCTGACATCCCAAGCGGATCGTGCCCATCGCGGCATGGTCCGCTTTTTCTTTGGCGGGCGGCCGAAGTGCCCAGCAAACGGGGAAGGTGCCGGCTGCGCTTTGTTGCTCACGTTCGTCTGCCAGTTGAAGCAGACTAGGCTCCATGTCCGTCGGCGTTGCCGACAACATGCCCAGGTAGCCCAGACCTTCAAGGCTACGGTGCGTTGCGATGCACGGGTCTCTCTCTTCGCCAAGCCGTTCCCGGCGCTTTCTTCCACCCCTTGGGGCAGCAACTGCCCCGGCGGGCGGTGCTGCCTCCGATTTCCTCGAGGACAACACCATGCCTGCCACCCATTCTTCCAAAACGCCGTACCGCATCGACGAATGCCCCGATCTCATGGCCGACGGCTGCGTCGGTGACGAACACGGCAATCTGGTCTTCCTGTCCGTCTGGGCGCGCGACACCGCCGTCCAGGAGTTTCTTGCCCGCCTGACCCTTGGGCGCGACGAGCAGGGACTGGAACAGTTCCATCTCATCACAGAACAAGGCGGTTCGGTTCCAGTCTTCGTCGGCAACGTCGAGAACCTGGAGAAGCGCATCACCCGCGCCTACCGCCGCACGCTGTTCGGGTCGCTCGTCAATCTCTGGCTATTCGACCGTCGTGCTGTGAAGCCCGACAAGGCCAACGCCAGCGCGTTGGCGCTTCTGCCGCGCGACTCCAATCACCGGCTCGACCGGCTGTGGTTGCTGGTGCGGGACACCTGCCCGCTGCCGCTGCTCGATCACTGGCGCGACGTCGTGCTGGAGCTGTTGTTGGCGCGGTCGATGCTGACCCGTCTTCCGTTTGCCCTCGGGCCATTGGAAGGCCATCGGCTCGCCATTGACGTGCCGGCGCTGACCCAGGCGTTGGGTAGCCTGATTCGCAGCAATGTGCTCACCACGGACGCTTCCGGGCATCCGATCACTTCCGACCTGCCGCTCGAAGCGGTGGCGTGAGGTCTTCGTACCGGACATGCATCCGCGCATGTCCGCTTCCTTCCATCGACATGCTCAGGAGATTTCTATGGCACTCATGTTCCCGCGGCTCGCCCGCAATTTCGTCAAGAACGGGTACTTCCCCACGGACGAACCCACGCTCGAAAGGGCACTCGCCGCACTGGCGCCCGCCGACGGGCCGATGTGCATCCTCGATCCCTGCGCCGGCGAAGGCGTGGCGATCGCCGAAGCCGCCAACGCCCTCGGGCGCGAGCGGGTCAAGGCGTTCGCCGTCGAGTACGACGCCGAGCGGGCGGCCCACGCGCGCAGACTCGTCGATCGCTGCATTCACGGCGATCTGATGGATACGCTGATCTCACGCCAGACCTTTGGCCTGCTGTGGCTCAACCCACCCTATGGCGACCTGAGCAAGGACGTCAATGGGAACATCGGCTACCAAGGCCAGGGTCGCGCCCGGCTGGAGAAGCTGTTCTACCAGCGCACGCTGCCGCTGCTGCAGTACGGCGGGGTGTTGATCTTCATCGTGCCGTCCTACGTGCTTGATGCCGAGCTGGTCGGATGGCTGACGCGCCACTTCGCCGACCTGCGTATCTACCGTGCGGTGGAGATGCAGTTCAAACAGGTGGTGATCTTCGGTCGCCGGGTTCGCCAACAAGACCAGGCATCGGATTCGGTCAAGGCCACGCGCGGTCTGCTGCTGCAGATCGGGCAGGGCGAGACGCAAGCCGAGGAACTGCCGCTGGAATGGCCGTTCCTGCCTTACGTGGTCCCAGCCAGCCCGGCCGAGCCGGAGCATTTCTACCGCGTGACGATGGAACCCGAGCAGTTCGCCGACGAGGTCGGTCGGCTGCAAGGGCTCTGGCCGGCGCTCGACACGCACCTGGGCGCCGCACAGCAGTCACTGCGGCCACCGGCGCGGGCCTTGTCGCACTGGCATCTCGCCCTGGCACTGGCCGCGGGCGCGATCTCCGGCGTGGTGAGGTCCAGGACCGGGCGTGTGCTCGTCGTCAAAGGTGATACCCACAAGGAGAAGACGCTCCAGACGGAATACACCGAACGCGACGACGGCTCCGTTGCCGAGACGCGCATCCTCACCGACAAGTTCGTGCCGGTCATCCGCGCCTGGGACATGACGCCAGGCTCTCCGACACGGGGCGAGGTGCTGACCATCCGCTGATTGTTGTTCCCGACGGTTCGCCGTCGCTTTCATCCACCCACCGGGGTCTCGTTACCCCGATGGGGTGCCGTGGCCTCATTTTCTTCCGAAGGAGAAACCACCATGGCACACGCAGTCCTCAACCTCGCTTCACAGCCACGCTTTCCGTCAGGGCAGGTGGTCATGACCGCCGGCGTCGATGCGCTGGTCCGCCAGGGCCTGCTCAATCCGTCACCGTACCTACGCCGCCATCTTCATGGCGACTGGGGCGACCTGAGCGACGACGATCGGCAACTGAACGACGCCGCGCTCAAGTCCGGTGAGGATCGTCTGTTCTCGTCCTACCAGGTCACGCCCGACCTGAAGCTCTGGATCATCACCGAATGGGATCGCAGCGTCACCACGCTGCTGCTGCCCAGCGAATACTGATCCGCATCCGACGGCCTGGCGCCGTTCTCTTCTTCCCACCCCGGGGCATGCCATCGCCCCACGGGGGAGGTGCATGCCCCATCGCTTTGGAGCATCACCATGTCCCTCGATCTTGCAACTGTTCCCACCGCCGCCGAAGGCACGCCCGTCCAGGGCGACCTGCTCGAAGCGGCCGCTTCCCCTCTCACGCTGAGCCTGCAGGACTTCGTCACCGAGTTCGGCGACGAGCTGCTCGATTCGCTCAACCGTGCCAACCCGCCGGTCTACATTGGCCTGCCGCGGGCGCAGCGCCAGATCGTCCTCGCGGGCCTCAAGCGGAAGTTGTTCCAGGCGCAAGCCGATGTGGTCCATGCCGTCACCGAGTTGCTGGCCGATCGCGGCGAACGTGCTGCGATCGTCAATGGCGAGATGGGCTGCGGCAAGACGACGGTGGGCATCGCCACGGCCGCCGTGCTCAACGCCGAAGGCTACCGCCGCACCCTGGTGCTCTCGCCACCCCACCTGGTCTACAAGTGGCGGCGGGAAATCCAGGAGACGGTGGCCGGCGCCAAGGTCTGGGTGCTCAACGGCCCGGACACGCTGGTCAAGCTGCTGAAGCTGCGCGAGCAGTTGCGCGTGCCAGCACACAGCCAGGAGTTCTTCGTCCTGGGCCGCGTGCGGATGCGGATGGGTTTTCACTGGAAGCCCGTCTTCACCCGCCACCACGTCCACCTCGGCACCCGCCACGGCGACGTGGCGGCGTGCCCGGACTGCGGCCATGTCATCACCGACCTCGACGGCGAGCCGGCGAACCCGGTGGCGCTGGAAGCCGAAGAGTCCCGCAGGAAGTGCAGCCATTGCGCCGCACCGCTGTGGACGCTGATCCGTCCCCGAGGCCTGTCCGCCAGTGACCAGTCCTCGGCCGTGCTCAAAGCCCTGAAGCGTATCCCGACCATCGGCGAAGTCACCGCGCAGAAGTTGATGCAAAAATTCGGCGACGCGTTCGTCGCGTCGATGCTCGGGGACAACATCCACGAGTTCATCAACCTGATGGACCACCGCGGCGAGCTGGTCTTCTCGGACCGCCAGGCGCACCGCATGGAGCGCGCGATGGCCAACATGGAGTTCGGCTTCGGCGAGGGCGGCTACCAGCCGTCCGAATTCATCAAGCGCTACCTGCCCCAGGGCACGTTCGACCTGCTCATCGCCGACGAGGCGCACGAGTACAAGAATGGCGGCTCCGCCCAGGGCCAAGCCATGGGAGTGTTGGCGGCCAAATCGCGCAAGACGCTGCTGCTCACCGGCACGCTGATGGGTGGCTACGGCGACGACCTGTTCCACCTGCTGTTCCGCGCCCTGCCTGGCCGGATGATCGAAGACGGCTACCGGCCGACCAAGAGCGGCAGCATGACGTCGGCCGCAATGGCGTTCATGCGCGACCACGGCGTGCTCAAGGACATCTATTCCGAGAGCACCGGCACGGCACACAAGACGGCCAAGGGCACCAAGGTATCGGTGCGCACGGTCAAGGCGCCGGGCTTTGGTCCCAAGGGCGTGCTGCGTTGCGTGCTGCCGTTCACGGTCTTCCTCAAGTTGAAGGACATCGGTGGCAACGTGCTGCCGCCCTACGACGAGGCGTTCCGCGAAGTCGCGATGGACGAGGCGCAGGCCGCGGCCTACCGCGATCTGGCGGGTCTGCTGACCCAGGCGCTGAAGCAGGCCCTGGCGAGGCGCGACACGACGCTGCTCGGGGTCGTCCTCAACGTGCTGCTGGCCTGGCCGGACTGCTGCTTCCGCTCGGAAACGGTGGTACATCCGCGCACGCGCCAAACCCTGGCGTTCGTCCCGGCGCAGTTCAACGAGCTGGAGGTGATGCCCAAGGAGCGCGAGTTGATCGAGATCTGCAAGCAGGAGAAGGCGGAAGGTCGCAAGACCCTGGTCTATTCGGTCTACACCGGCACGCGCGATACCACGTCGCGTTTGAAGGTGCTGCTGGAGCAGGAAGGCTTCAAGGTGGCGGTGCTGCGCGCAAGCGTGGATGCCGCGCGCCGCGAGGACTGGATCGCCGAGCAGTTGGACCGTGGCATCGACGTACTCATCACCAACCCGGAGCTGGTCAAAACCGGCCTGGACCTGCTGGAATTCCCGACCATCGTGTTCATGCAGTCGGGTTACAACGTGTATTCGTTGCAGCAGGCCGCGCGGCGCTCGTGGCGCATCGGCCAGAAGCAACCGGTGCGCGTGATCTACCTCGGCTACGCGAACTCCTCGCAGATGACCTGCCTGGGGTTGATGGCCAGGAAGATCATGGTGTCGCAGAGCACGTCGGGTGACGTGCCGGAGTCCGGGTTGGATGTGCTCAACCAGGACGGTGACTCCGTCGAGGTCGCGCTGGCCAGACAACTGGTCGCGGCTTGATTTACTGACGCTGCCGGCGGCCCATCGGGTCGTCGGCATTTTCTTCTCCCCTATCGTCGACACGCGCCTCGCCAGCTCCAGCAAGGCGTTGCGGGAACGGGTGGATATCGCCCCACGGTGACAACCGCCCGCAGAAGGCCCGCCTGAGCCGGGGTATCGTCGTCAGACGGCCCTCCCCCGTTTCGAACTCGTCCATCGCCCAGGCAGGCGTCGAACGCAACCGAATCAGCCGGCAGCCCATGCCCTCGTTTATCCACAGAAACTGTGGATAACGCGCTCGATAAGTCCGCCACCGCCCGACGTTCCGGCCCCCGAAGGCTGTGACGCTTTTTCGACCAACGGTCTCCCTGCTCGTCGTGAAATCGGCAAAGCGGCGATTCCCTTTGTTTGCTGATACGGCCTCTCCGAATGGCGATGGTGTCGGCTCGACATCGCCGAGAGCCGATCCATGCAATCCGCCCTACCGTCCCATTGCACGGCGCGCAATAGCCTGTTGCTGGCCGCCGCGCTGACCGCAGGCTGCGCGACCACACTGTCCCCGCCCCCCTCCACCTCATCGCACACCGCTCAATCCGTGCCCCCACCCCCGGCTGACGTCCAGGTGGTCCGCTACGGCCGCTACACCTTGGTCGAACTCGCGCCCACCGAGGCCCAGCGGAACCTGATGCTGCAAGTGGTCGATGTGGCCGTGCCGGAGACCCTGCACGCGACGGTGGGCGACGCGCTGCGCCATGTGTTGCAGCGCTCGGGCTACCAGCTTTGCAGCGGTCCTCAGACCGATGCACTGAACGCCCTCCCGCTGCCGGCAGCCCACTACCAACTCGGGCCGATCGTGTTGCGCGACGCGCTGTTGACACTCGCGGGTCCAGCCTGGGATTTGCACGCAGATGACGGTGCGCGCCGGGTCTGTTTCAGCCAGCTCATCACACCTGTCGATCCAGTTACCCCGCTACCGGCGCCCGTCCAAGATGCCGAAACGTCAGCCGAGGCCTTCCCGCTCGTCGAGGAGGCGCAGCCATGACCGCGATTCCGGGCACACCACAACATCGACGTCTTCAGTTGCTGCACGTGGCCGCAGCCACCTGGGTGCTGCTCGTCAGCGCCACGGTCGTGATCGACCACGTCGCCCTCTCGAACCTGGCCGACGAGTCCAAAGACCGCACGCCAGCCATGCGGATCGCGGTCCTCGAAGGGCGGCTGGACGATCTCGCGCAGCAGCTCGATCAGCACCGGCAACGGCCGACTGCACTGCCTCAGACGCGCTACGAGTCCGAGCGCCGCGCACTCGACCAGCGCATTGCCGCGGTCGAGGCTGCACTCGGCGAGCACCCGACCACTGACGCGCTGCAGTCCTTGTTGGCCCGCCTCGAGCGGATCGAAGCGCGCCTCGCCACCGCCCGGCCGACGCCCTCGGCATCTGTCCGTCCCCGCGCACCCACGCCGGTAAAGCCCCGGCCTGTCGAACCTGCATTCCGGGTGATCGGCGTCGATCTGCGCGCCGGCGAACGCTTCGTGGCGATCCTCCCCACCAATACGGCCGCACTCGAACAGGTCCGCCTGCTGCGGCCCGGTGAGGCCGAGGCCGGCTGGCGGCTCGAGGCGATCGAGGGCGGCACCGCCGTCTTCCGACATGGCGACGAAACACGCCGCCTGATCGTTCCCGAACGGTAGGAGAAGCCGCGTGAGCTCCTTCAGGGTCACCGCGTGCTTGATTGCCGCGCTGCTCGCAGGCGCGGCGCCCGTCACCGTCGCCCAGCACGCCACCCTGTCAGCCACCGCCCCCACCCACGAGCGGCCGGCGGCCATCATCCGCAGCGACGAGGAGTTGGCCCGCGACTGGGGGCTGGGTAGCGAAGAATGGGCGCACTACAAGGAACTGATGCAGGGTCCGCTGGGCGTGCATTCCCCCAACATCGACCCGCTCACGGCACTCGGTATCGAAGCCCGCTCGGACGAGGAGCGGCGCCGCTACGCCGAGTTGCAGGTCCAGGTGGAAGCCCGTCGGGTCGAGAAGCTGCTGGCCTACCAGCGCGCCTACGATGCAGCCTGGCAGCGGTTGTATCCCGATCGGCAGCGCGTTGTGTTGCCGGGTGTCGGCACGGCGACCGTTCCAACCATTACGCCACACGGCGAACGCATCGCCGTATTCGTCAAGGATGTCTGCCCCGCCTGCGATCGCGTCGTCGAGCGGCTCCAGGCTGCGGGCACGGTCTTCGATCTCTACATGGTCGGCAGCCGCCAGGACGATGCCCGCATCCGGCGGTGGGCCACGCAGGCCGGCATCGACCCGGCCAAGGTGCGCGCCCGCGCGATCACGCTCAACCACGACGCCGGGCGCTGGCTGGCGCTCGGCCTGCCCGGCGACCTGCCGGCGGTGGTGCGCGAGGTAAACGGCCAATGGCAGCGACAGTAAGCACCCCGCATCGGGCGAGGCGGCCGGGCCGCCTGACCCACCGCTGCGCTGCCGCGGCGCTGCTGTTCATGACGGCCCCCTGGGCGCTGGCCACCCAGGCCCGGGAAGTGCCACCGCCGGCCTACCAACTGGAGGCGCAGCGGGTCGGCATACCGTCGTCGGTGCTGTACGCGGTGGCTTTGCAGGAGAGCGGCACCCGGCTGCGCGGACGCATGGTGCCCTGGCCGTGGACGCTCAACGTCGCCGGCACGCCCCAGCGCTACGCCACCCGCGCCGAAGCCTGCACGGGGCTGCGCCGGGCACTCGGCCGCACGCCGGCCAAGCGCATCGACGCCGGGCTCGGCCAGGTCAATCTCGGCTACCACGCGCATCGCTATGCGCAGCCCTGCGAGCTGCTGGACCCCTACCGCAACCTCGCCATCGCCGCCGAGATCCTGCGCGAGCAACACGTCCCCGGCGAGGATTGGCTGCTTGCCATCGGCCGCTACCACCGCCCCGCGGGCGGGGAACCCGCGGCGCGCTATCGGCGCAGCGTGCATCGACACCTGACTCGCGTGCTCGGCCCCGGCATTTACGTTCCGACCCACCTGGCCACCACACCATGAAGCGCACCGTCCTAATTGCCGCCGTCCTAATTGCCGCCGTCCTCATTGCCGCCATCGGGCTGCTGTCCGCCGCGACGGCGTCCGCCCAGACCGCCGCCGCGCCGCTGATCGTCGTCGAAGACCGCGGCGGCGCTTCCGCACTGCCGTACTACCAGCCGCTGAATCCGCAGCCGGATCGCGCCACGCCGCCAGCCCCGATGCCACCACCCCGCGTGGGCAGTCCGGCCGACGCCGAGGCCACCATGCTGCCGGTGCGCTCGCTGCACCTGTCACCGGGCGACGTGCCGCGCCGCGTCATCCGGGCGCCGGGCCTGACGCCGCTGTTCCTGGTCGGCGACGACGAGCGTTCGCGCACCTGGCTGCGGCAGCGACAGGCCGCACTGCGCGAGCTGCAAGCCGTGGGGCTGGTGGTCAACGTGGAGTCGATGGCTGCGCTGGCGGCATTGCGCAGCCTGGCGCCCGGCCTGACCCTGGCGCCCGCATCGGGCGACGATCTGGCCCAGCGCCTGGGCCTGCGCCACTACCCGGTGCTCATCACGTCCACCGGCATCGAGCAGTGAGATGGCGCAGCCGCATGCTGTGGAAGTTCTGCTGCGGCCAGCGGTGGAGCTCTATACCGTGGCGGTATGCGCCGGCGCCGCGGTGGTGTGCGTGGTGGCACCGTGGTCGCTCGCGCTGAACCCGCTGCTCGGGTTCGGCAGCGCGCTGGCCTTCCTGGCGTTCGGCGCGATCCGGCTGCATGACGCCTGGGCGATCCTGCGCTACCGCCGCAACATCCGCCGCCTGCCGCGCTACGTGATGACCAGCCGCGACGTGCCGGTGAGCCAGCAGCGGCTGTTCGTCGGTCGGGGCTTTCGCTGGGACCAGCGCCACACGCACCGACTGATGCAGACCTACCGGCCGGAGTTCCGCCGCTACGTGGAACCGACCGCGATCTACCGGGCCGCCCGGCGGCTGGAGGAGCGGCTTGAGTTCGTGCCGTTTCCCGTCTCGACGCTGGCGCGCGTGCTGGCCTGGGACAGCGCGCTCAACCCGGTGCGTCCGTTGCCACCACTCGGCGGGCTTCCACGTCTGCATGGCATCGAACCCCACGAGGTCGACGTCACCTTGCCGCTGGGCGAGCGGGTCGGCCACTCGCTGGTGCTGGGCACCACGCGCGTGGGCAAGACGCGCCTGGCCGAACTCTTCATCACCCAGGACATCCGGCGCAAGGTGGGCGGCCAGCACGAGGTCGTGATCGTCTTCGACCCCAAGGGCGACGCCGACCTGCTCAAGCGCATGTACGTGGAGGCCACGCGCGCCGGACGCGAGGGCGAGTTCTACGTCTTCCACCTGGGCTGGCCGGACATCTCGGCACGCTACAACGCGGTGGGCCGCTTCGGGCGCATCTCGGAAGTCGCCACGCGCATCGCCGGCCAACTCTCCGGCGAAGGCAACAGCGCCGCATTCCGCGAGTTCGCCTGGCGCTTCGTAAATATCATCGCCCGCGCCCTGGTCGAGTTGGGGCAGCGGCCGGACTACCTGCTGATCCAGCGCCACGTCATCAACATCGATGCGCTGTTCATCGAGTACGCCCAGCACTACTTCGCCAAGAACGAGCCGAAGGCCTGGGAGGTCATCGTCCAGCTCGAAGCCAGGCTCAACGACAGGAACATCCCGCGCAACATGATCGGGCGCGAGAAGCGCGTGATCGCCCTCGAGCAGTACCTGTCGCAGGTGCGCGTCTACGACCCGGTGCTCGACGGCCTGCGCAGCGCCGTGCGTTACGACCGGACGTATTTCGACAAGATCGTCGCCTCGCTGCTGCCGCTGCTGGAGAAGCTCACCACCGGCAAGATCGCGCAACTGCTCGCACCGAACTATTCGGACCTGGGTGACCCGCGGCCGATCTTCGACTGGATGCAGATCATCCGCAAACGCGCGGTGGTCTACGTGGGGCTCGATGCGTTGTCCGATGCCGAGGTGGCCGCGGCGGTGGGCAACTCCATGTTCTCCGATCTCGTTTCGGTCGCGGGGCACATCTACAAGTTCGGCATCGACGACGGCCTGCCCGGATCGGCGACCGGCGTGAAGGTGCCCATCAACGTCCACGCGGACGAGTTCAACGAACTCATGGGCGACGAGTTCATCCCGATGGTCAACAAGGGCGGCGGTGCCGGCGTGCAGGTGACGGCCTACACGCAAACGCTCTCGGACATCGAGGCGCGCATTGGCAACCGCGCGAAGGCAGGCCAGGTGGTCGGCAACTTCAACAACCTGTTCATGTTGAGGGTAAGGGAGACCGCCACCGCGGAACTGCTGACGCGGCAACTGCCCAAGGTCGATGTCCATGCTACCGCGATCATGAGCGGCGCCACCGACAGTTCCGACCCGCGCGGCAATACCGCCTTCACGTCCAACACCCAGGACCGCATCAGCAACAACAGCGTGCCGCTGATCGAGCCGGCACATGTGGTTGCACTGCCGAAGGGGCAATGCTTCGCGCTGATCGAGGGCGGCAACCTCTGGAAAGTCCGCATGCCGCTGCCGGCGCCCGATCCCGACGAGTCTATGCCCAAAGACTTGCAGGAGCTGGCCGGCTACATGCGCCAGCACTACGTCGAGGCCGGCGACTGGTGGGACAACCCGGGCATGCCGGGCCTGCAGGACCGCGCGTTGCCCGCCGACCTGCTGGACGACTTCAAACGGATGGCGGCCGTCGATGAAGAGACCGGGGCATGAGCGACCCGGCCGTCGCGGCACAGCGCCAGCAGCAAGGACAGCAGGGGCTGATCGCCAGCCTGGTCACGCTGCCGTTCCGCCTCTTCGGCGTGCTGTGCGGATCGCTGCTGCTGTGCATCTTGATCGAGTGCGTAGGCATGCACTTCTTCTGGCCCGAGCAGGGCTGGCGTCATGCCCAGGGGATGCTCCACTACGAGCTGGACCAGCTCACGGAGAACTTCACGCGCAGCGCGCTGGTGCAGGAGCCGGGACGCACCGCGCACCGGATGGTCGATCAGGGCCACCACTGGCTGTTCGTGAACAGCGGCCTGCTAGACTGGATACGCGATGCCTCGGCGCGGGCCAGCGCCGGCAGCCACCGCCAGACCAAGGATTTCCTCTACTACATCGGCCTGGTCTACGTGAACGTGGAGAGCTACCTGATCGCGGCCGCCTACACGACGCTGGTCTTCCTCGTGCGGTTGCTGGTGCTGTGCCTGACCCTGCCGCTGTTCCTGATGGCCGCCTTCGTCGGGCTGGTGGACGGCTTGGTGCGCCGGGATGTACGCCGCTTCGGCGCGGGGCGCGAATCGGGGTTCATTTACCACCGCGCCAAGGCCAGCCTGTTGCCGTTGGCCGTACTGCCGTGGGTGACTTACCTGGCACTGCCGGTGAGCGTGAGCCCGCTACTAATCCTGCTGCCCAGCGCCGTGATAATCGGCATCGCCGTGTGCATCGCGGCGGCGACGTTTAAGAAGTATCTGTAAGCGCGTTAGCCCCGAGCTTGACAGCTCCAAGGCACATTTCGGACCTACCCCCTACAACGGCGCGGGTTTCAGCGCCATGATCGGCCTAACGCCTCGATCCATGGATTGTTGTTTTTTCACCCCGAATGCCGCTACTGTTGCGGGCATGTATCTGCGTAAGAGCAAACAGGAGCGGGCCGACGGGCGGGAGATCTTATACCTGCAACTGGCCGAGAACGTGTGGGACCCAACGGAGGGGCGCTCGCAGGCGCCTATCGTCTACAACTGCGGCCACGCCGACGATCAACAGGTGCTCGAACGGTTGCGCCGTCTTGCCAAGAGCATCCTGCGCCGCTGCTCGCCGGACGAGATCGTCGCCGATTGCCCGGACTGGCGGCTGGTGTGTGGGTGGCCGTATGGCGACGCGTATGCACTCGAAGCGTTGTGGCGGCGGCTCGGTATCGATGCGGTGGTGCGCGCGCAGGCGAGCTTCCAGGCGCTCGCCAAGGGCGGCGGCAAGTACTGATGGCGATGCCGATCCGCCGCGGCGACGAGGTCACCGAGGCAGTGCTCTCGCGCGCAGGCCGCTACCGCAAGCTGGCCGAGAACCTCGAGATCAAGGAGGTCGTCGGCGACGGCGAGCACCGGCGCCGCTACGCGGTGTGCTTCAATGCGCACGAAGCGCGCCGCCAGCGCGCACACCGCGACGAGCACATCAAGGAACTGGAGGCCGACTGGCGAGCCTTGCCGATCGGGGCGAGCACGGCCACAGCAAAGGCGTCTGCGCGCTGCGCTCGAGCGCCCGCTAGGGTCACCTGCTGAAGGAGACGAAGCGCGGGCTCGCGATCGACCGTCAAGCGATTGCCGAGCTCGAACGCTTCGACGGCAAGTTCGTCGTGTATACCAACGACGACACGCTCAGCGCCAAAAACATGGCGCTGGGCTACAAGCAGCAGCAGCGCGTCGAGGAGGATTGGCGCACAATGAAGAGCGGGCTGAAGATGCACCCGGTGTTTCACTGGGCGCCGCACCGCATCCACGCCCATATCGCGATCACCGAGCTCGCGCCGCTGCTTGAGCGCGTGATCGAGCGTGACTGCCAGGATACCTGGCGCAACATGCGCGACGACCTCACGCGCCTCCAGCTCGCGCCATTGTCCAGCCCCAACCGCACCGTCTGGCAGGTCACCGAGCCATCGCCGGCAGCGGCTAACCGACTGAAATCACTGAAGCTCAACCCGCCTCAAGCTCGACTGAGCGCGACTCACACATAGATACACGGCCATTTCTAGCACATCGCCGGAAGCCGCGCCCCATGGACGATACAGCGGCACGTGTTAACTGGAAGTGTCAAAGTCGGGGCTCCCGACACCTCGCAATGGGTAACATGCGTTGCCGATTCTCTTGTAAACTTATTGGGATCTCAGCTGAGCCTCTTGCAAAACTATTTTTCAGGAAAATCGCCTGATTTTTAGGCAATTATGAGGGTTTGCATTAAGTTTCCGCTGTAACTTTGCTGTATTTTTAACTGGGGTATGTGGCCTGAAAATGGTTCGTTGCTCACAAAGGCCATTCCTACGCCCTCAGGGCTGTTTTGGTCGTTCAGCGTAGGGGGGTATGGCCATGACTTCTGGCGTTGAATACGGCGGGTTTACGAAATTCCGTCGAGTTTTGCAAGAGGCTCAGCTGTCTGGTGAATGCGCCTTGTTCGATACACTCCTTCTCGCCACCGGGCACCGAATCGATGCCGGGAGGTAAGCTGTAGTGAAAGTTGACAGACCTGCAGTTCACTTCGCAATCATTTTTTTCGCTGATGGGCGTCGGGTGGGTCGTTTTCTCCGAAAATCTGATGCTTGAGTTCGTGCCGGACTTCATGCCAGACTTCATGGTCCATACGCAGATCGGCATTGGGAAAGGGCTTGTCTTCGTCCTAGCCACAGGGTTCGTGCTGTATCTCGCTGCGGTCTGGCTCGTCCGCAAATCGAATCGCCCGCCTGCAGGGGAGACTTCCTATTCCGGCCGGCGCGCGCTCATTCTTGTCTTCGTCGTGCTGGCCAGCGTCACCATTCTGCTCGCTCTTGTTAGCATCGTTTATACGTTAAACAATCTTAAGGGAAAGGAGGTAGAAGGGCTCGAGGCTATTGCCGATCTCAAGGCGAATCAGACTGTGGCGTGGCTCGGCGAACAGCGGAAAACGGCTGAATTCGTGCACAGTGACGCCTCGCTGCTTGAGCTATACGCGGCTTGGCGCCAGTCAGGCGACGAAGCCGGGCACGCGCGGCTGAGGGCACGCCTAGTAGCTTACCGCGATGCCTTCGACTACGAGAACGTCCTACTTCTGGACGATAAGGGGATTGTAGTGTCTGCCATGGGGGGAGCCGAACCGCCCCCGGGGCCCAACCTGCTTGAAACCTCCCAGCGCGCTATCCAGACGGGGCAAGTGCTTTCCACGGATCTGTACGTCGTGCAGCGTGACCCGTCTCGGGTGTATCTCGACTTCGTCGCCCCCCTCCCGTCCCCCGAAGGGACCCCGGGTCTGGCCGTCGCCTTGCGGGTCGATCCGAATCGATTTCTCTTCCCCTTCATTCAGTCTTGGCCGGTTCCCAGCGCGAGCGCCGAAACCCTGCTGTTCCGCCGCGAAGACGACGAGGTGCTCTTCCTCAACGAACTGCGCCATCGTTCAGACACGGCGCTCAAGCAGCGTATGCCCATGACCCAGAAGAAACTGCTTGCTGTGCAGGCTCTGGAGGGTAAGCACCAGACGTGGGTCGAAGGCGTCGACTACCGGTCGGTTCCCGTCCTCGGGGTGGTGAGGCACATCGAAGGGTCCGCCTGGTTTCTCGTTGCCAAGCTGGATAAGGACGAACTTTATGCACAAGCGAGGAAGGATGCCCTCTGGATTGGCTTAGCGGCGACCTTGTGCCTTATGATCGCAGCGGCCGTGATCAGACTTATTCACCAGCGTGGTGAACTACACTTCTCAAAGATCCAGAACCACCAACAGGCGGAAAAACGGCAGGTTCTCGAGCTCCTGGACGCCATCGCCGAGGGCTCCACGGATGTCATATACGCAAAAGATGCGGCGGGCCGCTACTTGTTCGCCAATCGCGAATTCTCCCGCGTCGTGGCCAAGACCCGCGCGGAAGTGCTCAGAAGGGACGATACGGCAATCTTTCAACCGGTTGACGCGGAGCGTCTCATGGATTCCGACCGTGAGGTCATAAATGCCGGCCAGGTGGTGACCTCGGAGGAAACGCTGCGCACCATCGGCGGAATCCGAACCTTCCTTACCACCAGAGGGCCGCTGCACGACGCACAGGGCAGAGTCATCGGCATATTCGGTGTTGCCAGGGACATTACCGAGCACAAGCAGCAGGAATGTGAACTGCGCGCGAGCGCGGCGCGCTTCCGGGCCATCTTCGACGGAGTGAGCGACGCCATCTTCCTGCATGACGCTGGCACGGGCGCCATCCTCGACGTCAACGCCCAGATGACCCAAATGTACGGATATAGCCGGAAGGAGGTGCGCCACCTAGGGATAGCCGAGCTGAGTGCCAATACCCCACCCTACACCGAACAGGACGCCCTGAGATGGTTTGCCCGCGCGCAGCAAGGTGAAGCGCCCGCATGGGAGTGGTTGGCCCGACGCCACGACGGTAGCCTATTTTGGGTGGAAATGAGCGTGCGGCGCGCTGAGATCGCCGGCCGCGAGTGCATCCTGGCGCTAACGCGTGACATTGGCGAGCGGAAAGAAGCGGCGGCTCTCCTGCGCGAGCGCATCAAACTGCAGGAGCAGATTGGCATACTCTCCCAGGCGGTTGAGCAGAGCCCCAATTCCATCATGATCACGGACACCGCCGGCAACATCGAGTACGTCAACCGCCGCTTTACCTTGGTTACCGGCTATTCGAAGGAGGAACTCCTCGGCCAGAATCCCCGCATCCTGAGCTCCGCCGATACACCTCGCAAAGTGCATCAGGACCTCTGGGAGACCATCACCGCGGGGCGTGAGTGGTCGGGAAAATTGCACAACCGTAAGAAGAGCGGCGAGCTGTTCTGGGAGTACGAGCGTATTCTGCCGATCCACGATGCAGCCGGCCACATCACCCACTTCCTGGTGGTGAAGGAGGACGTTGCCGAGCGTGAGCACGGCATGTAAGGAGCCGTGCTGCGAGGCCGCTTACATACCCTGGGAGGCCACCCCAGGGTCCAGGCTGGCGCCGTCCGCCGGCTCGGCATTGTTGGGCGAAACGGGGAGGAGGACGGTAGCGACAGCCCCACCCGAGGGCCTAGAATTCAGCGTGACGTGGCCACGGTGCTGCGTCACGATGCGCTGGACGATGGCTAGGCCGAGCCCCGTTCCCCTCGCCCGCGTCGTGACAAAGGGCTCGAACGTTTTGCCGGCGATCTCGGGCGCGATACCGGGCCCGTTGTCCGTGATTTTGACTTCGACTGCGGGCTGGGAATCGTGCAGCAGGACGCGCGTCTCGATGGTGATATGCCCGCCCTCCGGGGCGGCCTGAATGGCATTGTCTAGGATGTTCTGGAAGAGCTGGAGCAGCTTGTTGCGGTCGCCTCTGACCGTGGGCAGTTTTTGCTCGCTGCTGCTGCGTAGGTCGATCGACTTGCGCATAGCGTCCGGCAGCAGTGACACCGAGGCCGTGCTGATGGCCTCGCCCAAGTCTACCCAGTCCAACTCCAGGGTGCCCGGCCGTGCGAAGGCGAGCATGTCGTTTAGGATGTGCTCCATATAGTGCACTTGATCCAGGGCGATTTCGCAGCCATCCAAGCAGTCGTCGTTCTGTTTCCGGTGGTGGGCTTGCAGAATGTGCAGATTCATCTTGACGGATGACAGGGCATTTCGCAGGTCATGGGCGATCATGCTCGCCATGCGCCCCATAGCGGCTTGTTCCGAATTTTTTGCCGTCTTGCGCAGTCGATCGGCCATGTGAATCACGGCCCGCGCCAGGATGCCGATCTCGTCCCGCCGTTGCGTCGGGGCGATGACGTTCTGATCACCCGCTGCAATGCGGTCAACGACGGTAGTCAGCCTTTGAATGGGCCGGACCAAGCAGAAAATCGCGAAGGTTAGCGCCAACACCATGAGGGTCCCAATTCCCAGCACCGTGACGACGAGCTGGGTGCGGTACATAGACGCCTTCATTTCCACGTTCGCGAACGAAGCCACTCCGCCCACGATGAGAATCTCGGGGAGGGACGCTGAAGTCGCGTCCACAAGGTCGACCCGGCGCAGATCGACAGCTCGCGGCGGGTCCCGCAACTCCCACTGCAGGTGGGGCTCGCCCTGAGCCAACCACTTGCCCCAGCCGTTACGCAAGTGGAAGTCGTCGAGCATGTTCCCTTTGGCACCGCCGCCCGCAGCGGGCGGAGGGCGGGAGCGATAGAGATACCGGCCCGTTTGGTCACCCACAGAGTAGGCCACATCCTCACTCGTCCAGCCGAGTTCACGCACCATCAGGCCGAAATCCGCTGCTATGGCAACGGCACCCACCGTCGCGCCGCCCCGTGCCACCACGGGGGCGCTGAAGTAAAGGACGTTCCTTCCCTCCGCCGTCTCCTCGCCCTTCGAGGCCCACGGTGCAGCCCCGAACTGGGCACTCCACGGCCGCAGCCCCTGCTTTTCCCGCAGCACGGCCTCATAGCTGAGACCTCCGGTGGGCGCACCGATCGTAGCCTGGCCGGCGTCTTCCGACCGGGTACTGAGTACCATGCGCTGGCCGGTCGCTCCGCCCAGTATTAGCTGGGCTTGCGCATAGGCGGGGCGCTTACGCATCATGGCGTTCAAATGATCCGCAAGCATTTTCAGGCTGTCGGGGTTCGGCTCAGAATGGTCGCCTAGGATTCCAGAAACGCCCACTTCCGCCAGCACGACCAAATCGCTTTTCACCATATCGACACTGTTTTGCACATTGCGCGCCTCCCGGCCGACGCTGTCGTCCAAGCTCTTGCGCAGGAGATCATGCAACGCCCCGTTCGATACGGCAAGCGTCAGACCGGCAATCCCAACGATCGCGATGGTCGAGATCAGGAACGTTATCGCCAGAATTCGGTTAGCAAGTTTCATGGCTGCGTGGCGGCGCCCCGTGCGAGGTTGCTGGCGTGGATAATGCTGGTCGCAAGACGAACAAGTCGGGGGCGCGGCCCCGCAACCCCCAGGAGGACCTAGGATGGCACATATTCTCATCGTCGACGACGACAAGGCGATACGCCAGACGCTCAAGGTGTATTTTCAGCAGCATGGTTTCAAGGTGTCTTCGGCGGGCACGGCGGAAGAAGGTGCCGCCCTTGCCTTTGCCAGCAATATTGATGCCATCGTCTCCGACATCCGGCTGCCGGGGAAGGACGGCCTGTGGCTGTTGCGGGAGATCAAACAGCACCGCCCGCAATGCCCTGTGATCATGATCACGGCTTTCCACGATCTGGAGATGACTGTGGTGGCCATGCAAGGGGGGGCGACCGACTACGTGCCAAAGCCGATCGATCTCGACGAGTTGGACGCCGCCGTCAAACGGGCCGTGTCCCGGAAAAGCGGCACCGCCGGCGCCGCTTTGGCACTCGGTCCACAGGAAGCTTCGCACTCCAAGATTGTCGGCCAGTCCTTCGCCATGAAGGAGGTATTCAAGAGCATTGCCTTGGTCGCCCAGAGCCGCGTCACGGTCATGATTCTGGGGGAATCGGGAACGGGTAAGGAACTCGTCGCGCGAGCAGTCCACGACGCCAGTAACGAGAGGCAGTCGCCCTACATTGCGGTTAACTGCGCTGCCCTCGTTGAAAACCTGCTGGAGAGCGAGTTGTTCGGCCACGAACGGGGCGCCTTTACCGGCGCGGTGAGCGCCCACAAAGGGAAGATCGAGCAGGCGGGCGAGGGAACCCTGTTTCTCGACGAGATTGCGGAACTCTCCCCAGCCATGCAGGGCAAGCTGCTGCGCATCCTGGAGGAGCGCGAATACAGCCCCGTGGGGAGTACGCAGATCAAGAAGAGCAAGGCCCGTTTCGTCGCAGCGACCAATGTGAAGTTAGAGGACCGGGTGGCCTCCGGCGGCTTTCGCGAGGACTTGTATTACAGGCTGAACGTGGCGGTCATCCATCTGCCCCCCCTGCGGGAGCGTCGCAACGACATCCCGCTCTTGGTCGAATTCCTGTTGAAGAAGGCTAACCGAGATCTGCAGAGGAGCATCCGGCGCGTTTCTGGCGAGGCTATGACCTGCCTCCAAGCCTACTCCTGGCCCGGAAACGTCCGACAGCTGGAAAACGTCCTGTTGAAGGCCATTGTGATGGAGCGGAGTGACACCTTGACGACTGATCACCTACATCCTGAAATCGTTTGCCATTCACGAGGAGTTGTCGAACCGCCACAAGGGACCTCAGGGGCATCGGGGGAGGCATTCGTCTCGTTACGTATTCTGGAGCGTGACTATATCGTCCGCGTTCTAAACTCCACAAGATGGCACAAGGGTAAGGCGTGCCAAATTCTGGGCATTTCCCGGCCAAGGCTGGAGCGCAGAATCCGGGAATTCGATCTAACTGCCCCAGATGACAGTGAGAAAGATTGAACGCAACGTTCAAGTCGATCCAAAGCTATTTAACGAATCGTTGAGAAAGAACGCTCTGGAATCCTCCCAGCGCCTTCATGGCGCACTGCACTGTCATCGGCCCTCAACGCTCATCAGAATTGACCCGCCTTTCGCTCAAATAATTGACCCAGCGAGCTGAATGAGGCCGCCGCGGAGGCGGCGGTCGATTGATCTGTATCGCCTGGCTGTCGGACGCTCCCGGGAGGATTCCCCCCGCAGAGGTCCGTCGATGCAGAGCAAACCGTGCGCTGGCTGCGGCAAGTTATTCCATCCCCGGCCGCAAACCCCTGGGCAAACGTACTGCGCGTCGTCGGCGTGCCAGCGGGAACGCCGGCGGCGCTGGCAACAGGCGCGGCGGCAGACCGATCCCGATTACCGGGAGAATCAGGCGCGGGCGCAGGCGGCGTGGGCCGCGCAGCATCCGGATTACTGGCGCGAGTACCAGCGTTTGCATCCGGCGTACCGCGAGCGTAACCGGTGCCTGCAGCCGGCGCGCGACGCCCGGCGAGCGCAGCGCGTGCTTGCAAAGATGGACGTGTGGACGCGTGAAACGTCCGTGCCCTCAGGGCTTTACCGGCTGAGCCCGGCCACGCGTGACGATCTTGCAAAGATGGACGCGTGGATGGTTCGAATCACCACGGTCTCAAGGCCTTGCGCGCCCTCCGGGTAATCTTGCAAAGAGAGGACGTGATCGCCATGGGCGGCGCGCCTCGGTAGGGTTTCGGTCATGGACACGCCGCCCCCCCAGCCCCGCGAAGTCGATCTGCACCGTCTCGAGCTGCGCTTCGCCCACGCACGGCTCATCGAACCGCGGGCGATCGAGGCGCTGGCCCGCTCGATCGAACACAGCGGCCAACTCGTTGCCTGCATCGCGGTGCCCGAGGCCGATGGCAACCGACTGATCCTGGTCGACGGCTACCGGCGGGTGGGGGCGCTGCGCCGGCTCGGACGCGACACCGCGCGGGTCGAATCGTGGGCATGCGATCTCGCCCAGGCTTTGCTCTTGGTGCTCGCGCAAGCGCGCCGTCGGCCCTTTGCGGCGATCGAGGAAGCCCTGCTGGTGCAGGAACTCGTGCACGGCCAGGGGCTCTCGGAGCGCGAGGTGGCGCGCCGCAGCGGTCGCGATGTGAGCTGGGTCAGCCGGCGTCTGGAACTGGTCTGCGGCCTGTCCGAGACCGTGCTCGCGGCCGTGCGCCAGGGCACGGTCTCGACCTGGGCGGCGACGCGGGTGCTGGCCCCGTTGGCGCGCGCCAACAGCGCGCAGGCGACCGAACTGCTCGACGCCTTGGCGGCGAGCCCGCTGACCACCCGCGAGCTGCAGACCTGGTTCCGGCATTACCGGAACAGCCCGCGCGCGGCGCGCGCGCGGATGGTGGCCCACCCGCGCCTGTTCATCGAGAGCCTGCGTGCCCAGGACGAGCAGTGGGCCGACACGCGCCTCGCGCGCGGGCCGGAAGGCCAGTGTGCGGCCGAGGTGCAGCAACTGCTCGCGCTGATCAAGCGGCTGCGTGAGCGCTTGCCGGGCCTCAGGGATCCACTTCGCCAGGCGGGGCTGCCCGAATCCCTCGTGGGTGCGCTGACCCGCCTGCGCATCGCCGTCGATGCCCTGCAGGGCGAACTTGCGAGGAACCTTGACCATGACCCCCAGCCAGATCCGCGATGCGGTCCGAACCCTACAGGCGCAAGGCAAGAGCCTGCGCGAGATCAGCCGCATCCTGCGGCTGTCGCGTAATACCGTGCGCCGCATCGTGCGTGCGCGTGGGCCGGCGCCCACCGAGGCGGCGGCGCCGGGCGTGCCGCGGGCCTATCTGAAATCGGCCTTCGAGCGCGCCCACGGCAACGTCGTGCGCATGGGGGAGCTGCTCGCCGCCGAGGTCGATCTCACCGTCTCCTACAGCACGCTCACGCGCTGGGTGCGCGAGGCGGGGCTGCGCGTGGCGCCCGAGCGCGCCGGCGAGTACCACTTCCGATTAGGCGAAGAGATGCAGCACGACACCTCGCCGCATCGCGTCACGCTCGGTGACAAGACCGTGACCGCCCAGTGCGCCGGCCTCGTGCTCGCCTACTCGCGCCGCCTGTTCATCCAGTATTACCCGCACTACACCCGCTTCGAAGCCAAGCAGTTCCTGCTCGAGGCGGTGCGCTTCATGAACGGGGCGTGTGCGCGGTGCGTGATCGACAACACCAGCGTGATGCTCGCCGCCGGCGCCGGCGCCAACGCCGTCATCGCGCCCGAGATGGCGGCCTTCGCCCGCACGCTGGGCTTCGAATTCCGGGCCCATCGGGTCAATCATCCGGATCGCAAGGGGCGGATCGAGCGCAACTTCTTCTTCGTCGAAACCAACTTCCTGCCCGGGCGCCGCTTCACCGACTTCGAGGATCTGAACCGCCAGGCGCTCGCCTGGTGCCGCGAGGTCGCCAACGCGCGGCCCAAGCGCGCCCTGGGGATGAGCCCCGAGACCGCCTATGTGCTCGAGAAACCGCACCTGCAGGCGCTGCCCCCGGTGTGGCCGCCGCTCTATGAGCTCTTCGAGCGGGTGGTGGACCTGAACGGCTATGTGTCGCTCGACGCCAATCGCTACTCCGTCCCCGAGCGTCTGGTCGGGGCGAGCGTGACGGTCTACAAATATCCGGACCGTGTCGAGATCCATCATCGCCATGGCGTGGTCGCGACCCATCCGCGCTTGATCGGCCAGCGCGATGCGCGCCGCACCGATCCCGCGCACCATCCCACCCCCACGCGCGCGAACCGCACGCCGGCGATCGAGGCGCAACTGCGCCCCGACAGTCCCGAACTGGAGGCCTATGCGCGCGCCCTCAAGCAACGCGGTCACGGCCGCGCGCCGCGCGCCTTGCGACGCCTGCTGGAGCTGCAGCGCACCTACCCCAGGGAACCCTTCCTGGCCGCCGTGCGCCAGGCGGCGCACTACGGGCTGTACGACCTGGGGCGGCTTGAGAAACTCATCCTGCAAGAAGTCGCCGGCAACTTCTTTGCGTTGAACGCGCGCGACGACGATGCGTGAGCCGCTCCACCAACAGCTCACCCAGTTGCGGCTGCGCGGCATGGCCGCCGCGCTCGACGTCGAGCTCGCGCGCGCCGAGCGCGAAGGCGCGCCGCCGGCCGAAGTCATCGGGCGCTTGCTGGCGGCCGAAGCCGCGCAGCGCCGCGAGAGGAGCCTCGCGTACCGACTGACGCAGGCGAAGCTGCCGTGGCGCTGGACGCTCGAGACCTTCCCCTTCGATCGCCAGCCCGGCGTCGATCGCGCCCAGATCCGCGCCCTGGCCGGGCTCGACTTCCTGCGCCGCAACGAGAACATCCTGCTCATTGGCCCGCCGGGCACCGGCAAGACCGGCATTGCGCTGGCCCTCTTGCGCGAGGCGTGCCTCAACGGCCACGCCGCCCGCTTCTACAACGCGCAGGTCTTGCTCGACGAGCTCTACGCCTCGCTCGCCGACCGCTCGACACCGAAACTGCTCGCGCAACTCGCCCGCTTCCAACCGTTGTTGATCGATGAGCTGGGCTATCTCACCCTCAAGTCCGAGCAAGCGAATGCCTTCTTCCGGCTGATGGATCAGCGCTACGGGCGCGTCTCGACGCTGATCACGACGAACTTGTAATGCGGTGCACCGCATTACAAATTTAATGCACTGTCCAGTTTTATGCGCACAAGCGGGTCATCGGGATCAGCGATAGCGCACTTGTTTCAATGGGTTGTGAGCGGGCAGCGCGGCTTTCTACTCCACATAATCATGACGGCCCTCCGGCCTATGACTTTCATCGATGGAGGACGTCATGCTCGCAATCTGGTTCGATTCCCCTTTACGCATTCAAGCCCTTCGCGACGGTCCGAGCGGACCTCAAATCGAGGGTTTTGCTCAAGAGCTGTACCGCGCGGGCTATGCGAGGATTACAGCGCGTCGGCACATCCGCGAAGCGGAACACTTTGTCTATTGGTCGAACAAGGAAGGTGTGGGCGAAGGGCCTGTGGACGAACAGGTCATCCAGCGTTTTGGCCGCCACTTGAGTCGGTGTCGATGCCCAGGGTACGGCCATACGTACCGGGTAGATTTGCTGCGTGGTGCGCGCTTGTTCTTGGGGTTTCTTCGGGGTGAGGGACTCAGCGTGGCCCGCCTTGCAGAAACGCAAACGCATGATTGCGTATTGCTCGCCGCATTCTGTCAGTGGATGCGCCAGCAACGCGGAACCGCCGATTCGACCCTCTACAACTACAAGCGCTCGCTTCGAGATCTGCTGGCACGCGTCGGCGAAGATCCGGGCAGACTTGATGCGCAGTGCGTGCGGCAGTTTGTCCTCGAGACGAGCCAGAAGTGCGGGTGGGCAGCAACCAAGAATTGCACGACGGCACTGCGCATGTTCCTGCGCTTCCTGATCGCCGAAGGCAGGTGTCCCGCCGAACTGGGTGCTGCCGTTCCCACGGTGGCGCATTGGCGTCTTTCCTCTCTGCCACGATATCTGCAATCCGAAGAAGTCGAGCGTGTCATCGCCTCGTGCGATCCGACTTCAGCGGTCGGGAAGCGGGATCGTGCGATCTTGCTGTTACTTGCCCGCCTGGGACTTCGGGCGGGCGATATCGTGCAGTTGCGTCTGGGAGATATCGACTGGAAAGGCGCCTGGCTATCGGTCACGGGAAAGAGCCGGCGCGAAACGCGGCTGCCCCTGACGCAGGAGGTCGGCCAGGCTGTGGTGGACTACTTGCAGGATGGGCGGCCGCGGACCGATTCGGACGCCCTGTTCGTTCGCGCCCGGGCCCCCTTTCGTGCCTTCGCTAATCATTGTGCGGTCTCGGTCATCGTCGAACGCGCCATGCTCCGCTCTGGGGTCAAATGCCCGAGCCGAGGAGCGGCCCATGTCCTTCGCCACTCCGCGGCGAGTTCGATGTTGCGGCACGGTGCGTCGCTGCAAGACATCGCCGCCGTTCTCCGGCACCGTTCAATCGACACCACGCAGATCTACGCGAAGGTCGACGTCACGATGCTGGGGCAGATTGCGCAACCCTGGCCGGGGGCACGGCCATGCTAGCTCAAGCCGTCGAGTCGTATCTGGCTGTGCGTCGTGCTTGTGGTTTCGAACTCAAGTGCCAAGGCAAGCTCCTCCGCAGTTTCGCCGCCTTCTCGGAGGCGTGCGGTCAGAACCACGTCTGCTCGGAAACCGCCGTCCAATGGGCCGGCTCGGCAAGATCGCTCCAACAGCGCGCCCGCCGGCTCGGTGATGTCATCCGATTGGCCCGATACGCGCATGCCGAGGACCGACGCCATGAAGTGCCCCATCCGATCTTTGGCAGTGAAAGGGGGCCACGTCCCGTGCCTTACATCCTTTCCGAGGACGACATCGAGCGACTCGTGCAGGCTGCATCCCAGTCGGGCTATCGGACTTTGCGTCGATCTACGTACAGCACGCTGTTTGCGCTGCTGGCCTGCACCGGGCTTCGCGTGTCGGAAGCCATCCGCCTGCGCTATGAGGACATCACCCCGGATGGGCTGGTGATTCGAAATTCCAAATTCCGCAAGAGTCGCTTCGTTCCCTTGCATGAGACCGCCCGGGTTGGGCTTGAGCAATATCTGGAACGCCGACGCCCCTATGCGCCATTCGACGATCACGTGTTCGTATCGTTGCGACGAAAGCCGTTGCGTCTCGTGGATGTGGACTACGCATTCCGCACCGCCGCGAGGAAGATTGGTCTGCCATGCCATCCGCAGCGGCCGCGGCCCACGCCCCATTCGCTGAGGCACACGTTTGCAGTGAGGGCCTTGGAAACCTGCCCGGATGGGCGCGACCGGATCACCAAGCACATGTTGGCGCTGTCGACCTATCTGGGTCATGGCAAGGTGAGCGACACCTACTGGTATCTGCAAGCAACGCCACAGTTGATGAGAAACATCGCCGAGCATTGCGAAAGTTGGGTCGCGGGAGCACAGCCATGACTCCGATCGCCCCCCACATCACGACGTTTCTCCAACAACGTATGCCCGTCGAATGCTGCGCCAGCTATCACACCTGCGAGTCCTACGCCTACGCTTTCAAATTGCTCTTCGCATACGCCAGTGACCGCCTCAAGGTCCCGCCCTCCGCGTTGCAGCTGGAGCAGATCGATGCGCCACTGGTTCTCGGCTTCCTGACCCACTTGGAGACCGAACGCGGCAACGGCGCGAATTCCAGAAACATCCGGTTGGCGGCCATCAAGTCGTTCATGCATTTCATGGAGTATCGCGTACCCTCAGCGCTGGAGCAGATCCGGCGCATTCTGGCGATTCCAACCAAGAAAGCCGATACCCGCCTGGTCAGGCATCTCACGGTCGACGAGATGCAGGCCATCCTGGATGCGCCCGCACCCGAGCACCGGGATGGCCTCCGCGACCGCGCCATGTTGCACTTATGCTTCGCCGGCGGGCTGCGCGTGTCCGAACTCATCGGACTTCGCCTCGACGATCTGAAACTCCAGCCCAATGCCAGCGTTCTCGTTCACGGCAAAGGCCGAAGGGAGCGTTGTTTGCCCCTGTGGAAGCAAACCACCTCGGCACTGCGTGCGTGGTTAGCGGTTCGGGGCCCGGTCCTGGCGCCGGAGTTGTTCCTCAACGCCCGCGGCCAACCGATGACGCGTTCCGGATTCGAATACATCCTGCGCAAGCACGCCCGCATCGCCGAACAGCGTTGCCCCTCGCTGGCAACAAAGCGCATCTCCCCGCACGTGCTGCGGCACACATGCGCGCTGACGGTTCTCCAGGCCACCAAGGATCTTCGAAAAGTCGCTCTCTGGCTCGGGCACGCCCACATGCAAACGACCGAGATGTACACCCGTGCCGATCCTTCCGTGAAACTGGAAGCACTTGAGTCCATCATTGCGCCGAAGCTCCGCTCAGGGCGCTTCAAGGCCACCGATGCGCTCATCGCCTCGCTGAATCCGCGTTCCCTTATGCGCAGCGAAGACGCTTCAAGATGAAGCGCCGACGGGGCCTCTGATGAGGGGGCTCCGCATAAAACTGGACAGTGCATTAAATTTGGAACCGACCGCCTGGTACGACCTGTTCGCCAACAAGCCACTCGTCGATGCCTTGCTCGACCGGCTCCAGCACCGCTGCATCACCATTCGCATCGACGGCCCCTCGCTCCGAACGCCAGCGCCGCACTCGCCGCCGATCAAGCGCGCGTCCAAATCGGCGCACCTCCCGAGCGCAGCCTCCACATAACCGGCCGCATCCTCCCCTTCGCAAACCCTGGGGCGCCGCCCCAGACCCCGCACTCGCCGTGAGGCAGGCGCCGGGGATGGAAAAACCCCATCCCCGGCGCTGCCGCGAGCGTATCTGCCATCCAAGGCGTCAAGGGGCTTTCGCGGCATAAACGCGGCGATGAAACCGCCGCATTTATTCCACGGTCCCCTTGACCCCTTTCCTGGCAGCAGAACACCGCGCGCACTTCCTGGGTCCGTTCTCATGAGCATAAATGGGTCAGTTTCGGTGAGCGTTGAGGCAAAATCGGCACGCCAAATCTCGTGACCGAACTCATTCAATTTATCGAAACGTTCACTTATATTCGCCCGATTGAACGAAACGCTAACTTCTCTGAGGTAATTGATCGAACCGGGCGACTCAGACCCTGTACATAAAAGGGGCTTTGCCTGGGCATTACCAGAATACTCCAAGGTGGCACGTTTGTTGCGAGATAGATCCAGGAGCGAACCGCACCAGCCGTTCAGGAATAGTGCTTCAAATGCCCCGTTACATCCGGTCAAACAGCAAATAGGGAGAATAGCAATGGTTCAGATGACTCGCAGACGCTTTTTAGCGGCCGCCAGTGCAACTTTCGTGGGCAGTACTCTTAGTTTCAAGACTCTTGCTGCCACCATGGATCTTAGCGGTAAATTTGAATACTCGGGTTGGGAGAACTTCCACCGGGCGGAATGGACTTGGGACAAAAAGACGCGCGGCGCTCATCTCGTCAACTGTACCGGGGCATGCCCTCATTTCGTCTATACGAAAGATGGCGTGGTCATGCGCGAAGAGCAGTCCAAAGACATAATGCCGATGCCAAACATACCAGAGTACAACCCGCGTGGCTGCAACAAGGGTGAGTGCGGCCACGACTACATGTATGGCCCACATCGGATCAAGTACCCCTTAATCCGTGTCGGTGAGCGCGGCGAAGGCAAGTGGCGGCGTGCCAGCTGGGATGAGGCCTTAGACCTGATCGCGGACAAGGTTGTCGATACGATTAAGAATCATGCGCCGGATTGCATCAGTGTGTACTCGCCGGTGCCGGCAGTGTCTCCGGTGTCGTTTGCGGCCGGACATCGCTTCGCGCACTACATCGGCGCCCACGCCCACACCTTTTTCGACTGGTATGGTGATCACCCCACCGGGCAGACCCAGACCTCCGGTTATCAGGGCGACACGGCCGAGACCGCGGATTGGTTCAATTCGAAATACATTATCCTGTGGGGCTCGAATCCGGCTCAGACACGCATTCCGGACGCTCACTTCCTTTCCGAAGCGCAATTGAACGGTGCGAAGGTCGTCAGCATTGCACCGGAATACAATAGCTCGGGAATCAAGGCCGACAAATGGATTCATCCAAAGTCCGGCACTGACAGTGCGCTTGCCATGGGGATGGCGTACACTATCATCAAGGAAAACCTCTATGACGCGCATAGCCTAAAAGAGCAGACCGATCTTCCCTATCTGGTACGTGCCGACAACAAGCGTTTCTTGCGTGAAGCGGATGTCGTTGCCGATGGATCGAAAGACAAGTTCTACTTGTGGGACAGCAAAACGGGCAAGGCAGCGATTGCGAAGGGATGTTGGGGCGATCAGCCGGAAGAGAAGGCGCGGCCCATTGGGTTCATGGGACGAAATACCAACACCTTTCCCAAAGGTTACATCGCACTGGGCGATCTAGATCCTGCTCTCGAAGGCAAGTTCAAGATCCAACTGCTCGATGGCAAAACCGTCGAAGTCCGGCCGGTATTCGAAATTCTCAAATCGCGCGTCATGGCGGACAACAGCCCCAAGAAGATGGCAGAAATCACCGGCATACCTGCCGCTGCCATCGTCGAACTGGCACGGGAATACGCCACCGCCAAGCCGGCGATGATTATCTGCGGCGGCGGCACTCAGCATTGGTACTACAGTGACGTACTGTTGCGCGCCATGCACTTGCTCACAGCGCTGACCAACAACGAGGGGAAAAATGGCGGGGGCATGAATCACTACATTGGCCAGTGGAAACCAGTCTTCGTGCCCGGTGTCGTGGCATTGTCCTTCCCGGAGGGGCCGGGTAAGCAACGATTCTGTCAGACCACCATCTGGACCTACCTCCATGGCGAAATCAATGATGAGATGGTCCACGAAGGCATTAATACAGGGAAATACCTCCGCCATGCATTTGCTACGGGCCAGATGCCCAATCTTCCCGAAAATTTCCGTGATCCGAAGGTCTTTTTTGTATATCGCGGCAACTTCCTGAATCAAGCAAAAGGTCAGCAGCACGTGCTGCGAAATCTCTGGCCGAAGCTGGAGCTGATCGTGGACGTGAATATCCGAATGGATTCGACCGCGCTGTACTCCGACGTTGTTCTTCCATCGGCACACTGGTATGAAAAGCTGGATCTGAACGTAACTGGAGAGCATACCTATATCAACATGACTGAGCCGGCCATTGAGCCGATGTGGGAATCGAAGACCGATTGGCAGATTTTCCTTGCACTTGCCAAACGCGTAGAGATGGCGGCGAAACGAAAAAATTTCGAAAGATTCAATGACGAGAAGTTCAAGTGGGTGCGCGATCTTTCCAATCTGTGGAACCAGATGACCATGAATGGGAAGCTAGAGCAGGACGAGGCAGCAGCCCAGTATCTCCTGGACAGCGCGCCCCAAACCAAAGGAATTACCCTCGACATGCTGCGCGAAAAACCACAGCGCTTCAAGTCGAACTGGACTTCACCCATGGAAGATGGCGTGCCTTACACGCCGTTTAAGAACCACATCGACGACAAAAAACCATGGCCGACACTGACCGGACGGCAACAGTTCTATTTGGATCATGACACCTTCTTTGATCTTGGGGTCGAGCTGCCGACCTATAAGGCGCCGATAGATGCCGACAAATACCCACTCAGATTCAATTCGCCGCATAGCCGCCACGCGATTCACTCGACGTTCAAGGACAACATCTTGTTGCTGCGGCTGCAGCGCGGCGGCCCGTCGATCGAGATGTCGCCAGCCGATGCGCAGGAACGCGGCATCAACGACAACGACTGGGTCGAAGTGTGGAACAACCACGGCAAGGTGATCGTCCGCGTCAAGGTCAAGAAGGGTGAGCAGAATGGCCGGGTCACGATGTGGCATACCCCCGAGCTGTACATGGATCTCATCGAAGGTTCTTCTCAGAGCGTTGTACCTATTCGCATCACCCCAACCCACCTTGTCGGCAACTATGGGCATCTCGTTTTTCGGCCTAACTATTACGGACCGGGCGGAAGTCAACGCGACACGCGAGTGGAGGTGAAGCGTTACCTCGGGGCAACACCCCTCGCGCTTGAGTCATAATCGCAGATTAACAGAATAGGAGCATATGTCATGGCAAAAGTGATGAAAGCGCCCAAACGACAACTGACGTACGTAACTGACTTGAACAAGTGCATCGGTTGCCAGACCTGTACCGTCGCATGCAAGAACCTGTGGACCACCGGTCCGGGCCAGGAGTACATGTACTGGCGAAATGTTGAAACCTCGCCTGGTCTCGGTTACCCCAGAAACTGGCAAACCAAAGGCGGCGGTTACAAGGACGGAGAAGTCCAGGTGGGAAAGTTGCCTCCGATGATCGACTATGGAATTCCGTTCGAGTTCGACTATAACGGGCGTCTCTTTGAAGGTAAGAAAGGGCGAGTACGTCCGAGCCCAACACCTCGCTCAGGACCCAATTGGGATGAGGATCAGGGCGACGGGGACTATCCCAACAACTCGTACTTCTACCTGCCGCGCATGTGCAACCACTGCACCAAGCCGGCCTGTCTTGAAGCTTGCCCGAACGACGCCATTTATAAGCGGGAAGAAGACGGCATCGTCGTGATACATCTGGACAAGTGCAAAGGCACACAAGCCTGTGTCCAGTCCTGCCCCTACGCTAAACCGTATTTCAATCCATTGACCAATAAGTCAAACAAATGCATCGGCTGCTTTCCGCGGATTGAAAAAGGCGTTGCGCCAGCATGCGTTGCCCAATGCGTAGGGCGCGCCATGCATGTCGGATTCATCGACGACACCAATAGCTCGGTATACAAATTGGTTAAGCAGTACAAGGTGGCCTTGCCGTTGCACCCGGAGTTCGGCACAGAGCCCAACGTATTTTACATACCGCCGGTGCTCGGGCCGAAGATGGAACTACCGGATGGAACAATGTCGGCGGATCCGAAAATCCCGTTGGCACAGCTTGAAGAACTATTCGGCAAACAGGTACGCGATGTGATGAATATTTTGCAAGCTGAGCGTATGAAGAAGATGGAAGGAAAAGAATCGGAACTGATGGATGTGCTTATCGGTCGGCGATCCGCCGACATGATGATTTCTCCAATGACTTAACTTGCACCGCGAAGAGCAGCTGCAAAGCTGCGCTCTACTTCCACACACTTGATGGATCGTTATTTCATGCGGAAATCAATAGCTTTTATAACCCTGTTATTTGCGGTAATGGCTCCAGGCACTGCCCTTGCTCAACAAGCGGAGTACATCGGTTTTAACGCATGCGGCAAGTGTCACTACGATCAACGGGAATCTTGGAGTACGACCGCCCATGCTAAGGCCTTCGATGCACTGAGACCCGGCACGAAAAAAGAAGCAAAAACCAAGGCCAAATTGGACCCTGACAAAGACTATACGCAGGATGAAAACTGCGTGAGTTGTCATGTAACCGGCTATGGTGAGCCTGGGGGATTCGTGCCGGGAGCTTCCCCAGATGACATGAAGAGGGTGGTGGGCGTCACCTGCGAATCCTGCCATGGCGCTGGCGGAAACTATCGGTCGCTTCACGCCGATGCAGAGGACCGATTGAAGACAATGTTTGAGACCAGCGAACGCAAGCCGCTGGCTGATGCCGGACAGGTCTTTGATATGGAAAAGAGCTGCGCCCGATGCCACCTCAATTACGAGGGATCCACGGAACATGAGGCAAAGCCGCCGTACACACCGTATCACCCTTCCGTCGATGCAAAATACCAGTTTGACTACCAAAAGTCGGTGATGACAACTGGTCCGAAGAATCCGGTTCATACCCACTTTAAACTGCGCGGCGTATTTAAGGGCGATCCGGTTCCGGACGTCCGGTCAAAGCTCCAAGAAGACGCCCCCGAACCGGAATAGTTCCGAGCTTGCCCAAGCTCTTATTCAGAGGTTTTGAACATATCAAGAATTGAGGAATGTCATGAACAGCGTTGCTGATGAAGCAGTAGTCGAAGGGTTCAAGAGATCATTATGCCGAAGTCGGGTATACGCCCTGATCGCGAGCGGACTGGGATTTCCAGATCACGACAGTCACAACAGGTTTTCCGACGGGAGTTTTGTAGCCGAGTTGCAACTGGCGCTGGATGTCTGCACCCCCGATCTGGCTGAGGAGTTCCGTGAGCACATCGCTCCGCGCCTGCAGTTGACGTGCTCTTACGAGGAGTTCGAAGCGCTTTTCCTCAGCTCCTTCGAAACAAATATGCCGACACCCAGTGCGGCGCTCAACGAGGGAGTGCATGCTTATCAAAGCAACCGCCCGGCCCTGCTTCTGGAACTCAAGGGATTCTATCGGAATTTTGGATTGCAGATGGAGACCGCAGCCAATGAACTCGAAGACACGCTGACCGCAGAGCTCGAATTCATGCATTTCCTGTCCGCCAAGCAGTGGCAGGCTGAGACAGAAGGGCTTTCGGCCGCAGCATATCAGTTGGCGCAGCGTGATTTCCTCGAGCGCCATCTCGCAGCCTGGGCGCCCTTGATGCATGCCGACATCGCGGCCAAAGTGACAACGCCATTTTTCGTCGGTCTGGCAGAGTTGACCGAACGCTTCGTAGCAGCTCATCTGGAGCAGGTGCGGCAGGAAATAGTTTCGTAATTTCAGCGGAACACGGGCGTACCTGCGACCGTATTCCAAATTTCAGAGTGATTTTAGATTTTTCAAGGGAGATAGCCATGCGCAAGATTTCATTCACAGACCTTCGACTGGGCCTCATCGCTACATTGGTTGGGGTGAGCATTACAATGGTCGCGATTCCTGCGGCTGCCCAGCAGCCAATGAAACCAACGGCGATTGAGCGAGCGAAGATTCTCGCCGAGCCGGGCGTCTTCGGGGTTTTTACCATGTTCAAGCTGCGGCCGGACTGGGACAAGGCACCGGCCGCCGAGCGCCAGGGCGCTGCCGCGGAACTGACCAAACTCATCGAGGAGCACAAGAACAGCGTGCTAGTGGACGTGTACCTCACGCGGGGCCTGAAGACGCAGTACGACTACTTCTTCCGAGTGCACGCTTATGACCTGGACAAGGCCCAGACCTTCATGAGCGCGTTCCGCGCCACCACTCTTGGCCGACATTCCGACGTCGCGGAAACCCAGGTCGGCATCACCAAGCCGCTCAACTACATCACCAAGGGCATGTCGCCGGACCTGAACAAGGGTCTGAGCTCGGCTAGCTACACAGCCCCCGCGCCGCGTTATGTGGTCTCCGTGCCTATCAAAAAGGACGCGGCCTGGTGGAACATGAGCATTGACGAGCGCCTCGCACTCATGGAAGAGCACACGGCGCCTACCCTCGCCTTTCTGGTCAACGTCAAGCGCAAGCTTTACCACTCCACAGGGATCGACGACATCGATTTCATCACCTATTTCGAGACCGACGACCTAAAGGCCTTCCAAAACCTGATGATCGGCCTCGCTTCGGTGAAGGAAAACAAGCATCACGTGCGTTGGGGCAACCCAACCACCCTTGGCACGATCCATTCGCCGGAGAAGGTGGTACAGGCACTTTCCGAGTAAGGGGGTCGGCTAGGTGTCGCCTTTCCCTCCGCCGTGAATTTACCGCGACATCCCCGCCCCTTGCGGGCGGGAACCTCGTCGCGCAACAGGGGGAGCCCCCCTAAAACAGGATACTCAAGTGACTGACAAGGAATCCCCCTCCAGCGGACCGGCCCGGCTCGGCTCGCCTCAGCGCCGGTCGCGTGTTAAGTACACCTTGCTGACCCTACTCGTGGCCGGTTTCTTCTCGGGCATCGTGTTCTGGGGCGGCTTCAACACAGTCATGGAATGGACGAACACGGAGAAGTTCTGCATTTCGTGTCACGAGATGGAAGACAACGTGTATCAGGAATACAAGGAAACGATCCACTACAGCAACCGTACCGGGGTGCGTGCAGTGTGTTCCGATTGCCATGTACCCAAGGACTGGACGCACAAGATGATCCGCAAGGTCCAGGCCTCGCGGGAGGTGTGGGGCAAGATCACCGGCTCCATCGACACCCGGGAAAAGTTTGAAGCCAAGCGTCTGCAGCTGGCGCGCAACGAGTGGGCACGGATGAAGGTATCCGACTCGCGTGAATGCCGCAACTGCCACAGTCTGGAGAGCATGAACTCGGAACTGCAAAGGCAGCGCGCGCGCAAACAGCATGAGACGGCGCGCGAGGACAACATGACCTGCATCGATTGCCACAAGGGCATTGCGCATCACAAGCCCGAAGGCATGACTGAGGCAGACGAAGAGTGAGCGGTACGCAGCCGCTGTGGCTGGTTGAGTTTCAAATGGAGAATCAAACATGAACAAGACGATCATGAGCGCAGTGGCTGGCGCATTGCTGGTACTCGGAGCGGGTGGCGCCGGCGCCGCCGCGCCGGCGGACTGGAGCAAGGTCGCTGCCAAGAACATCACCCTGTTCCATCCCGGCGTTTCGCCGCTGGAGTGGATCACCAAGGGTACCGAGCACGGCGGCGCCCGGGGGTTGAAGAAGGGCGAAACCTGTGCCGAGTGTCACAGTGAAGAAACCGCCGACATGGGCAAGAAGATGGCGAGCGGGCAGAAGATCGAACCCAGCCCGATTGCCGGCAAGGCTTCGTCGATCCCGGTCAAGGTCCAGGCTGCGCACGACGGCGACACGCTGTACCTGCGCTTTACCTGGAAACAGCCCAAGTCGTCGGGCGCCGCCAAGATGGACGACAAGAACCCGGTCAAGATCGCGTTCATGCTCGAATCCGGCGGCAAGGTCGAGCTCGCCGACCAGAGCGGATGCTGGGCCAGCTGCCATGCCGACTCGCGCACCATGCCCAATGCAGCCGACACCAAGAAGAAGTACGTCAAGGGCGGCTCACTCGCCGAGGGCCGCTTCTACGATCTGGTCCAGTGGCGCAGTGGCGAGAAGAAGGGCTTCGACGGTCATGTGGCCGATACCCGGGTGGTGGAAGGCGGCAAGGCGCTGGTCAGTGCGGACGGCAAACTGGATGGCGACAGCTGGTCGGTGGTCTTTGCGCGCAAGTTCACGGGCGGCGACGGTGACGTCAAGCTCGAGGCAGGCAAGGCTTACAACTTTGGCTTCGCGATCCACGACGACAACGCCGCCGGTCGCTTCCACCAGGTTTCGCTCGGCTACAAGCTCGGCATCGACACCGCGGCCGACCTCACTGCGATGAAGTTCTGAGGTGCCGGACGGGGTGGTAAGGGAGGTGCAAATGTTGGAAGATGGATTGGGGCGTCGCGTCGAATACCTTCGTTTGTCGGTGACGGACCGTTGCGACCTGCGTTGCTCCTACTGCATGCCGCCCGGGTTCAAGGACTACGAGGAACCCGGGAATTGGCTTAATTTCGACGAACTGGAACGTCTCGTGGCGGTGCTCGCGGGATTGGGGGTGAAGCGCATCCGGATGACCGGCGGCGAACCCCTGCTGAGGCGCAACCTCCCTGAACTTGCCCAGCGGCTGGCCCGACTACCTGGCGTGGAGGACCTCTCCTTGTCGACCAACGGCACGCGGCTCAAGCAAAATGCGGCCGCGCTTCGAGCCGCCGGCGTCACGCGATTGAACGTGAGCCTCGACTCCCTCGATCCTGAACGCGTGCACAAGATCACCGGCCGCGACGTTCTGCCCCAGATCCTGGACGGACTGGAAGCGGCGCGGGCACAGAGCTTCCAGGTCATCAAGATCAACATGGTAGTCCTGCCGGAAGTGCGCGATGGGGACATTGACGCCATGGTCGAGTACTGCGGCGCCCGGGGATTCGTCTTGAGGTTCATTGAAATGATGCCGGTTGGCGATACAGGCAGGCGCGCCGGCTATGTGGACCTGCGCCCCCTTCGGGAGCGCTTGCGCTCCCGCTTCGGCCTCGTCGACGGGATGGTGCCGGGCGGCGGTCCGGCGCGTTACCTGATGTCGCCCGATGGCTGCCATCGGCTAGGCTTCATCACCCCCATTTCCCAACACTTTTGCGAGACCTGCAATCGGGTCCGTCTGAGCGTCGAGGGCATGCTCTACCTTTGTCTCGGCCAGGAGGACGCGGTGGATTTCCGCGAGCTGCTGCGCTCGGGCTGCGACGACGAACAGATCGCGGCGCGTTTTCGGGCCGCGCTGCAGGCCAAGCCAGCCCGTCACGAATTCCGGGAGCGTCCGGAGCGGGTTGTCCGGTTCATGTCCTCGACGGGCGGATAAAGAAGTAGTCGGCCCTGCAAAACTCACCCGGTGACCCCGGTCGCGACGCCAATCGAACCGTAGGATGCAGGGCGGCAGATCCGCGCGAACGAACCGCGGTGAAGAACGAGCGCCAGCGCGTAAGCCCTACGATTTTGGGGTGAAGGCCAGCAGTGTTGTCCGCCGTCAGCAGGTCGTTGATCTGCAGGGGCTCCATCTCGACGCCGGGCTTGCCACCTTCGGGCGTCATCGTGACGCGGCCGATACCGGAGGCCCCTACGACCGCCAGCAAGGACAGATCCGTGCCGTCGAGCAAAGGCCCGAACTCTTCGCGGATGATGTTCAGTAGATAGCCCTCGGGCAAGTTCTGGCGGAAGAACGGGTGCAGGTCACGCGGCCAACGCCAAGTTTCATCACGCACCGGCATGGTCAGGCTGACGAAATCGGCCGGATCGGTGTCAGTCTGATACTTCAAGACGTACTCGTCGCGCTCACGGTAGCGCTGGGCGACGGTCTTGCCGCTGACTTGAACATCGAGCTTCATGCGGAATCACCTCGGCGCTGCTCGGCAAGGATGTCCTCGACCGTGCGTGCGTGCGTGCCCAGGCTTCACCAGCTTCAGGTCGTAGCCAGCGGCCTCAAGCAAGCGCACCAGCGCGGACACGCTCATGTCACCCTTGGCCAGGTTCTCCATCCGCGTCACGGTCGTGCGCGCAACGCCCGCCTGCTGGGCAAGTTCATCCTGGCTCAATCCCGTTTCGCGGCGAGCACTTCTGAGCATCTCGGCAACATCGGATAGTGTTGTCACTGTAGCCCTCAGGCATCAAATTGGCCTTCTATGACTATTAATGTAGCCCTTGGGACACATAAACTCAAGCGGCCGTCCCGCGGCAGTCCCTTTGCCGGCTCGGGTAAGCCGGCAAAGTACCGAGCCTTCACAACGAGCCAAGACCGCACAGTCGGCATCAATCCGGTCACCCTTCGGTTCCCATTCACTGCAGCGCACGTTAATCCCCCGCCGCAGTATCAACGCCATTCGCTTTAGCTGGGAATGGCACGATGAGACAGACTTGGCGCAGCACCTATGCGTGGCCACGCTCGATGGCCGTGTTGCCTTGGGCGCTGGCCGTGTCACTCTCGGCCCTGCAGCCTGCTTATGCAGCTGGCGATGCTCTGGAGCGCGAGCAACTCGCCGCGCTCGCACGCCAGCTCGACCTGATCGACCGACTGGCCGAGCACGAGGCCAGCACAGCGCCGCAGGAACGCGCCCGCTACCACTTCGACTACACCCGGCTGCGCGCCGATCTGCGGCGCGTACGTACCGGCCTGCACGACTACCTCGTCCCGCAACGCGCCCAACCACGCGACCCGATCCCGCTGACCGGTGATTACGTGCGCCGTAACGAGCGGGAGGAGTCCACGCCATGACACCGTCTGCCAATCAGGTCGCCGCCTTTCAGGCCAACGGCGGCTTCACGCCTGCGACCGTTTCCGTCGTCGTACTCAGTTTCGTCTTCGCTGTCCTCCTGCTGTGGGGCGTGTGGGCGATGCGTACCGCCTATGTCGGTTGGGCCGAGAACCGACTGACCCAGCGCCAGTTCCTGGGCGTCGTCGTGCGCTTCGTCGCGATGTACCTGGTGCTGACTTACTTCCTCCTGTCCTGACCACCACGAAAAGGTGTATCGCCATGAACGCTTCCTCGCTTCCCCGTCGCACTGTTCACCGCCTCGCAGCCGTGCTCGCCCCACTGGGCCTCGCGGCAACGCCGCTGGCCGCCTGGGCTGCACTCCCCACCCTGGAAAACCCGTCGCGCGGCGCGGGCAGCGGCATCATGCAGACGCTGCAGAACCACGGCTACGACATCGTGCTGCTGATCGCGCTGCTCGTGGTCGCTTCGATGTTCGTCGGCGTGTGCTACCACGCCTACACGCGCTACTCGGAGATCCACACCGGCCGCGCCACCTGGGGCCAGTTCGGCCTGACGGTGGCCGTGGGCGCGATCTTGCTGGTCGTCGGCATCTGGCTGCTGACCAAGGCCACTGGCGTGCTGTAAGGGCCGGGACCGATGGCCGGCGTTATGGACAGTCCGCGGGAGAGTCCGCGCGACGGGCTCGTGACTTTCTTGCCGCATCGCCTGAACCGACACCCGGTGGTTGTGCGTGGGCTGACGGCGGACGAATTGTGGATCTGTTCCGGCCTGTCGGCGGTGGCCGGGTTCTCGGCTGGGATGCCCTTGGCCTGGCTGACGCACAGTATTGCCATGGTGCCCACGCTGATCGTCGCGGGCATCGGGATGGGTGTTTTCGTGGGCGGCGGCTTCCTGCGCCGACAAAAGCGCGGCCGCCCCGACACCTGGCTCTACCGCCAGCTCCAGTGGCGGCTCGCACTGCGCTACCCCTCACTGGCGGCCTACGCGGGGGGATGCGAGCTCATCACCCGCTCGGGCTGGTGGAGCACCCAGCGCCAGCGTTCCGCCGCAGCCGCCCGAGTGGAGGGTGGTTCATTGAGCGCGCCGGGCCGTTCCCACGCGCGAGCCCCGGAGCACGCAGTGCGGAGGGTGGTCCATTGAGCCGATTCAAGAACGAGGTCACCCACCTGCAGGCGCATGTGAAGACGCTGCGTCTCGGTGCCGCCGCGCTGTTCGTGGTGGCGCTGCTGCTCGGATTCGGCTGGTGGAGCGCGCCCAAGAGCCTGACCATCCACGTACCGCCGGACCTGCGCTCCGGCAGCACCCGCCAATGGTGGGACGTGCCACCGGAGAGCGTCTACGCCTTCACCTTCTACATCTGGCAGCAGGCACAGCGCTGGCCAACGAATGGGGAGGAGGACTACCCACGCAACCTGCACGCGCTGTCCGCCTATCTCACGCCAAGTTGCCGGGCCTTCCTGCAACAGGACTACGAGTATCGGCGCAGCAACGGCGAGTTGCGCCAACGTGTGCGCGGCATCTACGAGATTCCGGGGCGGGGCTATGGCGACGATCCGACCTTGCGCGTACAGGCCGTGTCGGCAAGCAACTGGGTCGTCACGCTGGACGTGAGCGCTGACGAATACCTGGGCGCCGAGCAGGTCAAGCGCGCACTGGTGCGCTACGCGCTCAAGGTCGTACGCATGGACGTCGACCCGGAGCGCAACCCCTTCGGCCTGGCATTGGACTGCTACGCGAGCGCACCGCAACGCATCGAGCGGCCATCGGCCCCCTCGCCCGCCAGCCCACCCGCCAAGGCCGGACTTGATCTGCAAAGGGAAGCCCCATGAAACGCCTTGTCCTGCCGGCCGTGGCCGGCCTCCTGCTCAGCTTGGGTCTCATCTCCGCCAGCCAAGCCGTGGAGATCCTGCGCTGGGAGCGCCTGCCGCTGGCCGTGCCCCTCGTGGTCGGTCAGGAGCGCGTGGTCTTCATCGACCGCAACGTGCGCATCGGTGTGCCGGAGAGCATCGGCGAGCACCTGCGCGTCCAGAGCGCGGGCGGTGCGATCTACCTGCGTGCGAGCGAGCCGATCCCGCCGACGCGGCTGCAACTGCAGGACGTGGAATCCGGCGCGCTGATCCTGCTCGACATCGCGGCCGAGCCGGCAACGGCGGGCCAGGCGCCGCTGGAGCCGGTGCGCATCGTCGAGGGTGACGCGCCAGCCGGCCGGCGTCGCGACCAGGCCGGTGACGCGGCCAACGCGGATGAAGCATCCGGCCCCGGTACGCCCACGGCGACCACCGGGCGCGCATCCCCTGTGTCCGTGGTGCTGACACGCTATGCGGCGCAGAACCTGTACGTGCCGCTGCGCACTGTCGAGCCCGTGGCCGGTATCGTTCGCGTCAGCCTGCGCCGCGACCTCGCCCTGGACAGCCTGTTGCCCACGCTGCCCGTGCGCGCACAGGCGCTGGCCGCGTGGCGGCTGGAAGACCAGTGGGTGACGGCGGTGCGGCTCAGCAACGCTTCCGCGCGCTGGCTGGAGCTCGATCCGCGCGCGCTCCAGGGCGATTTCGTCGCGGCGACCTTTCAGCATCCGACCCTCGGGCCGGCGGGTCGGTCGGCTGACACCACGGTGGTCTACCTTGTCACCCGCAGCCATGGCCTGGCCGAGTCGCTGCTGCCGGTGGTCGCCCCCATCGATGCGATGGTGAACCTGCCGCCGGCAGCGGCCGCCGGCCAGGCCGACGGTCGCCGGGAAAAAGAGGCGCGCGATGAAGAGTAATCCGCTGCTCAAGTGGCTGCTGATCCCGATGGCGCTGCTGCTGGTGTTCGTCGGCATCAAGCTCTTCTCCGGTGATCGCGGCGCCCGGCCCGCGCCGCCCGGCGCTACGAGCCAGCTCACGCCCGAAGAGATGAAGGCCCTGGGCATCGCGGGCGACACACCGCGTGATACCGTCGCCACCCTGGTGGCCCAGGTCAAGCAGTTGCGCAACGAACTGCAGACGGCCCTCACCGACAACAAGCACCAGAGGGCCGAGAACGAGCGCATGCGCGCCCGCGAAAGCGCAATCGATCAGCGTATCAAGACCGCCCTGGACGGCGAGCGTACTCGCCTGCAGCAGGACCGCGAGCAGGTGGCGAGCGACCGCCAGCAGACCCAGGGCCTGCTGCAAGATCTGCAGCAGCGTCTCGACAGCCTCTCAAGCCAGGGCGCTCAGACCAATCTGCCCGTTGGATTGGGCCTGGAAGCGGGTGACGGCAAGCACTTCAGCGGTGGCAATGGCAACAGCACGCGCTGGGTCGAGCCGGATGACACCTTGGCTCAGGCTAAGATCGATGGCATCGGTAGCGGACCGAGCCTTCCGACGAGTTTCGGGCCGGTCCAAAAAACCCTCTCCAACGCGGCGGACACGGTCGCCGCCGCAGGGAGCCGCGCCGTGGGCGCCTCCATCAAGCCGGCCTACACGGTGCCGTCGAACTCGACGTTGATGGGGTCGGTGGCCATGACCGCGCTGATCGGCCGCGTGCCGATCGACGGCACGGTGAACGACCCGTATCCCTTCAAGGTGTTGATCGGCCCGGACAACCTCACCGCCAACGGCATCGACATCCCCGACGTGGCCGGCGCCGTGGTCAGCGGCACCGCCTCGGGCGACTGGACGCTTTCCTGCGTGCGCGGCCAGATCCGCAGCGTCACCTTCGTCTTTCACGACGGCACCATTCGCACGGTGCCCGAGGACGGCAGCAGGGGCCAGCGCGGCAGCCAATCCAACGGCAACAGCACGACTCAGGGCGGCCTGGGCTGGATCAGCGACCCCTACGGCATCCCGTGCGTTTCCGGCGAGCGGCGCAGCAACGCTCAGCAATATCTCGGCTCGCACGCATTGATCACCGCGGCGGGCGCGGGCGCAGCATCGCTCATCAAGTCCGACAGCGGCAGCGTGGCCGTGGTTGCCAACAGCAACGGCTCCCTCGGGACGGTCGGCATCAGCGGCAATGAAGCCATGGGTCGCATCCTGGCCGGCGGCGTGCGTGACATGGCCGATTGGGTCAACAAGCTCTACGGCCAGGCCTTCGCCGCCATCTACGTGCAGCCCGGCGCGAAGGTCGCCGTCCACCTGGAGCAGCCGCTCAACATTGACTATGACGCCAAGGGGCGCCGGGTCAATCACCGCCTCGGAGAAACCCATGCGTCGGAACTGGATTGAAGCTGCCGCGCCCCTGCTCGCGGTCATGGTGCTGGGTGGCTGCGCCACCAGCAAGGACGCGTTGATGCCGCGCGGCCCGCAAACCATGCTCGACGTCTGGAACCAGGAAACCGGCGGCGGTGCAGGCGGTGCCCTGCCCGCCCGGCAGCTGCTCGATGCGCGCCAGAGTCTTCGCCGGGCGCTGACCGAGGCCGACGTGCAGCGCGCCCCCGCCGCCAACGCGGCCTACACCCGGACCGCCGCCAACGAGATCTACCGTCAGTTCCACCGGCTCCCGAACCCGGACCTGGTCATGTATGTCTTCCCGCACCTGGCCGGCAGCGATCCCGTGCCGGTGCCCGGCTACACGACCGTGTTCCCGCTGTACCAGCGCGTGCAGTACGCGATGCCGGGCGAGCGTCTGGAGGACTACTGATGGCCTGGACCTTGCCTTGGACGCGCAAGGCAGCGGCGCATACCAGCACCGAGACGCCAGCCACCGAGACGCCAGCCACCGAGACGTCAGCCGCCCAGACCTCAGCCACCCAGACACCAGCCGCCGACGCCTGGACGCGGCACGTGTCGGCCCTGGCGGCGCACGGGATTGCCGAGCCCGGCAGCGCCCTGGACAGCCCCCAACGCACACCCGCCACCGAAGCGGATGCCCAGGCGCTCTACGATGTGGCGCCGTCTTTTGCCGACCTCCTGCCCTGGGTGGAATACCTGCCCGACGCCAGGAGCATGCTGCTCGAGGACGGCCAGTCGGTCGCAGCCTTCTTCGAGTTGCAGCCGATCGGCACCGAGGGGCGCGAGATGGCCTGGTTGTGGCAGGCCCGCGATGCGCTGGAAAATGCGCTGCAGGATTCCTTCGACGAACTCGACGAGAACCCCTGGGTGGTCCAGCTCTACGCCCAGGACGAGGCGAGCTGGGACGGCTATCTGCGGGCGCTCGCGCGCTACGTGCGACCGCGCGCCCAGGGCAGTGCCTTCAGCGCGTTCTACCTGCGCTTCTTCGCCCATCACCTGCGCGCCATCGCCAAACCCGGCGGACTGTTCGAGGACACCACGGTGACACGCCTGCCATGGCGCGGCCAGGTGCGGCGGGTGCGCATGGTGGTCTACCGGCGCACGCCCACGCCCGCCTCGACCCGCCGTGGCCAGTCGCCCGAGCAGGCGCTCACGACGATCTGCGACCGCCTCGCCGGTGGGCTCGCGAATGCGGGCGTGAAGGCTCGCCGCCTGGGCGCTGCCGACATTCACGACTGGCTGCTGCGCTGGTTCAACCCCCACCCGACCCTGCTTGGCCCGAGCGCCGAGGATCGGGAGCGCTTCTACGCGCTGACCCGTTATCCCGAGGCGCAGGAAGCGGACGAGATTGAGCTGGAAATAGAACTCGCAAGTGGCGACTTCGCACAACGCCTGTTCTTCGGCCAGCCGCGTTCGGACGTGGACAGCGGCACCTGGCACTTCGATGGCCTCCCCCATCGGGTGATCGTGATGGATCGGCTGCGCATGCCGCCCTCGACCGGCCACATCACCGGCGAGACCCGCAAGGGCGGCGATGCGGTCAATGCGCTGTTCGACCAGATGCCGGAGGACACGGTGATGTGCCTGACCCTGGTCGCTACGCCGCAGGACGTGCTGGAAGCGCACCTGAACCACCTGAGCAGGAAGTCGGTCGGCGAGACCCTCGCCTCGGAGCAGGCCCGGCACGATGTGCACCAGGCGCGCGGCCTGATCGGCAGCGCGCACAAGCTTTACCGGGGCGCGCTGGCGTTCTACCTGCGCGGGCGCGATCTGCAGCAGCTCGACACCCGCGGCCTGCAGCTCCTCAACGTCATGCTCAACGCGGGCCTGCAGCCCGTGCGCGAAGAAGACGAGGTGGCGCCGCTCAACAGCTATCTGCGCTGGCTGCCTTGCGTGTTCGACCCGACCCTGGACAAGCGCCAGTGGTACACCCAGCTCATGTTCGCGCAGCACGCCGCGAACCTGGCGCCGGTGTGGGGCCGCAGCCAGGGCACGGGGCATCCCGGCATCACCTTCTTCAACCGCGGCGGCGGGCCGATCACCTTCGATCCATTGAATCGCCTCGACCGGCAGATGAACGCCCACCTGTTCCTCTTCGGCCCTACCGGCTCGGGCAAGAGCGCCACCCTCAACAACATCCTCAACCAGATCACGGCGATCTACCGGCCGCGCCTCTTCATCGTCGAGGCGGGCAACAGCTTCGGCCTGTTTGGCGACTTTGCGACCCGGCTGGGCCTGACGGTGCATCGGGTCAAGCTCGCCCCGGGTGCCGGCGTGAGCCTGGCCCCGTTCGCCGACGCCTGGCGCCTGGTGGACACCCCCAGCCAGGTGCAGACCCTCGATGCCGACGCCCTGGACGAGGACCGGGACGACGCCGCGCAAGCGACCCACCGCGACGAGGAAGGCGACGAGCAGCGCGACGTGCTGGGCGAGCTGGAGATCACCGCGCGGCTGATGATCACCGGTGGCGAAGACAAGGAAGAAGCGCGCATGACGCGCGCCGACCGCAGCCTGATCCGCCAGTGTATCCTCGACGCGGCGCAGCGCTGTGTTGCAGACCGGCGCACGGTGCTCACCCGCAACGTGCGCGACGCACTGCGCGAGCGCGCCCGCGATGCGACCCTGCCGGAGGTCCGGCGCACCCGGCTGCTGGAGATGGCGGATGCCATGGATATGTTCTGCCAGGGTGTGGACGGCGAGATGTTCGACCGCCCCGGCACGCCCTGGCCCGAGGCCGACATCACCGTCGTGGATCTGGCGACCTTCGCCCGCGAGGGGTACAACGCGCAGCTCTCGATCGCGTACATCTCGTTGATCAACACGGTCAACAACATCGCCGAGCGCGACCAGTTCCTCGGGCGGCCCATCATCAACGTGACCGACGAAGGCCACATCATCACCAGGAACCCGCTGCTCGCGCCCTACGTGGTCAAGATCACCAAGATGTGGCGCAAGCTCGGCGCGTGGTATTGGCTGGCGACGCAGAACATCGACGACCTGCCCAAGGCGGCCGAGCCCATGCTCAACATGATCGAGTGGTGGATCTGCCTCTCGATGCCGCCGGACGAGGTAGAGAAGATCGCGCGCTTTCGCGAACTGAACCCGGCACAGAAGGCGCTGATGCTCTCCGCGCGCAAGGAGGCCGGCAAGTTCACCGAGGGCGTGATCCTGTCCAAGTCGATGGAGGTGCTGTTCCGCGCGGTGCCGCCGAGCCTGTACCTGGCGCTGGCCCAGACCGAGCCGGAAGAGAAGGCCGAGCGCTTCCAGCTGATGCAGCAGTACGGCATCGGCGAGCTGGAGGCGGCCTTCAAGGTGGCCGAGAAGATCGACCGCGCCCGGGGCATCGAGTCGCTGCCGCTCGGATCGCTGGCTTGAGCGGCTGAGGGGGAGAACCATGGTGCGTTGGCCGCGACTTTCGGCACTCGACCTGCTTGCCGCAGGCAACCTGGCGACAGCCGAGCCGCCCCGATCCCCAGACATGTCCGCCGCGTCCGTCGGCGACATGCCCAGGTAGCCCTCGATCTTCAAGGCTACGGTGCGGCGCGACCGCGCTGATCGAAACCCCGTTCGCATCGCATCCCTCGCCGCGAACGGCCACCGCCCCCGCGGTGGCGGATGCCCTCCTCTCTTCGCCTGCCTCATCCCGTCATCCCCTGGAGGGTTTGCCCTCCCGGGGCAGGCGCCCTCCGATCTCATCCATTGGAGGTTCGCCATGTCTTGCGTCATCGCCGATTCCAGACCGGAATCGCTCACCCTGATCGCCGCCCAGCACGAAGACTGGATCATCCAGCAGGCCATCACGCTGCTTGAGAACCGTGTCTTCAAGGCAGGTCCAGCGCTGTCCAGCCCGGACGCCGTACGCGATTACCTGCGCCTGAAACTGGTCGTGGAGCCCAACGAAGTCTTCGCCGTCGTGTTCCTCGACAGCCAGCACCAGGTGCTCGCCTACGAGCCACTGTTCAAGGGCACGGCGGACCAGACCTCGGTGTATCCGCGAGTGGTCGTTCAGCGCGCCTTGGCCCTCAATGCCTCAGCGCTCATCCTGGCGCACCAGCACCCGTCCGGCGTGACCGAGCCCTCGACGGCCGATCGCGCGCTCACCGATCGGCTGAAAACAGCCCTGTCGCTGGTCGACATCAGGGTGGTGGACCACTTCGTCATCGGCAAGGGCACACCGTACTCGTTCGCTGAGTCGGGACTGCTGTAGCCATTACCGCGGGAGCTTCGGCTCCCGTTTTTTTGGGCGAGGTGCAGCCGCATGCCGTTTCCGCAAACCGGCAGCGTGAACGTCCGCAGCACTTCGAGACGTGACGTTGGGCCAATTCACACAACTCGGCCTCAGCTGCCGCTGAACCAAGGATGGCTCTAGGGCCGGACTCGATCCGCAAACGGACATAGGCTTGAAACTCGGGCCGAACGGTAGCTCCCCGCTCGGCGAACACACCCTTTCGGATTACCCCCGATCAGAACTGGCCAGTCGAGTTCTTTCAAAGCGGCCGTTTGCCCCTGCAACCGAGGCGACGGGAGCGACAGTTCGATACACCGAAGCGACTCTTGCTGCCTGAGCGACAAGTTCTAGGTGGGACAGGTCAGTGACAGCAGGTTCCACCGGTCGGTTGCACGCCATCAAGGGCCGTTAGCCCGACGTTGAGCGCTGAATCACACCCGTGAGCATGGGTAGGCTGGTTTGATATAGGCATGCAGAAATTTTCCCTTCGAATCCGATGCCATGAACTGTTGATAAATCGGTTCTGGCACATTGTAGTACTGATAGATACCGTTCCTGAACTCGACCTCAAGCGTGTTGCTGCTCGGCTCGTAGCCGATTGAAATCACTGTCGACGAAGCGACGGTTTCTCTGTCCATGTTCTCAACCTCCTCTTGGGTAAGCGCGGTGCGCAGCACTCGCAATGTGGTCCATATCGGATTCTGGGCGCGCCAGGCCGCTGCGACCCGTTCGTAGTTTTCGGGCAACCGAGCACCCTGCCACCGCTTGGCCACGGCCGGGTCTTCGCTGTTCGGTCGATTATTTTCGTCGGGTAGCGTAATGCGACAGCGGATCGGCAGCCGAGCTGCTTCTCCGGTGATTATGGCCTCTCCGACCCGCAGCACGGGCAAACTGTCAACCACGCCAGCAAGGTTATCCGGCAACGATGCCTGTACTTTCGCTCGATCCGCCGAGTTGGAAAGTCGCAGCGCGATGAATGTGCCGCACTGCGAAAGGATGGTCTCGTCGACCTCGGAAGGACGCTGGCTGACGACCATGGCGCCAATACCGAATTTGCGGCCTTCCTTCACGATACGCTGAACCATCGACCGCGCTGGCCCGTCCGCCTCTTTTGAGAGATAGCGGTGTGCCTCTTCCATTACAACGAGCAATGGCCTCGAAATTCCCCCTTCGCTCTTCTCTCGCCCCCAGAACAACCCTTCATAGATGATCTTGAGAATCGCGCCGATCAGACGGGCAACTACTGTGCTGGGAATGCCCGATAGATCGAGAATAGTGACCGTTTTATCGTGACCAAGCCATGCTTCCAGAAGTGCAGGCAAATCTTTTGCCGACTTACCGTCTAAGTCTGGTTCCCATGCTCCTGGATGCAGAAGAAAGTCGTATTGCCGATCCAGCAATCGAGATCGCATTTGATCCAGTGGGCGGCGAATACCAAGCACCCCGATCTGGTTGATGAAGGGCGCAGTAGCTCCAGCACCGTGCGGTCTGTATCGAGGAGCCTTCAGCGTCGCCGCGTCTCCAGCTTCATCCAACGCTGGAATCGTCCGGGGTTGATCGGCCCAAGTCTTGATTTCCGGTTCGAGCAGTTCAAACCAGAGTTTCTTCAGACTGAACGAAACCGGACTATCAGCGGTCATCGAGTTGACGTCAAGGCCAGCTATCGACGACTCATTCACCAGCTTGGTCTTGTAGTCGAGCACCCGATCAAGAATTTGCGACAGTGGTTTGTCGTCAAGCTTCCCCATCAGGAATGAAAGCAAATCCACCGGATCGAGCGCCCAGAATGGAATGTGCAGTGGCTGCTCGTCCGCGCTCGGGTTGACGCGAAACACCGTCGAAACAGACTTCAGCGCACGACCGTATTCTCCGTGTATATCCAGAAGCAATATCCTCGCACTAGGAAAGTTCGTACTTCCCTCCGCACCGCCACCCAATGCAATCGACCTCAGCAGACTGGCTACCGTGGTTGATTTTCCGGCCCCTGTCGAACCCAGCACGGCGCTGTGCCGTGTAACGAGCTTGTCGAGATCGACCCGAACAGGAATGCCTTCAGCGCTCGCCAAGCGTCCAATCATCACTTGCCCGCCATCCTCTGCCCCATAGATGACTGCAAGGTCCTCCTCGGTCACAAGATGGACTTCGTCTCTGACATTTGGATACTGGCTGATACCGCCAGGGCTGCCGCACCGACTATGCATAACCCATGCAGATAATCCGTTAACAATCATGCAGTTACGCACCCCCTGTTCACATTGTCATATTTTGTGTAGCTTACTGTCTTTTTGGGCCTCCCATGAAGACAGCCGTCACGCCGTTGCAACAAGTGTTCGTGTCGATTCCCGATCCTCGCAGCCGCCGTCAAGTGCGCCACGATCTGGCCGAGCTGCTGACGGTGGCGGTGTGCGCCGTGTTGTGCGGGGCCGACGAGTTCACCAGCATCGAGGCGTGGGGCAAGGAGAAGCTCGATTGGTTGCGCGGCTTCATGCAGCTTGAGCACGGTATCCCGTCGCACGACACGTTCGAGCGGGTCTTTGCGATGCTCGATGCACATCACTTCGAAGCCGCGTTTCGGCGCTGGGTGGGCATGGTGATTCCGGCGCTGAAGGCCGATGCAGAAACGGACACGATCATCGGCGTCGACGGCAAGGCGAGCCGACGCACGACCTCGAAGCTCAAGAGCAAGCCGCTGCACTTGGTCAGCGCTTTCGTCGCCGGCCTGGGCATCGTGCTCGGGCAGCGCGCCACGGCCGAGAAATCGAATGAGATCACGGCCATTCCCGAGTTGCTCATGACGCTGGCGATCGACGGCTGCGTGGTCACCATCGATGCGATGGGGACCCAGACGGCGATCGCGCGCACCATCGTCAGCCGCGGGGCCGACTACGTGCTGTGCGTCAAGGACAACCAGCCCAAGCTCTCCGAGTCGATCATGCTCGCTCGGGCCGGCGTGGGCGAGCCGCTGCCGGAGCCGTCCTACTTCGAGCAGACCACTAAAGCTCACGGGCGTATCGAACTGCGCCGCTGCTGGGCCTACGACTGCATCGATCGGCTCAGTAAGCCCGAACAGTGGGAGGGCCTGCGCAGCTTCGCGATCGTCGAGCGCTTGCGCAAGGTGGGCGAGCGCACCTCCCACGAGTGTCGCTACTACATCAGCAGTCTGCCTGCCGACGCCGCGCGCATCGCGCACGCGGTGCGCAGCCACTGGGAAATCGAGAATCGGCTGCACTGGTGCCTGGACGTCCAACTGAATGAAGACCAGTCGCGCGTGCGCACCGGCTACGCAGCCAACAACTTTGCTATCGTGCGCCATATCACCATGAACCTCATCCGTTTGAACGCCACCCGTAAGGGCAGCATCAAGACCAAGCGGCTGCTCGCCGCCTCCTCCGATCAGTTCCGCGCTGAACTACTTGGGCTCATGACATAAAGGTGCGGTAGCCCTGCTGATACCGCGCTCGAAAGACGCTCCAACGATTTCACCGACGAGTTGGATCGTCATCCAACGATCACCTCGATCATTGGGCTCACGTGCCGCCTCTGGTGTCGCGCTGGCACCAACTTCCGCCACGATGCCGTACAGATCGTGGTATCCCTGAGGAATGCGTACAAAGCTACCCACCTGCCCGATGCGATAGCTTTTGCCTCCAATGATTGCGATACCCGACGCCACGCTGGGTGACTGCCTGACGCTGACCGCAGCGCCAGTCACTGCTCCCACGTATCCCAACAGGGTTGGTTTCGTGCTCATACCGTAGCAGTCGCAGGAGCAATTCCATCAGCCTGAGGAGCAGACTCCACGGCTTCAGCCACTGGGGCCGCTACCGGCGCGGCATGAGGAAAATGCTGTGCGGCGCGCGATGACGCAAAGAATCGCGCAAGTCGATCGAAGCGCCCCAGTTGGAATTGCGCGGTCCCGCTTTTCTCATCAATGCCCCAATAGGTGGCACGAATGGCTCCCCAATCTCGCGTTGGTGGGTCTCCCGGCATCCAGGGAGCGGCAATGCCGTTGATCATGGCTTTGTCTGGGGAATACAGGCTCATGTTGGCGCGGCGCCCCGCGATATCGCGGGCATGGATCTCCTGATCAAGCGGTTTGAACTGAAATGCGAAGACGCTGGCCGAGGGGTTGGCCGCCAGACACTCATCAATCCTTGCGGAGATGTGCGCATCGGCAAAGGAAAACCCTGTCGCAACCAACAGCGTGTCCGGTGTCATCAGGAAAGCCCGAAGCCGATCGAAGAGCGCGGCGTACGGCGCTTTCTGTGTCTGGTCGTACTTGAGGTGTTCTGGGAACACCAAGTGCGTTGCATTGGCTCGCCCAGTACGCACCACCTCACCTCTCACATTGGCGGCCCAACCGAGCGATCCATGCAGTTTCCACAAGCGGGTCCAGCGCGCTGGTAAATCATTGCTGGCAACCGTCGAAGGATCGAAGAATGGTTCGCTGGCACCACTGAATCCATCGAAGAACGGCACGCGTGCACGCTCCAACGCCTGCTCGAACAGCAGGTCGTAGTTGGTGGTAAAAATTTCCACTGGATGTTCACGACCCGTACCGCTGATCCACGTTACAAACTCGGTATACGGCGAAGCCCCCTCGTGAAGAGGCCTGTTGACGATAGTGCCGATCTGTTCGCAGATCGCCTCGCTCAGCCTTTTGTATCCTTCTCCATCCAGGTCGTGAACCTTCGTCTTTCCAATGACTCCGGCCAGGCTACGTACCCGCGACAGGATCGTTTCGATGTTCGGGGTGTCAAGCTCGGCCCGCACGGCGTCCAGAGCGTTGCCATAGTCCGCATTCAGCGCTTCCATCACCATGTCGGTGAGGCCGGCGACGGCGGGAATCAATGGTTTATCGCTACCGGGCGGGAAGATGCCGGCTGGCGCGCCTGCCCCAACCAATAGGCCAATCCGCTTGCGCCCCTGGGCAATGATCTGCCGCAGGCTGGCCATGTATTGGTCGGGATTGTGAACACTTACGGTCATTGAGTGATCTCCTGGCTGATGCAATACAGCGTCTTTGAGCAGCAGACGTAACAACGGCTGGGGTTACCGTCGTAGCTTGCGCCGACGAACCAGGTCGCATGCGATGCACTGTTATTTGTCTGAGTGCTCATCCCGCGCTCCCTTAGTAATACTGCCGGATATAGCTGTAGGCCTTCTCGAACAGCTCCTCGTCGGCATGCAGCTTGTACTTGAAGAGCGCCTTGCGCAGAGCCTTCTTCACCTCGCGCTCCCCCGCCTGCGTGCCCTGCCAGCCCGGGAAGCGCACCAGGCGCACGATCTCGTCGATATCGGTGACCACGCGTTCGACGATGATGGGCGTTTCCGCCGTCTTGACCTCGTTGAACAACTCGGTCAGCGCCGCCTTGCCGCGATCCTCGTCTTCTTCGGGCGGGACCTCCTTCTCGGCCTGCAGGGTTTCCCTGGCGATCTCCAGTAAAGCTTTCAGGAACTCCACGCTATTGATTTGCCCGGACTCGAAGCGGTCTTTCAGCGCATCGAGCCGTTCAGACAGTTTCTTGAACTTGGGATTGCCGCCATGTCCGCGCAGCCTGCGTTGGAGCTTGATCTCGATCTCTTTGGCCTTCTTCGGGTCAGGGGTCGAGAGGACCGCTTCCAGAAGATCGGCGTCCAGCACCAGGGTGTCGAGGTCATCGCGTACCGCATCCACATGCACGTTCTGGTGAATCAACTCGATGGTCTTGGCACCGAGCGAATGCCAGATCAGCTTGCCGTGGCCGCTGGAGGGTTGCACCGACTGGTACACCTGCGACAGCCACTTGTAGTCAGTCTCGAATGGACCCAGCACCGTGTCGGGTGACAGCGCCTCCCAGATCTTGTTGAGCACGCTGTATTCGGCGGCGAAGTTGTCGCGTACCTCGCTGTTCGGCAGGCAGTCCTGCGCTGCGCTCAGGCCCTCGTAACCGTGCTGGCTGCGGTCGATGCCGGCAAAGAAGGCCAGGCACTTCTGCATCGCCTCCGGCAGTTTGTCCTTCAGCTCCTGGATGTTGCTGACCACCTGCTTGACACTCTGGTCGTCAAACTCGAGCGCCGCCGCTACATCATCAAAGATGCCGAGGTAGTCCACGATCAGGCCGTGGGTCTTCTGCTCGGAATAGGTGCGGTTCACCCGGCAGATCGCCTGCAGCAGGGTGTGGTCCCGCAGCGGTTTGTCCAGGTACATCGCCTGCAGGATGGGTGCGTCGAAGCCGGTCAGCAGCTTGGCCGTGACGATGATCAGCTGCAGTGGGTCGGCGGGGTCGCGAAAGCGGTCGAGCAGCCGTTCTTCCTCATCCCGCGAACGGTCATAGGGCGCGTACTCCGGATGGTCCTTCTTGTCGGCCGCCTGCACTGACATCACGATGTCCGTGGCCTCCGCTGGCAGCAGCTTATCCAGCTCGGCCTTGAACAGCAGGCAGGACTCACGATCGAAGGTGACGATCTGACCCTTGAAGCCGTTCGGCTCCACCTTGGTCTGGAAGTGCTCGACGATGTCCTCACAGATCTTGCGAATGCGCTCGGGCGTTTTCACCAGCACCGCCATCTTGGCGGCGGTCTTGGCGAGGTTGTCCTTGTCCAGATCCGACAGGCCGCCGGTCAAATCCTTGTAGGCAGCGTCGAGCGCAGCCTTGTCGATGTGCAGGTCGATCAGGCGCGGCTCGAAGTGCAATTTCAGTGTGGCGCCATCGCGGATTGATTCCTCGAAGCCGTAGCGGCTCAGGTAGCCCCGACCGTTGGCCAGGTCCTCGTCGGCACCGAAGGCGTAGAAGGTGTTACGGTCGGCGCGGTTGATGGGGGTGCCGGTCAGGCCGAACAGGAAGGCATTGGGCAGCGCCTCGCGCATCTTGCGGCCCAGGTCACCTTCCTGCGTGCGATGGGCTTCGTCTACCAGCGCAATGATGTTGCTGCGGTCGTTCAGGCTGCCCGATTTTCCGTTGGGAGCCTCGCCGAACTTGAAGATCGTCGTGATGATGATCTTGCGCACGTCCTGCGCCAGCAGTTGCTGCAGCTTCTCGCGCGTGTCGGCCTTTTCCAGGTTTGGGATGTCCGCGCCGGTAAAGGTGCCGGTGATCTGCGTATCGAGGTCGATGCGGTCGACCACAATCAGCACCGTGGGGTTCCTCAGGCCGGCGTGCATGCGCAGCTTCTGCGCCGCGAACACCATCAACAGCGACTTGCCCGAACCCTGGAAGTGCCAGATCAGGCCTTTCTTGGGGTAGCCCGCCAGCACCCGCTCGACAATCTTATTTGCGGCCTCGTATTGCTGATAGCGGCAGATGATCTTGATGCGCCGCTTCTTCTTGTCCGTGGCGAACAGGGTGAAACTGCCCAGGATGTCGAGCACCACGTTCGGCCGTAGCATGCTCTCGGCCGACAGCTTGAGCGATTTCAGCGGGTGGTGCTGCGCGTGTGCCGACTGAGCTCCCGTGTCCAGGTGCCACGGCCCCCAGTCCTTGACCGGCAAGCCGATGGACCCGTAGTGGTAGGCCTTGCCCTCGGTCGCGACGGAAAACACATTGCAGACGAACAGCTCGGGGATGAACTTTTCGTAGTCGTCATGCACCTGCACCGCGCCGTCCACCCAGCTGATGCACTTCTTGACCGGCGTCTTGGCCTCGATCAGCACCACCGGCAGGCCATTCACCAGCAACACCAAATCGGCACGGCGTTCGGTGGGGCCGGCACGGTAGGTGAATTGCTGGATGACGACGAACTGGTTCTGCGACAGGTCGTCGAGGTCGATCAGCCGCACCGGCACATGCTCGTGGTTGTGGCCGAAGGGCATCGAGCGCTCGCCGCGCATCCAGGCGGTCATTTCCTCGTTGGCGCGGATCAGGCCATCCGAGCGCACCGACAGCACGATGGCACGCAGCTTGTAGAGCACCTCGTCGGCGCGGTCGGGCTGGGCAGCAATCTCCGGGTTCAGGCGGATCAGCGCATCGCGCAGCCATGGCTCGACCAGCACTTCCTGAATCTGCCGTGGCACGTCGGCAGGTGCCGCGTAGCGCCAGCCGATGCCCTTGGGGCCGGGGCCGTAGCTGGCTTGAGGTTCCTGGACGGTGTTGGCAGGGACAGCCTTGATCGGGCCGGCGAGCAGATCGCGGACGTAGGCTTCGACGGTGTTGGATTCGTTAAATGCCATTCGCGCCCCCTTCAAGGACCTGACTCGCTACCTGCATCAAAAAAGATCGCGTGCTAGATAACCGAGCCATCAGCGACGTTCCGGTCGCTTCTATCTGAGCAAACTCCTTAATTGCTGCACACTGATCTGATGGGGGCGGCACGGGAATCTCGATCTTATGTACAACTTCTTGAGTGATCAGCGGCAAATATTCACCCAGCTTGCTCCGGTTTAGATTTGAAGCGCGTAAGCAAATAGCTAGGAACGCCGGATGAACATCGCGGCTCATCTTGGCTGGATAGAGCGCGTTGTCAGTAATCCAGCAAGGCCCCGCCGTCATTGACGTGACTCCGCAAAACTGTCCAACACGACCAATGACGACTGTTGGCTCTGCTGTGCCATCCATAACCGAGTCCGTGTACCCAGAAATCCCGTTCCCACCAAAAACTGGAACCGGATTCGTATCGGAAGGGCTCTTCGGCAGGTCGGAAACCCGAATTCCCTTACCGCTGGTGAACTTGGCGATGTTCCCGACTCTCTGTCTTGGTACGCTCTCCATCGAGAGCAAACGCATTTCCATCGAACGTCGAAGTATCGGGAGCACGTCTAGAGCGGCTTGCAGCTCGTCAACGGTGCCCAAACCAGCATTCAGAAGATCAAATGTCCGTCGCTGTTCCTCCATCGGCGGCAGCGCGAACTCCTGCACCGCCATCGTTTTCCAGTTGATCGTCGGCGACAGCGAACCCACCGAGATCTCCACCGCCCGGCTCATGAACAGCTCGCTCTGCATGAAGAACGGCAGAAATTCGGGAAGCACAACGTCAGGCTTGGCCCGCAGCACCATCGCATGTGCCGAACAGATCCCATCGAACTCAGCGACGCCGAGCTTGCGCTGATAGGCCCGGCGGCGACCGAAAATGATGTCGCCCTTCTTAAACATCAGCTTGGTGGCTTCCACGTCATCGGGCGAGCCCCAGCGCCGAATCTTCAACGAGTCGGTATCCAGATGTTCGAGGCCAACGTAGTGCGCCATCCCGGACTCGGACGGGTTGTCGATGCGGACATTGACGTTGGTCGCCATTTGATCAAAGCGCCAGATCTTCCAGCCGGGCTTGAGATTCGCGGTCTGCTCAGTCATCGCCGCCTTGTTCCTTCTCGTGTTCGCCTTCAGCGCCCACGGTGCGGTAGGCCTGGTGCGGGTGTTTTTCACTTTCCGGGTACAGCAGGGTCAACACGCCGGCTTCGCGCATGGGCTTGAGGTGCAGCCGGGCCAGTTCGCGGGCGTCGCTGCGGCCAAGCACCTGGCACAGCTCCTGCGCGGTGTAGGCTCGTAGCGCGCACAGGTCGCGTAACAGCTCGCGCACCGTGGCTTGACGCGGTTTCTTGCCGGCGGCCTGGATGCGCAGGCGCAATGCCTCTGGAATCCCCACAAGTGCTTGTGGGGATTGCTCATCCAGCTTGTGGGGATTGCCGGAATCCCCCGCAGCGCCGGCCGGGCTTGTGGGGATTTCGAGCGGCAATTCCCGCTGGGTCGCGTTACGGGCTTCGGCGCGGTCCGCCGATTTCAGCGTGTAGTAGGTGCGACTGCCGGCGCCCTGTTTTTCCAGCAGCCCCCGGTCGCGCAGGCGGCGCAGCACTAGGCTGGCCGCGAGCGTGTCCAGCCCGCAGAAGTCGCGACAGGCGGTGTTATCCACTGCGCCGGTTTCGCGCGCGTAAATCAGTACTTTGGCCTCTTCGGCACTGAGCCCGTTGCCGGTGAAGCCACGCAACCAGGCGTGGTCCTCCTCGGTGAGCAGATTGTGCAGGAACAGGGTGAGCTTGAACTCGTTGGCCTGCCGGTCGGAGTGGAACTCGGGCAGGGGCAAGCCGGCTTCAGCGGCCAGCCGGCGCATGGCACGGATGCCGGTCCCCTTGGCCTCGGCCAGATGCAGGTCGTGCAGCACGGCGGCAATGGTGGGGTTACGCAGGCGCGAGCCGGGGCTGCCCAACTGCGCCGGTTCCTTGAGCGAGTAGCCGACGTTGCGGATTTCGATGCGGTTGCTGTAGCGGATGATCTGCGTCGGGCTGTGCTGCTGGTAGTTGCGGTGCATGGCCGCGTTGGCCAGCGCCTCGCGTATCACCTTGCGCGGCAGGACGGGCTCCTGCACGCTATGCAATTGCCCTTCGGGCAGGCGAAAGCCCTTGGGCAGCTCGTCGATGATGCTGGCTTCGGCCTGCGGCAAGGCCAGCAGCAGCGGCTTGCGAATGTCGATGGACTGGAAGCGGTTCTCCGGATCTTCCACCCATTCGTTGCCCGGCACGCGGATGTAGTCGATGCGTACCATGGGCAACAGACGCCGCAGGGCCAGCGGCTTGCCGAAGATCACGATGCCGGCCAGTGTGGGCAGCAGGTGCCCGTCCATGCGGCGCAGCACACCGAGCGCCTCGAGCATGTCTTCATCACCGTAGCCGAGCTCTTCGGCCTGCGGATTGATGCGCGCGCGCTCGCGCCGGTAGGCGGCGATGGCCGCGGGGTCGAGATCGTCCAGTCTTGCATCGGACAGAATGCTCTGGTCGGGGCCGTGCGCCGGTTGGCTTTCTCCCCGCAGCACCCACAGGTCTTCATCGACACAATGCTGGTCGGTGGAGCCGATACGACGATAAGCGCCGCGCGGCAGACCGGTGGCTTTCAGGTAGACGGGCTTTTGCGTGACGTCGGCCTCTGGCACGTACACGACCAGCACGGTCTGTCCGTCTACCGTTTCCGGTTGCATCTCGGGGCGCAATGCCACGTTGAGCATCGAGGCGCATTGGCTGGCCAGGTCGCGCTGCACCTTGTCCGGATCGGGAAGGCCCGCAGCGCGATAGACCGTGTCGCCTTTTTCGTTTGTGAACCACTCCGCGCCCAGCAACAGATAACCGCCATCGAGCCCAGGCTCGTTGGCAAAGGCGATGACGGTTTGCATGACCGACTTGCCCAGTTCGCTGGCGCGCTTGGCCTCGATTCGGGTGGATTCGTCTACCGCGTTGAGTTCGGCGAAAAGCTCGGCAGCGCTACGCATCCGCCGCTTCCTTGAAGCGGAAGCTCTGCTTCAGATCATTCATCCATGAAGGATCGATCAGCCCGTCATGCTGCAGACGCCCGACCACGATGCCGGGATGTACGCCGATCTGCAGGGCAAACTCGATCACCGCAGCCTTGCTGCGCAGGCCGGGCAGCAAATGCGCACATTGCGCCGGAATCAGGCGGTTGCCGGCCCACTGATTGGCTTCGTGCTCCTGCGGGTCATCCGTATGCGCGGCATTGGGGTCGTCGAGAAAGATGGATTTCTTGTCGGCATGGCTGTTGGCGTGCAGCAGGATGTGGGCCGCCTCGTGGAAGAAGGCGAACCAGAACTTGTCGTTGGTCTTGCCGTAGAGCGAGAGCTGGATCAGCGGGCGTGTCGGCCCCAGCCAGCGCGCCACGCCACTGACATGGGCGCGGGGAATGGCCGGCACGAGTACCAGAAGAACGCCGGCTTCGTGCAAGAGCTTGCGCATCTGAGGCTCAAAGACGTCGGGCGCCTCGCAGGTCAGGCCGCGAATGGCGTTCAGGGCATTCTCGAAACGGGCTTTGTCGTATTTCGGGCCGTCGAGTCTTTCGGCTTGCTGCTCACCCAGACGCAACCAGGCCGAGATGGCGCCCACATCGCACTGCTCGGCGCGGCTGCGGCGAAAAGCCATCTGCATGCTGCCATAGTGGGCGCGCCAGTCGTCGGGGGACGCCACGCCAAAGAAGCGCAGGCAGGCTTCGACCAAGCCGGGCTTGTTCCTGGCATCCACGCGCTGTTTGGCAATGGCGCCGCTGCTCATGATCTCCTTGAGTGGCAATTCGTCCAGCCAGGGCACCCATCCGACATGGCGTTCGGCCGCTTCCAGGCGCGCCTTGTGTTTCTGGTAGCTGGCCTCGCGCGTGAGCCAGAAATCCATGGTGCTGCCGAGCACACGTTCCAGACGCTGGGCCGCATCTACCGTCACCGGGACTTTGCCGTTGATGAGCTGGCTGATGTGTTTTTCGCTGTAGCCCAGGCGCAGGGCCAGTTCGGCTTGCGTCCAGCCGCGCTCCTCTGCGATGTCGAGGATGGATTCGCCAGGTGGGGAGACCCAGTCTGGCGCAAAGGGAGCACTCAGTTCAGTCATGGTAATCCCCTATGTATTCGATGCAGACGATGGTGACCTGGGACCAGTCGATCCCGCCGTCCGGATGGGTTGGACATGGATCGTGGGCTGGCGCGAATACCAGACGCCAGCCGCCGGCCAGATCGAGCGCGAACTGCCCCGCACGATCACCCTTGAGCGGATGAGGGTTGCCAGCAGCCAGCTCACTCACCCGGCTTGCGGATTCCAGATCGCTCAGTCGGTTGCGCAGCTTGCGCGAGCAGGCCGCCCCAAGTTTCTTCTCGGCGGCGGCCTGCTTTTCACACAGCTCGCGGAGCTTCTTGTCCTGGTATCGAATCTCCAACAGCCACTCCGAATGATATTCATCTTTACCTATCAGGTAAAGATTAAATTGTGGTGTCACGAACGACCATCTGGATGTTCGGTGTCTGAAAGTTCCGTTTTTTGGAACGGCCTGACGAGCGCAAGCGGCGACACTGCGCACTCCCGATGCGTCGGGTGTCCACCAACTCTTGCTTCGCCAAGGAGATGAAAATGAGCAAGTCGAAACCGAACACCAACCGCAAGCCGATCAACAAGACCGACTTGGCCCGCATACAGTCGGCGGTCGCGAAAAAGAACGACGGACAAGTGCCCAAGGACAGTTACGTGGGGCGCATGCAGGAGGCGGCCGAGCGAAACACCATCGATTCCAACGACCAATGAATCCCCGACATTTTGCAGGAGAATGAGCATGTCACGCAAAGACGATCTGGACAATCATGCGGACCAGTTGAACCCGAACAATGACACATACTGGGAGTCCCGCGGTTGGGACGAACGCCCGGATGACTGGGAGGACAGAGTCGAGACCGACGCTTTACTGCCGGAGGGCAACGACTAAGGTTCGCTGAGCCAGGCAGGCCATGGGGTGTCACCGCTGACAACCCCACCGGCCTGCTTCATGCGTTGCAGATGTTCGTTCCACCAGTAAAGGTACTCCTCGTTGTGCAAGCGAATCTGTTTGCCCCTCTTGGCGGTATCGACCTTCACCAGCAGTACCTGAAACAGGGCCGCGGCGACGTAAAGCGGCATGATGGGGGGCGGGCAGCTGTCCTTAGGTGGCACAAAAAACGCCTGCCGGAGTTGTTCGAAGTTCTTCAGCGACAGGTGCTTGGTGCCATCCCGCCAGTTGACTAGGTTGGTCTCGGACTCGTTGCACACGGGCACGAGGTCCTTAAGCCCGGGGCGCGTGTCGGGCCACCTGCAGTACCTATGGCGATGGTGCATCGCGTAGAGCAGGTCTATCAGCCGCGAAACCGGAAAGCGGATGGGTTCGCGACCACGCGGATTGGCCTGAACGCGCTCGATGTCGGCGAGCGGTAGCAACAGACTGAACACCGGGCGACGCTGCATCTGCCGAAGGTACAGCGACTGAAATTCGATGTCCCATTGGGCAAGCAGCGAGAACAGTAGATTGGCTGCAGCTCCGGCGGCAGGCTTCTCAAGCTCGGACCATACACTCGCAGACTGTGCCTGTCGCAGCAACTCTGGGCAGGCGTCGGATGCTTCGTCGTAATTGTTCGAAAAGTGCGGGGAGTGGAGCCAGTCGGTGTCGAGCAGTGTAGTTTTCGCTTTCGCAAAATCGTCGCTCTGGCGAGCACTGATCAGCGCGATGCCCAGTTCGTCAATGCGCCTGGCGAGAGCCATTGTCAGCGGAAACTCGATCAATCCTTGCACCTCGGTCTCATAGATCATGCCTGCGGTCAGCGTTCCGGGGTGGCCGCTGATCCAGGCGCTGATCTCGTCCTCACTGAATTGACACTGCCGCAACTGATCCCGGACGTTCTCTTCGGAATGGCGCCGGGCGCGTGAAATGGTCGATTCCCGAAGACCTTTCTTCAGACCCTTGCCCAGCCCCCTCGCACTGATGCCGGTCCGTTCAGCAAGAAACGGAATCCGCTTCCTGCCTGAGGCGTACTCGTAATAGCGTAATACGGCCTCTTCCAGCACGGCCGGGACCTCAGGAAATGGTCGAAGCGCGAGAGAGATCCCCTTCAGGCTCGCTACCTGATTGCTCGAGCGCGTCCAGCGTCTCGACCAGGGAATCCATCTGCTGCCAGAAGTCTCGCCCATGCTCTTCCCATGCGGCCCATGCTTCGGCAAGGTCATCGGGATGTGTGCCATCGTCGGCAGTTGAAGCGCCGGCGGGTCTTCGTTTCACATAAAGCGGAATCGAGAGGTTTCCGGCGTTCTTCTGAAGCTCGGCGAGCGTTGCCATCCTGGCGAACCCCGGTTCATCGGCGAAGCCTTTGAAAGCGCCGAGGATGCGCTGCTGGTGTTCGGGTTTGAGGAAACTTTGTGCTCGTTCGCGGGTTACGTCGTTCACCGCGTCAATGAAGAGCACCTTGTCTTTCCGGGCAGCCGCCTTCTTGCGGTTGCAGATGACGATGCACGACTCCATTGGGGAGTTGTAAAACAGGTTGGGGCCGAGACCGATCACGGCCTCCACCCAGTCCTGCTCGATCATCCTGGCGCGCATGGCTTGCTCTTCATTGCGGAACAGCACGCCATGAGGCCACAGCACGGCGCAGCGGCCCTTGGATGTTAGGCTGGTCAGGATGTGTTGCTGGAAGGCGTAGTCAGCGCGGCCCTGCGGCGGCGTGCCCAGATGATTGCGGCCCCATTTGTCCTGCGCCCAGGCTTCGCGGTTCCACTGCTTGATGGAGTACGGCGGGTTGGCCAGGATTACGTCAAACTGGCGCAGGCGGTCGCCCTCGATGTGCTTGGGGTCGGCCAGGGTGTCGCCTCGGATGATCTCGAAGTCCTCCACGCCGTGCAGGAACAGATTCATGCGGGCGATGGATGAGGTGATGAGGTTGCGTTCCTGTCCGTACAGCTTGAGCGTGCGGTGCTCGCCGCCCGAGCGCTTCACCTCGTCCAACGCCGAGATCAGCATGCCGCCGGTGCCGCAGGTGGGGTCGTAGATCGACTCGCCAGCCTGCGGGGCCAGCAGTTGCGTCATCAGGTGGACGACGGTGCGATTGGTGTAGAACTCGGCCGCCGTGTGCCCGGAATCGTCCGCGAACTTCTTGATCAGGTATTCGTAGGCATTGCCGAGCTCGTCCTCGGGTACGTTGGCCACCGACAGCGTCTGGGTGGAGAAGTGCTCAATGAGGTTTTTCAGCGTTTCATCCGGCAAACGCTCGCGGTTGGTCCACGGCGCGTCGCCGAAGATGCCGTCGAGCAGATCGGGGTTGGCGGTCTCGATCGCGCGCATGGCTTTTTGGATGGCGGCGCCAACGTTTTTCGGAGACTGGCGCACATCGTTCCAGTGCGCACCTTCAGGGATCTGAAAACGATGGTTCTCGGCGAACTGGGCATAGGACAGGTCGCCATTTGAGTTGGCCAGTGCAGTCTGGTATTCCTCTTCCCACACATCCGACACGCGCTTGTAGAACAGCAGGGGGAAGATGAACTGCTTGTAGTCACCCGCGTCGATGAGGCCGCGTAGCAGCACGGCGGCGCCCCAGAGGTAGCTTTCCAGCTCTTGCTGGCTGATGCGTCTGCTTGGGGGCCTCATTGCAGCCATCCCCCTTCAGTCATAACCTGCGCAAGCCGATCTTCGGCCTCGCGACAGCGGGTGAGGGCATCCTTGAACGCTGCGATGGCTTCGGGCAGGGGCGGGATGTCTTCTTGCAGCGGCGGGAGGACGTAGCGCGAGATGTTCAGCGTCCAGTCTTCAGCTTTGATCTCGTCGAGGGTGACCACCTGGACCGTGTCCTGCACATCGGTGAAACCGCGATACCAGCCGAGGATGTCGGCGGCGTGCTCGGGCTCCAGGTAGTTTTGCGCGCGGCCCCGGCGGAACAGTCGTGAGGCATCGGCGATCAGCACCTTCTTTTTGCGCGTGGCCGGTTTGCGTTTTCGCAGGACCAGGATGCACGCGGCAAGGCCAGTGCCATAGAACAGATTGGGTGCGAGCCCGATCACGGCCTCGACCAGATCCATCTCCAGCAGTTTCTGGCGGATGCTGCCTTCCACCCCTTTGCGGAACAGTGCCCCTTGGGGTAGTACTACGGCCATCCGGCCGGTTACGTCAGCCATCGACTTGACCATGTGCTGCACCCAGGCAAAGTCGCCGCTCGATGATGGCGGCAGTCCGGCAAAGTTGCGGCCGAAGGGATCGTTCAACCACAGGTCTTCGCCCCACTTTTCCAGCGAGAACGGCGGATTGGCGATCACGCAGTCAAAGACGGCCAAGCGGTCAACGTCGAAGAAAGCCGGGTTGCGCAGGGTGTCGCCACGCACCACCTGAAAGTCCTCAATGCCGTGGAGGAAAAGGTTCATCCTCGCGATGGAGGAGGTGGTGAGGTTCTTTTCCTGGCCGTACACCTTGCCCCACAGGCGCTTGACGTCGCCGTGCATCTCTTTGACGTGTTGCACGGCGGCCAGCAACATGCCGCCGGTACCGCAGGCCGGGTCGTAGATGGTTTCGGCTTCCTTCGGGTCGAGCATGTCGATCATCAGCCGCACCACGCTGCGCGGGGTATAGAACTCGCCGGCCTTCTTGTTGGTGGCGTCGGCGAACTTCTTGATCAGGTATTCGTAGGCGTCACCGACCAGGTCCGAATCGACGTTCTTGTTGCCAAACGGCAGCTTGGAGAAGTGCTCGATCAGGTCCTTGAGCAAGGCATCAGACAGCCGCTCCTTGTTCGACCACTGCGCGTCGCCGAACACGCCATACAGGGTTTCCGGGTTGGCCTTTTCGATCTCGCGCATGGCCCGCTGGAGCGCGGCACCGACGTTGCTCGCCTTGGTGCGGACGTCGTTCCAGTGGCAGTCATCAGGGATCTGGAAGCGATGCGATTCCGGAAACCAGGCCAGTTGTTCATCGCCGGTCTCGTCGACGATTTCCTGATATTCCTCGTCCCAGACGTCGCAGATGCGCTTAAAAAACAGCAGCGGGAAGATGTAGGTCTTGAAGTCTGCGGCATCCACCGGGCCGCGCAGGATGTTTGCCGACTCCCAAAGGTGTGATTCAAGCTGGGCGAGCGTAATCGTTGAATGCTGCAAGACGAATGTCCGGTGTCATGATGTGCGCCGGATTATCGCAGACTGGGCGGCCGTTACCTGTGCCCATAGGCACGCTATCGAGGGTAGGCACAACGGAAGATGTGGCCGAACATCGAAGCAAGAGGCAGGCGTCGCGCTGAAGAGCTCAGAAAAGCACTTTTCCTTACAGGTGAGCAGGGCGCCACCTGCCCACGGCGATGCAGCGCTGGACGTAGAACAGTGACCCCCTATTGTTGCAGGTCAGATCGGTTGCCGGCGATGGGCGAGCTGTGCGGCCATAAACTTGAGCGAGGTCAATTCTTCCACTGACGCCGGAGTGGAACCATCAAATCCTCGGCCAAGGTATGTGCTTCGAACCGCAACGCGGCACGCGGCCGATCGACCTGTGTGGCTGACTGTTCCTGCACCCCGCCCATCCTCATGGCACCCGAGTTTGGGCTGGCGTCTTGCTCGGCTTGCGTCCGCCACCCAAGGTGGTCGCTCGCCTCGATGCATGCTGCCAGCGCGATGTGTGTGAGGCGCTGGGTCGAATCGATGCGATCTAGCGTCGATGCGGCGTACGCGATGGCCGAGCCGAGCTCTCGAACGACATCCTCCTCAATTAGAGCGAACATCCCAAAGTTCTGGCGGCGCCCATTCTCGGAATGCTCCAGCGGGAGCCGCAGCAAGAGGGAGCCGCACTCGTCGACCTGAATCCTCGCGCCGTATTCCTGCTCCAGAAATAGCGCTGAGCCTTCGATGCCGAAGTTGATCCCTTTTGATGGCGTGAACAGTCTGGGGGCGCCAAACAACGCCTGCTGATGCAGGCTCTCGGCTAGGGCAGTCGCCTCTAGCTCCGCCGGCCGCAGGATGCGTTGTGAGGGGCCACCGACAATCGCTACGTGCAGCATCGGCGAGCCTGAATGGCTAATTCGGTGTGCCTTCGGCAGAAGATCGGCGGCCGCCTTCAATAGCGCTGCGGTGTCGAAAGGGCCAGCCGCGTTAGCGAGTTGGTAGTCGTGTATGGCGCGGGTGACGAGGTCTTTCAACTCGTCAGCAGTTTTGAAGCCAGCCCGGAAGTGCCCCTGCTGCCAAGATTGCGCCTCCGACACGAACTGCGCCTGCTGCTCGTCGTACTCCACACCCTCCTGAACGAACATCAAGATTGGCTTCTTTCCTCGTACCTCCAAATATTCCTCGTGGGTTGGCGACACTCCGGACCTACCCTGAACGTAGCCATAACGATCGCAAAGAATCAACACGACCACGTCGGAATCTCGCAGGCCTTGAAGGCACGCAACCTGCGGGGACGTGGGGCGGGCGCCAAAATCCTCCGCCATGACGGGCTCATGCCTCAGCACCTCTACCGCCGAGCGCGCGGCCGCGCGTAGCGGTTCATAGCCGGTGATCAGTGAGCTGATGAAGATTTTCATGTGGGCCTCAAAAGCGGGGGACGCGATAAGAAACCGTCGGCAGCGGACGGTGCTGCAATATGTTCGCATGGTATTCGTGCCAGCGACAATTTGCCCCTGTCTTGAGGCCCGATTCGGCTTGGGCTACGGCCAAAATTCGGGAAATCGCCATGTCGTGCGAACGTCAGCTGTCTCGGTGGCTGCCGACGTTCAGTTCGCCGATTCCTGAGGCCCGCCAATGAGAGCAGATGGCTGACCGGCGCCCTCCTACCCTCGCGGACCGGTCCGACCATGAACCTGCCGCTTCCGCGCACTGCGCGTCCGCTCCGTGCGGGAACCTGCCGCAGGGCCATCGTGATGATGGATGGCTGTTCCAAGCTTCGTACGTTCATTGGCATTTCGCCTCCCAACGCTGTATTGCACAAATCAGTCTGTTTCGAAGTTTGGTTGAATGCGGGTATCCAACCTCACAACGCATCGAACCGCATTTTTATCCGGGGACGAACGCAGTAATCGGTACACGCGCGGAACGCTTTGTTTGTCGATTTGATGGAGCCTGCGGGGTTTGACTACGCCCCTGATCAACGCCCAAGGTGCCCGACATGCCGGACTTCCTTTCCATATCCTTGCCGGGATGGCCGGCCCCCTGCATTGCCACCGCAACGACTGCTGTGCTGACCGCACTCAGCGCTGGCGCCTTCGCCGCCGATGTCCTCGTCGTCACCGACAGCCATCACCCAGTCAAGCCCATGGGCGGCGAGCGGATCATCGAGTTGGACCAGCCCGCACGCATAGAAGCTGAACTTTCCGCAGGACTGCCTACCGATCCCGGCCAGGCCACAGCCCTCGCACGCCAGCGGCTGAGCGGCGGCCAAGGCGATTTGCAGCGCCGGATGAGGCGTGCCTACCAGGGCGTGGCCGATGCCTGGAGCTTGGGTATCGCCAAGATTCCGGCTGTCGTGGTCGACCGGCGCTACGTGGTCTATGGCGAACCTGACGTGGCGCGTGCCGTGGCCCGTATCGATGCCTATCGGAGCGGCCAGCCATGAGCTGCCTGCTGACTCCGCCGACACGGCGCGTGCGGTCAGCCGTGGCCGCCGTGCTGTTCAGTGGCGCGGCATCGGCCTTCGCCCTGAACACCGCCACCATCACCTCGTCCGTCCTGTCCGTGGACTGCCTGGAATACCGTGTGGTCGGCATCTGCTACTGGCTGCACTGCACGTGGACGAGTTGCTCGGTGCGCACCTCGGTGAAAGTGCGCCACTACATCCCGGATGCGGTGGTCTCGAGCTATTCGAATACCGGCGAGAACCCGTGGACGGACGTGCGTGCGATGAGCCCCCCGAACGACTCGGCTCAGGCGGGCGGCGACGGCACCACCAACCACGACAACGAGAACAACTTGGCGAAGTTCAAGAACGCGGACGTGATTGGCCATCCGGGCGGCTACGTGTTGAGCCAGTTCGCCAGCCGCACCGGCTATGCCTGCGAAGGCGCGGGCACGGCCTTCATGCCGTACCTGCTGAGCACGCTCGACACGCTGGCCTGGCGAAACAACATTCCCGAGAAGTACTACCCTGAGGCGCGGACCCCCGGCATGCGTGAAATCGGTAGCCGCGCTGGCGCCAACCTGTGGGGCAACGTCTATCCGCGGGGCGGCTTCCTGCACCAGAGCGATGACTACATGAGCGCTGCCGTGGTCGCGCAGCGGGCGGGCGATATCGTGACGCGCAGTAATCAAGCGCACGTCTACCAGTCGCTGCTGGCGGACGCCAAGGATGGGTACTGGCCCGCAGGCGCCCTGAAGGAGAGCGACGCCTCTACCGGCAAGTGGCAGGAGCTGACACCGACCCTCGCCAACACCTGCGCGGTCTTTCCACACAGCGACACGCGCGAACAGGCCGAGCAGGGCGATTACGCCTGGGCCTTGTGGCGGCCCTATGCCTGCTGTGAGCGCAAGGGGCAGATCTTCCTCGGCAGCGTTGATTTCCCGTAAGGAGTCTGCGATGAGCACTTCCATCTCCCTTCTCATCCGCAGCACCCTGCCCCATGCCCGGGCTGTCGTCCTCGCCTGTGCCGTGGCGGCTGCGAGCAGCGTGGCGTGGGCGCAGACCCGCATCGCCCCCAGTAGTGTCAGCGTGAGCGGCAGCGTCATCGGCGACGACGTGCTCTACAGCATCGGCGGCGGTCGGGCCGTGTCCATGGGCGGCGCCGGGAACATGCAGAGCATTGGCGTGGGCGTCGGCTGGAACAGCAACCTGATCTGCGGTGACATGAGCATCACGACCACCCTGCAGAACCAGTTGAACGGGATCACCAATGGCTTCCAGCAGATCATGTCCTCGGTGATCCAGAACGCCACCAGCGCGGTGGCATCGCTGCCGGCGCTGATCATCCAGCGCGCCGACCCGGGTCTCTATAACCTGCTCACCAACGGCGTGCTGCAGGCCCGCCTGGATTTCGACCGGTCGAAGATGAGTTGCCGGGCCATCGCCAACCGGATGGCCGACATGGCCGGCGGCCAGACCGGCTGGGATCAGCTTGCCGAGGGAATGTCGCTGCGGGATTCGGTCGCGACCAACGGCGACGCGGTCTCGGCGGTGGAGCAGGCCGAGTCGAACAAGGGCAACAACGGCGTGCCCTGGGTCGGGGGCAGCAATGCGGGGGGCGCGGGCCAGAGCGCGATCAAGGTGGTGGGCGATGTGACCCGCGCGGGCTACAACCTGCTTAACGGACGCAGCGTGACCGACACCTCGTCGATCCCGCGTGCGTCCTGCGGCAACCGGCTGACCTGCCAGACCTGGACTTCACCGCAGGCGGCTGCGGATTTCGCGACCCGCGTGCTGGGCGAACGCGAGCAGCGCACCTGCGATAGCTGCACCAAGACTCAGACCACGCCCGGCGTCGGCCTCACGCCGGTGATCCAGGAGGAGTACGAGACCAAGCTGCAGGCGCTGCAGGACCTGGTGACGGGCACGAAGCCGACGACGGTGGCGAACCTCGAAGCGGCCGGGAGCAATTCGCTGCCGATCACCCGCGGCGTGATCGAGGCCCTGCGCGACGAGCCCGACCAGGATCTGCTGGGCAAGCGCCTGGCCTCCGAGGCAGCACTATCCAGTGTGCTGGAGAAGGCGCTGCTGTTGCAGCGCACGTTGCTCACCGGCAAGAAGGAGCCGAACGTCGCGGCCAACGAGCTGGCGGTGAAGGCGGTCGACCAGGAAAACGGCGCGCTGGAGCAAGAGATCAACAACCTCAAGACCGAACTCGAATTGCGACGCACGCTGGCTGGCAACGCGGCGATGGCGATCGTTCAACGTCAGAGCACCCGCGCCGCTGGTTCACGCGGCATCTTCGAGGGTGACACCACGCGCGACCGCCTCGAGGAAGTGCAGAAGCCCCGGAGCACGCCATGAGCGGCCGGACCTGGTTGCGGCCTTCTCGGCTGCTCAGTCGGCGCTTGGGCGTTGCGCTGCTGTGGGCGCTGCTGATCTGCGGCGTTGCGGTGACCGTAAACGTCACCGGCATCCATGTCGTCGGCAGCATCGATGCTTGGGAGCGTTGGCTGCTCGCGCACTCGACCCACTTCCTCGCCTGGCGCCTCGTGCTCTACGCGGCGACGGCCTCTGGCTGGTGGTGGATGCGACAGCGCCTGCGGCAACGCGAGCCGACGGCCGAGACGCATCAACGCTTGCTGCGGGTCGAGATCGCGGCCGTGGTCACTGTCGTGTTGCTCGAAGGCAGCCAATGGCTGCGCAACGGCTGACACGAGGAGGTCGTCATGACCCTCTACACGACGGACTATCTGGAGTATTACCTGACCCTGGTGGGCTGGGTGGTCAACAACGGCATCTGGAACATCCTCGTGGCCAGCGGCGTGTTCGCCTTGCCCTTCGTCGCGATCGTCATCCAGGAGTGGTTGCGGGCGCGGGCCGAGGGGGCAGACGAGGGCAACAAGGGCGTGCTGTCCTCGATGCGCATCGAGAACCGCGTATGGGTGGCGATCATGGTCATCATGTTCGCCGGCATCCCCTTCATCCCGGTGGACCTGAGCGCGATCCGCTTTGACACGACGCGCTCCGCACAGTGCCAGGTCAGCGTGCCCCAACCAGCGGACACGGGCTGGTCCAACGCCTACACCACGCTCAACAACCAGAGCGCGCTGGTGCCGGTGTGGTGGTTCTTCATGCACGCCATCTCGAAGGCCGTCACCGGCGCCGCGGTCGCGGCGATCCCCTGCGGGGCCGACCTGCGGCAGATACGTATGGACGTCGATTCCACCCGCATCGACGACCCGGTGCTGGCACAGGAGGTCAGCGACTTCGTGCATGACTGCTACGGGCCGTCGCGCGCCAAGCTGTTCATGAACCGGCCGACGCTCTCCGACGATCAGTTGAACGACGTGACCTGGATCGGTTCGAGCTACTTCCTCGACACGGCGGGCTTCTACGACACCTACCATTCGAGCACGCCGCGCACGGCCTGGCCCTATGACGCGACCCGCGATGCGGGGCTCGCCCAGGTGGACAGTGGCGGTGGCTATCCGAGCTGCCGACAGTGGTGGTCTGACGGCAGCAGCGGGCTGCGTGCGCGCCTGCTGGCCCAGGTCGATCCCGATCTGCTGACCCGCATCGGCCGCTGGGCGGGATTTCTGTCGCAGAACGAGGCCAACGACTCGGTGATCCGCGCCGTCGTTGCGCCCCGGCAGCAGAAGATGAACCAAGGCGCCGTCTATGCCGACTATGGTGGCCAGATCGAGAAGACGCTGCCCAATATCGTGACGCGCGGTGCCGGCGACCTCGGCATGGCCGCTGGATCGCTGGGTTTCTTCCCGGCCATGGACGTGGTGCGCCAGGCACTGCCGATGGTACTGTCGCTGCTCAAGATGGCGCTCGTCATCTGCATTCCGCTGGTGCTGCTGTTCGGCACCTACGAGCTGAAGTCCCTGATCGCGGTGAGCTGCGTGGAGTTCGCGCTATTCTTCGTGGAGTTCTGGTTCCAGCTCGCGCGCTGGCTCGACAGCACGATTCTCGATGCGCTCTATGGTTGGGGATTCGGCGTAAACACGCCGCACAGCAATTTCGATCCGCTGATCGGGCTGAACAATGCGTTCGGGGACATGCTGTTGAACTTCGTCATGGCGACGATGTTTATCGTGCTGCCAACGTTTTGGGTGGCCGCATTGGGGTGGGTTGGGGTGCGGGCAGGTGGGGCACTTCAGGGGCTTTCAGATGCCACGCGGCCAGCTGGCCAAGCCGGCGGGAAAGGAACCGGAACTGTTTCAAATAGACTTCGGTGAGCGGTTATCTCCCCGTGCTCAAAGCACTCAGTCTTTATCGAATCGTGGATCTGGAGCGTCGTTGTAAAGGATCGGGTCGTACCCCGGGTTGTGTTTGTGCTCAGCCTGTTCCCCGATCGCCCACTCTTCTGTTTCGTCACCCTCAGAGTTCCGCGCTGTCCAAGCCGCGAACGCAACGAACGCGAGCAGCAACGCCAACCAGAACGCGGTATAGACCAGTACGCCAAGTAGGACAAGTTTGAGGACCAGCAATGCCGCCCCGGCCATGCCCGGCGCCCATCCCAGAGCCACCAGCCGCCCGTGCGCCTTGCGATCCAGGCGCACGAATCCCCGCCACACCCGGCCCAGCGTCCGGCCGATGCGCTCTGCGAAGGTGGTGTGTACGGCGGGTTTCATCGTCGATATCTCTCCAGACTTGGCTCAGGACCGCTCTACCGGACCAGGATCCGGCGCCACGCCGTTGCGGTAGTCCGCAACGAAATTCGGCCAGTCCGCATGATCAGGCAAGTCGATGTCCTCGATCAGCTTGACCTTCCGCTCGGCCCGCTCGAACAGGGCGATGCTGGTGGCGGGGTAGGTGTTGCGTGACGGATAGCGCACACCGTCGAACAATGGCACCCCATCGCTCCCCTGCATCGCATGCACCTGGCCGGACACCTGCTGCGTGTGCGTATATCCACGACTGGCCAACTGCTCCAGGTTCAAGCCAAAGTAGCCGGCCATCACGCCTTCGGCCGTGAGGTCGACCAGATGCAGTTCTTCCAGCACACCGACCGCGCGTACCAGCCGGCGCTGGACTTCTGCCAGTGCAATCGAGCGCTGGGTGTCCTTGTCCCATTGGTGCTTGTGGAATACGGCTTCCATCAACGCAGTCGGTAGATCGCGGCCCAGGTAGAGCACGCCGTAGTCCCGGGCGGGCGCGTCGTAACGGTTGGTGCCGTCACGGCCGAAGTACAGCGCCTGGCCCCGGTAGCTCACGCGACTCACATGCTGGAGCAGTGTGCCCGTCTCGATTCGGAACGAGGTCAAGCCGATACTCACGCCAAGCCCACCTCAATGGATGCTCAGCACGTTGAGCACCGCCGTGGTCACCTCACTGACCGAATCGGCCGTCACGGCCTCCACCGGCGAGCGGCCACCCAGACTCTCGAGCGGCTCGGACAGGGCGCGGTACAGGGTCCAGTTGTCGACCTCGACCGCCCCTTGCAGCACGGCCTGCGTCAACCGTTGTTTCACGGGATCGAGTTGCCAGTCGGGCAACTTCTGGCCGCGAGGCCCGACGTTCAGTGCCAGCAACCGGCGTGCATCGATGTCCTTGTAGATCTGCTGGCGCGACTTGTTCGCCAGTCGGGCGAAGTCGGCCAGCGGCAGATTGTGCGGCTGATCGAAGGCTTCCAGCATCGCGGCGCGGCCGCGCTGGATGTCGGTCTCGCCCGCCACCCACCGGGTGCTGGCGCGCAGCGCAGCCGCCTTGCGCGCCAGGGTCTGTTCCGTGGTTTCCACCCGTGGCATTTCGAGGGAAGGCGGAAGCGCCACCGCTTCCACACGTTCATGCACAAACGCCTGCAGTTCGGCGGCAAAGGCCCGGGCATCCCGGATCTCGATGCTGGCGGAGAAGCGGCGTACGACATCATCCACGGTGACGCGCGGCAGGTGATCGGCGATGAATTCGAGGGTCTTGGGCATGGTCATCACCCGCAAACAGGATTGAGACAACCGCAATCTAGTCTCCCATGTCTCTCTTGTCAATTTTGTCAACATCCTGCACCACCCCGTGTCATGCGCACATCATCCAGATGGCCAATGCGGTCGCGCAGGGTAAGCCCATCCGGGAACGTGGTGGTCGTCCAATCCGGTCTGGGCCAGCCACGCATTGACCCTGGCGTCATCAAGCCAAACACCCTAAGCCGGCAGAGCCAGAACCAAACAGGCTAAAGTAGAAGCACTCTGCAACGAGAAGGAGAGGTTGCCATGAACGCACCGCTTCTTGAGCGCTACCGTGACCGGATTGCGGGGGTTTTGACCTGCTACGACCGGATGGTGATGACTGGCACGCTGCCTGGCGCGTGCTACGCGGCAGGCATGACGAGCTACCTGAACGCCAAGCACATCCGCATTTTTGACTATCCGCATTTTTGACTATCCGCGTTTTTGACTATCCGCGTTTTTGACTATCCGCGTTTTGCCGAGCCGTTGCGTGAGCGGATTCGGACGAACGCGGAGGCCTTGGCGGCGTCGGCCGGGGTCGCCATTCAGTACATCGCCAAGGCGCATGTGCGCAAGGAAGCGGTGGTCGCCGAGGTGATCAAGGCGCGGGGTGATCACCCCGGATTGGTGCATGTCATCTCGGTCATGGAAGCCTGCTCGTCCTACAAGGCGTGGCATGACAAGCGGACCCACGAGACCTTTCTGCGCCCGACGCCCGGCAAGTGCCTGCATTACTACTTTTACTTCATCGACGCCGAGTTGGGGCTGATCTATCTGCGCGTACCGACCTGGTGCCCGTTCCGCCTGCAGTTCTACTGCAATGGGCATAGTTGGCTGGCACGTCAGTTGATGGCAGCCGGGATCGACTATGCGATGGCCGACAACGCCTTCCTTCGCATTGGCGACTGGGCGCAAGCGCAGCAATTGGCCAACCATCTCTCCCCAGACGTCCTGCACCGGATTCTGGATCGCTACGCTGAGCAATGCTGTCCGGTTCTCGACGTCTTTGCCCAGACCGACCACTGGAGCCTGATGCAAGTCGAGTGTTCGACCGACCTGGCCTTCCATTCGGCCGCGATCATGCAGCACCTCTACGAATCGCTCTCGCGCGAAGCCATCGTGTCGGTGAAGGCGCCGCAGGTGATGCATTTCCTGGGCAAGAAGCTGACGGCGCAACTGGCACAAGAAGTCGAGAGTCGCCTGTCTACCCACATCGAGGGCACTTGCATCAAGCACCGACAGGGCCATCACTCGGTCAAGATGTACGACAAATTCGGTCGGGTGCTGCGCATTGAAACCACCACCAATGATGTTTCCTTCTTCAAGCACCACCGCAGGGTGGAACACCGGGATGGACCCGCCACCCGGGAACAGGCGGCCGTCAGGAAGCCGATTTACAGCCTGATCGATCTGCGTGAGATCCTCACCGGCTGCAATCGCCGTTACTATTGCGCCAAGGACCTGGGGGACACCAAGCTGATCGTCGAGAACGACGCCAACTAGGTGAAGATCGAGGTCAACGTCGTGTTCCGGGCAGCGTGCTGCCCGTCGAGCGGCGGCCGCTGAGCGCCAAGACCAGCGATCTGTTAGAACTCTCAGGTGCTGTTGCGTTGTGACTACGCGTCCAATCAGTTTTAAATAGGGTATGAATATGAAAACAGAATCAAGGATTTTTTCGGTTGCAGAGTATATTCGCCCGTCTAACGGCGAACCAATTCGTTCGGTGGTTCTGGAAACCAACGACTCTGCCGTTGTTGTTTGGCATGCCCATCCTGGGCAAGAAATAGCCGCTCATGTCCATCCTCACGGCCAAGATACATGGACGGTTATTTCAGGTGAGGCCGAGTATTATCAAGGTGACGGCATAGTCACCCGTCTTAAAGCTGGAGATATTTCCATAGCAAAACCTGGGCAAGTGCATGGTGCAATGAACTCTGGCCCCGTACCATTCATATTTGTCTCAGTGGTTGCACCGGGCAATGCCGGTTTTGCGTTGTCTGAGAAATAGGCACTCACGTAAACCTCTTGCAAAACTATTTTTCCGGAAAATTGCCTGATTTTTAGGCAATTATGAGGGTTTGCATTAAGTTTCCGCTCCCTGGAGACACTTCTCGGCGCTCGCGCCAGGCTGCGGCGAGAGCTGCCACAACGACTGAGCACCGCCCACAAGTAGTTTCTGAGCGGGCTGGTGCGCGCAGAACCGGACTGGTCGCTGGTGCAATGCCACCACGCCGCTAAACTGCTGGCGCTGCGCTGGAAGCTGAGCAATCTCGAAACCTTCCTCAAGCGCCGCCCCGATGACTTCGCGGCGCAAGCTGCCGCTCTCGACACCGGCTTGGGCCAGAGCTGACGTCCCCCACGGCTTCCGGCTTGCCGGGGTTGCCCCATGCCGCATTCATCGTGGCACCCGCGAAGCTACGGCCCTATAAGCAAAGGCTTCCGACAAAGGCCAAAGGGCTGGGAAGGGGAAAAGGAAGGGCGCCAAGGGGAAAGGCCCTACCCGAAAAGGTCAAAAAGCGCCCCCGACCGGCCCGCCATCCGGGGTTCGCCATGCTCTCGCTGTTCCAACGCAAACGGGTACCGTCCGCCGCCGGAGCGGCGGCGCCCACGCCCTCCTCCGAGCCACCCAAAGGGCTGCTGCGCCCCCAACCGGCCGCCGCACTGCTGGCCACGCCGCGGCGGCAAAAGCTGCTGGAACACATCTGGCAACGCACCTCGCTGTCGCGCCGCCAGTTCGCCACGCTGTACCTTACGCCCCTGGAGCGCTACGCCGAGCTGGTCCAGCAGTTCCCGGCCTCGGAAGCCCACCACCACGCCTATCCGGGCGGCATGCTCGACCATGGCCTGGAAATCGTCGCCTATGCGCTCAAGCTGCGGCAGTCGCACCTGCTACCCGCCGGCACCACACCGGAAGCGCAGGCCGCCCAGGCCGAGGCCTGGACTGCCGGCACCGCTTACGCGGCGCTGCTGCACGACATCGGCAAGATCGCCGTCGACCTGCATGTGGAATACGACGACGGCACGGTCTGGCACCCGTGGCATGGACCACTGCGGCGGCCGTACCGATTTCGCTACCGCAAGGACCGTGAGTACCGGCTGCACAGCGCCGCCACCGGACTGCTCTATGCCCGCCTGCTCGATCGCGACATCTTCGACTGGCTGAGCGACTACCCCGACCTCTGGGCCGCCTTGCTCTACGTCCTCGCCGGCCAGCACGAGCACGCCGGCAAGCTCGGCGAACTGGTGGTGCAGGCCGACCAGGCATCGGTGGCCCAGGAACTCGGCGGCGATCCCGGCAAAGCGCTGGCGGCACCCCGCCACGCGCTGCAACGCAAACTGCTGGACGGCCTGCGCTATCTGCTCAAGGAAGAGTTCAAGCTGAACCAACCCCAGGCCTCGGATGGCTGGCTGACTCAGGACGCCCTCTGGCTGGTCAGCAAGACCGTCTCCGACAAGTTGCGCGCGCACCTGCTGGCGCAGGGCATCGACGGCATTCCATCGAGCAACACGGCGGTGTTCAACGTGCTGCAGGACAATGGCATTGCCTTGGCCACGCCGGACGGCAAGGCGATCTGGAAGGCCACCGTCACCAGCGACGCCGGCTGGTCGCACAGCTTCACCTTCCTGAAGCTGTCGCCGGCGGCGATTTGGGATCCCGCTGACCGGCCGGCTTCCTTCGCGGGCCGTGTGTTGGTCGATCAAGAGGAACAGGAAGAGCCGGTGCCGCAGGCGCCCGTTGAGCCTGAAGCCCCTGGCGTGGAACACGCGGCGGCGGCTCCAGCGGTCTTGCCGGCCGCACCGATGACCGCGGACAAGGACGTGGCGGCGCTGTTCGATCTGCTGGACGTCACGCCCACACCATCGACGCTACCGATCGCATCCGAGCCCGAGGTCGGCACGGATGTTGGCGTCGAGGCTGACCCCGTGCCGATGCCGTCAACCGCGCTGTCGGCCACGGTGAGCCACACTGCAGCCCAGGAGCGCACCGAACCTTCCGGCACCCACTTCATGGCCTGGCTGCGTCAGTGCATCCAGATGCGCAAACTCATCATCAACGATGCCAAGGCGCTGGTGCACACCGTAGATGGAACGGCCTACCTCGTCAGTCCTGGCGTCTTCCAGCGCTACGTTCAAGAGCATCCCCGGGTCGCCACGTTGGCCAGGCCGGACAAGCTGGAGGGATGGCAGTGGGTGCAGAAACGCTTCGAGAAGCTGGGCCTGCACCGCAAGCAGCCCAGCGGATTGAACATTTGGACATGTGAAGTCACCGGGCCGCGCAAGTCACGGCGGCTGCACGGCTACCTGTTGACCGATCCCCAAACGCTGTTTCAGGAGGTGCCACCCAACAATCCGCATCTGCGTCTCGCCGACGAAACCGCAAGACGCGAAGATTCAGACTTGGCGGACAGGCATGGCCGCCAGGAATAGACCGTCCGCCGCAGTGCAGGTCGGCTTCAGTCCGAGGAATTGGGCGACGCCAGCTTGTCCTCGGTGAGTGCCATCAAATGGGCAGCACTACATTTCAGCGCACGAGCGATCTTGAGGATCAGGGGGAGCGTGGGAACGTGTTCGCCACGCTCGATCTTGCCCATGTGCGAGCGCTCGACCCCGGCCAGATGCGCCAGCGCCTCCTGGGAGATGGCCTGGTTCGTTCTTTCTTCGCGCACGGCCGCCCCAAACGCGATGGCGGGTTCCGCTTCGTAGGTGGTGGTGCCGGTAGGCCGGCCTCGTTGAATCGATCGCTTTTGCATCGTCAAAAGCGTCGAATACAGCCGCGTTCTAAACCACGTTAAACTTAACTCAATCCAGCGGCACCCAGTCGCCGCGAATCCACTGCCTGGAGGAAGCTGGACGTGAAATCGAGCGATGCCTCCACCGAAATTCGAGTGGCCATCCATGGCGAATGGGTGCCGCCCCAGCTTGCCGACGTGCTGGCTCTGCAGCGCGCCGAAGAGCCCGAGACCGCCGCCACCCTGGTCGGATGGACCGCCACCGCATCGATGCAGGAACTGCCGGGCAACCGCTTCGACTTGGCCCTGTCCACGGCCGCGTGGCAGTGGCCGGGCTGGGAGTGCGAACCGCTGTGGCACGACACGCTCGCAGTCGCGGTCGCCAAGCGCTCACACCTGTTGGCCTACGGGGAGGTGCCTTGCTGCGAAGTGCTCAAACAGCCCTTGATCTGCGCGCAGTCAACGACCGATGAACCGTGGCGCGCGGTGGCGCAGCGCGTGTTCTCTGACCAGTTGCAGCGCTGCGAGCAGTTGGTCGACACCTTCGACGTGGCAATGACGCTCGTTGCGGCAGGGTACGGCATCGCCATTGCGCCTGCCGCGAGGTTGGCCGGCTACCTGTGCCACGGCGTCGCGGCGCGGCCACTGGCCGGTGCACCGGCCATCGTAATGGCCTACCTGCTACGTCCCTGCATGTCCTTGAACGGGCCCCAAGAGAGGTTCATCCAACGCGCCCGCTCGATATCCTGAACACCTCTTGCGGGCATTACTCCCGCTCGATGACGTTCAGCAGTGCCCTGCGCCGCTTCGACAGCGGCCCAAAGGCTTCCATGATCTTGCTCATGGAATCACCGCCGGCCAACCCATCCAGGATGTCCGCCCAATCCTGCATGATGATGGTTCGTGAGGCGATGTACTTGGTGTGGTCATACGGCGCGCGCGAGGAATCCTTCTTCCGCTTTGAGTGCGCCAGTTGCAGGTCGACCCGATTCTCGGGATAGCTCAACAATCCAAGCAGCGTCGTCGCCGTTGAGCGGAAGCCGTGCGAGGAGAACTGACCGCCGTAGCCCATGCGCTCCAACACCTTATTGAGCGTCGTGGCTGACATCACTTCTCCTGGCTTCCGATAGCTGGGGAATAGCACCTTGCCCCCGCCAGTCTGCGTGTGCAGTTCCTTCAAGAGCACGATCGCCTGCTTCGAAAGCGGAACGAAATGAGGCTGGCGCATTTTCATCCGGCCTTCGGGAACCGTCCAGAGGGCATTGTCCAGATCGAACTCGGACCAATACGCCTTGCGCAGCTCGGCGGTGCGAACAAAGGTCAGAGCCATCAGCCGCAGCGCGATCACGGTAGTCCGGTAGCCCGCATCGTCCACGCTGTTCAAGAACTTCGGGATATCCTGCCACGACAACGGCGGATTGTGTCGTACCCTCGGGCGCTTCACCGAACGCTTCAGCAATGCCGTCGGGTCGCTGTCGCAAAGCCCTTCCCCCGATGCATATGCGAAGAGCTGACCGCACCACTGCCTGATCAGGATCGCCACGGTGGGAGCACCGCGCTCAACCACGCCGTGGATGATGGGCCGAAGGTGAGACGCCTTGATGACCCCGACGGGGAGCTTGCCGATCTTGGGAAACACGTCCTTCTCAAGGTAGGTCTTCACCTGACCGGCGTAGTAGTCGCTCCACTGTACATTGCTCGCCATCCACTTGCGGGCAACCGCCTCGAAGGTGCGCGCATTCTGCTCGACTTGATTGGCGATCTTGACCCGCTTCTCCAAGATTGGGTCGCGACCATCGCTGACCATGCTGCGCGCCCAATCGCGCTCTTGTCGCGCGGCCTCCAAAGTCACCTCGGGAAAGACGCCGATCGAGTAGATCTGGGCAACATTCCCGAGGCGATACCGAAACCACCAGAGCTTGCTTCCATTGGCCTGGATGCGCAGAAACAAGCTGCCGCCGTCCCGCAGCGTGTATGCCTTGGGCTTGGCTTGTGCCGTCTCGATCTTGCGGACAGCGAGGAGGTTGAGAGCCATGTGTATAACGCCTTTCGGTTGAGCTGTTACTCACGCCGTTATACACATTTGTAGTGGCTTGGTCTAGAAGACCATGGACCTCACCAGACCATCAATCCTTGAATATCAGAGCGTTATATATCTTTCTTGGAACCAGAAAGCATTCAGTGGACGCTAATCGCAGTTGTCGATCATCAGCAGCATGCTGTGGTGCTCCTGCAAGGCGCGGCTCAGGGCGCGCCGTTCATCCGGGGGCTGCCGCACGGCACTCAGGCTTGGCGCGGCACGCAATGAGGGCGAGCTCAGTCGAGGTCGGAGTCGAGACCCCGCTCGGCCATCTCGGCGGCGCGCAACATGGCGCGGGCCTTGTTGCGCGTCTCCACCCATTCGGCGTCGGGGTCGGAGTCGGCGACGATGCCGGCGCCGGCCTGCACATGCATCAGCCCATCCTTGAGCACCGCGGTGCGGATGTTGATGCAGATGTCCATGTCACCATGGAAACCGATGTAGCCCGAGGCGCCGGCATACATGCCGCGCTTGACCGGTTCGAGTTCGTCGATGATCTCCATCGCCCGTACCTTGGGCGCGCCCGACACGGTACCGGCAGGAAAGGACGCGCGCAGCACCGCCAGCGCGTTCAGCTCGTCGCGCAGGCGGCCTTCGACGTTGGAGACGATGTGCATCACATGCGAGTAGCGCTCGATGCCGAACTGCTCAGTCACCCGCACCGAGCCGACTTCGGCCACGCGACCCACGTCGTTGCGGCCCAGGTCGAGCAGCTGCACATGCTCGGCGCGCTCTTTTTCGTCGCCCAGCAGTTCCTTCTCCAGCGCCAGATCTTCGTCCTCGGTGGCGCCGCGCGGCCGGGTACCGGCGATGGGGCGCAGGGTGACCTTGTCGCCCTCCAGGCGCACCAGAATTTCGGGTGAGGCGCCGACCACATGGAAGTCTTCGAAGTTGAAGAAGAACATGTAGGGCGAGGGGTTGAGCGTGCGGATGGCGCGGTACAGCGCCAGCGGCGAGGCGGTAAAGGGCTTGCTCATGCGCTGCGAGAGCACCACCTGCATCACGTCGCCTTCGACGATGTAATCCTTGGCGCGCTGCACGGCGGACTTGAAGGCCTCTTCGCCAAAACTGGAGACCTCGGGCAGGGGCTCGCCACGCACGTCTTCGGGCATCGACACCGGGGCGCGCAGCTTGTCGATCAGCTCGCGCAGGCGGCGCTTGGCACGGCGAAACGCGCCCGGCACCTCCGGCTCGGCATACACCACCAGCGTCAGTTTGCCGGAGAGGTTGTCGACAATCGCGATCTCTTCGGAGAGCAGCAACAGGATATCCGGCGTGCCGATGGGGTCGTCTTTTTTGGTGCCGGCCAGACGCGGCTCGATATAGCGCACCGTGTCGTAACCGAAGCAGCCGACCAGACCGCCGGCAAAGCGCGGCAAGCCGTCGTTGGGCGGCACCTTGATGCGCTCCATGAACTCGGCCACGTAATTGAGCGGATCACCATAATCGCGGCGCTCGACCAGGCGATTGCCGGTGAGCAGCAGCGCGCTGCGACCATACACTTCGATGCGCGTGTTGGCGGCCAGGCCGATCATCGAGTAGCGGCCAAAGCGCTCGCCGCCCTGCACCGATTCGAGCAGGTAGGTGTAAGGCTCGTTGGCCAGCTTCAGGTAAATGGACAGCGGGGTATCGAGATCGGCAAAGGTCTCGAGGGTGACCGGGATACGGTTATAGCCTTGCGCGGCAAGCGCATTGAATTCGGCTTCTAGCATGTGAGCTCCACAAAAAGCAGGGGGTCGTCAGGACGGCGCGGGGCGGGCCCGCGAGGCATCAGGGGCGCAGGCGCCAGGGCCACGACCGCCAGCCACGCGGGACGGCGTTGAAGCCGGCGCAGGCCGATGCGATCTCCTTCGGAAAAGACGGGCTTTCGTGGGTCACGGATGCAATCTTTGTCGAGTCAGAAAAGTGCTGCAGTTTCAAGGCGCTCGCGGCGCAACGCGCTGCAGCAGTGCGTTTGCGCTCGATAGTAGCCCATCGCATTCGATGGTGTCCACCGGCACCCCCTCGGTGTAGCCCCAGGTCATCAGCAGCACCGGACAGCCCGCCGCGCGGGCGCTTTCGGCGTCGTTCGCCGAGTCGCCGATCATCAGCACATGTGCGATATCCACCCCGAGCTGCTCGCAGGCGTGCAGGAGCATGCCGGGGTGCGGCTTCTTGACGTCCAGCGTGTCGCCACAGACCACCGCATCAAAAAACGACGCGATACCGGCCAACTGCAAGAGCGGTTCGGTAAAGGCCGTGGCCTTGTTGGTGACACAGGCCATCGAGATGCCCTGCGCCCGCAGCGTGGTCAGCATGTCGACCACACCGGGATAGGCCTGCGACACCTGGCCGTTGGTTTGCGCGTAGTGCCGCTTGAACACCTCGACCGCCGCGTCGAATGCCGCGCCCGTCAGCGGCGCATCGGCCAGACAGCGCTCGACCAGCTTGGGGATGCCCTTGCCCACAAAGCAGCGGATCGCTTCCAGCGAGCGCGCCGGCCGACCGAGCTCGGCCAGCATGGCATTGGCCGCCAGCGCCAGATCGCCAATGCTGTCGACCAGCGTGCCATCGAGATCGAACAGCAGCGCATCGACGGCAAATTGCCGCGTCATGCGCCGGCCAGCGCGCGGCGCAGGTCGCCGATCACGGTGTCGTAGTGATGCGGATCGCTGTCACGCGCGGCGCCAAACACCGCCGAGCCGGCCACAAAGGTATCGGCGCCGGCGCGGGCGATCTCGGCAATGTTGTCCGTCTTCACCCCGCCATCGATCTCGAGCAGAATCTTGCGGCCGCTCTGCGCTTCATACGCATCCAGCCGGGCGCGCGCCGCGCGCAGCTTATCGAGCGTGCCGGGGATGAACTTTTGCCCGCCAAAGCCGGGGTTCACGCTCATCAGCAGCACCACGTCGATCTTGTCCATCACATGATCCAGATGGTGTAGCGGCGTGGCGGGGTTGAACACCAGCCCGGCCTGACAGCCCGAATCGCGAATCAGCCCGAGCGTGCGGTCGATATGCTCCGAGGCCTCGGGGTGAAAGGTGATGACATTCGCGCCCGCCTTGGCGAAGTCGGGAATGATGCGATCCACCGGCTTGACCATCAGATGCACATCGATCGGTGCCTCGGTGTGCGGACGGATCGCCTCGCACACCAGCGGACCGATGGTCAGGTTGGGCACGTAATGGTTATCCATCACGTCAAAATGAATCCAGTCGGCACCGGCGGCGATCACATTACGCACCTCCTCGCCGAGACGGGCAAAGTCGGCAGACAGCAGGCTGGGGGCGATTCGATACATGTGGGCTCCGGCAAGGTTGAGCTGAACAGACCCGCATTTTACCGCCGCCCACCGTGCTGCGCTTGCGGGCATCGGGAGATTCCGTTTCAATGAGTCGATTCTCTCGCCCCGCGGGACGCCCCGACATGACCGAATACGAACATCCCTACCATATTGAAGTGACCGCCGAGTCCTTCTACCTGGCCGACCAGTCCGACCCGGACGAAGCGCACTATGTGTTCGCCTACCGCATCACCCTGCGCAATGTTGGCTCGGTCAGCGCGCAACTGGTCAGCCGACACTGGATCATCACCGACGGCAACGGCGACGTGCAGGAAGTGCGCGGCCTCGGCGTGGTCGGCGAGCACCCCGACCTAGCCCCCGGCGAGAGCTTCGAATACACCAGCGGCAGCGCGCTCACCACCCCGGTCGGCTCCATGCGCGGCACCTACCAGATGGTCGCCGCCGACGGCGAGCGCTTCGAGGCCGAAATCCCCGAATTCGCGCTGCTCGTGCCCAACGTGCTGCACTGAACACAAGTGACCACATCGCGCGCACAAACCCGACGCCAGACCGCATCAGGCAACGACGCGCTCGAACGACGACACATCTCAAATGAATGGGCGAGGAGTGAACAAGTGAGCACCGCAGCCATCTGTCTCCGCAGTCGATTCATTCACATGCGCTGAGCACCGCCATGTCGCTGCGCCACAGCTACACCCTCATCGCGCCCTTCTACGACGCGGTGCTCACCGCCGCCACCCGCCAGGCCCGCATCCGCAGCGTCACGCATCTCGCCGCGCAAACCCCCGGGTCCGTGCTGGTCGCCGGCGTCGGCACCGGCCTCGACCTGCCCCACCTGCCGCCGCAACACCACTACATCGGCATCGACCTCACCGCCGCCATGCTCAGCCGCAGCCTGCCGCGCGCCGGGCGGCACACCTATCACGCCGTACAAGGCAGCGTGCTCGCCCTGCCCTTTGCCGACGGCCATTTCGACCACACCGTGCTGCACCTCATCCTCGCCGTCGTGCCTGATCCGTTGCGCGCCTTGCAAGAGGCGATTCGCGTCACCCGGCCGGGCGGCAGTCTGCTGGTGTTCGACAAGTTTCTGCGGCCAGGGCAACGGGCGCGGCTGCGGCGCTGGCTCACACCGATTTCGGGGCGGATTGCCACGCGGATGGATGTGGAGTTCGAGACGCTGCTCGCCGGGGCGCCGGGGGCGCGGGTCGAGAGCGACGAAGCCGCGCTGGCCGGCGGGTGGTTTCGGCGGCTTCGGCTCACCAAGCTGTGAGCTGGGTCGTCGGGTGGGCGGCTCGCCGCCCACCATCGTGGCTCACCACAAATAACGTTTGAATCAAACGCCGATCGAATCCGACGTAGGTTGGGTTGAGCGCAGCGAAGCCCAACATTCGGTGCATCAGCCTCACCTGGCGGCGTTGGGCGCACTTTTACCGCGCATCGATCACGGTGAACCGCCACGGCTCCGACTGGCTTGGATTGGCCGGGTCTCGCCCCGGCGGGCGACTTACTTTCTTGCTTGTGCAAGAAAGCTAAGCAAAGAAGCACAGCCCGCTTCTGCGCCCCCTGCGGGGGTCCCCGCCCTACGGCGGCGTCGGGCGGGGTGCTTCGCAAACTCGCCCTGCGGGCTCAAACAGCGAAGCCCCTTATTCCGCCCGCCACCGCCTCCGGTTGGCGCGACAGAGGGCGGGTAGGCCGTGCCAACCGGACGGAAAGCACATCTTGCCGCCTGCGCAGCAAAGCTGCGCGGGCTATGGCCGTTTCTTTCCCGGAGACATTCAAAGCGCAGTCGCATAACATAGCAGCACCATGCTAATCAGCTAAACATTCTGCCCTATGAAATCGATCATTCGAAGCTCTGTCGTCTTCCTCGCCGCAACACTCGGCGTGTCAGCATTCGCCTATGCGGAAGTCTTCAAGTGCAAGAGCGAAAGCGGCGCGATCAGGTATTCCGACACTCGATGCGATAGCGGATATCGATGGAACGGGAAGCAATGGATCAGCGTTGAGGAAGAGAAGAGACAGAAGCTCGAAAAGGAAAGACTGCGAAGAGAAGCCGCAGCCAGACGAATAAGAGAACGGCTCCAAGCCGAAGCAGCTGCGGCGCCTCAGAACCATCAATCGAGCCGCACCACCTCACCCGAGAATACGTTCGCCCCCAATCCCAGCGACATCATCCAGGCAGAACGTTTTCTCACTGGGCTTCCTAGTGAATGCTCATCATCGTATTGGTACCCCGCAGCGGATGGCACGGTAAATATCCATGTCCTTTGTGGAGGCACAAGACTTTCGATGGATGGGCTCGTCGCCATCAAAGATGGGATGGTTAGGAAGGTTCGGTAACCCACGCCAAGCCCGCGTAGGGTGCAATAACCGAAGGGCATTGCACCATGCAACGGTTGAGCGGTGCAATGCCCTTCGGTTATTGCACCCTACCCGTATCCAGCTTGTCGCCCATCAGGACAACACGCCCACCATCAACTCCGATAATCGGCGTTGATCTTCACATAGTCATACGAAAAATCGCAGGTCCACACAGTGGCTTCGGTCTGGCCGCGGGCGAGGTCGACGGTGACGTCGATTTCGGCTTCGGCCATGACGCGGGAGCCGTCTTCTTCGCGGTAGGTGGCGGCGCGGCCGCCGTGTTCGGCGACGAGGACGTCGCCGAGCCAGACGCGGATCTGGCTGACGTCGAGGTCGTCGATGCCGGCGTAGCCGATGGCGGCGAGGATGCGGCCGAGGTTGGGGTCGGAGGCGAAGAAGGCGGTTTTGACGAGCGGGGACTGGCCGATGGCGTAGCCGACTTTGCGGCATTCGGCGCGGTCGCGGCCGCCTTTGACTACGATGGTCATGAACTTGGTGGCGCCTTCGCCGTCGCGGACGATGGCCTGGGCGAGTTCGATGGAGACGGCGATGACCGCTTCGCGCAGCGCGAGCCAGGCCGGCGAGGCATCGTCGGTGATTTCGCTGTGGCCGGCTTTGCCGGTGGCCATCAGGATGTAGGAGTCGTTGGTGGAGGTGTCGCCGTCGATGGTGATGCTGTTGAAGGACAGGTCGGCGGCTTCGCGCACCAGGCGCTCGAGCAGCGGCTGGGAGACGGCCGCGTCGGTGGCGACGAAGCCGAGCATGGTGGCCATGTTGGGCTTGATCATGCCGGCGCCTTTGCTGACGCCGGTGAGGGTGACTTCCTTGTCTTCGATGCGGATGCGGCGCGACACGCCTTTGGGCACGGTGTCGGTGGTCATGATGCCGTGGGCGACGTCGAACCAGCCGTCGATGTGCACATTGGCCGCGGCCTTGGGCACAGCGGCGGTGAGGCGGTCCATAGGCAGGTGTTCGAGGATGACCCCGGTAGAGAAAGGCAGCACCTGCTCGGGCGCGATCGACAGCGCGCTGGCGACCGCCGCGCAGGTGGCGTTGGCGTCGGCCAGGCCTTGTTCGCCGGTGCCGGCATTGGCGACGCCAGTGTTGATGACCAAGGCGCGGATGTTGCCGCTGGCGAGGTGTTGCTTGCACACTTGCACGGGGGCGGCGCAGAAGCGGTTTTCGGTGAACACGCCGGCCACGCGAGTGCCGGCATCGAGGGCGATGACGGTCACGTCCTTGCGGTTGGGCTTGCGGATGCCGCCCTCGGTGACGCCGAGGCGGACGCCGGCGATGGCGTGCAGGTGGTCGGGCTTGAGGGGCGGCAGATTGACAGGCATCGGGGCGTCTCCGGACGAAATCAGCTGAATAGGTCTGTGCGCGCGGCCACGGCCACGCTTCGGCTGAAATGATACCGGAGTTGCGCCTCAGGGCGCGGTGGCGCCCCCTGCCCGGCTGGCGGTGACCAGCGCCATCGACATTTGCTGGACGAAATGCACGAAGGCGAAGAAGGCTTCGTCATCGATCGCGGCGCCCCCCGGATCGCGTTCGGCATAGACCAGGCCAATCACCCGACCATTACCCATGATGGGCGCCATGGCGGCCGGCCCGGTGCCGACAATGCCGGCCAGATGGCCGCGCGATGCGGTGAGCCGCAGCGGCTGCGCGGTGCTGACCAGGGTGTCGACCGGGTCTTTGCCGCCCTGCCCGAGCGTCAATACAAAGGCTTTGCGCACGGCTTCGCCGCCGGCACCGAGGCCGTATTTTCCGACGAGCTGCTGACGATTCGGCGTGAGCAAGGCGACCACCACACGGGCAAAGCCGACGCCCTGCAAGATGCCTTCGGAGGCGAGATAGACCGCGTCGGAAAACCGCCCGCCGGACATGATCAGCGCCGTCAGTTCGCGCAGGATGGCGAGCTGGCGCTCGGCGGGCGACACCGTGGGCAGCGCTTCGGCGGCGGTCTCGACGAATTCGGACGAGGCGGGAATGCCGCGTGCCGCGGCAGAGGCGCCATACTCGGTGGCCAGACGGGCGGCTTCATTCGCCAGCGCCGCGACCGTATCGCGCACCTCTTTTTCGGGTCGGTCGACATGACGTGCCAACGCGGCCAACGCGGTTTTGGTCGATGTGCTGTCCCACCCGCCAATCACCGCCCCAGCCACTTGATGGCCGAGCGCAATCGAGGTTTCGAGCGCGCCGGGCCGGGCCGCGGGCTCGAGCACCGCGTGCAGCAGATTGCCCAGCCGCCACTCTCGCGCCAACTGCACCGAGAGTTGCCGCAGGCGAAAGCCGAGCACAGCGGTTTGGGTCGAGGTTTCATACTCCGGCGTCACATCGGGAGGCAGCTGCTCGGCCAGCAGATCGGCCTTGGCGCCGCCAAAGCACCAGAAGGCCATTTCGCCCACACGGGTGAGCAGCGCGGCGATGAAGACTTCTTCAGCCCGCCCGTCGCCCCGCATTTTGGCCACGCCGCGCGCCAGCGTGGCGGCAAAGAAACAATGCGCCAACTCAGCCTCGACACGCTTGCGCACACCGCCTTTGAGCAGGCCGTCGACCAGCGCGATGCCGACCGCCAGATCAGCCACCACATCGAAACCGAGCACCACGATGGCGCGGCTGATGGTGCCCACGCCCTGCCGGGCGCTATTGAAATAGGCGCTGTTGGCCAGGCGCAAGACCTTGGTGGTCATGGCCGGGTCTTTGAGAATCACCGCGGCCAGCCGGCCGGCCGAGGCGCTGTCATCGCCCATGATCGCGCGGATGCCGTCGACCGTTGAGCCAAAGGCGGGCATCTCCTGATCGCGGATATGGGCCACCCACCCGCTCAGGCCCTCGGGCGTTGCGCCGGGCAGCGGGGGGATTTCATCGAATGAGAGTTCTGGAAACATGCTGAATTTAACGGCCTGCGGGGCCGTCAGCTTGAGCCCATCGCCACATATGACAACGGCGCCCGAGGGCGCCGCTGCTCGATGCCTGACCGATCAGGCCAGTCGGCCGTGGCAGTGCTTGTACTTCTTGCCCGAACCGCAGGGACACGGCTCGTTGCGGCCGACTTTGGGGCCGGCGTCGGCGGGGACTGCGCCATCGTCGTCGCCCCGCTTGATGCCCAGGGCTTCGTCGTAGTCGGCGTGGTGATATTGCACATTCTCGACGCCCGCCGTCTCGACTTCTTCGAGCGGTGCTTCGGTGCGGATCTGCACCGTCATCAGCAAACGGGTGACATCGACACGCACGGACTGCAGCAGCGCTTCGAACAGCTCGAAGGCTTCGCGCTTGTATTCCTGCTTGGGGTTCTTCTGCGCGTAGCCGCGCAGATGGATGCCTTGGCGCAGGTGGTCGAGCGCGGCCAGGTGCTCGCGCCAGTGGTTGTCGAGGCTCTGCAGCATGACGCTGCGTTCGAACTGGTGCCAGGCGGTGGCGTCGACCATGGCGACCTTGGCGGCAAAGTGCGCATCGGCCGCTTCGACCACACGCTGGGCGATGGCGTCGTCGTCCAGCCCGGTTTCGGCCGAAATCCACTCGCCCACCGGCAGCTTGAGCTGGTATTCGCCTTCGAGCGCCTGCTCGAGCGCGGCAATCTCCCACTGCTCCTCGACGCTGTCGGCCGGCACGTACAAGCGGAAGCAGTCGTGGATCACGCCCTGACGCATGGCGGTGATGGTTTCGGAGATGTCGGTGCTTTCGAGCAGTTCGTTGCGCTGCTGATAGATGACTTTGCGCTGGTCGTTGGAGACGTCGTCGAACTCCAGCAACTGCTTGCGGATATCGAAGTTGCGCTGCTCGACCTTGCGCTGGGCAGATTCGAGCGAGCGGGTGACCATGCCATGCTCGATGGCTTCGCCCTCGGGCATCTTGAGGCGAACCATGATGGCGTTGAGGCGGTCGCCGGCAAAGATGCGCATCAGCGGATCTTCGAGCGACAGGTAGAAACGGCTCTCGCCCGGATCGCCCTGACGACCGGCACGGCCGCGCAGCTGGTTGTCGATACGACGCGACTCGTGACGCTCGGTACCGATGATCTTGAGGCCGCCAGCCGCAATCACTTGTGCGTGCAGCGAATCCCATTCTTTGCGCAGGGCCTCGGTCGCGATGGCTTTTTGCTCGTCCGACAGCGACTCGTCGGCCATCACCGAATCCACCTGTTTCTGGACGTTGCCGCCGAGCACGATGTCGGTACCGCGACCCGCCATGTTGGTGGCGATGGTGATCACCCCCGGCCGGCCGGCCTGGGCGACGATCTGCGCTTCTTTTTCGTGCTGCTTGGCGTTGAGCACCTGATGCGGCAGCCCGGCCTTGGCCATCAGGTCGGCGAGCAGCTCCGAGCTCTCGATGGAGGTGGTGCCCACCAGCACCGGCTGGCCACGCTCCTGGCAGTCCTTGATGTCTTCGATGACCGCGTCGAATTTTTCCTTCATGGTGCGATAGACCTTGTCGTTCTGGTCTTTACGCTGCATCGGGCGGTTGGTTGGAATGACCACCGTCTCAAGGCTGTAGATGGACTGAAATTCGAAGGCTTCGGTGTCGGCTGTACCGGTCATGCCGGCCAGCTTGGCGTACATGCGGAAGTAGTTCTGGAAGGTGATCGAGGCGAGCGTCTGGTTCTCGGCCTGGATCTTGACGCCTTCCTTGGCCTCGACGGCCTGATGCAGGCCTTCGGACCAGCGACGGCCCGGCATCAGACGGCCGGTGAATTCGTCGACGATGATGATCTCGCCGTTCTGCACCACGTACTGCTGATCCTTGTGGAACAGCGAGTAGCCACGCAAGGCGGCGTACATGTGGTGCATCAGCAGGATGTTGGCCGGATCGTACAGCGAGGAGCCTTCCGGCAGCAGCCCGTGCTCGGTCAGGATCTCTTCGGCGCGCTCGTGACCGGCTTCGGTCAGCAACACCTGATGCGCCTTGAGGTCGACCGTGTAGTCGCCCGGCTCGGTGATGTCATCGCCCTCGCCGATCTGCTTCTTCAGCAGCGGCGCGATGCTGTTCATCTTGAGGTAGAGATCGGTATGGTCTTCGGCCTGGCCGGAGATGATCAGCGGCGTGCGGGCCTCGTCGATCAGAATCGAGTCCACTTCGTCGACCACCGCAAAGCTCAGCGCGCGCTGTACACGCTCTGCCGCTTCGTACTTCATGTTGTCGCGCAGGTAGTCGAAACCGAATTCGTTGTTGGTGCCGTAGGTGATGTCGGCGGCGTAGGCGGCGAGCTTCTCGGCCTCACTCAGCTGCGACACGTTAACCCCCACCGACAGGCCGAGGAAGCCATACAACTGCCCCATCCACTCCGCATCGCGGCGGGCCAGATAGTCGTTCACCGTAATGACATGGACGCCCTTGCCGGTCAGCGCGTTGAGGTACACCGGCAGCGTCGCCACCAGAGTTTTGCCCTCGCCGGTGCGCATCTCGGCAATCTTGCCGTTGTGCAACACCATGCCGCCCACGAGCTGGACGTCGAAGTGGCGCATGCCGTGCACCCGCTTGCCGGCTTCGCGAACCACCGCGAACGCTTCGGGCAAAAGGCTGTCCAGACTCTCGCCCTCGGCAATCCGCGCCTTGAAGGCGTCGGTCTTGGCCGTGAGCTCGGCGTCGGACAGCGCCGCCATCTCGGGTTCGAGCGCATTGATCGCCCGCACCGTCTTCGAATATTGGCGAATGAGCCGATCGTTGCGGCTACCGAATACTTTCTTTAGAAGGCCGGAAATCATGTCAGGGGCGTGGGAGATGGGGCAAAATGCGAATACTAGCACGGTCAGCAGAACTGACTCCGTCCCGTGCACCCCGTCGCCACCAACCCTTGAGATGCATCAATTCAACCCATGACGCAACGGCTTGATCGCTTTGCTGGAGAAGGCTCGGCCCTCGACCGCCTGCGCGCCCACGCCAGTCGTCTGGGCCGGCTCCAGCAGATCGTGCTGGCCGAGCTGCCGCCCTACCTGGCCGACAGCTGTCATGTGGCCAACCTCAAGGAAGACGTGCTTCTGATTCACGCCGCCACCGGCGCTGTCGCTGCCAAACTGCGCCAGGCTACGCCCCGCCTGCTCAACACCCTGGCAATGCAGGGCGTGATGGTCCGCAGCATCAAGATTGCCACCCGCCCGGTGAACCCCGCGCCCCCGCCGAAACCACCAGAGCAACGTACGGTGAGCGGTCAAACGCAAGACGCCTTGCGCTCACTCGCCAGCGACCTGCCCGCCGACGACCCGCTGCGCGCCGCGCTCGAGCGCTTCGTGCGGCGAAGCCGGGGGGCGTAACACAAAGGGGTTTGGGCAGTGCCGGCACCGGTCGATGCGCGCGGCGGCAGCTAAAAAATCGGCGCCAGCAAGCGCTCGATGAGCATCAGCGCAAGAAACACCAACAAGGTGACCAAGCCGACACGGGTGAACACCCAGGCCCAGTAGCGATAGCGGGGGTTGCCCGAGAGCAGATAGAGGATCAGCGAGCCGCCCACCATCACCAGCGCCAGCGCGCCCACCAGTCGAAGTACGAACATCGTCGATCAACCCATCACGGGTTCGAACATGCCGGCGACACCGGGGGCCGCCTGGGTGTGATCCTCGAAGGTGACGACCTCCCAGGCACTTTCGTCTTCAAGCAGCACGCGCAACACCTGGTTGTTCAGCGCGTGGCCCGATTTGTGTGCCGAGTAGGCGGCCAGCAGTGGCTTGCCGGCCAGGTAGAGATCGCCGATGGCGTCCAGCACCTTGTGTTTGACGAACTCGTCGTTGTAGCGCAGCCCGTCTGAATTGAGGATGCGGTACTCGTCCATCACGATCGCGTTGTCGAGGCTGCCACCCAAGGCTAGGCCGTTGGAACGCATGAATTCGACGTCTTGCACGAAACCGAAGGTGCGCGCGCGGGATACGTCCTGCACATAGGACAGATCGGCGAAGTCGACGGTGGCGTCGGTCTTGGTGCGGTTGATGGCCGGGTGATTGAAGACGATGGAGAAGTCGAGCTTGAAGCCGTCGTAGGGCTCCAGGCGCACCCATTTGTCGTCTTCGCGGTATTCGACCGCCTTCTTGACACGCAGAAAGCGCTTGGGCGCGGCCTGCTCTTCCAGCCCGGCCGACTGAATCAGAAACACGAAGGGGCCGGCGCTGCCGTCGAGAATCGGCAGTTCGGCGGCGTCCACATCCACATGCACATTGTCCACACCCAGACCAGCCAGCGCGGACATGAGATGTTCGACGGTACCCACCTTGGCCTCGCCTTGCTGCAGGCCGGAGCACAAGCGGGTATCGACGACGGAGTACGGGTCTGCCGGCAGGTCGACCGGCGGATCGAGGTCCACCCGGTGAAACACCACGCCGGTATCGGGCGCCGCGGGACGCAGCACCATGGTCACCTTGCGGCCCCCGTGCAGGCCGACGCCGGTGGCCGAAATTGTCGATTTGAGCGTGCGTTGCTTGATCATGATCCGTCGCCGTGTAGGGTCCTGGCGCCCGTTCAGGAGATGACGCAGGCGCATCAGGCTGAAGTCTAGCATGCGGCGCACAACGCGCTTTTTAACGGCGACGGGCGCCTTGCGCGCGGACGGGAGGCATCGTCCATGCGCAAGGCGCCCGTCGGGGCAGTACGAATGCTGATCAGTCTGCCTGCTTGCGCAAGAAGGCCGGGATATCGTAAGTGCCCACACCGCTGGCGCTCATCGCCTCGACGGTCGTGCGACGACCGCTGCGAATCACCGCCGGCACATCATTTTCGTGCGCGCCGCTGGACGGGCCGTAAGTGCCCGTGCCCTGCACCACTTGCATCACCGGCTTGCTGGCCGACACGGCCGGGTTGCCCAGGCCGGTGGCGACCACGGTGACGCGGATGCGGTCTTCCATGGCTTCGTCGAAGACGGTGCCGTAGATCACGAAGGCATCTTTGGCGGCGAAGGCGCGCACGGTATTCACGGCTTCCTTCACTTCCGACATCTTCAGCGAGCGGCTGGCGGTCAGGTTGATCAGCACGCCACGGGCGCCGGACAGTTCAACCCCTTCGAGCAGCGGGCTGGCGGCAGCCTGTTCGGCGGCGATGCGCGCGCGGTCGATACCGGCGGCTTCGGCGGAGCCCATCATGGCGCGGCCCATTTCGGCCATCACCGTGCGCACGTCCTGGAAGTCGACGTTCACCAGACCCGGAATATTGATGATTTCGGCAATCCCGCCGACGGCGTTGCGCAGAACGTTGTCGGCTGCGCGGAAGCCATCTTCGAGGCTGGCGTCATCGCCCAGCACTTCCATCAGCTTGTCGTTGAGCACAACGATCAGCGAATCGACATGACTGGACAGCTCTTCGATGCCGCTGTCGGCGACGCGGTCGCGATTCTCGAAGTCGAAGGGTTTGGTCACCACACCCACGGTGAGGATGCCCATTTCCTTGGCCACTTCAGCCACCACCGGCGCAGCGCCGGTGCCAGTGCCACCACCCATGCCGGCAGTGATGAACACCATGTGCGCGCCCTTGATCGCCTCGGCGATCTGCTCACGCGCTTCCTGCGCGGAGCAACGGCCGGCTTCCGGCTTGGCGCCAGCGCCCAGGCCCGACGTACCCAATTGCACTTTCTGGGTCGACAGGTTGCGCTTGAGCGCCTGCGCATCGGTGTTGGCGGTGATGAACTCAACGCCGTGCACGCTCTCGCGGATCATGTGATCGACGGCATTGCCGCCGGCGCCACCGATGCCGACCACCTTGATGATGGTGCCGATCGGTTCCTTTTCAACGATTTCAAACATGTGCCTCGCCTCCTTGAAAAACGGCTTTAACGCCACTTTCTCGTCTGCGCTATCCGGTATCTAGTATTAGTTTGGCATTCTATAACTAAATACCGGGCAGCAACAGACGAACTACAAATTCATACAAAACCCCGCCCGAGGGCGAGCCCTAGAAATTCCGTTCAAACCAACCCTTCATCCGGTCGAACATCTGGCGCAGGTTGCGTGTCTCGCGCGCCTGAATCCCGCGGCGCCGCTGCGCCATGGCCTCGACCATCAATCCCATCGCGGTGGCATAACGCGGCTGACAGACCACATCGGCCAGGCCACCCTTGTATTGCGGCGCGCCGATGCGCACCGGCATATGGAAAATTTCTTCGCCCAACTCGATCATGCCGTCCATCACCGACGCGCCGCCGGTGAGCACGATGCCGGACGAGAGCAGCTCTTCGTAGCCGCTGCGACGCAGTTCCGACTGCACCAGTTCAAACAATTCCGACACTCGCGGCTCGATCACGTCGGCCAGCGCCTGACGCGAGAGCTTGCGGGCGGAGCGATCGCCGACGCCGGGCACTTCGATCATCTCGCTCGGATCGGCCAGCGAACTCATCGCCACGCCGTGGCGGATCTTGATTTCTTCGGCTTCGGCAGTCGGGGTGCGCAAGGCCATGGCGATGTCGTTGGTGATCTGGTCACCCGCCACCGGAATCACTGCCGTGTGGCGGATCGCGCCTTGCGTGAACACCGCCAGATCGGTGGTGCCGCCGCCGATATCGACCAGGCACACGCCCAGGCCTTTTTCGTCTTCAGACAGCGTGGCGTAGCTCGAAGCCAGCGGCTGAAGGATCAGATCCATCACCTCCAGCCCGCAGCGGCGCACACACTTGACCACGTTTTGCGCAGCCGACACGGCGCCGGTGACGATGTGCACCTTCACTTCCAGCTTGACGCCGCTCATGCCGATCGGCTCGCGTACGCCGTCCTGGCCGTCGATGATGAATTCCTGGGTGAGGATGTGCAGGATCTGCTGGTCGGCCGGGATCGGCATGGCGCGCGCCACTTCGATCACCCGCTCCACATCCATCGTGGACACTTCCTTGTCCTTGATGGCCACCATGCCATTCGAGTTGAAGCTCTTGATGTGACTGCCCGCGATGCCGGTGTAGAGATCGCCGATCTTGCAGTCGGCCATCAGCTCAACCTCCTGGATCACCCGCGAGATCGCATCGACGGTGGCCTCGATATTGACCACCACCCCGCGGCGCAAGCCGTTGGAGGGCTGCGTTCCGAGGCCGATCACGTTGAACTGTCCATCCGGGCGCACCTCGGCCACCATGCAGGTGGTCTTGGATGTGCCGATGTCGAGCCCGACGACGAGGTCTTTGTATTCCTTGCTCATTTTTTGCTTTCCACTGACTTCTTGTCGCCCACCGGCAAGAGGGCGAAACCATTCGGATACCGCAAATCCGCCACCGCGACCGTCATCGGCGACTTGGCCAAGGCCTTGGGGTAGGCCTCGACAAAACGCGCCATGCGCTCTTCGACATGCGCTTTTTCACGATCCCGACCCAGCCGGATCACCAGACCATCGTCCAGCGTCAGCTGCCACGCCTCTCGCGCCGACAGGCCCAGTTCGACCAACTCCCGACCCAGCGGCGCGAGCAGCTTGGAGAAGCGTGCATGGCTGGCCAGCACATAACCGGCATAGCCCTCCGGCCCGATGAAGGCCGGCATGTGTGCGTTGCTGGCAGCCACAAAGATCTCGCCCTGGCGATTGACCAGCCGCGTCTCGCCGCTGTCGTTCACCGTCCAGTAGGCCACGGCCTGGTGTTCCTCGAGCCGCACTTCGAGCATGTCGGGCCAGTGGCGACGCACCTGGGCGCGGCGCACCCACGGCAGCTTTTCAAAGGCCTCGCGCACCGACACCAGATCCACCGTGAAGAAATTGCCCTTCACCGCCGAGCGCGCGGCGTACTGCAGTTGTTCAGCCGACACCTGCGCCGGCGGCGTGAGCACCGTCACTTCGCGCAACTGAAAGGCCGGCCGCGCTGCCAGCCAGGTGACCGCCGCGTAGCCGATCATCGCGGTCGCGATCAGCATCAGCGCGTCCGACACCAGATTCAGCACCGCCGGCCGATGCCACACGCCCACGCGCACCCGCCCACCCCGTGCAGCGCGGGTGGCGCTCTTGCGTGCAGCAGGACGAGGGCGGATCTCAGCCAAGGCGTGCTTTCTCCAGAATCGACAGGCACAGGGCGGCAAAGTCATAGCCGGCCACGCGGGCCGACATCGGCACCAGCGAGTGGCCGGTCATGCCCGGCGTGGTGTTCATTTCGAGCAGGTAAGGCTTCCCCTCGGCGGTCAGGATCAGGTCGCCCCGCCCCCAACCCCGGCAAGCCAGCACCTTGGCGGCGCGCAGCATCAGCGCCTGCAGCTCGGCCTCTTGCGCGGCGGGCAAGCCGCTGGGGCAGAAGTACTGGGTGTCGTCGGTGAAGTACTTGTGCTGGTAGTCGTAGTTGCCGTCCGGCGCCACGATGCGCACCACCGGCAGCACTTCGTCGCCCAGGAAGGGGATGGTCAGCTCCTGGCCTTCGATAAATTCCTCGGCGATCACCAGCGTGTCGTAGCGCGCCGCCAGCGCCCAGGCCTCGGCCAACTGACTGGCGTCGGTCACCTTGGTGGCGCCCATGCTCGAGCCTTCATGCACCGGCTTGACGAAGATCGGCAGCCCCAGGTCGGCGGCCACGGCGGCCCAGTCGCTGGTCTCGTCGATGATGTGAAAGCGCGGCGTGGGCAGGCCCGCGGCCAGCCACACCAGCTTGGTGCGCCACTTGTCCATCGACACCGCCGAGGCCATCACGCCACTGCCGGTGTAAGGGATGCCGAGCATCTCGAGCATGCCTTGCACCGTGCCGTCTTCACCGCCCCGGCCGTGCAGCGCCAGGAAGGCGCGGTCGTAGCCTTCATCCTTGAGCACATGCAGATCGGTATCGGCGGGGTCGAAGGCGTGCGCATCCACGCCGGCGCCCTGCAAGGCGGCGAGCACGGCCTTGCCGGACATCAGCGACACCTCGCGCTCGGCGGACGCACCGCCCATCAACACCGCGACTTTTCCGAATCGTGTCTGCATGCTTTCCGTCATTTCGCTCATCGCCTTAGCCTCGCGCCCCGACGAAGCGAAGCCGGCAATTGACCGACCGCCCCGCCTGCTGGCTCGCAGCCGCGCACAATTGTTCAATCGCCGATTCGAGATCCGCCGCCTCGGCCGTTTCATCCAGTTGGAGTTGGGCCGTATTACCATCGAGGCGCACCGCGCCCGTCAGGGTCGACCCTGCGGCCAGCACATGGGGCACGCTCTCGGGCGCAAACAGTTGCGTCACCGCCCGCGCGCCGGCCATCGCCACGGGCACATGCGTCGTCTCGCTGCCGCCGATCAGCCACACCCCGAGTACCATCTCGTCCGAGTGACGCGTGGCACCGGCCCAGGTGCTGTCGAGACCAAACTCGGTCACGTCGCGCTCATGCGCATGGCCGTGTCGATCGACGGTGTGCACCGCCCTCACCTGCGACCACAGCCCGTGCTCACCCACGCTGACATTGGTGCGCAAGGCGCCGCCGACGGAGCCGGGCACGCCGGCCAGCCACGCCAGCGCGCCGTGATGATGTTGCGCGCAGGCGTGCCCGAGCCTTGCGCACAGGGCGCCGGCTTCGACATACACGCCGTCGTCGGTGAATTGGATGCGCTTCAACTTGGCCGTACCGATCACCACGCCTTGCATGCCGCCCTGGCGCACCACCACGCGCGAACCCGTGCCGCTCACCAGCACCGGCTCGTCCAGACGCAGCGCTGCGAGAAAACCGCGCACGTCCTCGGCATCGCTCGGCGTATACACAAACTGCGCCGTGCCGCCAACGCCCCAGGCGCTGCGCTCGGCCATGCCGGCATCACGCAACCAGGTGCCGTGGGCGCTCATGCGCTCTCCTCGCCGGCCAGCTGACCCGGCACCGCGCCGATGGTGCCGGCGCCCATGGTCAGCACCACGTCGCCGTCCTGCACCACGTCGAGTACGGTTTGGCTCATCTCGTCGATCTGTTCGACAAACACCGGCTCGATCCGCCCGGCCACGCGCAACGCGCGCGCCAGCGACCGACCGTCGGCCGCCACCAGCGGCGCCTCGCCGGCCGAATAGACCTCGGCGAGCACCAGCGCATCGACGGTGGACAACACTTTTACGAAATCTTCGAAGCAATCACGCGTCCGGGTATAGCGATGCGGCTGGAAAGCCAGCACCAGACGCCGCCCGGGGAAGGCACCGCGCGCCGCCTCGATGGTGGCGGCCATTTCGACCGGGTGGTGACCATAGTCATCCACCAGCGTGAAACTGCCGCCGGCGGGCAAGGCGATGTCGCCATAGCGCTGGAAGCGCCGTCCCACGCCCTTGAAGTCAGCCAGCGCCTGGATGATCGCCTCGTCTGCCACGCCCACCTCGGTGGCCACCGCGATGGCCGCCAACGCATTGAGGACGTTGTGCGTCCCCGGCATGTTCAGGGTGATCGGCAGACGCGACACCGTGCCGTTGATGCGCAGCACGTCGAACACCATGCGGCCGGCTTCGGCGCGAACATTCTCGGCGCGGATGTTGGCGTTCGGCGAGAAGCCATAGCGCACGATCTGCTTGGACACCAGCGGCATGATCGAGCGCACATGCGGGTCGTCCTCGCACAGCACGGCAACGCCGTAGAAGGGCAGGCGCTGGAGGAAGTCGATGAAGGCCTGCTTGAGCCGCGCGAAGTCGTGGCCGTAGGTATCCATGTGATCGGCGTCGATGTTGGTGACGACCGAAATGACGGGATTGAGCAACAGGAAGGAGGCGTCGGATTCGTCCGCCTCGGCCACCAGAAACTCGCCCTTGCCCAAGCGCGCATTGGCGCCAGCCGCGTTCAGGCGACCGCCGATGACGAAGGTCGGGTCCAGCCCCCCCTCAGCAAGAATCGACGCGGTCAGCGACGTCGTGGTGGTCTTGCCGTGGGTGCCGGCAATCGCCACGCCCTGCTTGAGGCGCATGATCTCGGCGAGCATCTGGGCACGCGGCACCACCGGCACCTGACGCACGCGCGCGGCGCGCACCTCAGGGTTGTCGGCTTTGACGGCGGTGGATACCACCACCACATCGGCATCCGCCGCGTGGGCGGCATCGTGCCCGCGCATGACGCGTGCGCCCATGGCCGTCAGGCGGCGCGTTGCCGCGCTCTCGCCCAGATCCGAACCGCTCACCGCGAAACCCTGGTTCAGCAACACTTCTGCGATACCGCTCATGCCGGCGCCGCCGATGCCCACAAAATGGACGTGTTTGACTTTGTGTTTCATGATCCTTTGGACTCCTTCTCGCCGGCCAGCTCACGGCACACCTGCGCCACCTCGGCCGCCGCATTCGGGCGGGCCAGGGCACGGGCCGCGTTGGCCATGTCACGCAGACGACGGCGATCGAGGCCGCGCAAAATGCCAGCCAGACGATCGGGGCTCAGCTCGCTCTGCGGCAGCAGATAGGCCGCACCGCGATCCGCCAGGAAGCGTGCGTTGCCGGTCTGGTGGTCGTCCACCGCATGCGGCAAGGGCACCAGAATGCTCGCCACGCCTGCCGCCGCGAGTTCGGCCACGGTGAGCGCACCGGCGCGGCAGATCACCACATCGGCCGCGGCATAGGCCGCCGCCATGTCTTCGATAAACGGTCGCAGATCGCCCTCGATCCGCACCGCTGCATAGCTTTCACGCAGCGCGTCGATCTGTGCCGCGCCGGCTTGATGGACCACGACCGGCCGGATCGATTCAGACAGACTGGCCAGCGCCTGCGGCACCGTGTCATTCAGCACCTTGGCGCCCAGACTGCCGCCGATGACCAAAACGCGCAACGGCCCTTCCCGCTCGGCGAAGCGCTCATCCGGCGTCGGCAGCGCGACAATGTCGGCCCGTACCGGATTGCCCAACCAGTGGCTGCCTTTGATCACTTTCGGAAAGCCGGTGACGATGCGATCGGCCACCCGCGCCAGCACGCGATTGGCCAGGCCGGCCACCGAGTTTTGTTCGTGCACCACCAGCGGCCGGCCAATCAACGCCGCCATCATGCCGCCGGGGAAGCTCACATAGCCGCCCATGCCGAGCACCACATCGGGCTTGCTGCTGCGAATCGCGCTGAGTGCCTGCCAGAAACCGCGCAGCAGGTTGAGCGGGAGCAGCAGCTTGGCCATCACACCCTTGCCACGCAGCGCGCCGAAGCGGATCCAGGCGGTTTCGTAGCCGAGCTCGGGAATGATCTTTCCTTCCATCCGGTCGGCATTGCCCAGCCAGACGATGCGCCAGCCCTCGGCGCGCAGCGCCTCGGCCACCGCGATGCCCGGATAGATATGCCCGCCCGTGCCGCCGGCCATGACCATCAGCGTCTTCATGCGCCACCTCCGCGGAGAGCGCACAAGCGATTTTGGCTCCACATCGCGCTTGCGCACGATGCGATGCTCCTTTGATCCCGCCAAATCATGCGCTGCGGTGTCATGCACCACCTCCGCGCATGATTTGGCGGTTTTCCCAATCGATCCGCAACAGGATCGCCAGCGCCAGACAGTTGGCCACGATGCCCGAACCGCCAAAGCTCATGAGTGGCAGGGTCAGGCCCTTGGTGGGCAGCAAGCCCATGTTCACGCCCATGTTGATGAAGGACTGCACGCCGATCCACAGGCCGATGCCTTGCGCTACCAATCCGGCGAAGAACTTCTCGAGATCGATCGCCTGGCGCCCGATCGCAAAGGCGCGATGCACCAGCATGGCGAACAGGGCGATCACCACCAGCACGCCAACCAGGCCAAGCTCTTCAGCGATGATGGCGAGGATGAAGTCGGTGTGCGCTTCGGGCAGGTAGAACAACTTCTCCACGCTCGCGCCAAGGCCGACGCCGAACCATTCGCCACGGCCGAAGGCGATCAGCGCGTGCGAGAGCTGATAGCCCTTGCCGAAGGCGTCCTGGAACGGGTCCATAAAGCCAAAGATGCGGTCGCGCCGATAAGGCGACAGCCAGATCAGCAACATGAAGCCGATCAGCGCCACCACCGCCAGCAGGGCGAAGACACGAACATTGATGCCACCCAGGAACAGGATGCCGAAGGCGATCGCCGTGATGACCACGAAGGCGCCAAAGTCCGGCTCCTTGAGCAGCAAGAAGCCCACCAGCAGCACCACGCCAAGCATGGGCAGGAAGGCGCGTTTGAAGCTGGCCATGTGCGGCAGCTTGCGCACGGTGTAGTCCGCGGCGTACAGCGCAGCGAACAGCTTCATGGCCTCGGAGGGCTGGAAGTTGAGCGGCCCGAGCGGCAGCCAGCGGCTGGCGCCGTTGACCTCCCGGCCAATGCCGGGGATCACCACCAGAATCAACAGCACCACGCCGCCCACGAACAGATGCGGCGACAACTGCTGCCACACCCGCATCGGCAGCTGGAAAGCGACCGCACCGATGATCGCGCCGATCATCAGAAACACGCCGTGGCGCACCAGATAGTAGGTGCTTTGATGGCCGGTATATTTCAGGCCTTCGGCCGTCGCGATGGAGGACGAATAGACCATCACCAGGCCGATCATGAGCAGGCTCACAGCCGACCAGATCAGCATCGGATCGAGCTCGCGCGGGTGGACCTCCCGTGCGCCGAGACGGTGCACCGCACGACGCGCCGCCGGATTCTCGGCTTTGCGACGCGGCAGCAAGGAAGGGAGTGTGAGGCTCAGTTTCATGCAGCCGCCACCCGGGGCAAGGCGCGCACCGCCTCGACAAACACATCGGCGCGATGAACGTAGCTGCGGAACATGTCGAAGCTGGCGCAGGCCGGCGACAGCAGCACCGCGTCGCCCGGCTGCGCCAAGGCATCGGCGCGCAACACCGCACGCGGCAGGTCGGCGGCAAATTCGATCGGCACATGGGTGCCATCGAGTGCGGCGGCAATCTGCGGGCCGTCGCGGCCAATCAAAATGACCGCCCGTGCATGCCGGGTGACCGGCTCACGCAGGGGCGAGAAGTCCTGGCCCTTGCCGTCGCCGCCGGCAATCAGCAGCACCGAGCGCTGCAAACCGGCCAGCGCGGCAATGGTGGCGCCGACGTTGGTGCCTTTGGAGTCGTCGTAATAGGTGACGCCGTCGTCACGCTCGCCGATGCGCTCGACCCGGTGCGGCAGGCCGCGAAAGCTGCGCAAGCCCTCGAGCAGGCGCTCGGTCGACAGGCCGATCGCCTCGCACAGCGCCAGCGCGGCCAGCGCGTTGGCGGCATTGTGCAGGCCGGCCAGGGGCAGCGCGTCGATGGCGATCAGCGATTCATCACCGCGAACCAGATGGCCGTCGCGGATGCCGTAGTCAGTCACACGATGCGGCTTGTCGAGCCCGAAGGTCGCGCTGGCGGCATCACCAAGCATCGAGGCGACCCGCGCGTCATCGCGATTGGCCACGGCCACCCGCGCACCGGCAAAGATGCGCGCCTTGGTGGCGGCGTAGTCGGCCAGCGAATCGTAGCGGTCCAGGTGATCGTCGCTGATATTGAGCACCACGGCCGCATCGGCACGCAGCTCAGACACGGTCTCAAGCTGGAAACTGGACAGCTCCAGCACCCAGCAGTCGGGCAGCGGCTGGCCAGCATTGAGTCGGTCGAGCAGCACCGCGAGCGTGGCCGGGCTGATGTTGCCGGCTTCCACCGCATCCGCCCCGGCCGCACGACACAAGGCGGCCGTCAGCGCCGTGGTGGTGGTCTTGCCGTTCGTACCGGTAATGGCGATCAGGCGGCAGCGATCACGCTCACCGAGCGCGGTCAGCGCATCCACAAACACCTGAATTTCGCCGGTGACCGGGATGCCGCGCTCACGCGCAGCAGCGATCACCGGCTGGCGCGGATCGAGGCCCGGGCTGATCGCCAGCACATCGACACCCACGAGCAGATCGAGATCGAACGCACCTGCGGTCAGCGACACGCCGGGCAGCGCGGCGCACAAGGCCTCGGCACCGGGCGGATTGGCACGGCTGTCGGCCACGCGCACCGATGCCCCCTCTCGCGCCAACCAGCGCGCGAGGGCCAGGCCGGATTCACCCAGCCCGAGCACCAATACGTGTTTGCCTTGCCACATGCCCATGTTTTCCTCAGCGCAGTTTCAGCGTGGACAACCCGAACAGCACCAGCATGATGGTGATGATCCAGAAGCGAACCACCACCTGCGTTTCCTTCCAGCCGCCCAGTTCATAGTGGTGATGCAGCGGCGCCATGCGGAAGATGCGCTTGCCGCCGCTGAGCTTGAAATAGATGACCTGCAACATCACCGACAGGGTCTCGGCCACAAACAGGCCACCCATGATGAAGAGCACGATTTCCTGACGCACCACCACGGCCACGGTGCCCAGCGCGGCGCCCAGCGCCAGCGCGCCGACGTCGCCCATGAACACTTCCGCCGGGTAGGCGTTGAACCACAGAAAGCCGAGGCCGGCGCCGGCGATGGCGCCGCAAAACACCGCCAGCTCGCCAGCCCCCGCGATATAGGGCACGCCGAGATACTTAGAGAAGCCGGCGTGACCTGCCACGTAGGCGAAGATCGCCAGCGCACCGGCGACCATCACCGTCGGCATGATCGCCAAGCCGTCGAGGCCGTCGGTGAGGTTCACCGAGTGACTGGTGCCGGTAATCACGAAATAACTCAGCAGCACGAAGCCGCCGAAGCCCAGCGGGTAGGCCACATCCTTGAAGAAGGGCACGATCAGCGTGGTCTGCGCGGGGTCGGTGGCGGTCAGGCCGAGCACCAGCGCGCCGGCCAGTGCAATCACCGAGGTCCACAAATACTTCCAGCGGCTGGCCAGCCCTTTCGGGTCGCGATGCACCACCTTGCGCCAGTCATCCACCCAGCCCACGGCGCCAAAGCCGAGCGTGACCAGCAGCGTCACCCACACATAGTGGTTGCGCAGATCGCCCCACAGCAGTGTCGTGAACCCGATCGCGATGAGGATCAGCGCGCCGCCCATGGTCGGCGTGCCGGCCTTGGTGAGGTGGGATTTGGGGCCGTCGTCGCGCACCGCCTGACCAATTTTCTTGGCGGCCAGCCAGCGAATCACCGCCGGGCCAAAGATGAAGGAGATGGCCAGCGCCGTCAGTGCCGCCAGCACCGCGCGCAGCGTGATGTAGCCGAACACATTGAAGGTCCGGACGTCCTGGCCGAGCCACAGGGCGAATTCAAGCAGCATGCGTTCCCTCCCCGGCCTCGATCGTGCCGTTCGCGACCGCGTTGGCCACGCGTTCCATGCGCATGAAGCGCGAGCCCTTCACCAGCACCACCGTGTTCTCATCCATCAGTTTTTTCAGCGCAGCGACCAGGTCGTCGATGCGCTCGAAATGTTCGCCGCCGGCACCAAAGTTGCGCGCCGCCACGACGCTGGCCTGACCGAGCGCCAGCAGGTAATCAATGCCTTGGCTCTTGGCGTAGCCGCCGACCTCGTCGTGCATTTGTGCGCTGGTCTCTCCCAGCTCACCCATGTCGCCCAGCACCAGCACCTTGCGGCCCGGCGTGGCGGCCAGCACGTCGATGGCGACGCGGGCCGAATCCGGGTTGGCGTTGTAGGTGTCGTCCAGCACGGTTGCGCCGTTCAGGCCGGCGCGCTGGGTGAGGCGCCCGCGCGTGCCCTGGTAGGCCGACAAGCCGGCCACCACATCGGCCAGACTCGCCCCGGCGGCCATGCAGGCCGCCGCCGCTGCGCAGGCGTTGCGGGCGTTGTGCAAGCCCGGCACCTGCAAGGGGAAACTCGCCGCCTCGCTACCAACGTGCAAGGTCATGCGCACGCCCAGACCATGCAGCACGCAGTCGGCGCGCACATCGGCCGACGCGCCGAGGCCAAAAGTGAGCGTCTGGCGATCGGCGTTGACGCCACGCCAGTAGTCGGCGAACGCGTCATCGGCGTTGATCACGGCGACACCGCCATCGACCAGTCCGCTGTAGATTGCGCCCTTCTCCTGCGCCACACCGTCCAGATCACCCAAGCCCGCCAGATGCGCGCGCAACGCATTGCTGACCAAGGCCACCGTCGGCGCAGCCAGACCGGTGAGGTAGGCGATCTCGCCGGGGTGGTTCATGCCCATTTCGATGATCGCGATGCGATGCTCGGCACGCAGACGCAGCAGTGTCAGCGGCAGGCCGATATCGTTGTTGTAGTTGCCGGCCGTGGCCAACACGGCTAGCGCCGGATCGCCGCCCTCGCGTTCGACGCGCGCGGCGGCAATGGCGGCGCACATTTCCTTGACCGTGGTCTTGCCGTTGCTGCCGGTCACACCGATCAGCGGCAAGTCGAACTGCCGGCGCCACCAGGCCGCCAGAGCGCCCAGCCCCAGTCGGGTGTCGTCCACCACCAGCCAGGGCATGTCGTCGCTTGGCGCATGCGCATCGGCATAGGCGCGATCGACCATCGCGGCGGCCGCGCCAGCCTGTCGGGCGGCATCAATAAAGTCGTGCCCGTCAAAGCGCTCGCCGCGCAAGGCCACGAACAGGCAGCCGGCGGTGAGCGCCCGCGAATCGGTGAGCACCGCATCAAATGTCGCGGCGCCGGTGGCTTGTGCGCCGATCGCGCGAGCCGATGTCTGCAAATCAATCATGTGTGCGCTCCGTGGCCACTGCCCCATTGCGCCAGGGCAGCGCGACCGTGTTCCACATCGGAAAACGGATGGCGTACGCCCTGAATTTCCTGATACGGCTCATGCCCTTTGCCCGCGATCACCAAGACATCATCAGCGCTCGCCGCAGCCACAGCCGCCTGAATCGCACGCGCGCGATCCGCCATGCGATGCATGTTGGCGCCTGCCGTGAGGGCGACCTGATCCAGAATCTGCTCCGGGTCTTCACTGCGCGGGTTGTCGCTGGTAAGCCACACCACATCCGCGATGCCCGCGGCCACGGCGCCCATCAGGGGGCGCTTGCCAGCATCCCGATCACCGCCGCATCCGAACAGGCAGAACAAACGACCTTTGCGGGCCTGCGCGGTCTTGCGCGCGGCCACCAGCACTTTCTCAAGCGCGTCGGGGGTGTGTGCGTAGTCCACCAGCAACAGCGGTTCGCCGATGCCGCCCAGCATCTGCATCCGTCCGGCGGGCGGGCTGAGGCGCGAACAAGCCTGAACCGCGCCTTCCAGCGACACACCGCGCGCAAGCAGCGCACCCATCACGGCCAGCAAATTGGAGACGTTGAAGTCAGCCACCAAGGGCACATTCACCGGCTCACGGCGTCCCTGCCAGCTTGCCACAAAGCGCACGCCGGCGGCCGTGGTGCTCAGCGACTCGGCGACCAGCGCGCGGCCGACCGGTGCCAGCGCGGCGTTCTCAGCCATCAAGGTGTAACCGATCACCGAGGCGCCCTTGGCCACCTGTCGCTTGATCAGCTCGACCCCGAACGCATCGTCGAGATTGATGATCGCGTGATCGATATCCAGGCGAAACAAGTCTGCCTTGGCCTCACCGTAGGCTTGCATGTCGCCGTGGTAGTCGAGGTGGTCGCGGGTCAGATTGGTGAATATCGCCACATCGAAGCGCACACCGGCAACCCGGCCCTGATGCAAGCCAATCGAAGACACTTCCATCGCCACGGCCCGCGCACCTTCGCCGCGCAGCCAGGCCAGCGTGCGATGCACGGCCACCGCCTCGGGCGTGGTGTGCAGGCCTTCCATCAACTGGTCCGGGAAGCCGCTGCCCAGGGTGCCGATCACACCGCAGGGCTCGCCGCGCAGCGCCATCGCCCGTGCCAGCCACTGGCTGACCGTGGTCTTGCCATTGGTACCGGTCACCCCGGCCACCCACAGCTTGGCCGACGGCGAATCAAACACGGCATCGGCCAGATAGCCGGCAATGCCGCGCAAGCCGGTCGCCGGCAGCATCGGCACGCCGGCAGCAGGCGGCGAAAAGCCATCGGCAGTGTCATAGATAACCGCCGCCGCACCGCGGGCAAGGGCCTGGCCGATATAGTCGCGGCCGTCGCTGCGCAAGCCGGGATGGGCGAGAAACACATCGCCCGGTGCCACCGCACGCGAGTCCACACTCAGACCACGCACGCTCACGCCGGCCACGCGCAGCGCGTCGAGGAGGCGAAGGGCTTCTGCCTGGCTCACATGCGCCCCTGAGCAGCGAGTTCTTCTTTGCTGCGCGCGACCTGCATCGGCGTGATCGGCGCATCGGGCGGCACCGACAAGGCACGCAAGGCGCCCGCCATGACATTCGAAAAGATCGGGCCCGCCACCTGGCCGCCGTAATACTGCTTGCCGGTCGGTTCGTCGATCATCACCGCCACCACCAGGCGCGGGTCACTCACCGGCGCCAGACCCACAAAGGAGGCGATGTACTTGCTGGTGTATTTTGCCCCTTCCAGTTTGTGAGAGGTCCCCGTCTTGCCGGCCACGCGATAGCCCGGCACCCGGCCGTGAATCGCCGTACCGCCTTCCTGGGTCACCATCTCCATCATGGCGCGGGTCTCGCGCGCCGTCTGCGCCGAGAACACGCGACGGCCGGTCAGTTGCGGCACCTCGCTACGGGTCAGCGTCACCGGGATCACATCGCCATCGCGTGCAAACGCCAGATAAGTGCGCGCCAATTGCATCAAACTGGAGGAGACCCCATAGCCATAGGCCATGGTGGCCTGCTCGATGGGGCGCCAGGTGCTGGCGGGGCGCAGCCGCCCGGAGGCCTCGCCCGGAAAGCCCAGTTGCAGCGACGATCCCAGACCCAGGTCGTCATAGACCTGCCACATCTCGTCGGGCTTGAAGGTCATTGCCATGCGCACGACGCCGACGTTCGACGACTTCTGGATGACCTCGGCGACCGTCAGCCGGCCATGCGGCTTGGTGTCCGAGATTGTTGAATTGGCCAGCGCCATGCGGCCATTGCCGGTGTCGATGACGGTATCGAACCGGAACTTGCCGCTTTCGAGCGCCATCGCCGCGATGATCGGCTTGAGCACCGAGCCCGGCTCAAAGGTGTCGGTGACCGCCCGGTTGCGCAACTGCGCACCGCTGAGCGACTCCCGGTTGTTGGGGTTGTAGGTCGGCGCGTTCACCATCGCCAGCACCTCGCCGCTGCGCGAATCGAGCACCACCACACTGCCCGCCTTGGCGCGATGCGTTTCCATCGCGTGCTGCAAGGCGGTGTAGGCCAGGTACTGAATCTTGGCATCGATGGACAGGGCAATGTCCTGCCCCTCCTGCGGCGTGCGGATCGACTCCACATCCTCGACGATCTGCCCGCGGCGGTCCTTGATCACGCGACGCGAGCCCGGCTTGCCATTGAGCTGGCCGTCGTAGGCCAGTTCGACCCCTTCCTGTCCGTGATCATCCACCCCGGTAAAACCGAGCAGATGCGACATCACCTCGGCGCCCGGGTAGTAGCGCCGATACTCGCGCTGATCATGAATGCCGGCAAGCTTCATGTTCGCCACTTGCTCGGCCACCTCGGGCGGCACCTGGCGCTTGAGATACACAAAATCGCTGTCGCGCGCCAGACGGTGGTTCAGGTCGCGCACATCCATGTCGAGCAGACTGGCCAGCTTGCGCACCTCGGCCGGCGTCGGCTTGGCGTCACCCGGAATCGCCCAGATCGATTTGACCGGCGTGCTCGCCGCCAGCACCGTGCCGTGGCGATCGGTGATCTTGCCGCGGGTCGCCGGGATCTCGATCACCCGCGCATAGCGCGACTCGCCCTTGGCCTGCAAAAACTCATCATTCACGCCCTGCAAGTAGGCGGCCCGCGCCACCAGCGCGAAGGAGCCACACAGCAGGGCCAACAAAACGACACGGGGCCGCCAGACAGGCAGCCCTTTTGCGAGAAGCGGATTATGGTTGAAAGTGACGCTTCGCTTTTTCATGGCGAGCCCTCCACCAGCAGCATCTGCGCTGCCACGGGCGCTTGCATTCGCAAGCGCTGGCGGGCGATTTTTTCGATGCGCACATGCGCCGCCCAGGTACTTTGTTCCAGCTGAAGCTGCCCCCACTCCACTTCGAGTTGGCGCATGCGCGACTGATCGCGCTCCAGTTCGGTGTGCAGCTTGCGTGCCTGATGCTGCGAAGCCACCACCCCCAGTGCGCTGGCCACCACCACCACCACGAGCAATACATCGATACGCAGCATGATCAGGCCTCCGTCCGTTCGGCCACACGCATCACGGCGCTGCGCGCACGCGGGTTGGCCCGCACTTCGGCCTCACCGGCCTTGACCGCCTTGGAAGCCAGACGCAGCTTCGGTGCCGGACGATCGGCCTCACGCACCGGCATGCCACGCGGCAATGCCGGCGGCACCGACGCGTCACGCATGAAGCGCTTGACGATGCGGTCTTCAAGCGAGTGAAAACTGATCACCACCAGCCGGCCACCCGTCACCAAGCGGTCCATGCACTGCGGCAGGACTACCGACAGCTCCTCAAGCTCCGCGTTGATGAAAATCCGAAGAGCTTGGAAGGTGCGCGTCGCTGGGTGCTGCCCCGGCTCGCGCGTGCGGACCGCTTTCTCCACGAGTGCGGCAAGTTGTCCAGTGGTTGCAACAGCCCCCCCTGCCCGAGCAGCAACAATCGCCTTTGCAACCGCATAAGCAAACCGTTCTTCCCCATAGTCCTTCACCACCTCGGTAATTTCGCCGACCTCCGCTCGGGCCAGCCACTGAGCCACGGTCTCGCCGCGACTCGTATCCATGCGCATGTCCAGCGGCGCATCGAAACGGAAACTCATGCCACGCTCCGCCTCATCCAGCTGAGGCGAAGACACCCCCAGATCCAGCAAAATGCCGTCGACCTGGCCAATGCCTGCGGCATCGAGCGACTGCGCCATTTCACTGAACGGGGCATGAATCAAAAGAAAACGGGGGTCTTTCAGTTCTGCGCCGGCCGCGATGGCGACCGGATCGCGATCAAACGCCACCAGGCGGCCCTTGGGGCCCAGGCGCTCGAGCACGGCGCGGCTATGACCGCCACGACCAAACGTGCCATCGACGTAGCACCCGTCCGGGCGGATATTCAGTGCATCGATCGCTTCGGAGAGGAGGACGCTGACATGGGTGGCAGCGGAGCTCATAGCGCCAGATCTTCCAGGCCCGGCGGCAGCAGATCGGCGCCCATGCCAAACATGAGTTCCTGCTGCTTCTGCCAGCCGGCGTCAGACCACAACTCGAAATGCGAGCCCTGTCCGACCAGCCACACCGACTTTTCGAGCTCGGCAAACTGCCGCAACTCCGGCGCCACCAGCACTCGGCCGGCGCCATCCAGGCGCTCTTCGCGCGCGAAACCGACCAGCAAGCGCTTGAGCATCGCCGAGCGCGGCTCAAGGCTGGAGCCCGCGAGCACTTTGTCGCGAATCGGCTGCCAGGCCTCCGAGGGGTAAATCAGCAGGCAGCGGTGCGGATGCCCCGTCACCACCAGTTCGCCGGCGCCCGCGGTCAGCGCGTCACGATGCCGCGCAGGGATCGCCAGGCGACCCTTCGCATCGAGACTGAGCGCTGCAGCGCCTTGGAACATCGCACCCCCTCAGGACGGTTCGGAAGAGAGATTTGGTGCACTCTCTCCCACATTTGTGCACTTGACCCCACTTTAGTGCATAGAGCAAGGGGGGTCAAGCGCACAAATCGAGGGTTTTGCCAATGGACACAACCACTTACCGAATGCTTCGACAATGCCGAGAAAGGCATTTTCTTAGCCAAATCAATGACAACGGGAATGTATTGGAGATTTCACGCGAAACGATCACGCCCGCATCGCCCCGTGGTGGGGAAAGGTGGGGGCATTTGATCGATGCGCGCAGAGAAAAAGGCGGGAAGTGGGAAGTCCGCCGATAAGCCGGGTTCTGTCAAACGCCCTTGCGGGCGCCGGGCAGTCATTCCTCTCGGCGACGCGTTGCCACGCCGCTCTAGCAGCCTACCCGGGAGCGACGCGAGCCACGCCAATGCTCCCCTATTTGGCCTTGCCCCGGATGGGGTTTGCCATGCCGTCCGTGTCACCACGTCCGCGGTGGGCTCTTACCCCACCGTTTCACCCTGACCCGACATCTGCGGTCGTCGGCGGTTTATTTTCTGTTGCCACCCCGTGTCTGCTCGGGTTTCCCCACCGCAAGCGGCGCAGATCACAATCCACGAGATGATCACCCCTTCGGGCAATACTTTCCGTCGCTTTAGCCTTTCGGCGTATGGCGCCCGGCCGTTAGCCGGCATCCTGCTCTATGTGGCCCGGACTTTCCTCGATACGCTTGCGCGTGTCGCGACTGCCTGGCGAACTTCCCGGCGCGGATTATAGCGCGACGGCGGTCGCTTCCACGTCAGAGATTACGGGCGCCGGCGCGCGCCCCCCCAAGGGGCGAAACTGGGCTGTGTCTTCATAGAACTCGCGCACGGCGTTTTCACGCACGACGCCCGGAATGCCGAGCAGCGGCAATGGCGACAAATCGCGCGGCGAGGCCAGCAATCCCTTGTCGGCCAATCGGGTTGCGAGCCACGCATCGACCCAGGCAGTTTGCTCGGACAAAGGCATCGACAGCACCGACTCGGGCACCAAAATATAGATGGCTTTGGCACACAGTCCATTGAACGGCGTGCGCATCTGGTCGTAAGACGCATGACCGAAAAGCAGAAATCGTGTCATCGCCTTCACGCGGGCACGGGCACCCCAGAAAGCCGACAACCAGTCGTGACGTGCCATGGCCGCCAGCAAGGTGTCGTCGGTGCCCAGCACCAGCATGCCGCACTCGTCGAACTGGGTGAGCGCGTCGCGCACCGGGCCGCGACCGCGCAACCGGGTCACACCCGCCAGCGCGGTCTCCTGCATGTGGCAGGCATTGAGCGCGGCCTTGGCGCGCGGAAACGCCGCCCACACCAGCGCATTGAAGTAGTCGTGCCAGTTGTCGTCTCGCGTGGCGACCTGCCCGCTGTCGAAGACCGCCTGCTCGTAGTCGGCACTGATTGCATCCGGCACCACAAAGCGAATTGCCTCACCACTGGCACTTGCCAGGCCGGGGGCGGTCTGGGCGACCAGCTGGTTAAGCGCCAGCAGGCCGGGCAAACGGTCACCGCTGCCTTCAAGCAACGCCGCCAGGGGCGCAAACAATGGCCACTTGGCCAGCGCCGCCGGCACGAGGTAGTCCGGGCGGTCGCTCACTTGTCGCCCGACGCGGGTTCAAACACCATGTCGCCATCGCGCATGCGGAAGCTGCCCACCAAGGCGCCGGGCGGCGTCGCAGGGGCATCGGCCCAGTCCTGCACCCGGCATTTCTCGGTACTGGCCAGATACCAGCGGCGCCCTTGCTGCAGCGCCCACAGCTGGTAGCCGGCCTCATAGACGTCCATGACCGGCCCGTCACCGCTGCCCGGCCAGATGCTGACGCGACGCTGGCACTTGGGCAGGCGCGCAACGACAATCGCCTGCTCGACTTCGTCAGCCCAGAAATAGCGCTGCTCGCGCATCAGCATCAAGGCGTGCTCGGACCCCTCCACCTTGTAGGCGGTGGCGGAGTTCTCGCAGCCGGCCAGGCCGAGCAGCATGAGCGGCAACAACAGGAGGCGGCGGTCAAGCATCATGGTTTTTGGTGTGGGTCAGCTCAGTTGCCAGGCGACCGTACCGCCCGCACGCAGCGGAATCAGCGGGTCATCCGGCAGGTAATCGAGTTGCGCCGGCACGGCGGTGTCGGCGCGTGTCAGCGTGAGGGTGTCGGTGTTGCGCGGCAGGCGGTAGAAGTCGGGCCCGAAATGGCTGGCAAAGCCTTCTAGACGATCCAGCGCACCGGCCGCGTCGAAGGCTTCGGCATACAGTTCGATGGCCGTGTTGGCGGTGTAGCAGCCGGCACAGCCGCAGGCCGACTCTTTGGCGCCACGGGCATGCGGGGCCGAATCGGTGCCGAGGAAAAACTTGGGGCTGCCGGAAATCGCCGCAGCCACCAGCGCTTCGCGATGCAGCTCACGCTTGAGCACCGGCAGGCAATAGTGATGCGGATTGATGCCGCCGGCAAAGATCGCGTTACGGTTGAGCAGCAGGTGGTGCGCGGTGATCGTTGCCCCCACGTTCGGGCCGGCTTCGGTCACGAATTGCGCCGCCTCGCGCGTGGTGATGTGCTCGAAGACGATACGCAGCGCCGGGTAGTCTTTTGCCAGCGGTGCCAGCACGCGGTCAATAAAGACACGCTCGCGATCAAAGATATCAACGTCAGCATGGGTCACCTCTCCGTGAACACACAGCACCATGCCCGACTTTTCCATCCGTTCGAGCGCCGGGCGGACCGTGTCGATGGCGGTCACGCCGGCATCCGAATTGGTGGTCGCACCGGCCGGATAGAGCTTCACCGCGGGGATGAAGCCGGTCTCCAGCGCACGGTCGATTTCGTCGGGCGCCGTATTGTCTGTAAGGTACAACGTCATCAACGGTTCGAACTTGAGACCGGCCGGCACGGCGGCGAGAATTCGGTCACGGTAGGCGCGCGCCTGCTCGGCATTGACCACCGGCGGGCGCAGGTTGGGCATGATGATGGCGCGGCCGAAGCGCCGGGCGGTGTCGGGCACAACCGCCGCCAGCGCGGCGCCGTCGCGCACATGCAGATGCCAGTCATCGGGGCGGGTAATGGTCAGTGTTTGCATGCGTAAACCTCGTTGGTCGTCGGGTCGGATTATAAGTCCGGCTCGGATTCTGATTTGATGGCCAGCGCGCGCTGATAGAGCGCGTTCTTGGGCTGACCGGTAATTTCAGCGGCCAGCTTGGCCGCCGCGCTGGTCGGCATCTCGGCCAGCAGCAGCTTGAGCACGCGCTCGGCCTCCACATCCAGCCCCTCAACGGGCGGCGCACCGGACACCAGCAACACAAACTCGCCGCGCTCGCGGTTACTGTCGGCATCCAGCCAGGCTTGCGCCTCGCCCAGCGGCAGGCGCGCGATCTCTTCGAAACGCTTGGTCAGCTCGCGGGCGACCACCAGCTCGCGATCCGGGCCGAGCACCTCGGCCATGTCGCGCAGGCTGTCGCGCACCCGGTGCGGCGCCTCGTAGAAGACGGTTACATCCGTGCCCTCGCGCAGCGCGTCGAGCCGGCTGCGGCGTGCGCCGGACTTGGGCGGCAAGAATCCGACGAAGTGGAAGCCGCCTTCGACAAACCCCGCCACCGACATCGCGGTCACCACGGCGCTCGGCCCCGGCACCGGCACCACCGGATGCCCCGCCGCTCGCACCGCCGCCACCAGACGTGCGCCGGGATCAGAGATGCCCGGCGTGCCGGCATCCGACACGAAGGCCACCTGTTCACCCGCCGCAAGGCGCCCGATGATCTGCTCGGCCGCCCGGGCTTCATTGTGCTCATGCGCCGCCATCAGCGTCGCGGCAATGCCGTGGGCGCTGAGCAGCCCCTTGGTGTGACGGGTGTCTTCCGCCGCCACCACGTCGACCGCCCGCAGCACGGCCAGCGCGCGCAGGGTGATGTCCTGCAGATTCCCCATCGGCGTAGCCACCACATACAATGACGGCGTCCTGGAAAGCGGTGATTCGTTGATGTCCATGAAACGCCTGGCTCTGATGTGCAAGTCCGCCATTGTCGACCGCCTCGCCCCTCAACGGCAAGCCGGCGAGCGCGGCCAGATCGCCGAACAGATGGCCGAGGCGCATTTGAACGCGGCCGGGCTGCACACGCTGGCGCGCAATTTCCGCTGCCGCGGCGGCGAACTCGACCTGGTCTGCCGCGACGGCAAGACCCTGGTATTTGTGGAGGTCCGCCTGCGCGGACGCAGCGATTTTGGCGGCGCGGCGGCCAGCATTACACCGCGCAAACAGGCGCGCATCGTGCTCGCGGCACGCCACTGGCTGGCCCAGGCTGGCCGGCTTGCCGACGCGCCCTGCCGCTTTGATGTGGTGTTGCTCGACGCGCTCGACAGCACCCGCATCGAATGGATCCGTAGCGCCTTCGACACCGGATGAGAATGTAACGAAGCGCGTCGGCCACACCGGGCGCCGACAGGCCGCATGCTAGAATCGGCGCTCGTTTCAGGCCAAGAGTCAGCGGATTCACGATGGATCTCATCAGTCGCATTACCGACCAGTTCGAACAGAGTATCGCCACCAAGCGCGCATCGCTCGAGGTGCTTGCCGCGCCGCTCGCCCACGCCGTGGACGTGATGACCGGCAGCCTGATGAACAACGGCAAGATCCTCGCGTGCGGCAACGGCGGCTCAGCGGCCGACGCCCAGCATTTTGCCGCCGAGCTGGTCAATCGCTTCGAGATGGAGCGCCCGCCGCTGGCCGCCATCGCGCTGACCACCGACAGCTCCACGATCACCTCCATCGCCAACGATTACGCCTACGACCAGATCTTTGCCAAACAGGTCGCCGCGCTGGGTCACCCCGGCGACGTGTTGCTGGCCATTTCCACCAGCGGCAATTCGCCCAACGTGATCGAAGCGATGAAGGTCGCGCACGAGCGCGAAATGACCGTCATCGCCCTCACTGGCAAGTCCGGCGGGCGCATGGCCGAACTGTTGGGGCCGGAAGATGTCCATCTGTGCGTCCCGGCCGAGCGCACCGCGCGCATCCAGGAAGTCCATTTACTGATCCTTCACTGCCTGTGTGATGGCATCGATTGTTTGCTATTAGGAGTCGAATAAATGAGTCAATCCCTGCGCCGTACCGTACTGACGCTGGCCCTGGTCGCTGGCGTTGTTCCAGCCCTGCAGGGCTGCTTCCCGCTGGTCGCCACCGGCGTTGGCACGGGTGCGCTGATGGTGTCCGACCGCCGCAGCTCCGGCGCCTATGTGGAAGACGAAGCCATCGAATGGAAAGCCGCCGCGCAGATCAAGGAGAAGCTCGGCGACCATGTGCACGTCAACGTCACGTCCTACAATCGCAATGTGCTGCTCACCGGCGAGGCGCCTGATGCGGGCATGCGCGATCAGTTGCCGCGACTCATTTCGGTGGTGCCCAATGTGCGCGGCGTCACCAACGATGTGCAAGTTGCCGGCCACAGCTCGCTGACCTCGCGCAGCAACGACGCCCTGATCACCTCCAAGGTGAAAGCCCGCATGATTGATTCGGCCAGCGTGCAAGCCAACCAGATCAAGGTGGTCACCGAAGGTTCGGCGGTGTACCTGATGGGGCTGGTGACCCAGCAAGAGGCCGATGCCGCGACCCAGGTGGCACGCACTACCGACGGCGTCAAAAAAGTGATTCGTGTCTTCGAGTACATCAGCGACGCCGAGGCCCGCCGGCTGGACCTGCTGCGCAACAACTGAGCCCACCCGTCGCCGCCCCCAACCGCCCTCCGGGGCGGTTTTTTATTGCCGGCAGCTTACGGGGTCTCGGTATCGATCGGCAGCACCGTGTCGTACTTCACCTCGCGCAGCACCACCGCGGTGCGCACATTGGCCACGCCGGCAATGGCAAAAATCTGCTTGTGCAGGAAGTGGTCGTAGGCCTTCATGTCGGGCACCACCACCTTCAGGATGTAGTCCGCGTCGCCGGTGGTCGAGTAGCACTCGATCACCTCCGGGTGCGCCAGCACCGCGCGTTCGAACTCATCCACCGCCGTGCCCACATGACGCGCCAACGTCACATGCGCCAGCAGGCATTCCTTCAGGCCGATCGCCTCGCGGTCGAGCAGCACCGTGTGGCGGCGAATCAGCCCCGCCTTTTCGATCTCCTTGAGGCGCCGCCAGCAGGGCGTGGATGACAAGCCCACCCGCGCGGAGAGCTCCTGCACCGACTGGCGTGCATCACGCTGCAACTCGGCCAGAATGCGGCGCACAAATCGCTCAAGCACACTCATTCTCCAAATTGATATAAATCAAGAATGCACCTTCTCATTTCTCGCCGATGCCTGGCAAGAGGGGAACGCGCAGACCGCCACCGGCACCTAAACTGTTATCACCACAAATCATGACGGGCGACATGACCGGGCCTCCCCGGCAAGGATCGACCCCACGGAGAGAGACATGCGCCACCCCGAACCCCGGGTGAGCGTGCCGGCTGCCGCGCTCGCCTGCCAGGCCGAGCCGGATTCAATGCTGGCGCGCCCCGACTACACCCTGAGCGACGCCTTCGAGGCCGAGCACGGCGTCGTCTTCCTCACCGGCATCCAAGCGCTGGTGCGCCTGCCCTTGATGCAGGCCCGGCTCGACCGCGAGCGCGGCCTCAACACCGCCGGCTTCATCAGCGGCTACCGCGGCTCACCGCTGGGCGGCTACGACATCGCGCTGGGCAAGGCGCAAAAGCAGCTCGACGCGGCCGGCATCGCCTTCCAGCCTGCCATCAATGAAGAGCTCGGCGGCACCGCCGTGCTCGGCAGCCAGCAGGTCGAAACGGATGATCAGCGCACCGTCGATGGCGTGTTCGCCATCTGGTACGGCAAGGGCCCCGGCGTCGATCGCGCCGGCGACGCGCTCAAGCATGGCAACGCCTATGGCGCCTCGCCCCACGGCGGCGTGCTGGCCGTGCTGGGCGACGATCACGGCTGTGTGTCTTCGTCGATGCCGCACCAGAGCGACCTCACGCTCAAGGCCTGGCACATGCCGGTGATCCACCCCGGCAACGTCGCCGAGTATCTGGAATTCGGCCTCTACGGGTGGGCACTGTCGCGCTTCTCGGGCAACTGGGTGGGCTTCAAGGCGATTTCGGAAGTGGTCGAGAGCGGCATGACGGTCGACCTCGACGCCGTGCGCCACGATTTCCCGCCGCCGGCCGACTACACCCCGCCCGCCGGCGGCCTGCACTACCGCTGGCCCGACCTGCCCAGCCTGGCGCTCGAAGCGCGGCTGGCCGACAAGCTCGACGCGGTGCGCGCCTTCGCCCGCGTCAACAGCATCGACCGCTGGATCCGCGCCACGCCAGACGCCACGCTCGGTATCGTCACCGTCGGCAAGGCGCACTTCGACTTCCTCGAAGTGCTGCGCCGGCTCGAACTCACGCTCGACGATCTGGCCGAAGCCGGCATCCGCCTCTACAAGGTCGGCCTGGTCTTCCCGCTCGAACCGACGCGCATCGACACGCTGGTCGAGGGCCTGGACGAAGTGCTGGTCATCGAAGAAAAAGCGCCGGTGGTCGAAGAACAGATCCAGACCCTGCTCTTCAACCGGCCCGGCGCCCGGCCGCGCGTGATCGGCAAGCACGACACCGACGGCGCGCCGCTGCTCTCGGCGCTCGGCGAATTGCGCCCCTCGCGCATCATGCCGGCCTTCGCCCGCTGGCTGGCCGACCACCGCCCGGCGCTCGACCGGCTCAGCCATGTGTGCGACTTCACCGCCCCCGAGGTGCTGTCCAACGCCGGCGACGCCGTGCGCCGCCTGCCCTATTTCTGCTCCGGCTGCCCGCACAACAGCTCCACCAAGGTGCCCGAAGGCTCGGTGGCGCAGGCGGGCATCGGCTGTCATTTCATGGCCTCGTGGATGGACCGCCAGACCACCGGCCTGATCCAGATGGGCGGCGAAGGCGCCGACTGGTCGGCCCACGCGCGCTTCACGCGTCGGCCGCATGTGTTCCAGAACCTCGGCGACGGCACCTATTTTCACTCCGGCAGTCTGGCCATCCGCCAGGCCATCGCCGCCCACGCCAACATCACCTACAAGATTCTGTACAACGACGCGGTCGCCATGACCGGCGGCCAGGCCCACGACGGCGTGATCAGCGTCGAGCGCATCGCCCGCCAGGTCGAGGCAGAAGGCGTCAAGCGCCTCGCCGTGGTCAGCGATGAACCGGAAAAATATGACGGCGCCGGTGCGCTATTCCCGCCGGGCACTAGCTTCCACCACCGCAGTGAAATGGACGCCGTGCAGCGCACCCTGCGCGAGATCGAAGGCGTCACCGCGCTCATCTACGACCAGACCTGCGCCGCCGAGAAGCGCCGCCGGCGCAAGAAAAACGCCTTCCCTGACCCCGACCGCCGCATCTTCATCAACCCCGAAGTGTGCGAAGGCTGCGGCGACTGCGGCACGCAGTCCAACTGCCTGTCGGTGATTCCGCTGGAGACCCCGCTCGGGCGCAAACGCCAGATCGAGCAGTCCTCGTGCAACAAGGACTTTTCCTGTGTGCAGGGCTTCTGCCCCAGCTTTGTGTCGGTGGCCGGCGCCACGCTCAGGAAGCGCGTCGGCAAGCTCGACGCCGCCACGCTGGCCCACCTCATCCACGACCTGCCCGTGCCGCACACCCACCTCGACGACGCGCCCTACGACCTGCTGATCACCGGCGTCGGCGGCACCGGCGTGGTCACCGTTGGCGCGCTGGTGTCGATGGCCGCCCACCTCGACGGCCTGGCCAGCTCGCAGCTCGACTTCATGGGCTTTGCGCAAAAAGGCGGCGCGGTGCTGGCCTTCATCCGCTGGGCGAAGACGCCGGAGTTGCTCAACCAGGTGCGCATCGACACCCAGCAGGCCGACCTGCTGCTGGCCTGCGACCTGGTCGTCGGCGCCTCGGCCGAAGCGCTGCAGACCGTACGCCACGGCCGCACCCGCATCATTGCCAGCGAGCACCAGAACCCCACCGACCGCTTCGTGCGCGACCCGAACGCCGAGCTGCACGCCGACGCCCTGCTCGACAAGCTGCGCTTCGCCGCCGGCGACGACGCGATGGAATCCATCGATGCCTACGACCTTGCCCTGCGCCTGCTCGGCGACGCGATCGGCGCCAACATCCTGCTGCTCGGCTATGCCTGGCAGCGCGGCCGAGTGCCGGTCTCGCTCACCGCGTTGGAGCGCGCCATCGCCCTCAACGGCGTGGCGGTCGACAGCAACCGCATGGCCTTCCACCTCGGCCGGCTGGCGGCCGAAAAGCCCGACGCGGTGCTCGAACTGGCCGAAGAGCCCGCCCACAAGACGCTGACGCTGGACGCGCTGATCGCCCATCGTGTGGCGCACCTCACCGCCTATCAGGACGCCGCCTACGCCGACCGCTACACCACGCGGGTCGATCAAGTGCGCCGCGCCGAGACGGCACTGGTCGGCACCGACGCCCCGCTACGGCTGACCGAAGCGGTGGCTTTCGGCTACGCCAAGCTGCTGGCCTACAAGGACGAATACGAAGTGGCGCGGCTGTACACCGACGGCCGCTTCATGGACGCGCTGCGCGACACCTTCGAGGGCGATCTCAAACTGAGCTTCCACATGGCGCCGCCGCTGCTGGCCAAGGTGGATGCCGCCGGCCGTCTGATCAAGCGCGACTTCGGCCCCTGGCTGATGCGCGCCATGGCCTGGCTGGCCCGCGGCAAGCGCCTGCGCGGCGGCCTGTTCGACCTGTTTGGTCGCACCGCCGAGCGCCGCATGGAGCGCGAACTGACCCACACCTACGCCGAACTGATCGACGCCCTGCTCAAGCGACTGACCGCGGAGAACCTCGACAAAGTCATCGCGCTGGCCGACCTGCCCCGCCAGCTTCGCGGCTTCGGCCATGTGAAGCACGCCAACCTGCAGGCCGTCGCAATGCGCGAGGCACCGCTGGCCAAAGCCCTGGGTGTCCCGGCGATTTTCGCCGAGGCGCTCAAAAAACTACCGCACACAACCGACACTGCCGCATTCAAAGGCATCCCGGTCGTGGCCGGGAAGTAGCGCGAGGGGCGCACCGTCGGCCCCGCCCGGCGACCCGCTCAGTCGGGCGTCGGGCGCTCGCGCGGGATCGACACGCGGAACGTCGTCCCCTCGCCCACGGTGCTGCGCACCTCGATCCGGCCGCCGTGCTTTTCCACAATGCCGTAAGACAGCGCCAGCCCCAGCCCGGTCCCCTGCCCGACGGGCTTGGTGGTGAAGAAGGGATCAAACAGCCGGGTGAGGTTCTCGGCGGGAATCCCGCAGCCGGAATCGGCCACCTCCACCCACACCTCGGCGGCATCCTCGCTCATCCCGGTGCGCAAGCTGATGGTGCCGGTGTCCGTGATGGCGTGGCCAGCGTTGACGATCAGATTGAGAAAGACCTGATTCAGTTGTGATGGCAGGCACTCGACCTCCGGTATGTCACCGTATTCCCGACTCACCGTCACCCGATGCTTCATGTCGGTCAGCGCGATATTGGCGGTGGCATTGAGCCCCGCTTCGAGCGAAGCCATCTGCCACTGGTCGTTGCCGCCCGCGCGCGAAAAATCGCGCAGGTCCTGGACGATGCGACGCACCCGGTCGAGCCCGTCGCGAGACTCGTCGAGCAGGGCAACGATGTCATCGCGAACAAAATCGAGATCGGCGTCCGCACAGGCCGCCTCGAACGCGACGAGCGCCGGGCTGCCCGCCGGCAACACCTCGCGCAAGCTGCGTTCGCTCACCTCGGCCAGCGCGAGCAGCTTGCCCACATAGCCGCCCAGCGTCGACAGATTGGCGCTGACGAAGCCGACCGGATTATTGATTTCATGCGCCACGCCCGCCGCCAGCTGCCCGATGGAGGCGAGCTTTTCGGTCTGCACCAAGTGTTGATGCGTCGTCGCCAATGCCGCATTCGCGGCCTCAAGCTCGGCATTGCGCTGCTTGAGCGCTTCCTCTGTCTGCATCAGCTCGGTCACATCCTGGCCGATGGTGAACACTCCGATCACGTCGCCATTGGGCGCACGATGCGGCGCCGAACTGACCTGCAGGTAGCCCACGCTGCCGTCGGGGCGGGTGAACTGCCGATGATAGGCGGTGGACTCTCCATTGAGCGTGCGCCGGAAGTGGCCCTCGATCTCGGGGAAAACGACATCGCCAACGAGCTCGCGCAAGGTTTTGCCTTCCTCCCCTGTCGCCACCCCGCCGAACACCAGTTCGCGCTGGTTGCTGTACACACAGCGCAGATCCGCATCAAAAAAGGACAGCTTGCCGGGCACCTTGTTCATCACCAGATCAAGCTGTCTCGCGCGCGCTTCGGCCTCACGCTCGGCACGCTTGCGCGCCGTGATGTCGGTCCAGATTGTCACAAAGCCACCGCCGGGCAGGGGTTCGCCGCGGATGTCCAGCACCGACCCGTCAGGTCGGTCGCGCTCAAACTGATGAGGCTCTCGCTTGCGACTGCGCTCGACCAGCGCATCGGCATGCACCTCGGGGTCACCGTCGCCATATTCGCCGCGCTGCGCGTTGAACAGAAACAACTCCCTCAGCGTCGGCATTCGGCTGGCAAAGAGGCTGTCAGGAAAATCGAGCAACTGGCGCGCCTTGCGGTTGAAGATGCGCACGGTGAACGCGTCATCGACCAGCGCCACACCCACCGGCAGATTGTCCATCAGCACACTGATCTCAACCGCACTGAGCGACCCGCCCTCGGCAAGGGCCTGGCTAGAAAGTTGCGCGACGGCATTAGTCAGATCGGTCATGCCCTCTCCTCGGAGGCCTCCGACGGCATGCGGCATGCCGTCTCTCACTATGTCGGCACCCACGCCGCGAACTTGAACGCACCGGCTTGACCCCACAGGCCGATGCTCGCGACACTGACATACATCATGAACACAGCACCCCCCAAAGGCCGCGGCACCGCCCGCGCGCCAGACAGCCGATTTCTCGACTGGCAGCGTGAGCCCAGCGACGACGGCTGGCCGCAGGACGCGCCGACGCCGGCGTTTCGCACGCAGCTGCAGATCGACACGGCCCGCAGCGTGATCACCACCAACCAGTCGCCCGACGTCCCCTTCACGCAGTCGATCAACCCCTATCGCGGCTGTGAGCACGGCTGCGTGTATTGCTTTGCCCGGCCAAGCCATGCCTATCTGGGGCTGTCGCCGGGGCTGGACTTTGAGACGCGACTGGCATGGAAGCCGGATGCCGCCTCGCTGCTACGCACCGAACTGTCCGCCCGCCGCTATCGCTGCTCGCCCATCGCCTTGGGCGTCAACACCGACGCCTATCAGCCCGTGGAACGGCAGCTCGGTGTCACGCGCGAGATTCTCAAGGTGCTGGCCGAGTGCCAGCATCCGGTGGTGATCATCACCAAATCGGCGCTCATCGAACGGGATCTGGACATTCTCGGGCCGATGGCGCGCGACGGCTTGGTGCAGGTGATGGTGTCCGTCACCACCCTCGTTGCCGAACTGGCCCGCACGCTGGAGCCGCGCGCGACCGCACCACACCGCCGGCTACGCACAATTCGCACGCTGGCCGACGCGGGCGTGCCGGTCGGTGTGCTGTTCGCGCCGCTGATACCGGCGCTGAACGACGAAGAAATGGAAACGATTTTATCGGCGTCGCGCGCGCAGGGCGCGAGCACCGCGGGCTATGGGGTGCTGCGACTGCCGCGCGAAGTCGGGCCGCTGTTCGAGCACTGGCTGGCCGAACACGCACCGGGCCGCGCCGCGCATGTAATGAGCCTGGTCCGTCAGCTGCGGGACGGCCGGGTGAACGATGCCCGCTTCGGTGAGCGCATGCGCGGCACCGGCCTGTTTGCCGATCTTTACCGCCAGCGATTCGCGCTGGCCTGCAAGCAGCTCGGCCTCGCCCCGCGCCATCTGGCGCTCGACACCCAGCGCTTCACGCCGCCGGGTGCCGATCGGCAAGGCCGCTTGTTTTAGGCGGGTCTGGCCAAGGACTCGTACAAGCCGACCACCAGATTGAGCTGCTCGAGAATCCGCTCGCTGGTCGTGGCGATGGCCAGCAACGCCTTGGGCGAGCTGCCCTGCCCGAGCGCGTTCTGGAAGAAGAACCACTGCTGATCGACCAGCGAAAGCTCGTTGGTGATCTGTGCCGTGTTCTGTGGCGCCGCCTTGAGCAGGTCCAGCGCCTTGATGAACTCCTCGCGCGCCTTGCCGAGCGCTTCAATCGAGGCCTGCGACTCAACCCCGTAACGGGCGAAGTAAACAAATTTTGCCATACGCTGCGAGAGCATCCGCTGACGGCCCGCCACGTTGATCAGCCGGCCCTCGGTGGTTCCCGAGGCGCGCTCGTAGGCCTGTGTTGCGGCGTGTGCGGCGCTCAACACGGCTTCGTTTCGGGTATAGATCTGCGCCGCGCTCTCGGGCGACGGCGGCACCAGCAGTGCCGCGCGATAGCTCTGCCAGTCGGCGCTCAACTGCACCAGCGCGCCCTGCACATCGGCCGTCGGCACAAAGCGCGACAACTCCGTCATCTGCGACTCAAACAGTGTCATTGACGATTGCAGGAGCGTGGTGGCGACGCCGGGCGTCACCGCCAGCCCTTGCATCAGCCAGGCCTTGGCGCAACGCTGCGACAACATGCGCTGACGACCGGCCTTGTTGATCGCCTCAGGCAGTGTCAGCGATGCTGCGGCGGCTAACGGCGCATCGCCCGGCGCAGCAAAAACACGCGGTACTGCCAGCACCCCCATGCCACCGAGCACGGCCTTGATTACATCCCTTCTGTGCGTCATCTCGTCACCACAAATCACAAATAGCGTGCATGGTGTAACGACGCGCTTTTTCATTCCTTAATACAAAACAACCGGCCCGCTGATCTGGATCAAGCGGTGCCACCGACGGTGAGCCGATCGATGCGCAAAGTGGGCTGTCCGACGCCCACCGGCACGCTCTGGCCGTCCTTGCCGCAGGTGCCCACACCGGGGTCGAGCGTCATGTCGTTGCCAATCATGGCCACGCGGGTGAGCGCATCCGGGCCATTGCCGATCAGGGTTGCGCCCTTGACCGGACGGGTGACCTTGCCCTTCTCGATGAGATAGGCCTCGGCGGTCGAAAACACGAACTTGCCCGAGGTGATGTCCACCTGACCGCCGCCGAAGTTGACCGCATACAGCCCGCGATCGACCGAGGCAATGATCTCCTGCGGGTCATGCCCCCCGTTCAGCATGTAGGTGTTGGTCATACGCGGCAGCGGCAGATGGGCAAACGACTCGCGTCGGCCGTTGCCGGTCGGCGCCACGCCCATCAGGCGTGCGTTGAGCATGTCCTGCATGTAGCCGGTGAGCACGCCGTCTTCGATCAGGGTGGTGCATTGCGTGGGGTTGCCTTCGTCGTCGACGCTGAGCGAGCCGCGACGGTCGGCCAGTGTGCCGTCATCCACCACGGTGACGCCCTTGGCCGCCACCTGCTGGCCGATGCGGCCGGCAAAGGCGGAGCTGCCCTTGCGGTTGAAGTCGCCTTCCAGACCATGGCCGATGGCCTCGTGCAGCAAAATGCCGGGCCAGCCGGCGCCGAGCACGACGGTCATGGTGCCGGCCGGCGCCGGATCGGCCGACAGGTTGACGCTGGCCTGATGCACGGCGGCGCGGGCGTATTCACGCAGGCGCTCATCGTCGAACCAGGCGTAGTCGAAACGGCCACCGCCGCCGCCACTGCCTTGCTCGCGCTTGCCGTTTTCTTCCATGATCACCGAGATCGATACCCGCACCAGCGGGCGCACATCGGCGGCCAGATGGCCATCGTTGCGCGCCACCAGAATGGTCTCCCACGAACCCACCAGATGCGCCATCACCTCTTTGACCCGGCTGTCTTCGGCGCGCGCGAACTGCTCCAGGCGCTCGAGCAGACGCACCTTGTCGGTGTCGGCCAGGGACAGGAAGGGATCGACACCGCGGTAGCGCGAGGGCACCACAATCGGCTTGCCGATGCGGGTGCTGCCGCTGCCGCCGGCCTCACCGATGGCGCGGGTCGCGTCGGCGGCGGCCAGCAAGGCGTTCAGGCTGATATCGTCGGAATAGGCGAAGGCGGTTTTCTCGCCGCTGATGGCGCGCACGCCAACGCCCTGATCAATATTGAAACTGCCGGACTTGACGATGCCTTCTTCCAGGCTCCAGGCCTCCGTGCGGTGGTACTGGAAATACAGGTCGGAGTAGTCGAGCTGATGGGCGTGCATCTGGCCGAAGACCCGCTCGAGCACCGACAGGTCGAGCCCGGTCGGCGTCAGGAGGTGGCGTTCGGCAATGGTGAGCGCTTCGGCGTGTTGGGTCATGAGCATCCAGTGGGGCCGCGGCCAGAGGCGCGACCCGGTCAGTCAATTCAGGAAAGGCGGCGGTGTGACAGCGCCGGCAAGCGGGTTCGGACATCGGCGATGCGCGCCGGGTCCATCTCGGCGAGCACCACGCCGGGGCCTTCGGCCCGTCGCGCCAGCACCTCGCCCCACGGGTCGATGATAAGGGTATCGCCATAGGTGCGCCGCCCGCTGGGATGGCGTCCGCCCTGCGCCGGGGCCATCACGTAGCACTGGTTTTCGATGGCGCGGGCACGCAGCAGCACTTCCCAGTGGGCCAGCCCGGTGGTGTAGGTAAACGCCGCGGGCAGGACGATCAGATCGACCGGGCCCATGGCACGAAACATCTCGGGAAAGCGCAGGTCGTAACACACCGACAGGCCGACCCGGCCACAGGGCGCGTCGAAGCAGATCACCGACTCGCCCGGCTCGATGGTCTCGGCTTCGTCGTAGCGCTCCGCGCCGTTGTCGAAACCGAACAGGTGAATCTTGTCGTAGCGCGCCACCCGCTCGCCGTCCGGGTTGAACACCAGCGTGGCATTGCGCACTTTGTCGCCGGCATCGGCCACCAGCGGCGAGGTGCCGCCGATCAGCCAGACGCCGTGGCGCTTGGCCGCCTCCTGCAAAAACTGCTGGATCGGGCCGCTGCCGTCGCGCTCACGCAGGCGTACCTTGTCGTCTTCATCGCTGCTGATCAGCGGGAAGTATTCGGGCAGCGCGATCACCACCGCGCCGGCCTGCGCGGCCTCGGCCACCAGATCGCCGGCAATCGCCAGGTTTTCGGCCACATTCGGGCCCGAAACGGTCTGAATCGCAGCGATGCGAACGGGCGCGTCAAAACGCATGCTATTGGCTCCCTGCACCGCTCTTGGGCGGCGCGGATGAGGTCTTGGTCACCACCGGCTCGGTCCAGGTGCCGGTGATGTCGTATTCGAAGGCAAAGACTTTTTCCAGCGGATCTTTCAAGGCCTTCTGCACCAGATAGGTCACGACGCCGGCCACCGGATTGACGGCCCCCAGCGCGGCGCCAACGGCCACGGTTTCACTCAGGGTCGGTTGTACTGTGACATGCAGATCCTGGGTTTCGTTCGGCACACTGGCCGAGCCGCGCATCTGCACCTTCGCCGCCGGCCCGCGGATGTCGAGCGGATCGGTCCGCAGCACGCCCTGATCGACATCGATGCTACCGGAAATGCTGTCGAAGGCGAATCCTTCGCTGAACACGTCGCGGAAGTCGAGCGTGATACGGCGCGGCAAGGATTGCAGGCTGAGCACACCGAGCAAACGCCCCACGCCGGGCTCAAGCTTGCGGAACTGCCCCTCCTCGGCCGAGAGTTTCAGCACGCCCGTCATCGAGGCCACATCCACATCGGTGGGTGCGCCCTGCCACGCCACCTTGCCCCCCAGCGTGGCGCGCCCGCCCTGCACCGCGTCGGCATAGCCGAGGCGTTTGAGCAGGGCACCGACATCGGGGCTTTCGAGCGTGAAGTCCAGCTCGGTTTTTACCGGCGCCTGCGGCCACCACAAACCGCTCCCGGCAAGCACACCGTCGGGACTGCCCAGGGTCAGTCGATTCAGATGCCACAGGCCGCCACGATTGAAGGCTTGCACATCGAGCCGCCCCAACTCCAAGCCGCGCAGACCGAAGCGTTCGACCACCACATCCAGCGCCGGCAAGGACTCGGGGGGTTTGAAATCAACCGCCTCCGCGGCGTCTTCCGCGCCCTTGCCAAGCAGCACATGAGAAAAGCGGGCGTGCACGCTTCCCTCGCCCGCCTGCAACCAATCGACAACGCCCGCCGCCTCCCTGGCCTTGAGCGTCACCCGCCATCCATCGTCACTTTGTCTGGCCTCGGCCGCCACCCCCGTCAGATCCAGCCCGGAAACACTCAGGCGCGGCGTGTTCAGTTTGACCCGGGCCAGCGGCAGCGATGACGCCCCCGACGCCGACGCCGACGCGGCCGACAATGCCATGCGCCAGGCGTCCACATCGACATGCGCTTGCTCGATGGCCACCAGCACACCGCGCTCGCTGGCCGGCGCCGGCGCACCAATACCCACGCCACCGGACACGGGCGCTGCGTTCTTGCCGCGCGGGATCGCCACCTGCACGCTCATCCGGTCGGCCAGGTTGGCGCTGAGTTTGACGGGGCTGTCGGGCGGCATCTGCAGCGTGACCCGCGTCGGCCAAGGCTCCGTGGCCGACTTGTTGAACGGCGATGGCAAGCTGCTGGAGACACCTGTCAGGGGCGTCTCGACCACCACATCGGCCTGCCGTCCGCGCACGGTAATCTGCGCCGTCCATGGCGTTTCGCCCGACAGATGCGGCCACACCGGCAAGGGATACGCCGCGCTCACGGCCGACAATTGCGCCGCACCCGAAGCATCGAAACGCACGCCGCGGTCCGCCAGCGTGGCCGCGCTGAGTGTCATCGGCTTGCCGAACAACTGCCCGGAGGCCTGCGGGATACTCAGCTCGCTCGCGGTGAAGTTCACCGTACCTGCCGCCTCGATGATCGGCGCCAGACCCGGCACCACCGTCAGCGTGTTGTCCTTGAAACGGTAGCGCCCGACCACCTCGGTATCCACCACGTGCCGCAGCGGCAGCACCAGTTTGAGATCGAGGCTGCCGTCGCCTTCGGCCCGCATGTCGTCGGTAAAGCCGTCGATGCGCTCGCGCACCGGGCTGTCGCCAACAAAGCGCAGGAAATCCTGCGTGCCGCCGTTCGCCACGCCGGTGATGGTGATCACCTCGTCGGGCACATCCAGATCCGGCAGCACGACTTTCACCTTGCCAAGACGCACGCCAAAAATCCGGCCCTGACTGGCGGTGATTTCCATGCGTGCGCCCTCGAAGCGCAGCCCGCCTTCGATGGCTTCGATTTTCGGCCAAGCCGACGCGTAGTCCAGCTTGGCGCGGCTGATCTTGCCGGTGATCAGAAAAATGCCGCCGCCTTCGCGGTACGGAAAATCCGCCAGATCGCCTTGCAAGCGCAGCCGGACATCGTGCCCGCGCCCGGCGGTAATGCTGTCGCGCAGCCACTGCCGGGTGTCGAGATTGACCACCTTGGGCATGTAGCGCCACACCGAGGTGCCGTCCGCCTCGCTCAGGCGCGCCTGCAGATCGATCACCCCCGGCCCGTCCACGACCGGCTCGTAGTAGCCGCTGGCCTCGCCATCGGCATCGGCGTTGGCAAAATGCGCCTTGTCGAGCGCGATCCGCATCGCCCCCTCGCGCCGTTGCCAGCCCCCTTCGGCAAACAATGTGTCGAAACCCAGGGGGGCTTCAAACACCGCGGGCAAATCAAGCGCCATGGCTTTGCTGTCGAGCAGGAAACGCCCCGTGGCCTCGCTGCCGGCAATGTGCCCACTGACCCCGGCCAAGCCGGGCAAGCTGTCGCGTGACTGCATGCCGACACCATCGAAATCCGCCGACACCTGCCACGCCGCGGGCGCTGCCGCATCGCCGGTCCACTGCAGCGCCACCTGAGTAAAACGCCCCGTCGGTGCGAGCCCCGCCAGGCGCTCGCGCATGGCTTCGTCCAGGGGCAGATGCACGGCCAAGGCCGACAAGGCCGCCAGATCAAGCTGATTGACCTCAAACTGCGTGACTTGGCTGGCCGCCGCACCACCACGACTGACGCGCAAATCCGTCGGATCCACCACCACGCCGTCGCGGGTTTCGAGCGCCAGGTGCTGTGTGCTCAGCGCCATCTCGGCCGCGCTGCGTTTGACACTGATGCGCCCGCCGAGACGATTCAAGGACAAGGCCGGCAAGGCCTCGCCCAATTGTGCGCGCGCATCGCGCAGCGCCAGATCGGCCGTCGCCTGCGTCGGCTGCCCCTCCAGCAGATCGATCCAGACGCGGGCATTGCCAAAGCCGGTCAGCGCGGCGGGCACATCCACCCAGGCGTGAAGGCTATCGAGCGAAGCGCGGGTGACCGACGCAAACACACGCCCGGTCCACGCCGTCGGCGCGCGCTCGTCGAACTCGCGTAAATCGACGCGCACATCCACCCGTTCGGCCAGCGGCCCCTCAGGCGCCATGGTCAGCCCCACGGAATGCTTGCCAAAACCTTTGACCAACCGAAAATTCACATCCGCCAGCCGCAGCGGCGGCGCCTGACGCAAGGCATCGCGCCACACCACGGTCGCCTGTCGGATGACGATCTGCCGTTGCGCCATGAGCCAGTGCAGCGCTTCGCCGTCATCCTCACCGCTGGCGGTAACCGGCAGCCCGGCCACCGACAACAGGCCCGCCTCGTTGCGCGCGATATGTAACTCGGGGGCGACGACCTCCAGCCGATGAAAATACGGCTTCAGCTTGAGCAGGGAGGACCAGGCCAGGGTCGCGTCGACTTGCGGCAACACCAATGCGGGCTCGCCCTCACTGTCGCGCAGCACCACGTCCTTCAAGTGCAAACGCGGCCGAAGCCCCGACCAGTCCGCCTCGATCGACGCGATGCTGACCGGCACGCCCAGCGCGGCCGCCGCCTGTTGCGCGATGGGCGCGCGCCACCGCTCGATGTCGGGCAGCACGCCGTAGCGCAGCACAAGGATCACCGCACCAAACAGGAAGTACAGGATCAGCAAACCGGTCAGTATGCGGCGGCGCCACCGGCGAGGGGGGCGCGGCGCGGCAGACTCGGCAGTAGGCACGGCGGAAGTGATTTGAGTATCCTGAAGGACTGGGAGCACCATGGGGTTGCGTTGCACCCACCGGCATGCCGGATGAGGCCAAACGCATCCCGCACATTCTACCAAGCCGGATTCGCCATGTCCCTGATCGAACAGGCCGAGCTGCCTGAAAAAATTCGTGCCGCACTACCCTTCTCACGCTATCTGAAGCAGATGCTGCAAAGCCGCACCTGGCTGGCCGGGCAACTGGCGAGTCATCTCGATGCGCCACTCGACACCGCCGCCATGGCCGCCTTTGTCGACCCACCCAGCCTCGACCGCGACAGCATGCGCGCCGCACTGCGCCGACTGCGCACCTGGGTGCTCTGCCACCTGGCCGTGCGCGACCTGGCTGGCGACGCCGATCTGGCCGAAGTCACCGAAACCATGAGCGCCTTCGCCGACTACGCGGTGCGCGTCGCGCATGACATCGAGCGCGAAGCCCTGGTGCAGCGCCACGGCCTGCCACTGGCGCCCGGCGCCTGGGAGCAGGAACTGCTGATCGTCGGCATGGGCAAGCTGGGCGGACGCGAGTTGAACGTGTCCTCGGACATCGACCTCATCTTTGTCTACCCCGACGACGGCGACACCGGCGGCGGCAAGGTCATCAGCAATTTCGAGTTTTTTGAACGCCTCGGCAAGCGCATCATCCAGGCGCTGGCCGACATCACCGAGCACGGCCAGGTCTTCCGGGTCGACATGCGCCTGCGCCCCAACGGCGACTCCGGCCCGCTGGTGTGCAGCTTCGACATGCTCGAAAACTATTTCATCGCCCAGGGCCGCGAGTGGGAGCGTTACGCCTGGATCAAGGCACGCGTCATGCTCGGCAAGCGCTTTGAGCAACTCAACGCCATCACCCGCCCCTTTGTGTTCCGAAAATACCTCGACTTCGGCGCCATCAACGCCATGCGCGACCTGCACGCGCAGATTCGCCGCGAAGTCGCGCGCAAGGAACGCGCCAACAACATCAAACTCGGCCCCGGCGGCATTCGCGAGATCGAATTCATCGCCCAGGTGTTTCAGCTCATTCGCGGCGGGCGGGAAGAACAGCTGCAGATCAAGCCGACCCAGAAGGTGCTCGACCTCCTGGCCGGGCAAGGCGTGCTCGACCCCAATGTCGTCACCAGCCTCAAACAGGCCTACGTCTTCCTGCGTCGGCTCGAGCACCGACTCCAGTACCTCGACGACGCGCAAACCCATGACCTGCCGGTTCAGCCCGATGATCAGGCGCTGATCGCACGCGCCATGGGCTTTGACGACTACGACGCGCTGCTCGCCGAACTCGACCGTCACCGCGCCAAGGTCACCCAGCACTTCAGCATGGTCTTTGGCGACCCGGATGAAGATGGCCACGACCTGGACGCCGTCTGGCTCGAAGCCGACGACATCCCCACCATCGTGCCCCTGCTCGAAAAACTCAACTACGCCGAGCCCGAGACCTCCGCCCGTCGGCTTCAGAGCCTGCACCGCGGCACCCGCTACCAGCAACTGCCGCCCAAGATCAAAAGCCGCTTCGACGCCCTGGTGCCACGCGTGGTCGACGCCGCGGCCGAAGCCAGCAACGCCGACGACACCCTGTCGCGCTGCCTCGACCTGCTCGACGCCATCGGTGGCCGCGGCGCCTACCTCGCCATGCTCCAGCAATACCCGCAAGCCCTGAACAAAGTGGCCGAACTGGTTTCCGCTTCACGCTGGGCGGCGCAATACCTCGCCCGCCACCCGATTCTGCTCGACGAACTGCTCGATGCCCGCCAGCTCGAAAGCCAGCCCGACTGGCCGGCCTTTGCCACCGATCTGCGCCAGCAATGCGACAACATCGAGCCCGACATGGAACGCCAGATGGATCTGATGCGCGAGCAGCATCACACCCAGGCCTTCCGGCTACTCACTCAAGACCTCGCCGGCGTCCTCACCGTCGAAGCCCTGTCGGACCACCTCTCCGCACTTGCCGACGTCCTGCTCGACATCACCATTCCGCTGTGCTGGCGCAAGATCCGTCGCCGCCACCACGAAGAGGCCCCCGCCTTTGCCATCGTCAGCTACGGCAAACTTGGCGGCAAAGAACTCGGCTACGCCTCAGACCTCGACATCGTCTTCCTCTACGACGACCCGCACCCCGAAGCCGCCGAGCACTACTCACGCCTCGCCCAGCGCATCAACACCTGGCTCTCCAGCCAGACCGCCGCCGGCCAGCTGTTTGAAACCGACCTGCGCTTGCGCCCCAATGGCGATTCAGGCTTGCTCGCCTGCAGCGTCGACGCCTTCCGGAAATATCAACTCGAGTCTGCCTGGCGCTGGGAGCATCAGGCACTGACGCGCGCCCGTTTCTCGGCGGGCGATCCGCGCGTCGGCGAAGCCTTCGAAGCCATCCGCATCGATGTGCTGCGCCAGGCACGCGACCACGACACCCTGCGTGCCGAGGTGATTGCCATGCGCAAAAAAATGAGGGAGGCGCACAGCAACAAGAGCGCGCTGTTCAACCTCAAGCATGATCGCGGCGGCCTGGTCGACGTCGAGTTCATCGTCCAGTACCTCGTGCTCGCCCACGCCCACCAGCACCCCGAACTCGCCGGCAACCTCGGCAACATCGCCTTGCTGCGCATCGCTGGTGAGTTGGGCCTGATCCCTCCCGAACTGGCACAGCGCAGCGGCGACACCTACCGCGAATTCCGCCGCCTGCAACACCGCCAACGCCTCAACGGGCTGCGGGTCGAAGTCCCCGCCGAGCCGATCAGCGCACACCGTGAGGCGGTGAGCCAGCTATGGTCGCTCGTGCTTGAGCCGTAAGCGGCCACCGCCAACCACATCGCTGGAAATCTGCGCCAGGGCGGTACCCGCTGGCGCAGAGCCACGCCAGAAAACAAAAAAGCCACTCTTTCGAGTGGCTTTTTTGCTAACGGTTTTTGGTCGGGGAAAGAGGATTCGAACCTCCGGCCCCTGCGTCCCGAACCCGTTTCGGCCCACTTTTAGCCTACGACACAAAATTAGAAATCCATAGATTTCAGTGCGTTAGCATGCACCTGCATGCAGCAAAATGCAACCACAACCGGAATAATTGGCGCAAAATTGGCTCAAGGAAAACGATATTTGCATATCCCATGCAGGTTTCGACGTTTTTCCAAAAGTTCTATGACCGTGACGTAATTTGACGCCATCACCTGGCGTTCACTCGCCTGCTAGGCACATTGAGAACGACGTTTTTACCAAAGATCTACCAGCGACCGGCCCCCTGCCGGAGCGGCTAATCAAGCGTCAGTTTGATTCCATCCGGTCCTTGGCCCACAACCGTGATGCGGTTTGCACCGACGTGGTCATTCAACGAAAAACCCAACGGAGTGCGTCAGCGCGCCCGCTGTTTCGAAGCGTTTTGCGCTATACGGTTTAACTCGTCTTCGTGTGCCTCATAGTCACCCAGGTGGGCACGCATCAAGCTTTTCCAAAGCCTTCCATGGTTTGGAACAAAGAAGTGAAGCAGCTCGTGGACGATAACGTAATCCCACAGCTCGGGTTGCAGGTCGAGCAGTTCGGCATTGAAGTTCAGGTGGCCGCTGGTGGAGCATGACGCCCACTTGTTACGCATGGGACGGACGCCCAGCCAAACAACTTTCACCTCCAGCTTATTGGCCCACCGGCGGACACATTGCTTGAACGCCCGCTTTTGATCGATCGCAGTCATCACGTCAAATCCGGTCTGCCTTGTCCAGCAGGGTGAACAGCTCGTTCACCATCGCTGTCACCCGATCCAGATCGTCAGTTTCCGCAAAGATGGCGAAGGTGACTTTCTTCCTGAGCTCGCGGAGGGCGTTTTCGCTTCGCTTCCAGTTCGGGAAATCAGCAAAGGCCTGGCGAATCTTGCGGCTGACCGCCTCGGCGTTCTCAATCTTCGCGTCGAGCAGGCTGCGATAGACGAAATAAGTCAGGCCATCGAACGACTTCTCGGCCTGCTCCTTTTTGCGAATCTCGTTCGTTTCAACTTCCTGAAGCAGTGCCGCCAGTGCCTCGGCTGTGCTGGTCTGGCGCTGCTCGAAACTCTCCTGCACCGCTCTGGCGCGCTCCGCCATGGCAATGAGGCACGGGTCATCACTGCCTTCCTCGGCCAGTTTTTCGATGCTCTTGATCAGGTTGATGACTTTGGTGCCGTCCCCACCGCGCTTGTTCTTGATCAGCTCAATCGTATTGCCATCAATCGCAACAATCTCACCCAGGCCGCCCACGCCATAAGTACTCACCTGCTCCTGCACCAGATGGTTGGTCTTGGCCTGGAACTCGCGGTCGACCATCACGGTCTTGGTGTAGGCCTTGCGGACGACCTGATAGATCGCCGATAGCGTTCCATAATCGTCGATGAACGGGCGCAGAAAGGCATCGGGCGAGATGATCTCGTAGAGCATCTCGATTTCCTTGTATTCCTTGAAGAACTCCTTGCGCCGCTCAGGATCGCGGAAGTGTTCGATCAGGGTGTCGACGTCCTTGTCGTTGAAGTTGCGCTCGATCAGCCTGAGGGTGTCCGGGGCCTTGGTCTCCATCTTGTTCTTGAACAGCACCTTGAGCAGCTTGAGATCTTTGACAATGGCGTTAATCTCTTCGCTATCGAAGGCCAGCGCCTTTTCCAGCTTGTCGAAGATGCCGACAAAATCCAGCACGAAGCCGTGTGGCTTCACCATCTCCTGCATCTCGTTCTCGTAGGGGCGGTTCACCCGGGCAATCGCCTGCAGCAAGGTGTGGTCACGCATCGGCTTGTCGAGATACATCGCGTAGAGCACCGGCGCATCGAAGCCCGTGAGGAGCTTCTCGGTAACGATGAGGATCTTCGGCATCTGGTCGAGCTTGCCGAAGCTCTTGCGGATCTGCCGCTCCTTCTTCGGGTCGAGGTGGAACTCCTTCAGCAGCTTGGCGTCGTTGTTGCTGCCGGTGTAAACCACTTCGGAATACTCCGGCGGCAGAAACTGGTCGAGCGCATGCTTGTAATGCGCGCAGGCTTCGCGGTCGACCCCGACGAGGAAAGCCTTGTAACCAAGCGGCTCAACGTTCTCGCGGTAGTGCTTGGCGACGAACTGCGCCACCTGCTGAATCCGCTCCTTGCCCTTGAGGAAGTTCTTCAGGTTCACCGCCCGTTCGAGAATCTTGTTCAGCTCCTCGATGTCGGCCACACCCTCGGCTTCGACCAGCGACAGGAACTCCTTGTCCAGCGTCTCATGCGGCACCAGCATTTCGTTGGGGGCGAGCTGGTAGTACAGCGGCAGCGTGGTGCCGTCCTCGATGCTGTCGGCGATGGAATACTTGTGCAGGTAGCCCTGGTCATCCTCGCAGCCGAAGGTCTTGAAGGTGCCCTTGCCATACACCGTCTTGTCCACCGGCGTGCCGGTGAACCCGAGGAAGCTCGCATTCGGCAGGCCGGCCATGAGGAAGTTGCCGAGGTCGCCGCCAGTGGTGCGGTGGGCTTCATCGATCAGGACGTAGATGTTCGCGCGCATGTTCAAGTCCGCCGGCATGTCACGGAACTTGTGGATCATCGTCACAATGATGCCCCGGTAGTCGTCGCGCAGCAGCTGGTTCAGCCGGGCGATGCTGCTGGCGTGTTCCAGATTGCCCAGGCCAAGCGCGGCGAGGTTCTTCAGCATCTGATCTTCCAGCTCGTTGCGGTCGATCATCAGCAACACGGTCGGCTTGTCCGCCTCAGGCGCGCGGAACAGCCGCTCCGCCGTCTTGATCATGGTAAAGGTCTTGCCGCTGCCCTGGGTGTGCCAGACCAGGCCGCGCGTGCGATTAGGTTCGAGGGCACGGCCGACAGTCGCGTCCACCGCGCCGGTCTGGTGCTGGCGCAGGATGTATTTGTTGAGTTCCTCGTCCTTCTCGGCAAAGACGATGTAGTCCTTCAGAAAGGCGAGCACCTGCCCGATGGCGCAGAAGCTCTTCACCTTGGCCTCCAGCTTGCCGACTTCCTCATCCTTCCAGTTGAAGATGTTTCGCCGCACCGTGTTCCAGGTGACGCCGTAGGAAAAGCCGATGGCGTCGGTGGCGGTGAACAACTGCTGCGACACAAACAGCTCCGGCGTCTCGCGGTGATAACGACGAATCTGGTCCACCCCCAGCGCAATCGCCTCGTCCTTGTTGGCGTTCTTGCACTCGATCACCAGCACCGGGATGCCGTTGATCAGAAAGACCACATCCTCCCGCGTGCCGTAGTGGCCGTTATGAAAGGCCCACTCCTCGGTCACTTCATAAACATTGCGTGCCGGATCGTCGTAATCGATCAGCATCAGGTCGCGTTCGCGCTTGTCCTCGTGATCGAAGAACTTGCCCCGGTTGCGCAGGTGCTCGACGAATTCCCGGTTGCCGTAGATGTCGGTGTGGAGATGGCGGAAAGCTCCGAGCAAGGCACCCTCGGCCTCGGCGTAGCGCGGGTTAAATTCCCGCAGCTTGGCGTCGAGCAGATCGTCGAAGAACAGCGAACGGTTCCTGGCGCGGTCGGCAGGTGGCACTTCCGGATCAAAACCGCGCCGCTGCTCGGCTTCCTCGCGGGACACAAACGTCCAGCCGATGGCTTCAGCATAGCCGAGGATTCGGGACTGAACGGTTTTGTGTTCTCCGGGTGTGGGCATGGATTTAGCCGGCCATTCTGTTCGCTATTGCAGCAATCTCCGCTTCAGAGAGTCGGTCAAGTATCCATCCCCTCGCAAACTTCGCGGTCTCCGATTTAGGAAGTTTATCTTCCGAAAGATCTCTTATTCGAACTCGAGCAGGCATAGCAGCCCCTTCGCCAACGAAAATAGCTTCCTGCTGGGCAAGGTTTGGTAGCGCTTTTGTCATGCCTGAAAGTCCGTCTGGCAAGAATCGAGAAACGTGTTGTTGATCTGCCGCGTTGGTGAGTCGCAGGACAAGCCAGGTGCCACACTGAGAAATCACTGTGCTCTCCACATCTGCGGGCCGCTGACTTACAAGCATGAGGCCTATCCCGTATTTTCTGCCTTCTCGTGCAATTCTGCGAATGGCATTTTGTGCGACTGCATACTCTGCATCCCCTCTATCGGGGACATATCGGTGAGCCTCTTCACAAACGAGAACAACAGGGTCACGCCTCCGCTCTTCTGTCGTTTGATAGACCTTGTATTGGAACACCAAGCGAGCCAACATCGCTGCAAGAGGCCCGGCAACTTCGTTCGGAAGTCCCGAGATATCCAAAATGCGAATATCTTGATCGGCGCCGCCCTCCCCTTGGAGTTTTCCGACCAGCTGGGCAATGATGTGCTCAAGTGGAGGACTTTGATTGTTCCATTCGCGCATCATGAAACGGATTCTCGGATCACGCCTTAGTACTGAGAGTTTGTCCAGCATCGATTTGAATTTTGTGGCGAAATCAGACGCCGTAACGCTCTGTAGTACTCCGCCTTGTACGCGCGCAGCCTGCAAGTAGAAAATGTGGTTGTAAAACTCTTGAAGACTAAAAGGCCGTGGCTTGTCGTGATCAAACTCAATCAACTGCTCAAGGGTTACTCCGTCCTTTGGTCGTGGCGTATCGTGATCCAGTCCATCTGTTGGGGCTGGTCCGCCATATGCTGTCGGCGACGGCTCTATTAAGCCAGCCGCGACCATTCGCGCATAGGTGATTGCCTTATAGATGATGTTGTTCTGCGAAGTTGCCTCTTGCTCCGTCTTACCAATGACCAAAGATCGAAACTCATCCGCTGACATTAGCCAGTACGGAAGGCTAATTGGCGATCCGGCAGTTTCCTCGTTGCCAAGCGGATCATAGGCGCGATATACGATCGCACGCTCTTTGAACGCGTGCCCATATTCTCCGTGCGGGTCGATGACGAGGATTCGCGGATGACAGACGGAATCCGGCTCTGGCTTGTGATCAAGCATGCTGTGCAGCAGGGCCGCAACGGCACCAGATTTGCCCGAGCCCGTGGACCCGAGGACGGCACAATGCATACCCAGCATTTTGTCCACGTTTGCACGACAAATCGCGTTGTCCGCGCCAACGTAGTGAGCGAAGGGGACAAGTGGGCTATAGGTGCCGTCATTCTGTTGACCTTCCGCCGCCGAGTATATCTGGCTGGTCTCTTCACGAGTGAGAAGGTGCACGCTCTGTCGCGGCAGAGGATATGTGGTGACACCACGCACAAACCTCAGCTTTTGATCAGCAGCGTTCCATATCCCTTCCGCGAACAGTTCGACTTCCATCAACCTTTGATCTGCATCAGGGGGAATGGGCTTCGTGATCTCGTGTAGCTCCTCTGAGCGCATGCGCAAGAGGGTTACAAAACCAAACACGAGGCGTCTTCCGAAGTGGACTTTTACGATGCTTCCAATTTGCCCTATGGGGTAGACACGTCCTTCATATGTTCGGGTGAGTTCGGTGACATCACCGGACAGCTCCACTCGAATCGCCGTGCCTGACACTTCAACAATGTGCCCAATCCTCAAATCAGGAATTAAGTCGAAGGTATTCATAGCGCGCATGCCTCCGCACCACTATTGAGAATTTTGGTTGCGCCCTCAAACGTCCACCAGTCGCGTTTCCCACCTGCGACGGGACCTGCAAATGGGCCATCAGTGCCTACATAAAGGCCATCTTCGGCGATGACGTACACTCGTTTACCCCACGCTCCTGTTCTCCATCGTTCGAGCGTGGGGTTAATCCCTCGAGCAAAGGCGAGAATCGTCGTTTTGTTCTCAGGGCGCTGGAGGGCTAATTCAATCTCTTGATTGATGTGTTCATCTCCAAAACTGTATCCGCATGTCGCGAGAACGTTTTCCTCTCGTGCGCCAAGCGCCCGACGAAATAGATCAAATTGGGCGGCGAATGGGTCTCGTTGGGTTGCGAGGTATTTGGTTGATTGTGGGTATATCAGAACGCGAGAAACTTTCTTTGGATAGAGATCACCATCTCGAACGCGCCAAACGCGGTCGTCTTCACCCATGTGCCAATCAATCGATCCGTGAAGTTTGATAACGTGCGCCCTATCCCGGAGATTGGGTTCTTCGTCCCCATACCGGTGACTACGATACGCGACTGCTCCGCCAGAGAATCCGTCCCAGTAAGAGAACCCTCCAAGTGCGAGTGCATCTTCTAGCAAAGTGTCGTAGTTGGTCGTGAACAGTCTGACTGCCCGTCGGCGCTCTGCTACGCCAGCCTGGCTTCGATTGAAGAGCGCGGATACAAATGCAGAGTGGTTGTCGATTATGACGATTCGCGCTTCGTGGGTTCCAACTACTTCTGGCGTTCCGTCAGCTTTCTCAGGCTTGTATCCCCACCGGATAGTTTCAGCTATCCATGTGAGTACGCGCTGGTGAAGTGCATCTAATTCATCAACTGACAGAGTCACTCCATCGAATGTAACGTTCTTGTCCTTTGAACGGTCGGCAATCGCGCGGTGATCGCCGAGGTGACTCAATATGTGCTCGATATGCGAGTCATCGAAAAGCTGACTTCTGATGAATTCCAGAACCTTGAGGTCGTTCGCTTCACCTTCGTCTTTGGCTCTCGCAAAGACGCGGTCCGTGAGAGGCCACATCAGCGGAATTCCAGCATCGAGACTGATGCCCGCTCCAAATAGCCATGACTGGTTGCTTGCAGCAAGCAGGTTGTCGAGTTGGGCTAGATTGTCTTTTGCGATCGGATCCATGTGGTTCGTTGCTCCTCTCGATTACGCTGTAAATTCGAAATCATGAACGCGGGTCTTCGCGGTCATCAGTTCGTGAAGGAGCGTGCGGAAGAGGTCTTGGAGTTGAGTCTTCTTACGCTCGTGTAGGGCGCGTTTCTGATCAAGTGACTCGAATGCGGTCACGACAGCAGTCTGTTCGTCCTGCTTCGGGAATGCGAGGGGGAAGCTTCGAATCAAAGCGGCATTCATGTTCCGCTGGTTCGCTCCATGACCGAGCTTTCGCAGGTCTTCGTAGTGATACTCAAAGAAGTAATACAGGAAGACTGAAGAAATCCGCTTCTTGTCGGTCGGCGTGATCGACGCACAGGCTTGGTTTGTTGCGGCTTCAATCCCCAGCAAGCCTACCCGCCCGCGAGTGATTCCTTGGCCATACATCGCCATTAGCAAGGTTCCTTTTGGGAAAAGTCGTGCGGCAGAATTGGCAAGGCCAGTTGGTGTGATTTTCTCTTCCGTGTTGTGGATCACGCAGTAGTTGATCTCACCGGTCTTCACCCACGGGATTGTTCCGCCAATCCAGTTTTCTGCGGCCTCACGTGTGGGGGTTCCGCCGCTCTGGATCTTCGCCACTTCACCAACTTTGCACACCCCCCAGCTTTCGGGGACGAGGCCGATTTCGGTTTGTTTTTGGGGTTCGTTGCGGAGGCCTTCGGTGAAGAGCTTGTGCATGAGGGCTTTTTTCAGCTCGGTGGTGGTCTGAATGATCCGCTCTTGCGCTTCGATTGCCCGCTGCACCGTCGAAAGGATGTGCGCGATCTTCTTCTGCTCGGGGAGTGGAGGGTAGGCGAAAGAAAACCTTTCACGAAGAATGCTCGGGTGGAGCTTCTCCGTGTAATTAAAGGTCATTGTCAGCCAGATGCTGAATAGGTGCGCCCACGTGTAGTAGGTATCGAGCTTCTCCTTCGCGGTGACGCGGAGAAAACCACTGACGTTCGTTATCGAGTATCGGCTCTTCGGTCGGTAGAAAAATTTGCCCCCGCCGTCCACGGACCACGTCACGAGTTCCTCGTCGAACATGTACTTGCCGTAGCGACCGAACTCACCGTTGCCTCTGGCTGACGAGGAGTAAACCGGGTAGTCGCCGGGATCGGCCTCAATGTCCTTTTGCGAGATGACCTTTCCGCGCCCGAGCACTATGTCGCCGGCGTGTTCAAGCTCTCGAATGCTAGTTTTTATCCAGCCATTTTGCGCGTGGTCACTCATACCCCGATCTTCTCCAGAATCTCCTTCGCCGGGGCTACAGCGGACGCGATGTCCCCGCTCCGTTTGGCGCTCACTCCGCACCGCCTTCCTCGTTCCCGCTTTCCTCATCATTCCTTGCGATCCGCATGACTTCGGCGTCGAAATCCGAGACAAACAGGCGATCCTGGACGATGCGGTATTTCTCAAACTCGGTTTCGGCGTGGGCTTTGGCGATTTCGGCGGTGACTTTGCCGGCGTCCTGCAGGATTTCCCGGTCGGTGGCTTCGATGAAGCGGTTGAGCCGTGTTTCCCAGTCCTGCATGGTCATGGGGATCTGCCGCTGGGCCATGTCTTCGGCGACATCGAGGTAGGCGTTGACGAGGCGGGAGAGTTGCGCCATCTCCGGTTCGGTCAGATAGTTCTTGGCGACGCTGACATCGAATTTCTGGATTTTTCCATGGGGCGCATCTTTCCATGTGGTCAGGCCCATGTGCTGTTTCCCGGCATCGGCCCGGTCCACAATGACCTCGGCGGCGGTGTGGCCGTGGATGGCCCAATGGAGCTTGTTTTGCACGGTGGCGAAGAAGCGCTGGGTGGCCGTGGCGCTGAGATCGTAGTCGATGGCGGTGGCGTAGATGTCGGTGATCTTCTGGTAGAACTTGCGCTCGCTGAGGCGGATTTCGCGGACGCGCTGGAGTTGTTCTTCGAAGTACTTCCTGGTCAGGACGGTGCCGCCAGCCTTGAGGCGTTCGTCGTCCATGGCGAAGCCCTTGACGGTGAACTCCTTGACCACGGTGGTCGCCCATTTGCGGAATTGAACGGCCCGCTCGGAGTTGACCTTGTAGCCGACGGCGATGATGGCGGAGAGGTTGTAGTGGCCGGTGTCGTAGTTTTTGCCATCGGCGGCAGTTATTCGAAATTTTCGAATAACTGAATCCTCTGTGAGTTCGTTGTCGGCGAAGATGGTTTTGAGGTGGTAGTTGATGGTGGGGGTCTTCACGTCGTAGAGGACGCCCATCATTTTTTGCGTCAGCCAGATGTCCTCGTCGGCATAAACCACCTCGACGCCACCTTGACCCTGTACCGCGACGAAGGTGAGGTATTCGACGGCGGAGGAACGCGTCAGGGAAGTTTCCTTGTTGTCCGGTTTCTTTTTCATGCCGACACGCCCAGTTGTTTCAGGATGCTCCGCAATGCCTCGTCCGTCTCCCGCGCCTCAGCCTCGATTACGGCCAGCTCCTCGACGATCTCCGCGATGGGCCGGTAGGTTTCGGCATCCGAGGTGTGGATGTAGCGGCTGGGGGAGATGTTGTAGTCGTTTTTCTTCAGTTCGGCGTGGTCGACGATGCGGCTGAGTTTTTCCGCTTCGGTCCACCCGATGAGGGTGTCGGCGATGCGCTGGATGCCGGCTTCGGGGATGAAGTTCTTGGGGTCGCCTTTTTCGAAGACCTGGGATGCATTGACGAGCAAGACCTTGCCCTGACGCACCTTGGTCTTGGCCTTGTTGAGGAACAACACGATGCCCGGAGCGGTGGTGTTGTAGAAGAGGTTTTCGGGCAGGTAGAGCACGCTCTCGATCAGGTCGTGATCAACGAACCATTGGCGGACGGTCTTTTCCTTGTTGGTGCCGGCATTGCCCGAGCCGCGCGAAGCAGCGCCGGTGTCGAGGACGACGGCGGCGCGGCCGGTGGCGTTCAGGCTGGCGTGGATATGCTGCACCCACCCCCAATCCGCGGAGGATTTGCCGGGGAAGCCGGCCCCGGCGGGGAAGCGGTCGAGTTCGTCGTTGTCGTAGTCGGCCTCGGCGAACCAGTCCTGGTTCCACATGGGATTGGCGACGACGCGGTCGAAGCTGCGGAGCTTGCCTTTACTCCGGAATTTGGGGTTCTTGAAGGTGTCGCCGATCTCGATCTGGCCTTCCATGTCGTGGATGATCATGTTCATGTTGGCCATGGCCCAGGTCTCGGGGGTGAACTCCTGGCCGAACAGTTTCAGCGGGGCGACGGTACGCTTTTTTCCCTTGGCGTTTTCTTCCATGGCGATCTCGCATTTCACGAGCAGACCGCCAGAGCCGCAGGTGGGGTCGTAGATTTCCATGCCGGGCTCGGGCTGGAGCACGCGGGACATGATGGTGCCGACCTCGGGCGGGGTGTAGAACTCGCCGGCGCTCTGGCCGCCGCCTTCGGCGAACTTGCGGATGAGGTATTCGTAGCTCTTGCCGATGATGTCGGCTTCGACGTCTTCGAGCCCGAGGCGCTTGGTGCTGATGGCCTCGATGAGGTTGGACAGGCGGTCGTCGTCGAGATCGCGTTGGCCGTGGGTGGTGGCGTTGAAGTCAACGCGGTCGATAATGCCCTGCAGCAGCGGATTTTCGCGGGCGATGGCACGCATGTGGGTGGTGACGCCTTCGCCGATTTTGTCTGCCAGCTTGCGGATGACGGACCAGACCGGTTGCTCGGGATCATCCGGCACGAGGGGCAGGTAGAAGCGAACGAGCTTGTGGTCGGCCTTGGCAAGCTGGAAGGCCTTCTTGCGCGAGCCGACTTCGACGGCGATGCGGTTCAGCTCATCGTCGAAGACGTCGCAGAGGCGCTTGGTGAAGATGAGAGGGAGGATGTAGTCCTTGTATTTCGGTGCGTCCTTGGCACCACGGATGGAGCAGGCAGCGTCCCATATCCATGATTCGAGGGATTTTTCTCTACCATTGTTGCTAGCCATCAGCGTTATGACCTTTCGTGTTTACGAACTACTTATTGGTACGAATTGAAAACTTGAGACATCCTGCCATCATACAAATGGGAAGGGAAATCTGAAGGACGGTTTTATACCGATTGCGGACTATATCAAAGCCAGCATCATCAGGCCGCTCCGGCCAAGGACGTGCCATTCTGGCGCCCAATAAGTTACTCACAAGTGCCAAAACGCGATTCATAGAGCTCCGGAGCAAGGCGTAACAGTGCGTCTTTGCCTTGAAGCGCACGGATACGCCACCCCTTGCCTCTGGCCAGCGCCTCACGCCAGGCTAGGTTGCCCACCGCAGCTTGACCGTCTTGCAGGAAATAGCTGATCAATGAAGCACTCTGAAGGACTTTCTTGGCTGATTTGGTTCGCTCTCGCCCAGGACGCTCCCCGCAAAAGATGAGATTATGGACTGCAAGCCGCGCTGGGGCTGGCACCATCACAACACAGGCGGCCCGGTTGGAAAAAACACAAGCCTGCACCGGCTCAGCAATCAACTACTCCATGAACTTCTGTGGTTCGAATGCGAAGTTAAGCTCTGGCATCACGACTGGCCTGCCATCGCGCTGCACCGGGGTCACAAAATCCAGACGAAGCTCGGGGTCGTCCGGATTGCGGCGCTGCGCGCCCACCTGCCCGCTTGACCTGCTCCGGGGCTTTCGGACCAGGTCAAGGTCACGCCGGCGCATGATAGCTACTATGCATTTTGACGATTTGTACAGGAACCAGAGTTCCCGTGATCTGCCTCATACGCCCAAGCCACGACTGGGATTTGGGATCACACTCATATCAGCTTCCCATTAATCTCCAACAATTTTTCATTGACTTGCGCATCGCTGTGTTCGCGTAGCTATACATCGCCCCTCAACCAAATTGGCACGGGCGATGAAAACGCTGATGACGAAAGAAGACCTCATAGAATTGCTGCAAGTGTCGAAGCGAACGATTGACACGATGATCTCAAAGAGCGAACTACCGATGCACACGCAGATCGGCCGGCGCCTGTACTGGCGCGGCGCGGATGTCGCGGCATGGATCGATGCCCAATTCGGCGTAACACCGGGGCAAGCGGCGGCCATTGATTCGAGCAAGAAACGGCGCGGACGCCCGCGCGCCGCGTTTCCTTCTTGATGCAGACCGCGCGGTAGCCGACTCGCCAATTTTTAGCACGCACCCGCGTCAGTTGATGGCACCCGGGGGCATCGGCCCCGGGGCCCCCGGGTGCCCTTCCCCTAGTATTCGAATGCTGGAAGTATCGCGCCCCGCCCGACGCTCTCGGCGAGGTCGCGCAGCGACACGAGTTCGATACGCTGTATGCGCAGCGGCGGCACGACATCGACCCGCACGATGTGCACCATGTCCGCCGCCTCTGGACGCCATTTCGGAAGCACCCGCCCGAAACTCTCGACGATCCGTTCTTCGTGCCGGCAGCCCGTCGGCACAACGATCCACAGCCACGCAAAACGGATTGCGCCAGGGGCGTCCATTTCGTCAGCGAACGTGTTCATGAGATCGGTTACACGGTCGAGCTCTGTGTTTGACTTGAACGTGTTCTCGACTTCGATCCAACGCAAGTACGTTACCGGGGTGGCATCGTGCGGCTGCTGAACTTCTCCAACAACGACCCCATCCGGAATTTTTCCGTAGCGCTGCCTTAGCTCTGCAATGGTGAATGGCGCGCGATCATGGTTGACCGCGTACTCGCCCCATACCGTACCTCCACCGCCGTGCAGCTTGGCAAGCACCGCTGTGCCCAAGGTACGGTGCGCAAATGTGGGCCCGCTCACACCTTGAATATCGTATCCGTCGCGCGCGTCGATCCCGCGCGCTGATAGGCTGGCAGCGCCGCGCGCGGACAACACAAAGCTTGTCGTGCCGAACGCGTTGGTGCGGGCCAACAACAGGCCGGCATCGAGCAGGCGTCGTGTCGTTCTCCGCGCCATTTTTTCGCCTGATTCCACGCTCGAGGCTGGCCACACGGCGGCTGCAAGTTCAGGCACGCGGATGTGTCCGAAATCGTGCACAACTTTGAGCACACGTTGTTCGTTAATTTGTGCGATCGCGCGCCCATCTTTGCTCTGCTGGTCTTTTTGAAACGTCATGCGTGTTCTCCTTTTGGAGTTGGAAAACACGTATAGCTACTGTTCCGTGGCAAGTCCCCTCGCCCGTTCTTTTTTCTGGAATTGCCTCTGGGAACGGGGTCCGGAACCGCTCCTTTTCCCGCGCTGAACGCACGGCCAGTCGCTGCGGGGCTTGGGCCCCGCTTCCGTATTGCGCAGGCCGCCCACCCGTCGTTGCCGCCGGCCGGGGGGCCCCACGCTCAGGACGCGCCGGCCCTGCGGACCGACTGAGCATGGGGCCCCCCGCCCTGCGCGCGTCCGGCCTGCGGGGGCTAACTCGCCCCCCTTTTTGCTAACGCCGCTGGGGCGGCTCGACACGCCTGGACGGCGCGTCGTACGCAAAACGGCTCCCCCCAAAGGGCGCCGGCCTCCCTGGGGGGCTGCCGGCCGCTCCGCAAGACGCCTATCGGCTTTGCTACGCAGCCCTGCGGGCGCCTGGAACGAGTGATATTTTGGACGTAGAAAAGCAATCGAGGCTGCCAGTGCAGCCCCGATTTTCTCTTGCCCGGACTAACGCTTCATGCCCGGCAGTCCCCTCGCTTGCAGCGTCGTGCGAATGCAAAGGGGACTCGGATCCACAATCACTCCCGAGGCCACAGATCGCGGCAAAAAGAAGCAATGAGGCTCGAATTCAACCATGAAATCACGGCGTCGCAACGCATTGAGCAGATGCGAATTGAAGACGCTTTCGATCACCACACCACCTGCCGAGAGCGCGTGACACAACTGAACGTAGCGCATAAACCAGCCTCGTTTTTGAAACGCTTCGGGCACGTCGACACGCGCGATTGTCACGACTTCGCCGACAGACACGAGACTCCCCCACTGCCAACACGCGTGGTAGCGCAGGTACGCTTCGAAGCCTTGCCACTCAAGTAGCGCAGCATAAGATGGGCGGATTTCGCGCACAGCCCGAGCTGCGAGGACAAACGCGACTGTTTGAGATTCGATCGATGGGAGGACAGGGTAATAGCGCCGATCCTCTTGTGTGTGCGGGCTCTTCATTATTCGGACCTCCCGCCAACACGACGTGCGCGGATTGCAGCAAAATCGATCACGCTTGCACTGAAGACCACGGGGTCCGCGTCGACGTTTTCAGACGACATTTCGACTTCGACCGCCTGACCGTTTGCCACTTGGAACGTCGCATCGCACTTACGCCGGAGGGTCCGTTTTCGCCCACGATGGATGTAAGCTTCTTCGATCTCGTCTTCGCGTTCTACCCCATCCATTTTCTGCGCAAGCTTCTTCGAACACAGGTGCGCATAGCGTTGCAGCATGCGCGGATCGCGATGACCAGAAATGGCCAGCAGGTCAATCAACTCGAACTTACCGGTTTCTGCAAAACGCGATATCGCCTCGTGGCGCAGGTCGTGAAAATGAAGATCTGCGATCCCCGCGGCGGGCAACACGCGCTGAAAAAAGGCTTTCTTGACGGCGTTCGCCGTGAGTTTGAGCAGCGGCGCATCGCCCCGGTCAGGCAGTCCACGTAGCACGGACATTGCGCGCCTCGTAAGCGGCACTTTCCTCGACTGGCCATTCTTGGTTTCGCGTAACAAGATAAAACGGCGATCGAAGTCGACGTCACGCGCAGAGAACGACAAGATTTCGCTGCGACGCATCGCCGTCTCAATCGCCAAGATGATCACCGGCTCGATGTATTCGTTTTCGTCCGCACGCGCCGCTTCCAGCAACCTCCTCTCGTCCCCACTGCCAAGCCGACGATCGCGCTCATTGAAGTACTTCGGGCGCTTCAACCCAAGCAAAGGACTTTCGGCAGGCCCGATTTTCCAAACGTCGCTCGCGTAGCGAAGCGTTTGGGAAATGACATCGATATCGCGATCGACTGTCGCGGGTCGGACATCAGCCAACCGTTCGCCGATAAAGTCCTGAAGGTCTTCGGTCCGGAGAGCAGCTAGCGGCTTATCGACAAACGACTGGTCGCGCAAGATCTTCTTCAAGCGACCGATTTCGATCTCCCCGCCTTTGTGCTTTGGCGCAACTTCAGCAATGTAGCGGTCAGCGATATCCCGGAAACTAGTTTGAGCAGCGATGGCATAGTCGCGAACAATGCTGACAGACAAGTCGCTTTCGATCTTGCGAAGCGCTTGCTCTGCTGCTGCATAAGTATCGAAGGTGATGCGCTGCACGCGCACGCCTTTTCTCCTGATGCGCAACTGGAACGATGTCTCAAGCTGTCGCACACTCGCGATCAGGCCCTTGTCGTGCAACATGTTCTGGTACGCGTCTGCTTCTGCTTTTTTCGGGTACGAGAACTGCCGGCCAAGCTCCGGACGCCCGCGCACGCTGACGAACCATGGCGAGCGGTTGATGATGTTACTAGTGTTCTTTTTGACAGCCACAGCGAACTCCTTTTTTTCTAAAAAAATGGAGTGCCGTATAGCTACAAAGAGGCAGTGAACAAAAAAAAGCCCGCCGATAAACGGTGGGCTTTTTCTCGGGTTGGCGCAAGACTGGCTCAAACAGTGTTTCTTTTGAGCCAACTTCCCGCAACCTGCAAACCAAGTTATTGATTTGCTTGGGTTTTTTGGTCGGGGAAAGAGGATTCGAACCTCCGGCCCCTGCGTCCCGAACGCAGTGCTCTACCAGGCTGAGCTATTCCCCGACGCATTTTTGCAGCTGAGAAGATCAGTGATCTCGCCCAACTGCAAAGTCCGATAATTCTAGCAGACGATCCTTGAAAAGGGAAGCTGGAAGTACGCTCAATGCGTCGATTGCGAGTTTCGATTCACGCTTGGCGTACTCGCGCGTCGCCTCGAGCGCGCCAGTGGCCAGAATGGCCGCGTGGATCTCTGAGAACGCATCGCGCCCGCCTTCTTCGATGGCTTTGCGCACCAGCGCGGCTTGCGCCGGCGTGCCGTGCTGCATGACGTGGATCAGCGGCAAGGTGGGCTTGCCTTCGGCGAGGTCATCGCCAAGGTGCTTGCCGGTGGCCGCTTCTTCGCCAGAGTAGTCGAGCACGTCGTCGATCAGCTGGAAAGCCGTGCCCAGATGCATGCCGAACCGACCGAGCTGCGCTTCGACGTCGGGGCTGGCGCCGCCGAGGATGCCGCCAAGGCGCGCGGCCGCCTCGAACAGCTTGGCGGTCTTGTAGCGAATCACTTTCAGATACGCATCCACCGAGACATCGGCGTCGTGACAGTTGAGCAGCTGCAGCACTTCGCCTTCGGCGATGGTGTTGGTCGCATCCGCCAGCACTTCCATGATGTGCATGTCGCCAACGGACACCATCATCTGGAAGGCGCGGGAATAGAGGAAGTCGCCCACCAGCACCGAGGCGGCATTGCCGAACAGGGCATTGGCAGTTTTGGCACCACGGCGCAGGGAGGACTCGTCGACCACGTCATCATGCAGCAGCGTCGCCGTATGAATGAACTCGACAACGGTCGCCAGCTCGTGGTGCGCCGTGCCCTGATACCCCATGGCGCGTGCGGTGTACAGCACCAGCGCGGGGCGCAGGCGTTTGCCACCACTGTTGATGATGTATTCGGCGATCTGCCGGATCAACACCACTTCGGAGTGGAGCCGTTGGCGGATAACTTGATTCACGGCCGCCATATCGTCGGCGATCGGAGCGAAGAGGTGCTGGGCTGACAAAATGGGACCGCGGCGAGCAGGAAAAGGGCGATGGTATGAGCGGGACACCAGAGCGTCAAGCCGGATGGTCAAGCCAGCGCCCGGCACGGCGGCTGTCAGCGCAAAAACCGCTCCGGTCGATCGGTGATCAGCCCATCCAGACCCGAGGCCAGCGATTGCTGCCCGCGCTCGGCATCGTTCTCGGTGTAGATGGCGATGCCAAGACCGGCAGCATGCGCCTGCGCGATCAGCTGCGGGCCGAGCTGGGTTTGTTCGACGACCACCGCCACACATCCCAGCGCGTGTGCCACGACAAGACTGTCGTCCTGCACGCGCTCAAGAAGCAGGGCCCTGGGCAGCGCCGGCGCAGCCAGTGCCGCGGCCGCTAGCGCGGCGGGAGAAAACGAAGACAACAAGGGCGGCGTCACGCCCGAACGCTGCCACAGCGCGGCGGCCACCTCTGCCACGACACGCCCCGTCGCATGGTCCGCGCCGGCCGAGGGTTTGATTTCGATATTGGGCGTCATCCCGAGGCGCAAGCAGGCATCGAGCGCCATCGCCAGGCTGGGGACGCCCTCCGCCGACACGCTGCCGTCACGCGTTTTCAGCGCGACCTGCGACAGCGCAGCCCACGACGTCTGTGCCACCCGGCCGCGCCCGGTGGTGGTGCGTTCCAGCGTTTCATCGTGCATCAGCACCGGGGTGCCGCAGGCGGCGAGCATGGCGTCGAACTCGGCACCGCGACAGCCAATGGCCTGCGCGCGCACCAGGCCTTCAATCGAATTTTCAGGCGCAAGCAGGCCGCCGCAGCGATGGGCGATCACCGCTGGCCATGGCCAGCGGTGGGCGGCGCGTGCGCTCACTTTTCGTTGCTCACCCGGGTCACGGCGTTGTCCAGCGCCTGTTTGGCGGGTTGGCGATCGGTCCAGACCCCTTCGAGTTCTTCGTCGAGAATGGTCCGTACGCGGGCTTGCCGGGGCAGCTCGGTACTGGCAGGGCTGCCTTTGGCACTCGCGCCGAGTTGTTTACGGGCCACCACCAGATTGGGCTGATCGCTGGCCACACCGCCGCCGGCCACGCTGCCTTTTTCGTCCATCGGCAAATAGCCGGTGCCACGCTGCCAGGCCAGCTGGTTTTCGGGCTTCAGCAAAAAGCGCACAAAGCGGGCGACGACTTTGTAGTCGTCGCGCTTCTTGCCCTTGGCCACCCACAGCGTCGGGCCATCCGCGAGGGTCGCGCCCACGCCACCGGGAAAGTCGTCATAAAAAGGCAATTCGCTGACGCCGACGTCAAACCCCGCCGATTGGCGGAATTCGGGCCAATGCGCTGACTCTGCCGCAATCACTGCGCACTCGCCGCGCTTGAATCGCTCAAGTGGCTCAGCGCCCGCGCCGTGCAGGTGAAGATAGCGCGCACGCACCCAGCTGGCCATCAGCGCAATGTGGCGGATCTGGAGCATGCCGTTGACCGACAGCTCTTCCTTGCGCCCGGCCTGCCGGGTGACCGCCACATTCTGGCGCGCGCTGACGTTGTCGACCATGACCCAGCTGGGATTGGACACGGTACCGGGGCACGCCTGTCCGGCATCAAAGAGCTTGCCGAGCGCGTCCTGCAGCTCACGCCATGTCCGCGGCGGCGCATCCGGGTCGAGCCCGGCACCGATGAAGGCCTGGCGATTGATGAACAGCACCGGCGTGTGCATGCCCACCGGCAAGGCCACGCGACGGCCTCGTGAATCGGTGGTGTCGCGGTCAAACGCCGCCAGCACCTTGTCGCGGCCAAGCGCCATGCCGGACTCCGCCATGACCTGATAGAGCGGTCGGTACGCGCCGCGTTTGCGCAAGGCCTGCTCGGCATCGCCTTGCACGATCTGAATCGCCGCTTCCGCTTCGGCCGTGGGGTCAGCCACGACACGCACCCGCCCACCGCGATCCGAGGCGTTGAAGCGCTCGACCAAGGTCTCGAGTTGCTGGGCCCGCTCTGCATCAAAAACATGCGACAAGCTCACCACATGTGGCTCGCCGGCTGCGTGTGTCAGCCCCGCGGACGCCAGCGCTGCGACCAGCCCATAGCGCCACATTTTCGACATCGATTGCATCAACATCAGAACCTTCCTCCCGCGATGTGCGCGGACAACTCGCTTGATCCGAAATTTTGCGCGGCAACGCCGCTCAAGATTTTGCCTGGGGCGACGATATCTTTCATCGTCGGACCCTATTTGGTATTCACCATGACACTTCAATCTGCCGCCATTGCCTTTGCGCTGATCGCCACCCTCACCGGCTGCGAGGAACTGGGCATTCCCGATCCGGTAAAAGAAGCTGCCCGGGCGCAGGCCGAAGGCGAAGCCATCGGCAGCGCCTGCCGCCACGCCGGCCGCGCGCTGGAGGACTGTTTTTCGCTCAACCCCAAAGCGTCCAAAGCCGACGTGTTCAACGGGTGGCGGAATATGAACGACTACATGGTCGAAAACAAGATCGACGTGGTGCCACCGACAATGACCGAAACACCCGACCCGACCCAATCGGACGAAACAAAAACTGCCGCCCCCGAGGCGCATGCGGCCGAGCCCGACGCACCGCGCCCGCGCTACAGCCGCCGCCCGTGAACCCGCCGCGGCGTCAAGTCCCTAGCGGCACGACCGGCTGAACATAGCGCGCGCGCCACCACCGCACAAACGCCTCAACATTCATGGGCCGGGCAAAAAAGTAGCCCTGCAAGCGATCACAGCCCATTTCCGTCAGCAGGCTCGCCTGCGCTTCGGTCTCAACGCCCTCGGCGACAACCCGCAGCTTGAACGCACGCGCCATCACCAGCAAGGCTTCGACCATGGCGCGGTCTTGCTCATCGGTGCACACGCCGGCCACAAACTGACGATCAATCTTCAGCTCATCGACGGGCAGACGGCGCAGATGCGACAGCGACGAATACCCGGTACCGAAATCGTCCAGCGCCACGGCATATCCTGCCTCGCCCAGCGCCGCCACCACCTTGCCCGCGGCAGGTTCGTCGACCAGCAACGCCCCCTCGGTGAGTTCAAAGCCCACGCGATGCGCCGGAACCCGCCAGCTGTCCAGCGACTGGCGCACCAGGGCAGGCAAATCGGGGTCGCGAATATCTTGAGAGGTCAGATTGAGCATCACCGCCACATCGACCCCGGCCCGCGCCAGTTCATCGGCGATACGCGCCTGCCGCGACAGCAAGGAGCGCAGCATCTGAGCGCCGCCGCCGGAGCGTTCAGCGAGTTCAATCACCGCCGGTGGCGCCACCCAGCTGCCTTCGGCACGCCGCCAGCGCAGCAAGGCCTCGACGCTACGACACGCGCCGGTGGCCACATCGATCTGCGGCTGCAAGAACAGTTCAAAGTGCTGCATTGCCAGCGCGCGCATGAACTCTTGCTCGAGGCCGGCGGCCGCATGCGACGTCTGAGCCGCCTCCGGCGAGTACATGGCCACCGGCTGACGCGCGTCCCGGGCGGCAAACAAGGCGTTGCGCGCGGCGCGTTCAAGCCCTTTGGCATCGGCCGCATCCACCGGACCGCTGGCACCGCCAGCGCTGATCGTCAGGTGTTTGGCCACGTCCAGCGAGGCCACGGCGCTCAGCGCGACTTCCCGCAACTTGTGTGCGGCCAGCAGAACCTGCGCGGGAGAGCGCACGGCGCATTGCACCAGCGACCACTCATCTTCACCGGTCAGACACAGCACATCGCCATCGCGGATCGCGGTGGCGAGGCGCTCGCTGACGGCCAGTTGCACACGCTCACGCTCGCCTGCCAGCAAGGTGGCCGACGCATCGCCTGCCCGCAAGCTCAGAATCACCAGCCCCACCGACCAGTCCGCACTGGCCACCGCCAGCGCCGCCTCAAGCACTTGCTCGAAGCGACGGCGGTTGGGCAAACCGGTGTGCGCATCAAGCAAGGTAAATGCGCGCAGCTTTTCACGCTCTCGCAAAATGCCCACTTCGGCCAGATAGGCCGCCAAGGCCCAGATGACCCGCACCAGGCCGGTAAGCAGATCCATTTCGAGCTGAAAGACCTCGGCGCGCCCCCCGACGAGCCGGTCCCGGCAGGCAGACAGCAAGGCGCCACAGGCCGCCCAGGGGAAGTGATCGGACACCCCGCGGTCGAGACAGTCGCGCCACCGTGCGGCCAGGCGGTTGAACCAGTCGGCGTCGCCCTGCCAATGGCAGATGTCGAGCAACTCGTCGCAAAACGCAGCCTCGGCGTCGGCGGCATCCGGCGCCACCGGCGCACCGGCGCGAGACAGAAAAGCGGTCGCAAAGTCGGCCTGCAACTGGTCGCGACTGACCACGCGGCCAAAGGCGCGCACCGCCGCGCGATCTTCCGGCTGAAAACCCTGCTGTGTCAGCAGACGAGCGAGATCCGCCTCGTCCAGCAAAGCCAGCGCAGTCGAAGTCGCACGGAGCGCGGCGTTCATCCGAGGTAGAACTCCTTCGGATCGATGCCGTAGGCGCCCGGTGGCAAGGCCTTGCGGATTTCGTAGACCGACCCATCGGGCGCCACCGGGTCGTAGAGCAGATCGAGTGTCGGCGGGTGCGCATTGGGGGAGTGATCCGGCGCCAACAGCACCAGCACCCGCGGTCGCAAGCGGCGAACCTGATTTTGCGCAATCACCACCGCCACCTCGCCCGTGTTCAGCGCCACCAGCGTCCCCACCGGATAGAGGCCGACACACTGGATGAAGGTATCGACCACCGTCTCGGAGAAATCGCGCTCGCGCATGGTGTTGATCTGTTCAAGCGCACTTTGAGGGCTGAGCGCATCACCCCACGGCCGCTCGCGCGTCATCGCACAGTAGGTATCGACCAGCCCCGCCATTTCGCTATAGCGCCCAATGGCGTCGCCCGCCATACCGTCCGGATAGCCGGAGCCGTCGTAGCGCTCATGATGGCGCGAGACAATCTCGAGGACCTCGGGGGAGCCATCGGGCGTGTCTTTCAGAATCGCCAGCGAATAATCGACATGGGCCTGGAAGATCTGGCGCTCCAGCGGGGTGATCAGGCCGGATTTTTTGAGCAGTCGGGGCGGCAGGCGCACCTTGCCGATGTCCTGCATCAAGCCAACAATACCCAGCAGCGTCATCTCATGCGCCGTCATGCCCAGCGACCGCGCAAACACCATCAGCAGCACGCTGACATCCAGCGCGTGATCATAGGCGTACTGGTCGGTTCGCTTGAGCCGGGTGAGCCACAGCAGCGCGTCGGGGTTGCGCACCACGCTCTGCATCATGTCTTCGACATTGCTGCGCACCCGCTCCATGTCCGGACGCAGGTTCTGCTGCACATCCGCCACCAGTTGTTCGACGGTGGTCTGTGCCGACTCATAGGCCGGCGTGGCGAGGAACAGTTCATCCTCAACCGCAGCCGACTCGATCCAGACCGTTGCGCTGGCGCCCTCGCGCTTCGGACCGAGGTCTTCATCCTTGCTGGCCAGGGGGTCCGCCACCACATAGGGCGCGGGCGCCTCTTCCCGGGCAAACCAGCGGGACATGCGCGCGCGCCAGCCTTCACGCGACGGCGCCTCGTCGTCTGACGCATAGTTCGTGGCAGGACGTCCTGCCGGCGCCTCCGCATCAACCCACGCGCGGGCCGCCGACGGTGGCGATAATTCGGGCGGCGGCGCCCCCCCGCTGCGTAGCCAACGCAGCACATCCACAAAATCGTGTTTTGGCCGAGGTGCCGCGGTACGCCCGGCAATGCGGGCAGCGCCGGCCAGGCTGTGTCCAACGGTCGACGCCACCGATTCGCGCACCGGCGCACGATAGTGCTCGCCCGTGCTGCGCTGCCAATCCACCGACACAAACCGGCACAGGGCCTGAAGCTTGTCCAGTGTGGCCTGGTTTTCGACGACGAAGCCCTGGATCAGAAAGGGGGAATCCAGCCACGGCCGATCCAGCTCAGCGACGAACATGCCGATCTTCAAATCTGTCGCGGCGACAATCTCTTTCACAGAATCGCGTCCTTCACTTCACGTGGCCTCATGGCGCAGGGTTGCTCCACTGCAGATGCACCGCGTCAATCGCGGCGAGCTCTTCGCCTGACAGTGTCATATCGGCAGCATCGAGATTTTCCTTTAGCTGTTCGATCGAGGTCGCACCAATAATGGTACTGCTCACAAACCAGCGCCCCAGTACAAACGCCAGCGCCAGCGCCGTGGGCGAACGACCAAAATCTTTCGCCACCCGGGCATAGGCGGCGACCGCCGGGGCGACGCCTGGCTTGTCATAGCGCTGGCCGAAACCGGCAAACGCATTGAGCCGCCCCGCCGTCTTCGGGTCGGTCAGATACTTGCCCGTCAGCAAACCAAAACCCAGCGGCGAATAGGCCAGCAGGCCAACGCCCTCGCGTTCGCACAACTCGGCCATCCCGTACTCGTAGATCCGATTGAGCAGGTTGTAGGCATTCTGAACGGACACGACGCAGGGCAAATCATGCTCGCGGGCGAGTCGAACAAACTCGGCAACACCCCACGGGTGCTCGTTCGACAACCCGACATAGCGCACTTTGCCGGCCTTGACCAGCGCTGACAGCGCCTCGAGTTGCACGCGAATCGGCGTGCAGTCGCGCTCCCGCGCCGGGTCGTACTGCCACTGCCCGAACATGGGCTGGTTTCGCTCGGGCCAGTGCAATTGGTACAGATCGACATAATCCGTTTGCAAGCGCGTCAGACTGCCTTCGATCGCGGCCTGAATGTTTGCCGCGTCGAGCGCCAGCGGGCCGCCCCGTATCCACTGCAATCCGCGCGCCGGGCCCGCCACCTTGGTGGCCAGCACAATCTGATCGCGTGGCTGACGGCGCAGCCAGGACCCGACGATGCGCTCACTCGCGCCGTAGGTCTCGGCTCGCGCGGGCACCGCATAGAGCTCGGCGGTATCGATGAAATTCACGCCGGCAGCCCGGGCACAATCGAGCTGCGCATGCGCTTCGGCCTCGGTATTCTGCTGACCGAAGGTCATGGTCCCCAGGCAAACACGCGACACCTCCAGCGCGCTGCGGCCCAATTGTTGATACTGCATTGGCCTTCCTCACAATGATCTGCGCCCGAACATGGCGAGCGGCATCGGATGCCAGTATTATCCGGCCATTCTGCCTCTGTGTCGTCCCCGCCTCCATGCCCCTGCCTATCGCCTCAGCCCTGCTCGTCCAATGCCGCCCAGGCTTCGAAAAAGAGGTCGCTGCGGAGCTTGAAGAGCGCGCCACGCTGGCCAGCATACCCGGCCGCGCCAGCACCATGCGGGAGCGCGACGGTTACGTGTTGTTTCAGCTCGACGAACCGCTGATCTGGTCTGAAGTACAGGCCGCGCTCAACTGGCGCGACCTGATCTTCGCGCGGCAGGCCTGGCCGGTCATCCACACCATTGCGGCGCTCCCCAGCCGAGACCGGGTCACGCCCATCGTCGAGGCGCTGAGCAAGGCCGGCGCACGCGTCTCAAGCGTGATGTACGAATATCCGGACACCAACGAGGGCAAGAGCCGCTCCGGCTTTTGCAAGCGATTTGCCGGCCCACTGGAAAACGGTCTGGCGCAGGCCGGCCTGCTGCGCCCCAACGGTCGCGATCCGCAGCTCCAATTGTTCTTCCCCGACGAAACCCAGGCCTGGATCGGCCTCGGCAATGCCCAGCTCACCAATCCCTGGCCGCAAGGCATCGCCCGCCTGCGCATGCCGTCGGAGGCGCCGAGCCGCTCCACGCTCAAGCTCGCCGAAGCGCTCATGTGCCTGCTCGACGACAAGGAGCGCGAACGCTGGCTGCGCCCGCAAGGCAAGGCGGTCGACCTGGGCGCCGCCCCGGGTGGCTGGAGCTGGCAGCTGGCGCAACGCGGACTGTATGTGACCGCGATCGACAACGGCCCGATGGACAAACAGCTGCTCGCCGGCGGCATGGTTACCCACATCCGCGCCGACGGCTTTACCTGGCGCCCGCCACGCGCGGTCGACTGGCTGGTGTGCGACATGGTCGAGCAACCCAGCCGGATCGCCACGCTGATGGGCGACTGGAGCGCCAACAAGCGCTGTCGCCACGCGATCTTCAATCTCAAGCTCCCCATGAAGCAACGCTACGGCGCGCTCCTCAAGTGTCAGGACATCATCGAAAACAAGCTCAACGGCGTCCCGCATGTACTGCGTTTCAAACAGCTCTACCACGATCGCGAAGAGGTCACCGGCTACCTCAGCCGAACCGACTTCCGCTGATCACCGAAACGACAGCGCAACGCGTTATAATCCTTTGTTTTCTCACCTATTGGGGCGCCGTGCGCCCACTCAGGACACCCGCCGCCTATGACTTTTGCCGATCTCGGCCTGATGCCGGAACTGCTGCGCGCCGTTGAAGACGCCGGCTACTCAGAGCCGACCCCCATCCAACGCGACGCCATTCCGATCGTACTGTCGGGCCGCGACGTGATGGGCGGTGCGCAAACCGGCACCGGCAAAACCGCCAGCTTCACGCTGCCGGTCCTGCAACGCCTGGCCCCGCATGCCAGCACCAGCACCTCGCCCGCCCGCCACCCGGTTCGCGCCCTCATTCTGGCGCCGACCCGCGAGCTGGCCATGCAGGTGTATGAGTCGGTGCTCACCTATAGTCGATACCTGCCGCTGCGCGCCACCTGCATCTACGGCGGTGTCGACATGCGCGCCCAGACGCAGATCCTGCGCGAAGGCGTCGAGATCGTGGTGGCCACCCCCGGCCGTCTGCTCGACCACGTCCAGCAGCGCAGCATCCAGCTCAACCAGGTCAAGATGCTGGTGCTCGACGAAGCCGACCGCATGCTCGACATGGGCTTCATCCCCGACATCCGCCGCATCCTCTCGATGCTGCCCAACCAGCGCCAGAGCCTGCTGTTCTCGGCCACCTTCTCGAACGAAATCAAGAAGCTGGCCGACCAGATGCTGAACGAGCCGCAACTGATCGAAGTCGCCCGCCGCAACATGGTCAGCGAGACCATCGAGCACCAGGTCTATCCGGTCGAGTCCAGCCGCAAGCGTGACCTGCTGGTGCATCTGCTCAAGACCACCATCGACGCCCAGGTGCTGGTGTTTGTCGACACCAAGTTCGGCTGCAGCCGACTCACCCACTACCTCAACCGCTGCGACATCCCGGCCGACGCCATCCATGGCGACAAGAGCCAGCAGCAGCGTACCGAGGCCCTCGAAGGCTTCAAGAACGGCACCACCCGCGTGCTCGTGGCCACCGACGTGGCCGCCCGCGGCCTGGACATCGACGACCTGCCCTACGTGGTCAACTATGTCCTGCCCAATACCTCGGAAGACTATGTGCACCGCATCGGCCGCACCGGTCGCGCCGGCAAGAAAGGCAAAGCCATTTCACTCGTGGCGCCCGAAGATCGCAGCAACCTGGCTGGCATCGAAAAGCTGATCAAGCTGACGATTCCGGTACATACCGTTGAAGACTTCCAGGCCTCCGGTGTTCGTGACCACAGCGACGGCGCCAGTGCCGGCCGCCGCGGCCGCAACGAAGACAACGCCGGGCGCCGCAGCCGGGGCAGTGACGATAGCGCCGCCCCGCGCGGCCGAGGCGGTGACGACAGCGCCGCGCCGCGCGGCCGAAGCGAGCGCACGCGCACGCCGGCACGCAAGAAATCCACCGTCGCCGCCGATGGCTTCGATTATGCCAAGCCCTACGAAGCCAGCGACGCGCCCAAGGCCCCAAGCACCAAACCCGACACCCCGTCACGCGCCAACCGACCGGTGGCCTTCCTGCTTGGTGGTGTCGGCCGCAAAGGCTGAGCCCACAAGGCTTTCAGCCATTTTATGGCCCGTCTGTCCGCAGACGGGCCCGCGCTGAAACGAACAAACAGAGGGGGAAACGCCCCCCTTTCAAAGTCAAGATCCACCGCGACAGGTCGATATGATGGTGAGCATCCCGATCACCCTCATCCAGGCTGCCGATGGAACTGGCTCCCGTGCCCCGAGAACCCGACGATCTTTTCGTCCCCGACCTGACCGAAGGGGCCGAAGCCGGCTTGTATCTGTCCTTGTTCGAACTCATGAACGAGGGGCTGATCATCGCCAGCGACGAAACGATCCTGGAGGTCAACAGCGCCGTCTGTCGCTTGCTGGAGCGCAGCTACCGCGACCTGGCCGGCCAACCGCTGTCCTCGCTCTTCCCGACTGAGCGCGCTTTCCTCAAGGCCCGCGGCGCCCTGTTCATCCAGGGCGAGATGCGCGGCAGCCTGCGGGTCGGCCTGCCCGGCGGGCGCGAGCGCGATCTGAGCTATGTCGCCGCCGCGCGTATCCGGCCCGGCGTGCATGCCCTGATCCTCAGCCCCGACCCGGTCACCGGTCTCACCCCCAATGTGCAACGCGCCGCCGACGCCGTCTGGCCGCGCCTCGCCGCCGCGCTCGACCAGGCGGCGCTGGTTGTCGATGCCCGCGGCAAGATCATGGCCGCCAACGCGCCGGCCCGCCGTCGTTTCTCGCGCGAAGGCGGCGCCCTCACCGGACTCCCGTTATCGGCACTATGCACAATCAGTGACCCCGCCCGCGAATCCGGGCCGGTCACCGTCACGCCCACCGATGGCGCCCCGGCCATGCACGGTCGCCTGCTGGCGGGGCCGGAACCCGGCTGGCAGGTGCTGCTGCTGAGCGCATCCTCGCCGGTCGCCGCGGTGGACACCCGCGCCAGTCAGGTGTTTCGCCATGCCCCCCAGGCCATGCTCGTCGTGCGCGGCAGCGACCACACCATCCTCGCCGCCAACGACATGGCTGCCACGATGCACGGCCGGGAACGCTCGGCACTGATCGGCATGCGCCTGTCGACACTTCGCAGCGACACCGTCAGCACGCTTGTGAGCGGCAACTGGCAGTGGCTGGGCGGCGGCAAGGCCTTCAGCGCACACACTCAGGCCCAGGCCCTCGACGGCGCCCACAGCGAATGGCTGATCGTCCACGGCGGCGCCAGCGCATCGGCTTCGCCGGTCGATTTCGACATCTTCAGCACCAATGCGCGTGCGGTTATCGTGACCGACGCCGAACACAAAATCCTGTCGATCAATACCGCCTTCGCCACGCTGACCGGACTCGACATCCACGCCTTGCGCGGCAAGCCACTCGCCGACGCCGCCAGTGGCCGGCAGGACGATGCGTTTTTTGAGCGTTTGCAGAGCAGCCTTGGCGCCCATCAGGCCTGGCAAGGCGAGTTCTGGCTGCGCAACCGCAAGGGCGAAGCCTTCCCGGAATGGCTGTCGTTCAACAGCGTGCACAGCGCCGACGGTGCCACCGTGGCCCACATCGGGCTGTTCAGCGATCTCTCCGCCCGCAAGCAAGCCGAAGCGCGCAGCGACTATCTGGTCAATCACGACGCGATGACCGGCTTGCCCAAGGCCCATTTCATTCGGGCGCGATTCACCGAACTCACCCCCGGCGCGCTGCGAAAACAGCAGCATCTGGCGCTGGCCTTTGTGGACATCGACCAGTTCAAGCAGATCAACACCGCCCACGGCACCGCGCTGGGCGATCAGGTGCTGCAGCAATTCGCCACCCGCATCCGTCAATGCAGCCCGCGCATTCAACTGGCGCGTGTGGGCAGCGATCGCTTTCTCGCCCTGATTCATGGCGTCGAGCTGCTCAGTGACGTCACGCGCGAAGTCCACGCCTTGCACGACGCCATCAAGGCGCCCTTCAAGGCAGGCCAGGTATCCGTGACGCTCACCGCCAGCCTCGGTGCGGCGGTGTTTCCCGGCGACGGCGCCGATTTTGACGAGCTGTGCGCACTGGCCTCGGCCGCACTCGAGCGCGCGCGCCTCGAAGGCCCCGGCGCCGTCCGCTTTCATACGGACGAACTCAACACGGCAAGCTTCGAACAAGCCGCACTCGAGCGCTCACTCGCGCACGCCCTTGAGCGCGATGAACTGGCCATGTACTTTCAGCCCGTGGTGGACGCGCAGACCGGATGCATCATTGCCGCCGAGGCGCTCCTTCGCTGGCAGCATCCCGACATGGGCCTCGTCCCGGCCCATCAGTTTCTCCCCATTGCACAAAGTGCCGGACTTGACCTGGAAATCGGCCGCCAAGCCCTGCGGATGGTGTGCGGGCACGCGGCCGAATGGCACCAGGCCGGGCAGACGATCCCCGTCGCCATTGGTGCCACCGAGCACATGCTGACATACGGGCGCCTGCAAGAAACCTTACTCGAAGTGCTCGCCGAAACCGGCTTGCCGGCCAGCGCCATCGAACTGAATCTGCCCGAAAGCTGCTTGACGCAGGACCACGGCGATCTGATCAAAGCGCTGTACGCCCTCGACAACGCCGGGGTGCGCCTCGCCATCACCGGCGTCGGCGCCACGCCGCTGCCGCTCGCCCGGCTTCGCCAGCGCCCGGTCCATCGACTCAAACTGGACCGCTCGCTGATTCGCGATATGGCCAATGCCGACAACCACAGCGTCCTCGCCGCGACCCTTGCCGCGTCGGCCGCGCTGGGTTTGCGCCTGCAGGCGGTCGGCGTCGAATCCATTGAACAACAAGACGCCCTGCTCGCCCTCGGCTGCCATCGCCAGCAGGGGCGACTGTTCGCTGCCCCGCTCGCACCCGACGATTTCGCCCAGCTGCTATAGACCTGAAAACCGCAGTTGACCGCTTGCCGGTCTTGGGAGGCAATGGTGGGTATTGACTGTTTCGGTGCCGACCGCCAGGCACGCAATCGGGCGCGCCCAACTACAGTGTCCAGGTTGACTGAAAACGCCTCCCCGAAGGGAGGCGCTTCAAATCACTCTGGCGCGGAGAATCAGCCTTCCATCGACTTCACATGGGAGATGATCTCGCCCACGGCCTGCTGCGCCGAGCCGTAGAGCATGCTGCAGTTTTCTTTGTAGAACAGTGCGTTCTCGATACCCGAGTAACCCGTGCCCTTGCCGCGCTTGATGACGATCACGTTCTGCGCCTGATCGGCATTGAGAATCGGCATGCCGTAGATCGGGCTGGACTTGTCGGTACGCGCCGTGGGGTTAACCACATCGTTGGCACCAATGACCAAGGCCACGTCCGACAGGCTGAACTCGGCGTTGATTTCTTCCAGGTCGAAGATTTTATCGTAAGGCACACCGGCTTCGGCCAGCAGCACGTTCATGTGTCCCGGCATACGCCCGGCCACCGGGTGGATGGCAAACACCACTTCGACGCCCGCCTCTTCAAGCAACTGGCTCATTTCCCAGACCTTGTGCTGCGCACCGGCCACCGCCATACCGTAACCCGGCACGATGATGACCTTGTTGGCGTAGCGCATGGTGGCGGCAGCATCAAGTGCGCCCATTTCGCGCATCGAGCCTTCAATTGCCTCACCTTCCTGCGCCTCACCCGTCATCGGGGTGAACAACACGTTGGTAATGGGCCGGTTCATGGCCTTGGCCATCAACTGGGTGAGCAAGGTGCCGGACGCGCCGACCACGATACCCGCCACAACCAGCGCCGGATTGCCCAGCACATAGCCCTCGAAGCCCACGGCCAGACCGGTGAAGGCGTTGAGCAGCGAGATCACCACCGGCATGTCGGCACCGCCGATCGGACTGGTGACGATGACGCCGAGCGCCAGCGACAGCACAAAGAACAGCACGATCGCCCAGCCATCCGGATCGGTGGCGGTGACGATGGCCAGGCCGAGAATGCCGACCACCGCCGCCAGACCGACGTTGAGCTGGTTCTGCATCGGGAAGCGATACGCCTTCTTCATGATGCCTTGCAGCTTGGCGTAGGCCACGCAGGAGCCGGAGAAGGCCACCGAGCCGATCAAGGCGCCAAGCACCGCCAGCAGCGCCACCATGCCGCCGTGCATCTCGCCTCGCGCGAACTCCACCGCGGCAATCGCCGCCGCCGCGCCACCGCCCATGCCGTTGTAGATGGCGACCATCTGCGGCATGTCGGTCATGGCCACGTTCTTGCCCGACCACCATGCCACGGAACCGCCGATCACCATCGCGACGATCATCAGCGCAAAGTTCTGCATGCCCGGCCAGAACAAGGTGACAAGCGTCGCGGCGATCATCGCCCAACCGGCCCAGACGATGCCTTTGCGGGCGGTCGCAGGGGAACTCATCGCCTTCAGGCCGAGGACGAACACCACGGCCACGGCGACATAGGAAATATCAATGAACCACTTCATTATTCGGCCCCCTTCTTCTTGCCCGCTTTGAACATCGCGAGCATGCGCTCGGTGACCACATAACCGCCGGCCGCGTTGGCTGCGCCGAGCAACACGGCGAAGAAGCCGAGCGTCAGTTGCAGCGGGCTGTCGGGGTCAGCGTGCCCCATCACCACCATGGCGCCGATCAGCACCACGCCGTGAATGAAGTTGGAGCCGGACATGAGTGGGGTGTGCAGAATAACGGGCACACGCGAAATGACTTCGTAACCGGTGAATGCCGCCAGCACGAAAACGTATAGATAGACAATGCCTTCCATGATCGTACCCTCCGGTTACAGGCCGAGAATCTGTTTGACACCTGCGTGGCGCAGTTGCCCGTCGTGGGTCAGGCAGCAACCGGCCATCACCTCGTCTTCCCAATCCATCGTCAACACGCCGTCCTTGATGAAGGGGCTGATGAAGTTGAACAGGTTCTTGGCGTACATCTCGGAGGCGTGCACCGGCATGCGGCTGGTGATGTGCGTCGGACCAACGACGAGAACGTCGTTGATCCAGGTCTTCTCGCCCGCCACCGTGCCTTCGACGTTGCCACCGCTCTCGGCGGCCATGTCGACCACCACCGCGCCCGGCTTCATGCCGGCGACCATGGCGGCGGTGATGATCACCGGCGCCTTGCGGCCCGGAATGGCGGCCGTGGTGATGAGTGCATCGCACTGCGACACCGCTTTGGCCAGTTTTTCGGCCTGCTTGCCTTTTTCTTCGTCGGTCAACTCACGGGCATAGCCGCCCAGACCGGCCGCCGACACGCCGGTGTCGACAAATTTGGCACCCAGCGATTCGATCTGCTCACGGGTTTCGGGGCGCACGTCGTAGGCTTCAACCATGGCGCCGATACGCCGCGCGGTGGCAATGGCTTGCAGACCAGCCACACCAGCGCCGATCACCAGCACCTTGGCCGGACGGATGGTGCCCGCCGCATAGGTGAGCATGGGGAAAAACTTGGGCGAATGGTCCGCCGCGATCAGCGCGCACTCGTAGCCGGCGACGGCCGCCTGCGAGGACAGCCCGTCCATGCTTTGTGAACGGCTGATGCGCGGCAACAACTCCAGCGCGAAAGAGGTGATGTTCTTTTCCATCATCCGCTCGGCGCGCTTGGCGTCGAACCACGGCTGGAGGAATCCGAGCACCACGGCACCGGGTTTGAGCTTGCCGATGCGCTTGAGCGACGGCGGCTGAACACCGAGCAGAATGTCGGCGGCAGCACAGACGTCGACATCTTCGTCGACCCAAGTGACCGACTCGAAGGCTTCGTCGCGAAAGTGCGCGGGAATACCGGCGCCTTTTTGCATGACGACTTCAGCGCCCAATGCGAGATACTTTTTGACCACGTCCGGAACGACGGAGAGCCTTCGCTCTCCAGGCGTCGTTTCCGCCGCAATACCAATGACTAATGGCATGTAAAACTCCCTGTTTGCAGAAAACATCAAACCTGCGGGTGGTCATCTTCTGCTGCGGCACCTCTCCCAAGCTCGGGCCGGCATGATGGGCGACTGCTCCCCGTGGCGACTATCATACTGAATCGCTCAGCATGGTAAAACCTGTCACAGCGAACGTACCACGCCCACAGGCCAGGACGAAGCCCCCCGCATGAAAAAGAGACGCAGCACATCCCACAGTCGGAAAGCCGGTTTACCGCCGGGCACGCTCGTGCATATCGGCGAAGTTCGCGCCGATCACACCACGCTAACCTCGATCAGCTACGACAGCGCGCACTTCACCGAGAAGCTGCTCGCCGCCACCGAACCGACGCCCCAGCGCGTCGGCCCGCACGAGTTCACCTGGCTCGACGTGCGTGGCCTGCGTGATGTCACCTGGCTGGGCAACCTGGGCAAGCAGTTCAACCTGCACCCCCTGATCCTTGAGGACATCCTCAATACCCATCAGCGCTCGAAGGTCGAAGACTACGGCGATGTGCTGTTCTGTGTGGTGCGCCTGTTTGCCTGGGATGCGGCCAGCAAAACGCTGGAGTCCGACCAGATCAGCCTGGTGCTGGGGCGCAACTTCGTGCTGTCGTTCCAGGAGCGATCCACGGGCGTTTTCGAACCCGTCCGCGAGCGACTGCGCACGCTTGGCAGCCCACTGCGCAACAAGCCGATCGACCACCTCGCCCATGCCTTGATCGACAGCATCGTCGATCGCTATTTTCTGGTGATCGAGGGCCTCGACGCCGCCGCGGCGCCGGTCGAAGACGCCGTGCTCACCCATCCCACGCCCGCCATCCTTCGAACCATCAACGGATTGCGGCATGAGGTGCAGACCATCCGCCGCGCCATCACGCCGCTACGCGAGGTGCTGATGACGCTCAACCGCGGCGAGAGCCGTTTTTTTGGGGACGAGGTGCGCCCCTATCTGCGGGACGTGCTCGATCACACGATGCATGTCCAGGAAGACCTGGACAGCGTGCGCGACGTACTCAGTGGTGCTCTGGAAATCTATCTATCGAGCGTCAGCAACCGGCTGAACCTCGAGGTCCGGGTGCTGGCGGTGCTGACCACACTGTTTTTACCGGCCACGCTCATCGCCGGCATCTTCGGCATGAACTTTCAGGACATGCCCTGGCGCGATGCTCACGACGGGTTCTGGCTGGCGATCAGCCTGATGGCCGTCACCGCCACCGTCCTTGCCGCCATTTTCTGGCGCAGGAAGTGGCTCAAGACCGACGACCCGAATTAGCGCCCGACACGCTCAGTGCAGCTGCCCCAACGGTGAGGCTTCGGGCGGCACATCGATCAGCCGCACCACCGCCAGCGACACATTGTCGCCCTCACCTTTGGCGCGTTCGCGCGCCTGGGAGATCAGCGCCTGGCAGGCATCGCGTGCACTCATGCTGGACAGGATCTCGCCGATTTCCAGATCAGTGAAATACGCCCACAGGCCGTCCGAGCACAACAAGAAACTGTCGCCGCCGATCAGCGGCGCCACACCGGCCAGATCGACTCGCGGTTCGCGATCGCTTCCCAGGCAGGAGAGCAAGACGTTGCGGTGCGGGTGCGTCAGCGCGCCGGCCTCATCCAGTCGGCCTTTGCGCTGCAACTCGCCAACCAGTGAGTGGTCGGGGCTGCGGTAGATCACCTGGTCACCACGATAATGGTAGAAGCGAGAGTCGCCGCAATGCACCCAGTCCGCGCGATCGGGTTGCAGCAAAAAGGCCACGGCGGTGCTGTGCGGATCCTGCTCACTGGTAAAGCGGGTGAGTTTGATGACCAGATGACTTTCGTGGACGATGCTGGTGAGCAGCATCTCGGGCGTTTCCTCTCGCGGCGCAAAGGCCTCGAAATTCTGTCGCGCCTTGAGCAGCACCTGCTCGGCCGCCATCGCGCCACCCGTGTGACCGCCCATGCCATCGGCGAGCACCGCCATCATCATGCCCGGTTTGTCGGGGTGGCCAAAAATCGCCACGCGATCTTGCTGTTCGACGCGATCGCCCTGGTGCCGCGCGACGCAGGTTTCAACCTTGAGTGCCATAGGGATGCTGTTCAAGTCCGTTCTATCGCCCTGATGGGGGCTTTGTTTTTATCGTGCCGCGAAGCGACAAGGCTGCATGGTATCGTTTCGCCAAATACCTCGCATCTACCGGAATACATAGCCCATGCAACTTGGACGCGGATTTAACGAAATCTCGGTCGGCACATGTTTTGACAGCAGCATGACACTGACCGAAACGCATCTTGTGCTCGGCGCAGGCCTGTTTGGCGATTTCAACCCGCTGCATGTCAATCAGCACATGGCCGAGGGCAGCCGCTTCGGTGGCCGCATTGCCCACGGCTACCTGACCACATCGTTCATGGCCGCCGCGCTCGGCATGCTGTTTCATGGCACGGCGCACGCCTATCTCGAACATACCTCGCGCTTCAAGGCGCCGGTACGCGCAGGCGACACCTTGACCATCGCGTGGACGGTGACCGCATTGACGCCCAAGCCGCAGCACGACGCGGGCATCGTGGTGCTGTCCGGGATATGCACGAATCAGAATGGGGAAGTGGTGGCAGACGCCGAGGCCAGCATGCTGATCGGCAACAACCGAGCCTGAGCCAGATGATCGCTCACACGCTGACAGGCCACGTTCTCGCGCGAGACTCGCGACGACGGGCGTGAGGACGCTCACACCCAATCGCTCGAAAGGGGGACGCCGGAACGCGGGACGACGGCAGGCACGATCTCCATGCCCCGCAGTAACGGCCGCCCCCGAAGCATCTTGAGGGCTTTGGCGAGTGAAACGTGAAAAGTGTCACACCTCACCCGCCCGGGGCTTCAGCGAAGCAGTCGTGCGTCGACCAGCTCGACCCAGTGCTGCACCGGCGTGTCGGTGCCGGTTTGCAGATGCGTGATGCAACCGATGTTGGCCGACGCAATGCACGCCGCACCGCCGGCCTGCAAGGCCGTGAGCTTGTTGTCCCGCAAGGTCTTGGACAAGGTCGGCTGCAACAGGGAGTATGTCCCGGCCGAGCCGCAGCACAGATGCGAATCCTTCACCGGCGTCGGCGCGTAGCCCGCCACCGCCATAATCGCCTCGACCTTGCCTTTCACCTTCAGGCCATGCTGCAAGGTGCAGGGCGAATGGAAGGCCAGCGGCGTGGGCGACTCGGGCGGCGTCGGCAGGCAGGCGGCAAGTGCATCGAGCTTATCAGCCAGCACCTCTGCAATATCACGCGTCAATTCCGAGACCCGCGCGGCCTTGGCCGCATACGCGGGATCGGACGCCAGGAAATGCCCATAGTCCTTCACCTGCACGCCACAACCCGAGGCTGTCATCACGATCGCCTCGATCTCGCCGGCCTCGATCATCGGCCACCAGGTGTCGATGTTGCGGCGTGCGTCATCCTTGCCACCGGCGTGGTCGTTCAGGTGATGGCGCACCGCGCCACAGCAGCCCGTGCCGCCCAGCTGAACCAGCGAGATGCCCACCGCGTCGAGCACGCGCGCCGTCGCCGCGTTGATGGCCGGCGCCATGGCCGGCTGCGCACAGCCGGCCAGCGACAGCATCTTGCGGGCATGACGCGCCTCGGGCCAGCGCCCGGCCGGCGCGGCCAACGGCACTTTGTCAGCGAGCACTTTAGGCAATAGCGGGCGCGCCAATCGCCCCATTTTCATCGCGGCACCAAACAGACGCGGACGCGGCACAAACTCGCGCAGCAACCAGCGCGCCGCCTTGTCCACACCGGTACGAGGCACCTTCTGCTCGACAATATAGCGCCCCAGATCGACCAGCCGGCCGTAGGCCACGCCCGACGGACAGGTGGTTTCGCAGGCGCGGCAGGTCAGGCAGCGATCGAGATGCAGCCGGGTCTTTTCGGTGACCGGCTGACCTTCGAGCATCTGCTTGATGAGGTAGATCCGCCCGCGCGGGCCGTCGAGCTCGTCGCCCAGCAACTGGTAGGTCGGGCACGTCGCCGTGCAGAAGCCGCAATGCACGCAGGTGCGCAAGATGGCATCGGCCTCGCGGCCCGCTTCGGTGTCCTTGATGAAATCTGCGAGTGTTGTCTGCATGGCTCAGAGTCCGTCGTAGAGCCGGCCGGGGTTCAGAATCCCGTCCGGATCAAAGCTGTGCTTGAGGCGTTGATGAATGCTGCGCAGCGCCGGTGGCAAGGGGTGGAAGGCGCCGACCGACTTGTCGGCCCCGCGGAACAGCGTGGCATGCCCGCCGAGCGCCGTCGCGCGAGCGCGAACGCTGGCCGCATCCTGCTCGGTGCGCACCCAGCGCTGGGCGCCCCCCCATTCGATCAGCTGCGAGCCGGCCAGCCCGGTGGCCTCGGCCACCGAAGGCACCGACAAGCGCCACAGCGGTGCTTCGCCCCCGAAAAAGCCCTGGCTCTGCTCACGCAGGCCTTGCCAGTGGGCTCGGGCGGCCTGCTCACTCAGGCGTTCGCCGCCGAGGCGGGCACAGGCGGCAGTCACGGCCGCTTCAGCGCCCGACAAGCGAACGGTCAGCACGCCGGCCATCCAGCTGGTTGCTGACACCGGCAGCGGCTGGCCGCCCCAGCGATTCATCTGTGCAACCGCCTCGAGCGCATCCATTTCGAAACGCAGCGTGGCCTCGGCCACCGGCAGCGGCAACACCTTGATCGAGACATCAAGCAGCACGCCCAAGGTGCCGAGACTGCCGGTCATCAGCCGCGCAACATCGTAGCCGGCGACGTTTTTCATCACCTCGCCGCCAAAGTGCAGGCGATTGCCACGGCCATCGAGCAGCGTCACGCCGAGCATGAAGTCGCGCACCGCACCGGCCGTGGCGCGCCGTGGGCCGGACAAGCCGGCTGCCACACAGCCACCGACCGTCGCATCGGGGCCAAAATGCGGCGGCTCGAAGCCGAGCATCTGGCCCTCGGCCAACAGCGCCGCCTCCAGTTCCGCCAGCGGCGTACCGGCGCGCACCTTGACCACCAGCTCGGTCGGCTCATGGCTGATCACGCCGCGGTGCGCCTTCGCATCCAGCACGGTGCCCGCCAGTTGCTGCCCGTAAAAATCCTTGCTGCCGCCGCCCCGAATGCGCAGCGGCGTCTTGCTCGCTGCCGCCTCGCGGATCTGCTCGGCCCACGTTTGCTCAAAGTCTGTCATCACTTGCCCTCATCATCGCTTGCCTCGTCGCGCGGCCGATTCGGCCAAGCGCGCAAGGTGGCCCATGCGCCAATCAGCCCCAACACCGGTACGGCGACCAGCAGGAACTGAATCCATCCCTTTGACATCAGAAGCGCTCGATCTCCGGATGCGGCACCTGGCCGCCCTGCACATGCATGCGGCCGAATTCGGCACAGCGGTTCATGGACGGAATCGCCTTGCCCGGATTGAGCAACCCCTTCGGATCGAAGGCGGCCTTGACCCGGAAGAAGGTCTGGCGCTCGGCCACGTTGAACTGCCGGCACATCTGATTGATTTTCTCGATACCGACCCCGTGCTCACCGGTAATCGTGCCCCCCAGATCGACCGACAGATCGAGAATGGCGGCACCGAATTCCTCGGCCCGCTCGAGCTCACCCGGCACGTTTGCATCAAACAGAATCAGCGGGTGCATGTTGCCGTCGCCGGCATGGAACACGTTGATGCACCGCAGGTCGTAAGTCTTTTCCATGCCCTGGATAGCAGTCAGCATCTCGCCGAGCCGCTTGCGGGGGATGGTGCCGTCCATGCAGTAGTAGTCGGCCGAGATCCGGCCCGCCGCCGGAAACGCCGCCTTGCGACCGGCCCAGAAGCGCATCCGCTCCGCCTCGTCACGCGAGATACGCACCTCGGTCGCGCCGTGCGATTCGAGCACCGCGCACATGCGCTGGATCTCTTCGGCCACCTCTTCCGGCGTGCCGTCCGACTCGCACAGCAAGATCGCCGCGGCATCCAGCGGGTAGCCCGCGTGCACAAAGGACTCGACCGCGGCGGTCGCCGGCTGATCCATCATCTCCAGCCCGGCCGGGATGATGCCGGCCGCGATCACCGCCGCCACCGCCTCGCCGGCCTTGATCACGTCATCAAACGCGGCCAGCACGCATTGAGCAAACTGCGGCTTGGGCGTGAGCTTGACGGTGATTTCGGTCACCACCGCCAGCATGCCTTCGGAGCCATGCATCAGCGCCAGCAAGTCGTAGCCCGGCGCGTCGAGGCCATGGTTGCCGATCTCGACCACCTCGCCGTCAATCGTCACGCCACGAATGCGCAGCACGTTGTGCACCGTCAAACCGTACTTGAGGCAATGCACGCCGCCCGCGTTCTCGGCCACGTTGCCGCCGATGGAACAGGCGATCTGCGAGGACGGGTCCGGCGCATAGTAGAGCCCGTGCGGCGCCACCTCTTCCGAAATGCGCAGATTGCGCACGCCCGGCTGCACCACGGCGGTACGCGCCAGCGGGTCGATATTGAGGATCTTGTTCATGCGCGCCAGCGACAGCAGCACGCCGTGCGCATGCGGCAAAGCGCCGCCCGACAAGCCGGTACCGGCCCCACGCGCCACCACCGGCACGCCGACCGAGTGACAGATCTTCAGCACGGCGGCCACCTCAGCCTCAGTGCCCGGCAAAACCACGGCCAGCGGTACCTGGCGGTAAATGCTCAGTCCATCGCATTCATAAGGGCGCATGTCTTCGCTGTCGTGCAATAGCGCGACCGGCGGCAACACGGCACGAAGCTCGCCAATCAGGCGCGCCACATCCACCTGCGAGTAATCGACCTCTCGCAGTGCGTTTTCGGGTAACGATGCCGTCGCGGCAGTCATGGCAGAGCCTCCTCTTCCCAGGGCGCCTGAGGCGCCGGATCCCAGTGGTCAGTATCGATGCCGATGCGGCGCGCCGCCTCGACCATATGTATACGTGCGGCCTCACGAGCCGCAACGCCGTCGCCGGCGGCAATGGCCTCGAACATGCGTTCATGCTCGGCCTGCGCTGCGTCGGCGCGCCCCGCCGCATGCCCCTCGGCATTCCAGGTCGGCACGCGCGAAGCAAAAAACTGGTGGCCCACAAAGCGGATAAAACGTAGCAGCGCCGGGTTGCCCGTGGCGGCGGCAATCGCCACATGGAAGTCGTCATCCGCCTGCGTGCCATCGGTCCGCTCGGCGACCGCATGACGCATCCGCAGCAAGGCTTCGCGCATCTGCGCCAGATCTTGATCCGATCGGCGACTGGCCGCCAGTGCGGCAGCGGCGGTTTCGACGATGTAGCGCAGCTCAAAGATATGCGCGGTCGCCGCCGGGCCAGCGGGGTCGACAGCATCGGCCAGCCGGAAGCTGTTCTGACCCGGCCGCGCCTCAACAAACGCACCGGCGCCCTGGCGGGAGGCAACATAACCCTCCGCCTTCAGACGCGAGATGGCCTCCCGCACCACGGCGCGCGACACGCCGAATTCGGCGGACAGCGTTTTCTCGGTCGGCAACTTGACCCCCGGCGCCATGACGCCGTCGAGAATCCATTTCTCAATGGTCTTCGAGACGGTTTCACTTAACTGAGAGGGTCGGGCCACGCGGGCAATTTCTGGCATCAATTGATCTGCTTGTCTGACAACTTTTGCTAGCGTACGCCGAGCCGTTGAAAAACGCCAGCGCGGGAAAACCCGCATCCCGCGCAATCGATACGCCGAGCCCACATGCGGATTTGCTAACATAAACGCCTCTCGGCCGATCGCGCCGCCCGCCTACGAGGAGCTGCCCTGATGACTGCCCCGATCAGTCGCCTCGAACGGCTACTCCCCTTCCTGCGCTGGCGCAGCCAATTGACGCGTGCGGCACTTCAGGGCGACATCCGGGCCGGCTTAAGCGTTGCGCTGGTCGCCATCCCGCAATCACTCGCCTATGCGCAGCTGGCAGGCTTCCCAGCGCACTACGGGCTCTACGCAGCCATGCTGCCAACCGTAATCGGTGCGCTGTTCGGCAGTTGCCCACAGCTCTCGACCGGCCCGGTGGCACTCACCGGCATGCTCACCGCGGCCAGCATCGCGCCCCTCGCCGCCATGGGCAGCGAGAGCTATCTCATCCTCGCCATCGCCATTGGCCTGCTCGCGGGCGCAATTCAGCTCGGCCTGGGGCTGCTGCGCCAGGGCTGGGTGCTCAATCTTCTCTCTCAGCCGGTGTTCGCCGCCTTCATCAATGCTGCCGCACTGCTGATCTGCTTCTCGCAAATCCCCGCGCTTCTGGGGGCCCCCGGCCCGCGCTCGCCGCAGCTTGTTGATGAAGCGATCCGAATTTTTCATGGCGCAATGGCCCCGCACCTGCCCACATTGGCGCTGGGCATCGGCGCATTGGCCGCGCTCATCGGGCTGCGTCACTTCGTGCCTCGCCTGCCCGGCGTGCTGGTGGTTGTTGTCGCCTGCACGGCGCTGTCAGCGCTGACCGGCTTCGAAGCCAACGGCGGCGCCGTGATAGGCGACTTGCCCGCGCTGCGCCCCAGCCTGCAACTTCCGACCGTCCCCGAGTGGAACATGATCATCACGCTGCTGCCCGCCGCGTTCGTGCTCGCCATGGTCAGCTTTCTTGAAACCGCCTCCAGTGCCAAGCTGATTTCCGAGAAAACAGGTGAGGCGTGGAATGAGAATCAGGAGCTGATCGGCCAGGGTCTGGCCAAGATCGCCGGCGCCTGTGCCAGCACACTCCCCACCAGCGCCTCGTTCTCCCGCTCGGCGCTCAATCTGGCCAATGGTGCACAAACCGGTGTGGCGTCGCTGGTGTGCGCACTCGCCGTCGTCGTCGCAGCACTGGCGCTCGGCCAATGGCTCCATCACCTGCCGCTGGCCGTTCTCGCGGCTGTGATTCTCGACGCCGTCGCGCGCCTCTTTCAGCCCGCCACCCTCGTCCACGCCTGGCGCATCGACCGCGACGACGGCCTCGCCGCCGCCACCACCTTTGTCGCCACCCTGGTGTTTGCCCCCAACATCCAGAACGGCATCCTCACCGGCCTGCTGCTCTCGCTCGCCCTGCTGATCTGGCGCAGCATGAAACCGCGCATCGCGCTGCTCGGCCTGCACGAAGACGGCACTCACCGCGACCTGGAGCGCTTCGGCCTGCCGCACCCCCATCCGCACCTCGTGGTGATGCGCTTCGACGGCCCGCTCCACTTCGTCAATGCCACCCGTTTTCAAGAAGCCGTCAATTGGGCCCGAACGGCGCAGCCGGATGTGCGCATCGTGCTGGTCTCCGCCGCCGGCATCAACGCCATCGACGCCACGGGCCTCGACGCGGTCCGCCGCGAAGCCGCGAATCTGGCCAAGCACGGCCAACAGCTCGCGTTTTGCGGCCTCAAAAAACAGGTCATCGACGTACTCGAACGCGATGACGTATGGACGAGCATAGCGCCTCACGGCAGCTACCGGCACGAGCGCCAGGCCATCGACGCACTCGCCCCGCTGGCCAGCCCACCAGAAAATCTTTGACAAAACAATAGCTCGCCAATAAACTGCTGGGTTTTCGCGCAATTCCGATTAACTGGAGCTACACCATGTATGCGGTCATAAAAACCGGGGGCAAGCAGTATCGCGTGTCTGCCGGCCAAAAGATCAAAGTAGAACAGATGCCAGCAGACGTGGGCTCGGAAATCACACTCGACCAGATTTTGATGGTCGGCGAAGGCGAGTCGGTGAAAATCGGCACGCCCGTGATTGAAGGTGCCACCGTGAAGGCCACCGTGCTTTCGCAAGGACGTCACGACAAAGTCAAGATTTTCAAGATGCGTCGTCGCAAGCATTACATCAAGCATCAAGGCCACCGTCAGAACTACACCGAAATCCGTATTGATACGATTTCGGCCTAATCAGGAGATTACGTCATGGCACATAAAAAAGCCGGCGGCAGTTCCCGGAACGGTCGCGACTCAGAATCGAAACGCCTGGGCGTCAAACGCTACGGCGGCCAACTGATCCCCGCTGGCAACATCATCGTCCGTCAGCGCGGCACCGAGTACCACGCTGGCGAAAACGTCGGCATGGGCAAGGATCACACCCTGTTCGCCCTCAAGGACGGCACGGTGTTGTTCGCGGTGAAAGGCCCCAAGAAGCGTCGCACAGTGAGCATCATCCCGGTCGCCGAGTAATCTCTCGGCCGCCTGGCAGGCAGTATCTGAGAGCCCTATCCACCCGGTAGGGCTCTTTTTCTTTTTGGGCACACCCGGACTCCGTCAGGCACTCGCCGTCGGACCCGGCGCCAGGGCAGACGCAAATGAAGTTTTTTGACGAAGCACGTATTGAAATCATCGCCGGCGACGGCGGCAACGGTGCGTGCTCATTCCGCCGCGAAAAGTTCATCCCCAAGGGCGGCCCTGACGGCGGCGATGGCGGCAAGGGCGGCAGCATCTGGGCCGAAGCCGACTGCAATCTCAACACCCTCATCGACTTCCGTTACAAGCGCATGTTCCGCGCCCCGAGCGGAGAAAACGGCCACGGCAAGGATCGCTACGGCAAGGGCGGCGACGACATCGTGATGCGCATGCCCGTGGGCACGGTCATCGTCGACCAGGACACCGGCGAACGCATCGCCGACCTCGACGAACACGGCAAGCGCGTGCTCGTCGCCAAGGGTGGCAACGGTGGCTGGGGCAACATTCACTTCAAGTCCAGCGTCAATCGCGCGCCGCGCATCCGCACGCTCGGCCAGGAAGGCGAACGCCGCAACCTCGCCCTGGAGCTGAAGGTCCTCGCCGACGTCGGCCTGCTCGGCTTGCCCAACGCCGGAAAATCGACCTTCATTCGCGCCGTGTCGGCCGCCAAACCCAAGGTCGCGGACTATCCGTTCACCACCTTGCACCCCAACCTCGGTGTGGTTCGCACCGACGAAAACCGCAGCTTCGTCATCGCCGACATCCCCGGCCTGATCGAAGGCGCGGCCGAAGGCGCCGGCCTCGGCCACCGTTTCCTCAAGCATCTGGCGCGCACCCATGTGCTGCTGCACCTGGTTGATCTCGCCCCGTTTGACGACGGCGCCGACCCGGTGCGAGACGCGCACGCGATCGTCGACGAGCTGCGCCGCTACGATCCCGAGCTTTTCGAAAAACCGCGCTGGGTCTTGCTCAACAAGATCGACCTGATCCCCGAAGAAGAGCGCCAGGCGCGCATCGACGCCTTCCTGTCGGGCTACGGCGACGTCGAGCGATTTTTCACCATTAGCGCCATCAACGGCGAGGGGTGCCCGGTGGTCGTGCGCGCCATTCAGGACCACCTGGATGCGAACCGCCCGCCCCCGCCGACCAGCACCGGCGAAGTCGCCGCCCCCGTCGATCCGGACGAAATCAAACCTTACGATCCGCTCGCCCCATGAGAAGCAAGATCCGCGACGCCAAGCGCCTGGTCGCCAAAGTCGGCAGCGCACTGGTCACCAACAACGGCGCCGGCCTCGACCACGCCGCGCTGGCCGACTGGGCGCGCCAGATCGCACTGCTCAAAGCACGCGGGCGTGAAGTCGCGCTCGTGTCGTCGGGCGCCATCGCCGCCGGCATGCAGCGCCTCGGCTGGACCAAGCGCCCGCACGAGATGCACAAGCTGCAGGCAGCGGCTGCCGTCGGCCAGATGGGCCTCGCCCAGGCCTACGAAGACGCCTTCACGCGCCACGGCCTGCACACCGCGCAGATCCTGCTGACCCACGAAGACCTGTCGGACCGCAAGCGCTACCTCAACGCGCGCTCCACCATCACCACCCTGCTCAAGCTCGGCGTGATTCCGATCATCAACGAGAACGACACGGTGGTCACCGACGAGATCAAGTTCGGTGACAACGACACGCTGGGCGCGCTGGTGGCGAACCTGATCGAAGCCGACGCGCTGGTCATCCTCACCGATCAGGACGGGCTGTTTTCGGCCGATCCGCGCAAGGACCCCGCGGCCACGCTGATCTCTGAAGGCCAGGCCGAAGATATTCGTTACGAAAAGATGGCTGGCGGCGCCGGCAGCGGCATCAGCAAAGGCGGCATGCTCACCAAAATCAAGGCCGCCCAGCGCGCGGCCCGCAGCGGCGCCCACACCATCATCGCCGGCGGCCGCATCCCAGATGCGCTACTCAAGGTCGCCCAGGGCGAAACCCTCGGCACCCTGCTCTACGCCTCCAGCACACCACTACAAGCCCGCAAACAATGGCTGGCCGACCATCTGCAGGTCGCCGGCGCATTCATCGTCGACGAAGGCGCGGCCAACGCGCTGCGCGCAGGCAAGAGCCTGCTGCCGGTCGGCATTGTGGACGTCAAAGGCAACTTCGAGCGAGGCGCAGCCGTATCCTGCCAGCTCGAGACCGGAGAACCCGTTGCCCGCGGCCTGAGCAGCTACTCCAGCACCGAGGCGCGCAAGCTGGTCAAAAAGCCGTCGAGTGCCATTGAGGCGACACTGGGTTATGTCTGCGAACCCGAAGCGATTCACCGGGACAACCTGGTCACACTGTAATTTGGATCGACATACCCGGCCCAAAGTGGGGCGGGGCCTGGGTCGATTGCCATCTCGACTTACAACGGTTCGCTCAACAGTCCACATCGAAACCAAGGCCGTCAGCACCGAGAAACAAAAAAAGGGCTCGCTTTCGCGAGCCCTTTTTCACACCGAATGGCAGCAGCTTAGGCTTTGTTACGGCGACGCACCGAAGCGAGGCCGACCAAGCCCAGACCCAGCAGCGCAAGCGATGCGGGCTCCGGAACCTGAAGCTGGAACTGGCCGTTGTTCGACAGTTGCAGCAGATTCTGCTGATCCACATTGGTCTGGCTCAGCGCACCGAACTCAGACACGTACTGGGCCTGAAGACCTGCGGAAGCCTGGTTGCCGGTATTGATAGGAATCGCGTTGGTAGTCGCAAAACCAAACAACAGACCCTGCGGGCTGGAAACGATGGTGGACAAATCGGTCAAGCCCGCATCAAAGAAGTAGCCAGCGGACAACGATGTTGCCTTGAAAATCAACGAAACCGGGCCGTTCGGCAGCACCGTGCCACCGTTCAGGTTGGCGCTACCAGTCACCAGATCAAAAGACGCGATCTGGGTCACACCCGACGAAATGTTCAGCGTACCCGTCAAGAAGCTCAGGTTGCCACCCACGTTGCCAGTACCCGTACCCACAAAGGTGGAGGACAGTCCCGGCGCCAGCGGTGTCACGCTGTCTGCCAGCACCGAGGTGAAGAAACCCACCTCATTGAAGTTGAAGTTGCCACCGCCGGTGAAGGTGTTCTCCACCAGCGCCTGGCCGTTCAGGTCGACATACTGCTGGACTTGAACCGCGGCGTTACCACCAACGCCGTCAGTATCGAGCCACCAGTTGGTCAGCACAGCGTGCGCCGAGCCGGATGCCATGATCGCGGTCGAGGCTGCAACGCCAAGCAAAGATTTTTTCAGAAAAGTAGTCATAGCCATGTTCTCCTTCGAATATTGAAAGGCTGCTTGCCTCGACTGAGTAAAAGCAATGACCGTGCCATCAAACCAACATAAAGATAACTGACTGTAAACAAGCACCTTTTCCACTTGCACCTTGATCCGCCACAAACCCAAACCGGCCATCTGTAAAATTTGCCGACACCTCGGATGGCGCGCTATCCAGCATCAAATCGTGTCTTATCGACGCCAACCGCGCGGGCACACCCGCTGAAGTTCAATCCGACCGCAACAACGTGCGAAGCGCTATCCGCAAGGAGCGAGAAACGGGGTTCGCGCCAGTGCCAACACGACAGAAAAACACGAACGGGTCATCCGTGCCACGGCCGGCCAAGACATCAAACCGCCCCGCCAATCGCGCCGACGCCGCATCCATGCTTCGATCTGCTGTAATCGGCGCCCCGTTTTGCGCGTACCACCGAAAGATCACCGGGGTCATCTCGGGCTGAAGGTGCAAGCCGAGCGACGCAGTCGTAAGCCACAGCCGCTGCATGGACTGGCCGGCACGAACGTAGTCCAGAAACCCCGCCGGCGTGCTCTTGGGTGTGATCAGAATATGCGCAGCGCAGCGTAATGCCGGCAAGACGTCGAGCTGAATTCGGGGGGCAATCGTGCCTGCCAGATACTTGTTGAAAAACGCCACCCGCGCCCAACTCTGCATGACCCAGCGCATCAGCTTGGCGGTGGCGGCATCGACGCCAACGGCCTCTTCCGGGATCTTGTCGTCGCTGAATCTCGCGCCCCATTCGATCACGCGCTTGTGAACCTCATAGGCCTCGGGGCAGGTCAGGCGAAGGTAGGCGCTATCCCACAGCAGCTTGGCCACCCGGCGCTTCATCTGGCCGGACTCAAAGAAACTGAGCTCGAAGTCGTCACCCACGGCATGCTTGAGCGCGGCCTTTTGTTCGCCGGTGAGCGGCGTGGTTTGCATGGGGCGGCGCTGCACCGCACGAGATTCAACAAAAGCCAGCAAGGGGTCGGGCGCGATATCTGCCGAGGGCTCAAGCGTGACATCGTAAATCGGCGCGACATCCGTCGTGCCGTCGCGAAGCGCCCATGTGGCGATCAAGCCGGCATCACTGGCGGCAATACGCAGCGTTTCGAGCAGCGCTCCGTGCGCGATGTGGCTGGCGTAACCACGGAAGTCATACACGCACCAATCGCGGGTGTCGTGCCCATGGATGGCAATGTGCGACTCCGACACGATCTCAAAACGCCATGGCTGGGTGTTGTCTCCGCTGGGCGCCCAGCGGGCCAGATCGAGCATTTTCAGCAGCGTGTCGCGATCAGCCATGATGTGACGCCTTCTTCATGCCCGCCAGTTGCCGGCGTGCAATGGCCAGGCCGATTTTCTGGATCGGATTTCGATTACCCCCGGGTCGCCAGGTGCGGGTAAAGCGATTGCGATACGCGTCGAACTGGTAGCCGCGTGGCGCCACGGGCACGCCGCCGCGACCGAGCAGCAGTTTGACGCTCTCCGTCGCGATCACCCCGGCGCACAGCTGGCACGCGGCAATCGTCGAAGGTCCTTTATGTTCCGCCAGATTCACGCGCGACGGGTCGGCCAGATAGCTGCGCTGTAGCATGGCGGGCGACAGGCCGAGCAGGAATCGCAGCGCCATTTCGTTCTCGTCGCAGTCGTCGAGGCAGAAATAGTCCTCAAAGCTCATGCTCTCGGGCGTAAAGCACAGAAACGCCACGCCCATTCCGAGCGGCGCTGCGGTAATCGCCGGAATGCCCCGTCGGCGACACGCCGCAAATGTGGCGCGCCGGGCGGCGAAGGCAAAAAAATCGAGGCCATCGACATAGAGATCGGCGCCATCCAGAAAGGTGTCGAGATTGGCATCCGACACGCCCTCCGGGAACACCCTCACATCCAGCTCAGGATTGATGTCCTTTGCCATGCGGGACAAGACCTCGGCCTTGGGCTGCCCGAGCGTCGATACCACGGCCCCGGCCTGACGATTGAAGTTGACGACATCAAATGTATCGAAGTCGGCAATCGAAAAAGCGCCGATGCCGAAGCGCGCCAAGGTCAGCAAATGCACGCCACCGACGCCGCCCATCCCGGCGATGGCAACACGCTTGCGCTTCAGCGCCGCCTGCTCGTCCTCCGTGACCCAACCGATATTTCTCGAGAATGCCGCACCATAATCAAATGCCCCGCTCATGCGACACCTTCATCTTCCGCAAATCGAACCGTTATCATAGGCAACTCCTTCTCGACATGAAACTGCCATGTGGCGCAACGCTCTCCAACGCCTGAAGCAAGACATTACGCTGGCCGCAAGAAATCTCTTGCGTCACCGCCGGCGCTCTTTGTTTGCGCTCGGCACCGTGGGCGGTGGGGTGGTAGCGTTCCTGCTCGCAGGCGGATTCATCCAGTGGATCTTCATCGACATGCGTGAATCGACGATCCACTCGCAGCTGGGCCACATTCAGCTTGTTCGCCCGGGCTTCCTGTCTGGCGGCCAGTCCGATCCGTATCGCTACCTGATCGACGAAGCGCCGATCGACACCACCCAATCCGCCAAAACACCAGCCATCAAGACCCTCGCCCCACGACTGACCTTTGGCGGCCTGCTCAGCAAGGGCGACGCGACGGTCTCGTTCATTGGCGAAGGCATCGCCCCCGACCTCGAAGCACCGATCAGCCGCGCCATCACCGTGTTGCGCGGCAAGGATCTCACCGAAAGCCCCGAGAACTCCGTCCTGCTCGGAGAGGGATTGGCCGCCAGCATTGGCGCCGAACCCGGCGACACGATCGTGCTGCTTGGCACGACCGCGGGCGGCGGTGTCAATGCGGTCGAGTGCCAGGTGGCCGGCATCTTCGCCACCATCACCAAGGCCTACGACGACGTCGTCCTGCGCGCGCCGATCGGCATTGCGCGGAGTCTGATGCGGGTGAGTGGCTCGACCTCGTGGGTCGTACTCCTCGACGACACCGCACACACCGATGCAACGGTTCAGCAATTGCGCGCCTCGCTCGATCCGAAAGCCTTCGACGTCGTGCCGTGGAGCGATCTGGCCGACTTCTACAACAAGACCGTTGAGTTGTTCACCCGCCAGGTGGGCGTCGTTCGCCTGCTGATCGCACTGATTGTGGTGTTGAGCATTTCCAACACCTTGACCATGTCGGTACTCGAGCGCACCAGCGAAATCGGCACCGCCATGGCCATTGGGGTGAAGCGCCAGGGCATCCTGCAGCAGTTCATCTCTGAAGGGCTTCTGATCGGCGTGGTTGGCGGCGTGGGCGGCATTGTCGTCGGCCTGCTGCTCGGCCAGATCATTTCCAGCGTCGGCATTCCCATGCCACCCCCGCCGGGCATGGCACACGGCTTCACCGGGCAGATTGCCATTACCCCCGCACTCGCGTTTGACGCCCTCGTGCTTGCGATCACCACCACGCTTCTGGCCAGCGTCTTCCCGGCCTGGAAGGCCTCCCGAATGATCATTGTCGACGCCCTGCGTCACCAGCGCTGACCGCCATGCTGATCAAACTCGCCCTTCGCAATGTGCTTCGCCAGAAAGTGCGCACCGGCATGACGTTGATGGCCATCGTTTTCGGTGTCGCTGGCCTGATCGTCTCGGGCGGCTTCGTGGCGGACATCTTCGTCCAGCTCGGCGAGGCGATCATTCACTCGCAGACCGGGCATTTCCAGGTCTTCAAACGCGGTTATCTGGAGCAAGGCACCCGGCACCCCGAGCGCTTCCTGATTGCCGACCCCGCCCGCGTTGCGGCACAACTGGAGCAAACCCCCGAGGTCAGCGGCGTCACCGCCCGGCTGAGCTTTTCGGGCCTGCTCAACAACGGGAAACGCGATCTGGCCATCGTTGGTGAGGGCATCGAGCCACGCAAGGAGGCGCAACTCGGCAGCTATCTGTCGATCACCGCGGGCCGCCAGCTTGACGACGACGACACCTTTGGCATGACCGTCGGCCAGGGCGTTGCCCAAGCGCTCGGCATCGTGCCCGGCGACCATGTCACCCTGGTGATGAACACCGCGGGCGGCGCGCTGAATACGATCGACATGAACGTGATCGGCGTCTTCCAGAGTTTCTCCAAAGACTTTGATGCGCGCACGGTGCGCATCCCGCTGCAGGCCGCACAACAACTCATGCTGACCGAGGGCGCCAACCTGCTGGTGGTCTCCTTGCACCGCACCGAAGACACCTCGCCCGCCCACCAGCGCCTCCAGGCGGCGCTCCCCGACGAGCTCGACATCCGCAACTGGCGACAGCTGTCCGACTTTTACGACAAAACCGTTCAGCTCTACGACCGTCAGTTCGGCATTCTTCAGCTCATCATTCTGGCCATGGTGCTGCTCTCGGTGGTCAATAGCGTCAACATGAGCGTGTTTGAGCGCCAGAGCGAATTTGGCACCATGCTCGCGCTCGGGAGCCGGCCGCCGGCCATTTTTCGCTTGCTGCTGGTTGAAAGTACGATTCTCGGGCTGATCGGCGCCGGTCTCGGCGTGCTTGTCGGCATCGGCGTTGCGCTGGGCGTCTCGGCCATTGGCATCCCGATGCCGCCGCCGCCCAACGCCAACCTGGGCTATGTTGCCTTCATCCGCATCGTGCCGTCGACCATCGCCGTGGCCTTTGTGATCGGACTTGTCGCCACCGTTCTGGCGGCCATCTTCCCCGCCCGCCGAGTCGCGTCGACCCAGATCGTCGACGCACTCCGTCAGGGCGTCTGAGCGCGAACGGAATATCAAGGAGTCATCATGTCACTGTTCGATCGCTTCAATCTCGGTGTCGGCTTCAGCAAGTACTTCCAGATCGAAGCCGCGGCCACTGATGCCGTGCGCGACGAGGTCTTTCGTGTGCGCCACGAGGTCTACTGCGAAGAGCTCAAATTCGAGCCCGAGCGACCGGACCGCCGCGAAACCGACGCCTACGACAGCAACAGCCTGCACTGCCTGCTGCGTGGCTCACAGCCGCCCAACCCGTCGGTCGGCTGTATTCGCCTGGTGCTGCCGCCGCCCGACGCACTGGACGAACTGCTGCCCTTCGAAAAAACCTGCGCGCACACCATCGATCGCAGGCTCATTGATCCAATGAAGCTCGACCGCCGACGTATCGCGGAAGTCTCTCGCTTGGCCGTGCGCTCAACCTATCGGCGACGCAAAGGAGAGCAAAATGTTGCCGTGGCGCTGCACGACGACGACTATGAACTCGCGGGGCGCCAACCGCGCTTCCCCTACATTCCGATCGGCCTGTATCTTGGGTCGGTCGCGCTGGCGGCACGAAATAACATCGACACGCTTTTTGTCCTCACCGAGCCCCGCCTGGCCTCCCATTTTTCCAAGCTGGGGGTCGAAATCACGCAGATCGGCGGCCCGGTCGAGCACCGCGGCACCCGCGTACCCTCGATGATGGACGTACAAGGCATCATCAAAGGGCTGCGCTTCATGGTCAAACCGATCTGGCGCGTGATTCAGGCGCAGATCGATGCCAGCGCGCCACCGCGATAACACTGGCGACAGATAAGAAAAAGCCCGCTTTCGCGGGCTTTTTCAATTCAGCATCAAACACTTAGGCTTTCAGTGCGGCCTGAATCTGCTCCAGTGCAGCCGGATCTTCCATGGTGGTCAGATCACCCGGATCGCGACCTTCGGCCAGCGCCTGGATGGAGCGACGCAGCAGCTTGCCCGAACGCGTCTTGGGAAGACCGGAGATGAACAGGACGCGGGCCGGGCGCGCAATGGCGCCCAAAGAGCTGTCGACCCGCTTCATCACTTCCTTTTCAAGCGCGGCGCGCTTCTCGGCGGTGTCGGCAGTCGATGCGTCCTTCACCACGGCAAAGGCCATCGGCATCTGCCCCTTGAGCTGATCGGCCACACCCACCACCGCCACTTCGGCAATCGCCGGGTGGGTCTGGACCGCTTCTTCAATCTCGCGGGTTCCCAGACGGTGACCGGCCACGTTGATCACATCGTCCATGCGGCCGAGGATCGTGTAGTAGCCCTTGTCGTCACGGATGCCCCAGTCGGACGACGAGTAGATGACCGGATCGCTGAAGGTGCTGAAATAGGTCGACACGAAACGGTCGTCCTGCCCCCACACCGTGGACAGGCAGCCCGGCGGCAGCGGCGGAACGATACCGACGATGCCTTTTTCATTGGCATCGCATTCGCTACCGTCCTCGCGGAACAGGCGCAGATCGTATCCGTACACCGGGAAGGCGGGCGAACCGAGCTTGATCGGACTGTCTTCAACGCCACGGCACACGGCAAGAATCGGCCAGCCGGTTTCGGTCTGCCAGTAGTTGTCGATGACCGGAATACCCAGTTCGCTCATGATCCACTCGTGCGAGGTCTCGTCGAGCGGCTCGCCGGCCAGGAACAGCGCCTTGAGCGAAGACAGATCGTGCTTCTTGAGGAAGGCCGGATCCTGCTTTTTGAGGACGCGGACCGCGGTCGGCGCCGAGAACATCACGCTGACCTTGTACTTCTCGACGATCTGCCACCAGATGCCGGCATCAGGACGCAGCGGCGTGCCTTCGTACATGATGGTCGCCATGCCGGCGAGCAGCGGACCGTAGATGATGTAGGAGTGACCGACCACCCAGCCGATGTCCGAGGTGGCAAACATGCTTTCGCCGGCTTCGCCGGTAAAGATGTGCTTCATCGATGCGGCCAATGCAACGGCGTAGCCACCCGTGTCACGCTGGACGCCCTTCGGCTTGCCCGTGGTGCCCGAGGTGTACAGGATGTAGCTGGGGTCGGAGGACTCAACCCAGACCACCGGCACCTGGGCATCCATGTGCTTGGCGCGCAGGCTGGCGTAATCTTCGTCGCGGCCGGCAACTTTCGGGAAGCCCTTGTCGAGGCCACGGTCGATGAGCAGCACTTTGGCCGGCGGGAATTCCGCCAGCTTGCAGGCCTCATCGACCAGATGCTTGTATGGCACGGCCTTGCCGTTGCGCATGCCGGCATCGGAGCTGACCATCAGCACCGGCTTGGCATCGTCGATACGCGTCGCGAGCGAACCCGCCGCAAAACCACCGAACACCACCGAGTGGATCGCGCCAATACGAGCGCAGGCCAGCATGGCAAATGCGGCTTCGGCAATCATCGGCATGTAGATCAGAACGCGATCGCCTTTCTTGACGCCCAGATCCTGATAGATCGCCGCCATGCGTTCGACTTCGCGCTGCAACTCGGCAAAGCTGTAGACCACTTCTTCGTTGGTCTCGGTCGAGATGTAAACCAGCGCCTTGTCGTTCGGCCGTTTGGCGGCATGGCGATCGACCGCGTTGTAGCACAGGTTGGTCTCGCCCCCCTTGAACCACTTGACGAAGGGCGGACGCGAATAATCGCAAATCTGCTCCGGTGCCTTGTGCCAGTCAATCAGTTGCGCTTGCTCATTCCAGAAGCCATCCCGGTCTTCAATGGAACGGCGGTGAAACTCTTTAAATGTCGTCATGACAACAATCCTCTCCCTATTATTCCCTTCGATTGTGAGTGACGTACTACGTCAATACTACGGTGTTGCTCCTGCCAGCTAATTTCATAGCTTTGTTGTTGTTCCCTCATGGGGATCTTCTTCGCCGGGCGGCCGACGACGCAACTGACGCAATGCGTCGAGCGGCAACCCGCAACGAAATTCGGATTCTATCAAGTCGAGCAGCGGCATCAGCGTTGCCGCGACATCCGGCAGACGCAACAGCACTTCGCTGGTCGCGCCAGAGCGGATCTGCATCAGCACATGATCGATGCTGACCGGCAGGCGCACAAAACGGCTGAGCTCTCCCGGCGTGATCTCGCCGCTTTCGGCAATCACCTTGCTGCCACCGGCGTTGACGCCGGCTTGCGCACGCTGGACGGACAAGCCGATCAGATGGCTGAGTGTTGTCGCTTCACTGGCCCCCGCCCCTGCGGCGATGCCAACGGTAACGCTCATGCGGATGCGCGTGTCCCGGTAGGTCATGACCAGCTTGTCGATGGCCCGTTGCAGCCGCAGCGCGAAGGCCGAGCAGCCATCGAGATCGGTGCTGGGGCACAGCACGGCAAACTGCCCTTGCGCCATCTGCGCCACGGTGTCTTCCTTGCGCACCTTGGACGACAGAATTTTCGACAGCTTGCGATTGATCAGCTCGGTGATATGAACGCCGTAGTCGGCCACCATTTTGTCGAAGTGATCGATGACGATCACCATCGCGGCCAGATCGCCATTGCGTCGCCGCGCCAGAGCGAGCTCCTGATTGCCGTGCCAGTTCAAATAAGCTTGCGTGACCAGGCCAGACTCAGGGTCGACCGGGCTATGGCTGGCCAGCGCCTCGCGACTGGCTTCGAGCTCGCGCGTAGCGCGGGCCAGGCGAGTCAGGGCTTCGAGGCGGCTGAGTAGCTCGACCGTGCCCGTGCCCTTGGTGATGAAATCGGTCGCGCCCATTTCGCGCGCCTTGACGCGGGCCACATCATCCTCTTCACCGGAGATGATGATCACCGGCAGTTCATGAATGCGCGACAGCTTGGATGATCGAATCCGCTCCAGCAGGCCATAGCCGTCGAGCCGCGGCATACCCAGATCGGAGATCACCACCTGGATCGACGGATCGATCAGCAGCGCTTCCCAGCCAGCCTCGCCGTCGGCTTCTTCGCGCACGTCGAAGCGCTCACGAATATTGCGGCTGATCGACGCGCGCACCATGCGCGAGTCATCGACGATCAACACGCGCGGCAGCGAAATGCTCTCGTCGCTCACGAAGGACTCCTCCCCAAACCGCTCACGCGCCAATCCGAACTACGGTACGGCCGCGAATGCGCCCGGCGATGAAATCATCAAAGGCGGTCGGCAACGCGTCAAAATCGATGGTCTGCGTAACCGCCTCGAGGTGACGCGGGCGCAAATTGGTGGCCAGCCTGTCCCAGATCTGCTGGCGCACCGGGAACCCGATGTAACCGGAGTCCACACCGAGCAAGCTCACGCCGCGCAGGATGAACGGAAACACGCTGGTATCAAGATCAAAGCCTGCCGCATTGCCAATACTGGCCACCGTGCCGGCCTGCTGCATGGTCGCCAGCATCCAGTGCAGGATCTTGCCGCCGGTGTTGTCCACCGCGCCGGCCCAGCGCGCCCCTTCGAGCGCGCGAACCTTGTCGAAATCGATCGATTCGCGCAGCAGGATATCGCTGGCACCCAGCGAGCGCAGATAGTCTTCTTCAGAGGCCTTGCCGGTCAGCGCCGTGACCGAATAACCGGCGGCCGCCAGAATGTCGATCGCCAGACTGCCCACACCGCCGGTCGCGCCGGACACCACGACCGGGCCATTATCGGGCCGCAGGCCGTTGTCTTCCATGCGCTGCACCCCCAGCGCCGCGGTGAAACCCGCCGTCCCCAAGGCCATCGCCTCGAACAGACTCAAGCCCTCGGGCAGCGCCACCACCCATTTGGCGGGAATGCGCGCGTACTCGGCATAGCCACCATGGTGGGCCACGCCAATATCAAAGCTGGTCGCGATCACCGGATCGCCGGCAGAAAACCGCGGATCCGAACTCTCGACCACTTCACCCGACAAATCGATGCCGCCCACACACGGAAAGCGGCGAATGATCTTGCCCTTGCCCGTCGCGGCGAGGGCATCCTTGTAGTTGATGCTCGAGTAGTGCACCCGGATCAACACCTCGCCCACATCCAGGTCATCGGGGCTCAGGGACTGCATCCCTGCGCGTATGGTTTTGTCTTCAGCCTGCTCGATCAGAAACGCCTTGAAAGACCCTTTCACATGCTTCTCCGTCTCGGCCCGCGCGAAGCGCAAGCGCCCATCCCAAAAGATTATAACGAATTCATCCGCGGCGTCTGCACCGCCCCGTCGCAAAGCTCAAGTCCAGCGTGCCACGCGCCGTAAATAGCGACAACCCGGAAAAATGAGACCATCATGAACCGACTGAACGAGGCCCTCCCCTCCCTCGATGCCTATGTCGACCTGTTCTCCCAGGGCAGCCTGCCCGTCCTTCGCCGCACGGCGCGCGACCTCGCCGGAATGCGCGAGCAGGAAGGCAGGGTCAACGGAAAACAGATCACGCAGGTCATCCTGGGCGACCCCCTGATGACGCTGCGCGTGCTCAGCCATCTCGAGACCCACCGACGCCAGGCGCAAAATCACGCCATCACCACCATTGACCGGGCCGTGATGATGATCGGCATCACGCCCTTCTTTCGCCAGTTCGAAGACCTGCCCACCATCGAAGACGCACTCGCCGACACCCCCGCGGCGCTCATTGGCGTCCTGGGTGTCATTGGGCGCGCCCGTCGCGCCGCCCACTACGCGCGTGAATGGGCGATCATCCGTCACGATCTGGACGTTGAAGAAATCACCATTGCCGCCTTGCTGCACGACACCGCAGACATCCTGTGCTGGGCGTTTGCCCCGGCGTTGACCGCCAAGGCCTACGCCATGCAGCGCGCCGACGCCAGCCTGCGCAGCGCTGCCGTGCAACGCGAGGTGTTCGGCTTTTCTGCCAATGAAATCCAGCTCGCGCTGGCGAAAAAATGGCAACTCCCCGAACTGCTCATCCACCTGATGGACGAATCGAGTGCCAGCAACCCCCGCGTGCGCACCGTCGCGCTGGCCAACGCCCTGGCCCGCCACAACGCCAAGGGCTGGGGCAACGCCGCGATTCCCGACGACCTGACCGCGATCCAGTCACTGCTGAAACTCAACCGCGAGCAACTCATCCGGCGACTGGCCATTCCCGAGGAAGACGCGATACGTCTGATGCCTGCGCCAGAGGATACATCCGAGGCCGACGCCGAGCCGCCCGCCCGCCCAGACTAACCCCTCGGCAGCCCCGCCGGCCGGCCGTCGTCGCCAGCGGTTAAAATGCCCCCGACCCGCCGGCTCGCCGGCCCGCTTTTAAAGGAAGCCCTCGATGTCCGTGTCCGCCCTCGTCCTGCTCGGTGTGATTGCCATTGCCTTGCTGTATGGCATCGTCGTCTATAACAACCTGGTGCGGCTCAAGCACAACATTGCCAAGGCCTGGGCCAATATCGACGTGATGCTCAAACAGCGTCATGACGAACTGCCCAAGCTGGTCGAAGTCTGCCGCCAATACAAGCAATTCGAAGAAAGCACGCTCACCCGCGTGATCGAAGCCCGCTCCCGCGTCTCCGACGCGCGCGCCAAGCACGACGTGCCCGCGCTCGGACAGGCCGAAGGCATGCTGCGTTTCGGGCTCGGCCAACTCTTCGCGGTGGCAGAGGCTTATCCGGAACTGAAGGCCAACGAGCACTTCATGCAGCTGCAAACACGCATCACCGCGCTCGAAAACGGCATTGCCGATCGCCGCGAGTGGTTTAACGAGAGCACCAATGTGCACAACATCCGCATCGAGCAATTCCCCGACCTGATCATCGCGCGCCTCACCGGCTTCACCGAGCAGCCCCTGCTCGAGTTCTCCACCGCCGAAAAAGCCGACGTCGACCTCAAAGCCCTGTTCAGCGCCTAAGCGCCGCCCAGCAAAATCATGCTCGTTTCACTGCGACCGGATCGCACCGGCGCGGCGGTCGCGTCCGGCATCGCCGCGCTCGGCTTTGCCGGCTTTCAAGCCGACGGCAGCTTTCGCTTGGTGGCGCTGGTGCTGGTGGTGGCCGCCGCGCTGTTCGGCTGGCTGCGCTCCATCCACCACAGCCGGCTGATTCTCGACACGCCCACCTCGCGCATCGCCTCGGCCGCCCAAGGCTATACCGAACTGTTTGGTCAGGGCATGCCGCTCGATGGCGCGCCGCTCTACTCCCCGCTCAACGGCCTGCCGGTGCTGTGGTATCGGCTGGTGGTGGATGAAAAAGACGGCGACAGCTGGCGGCGTTTTTCGGACGACGAGAGCGACGCCTCCTTCTTGCTCGACGACGGCAGCGGCCAGTGCGCGGTCGACCCCGAAGGCGCCGAGTTACTGATCACCCGCAAGGATGTGGTGATACGCGACGACCGCCGCTACACCCAGTGGTGCCTGATCAAGCAAGACCCGATCTACGTCATCGGCGACTTCACCACCCTGGGCAGCATCGACCCCGCGCATGACACCGCCCGCCAGGTGCGCGACCTGCTGGCCGACTGGAAAGCCGATCACCCACGCCTGCTCGAACGCTTCGATCTCGACGGCGACGGCCAGGTCGATTTGCAGGAATGGGAGCTGGCGCGCGCCGAAGCCAAGCGCGAAGTGCGCCGCCAACAAGCCGAGCTCCACGCCGCGGCCGAAGCGCATATCGTTCGCAAGCCCGAGGGGCGGCGGCTGTATCTGATTTCGGACCTCGATCCGTCACAGCTTGGCCGCCGCTATCAGCTCTGGGGCTGGGGCTTTCTCGTCGTGCTGCTGGTCAGTGCCGGGCTAATGGTGCGTCTGCTCGCCATCTGAGCGGTTCAACCGCCGGCTTGCTGCTCCAGTTCTTCCCAGCGCGCCATCGCCGCCAGCATCTCTTCACCCACCGCCTCAAGCCGCGCGTTCAGCTCGACCGCCACGTCCGGTGTGCTCTGATACAGATTGGGGTCGGCCAGGCGGGCGTGCAGGCTCGCCTCTTCCGCCTCCAGCGCACTGATGCGATCCGGCAAGCCGTCGAGTTCGCGCTGATCCTTGAATGACAGCTTCTTGGCAGGCGCGGCCTTGGGCTTGTCCTTGGTCACGACCGCCTTCTTTTCGGCCACCGGCGCCGCCGGCTGCTTGCGCAGACGCTGCCAGTCGGCATAGCCACCCACATACTCCTTCCACTCGCCGTTGCCCTCGGAGGCGATGACCTGCGTCACCGTATTATCGAGGAAAGCCCGGTCGTGACTGACCAGGAACAGCGTGCCGGCGTAGTCCGCCAGCAGCGCTTCGAGCAGATCCAGCGTTTCAATATCCAGGTCGTTGGTCGGCTCGTCGAGCACCAGCACGTTGGCCGGCTGGGCAAACAAGCGCGCCAGCAAGAGGCGGTTGCGCTCACCACCCGACAGCGACTTGACCGGCGACCTCGCCCGCTGCGGCGCGAACAGGAAGTCTTCCAGGTAGCCGATCACATGCTTGCGCTCGCCACCGATCTCGACATAGTCCGAGCCCGGGCTGATCACCTCGGTCAGCGGCGCCTCGGGGTCGAGCTGCGCACGCAACTGGTCAAAATAGGCCACCTGCTGGCGCGTGCCGCGGCGCACCGTGCCGCTGTCAGGCTCAAGCTCGCCCAGAATCAGTTTGAGCAGCGTGGTCTTGCCCGCGCCGTTGGGGCCAATGAAGCCGATGCGGTCGCCGCGCATGATGCGGGTCGAGAAGTCACGCACCAGCGGCGCACCACCGTAGCCTTTGCTGACGTTTTCGAGCTCCGCCACCATCTGGCCGGACTTGTCGCCCCGGTCGAGCGCCAGCGTCACATTGCCCTGGCGCTCTCGGCGGGCCGCGCGCTCACGACGCAACGCCTCCAGCCGCCGCACCCGGCCTTCGTTGCGAGTGCGACGCGCCTCGACGCCCTTGCGAATCCAAACCTCTTCTTGCGCCAGCAGCTTGTCGAAACGCGCGCTGGCCTTGGCTTCGGACTCAAGCTGCTCGGCCTTCTTCACCTGGTAATCGGCAAAGCGCCCGTCGAAACTGGCCAGGTTGCCGCGATCGAGCTCGACGATGCGGGTCGACACGTTGTCCATGAACACCCGGTCGTGGGTGATCAGCACCACCGCGCCGGAGAAGCTCTTGATCAACTCCTCCAGCCACAGGATGCCATCGAGGTCGAGATGGTTGGTCGGCTCATCGAGCAGCAGCAGCTCCGGATCGCCGACAATCGCCCGCGCCAACGCCACCCGCTTGATGCCGCCGCCCGACAGGGTGCTGACGATCAGGTCGCCATCCAACGCCAGCCGGCCCAGCATGGCTTCGACACGCTGATTCATGCGCCAGGCGTCGGCGCTATCCACCGCGTGCTGCGTGCGCTCCAGCTCGGCCATCGCGGCCTCCGACGCGTCCTCGGCAATATGATGAAGCGCCGCGTGATAGGCCTTGAGCACCGCCGCCACATCGCCCAGGCCTTCGGCCACCACATCAAACACCGAGCGCGCGAGGTCAAAATCCGCCTCCTGCGACACATACGCGATGCGAATGCCCGGCGCGCGCCAGACCTCGCCATCATCCAGCGGCGACTGCCCGACCATGGCCCGCAGCAAGCTGGACTTGCCCGAGCCATTGCGCCCGATCAGCGCGACCCGCTCACCCGCATCGAGCTGAAAATCGGCCTTATCGAGCAGGGCGACGTGACCAAAGGCAAGGCAGGCACGATCTACGGAAATCAGGGGCATGAGGCATCCAGCAACAGGGCAAAGCGCGCATTTTACCGCCCCGCGGCCCCGCGCTTCGAAAAAGCCTGAATTCGCGGTAAACTGCGCCCCGCCCCCACCCATCGCGGGGCCCGGTCTCTCTCCGTGGTTCAATGGATAGAACGAGCGCCTCCTAAGCGCTAGATACAGGTTCGATTCCTGTCGGGGAGACCAGCACACGCCGCCTCACCCATGAATCGCCTGCAGTGCGCCGCACTCGCGCGCCTTCCGCTATTTATTTTTTTTGGGAAACCGAGGCAACCCGTCCAGCCGGACTTTTACCTCGTCCGGCCCGACCGCCAGCAGCAACTCCACCGCCACCCGCATCAAATCGCTTCGGCTCACCGACGGCGCCTGTTCGCGCAGGTGATCGCGCATTTTTTTGAGTTGCGCAGCCTCATCGACCGACAGGACGACCTCAGCCGGTTTGGCCGGCGCCACCACACTCGGCTTGATCGGCGGCGACATCCGGTTCACGGCCTTGGTGGTCAGCTTGACCGAGGCGCGACGCTTTTCGCTGCGGGTCGGCAGGCGTTTTTTCAGCGCCGCATCTTCATCGTCAATACTGGCGCGCAGCGACGCCTTGATTTGCTTACGAACAATCATTCACCCCCTCCCAAACGCTTCACCACCGCGCTGACCAGCCGCAAGACCTCAAGCTGTGCCGGCTGGGCCGCGCTGCCCAGGTCAAACACCGAACCGCCGACCGCCGCACTCTGCGCATAAGCATTGCGCTGATTGAGAATGGTGGACAGCACCGGCAGATCGAACTCGCGCATCACCTCCATCACGTCCGCCGCCAGCGAGGTGCGGGTGACCCGGTTGGGCACCAGCACGCCCTGCAGACCCGGATGCGTGGCCTGAAGACCGACGATCAGGCGCTCGACCGCCCGCGTCGACCACAGGTCGGTGGGGCTCGGCACCACCGGGATAATCGCCAGATCGGTGTGATTCAGCGCTGCCAGCGTACGCGGATGATCGATGGATGGCGGGCAGTCGAGCAGCACCACATCCGCCCGCTTGCGCCACTTGGCCAGCTTGTCCGGAAGCTCACGCGGATCATCACTGAAGCGGTGCACCCGCGCCGGAAACGGATGCTCCGGGGATGCCGCAGCCGCCCATCGGCTGGCCGACTCCTGCATGTCGAGATCGACAATTTCAACCTTGCGCCCGCGGCGCGCGAGGCCGGCGGCCAACTGCATGGTCACGGTGGTTTTCCCCGCGCCCCCTTTTTGAGAAATCAACGTGACGATTGGCGCGCGCGCCATTGGCGGTTTCCTTGGTTCAATTCTGAGATAACCGTGAATAGTAGCGCACGGCCTTGCCGAATTTGATGACAGCGCCCCAAGGCGCACCGCCATTGCGCGCCGGGCTGCGCGACCGACCACCCGGCTGACCACGCTGCCCAAGGCCGACAAGACCCGGTATCGTTCGCCCTAGGCCTCTTCCGCCGGCCCCCGCGCCGACGCCAGCAAACACCCCGATGACCGATCGTCTGCGCATCTTCATCTGCACGACCGACGCCCTGAGCGACCGGGTGGATTTGCTCGCGCCCGACGAGCAGCAACGCGCCCGCGCAATAACCTCCAGCCGCCGACGCCGACAGTTCTGCGCCGGTCGGGCGTTGTTGCGTCTGGCGCTGAGCCAGGACGGCACACGAGCACCCGCCGCCTGGCGAATCCACCTGCTCGGAGATCGGCCGCAGCTCGACGGACCCGACGCCCCGCAGTTCAGCCTCAGTCACAGCGGCGACCACGTCGGTTGCGCCATCAGCCAGACGCTGCGCTGCGGCTTTGACCTTCAGGCGCATGCCCCGCGCTCACGACATGGCCTCGCGAACGCTTTTTTTGCTGACGACGACACCCGCTGGCTGGCAGAACAGTCCGATTTTTCGACCGCCTTCCACCAGCTCTGGGTACTCAAGGAGTCCTGGGCAAAAGTCACCGGCGCGCCGCTCCTGACGGCGCTGGCGCAAACCCGCTGGCAAGCACGACATCCGGCCAACATCGCCGCCACGCCCTGGGACGCGGGCACGACGGCCTTGACCGATACGCTGACGACCGGCTGGACCACCGAGGGCACCGTCGCCACGGTCGAACTGAACGAATGGCATGACGGGAGCTTCGTCCCCCGCCAGTCGCACTGGACACGCTGGGACTTGCGCATTGAGCGGGATCCAGCGCGGTGCGACACATGACACACGAGAGGACAGAAGGTGTTACAACACGTAACACTACCCTGCTAGAATTGCGCGCCCTGACACCCTTAACCGCGCCCGAAAGCATGGATTCATTCTCTTTGCCGCTGGCCACATGGGAGGCATGGGCGCCCGGCCGAAGCACACAGCAAGAATGGCGCGCATCGCCCCCCGAGGCCTTTGACCCGGCCGGTGCCGCGGCCGACATCGGCTTTGTCGACCCCATGCTGCGCCGGCGCCTCGGCCCGGTCGCGCGCGCGGCGCTCAATGTGGCCCACCGCTGCCTCGGTGAGCGCACTGGCGTGCCCATGGTGTTTGCCTCCCGTCACGGCGAACTGGCCCGCACGCTGACCATGCTCAATGACCTCGCCGCCGGCGAAGAAGTCTCGCCCGCCAGCTTCAGTCTGAGCGTGCACAATGCCTCGGCCGGCGTGTTCTCCATAGCCCGTCAGGACACTGCCCCCGCCACGGCCATCGCCGCCGGCGATGAAACGCTCGGCATGGCGCTCACTGAAGCCGCTGCCCGGCTATCGGCCGGACAGCCGCAGATCTTGCTGGTGTACGCCGACGCCCCGGTGCCCGAGCTTTACACGCAGGACATCGACAGCGCCGAAACACCGCATGCCCTGGCGCTGCTGCTCGACATCCGCGGCCCGAGCCGTCTGCACGTGGCCACGCAGCGCACGTCTGCCGCGCCCACCGATCGCATGATGGGTCTGAGCCTGCTGCACGTGCTCGCCGGACACGGCCCGAGCGACATCTGGACCGGCCAGCGCAGCACCTGGCAATGGACGCTCGCCGATGCGTAAGCTCAATTACGTATGGCGCCTGCTGATGACCGGTGTGGCCTTCAGCCTGTTCAGCATCGGCGGATTGATGATTACCCTCCTCGCCTGTCCGGTGATCCGCCTGCTGCCGGGCGATGCCAACCGCCGCCGCGAACGCACCCAATGGCTGATCCACAAACTCTTCGGGGTATTTGTCGGTTTCATGTGCACCGTCGGCATCATGCGCCTGCACCTCAAGAATGCCGACGCACTCGCCGAGGCGCGCGGCGCGCTGGTGCTGGCCAATCACCCGACCCTGATCGATGTGGTGGTCATGATCTCGCTGATGCCGCGCTCCGACTGCGTGGTCAAGGGCGCGCTGTGGAACAGCCCTTTTCTGGGCGGCGTGGTACGTGCGGCCGGTTACATCAGCAATGCCAAATCATCGGAAGCACTGGTCGAATCCTGTGTCGGCGCGCTTCAGCAAGGCGGTGCACTGGTGATTTTTCCCGAAGGCACCCGCACCCAGCCGGGCGTGCCATTGCGCTTTTTGCGCGGCGCCGCGCACATCGCACTGGGCTGCGAGCAACCCATTCTGCCGGTCGTGCTCAGCTGCGATCCCCCCACGCTGTCGAAAGGCCGGCCGTGGTATGACATCCCGCCCCGTCGATTCGAGTACCGACTCGAAGTAAAATCCCCTCTTTCCGTCAGCGACCTGATCGAACCGGACCTGCCCGGCACGCTCGCCGTTCGCCGCCTGACGGTCGCCCTGGAAAACCATTTCGCCCTGGAGCTTGCGGCCTGTGGACAATCTGCACACTGAGATCAGGCAACTGATCATCGACACCCTCGACCTCGAGGACATGACCGCCGACGACATCGATCCGGCGGCACCGCTGTTCGGCGACGGCCTGGGCCTGGACTCCATCGACGCGCTGGAGCTTGGCGTGGCGCTGCGCAAGCGCTACCAGGTGCGCCTCGATGGTGACGACCCCAGCGTCAAGCGCTACTTTCAATCCGTGAACACCCTGGTCGAACTGGTGCGCCAGCGCAGCGAGAACGAAGCATGAAAATGGAAAACATCATGGCACTGAGCAATGAGGCAATTTTCGACGAGCTCAAGAAGATCCTCGTCGAGTCCTTCGAAACGCCCGAAGCGCAGATCACCCTGGAGGCCAACCTCTATGAAGATCTCGACCTGGACAGCATCGACGCCGTCGACCTGGCCGTTAAACTGCAAACCCTGACCGGCAAGCGCATCAAGGCCGACGAGTTCAAGGCCGTGCGTACCGTCGCCGACGTCGTGCGTGCGGTGCGCTCGCTGCTGGACAGCTGATTTGCGCCTGTTGCCGGTCGTTCGCGCGCTGCTGTTCGCAGCCACGCCTGTCGCCATCTATCTGGCGCTGGGCCACTTCGAACCCCGGCAAGTGATCCCACTGCTGCTGGTGCTGGCCGGCTTGCGTCTGCTCACCAGCGGCAAAGGCGCCACTGCCACCCGTGGCGGACAGCGCTGGTTGCTGGTCGGCGCGCTGCTCACCCTCGCCGCGCTGGTCGCCATCAGCAACAGCGAAACCGTTCTTCGGCTCTACCCCGTTATCGTCAATCTGGCCATGCTCTCGCTCTTCGCCCACTCGCTCATCAATCCGCCGACCGTCATCGAGCGCATCGCCCGACTGCAACGCCCTGATCTGCCGCCCGAAGGCGTGGCCTACACCCGCAAGGTCACCCAACTGTGGTGCGCCTTTTTCATCGTCAATGGGGCCATCGCGGCTTACACCGCCGTGCTCGCCAGCCGTGAAGCCTGGGCTTGGTACAACGGCGGTGTCGCCTATGCCCTGATGGGTCTGCTCTTTGTGGGTGAGTGGCTGTACCGGCGACGGCATGTCGGAGCGTCACGTTGAACGAGCCCAGATCGTTGATCGGGCTGACCCCAGCTGACCGACCAAGCCATACGCAGGTCGCCCTGCGCGAGAACGGCGCAGTACTGAGCTGGGGCGAATTCTGGTCGCGCGTGGGCGCCGTCGCGCTCGCCCTGGCCGCACAGCCAGGACGCCGGATCGCGCTCGACACGCCGGATGCAGCCGACTTTTTGATCGGGTTTCTCGGCGTGCTGCATGCCGGCAAACAGGTGGTGATTCCCGCCAACTTCCAGCACGCGTCGATGGCACAGTGCGCCGACACCTGCGACGGCGTCCTCGACACCGCCGCCATCCACCACCTGCCCGGCGTCGATGGCTGGACGCCCGGCGCGCCGCTGTCGCCCGACGCCGCCATCGAACTCACCACCTCGGGCAGTAGCGGTGCCCCAAAACCCATCGCCAAGCGGCTCATCCAGCTCGACGCCGAAGTGCTCGCGCACCAGGCGCAGTGGGGCGCGCTGCTGGGCACCGATCCGGTGTTCGCCACCGTGCCCCATTTCCACATCTACGGCCTGCTGTTCCGACTGCTGGGGCCGCTGAGCGCCGGCCGGCCCTTCGACACCGCCGTCGCCGCCACCCCGCACGCGCTACTCAACCGCCTGCGCGCCCATGGCCGCGGCACGGTCATCTCCAGCCCGGCCCATCTGTCGCGCCTGGGCGATCTGCTCGATCCGGTCGAGCTGGCGCCCTACACCGCGGCCATCTTCTCCTCCGGCGCCCCGCTGGCCGCCGACACCGCCGCCACGCTCGGCGCGGCCTTGGGTCAGGCGCCGATCGAAGTGTATGGCAGCACCGAAACCGGCGGCATCGCCTGGCGCCGCCAGTGGCCACAGGCCGAATCGCCCTGGCAGCCCTTGCCCGGCGTCGACATCGCGGTCGACGCGGCGTGCGCCCTGCAAGTGCGCTCGCCGTTTGCCGATGAAGACACGCCCATGGCGACTGGCGATCTGGCCGAAATGTTGGCCGGGGGCCGATTCCACCTGCGCGGGCGCGCCGACCGCATCATCAAGCTCGAGGGCAAGCGCGTTTCCTTGCCGGCGATGGAGAAGCAGCTCAACGCGCACCCGTGGATTGCCGCCTGCGCCGTGATCGTGCTGCCCGGCCCTCGTGAGCAGCTCGGCGCCATCGCCGTCCTCACGCCCGACGGCCGGCACCAGCTCGATGCGCTCGGCCGCCGCGCCACCATCGACGCGCTGCGCGCCCACCTGCTCGCACACTTCGAGCGCGTCACCCTGCCGCGCCGCTGGCGCTTCCCCGCCGAATTGCCCTACAACGAGCGCGGCAAACTCCCGCTCGACGCCTTGCAGCGCCTCTTCGACGAGGCCGTCCCGTCATGAGCCTGCCCACCGCACAACTCATCGAGCACAGCGATACCCACGTTCGTCTGAGCATCACGGCCGACGCCGACCTGATCCAGTTTGCCGGCCATTTCCCGGGCACCCCGATCCTGCCCGGCGTCGCCCAGGTCGATTGGGCGATCCGTTTCGCCCTGCAGTACTTTGCCCCGGCCGGCAGCTGCCAGAGACTCGACGCCCTCAAGTTCAACGACCGCGTGCTGCCCGGCGACGCGCTGGAACTGACGCTGGAGTGGTCGCCCGAGAAAAACACCCTGCGTTTCGCCTACACCGTCGACGGTCGGGCCAAATCCAGCGGCAGGGCGGTGTTTCAGCGATGAGCTTCCGCCCCTGTTTTCTGGTGCCGGTCTACAACCACCCGCACACCATTGCGCATGTCGTCACACAGCTTGCCGAGCACGGCCTGCCGATCTATCTGATCGACGACGGTAGCGACGCCCCCACCCGCGAGGCGCTGGCGCGCGCCGTCGCCGACTGCCCGCTGACACGGCTCATCACCCTGCCCGTCAATGGCGGCAAGGGCGCAGCGGTGATCGCCGGCTTCACGCAAGCCCATGCCGACGGCCTGACCCACGCGCTGCAAGTCGACGCCGACGGCCAGCACACTCTGGCCGACGTGCCGCGCTTTCTTGAACTCGGTGCCGCCACGCCCGAGGCGGTCGTCTGCGGTCGGCCGATCTACGATGACAGCGTGCCCAAGTCGCGCCTGTATGGCCGATCGATCACCCACTTCTGGGTGCGCATCGAAACCCTCTCGCGCGACGTGCCCGACTCGATGTGCGGCTTCCGGCTCTACCCGCTGGCCGCGACGATGCGCATCCTCGGCCCGCACATCGCCCGGCGCATGGCCTTCGACATCGAGATTCTGGTGCGCCTGGCCTGGCTTGGCCTGCCGATCATCAACGTGCCCACGCGCGTGACCTACCCGGCCGACGGCATCTCGCACTTCGCGATGCTCAAGGACAACCTGCGCATCTCGGCCACCCACACCAAACTGGTTGCCGGCATGCTGTGGCGCGCACCCGCGCTGGTGTGGCGACGCCTGCGCGCGGGTAACAACGCACCGCACTGGTCGCGCCTGGCCGAGCGCGGCAGCAGCCTCGGCTTGAAAACGGTGCTCACCACCTATCGCCTGCTCGGCCGGCCGGTGGCCAGCCTGATGCTCTACCCCATCGTCGGCTACTTTTTGCTCACCGGCCGCACCGCGCGCCAAGCCTCGCAGCAGTATCTCGACCGGGTGTATCGCCACTTCGGGCCGAGCACCACCTTGCCCAAGCCGCCCGGCCTGACCGACACCTATCGCCACATGCTGGCCTTCGCCCGCGCCGGGCTCGACAAGCTCGCCGCCTGGAGCGGTGCCGTGGCGCCGCAGAACCTGAGCTTCCACGGCCAGGCCGATTTCGACGCCCTCATCGCCAGCGGCCGCGGCGCGCTGATCATCGGCTCGCACCTGGGCAATCTCGAAATGGCCCGCGCCCTCGGCGTCGCGGCGCGCTTCACCACCATCAACGCCGTGGTGTTCACCGAGCACGCGGTGCGCTTCAACAAGATGATGGCCGAGGCCAACCCCGACTTCGCCTTCAACCTCATTCAAGTCACCGACTTCGGCCCCGACACCGCTATCACCTTCAAGGACAAGATCGACCGCGGCGAGCTGCTGTTCATCGTCGGCGACCGCACGCCGGTGGCAGAAAACGGCCGCACCCAGCGCCTGCCTTTCCTCGGCCAGCCGGCGCCCTTCGCGCAAGGCCCGTTCGTGTTGGCGCACTTGCTCGAATGCCCGGTGTATCTGTTTTTCTGTCTCGACGCCGGCAACCGCTACCACCTCCACTTCGAGCCGTTCGCCGAGCGCATCGACCTGCCGCGCAAAGCGCGCGACCAGGCCTTGCAGCAGCACATGGGCGCCTACGCCCAACGGCTCGAACACTACTGCGGCCAAGCGCCGCTGCAGTGGTTCAACTTCTTCGACTTCTGGGAGGAGCGGGCGATACCCCTTCCTTCAAAACCATGAAAGACACCGTTCAAAACCAGGCCGCCGACACGGTCATCATCGGCAACCGCCATCTGAGCATCGAAGACGTGGTCGATGCCGCCGATGGCCGACGCCCCGTTCGCCTCTCGCAGGACGACAGCTTCCGCACCCGCATCGCCCGCGGCGGCGCGTATCTGGAGCGCCTGCTCGCCAACAACGGCACGGTCTATGGCGTGAACACGGGCTATGGTGAATCCTGCACCGTCACCGTGCCGTCCGATCTGGTGCAGGAGCTGCCGCTGCACCTCACCCGCTACCACGGCTGCGGCCTCGGCAGGCATCTGGACGAGCCAGCCACCCGCGCAGTGCTGGTCACTCGCCTCAACTCGCTGGCGCAAGGCTACTCCGGCGTGCGCGTCGCGCTGCTCGAACAGATCGAACACCTGCTGGTCAACGATGCCCTGCCACTGATTCCGGAAGAAGGCTCAGTCGGCGCCAGCGGCGATCTGACCCCCCTCTCCTACGTCGCCGCGGCGCTGGTCGGCGAGCGCGAGCTGCGCTATCGCGGCGCGGTGCGTCCGACCGCCGAGGTGCTGGCCGAACTCGACATCGCCCCGCTCAAACTCAAGCCCAAGGAAGGGCTGGCGATCATGAACGGCACCTCGGTGATGACCGCGCTGGCCTGCCAGGCCTGGTCGCGTGCCGACTACCTCAGCCGGCTGACCACACGCATCACCGCGTTGGCCTCGATGGCCATGCAAGGCAACCGCGGTCATTTCGACCCACGCCTGTTCGCCGCCAAACCGCACGCCGGCCAGGCCGAAGCCGCCGACTGGATCTTCACCGATCTGCCTGAAGACACCGACGACGGTGCCATGCGCCTGCAGGATCGCTACTCGATCCGCTGCGCCCCGCACGTCATCGGCGTGCTGCGCGACGCGCTGCCGTGGATGCGCCGCGACATCGAGAACGAGCTCAACAGCGCCAACGACAACCCGCTGATCGACCCCGATGCCGACTGGGTGCTGCACGGCGGCCACTTCTATGGCGGGCACATCGCCTTCGTCATGGACGCCATGAAAACCGCCGTCGCCAACCTCGCCGACCTGCTCGACCGGCAGGTGGCACTGATGGTCGACAGCAAGTTCAACCACGGCCTGCCGCAGAACCTCTCCGGCGCGACGGCCGAGCGGGCGATGATCAACCACGGCTTCAAGGCGGTGCAGATCGGCGCCTCGGCGTGGACCGCCGAAGCGCTCAAACTGACCATGCCGGCCTCGGTATTTTCGCGCTCAACCGAGTGCCACAACCAGGACAAGGTCAGCATGGGCACCATCGCCGCACGCGACTGCCTGCGCGTGCTGGAACTCAGCGAGCAGGTCGCCGCCGCCGCGCTGCTCGCCGCCAACCAGGGCCTCGCCTTGCGCCTGCAAACCGGCGAACTGCGCGCCGAGGCCTTGCCCGCGTCGGTGCTCGCCTTCCACCAGCAGGTGTCGTCGCTGTCCGCGCTGGTCACCGAAGACCGCCCGCTCGAAGCCGACCTGCGCGCCACGCTGACGGCGATGCGCGCCAAAGCCTGGACGCTCTACGCATGAGTACGCTGCCCAAGGTGGAGGTGGAAGTCGACGTCCCCTTCTTCCACGTGGATGTCATGGAAGTGGTGTGGCACGGCCACTATGTGCAGTATTTCGAGCAGGCACGCACCGTCCTGCTGCGCAGCATCGACTACGACTACCCGCAGATGCGCGCCTCCGGCTACGCCTGGCCGGTGGTCGAGTGCCACATCAAATACGTGAAGCCGGCGCGCTACGGTCAGAAGATCCGCATCGAAGCCGCGCTGGTCGAAGCGCAGAACCGACTCAAGATCGCCTACACCATCCGCGACGCCGCCACCGGCCAGCGCCTGACCCGCGCGTACACGATTCAAGTGGCGGTCGACATGGCCAGCGGCGAACTGCAATTCGTGTCGCCCGCGGCACTGCTCGATCGCCTGGGCGGCGCCGAATGAAACGCCGCCGCTTTGTTCTCGCAGCGCTGCTGGCGTTCCTGTCGGCCAGCGCACACGCCGATGATGCGCTACTCAAGGAGATCGCCGCCCGGGTCGCCGACAGCCCGGTGCTGCGCGCCGAGTTCAGCCAGACCAAAACCCTCGCCGCCATGCGCAAGCCCTTCCGCATCGCCGGCCATTTCACCTACGCGCGCGACGCCGGCGTACTGTGGCAGGTCGCATCGCCCTACACCGTGCGCTATCTGATCGACGCGCGCGGCACCGTCGAAATCGGGCCGGACGGCCAGCGCAAGGCGCGCACGAGCCGCGAAGCCGCCGGCGCCGCCCAGGCCGGGCAGATCATGCAAGCCCTGCTCAGTGCCGACCTGGCGCCGCTGCAGTCGAGCTTCGTGCTTGAACCGGTACGTGGCGCCGATCGGTGGCATGTGACGCTCACGCCGCGCAAGACGGAAATCGCCCGCCATCTGGCGCGCATCACGGTCGCCGGCACGACGGCCGTCGAACAGGTCGATATCTTTGAAGCCAGCGGCGACCACACCGAAATCCGCTTCACCGCGATCGAGCGCGACACCCGGCTGAACGACGCCGAAGCCGCGCTCTTCGCCCGCCCCGACTGATGCCACGCCGCCTGTTCACCTTCCTGGCCGCCGCGCTGGTCGCAGGCATGATCGCGCTGGCCGCCTTCGACAAGCTACCGGTCGAAACCGATCTGCTCGCCATGCTGCCCGCCACCGAGCGCAGCCCGATCGCCGAGCAGGCCATGTCGCAACTCGCGCGTGCCCACGAACGGCGCATCGTGCTGCTCACCGTCGCCGACGATGCCGCCCAGGCGCGCGCCGGCGCCCAAGTGCTGGCAACAACGCTGCGCGCCTCGCCGGCCTTGCAGCATGTCACGCTGGACATTCCGCCCGACGCGCTCGACACCCTGCTCACCACCTACCTGCCGCACCGTTTCGGGCTGCTCTCCGCCGCCACCCGCGCAGCCTTGCAGCAGCGCGGCCGGGACGCGCTGCAAGAAGACCTCTACCGCGCCCTGGCCAGCCCGATCCCGACCGCCACGCCGGTGCCCCGCCCGCTCGACCCCTTCGGCACGCTCGCCGGCTTCCTTGCGGATTTGCCGTTCGCCGGCGGCGCATTTGCGCCCGAAGACGGCATCCTGATGGCCCATCGCGACGGCCACAGCTACGCGCTGGTCAGCGCCGAAACCGTCGGCAGCCCGCACGCGGTGTCGACGCAGGACGCCGTCGTGGCCGCGCTGGCACAAGCCCGCGCGGCCGTTCAGGCGCAAGTACCAGCAGCACATTTTGAGGCGACCGGCCTGGTGCTCTACGCCGAGGCAGCCCAAACCACCGCCAAACGTGAGATGTCGCTGATCGGCGGCATCTCCCTGCTCGGCATCACCGCGCTCTTGCTGCTCGCCTTTCGCTCGCTGCGGCCGGTACTGCTCGGCATCGCCTGCATCGCCACCGGCGTTGCCGCCGGCATCGCGGTGGTGTTGCTGGTCGACGGGCAATTGCACCTGCTCACCCTGGTGTGCGGCACCAGCCTGCTGGGTATTGCGGTGGACTACCCGCTGCACTACTTCGCCAAGCGCCGTCTGGCGGGCGCCGACTGGCATGCCGGCGAGGCCATGGCGGCGATGCGCCCGGCGCTCACCCAGGGCCTGCTCACCAGTCTGCTCGGCTACTCTGCGCTGCTCGCCATGCCCTTCCCCGGCCTGCGTCAGATCGCGCTGTTCTCGATGGTCGGGCTGGGCACCGCCTATCTGGCAACCCTCATGATGCTGCCGCTGTTTGCCCACCGGGCCGACCCGCGCAGCACCGCCGGACTCGACCGCCTTCGTCAGGCATTCGCCACCTGGCAGCGCTTCCTCCAAGCCCGTGCGCACTGGCTGCTGCCGATGGCTGTCGCCGCCTGTCTGCCCGGCGCCTGGATGCTGACGCACAATGACGACGTGCGCCTGCTCAGCACGCCCGACCCCGCGCTGGCGCGCCAGGAAGCGCAGATCCGCGAGCTCACCCAGCTCGGCCAGGGCAGCCGGCTGTTTCTGGTGCACGCCCGCAACACCGAACAACTCCTTCAGCGCGAAGAGCAACTGACCGACGCCCTGCGCGCGCGCGACCCGCAGCACGCCGGCGGCTTCACCGCAATCTCCAGCTTCGTCCCCTCAGCTCAACGCCAGACCGACCACCGCCGGCTGATCGGCGAGGCGCTGTTCGGCGACGATCAGTGGGCGGCACATCAGCTCGACGAGGTCGGCTATCGCCCCCGCATCGCCGAGGCGCTGAGCCAGGCCTATCAAACCGAACTAAACCTTACGCTCGATGTCTGGTTGAAACAGCCGCTGTCCACACCCTATCGCCACCTCTGGCTGGGCCCTGCAGAAACCGGCGTGGCCAGCGTGATCACGCTGCACGGCAGTTGGACCGCCGACACCCTCGCGGCCGCCAGCGCCGACCTGCCCGGCGTCACGCTGCTCGACAAGCCGGCCGCCGTGTCCAAACTGATGGCGCAATACCGCCGCGGCATGGCCTGGGCGCTGGCCTGCGCCATCGGCCTGTCGCTGATCCTGCTCAGCCGTCGCCACGGCTGGCGCGGTGCGGCGGCCACACTGATCCCCTGCGTGCTGGCCGTCGGCGTGCCGCTGGCGGCGCTTGGCTATCTCGGCCTGCCAGCCACCTTGTTCCACTGGCTGGCGCTGATGCTGGTCTTCGGTATCGGCGCCGACTACGGCATCTTTACCCGCGAGGGCGGGCCGCAGGGCGAGGCCGCACTCGGCGTGTTGCTGGCGGCGATCACCACCGTGCTCGGCTTCGGGCTGCTCGCCTTCAGCAGCACGCCGGCGATCGCCAGCTTCGGGCTGACTTTGTTCATGGGGGTCATCACCGCGTTTCTGGCCTCGCCGCTGGCGCTGGCCGGTCGCAGCGCACACAGGTCGACAGCATGAAAGCGCTCACCCGCCTGATCCTGCTGAGCGCGCTGGCCCTCGCCGGCTGCGCCAGCGCGCCACACGAGGCGGGCTGCACCGCCCTGGCGCCGTCGCTGCGCTATTGCCTGCAAGCCCTCCCCGCGGGACAAGCGCTGGCCGTCAACCAGCTGGTGGAATTCACCCTCCCCGACCGCCCCGACGGCGAACGCCTGGTGTTCGCCATCGACGCACACGCCGCACACATGCAGATCGTCGCCCTCACGCCGCTCGGCCAGAAGGTGTTCCGCATCACCGCTGACCACGGCACACTCACCTGGGACGGCCCGCCCGCCGCCGAAGCGCTCGGTCTGCAACTGCCCGCGCTGATTCAACTCATGAGCTGGCCCGTCGACGCGGTCCGCGAAGGGCTGGGGCAAGACGCCGAGCTGTCCACCACCGCACACGGCCGCACGATCCGCCAGGGCGACGCGCCACCGGTGCTGACGACCCGGCAATCCGATACCGACCCGACACGCGGCACCATCGACGCGGTGTTCGCGCCGATGGACGCCCGCATCCGGGTAACGCGCCTGGAGGAATGAACATGGCCCCCCTCATCACACTGCCGGCGCTGGGCCTGGTCAACGCCCTTGGTCATGACACGGCCAGCGTCAGCCACGCCCTGTTTCGCGGCGACACCACCGGCATGGTGCGCGAAGACGGCTGGCTACCGCAGCGCGCGGCGCGCGTCGGGCGCGCACGCATCCCTGATCTCCCTGCCCTGCCCGCTGAACTGGCGCACTACGACAGCCGCAATAACCGGCTGCTGCTCGCCGCGCTGAGGCAGATTGAAGATGAAGTGCGCGCCACCATCGCGCGCGTTGGAGCCCATCGGGTCGGCGTGGTGCTGGGCACCAGCACCTCCGGCATTCTCGAAGGCGAAGCCGCCGTCGCGCACCACGCGCAGCACGGCACGCTGCCGCCGGGCTTTCAATACGGCCGGCAGGAGCTTGGCGACTGCGCCCGGTTTCTGGCTGACGCGCTGGCACTGACCGGCCCGGCCTACACCGTATCCACCGCCTGCACCTCCAGCGCCAAAGCCATGATCTCGGCCCAGCACCTGATTTGCACGGGTCTCTGCGATGCGGTCATCGCCGGCGGTGTCGATACCTTGTGCCGACTGACGATCAACGGCTTCAGCGCGCTTGAAGCGACCAGCGCCGAACTGTGCAATCCGATGAGCGCCAATCGCCGCGGCATCAATATTGGCGAAGGCGCTGCGCTGTTTCTGGTCTGCCGCGACCCCGCCGCCATCGCCCTGCTCGGCGCGGGCGAGTCAAGCGATGCACACCATATCTCCTCCCCCGAGCCGAACGGCAAGGGCGCGGAAGCCGCTATTCGGCAGGCGCTCGCCGCGGCCGGTGCTGACTCCGAAGACGTCAGCTACCTGAATCTGCATGGCACGGCCACGCCCAAGAATGATGAAATGGAGAGCCGCGCCGTGGCGCGCCTATTCCCCAAGGGTGTGCCCTGCAGCTCGACCAAACCCCTGACGGGTCACACCTTGGGCGCGGCGGGCGCCACCGAACTGGCCTTTTGCTGGCTGGCGCTTTCGCACCATAATGTCGACCGCCGCCTGCCGGCGCATGTCTGGGACGGCTGCGCCGACCCGGCGCTACCCGAACTGAATCTGGTGCGCATCGGCGACACTATCGACCGTCACACGCATCGAATCATGTTATCGAGCTCCTTCGCCTTCGGCGGAAGCAACTGTTGTCTGGCCATCGGAGACGCGCCATGAGTCCGTTCCCGCCGCCCGAGGCGCTGCTCCCGCACCGCGCACCCAACCTGCTGATCTCCGGGGTCACTGAGTGCACCACCGACCATGTCGCCGCCTACGCCGACATCCTGCCCGGCCAGTGGTATTCGGATGCCGAAGGCGGCATGCCCGCGTGGGTCGGCATCGAACTGATGGCGCAGGCGATCGCCGCCTTTGTCGGCATGGAAGGCCGACGTAACGGCCGACCACCAAAGATTGGCTACCTGCTTGGCACCCGCGCCTACCGCTGCGACCAAGCGCGCTTTCCGGCCCATACCCGCATCGACATCAAGGCAAATCTTGTGTTTCGCGACGATTCTGGCCTCGGTGCTTTCGATTGCACGCTGCATCACAACGGCATGCAGATCGCCGACGCCACGCTCAAGGTTTACGAGACTCCCGACCATGACTGACACCCCGCCTCGCCGCGTCCTCGTCACCGGCTCCAGCCGCGGCCTTGGCCGCGCCATCGCACTGCAACTGGCGGCGCAGGGCTTTGCCATCACGGTGCACTGTCGTCAGGGCATTGCCGCAGCAGAAGCGGTGATTGCCGCCATTCGCGACACCGGCGGCAGCGCCGACCTGCTGGTGTTCGATGTCACCGACCGGGATGCGGCGCGCACCGCGCTGGAGGCGGATGTCGAGGCCAGGGGCGCCTACTACGGCGTGGTGGTCAATGCCGGCATCACCCGCGACAATGCCTTCCCCGCACTCAGCGACAGCGACTGGGACGAGGTCATCGACACCGGGCTCAACGGATTTTTCAACATCGTGCATCCGCTGGTCATGCCGATGGTGCGCAAGAAAAAAGGCGGCCGCATTGTCACCATGGCGTCCGTGTCCGGCGTGATGGGCAATCGCGGCCAAGTCAATTACAGCGCCGCCAAGGCCGGGCTGATCGGCGCCACCAAAGCGCTCGCCGTCGAACTGGCGAGCCGACGGATCACCGTCAATTGCGTCGCCCCGGGCCTGATCGACTCGGACATGACGCGCGAGTTGCCCATGGACGAAGCGCTCAAGATGGTGCCGATGAACCGCGTCGGCACGCCCGACGAGGTGGCCGCGGTGGTCGGTTTCTTGATGTCCGACGCCGCATCCTACGTGACGCGTCAGGTCATCGGCGTGAATGGAGGCATCATCTGATGCACCGTGTCGTCGTCACCGGCATGGCCGGCATCACCTCGCTGGGCGACACCTGGGAGGCTATCGAAGCGGCCATGAACGCCGGTCGCAACGGCGTGCGCCGCATGCCCGAATGGGACGCCATCACCGACCTGCAAACCCGCCTCGGCGCGCCGGTCGATCACTTTCAGGTGCCGAGCCACTACCCGCGCAAGATGCTGCGTTCGATGGGCCGCGTCTCGCTGATGTCGGTGTGCGCCACCGAGCGCGCCCTGGCGCATGCCGGCCTGCTCGGCGACGCGCAGATTAGCGACGGCCGTATGGGCATCGCCTACGGCTCCTCCGGCGGCAGCGTCGAGCCGGTGCGGGTGTTCGGCCAGATGCTCGAAACCGGCCAGATGAGCGGCGTGACCGCCACCAGCTACATCCAGATGATGGCCCACACCACGGCGGTCAACATCGGTCTGTTTTTTGGCTTGAAAGGCCGGGTGATCCCGACCAGCAGCGCCTGCACCTCGGGCAGCCAGGGCATCGGCTACGCCTATGAGGCGATCCGCTATGGCAAGCAGGCGCTGATGATCGCTGGCGGCGCCGAGGAGTTGTCGAGCCCGGCGGCGGCGGTGTTCGACACGCTGTTTGCCACCAGCCAGATGAACGACACGCCAACGCTGACGCCCCGCCCCTTCGACACCCGCCGCGACGGTCTGGTGGTTGGCGAAGGTGCGGCCACCTTGGTGCTCGAATCCTACGAACACGCCATCGCGCGCGGCGCGACCATCCTCGCCGAGATCGTCGGCTTCGACTGCAACGCCGACGGCAAGCACATTACCCAGCCCTCGGCCGACACCATGGCCACCGTCATGCGACGCGCCTTGGCCGACGCCGACCTGCCGCCATCGGCCATCGATTACATCAGCGCGCACGGCACGGCCACCGAGGTCGGCGATATCGCCGAATCGACCGCAGTCGCTGAGGTGTTTGGTGCGTCGACACCGATCAGCAGCCTGAAAGGCCACTTCGGCCACACGCTGGGCGCTTGCGGTGCCATCGAAGCCTGGCTGGGCATCGAGATGATGCACGCCGGACGCTTCGCGCCGAGCTTGAATCTCGATACCCCCGACCCGCGCTGCGCCGCCCTGGACTACATCATGGGTAGCGCGCGGCCGCTGAACGTCACGACCTTCATGAGCAACAACTTCGCATTCGGCGGCATCAATACCTCACTGATTTTCAAGCGCCATCATGTCTGATCCATTTCGCCTAATTCGCGCGGCCACACTGCCGCTCGCACTGCTGTTGTCGGCAAGCGCTGCCGCGGCCGACGAACCGCTCTGGGAGTTCGGCGCCGGCGTCGGGCTGCTGTCGATACCGGACTATCGCGGCTCGGATCAACGCCAGAGCTATGCCTTGCCAATCCCGTACCTGGTGTACCGCGGCGAGTTCCTGAAGATTGATCGCGACAAGGTGCGCGGCGTGTTCTACCAGGACGCCCATACGGAATGGGACATCAGCCTCGCTGCGTCCGTGCCGGTGAAGAGCGACGACAACCGCGCGCGCCGCGACATGCCCGACCTCGACCCGACCGTCGAGATCGGGCCGCAGTGGAGCTACAAACACCGTCAATCCTGGGGGGACATCACGCTGCGCCTGCCGCTGCGCAAGGTGCTGGCGGTCGACATCCCCGGTGTCCGCGATGTCGGCACGGTGTTCACCCCGACGCTGGCGATCGATCGCGACAACCACCCGTGGCCGGGCTGGCATGCCAGCGTATCGACCGGACCGATCTTTGGCGACAAGGACTACTTCGCCTATTACTACAAAGTCGACGACCGCTACGCAACGGCAGACCGTCCGGCGTGGAATGCAAAATCAGGCTACGGCGGATGGCAGCTCACCCTGACGCTGGCCAAGCGCTTCAAAAAACTCTGGGTCGGTGGCTTCCTGCGCGCCGACCATCTCGGTGGCGCCAGCTTTGAAGACAGCCCGCTGGTTCGCCAGCAAACCTCGTGGACCGGCGGCGTCGGCATCTCGTGGATATTCCTCGAGTCTGCCCAGCGCGTCCCCACCTCCCGCTAACTGCACACATGCCACAATCCATGACATCCAATGCTTACGTACCGGAGACCCGCTTCGGCTTCTGGTTTCTCGGCACCAATATCTGGCGAAACCACGTCCTCAAGATTGCCATCGACGATCTTCGCCGCCTGACGGATACCCCGTTTCCATCAGCACCGATCATCGCCGACGTGGGTTGTGGGCAGGGCAACTCCCTGAGCCTGCTGAACGCCGCCTTTGCGCCCTCACGCCTGATCGGTGTTGAGTTTGACGCGGAGAGCCTGAGCATCGCGCGCGCCACCCTGACCAAGCAAGGCATCGACGCCGAGCTCCAGCAGAACGACTGCGCGAACATTGATTTGCCCGATTCGAGCGTCGATATGGTGTTTTGCCACCAGACCTTCCATCACCTGCTGCGCCAGGAAGACGCCATGCGCGAGTTCTACCGGATTCTCAAACCCGGCGGTCGCTTGCTGTTTGCGGAGTCGACGCGCGCCTATATTCATTCCTGGGTGATCAAGCTACTGTTTCGCCACCCCATGCATGTGCAACGCACCGCCGATGAATACAAGGCGATGATCCGCGCCGTTGGCTTTGAATTTGATGCCAGGAACGTATCGGAGCCTTATTTGTGGTGGAGTCGCTCAGACTTGGGTGCCTTCGAGTGGTTCGGGTTCGGGGTGCCGAAAGAGCGGGAAGAAACCCTGGTCAATCTCGTGGCCACCAAACCGCGCGATTAGCCATCAGTGCCAATCACACCGAGCCACCTCGCGGTGAGTCGTTGCGCGGCCCAAAATGCAACAGCGCGACGACGGCCCAGCCGCCGTCGCGTCGAACACGCTTAACGGGAGAGTCGCACAACCGTGCCCTTCAGCGCCACGCCTGCCATGATGGCGCCAGCACCGCACTCGTAGGTCTCGTTGCTCGACGTCTCTTTGCCGCGATAATTGCTCTTGATATTGATGACCGCGTTACCACCCTCTTTTTTAACCCGCTCCTGCAACTCAAGCATCGCGCTAAGAAATGCCCACTCACAGGCCACCTTGTCATCTTTACCAAAAGCGTTGGTTTTTTTATTGGTCCCCCATTCACCAATGCGTTTGACGACTTTCGGGGGTTTTTGGGTGCCGAAAAAAAACTTGATCTCGGGATCCAGCTTTTCCCGAGCGCCTGATGCTGACATCGCATCGGCAATCGGAAAATTATGACGAGTATCACGTGCAAAAGCCGGCAAGGAAACAAACGCCGCCAGCGCAACCAAGACAACACTTCGACAAATTGACACAGAGCATCTCCCCTTCGAAATAAACAAAATGCATGACATCGGGCCAGTTTACTGCAGCAACCCATCCTGGCAAACGATAATTGTCGTTCCACAAACGCCCTCGCCTGGAACCCTTTCATCATGAGCCTGATAAAAGCACTGACGACCGCGGCATTTTTCATGTTACTCGCCAGCCCAGTTGCCGCGAGGACGTCGGCCCCCATCATCAACCACACCGGAGTGACATGGTCACCAAGCAGCGGGCAACACCGCACGCTCGATCAGGTCCAGGCCGCAATCGTCCGGGCATGTCAGAAGAAAAACTGGAGTGTTGCTACCACGGCGGATGAAAATGCGCCCATTGCGACGCTCGTTGTCCGCAACAAACACACCATTCGGACGTCGATCCGTTACTCCACAGCACCTTCGACATTAGCTATTTCGGCAGCACCAACATGAACGATGCAATCAAGGAACCCACCCCTTACGCTACGAGCTTCAGCGCTGGCGAAGTAAAATTCCGCACGGAAGTCATTCATCCCAACTGCAACCGATGGGCCGACGGCCTTGTCGGCGCTATCCGAACAGAATTAACAGAATAGGCGAGAGTTGCATTGAATCTCACACGCTTTTACATGCGGCATCCCCAGCAAGACAGACGTCAGGCGGCGCGCCTCCGGTCACGCCTTGGCGACACCTTGTCCTGCACGAGTGACCTTGCCTATGATGGTAAAACCTATCGAGAAACGTGCTCCCCTGCCCCCTCGGAAGCACCATGACCAGCACGACATCCCGCTCAGATCGTCGTGTCGTTGTTACTGGGATGGGCGCAATATCCTGTATCGGAAACACTCTGGACGAGATCGCCTATGCGCTCAGAAACCAGATCGCCGGCATTCGCCATGTGCCCCAATATGCCGAGCTGAAGCTAAAGAGCCAAGTCGCGGGAATCCCCGACCTGACGTCTGAGCCGGCAATACCCCGAAAAATTGGCCGCTACATGGGCGACGCCGCCATCTACGCTTATCACTCACTGAGCAAGGCCCTCGACGATGCGCAGCTTCCGCTCTCAGCGGTTCGCCATCCACGTACGGGACTGATCGTAGGCTCGGGCATCGGATCCGGATTTCATCACGTCGCAGGCATCGATATCCTGAGGGAGCGCGGCGCGGACAAAGTCCCGCCTTATCTCGTCCCGCGGGTCATGGGAAGCACCACATCCGCATGCCTCTCGACTGCATTTGGCATCCAGGGCGTCTCGTTCTCCATCACCTCCGCCTGCGCAACCTCTGCCCATTGCATCGGACAAGCGGCACAGCTGATTCAATCGGGAAAGCAAGACATCGTCTTTGCTGGCGGCTCAGAAGAGGTGTGCTGGACTTCTACCGCCCTGTTCGATGCCATGGGCGCGCTCTCCAGCAGTTCTAATCACCACCCGGAAAAAGCCTCCCGGCCCTACGCTGTTAGCCGAGACGGCTTTGTCATCGCCGGCGGTGGCGGCATGTTGGTTCTCGAATCATTAACCCACGCCGCAGCACGGGGAGCCCGAATTTACGGTGAAATCATCGGAATCGGCGCCACGTCGGACGGCATGGACATGGTCAGCCCCCATCCGGCCGGGGCGGCACGTGCCATGCGCCAGGCGTTAGATGAAGCCAAAACCTCCGTCGTTGACTACATCAACACACACGCCACCTCAACGCCCAACGGCGACCTTAGCGAAGTGAAGGCACTACAAGAAGTGTTTGGACCAGCCTTGCCCGCGTTTTCCTCCACCAAGGGGATGACCGGTCATCCAATTGCCGCGGCGGCTGTCCATGAAGCCATCTACTGCCTCCTGATGCTCGATCAGAGTTTTATTGTCGGCAGCGCGCTACATGCCCCACTCGACCCCGCTCTTGAGCAGAATATGAGCCTGGTAACATCGTGCATAGAGCGACGGGTTGCAACTGTCATGTCGAATAGTTTCGGCTTCGGCGGTACCAACGCCTCATTGATCTTCCGTCGCGTATAGAAGCCAAAGATGATTAGCATCCACTTATCGCTGCGTTCCGATTTCCGGCGCCGGCGTTCATCGAATGCGCGCTACATCGGCATCTGAGCGATTGAATGACGGATTTGAAGGGGATTTGGTTTGTGGAATTATTTTGGTGAGCAAATAAAAAACCCCGCAATCGAATGATTGCGGGGTTTTCTTTTAGTTAGTCTGACGATGACCTACTTTCACACCCGTATGGGCACTATCATCGGCGCTGTTCCGTTTCACGGTCCTGTTCGGGATGGGAAGGGGTGGTTCCAGAACGCTATGGTCGTCAGACTTGACGGTTGGCGTCGCAGGGCT
>NZ_VMNI01000009.1 GCF_007625205.1 Denitromonas ohlonensis | reverse complement strand
GGCCGAGGAGCACTCAGTCAGCCGTGAGCCTGTACGGCTGTTAGGCTCAGAAACCTGCCCCTACCTCACCCGGCCGGTGTCGTCGGGGCGCAATGTGTCGGTGGGGCGTGTGGTCAACAGCAATCGTACGCAATTCATTGCCGAAGCCGTGTTGACCGATGCCCGCGGGCGGGAGATCGGCCGCGGCGGTGGTGTTTTTGTGCGCAGCGCGGCCTTGCTGACCGATACGGCGGGCTACGCGAGTTGAGCGGCGCCGGGGCCTTGGGGGCCCCGGCGCGCGCGTGTCAGGCCTTGAATTCGATCAGCAGATCCTTGGCGTTGACCTGGGTGCCGGGTTTCACATGCACGGCGGCGATGGTGCCGTCGCGTTCGGCCTTGATGGCCAGTTCCATCTTCATGGCTTCGAGCGTCATCAGGGTGTCGCCGCGATTGACGTGCTGGCCGTCACGGGCGCCGACGCTGCCGATCACGCCGGGCATGGGCGCGCCGATCTGGTCGGGGTTGCCGTCTTGCGCCTTGGGTCGGTCGCTGGTGTTGACCACACCGGCGCGGGGCACCTTGATCAGGCGCGGCTGGCCGTTGAGTTCGAAGAACAGCTTCATCTGACCGTCGTCGGATTCGGCGCGGCCGAGCAGGCGGATGACCAGGGTTTTGCCGCGATCGATGTCGACCACCACTTCTTCGCCATCGGCCAGACCGTAGAAGAAGGCCGGGGTGGGCAGCACGGAGACGTCGCCGTATTTGGTTTCATGCGCGACATAGTCGGCGAAAACCTTGGGGTACATCAGCGACGAGGCCAGCTCGGTGTCGGTGGCGTCGCGCTCCAGGGTCTTGCTCAGTTCGGCGCGGGTGGCGTCGAGATCGACGGCCGGCAGGTGGTCGCCGGCGCGGCCGACCATGGGTTTTTCGCCGCCCAGCACTTTGGCTTGCAGCGCTTCGGGGAAGCCGTCAGCCGGGTAGCCGAGTTCGCCGCGCATCAGTTGCACGACGGATTCGGGGAAGGCGATTTCGCGCGCCGGGTCCATCACCTCGGCGGGGGTGAGCCCGTTGGTGACCATGAACAGCGCCATGTCGCCCACCACCTTGGAGGTCGGCGTGACCTTGACGATGTCGCCGAACAGCAGGTTGACCTGGGCATAGGCCTGGGCCACTTCCGGCCAGTGGTGGTCGATGCCGACCGCACGGGCTTGCTCGCGCAGGTTGGTGTATTGGCCGCCGGGCATTTCGTGCAGATAGACGTCGGAGGTGCCGGCGCGGATGTCGGCTTCAAACGGCGCGTACTGGCGGCGCACGCCTTCCCAGTAGCGCGAGAGTTTTTGCAGGTTGGCCAGATTTACGCCCGGGTCGCGGTCGTGGCCTTGCAGCGCGGCAACAATGGAGCCGAGGTTGGGTTGGGCGGTGAGGCCGCTGAGTGCGTCGAGCGCGCCGTCGACCGCATCCACACCGGCCTCGACGGCCGCCAGCACGCTGGCCGCGGCGATGCCGCTGGTGTCATGGGTGTGGAAGTGGATGGGCAGGCCGACTTCGTCGCGCAGCGCCTTGACCAGCGCGCTGGCGGCACGCGGGCGGCACACGCCGGCCATGTCCTTGATGGCGAGAATCTGCGCGCCGGCCTTTTCCAGCTCCTTGGCCATCTTCACGTAGTACTGCAGGTTGTACTTGGGGCGATTGGTGTCGAACAGGTCGCCGGTGTAGCAGATGGCCGCCTCGCACAGCGCGCCGGTGTCGCGCACGGCGTCGATGGCGACGCGCATGTTGTCCACCCAGTTGAGCGAGTCGAACACGCGGAAGAGGTCGATGCCGCCTTCGCCATCGCGGCCGGCGGCGGCCTGTTTGACGAACTGGCGCACCACGTTGTCGGGGTAGTTGGTGTAGCCCACGGCGTTGGAGGCGCGCAGCAGCATTTGCAGCAGCAGGTTGGGCATGGCTTCGCGCAGCTCGGCCAGGCGGGTCCACGGGTCTTCCTTGAGGAAGCGCAGCGCCACGTCAAAGGTCGCGCCGCCCCAGCATTCCATCGAGAACAGCTCGGACCCGAGGCGCGCGTAATGCGGCGCCACGGCGACCATGTCGCGGGTACGCATGCGGGTGGCAAACAGCGACTGGTGGGCGTCGCGCATGCTGGTGTCGGTCAGCAGCACTTGCGGGGTGTCGCGCATCCACTGGGCGAAGGCGTCGGCGCCCATGGCTTTGAGGCGGTCGCGCGAGCCGGCCGGGGGCGGCTCGGTGAGGTCGCACTTGGGCAGGATCGGTGCGGCCAGCGGGCCGACCGGCGCGGTGCGGCCTTTCATCTCGGGGCTGCCGTTGACGGTCACTTCGCCGATGAAGCTGAGCAGGCGGGTGGCGCGGTCGCGGCGTGGGGTAAATTCGAACAGCGCGGGCGTGTCGTCGATAAAGCGGGTGATGCATTCGCCCGACAGAAACTGCGGGTGGGCGATGACGTTTTCGAGGAAGGCCAGGTTGGTGGTGACCCCGCGGATGCGGAACTCGCGCAGCGCGCGGTCCATGCGGCTGGCCGCTTCAACGGCGGTGTTGCCCCAGGCGGTGACCTTGACCAGCAGCGAGTCGTAATAGGGGGTGATGACCGCGCCGGCGTAGGCCGTGCCGCCGTCGAGGCGCACGCCCATGCCCGAGGCGCTGCGGTAGGCGGTGAGCTTGCCGTAGTCGGGGGCGAAACCGTTTTCCGGGTCTTCGGTGGTCACCCGGCATTGCAGCGCGTGGCCGTTGAGGCGGATCTTGTCCTGCGTGGGGATGCTGCTGCCTTCGTCACCGATGCGCACGCCTTCGGTGACGCGGATCTGTGCCTTGACGATGTCGATGCCGGTGACCTGCTCGGTCACCGTGTGCTCGACCTGGATGCGCGGGTTCACCTCGATGAAGTAATAGGCGCCGGTGTCGGCGTCCATGAGGAATTCGACCGTGCCCGCATGGCTGTAGCCGACTTTTTCGGCCAGACGCAGCGCGGCGGCGCACAGGTCGGTGCGGGTTTTCTCGTCGAGGTAGGGCGCCGGGGCGCGCTCGACCACTTTCTGGTTGCGTCGCTGCACCGAGCAGTCGCGCTCGAACAGGTGGATGAGGTTGCCGTGGGTGTCGCCCAGCACCTGCACTTCCACGTGGCGGGCGCGGCGCACCAGTTTTTCGAGATACACCTCGTCGTTGCCGAAAGCGCTGCCGGCTTCGCGGCGGGCCACTTCCATGGCCGGGCCGAGATCGGCTTCGGTCTCGACCACGCGCATGCCGCGGCCACCACCGCCCCAGCTGGCCTTGAGCATCATCGGGTAACCGACTTTCGCGGCCGCGACCTTGGCTTCGGCCAGGTCATAGGGCAGGGCATCGGTGGCGGGCACCACGGGCACGCCGGCGCTTTCGGCCAGGTGGCGGGCGGTGACCTTGTTGCCGAGTCGGCGCATGGCGTCGGGGCTGGGGCCGATGAAGCGGATACCGGCCTTGGCGCAGGCTTCGGCAAAGTCGGGGTTCTCGGAGAGCAGGCCGTAACCGGGGTGAATCGCATCCACATGCGCCTCTTTGGCCACCCGGATGATGTCGTCGATGTCGAGGTAGGCCGCGATCGGGCCTTTGCCTTCGCCCACCAGATAAGCCTCGTCGGCCTTGAAGCGGTGCAGCGAGAGGCGGTCTTCCTTGGAGTAGATCGCCACGGTGCGGATGTTCATTTCGCTGGCCGCGCGGAACACGCGGATGGCGATCTCGGATCGGTTGGCGACGAGGATGCTCTTGATCGGATTCATGGGGTTGCGTCCTGATTAAGCGATTGAAGCCGGGCGGCTGCGTCTTGTGCTGTATGCCTATTGTTGTAGATCGCCGATTTAGCCGTTAAATGGCGTAGTTTTTGGCGAAATTTGGCGTTTATGACGGCCGATGTTGTGCTCATGATCGGGTTTTGGCCCCGCTTTGCCTAGTCGGGTGAACCCGACAATGTTGCGCTGCGGTGAGGTGAGATCGGGCGGTGGTCGCGGTATGCTTTCAAGCCCGAACCGGAGCGAGATGAAGAACGTGCAGGCCTTGTTGAATGAAGATCAGTGGTTGCCACGACTGGTAATCACCGTGGTGATGGTATTGCTGTTTGTGATTGGCCGCCGCCTGGCGACCCGTTACATGCGTGGCGGTGCCGAGGTGCTGGACGCCTCGCGTCGGCGCCGGGTGTTTTACGCGCGCAGCGCCTTCAACCTGGGCCTGGCCGTGGCCTTGCTGGTGATCTGGCTGGGGCATTTGCAAGACATCATGCTGTCGTTGACCGCGGTCATCGTCGCGGTGGTGCTGGCCACCAAGGAAATCATCATGTGCGTGAGCGGCTTCGCGCTGCGCACCGGCACCGGGTTGTATTCGGTGGGCGACTGGATTGAAGTTAACGGCGTACGCGGCGAGGTCAGCGACTACAACCTGTTATCGACCACCTTGCTCGAGCTCGCACCGCCAAAGCGCGGACACGGCTACACCGGCAACCTGATCGTCATCCCGAACAGCCTGTTTCTGACCCATTCGGTCCGTAACGAACGCCTCAGCCGTCACTACGTGCTGCATCCCTTCGTTGTGACGGTGGAGCCCGTGTTGAATGTGGGTGAGGCGCTGGCCTGGTGGACGACGCAGGCGGCGTCGGCCTGTGCCGATTTTGCGGAGGAGGCCGAGCGGGTGAGCATGGCGGTGGATCGCGCCTTGTCGGCCGATGTGCAAGGGCCGGCGCCGCTGGTGCATGTCGGCACCTCGGATACCGCGCGGGTCAATTTTCAGATCCAGCTGTTTTGCCCTGCCGCGCGCGCTCACGCGCTGGAGGTTTCCCTCACCAGCGATTTTCTGAGCGCGGTGGCGGCCGGGCAGTTCAGCCCGGCGACGCCTGAAAATGCGCTTGGCTGATTACTCGCACTGTGCCACGCAGGGGCCATCGGCCGGGCAGGTGCCTTCAGCCGGCACGGTGCACTTGGTGCGCGAACGCTGCACAAAATACGTGCCATTGGAGTAGTCGCAACGCAGCATCGTGATGCCCTTCTTCTGGCTCACGCTGATGCTCACCGGCTTGGCCTTGGCCATCTCGTCCTTGGGCATGTCGCAGGACAGGTAGTTGGCAAATTGGCCATCGGTCGATTCCCACAGCGCAATGTCTTTGAGCTTGCGGTAGCTTTCAAAGCTCTCGCAGGTCGTGTCCAGTGGGCTGTAGAGCCGGGCGTTGCTACCGCAGTAGCCGTCAAAGGTGTACTGAAGCTCTTCGGTCGTCGGGCAGGCATTGACTTGTTTGACGGTGGCCGCATCCGGACAGGCCACCGGCTCGGCAATGGCGCTCAGGGGGATGGCAAGGGCGAGGGCAGCGAACAGCAAACGCATGAAAGTCTCCGAGTCGGTGAAAAACAGAGCGCAGTGTGCCAACGCACGGCGGGCGCTGCTCTGATCCAGCGCAGGAAAATCGCGTATCGCGGGGGGAGTCGTTGCCGATGCCGGGTGAACGTCCTATTCCGTCTGCGGTGTGCGCACCTCAAGCTGCAACCAGCGCACAAAATCGCGAATCCACGCCTGGTTGGCCGCCGCCGGTGGCAGCACGGCGTAAAAGCCCAGGCCGGGCACGGACACATCGAAGGGCGCCACCAGCGTGCCCGCTGCCAGATAGCTGCGTGCCAGCAGCCCCACGCTCAGCGCCACGCCACTGCCGGCGGCTGCCGCCTCGAGCATCATCATTGCGTCATCAAACTCCGGCCCGCTCTCCGGTGCCGGCCAGTCCAGCCCCGCGGCCGCAAACCACGGCTGCCAGGGCAGCAGCGGATGGCGTAGCAGGCGCACGCCGGCGAGATCGGCGGGTGTTTTCAGTGTCGCCGCCAGCGCCGGAGTGCATAGCGGCGTCACCGTCTCATCGCTCAGTTTGAAGGCGGACAGCCCCGGCCACGGCGGGCGGCCATAGCGCAAGCCGAGGTCGGCCGTGCCATCGAGCATCGGGTCCAGCCGGGTCGAGGCTGACAGCGCAAACTCCAGCGCCGGATGCGTCTGCTGATACCCCGCCAGCCGCCCCACCAGCCACTTCGCCCCGAAAGCCGGCGCCACGCTGATACGCAGCGTCTGCCCCGCCTGCCGCCGCAACTGCCGCGACGCCGCCTCGATGCGCTCCAGCGCCGGCCGAACCTCGGCCAGATACGCCGCCCCCGCCGCGGTCAGCTCGATCTTCCGGCTGACCCGCAAAAACAGCGCCTGCCCCAGCCAGTCCTCCAGCGCCTTGATCCGATGACTCACCGCCGACGGCGTGATGCACAGCTCTTCGCCCGCACGCAGAAAGCTGCCGTGGCGGGCGGCCGCTTCGAAGGCGATCAGGGTGTGGGGTGGGGGGAGGGTGAGCATGGTTTGGGTCGTGATGATATTGCGCCATGGTATCGCGGTGAAATGGCGAAATGCAGTGGTCCCAGTAGGCATCAGACCTGCGATGCCAAGCGTTATGCGTAGGTGATCAGGAATGGAAATGCGACGACGGCCAGCATTGTCATCACTTTGGGCCAGCTTGTTACAAAGTGAGGGCCGCATATTCGTACGTAAAAGACAAATGCCAAGAGCGGCCAAAAGCCGAAAAGCGCCGTGTGTCGTGCGGCCTTTTCGCTCCAGAAGATGCTCGTAGCCGGCAGAGTCTGTGTAGCGACAGCCATTGTTATTGAGGCCGCCGTGCCAACAATGAGTACGTGACCTTCGATTGATTTTGCGATTTGATCACGAAAAAAGGGGCTAACTGATTCGCCGGCCCATCCTTCGGCCAAGCGCTCCGATGAATCGAGGCTGCGGGATATTTGAGCGCCTCGCCACAGCATGTTGGCGAAGAGGCCGAGCATACCGATCATGAGTAGCATCAAGCCAATACCTTTGAGGTCGCCCGCCTGTATGGAGATGACGATGCCAAAGATTGCAATGGCCAGCAGAGCAAGGATTCCGATGAAGCCGATCAAGCGCATGTGCGATTTTGGGCCCGCAAGAAGGCGCGGTTGTATGTGTTGGTTGCGCGTCGGCGCGACGATGGGATCGTCGGCCGGTCAGTGTTTTCCGTTGGCATGATGGCAGATCATTTGCTGGCCTGCATGCGAGTTGGGTTTGTCTGGCATCGTGCGGCAAGATGGCACCGATGTCGCGAAGCAGTTTCTCAGCACGCCCCATCACACCTCGGTCCGATCACCCCGGTCGCCGGTCGTTGGAGGCGCTGCCATAGGTGTTGCAGCGAGACGGTCAGCGGCCGCCGCTGCGGCGGGGCGATGAGCGACAGCGTGCTGTCCGTGTCGGCCTGGATGACGACTTTGCCGGGGTCAGGGAGGGTGAGGCGCATGCCGGGCGTGAGCCAGATGTCCTGGGCGTGGCCTTCGGCGGTGATCCACAAGCGGCCGCGCAGGCAGTGCACGGTGCCGCCCTGGAAATGGTCGATTGAGCGCACTGAGTTGGCGGCGAGTTTGTCGGGGTGCTGTGTTAGTGTGGCTTGCATTGGTATTCTCCGGCGGCGCTAACGATATGTCCTGAATGGCTTTAAGCATGGCCTTCTCGTGGCTTTTCCGGAAACGATCATTTCTTGCCCCTGTGTGAATAAAACTCGCCTATGGAAGCGCCTGGAAAACTCCCCCCCTTGCCGGCCTTGCGCACCTTCGAAGCGGCGGCGCGGCATTTGAGCTTTACGCGTGCGGCGGAAGAACTGCATGTGACCCACAGCGCGGTGAGCCATCAGATTCGTGCGTTGGAGGCGTGGCTTGAGTTCCCGCTGTTTTCACGTCAGGGGCGGGCGGTGGTGCTGACTCGCGCGGGCGAAGAGTTGCTGGCGGTGAGCAACGAGGCGCTGCGTCAGGTGTCGGATACGGTGGGGGTGTTGCGCCGGCGGATCAATGTGAACCGGCTGTCGATCAGCGTGATGCCGTCTTTTGCGGGGCGCTGGCTGGCGCCGCGGATTGCAGGCTTTATCGAGGCGAATCCGGGTTGTGAAGTGAATGTGGTGTCCACCACCGAGCGGTCGGATTTTGTGCGCGATGGCGTGGATGTGGCGATCCGTTGGGGCTTTGGCGGCTACACCGGGGTGCGCAGCGAATTGCTGATGGCCGATGTGTTGTTTCCGGTGGTCGGCGCGCGCTTTGCCGGTCGGCTGCCGCGCACGCCGGCGGAGCTGGCCGGCTTGCCGCTGCTGCGTTCGGACGGTGAGGACTGGGTGCCATGGTTTCGCGCGGTCGGGCTGGACTGGCCGGAGCCGAGTGCTGGCCTGATGCAAAATGATTCGGGGCTGGTGGTGCAGGCGGCCATCGAGGGGCAGGGCGTGGCGCTGGCGCGCGGATCGCTGGCGGCGCTGGCCTTGCGCAACGGCCAGCTCACGCGACTGTTCGATGTCGAGGTGCCGGTGATGTACCGCGAGGGGCAGGATGTGTCGGCCGAGCACGGCTTTGATGCGGATGGCCTGCCGCGGCGCTGGGCCTACTGGCTGGTGTTGCCGCAGCGTGGCGGCGAAACCCCGCTGCGTCAGGCCTTTGTCGACTGGCTGCGGGCCGAGATGGCGGCCGACGCGGCGGCGGGCTTCGGGCCGGAGCCAGCGTGAATGAAACTTGTGGGACTGTGAAAAAGACGCGTTTGTCCTGCGCGGCGATACGCGTGATGATGCGGTTGACCTGCCTCACAAGGATCGTCCGATGACTGCTCCCGCCATGCAACTGGCCCAACTCAATGTCGCGCGTCTGCTCGCGCCCATCGATTCGCCGCAACTGGCGGACTTCGTGGCGCGGCTCGACGAGATCAACGCCTTGGCGGAGCGCAGCCCCGGCTTTGTGTGGCGTTTCGAAGGTGATTCGCGCGAGGGCAGCTCCTCGGCGCCAGACGACGCCGACATGATCATCAACCTGTCGGTGTGGGCGAGTAGCGAGGCCTTGTTCGACTATGTGTATCGCTCGGCGCACAAGTCGGTGATGACGCGTCGGCGTGAGTGGTTTGCCAAGGCGGCCGACATGCATATGGTGTTGTGGTGGGTGCCGGCCGGGCACCGGCCCGACATGGCCGAGGCGATGGCGCGGTTGGCCGAGTTGAACGCGAATGGCGCCTCGCCGACGGCCTTCAGTTTCCGAGAGGCGTTTGATGCCGACGGGCAGCCGCTCGGGCGCAGGGCGCTGACGGCGGCCGACTGAAGCGACGGTGCTGGCCCGGTCTTACTCGGCCGGATTGTCTCTTTGAGAAATGGCGCGCGGCGCGCAGGGTAAGCTTTTACCGATTGCCGCTCTTGCGGCTGCGAGCGCCCCATGTCGAAAACACACGATTTCCTGTCCGACGACCACGCCCAGACCGACGCGCTGTTGCGCGAGGTGTGCGCGCAGGCGAGCCAGTTTCTGGCCAAGCTGCCGACCCAGCCGGTGGCCGGTGGCTCGCCTCCCGCTGCGCCGTTCGCCGAGCGCGGCGGTGCTCGCGCTGCGCTGAGCGAATTCCTGACCCGGTTCTCGCCCGGCCTTGCGGCCAGCGCGGGGCCACGTTACTTTGGGTTCGTCACCGGAGGCGCTACGCCCGCCGCGCTGGTCGGCGACTGGCTGGCCAGTGCGATCGACCAGAACGCCACCGGCTCGGCCGACTCCAACGCCGGTGCGCTGGAGCTTGAAACCCTCGCGCTGTTTCGCGACATGCTCGGCCTACCCGAATGCTTCAATGGGGCTTTCGTGTCGGGCGCGACCATGGCCAATTTTGTGGGCTTGGCGACGGGGCGTCAGTGGCTGGGTACGCAGGCGGGGGTGGATGTGGCCGAGGCCGGGCTGGCCGCGCTGGGGCCGGTTCGAGTCTTGAGTGCCGGCGCGCATTCGAGCACGATCAAGAGTCTGGCCATGCTCGGTCTGGGGCGGCAGAGCCTGCACCGGGTGGCCGCGCTGCCGGGGCGCGAGGCGGTTGATGTGGCGGCGCTCGCCGAGGCGCTGGCGGACGCGCCGGGGCCGTGCATCGTGGTGGCGAATGCGGGCACGGTGAACACCTGTGACTTCGATGATCTGGCCGCCATCGCCGCGTTGAAAACACGCTTCGATTTCTGGCTGCATGTGGACGCGGCCTTCGCCGGCATCGCCGCAGCGAGCGCCCGTTACCGGCCGCGCCTGGCGGGCTGGGCGGCGGCCGACTCGATCACCGTCGATTGCCATAAATGGCTCAACGTGCCCTACGACTCGGCGGTCGCGCTGACCCGCCATTTACCGCTGCAGGCCGAGGTGTTTCGCAACCACGCGGCCTACCTGCGCGGCGAGGTCGAGCCGGGCAACTTCTTGCAACTGACGCCTGAAAACTCCCGCCGGTTTCGCGCCTTGCCCGCGTGGTTTACGCTGCGCGCCTACGGACAGGCGGGCTACGCCGAGGTCGTGGAGCGCAATTGCGACCAAGCGCGCTGGCTGGGTGAGCAGATCGCCGCCGAGCCACGGCTGCGCCTGCTCGCGCCAGTGACGCTGAACGGCTTCTGTTTTGCGCCGGTTGAGGGCGACGCGGCCGCGCTGCTCGCACGGATCAACGCGACCGGCGAGGTTTTCATGACGCCGACGGTGCTCTTCGGGCAAAGCGCGATTCGCGGTGCGATCAGCCATTGGGCGACGACGCAGGCGGATATGGAACGGGTGTGGGCGGCGATTCAATCCGTCTTGCCGGACTGAGCCGTTTCAGCGCAGGATCGACGCATCTCGACTCGGAGTGATCCCATGCTGCTCACGCATCTCGGCCATGCGCCCACCATCGACCCCGACGCCTGGGTGGCGCCGACCGCCACCGTGTGCGGCAATGTGCACATCGGCCCCGGTTGCCGGGTGATGCATGGTGCACAGATCATCGCCGAGGGCAGTCGTATCGACCTCGGTGAGTGCGTGATCGTGCTCGAGAACGCGGTGCTGCGCAGCACGGCAGACCATGCGCTGACGATCGGCAGGCACTGCCTGGTCGGGCCCGGCGCGCATGTGGTCGGTTGCACGGTGGCGGATGATGTATTCATCGCCACCGGTGCGTCGGTGTTTCACGGGGCGCGGCTGGGGCAGGGCTGCGAGGTGCGCATCAACGCGGTGGTGCATCTGCGCACCACGTTGCCAGCGGGCGAGACCGTGCCGATTGGCTGGGTGGCGGTGGGCGATCCGCTGCGCATCTTGCCGCCCGACCAGCACGAAGCCATCTGGGCCGCGCAGGCGCCGCTGGATTTCCCCAAATTTGTGTATGGCTTTGAGCGGGCCGAGGTGAGCATGGCGAAGATCACGCGCAAGCTCTCGGCCAGTCTCGGCAGCCACCGCGAGGACGCGCCGGTTAGCCCGCCCGAGTGAGGGTGACTCGCGCCCGCAAGCCACCGCCGTCAGCGTTTTCAAGCACCACTTCGCCGCCTTGCGCACGCAGCAGATTGCGGGTGATCGCCAGCCCTAAGCCGGTGCCGCCGGTGTCGCGGTTGCGTGAGGCTTCGCGGCGGTAGAAGGGTTCGAACACCGACTCGCGTTCGGACTCGGGCAGGCCGGGGCCGTGGTCGCGGATGTCGATCTGCCAGCCGGTGTCGGTTTCGGTGACGGTGATGTCGACCCGTTCGCCGTATTTCACCCCGTTGTCGATCAGGTTCCACAGTGCGCGGCGCAGGCCTTGCAGGCGGCCGGTGTAGGGCTGGCTGGCGCGGCCGTCGAGGGTGACCGGCATGGCCATTTCGTCGGCTTCGAGGCGCAGGGTGTCGAGCAGGGCGTTGAGGTCGATGCTTCGGCTGGCCTCGTTCGAGTCGAGGCTGCGTGCGTAGTCGAGGCCCTCGCGCACCAGCGCTTGCATGGCGTCGAGGTCGGCGTTGAAGCGGGTCTGGGTGGCGGCGTCGTCGAGCAGTTCGCTGCGCAGGCGCAATCGGGTGATGGGGGTTTGCAGATCGTGCGAGATGGCGGCGAGGATCTGCGTGCGCTCGGCCATGTGGCTGCGGATGCGGGTCTGCATCTGGTTGAAGGCGCGGGCGGCGTCGCGCACTTCGCGCGGGCCGGTGTCTTCGGGCAGGGGATCGCGCTCGGGGTTGTCGCCGAGGGCGCGGGCGGCGTCGGCCAGACGTGAGATGGGCCGGGTGGCGAGGCGCACGGCCAGCCAGGTGAGCGCCATCACACCGAGCACGAGCAGCGCGCCGGCGGCGAATAGCCGGCCGCGTGGCATAAAGCCGGCGGGCGAGGTGAGGGTGACGCTGAAGGGCGTGCCGTCGGTCAGCGTGAGGCCGAGATACAGGGCGGGCCGGCCGGCGGGGCTTTTCCATTCGCCGCGGATGGTGAAGGGGCGGTCGCCGAGGGCGTCGCGTAGTAAGTCGAGCGCGGCTTCGTCTTCAAGGTGCTCGCCGCTGTAACCACGCTCGGGTGGCGGGGCGAGGGCGAAGCGGTAGTAGGGGCGGTCGAGCGAGGTGAGCCAGTCGGCGCGTTCGGCGGGCGGCAGGTAGTCCATCAGGCGCGCGGCGGAGGCGATGTCGTGCGCCATTTGGGTATACAGCTGGTCGCGCAGGGCGCGGCCGCTGGCGCCAAGCGAGAGGCCAAGGCTGACGGCGATGACCACAGCCAGGCCGAGCAGCCAGATCAGCATCAGCCGGCGGAACAGGCTGTGGCCGCGGCGGTGTTTGGGTCCGCTCATTCGGCCGCTCCGGCGACGGTGGCGGCCAGCACATAGCCTTCGCCGCGGACGGTTTTGAGCACGGCCGGCTCGCGGGCGTCGTCACGCAGCCGGGCGCGCAGGCGGCTGACCAGCAAGTCGATGGAGCGGTCGAAGGCGTCGGCTTCACGGCCCTGGGTGAGTTCAAGCAGTTGGTCGCGATTGAGCACGCGCTGCGGGTGGCTGAGGAAGACCTGCAGCAGCCGGTACTCGCCGCCGGTGAGCGGCACGGTGACGCCGTCGGGGGCGATCAGGTGGCGCTCGGCGGTGTCGAGCCGCCACTGGGCAAAGTCGAGGTAGCGGGTGTGGGCGCTGGCTTGCGCGGCCAGATTGGGCGGCAGGGCGCGGGTGCGGCGCAGCACGGCGCTGATGCGGGCGAGCAGTTCGCGCGGGACGAAGGGCTTGGCGAGGTAGTCATCGGCGCCCATCTCCAGCCCGAGGATGCGGTCCATGTCGTCGCCGCGGGCGGTGAGCATGAGGATGGGCACTTGCGAGTCGACGCGCAGTTTGCGGCACAGGCTCAGGCCGTCTTCGCCGGGCAGCATGACATCAAGCACGATGAGGTCGAAGCGGTGCTTGTCGAGCGCGGCCTGCATCTGGCGACCGTCGGCCACGGCGGTGCAGCGCAGGCCCTGGCGTTCGAGGTAGTCGCTCAGCAGGCTGCGGATCTCGCGGTCGTCGTCGACGATGAGGATGTGGTCGGGGGATTCGGTCATTGGATGCTCCGGTGTGGGCTGTTTATACCGCAGCCCGCCAGCGGCTTTGTATGCCAATGTATCAAGTCCGCCGGCCGATACACAGTCTTGCGTAAGGGGGCCCAGCCAGACAAATGCGGCTTACATGGGCTGCGCATACTGGCGCTGTCGTCACCGCTTGGGTGACTCCCGAAGGAGCAGGACATGAAACGCAAAACCTTGATTATCGGCACCGTGGGTGTACTGACGCTGGCCGGGCTGGGTGCCACGGCTGTGGTGGCTCGCGGCGGTGAGTGGTGCGAGAACCCGCCCATCGTGCGCAAGGCCGAGGCCAAGCTGAATGCGCTGGAGAGCGCGCTCAAGATCACGCCGCAGCAGCAGGCAGCCTGGGATGGCTTTGAGTCGGCACTGACCGCCAAGGCTGGTGACGTCGAAAAAGCCGTGGCTGACTTCCGCGGCGGCGGCATGCCGGCCACCGCGCTGGGCCGGCTCGACAAGCTCCAGCAAGGGCTGGACCAGGGGCAGGCGCTGGTGACGACGGTGACTGACGCGACGAAGGCGCTGTACCCGGTGCTCGACGCCGAGCAGCAGGCGGTGTTTGATCGAGAGTTCCGCTTCCGGCCGGGGCATCGTCGTGGCAGGCATGGTGGGGAAAGCTGAGCATGCGTCCGAGAATCTTCCCTTTCATCCTGATCGGGGTCGGCACGGTGGCTTTGCTGGCGAACCTCGGCGTGCTGCCGGCCGAGGTGATCCGCGAGGCGGTGTCGATGGGGTGGCCGCTGGTGCTGATTGCGGTGGGCGTGGTGGCGCTGTTTGGCCGCCACGGTCATTGCCACCGGCACCGCGATGCGCGGCGCTGTGCTCAGTCGTCGGTTTCTGACGTGGCGCCTGAGACAGTGGCCAAGTAGGCGTCAATCTCGGCGTCCAGCCACTGGCTGAAGTGTTCCACCCGGGCCCGTCCGGCGCTGCGGACGGGCCACACCAGCCAGTAGGGGTTGGGGTAGGGCACGCTCACCTCGGTGAGCTGCACCAGTTGCCCGTCTTGCAGCATGCCGTGCACCAGCGACAGTCGCGACAGCGCCACGCCCTGGCCGCGGCGGGCCGCTTCGATTACCAGATTGGAATCATTGAAGTGGATACCCTGTAGCGCGTCGGCGGGCAGTCCGGCGGCGTCCTGCCAGGGCCGCCAGTTTTCGATCGACAGCAGCAAGGGCGCGGCCACCACTTCGGCCGGCGTGCGCGGCAGGCGACCGCCGCGGAAGTGCGGCGCGGCGACGGCGACCAGCTGGTCGGCGAACAGCTCGCGCTGCTGCACCTTGTCCCAGCCCCCATGCCCCATGCGGATCGCCACATCAATGCCTTCGGCGTCGAGATCGGCCACCTGCAGGCCGGCGCGCAGTGTGATCTTGAGTTCGGGGTGGGCGGAAGTGAAGTGCGGCAGGCGCGGGATGAGCCAGTGCGCGCCAAAGGACGGAATGGTGCCGATCACCAGCTCGTCTTCGCGCGGCTGCGCCACCACCGTGCCGGTCGCGCGCGAGAGGTCAGACAGCGCGTGGCGCACCTGCATCGCATAGACCCGACCGTTTTCGTTCACCGACAGGCGTTTGCCCTGGCGGTCAAACAGGGGCTGCCCGAGCAGGTCTTCGAGCGCGCGCAGTTGATGGCTGATGGCGCTGTGGGTGAGGTGTAGCTCGCTCGCCGCCTTGACCACGCTGCCCAGCCGGGCGACGGCCTCGAAGGCGCGCAGGGCGGGGAGGGGTGGGATGCGCTGCATGTGAATTTCCTTCACATTAATGTCGAATCCTTATCGATGTACGCCCGTGGATCGGTGCGATACAGTGACTCGACGCGTGTTGAATGAAACAACGGTCACATTGTAGCGGAGAGTGATATGACAATCTGGTTGGCGATTCCGGGCCTGGGCGGCTCCGGGCCGGCGCACTGGCAGAGCCATTGGTCGCGGGCCTTGCCGCAGGTGCGCCGGGTGGTGCAGCGCGACTGGGATGCGCCGAGCCGTCGTGACTGGATCAGCACGCTGGACGCGGCGGTGCGTGGCGCGCATGACGAGGTGATACTAGTGGCGCACAGTCTGGGCTGCGCGCTGGTCGCGCATTGGGCGCGGCAACACGCTGGCCGGGTGCGCGGGGCTTTGCTGGTGGCACCGGCCGATGTGGAGTCACCGGCGCATACGCCCGCTTCGGTGCGCGGCTTCGCGCCGATGCCCTTGCAGGCGCTGCCCTTTCAGTCGGTCGTGGTGGCCAGCGAAGACGACCCCTATGTGTCGGTGGCGCGGGCGCGGCAATTTGCCGAGGCCTGGGGCAGCCGCTTTGAAAGCATCGGTGCAGCCGGCCATATCAACGCCGACTCGGGGCTGGGCAACTGGCCGGACGGTCTGGCACTGCTTGAATCGCTGCACGCACCTATTCATGACGAACGTGTTGTAAACACGCTTTGACCCCCCCAAGGAGACTTCGATGTACGCGCTCTATTTTGGTAACAAGAACTACTCGTCATGGTCGCTGCGACCGTGGGTGCTGATGAAGCACTTCGGCATCCCGTTTGAAGCGCATCAGGTGGAAGTGAGCGGCAAGGGCGCGCATGCCGGGCACCGCGCCTATTCCGCCAACGGGCTGGTGCCCTGCCTGCATGTGGATGGTTTTCAGGTGTGGGATACGTTGGCGATTGCGGAGTTTCTGGCTGAGCGCCATCCGGGGCTGTGGCCGGCCGATCCGCTGGCGCGGGCGCGCGCACGCAGCGTGGCCTGCGAGATGCACTCGGGCTTTGGCGCGGTGCGCAGCGCGATGCCGATGAACATCAAGCTGCGGCTCAAGGGCAAGCCGCCCAGCGCCGAGGTGCAGGCGGATATCGACCGTATTGTCGAGGTCTGGACGCAGGCGCGCAGCGAGTTTGCGGGCGACGCCGGGCCGTATCTGTTTGGCGCGTTTTCGGTCGCTGACGCGATGTTTGCGCCGGTGGTGATGCGCTTTGTGACCTACAACGTGAGCTTGCCCCCGGTGGCGGCCGCGTATCGTGACGCAATGCTGGCCCATCCGGCGATGGTCGAATGGGCGGACGCGGCGCGGGCGGAGACGGTGGCTTTGCCGGCTTATGACGCGGTGGCCGAGGCCTATGGGGGCGTTCGCTAGTGTGAGCCAGTGCGGTGGCGTCTATTCCGTGGGCTTTTTCGCCGCCGCGCGGTATCGCTGCCGCAGCACCTCGGCACTTAAGGGGCGGTCGAACAGATAGCCTTGGCCGCGCGCGCATCCATGGTCAAGCAGGAAGCGGCGGTGCGCTTCGAGTTCCACGCCTTCGGCGATGACGTCGAGTCCGAGGTCGCCGGCCAGTGCAATGACGGAGCGCACGATGGCTTCGTCATTGGTGTCGGTGGTCAGGTCGGCGACGAAGCTCTTGTCGATCTTGAGCGTTCGGATCGGCAGTTTTTTGAGATAACTGAGCGACGAATAGCCGGTGCCGAAGTCGTCGACGGAGATCGGCACGCCCAGCGCGGCGAGCCGGTGGATGGCGGCGACGCCGTCGTGGTCGGCAATGGCGGACTCGGTGATTTCCAGTTCCAGCCGCGCCGCGGGCAGGCGGGCGCGGTCGAGCGCGCGCTGCACTTGATTGGGCAGGTCGGGCTGGCGCAGTTGGCGCACCGAGACATTGACCGCCATGCGCGGTGGTGACCAGCCTTGGGCGTCCCAGTCGCTCAGTTGCTGGCAGGCGGTGTTGAGCACCCAGGCGCCAATCTCGTCGATCAGGCCGGACTCTTCGGCGATCGGAATGAAAACGTCGGGCGGGATCGAGCCCATCTCGGGGTGGGTCCAGCGCAGCAGGGCTTCAACGCCGATCAGCGCGCCGGTTTCCAGATCGACCTGCGGTTGATAGGCCAGCGTGAGCTGTTGATGCAGGGCCGCTTCGCGCAGCGCGGATTCGATGCGCAGGCGTTTGACCGCACCATCGGTGAGAGACTGGGTGTAGAAGCGGAAACGGTTTTTACCCAGTTGCTTGGCATCGTACATGGCGGAGTCGGCATGCTGGATGAGTGTGCCGGCGTCGGTGCCGTCTTGCGGGAAGAGGCTGATGCCGATGCTGCCGCTCAGATACAACTGGTGGCCGGCGATATTGCGCGGCTCGCGCAGGACGCTGAGCAGCTTGTTGACGATGTGCTCGACGCTGGCGGGGGTGTCGATGGTGTCGACGAGCAGCACAAACTCGTCGCCACCGATGCGTGACAAGGTGTCTTCACTGCGGATATGGCGAAGCAGTTCGGTGGCGATGGCCTTGAGCAGTTCGTCGCCCACATGGTGGCCGAGGCTGTCGTTCACATGTTTGAAGTTGTCGAGGTCGAGAAAGCACACCGCCAGGCTGTGTTGATGGCGCCGCGCGCGCTCGATGCTGTGGCCGAGCCGGTCGTGCAGCAGCATGCGGTTGGGCAGGCCGGTGAGTGCGTCGTGGTGGGCCAGGTGCGCCAGGCGGGCTTCGGAGCGCTTGATGTCGCTGATGTCGGAGAACACGCCGGCGAAATGGGTGAGGGTGCCGGTGGGGTCGCGAACGGCGTTGATGGTCAGCCATTGCGGGTAGACCTCCCCATTCTTGCGACGATTCCAGATCTCGCCCTGCCAGCGATCGCTTGCCTCCATGGTGGCTCGCAGCGTGTTGTAGAAGGCAGCGTCATGGCGGCCTGAGCTGAGCAGGCGCGGTGTCTGGCCGATCGCCTCGTGGTCGGCGTAGCCCGTAATTTCGCTGAATGCCCGGTTGACCGCAACGATCCGGTGCTGGGGGTCGGTGATCATCACCCCTTCGCTGGAGCATTCGAACACCTTGGCCCACAGGCGTAGCTGGGCCTCCATCTCGTGTTGCGCGGTGGTGTCGCGGCTATAGGCGAGGAGGCCGTTGATCTGGCCGTGAGCGTCGCGCAGCGGGCGTTTGTAGGTGTCGAGAATCCGCTCACGTCCGGCCTTGTCGCGAATATGCTCGGTGCGCAGGTGAATGCTCTTGCCGGTCAGTACCTTGTCGTCGCTGTTGTCGTCACGGTGCTGCGCTGTGGCGATGCCGGGGGCCGGCGCCGCCTGGCCGATCATGTCCTTGGGGGACTGCCCCAATGCGCTGGCCATGGCCTGGTTGACCAGGATGTAGCGTTGCTCGCGGTCCTTGGCGCAGATCCAGTCGGGTGAGGTGTCGATGATGGTGTGGAGCAGGTCGTGTGCGCTGCGCACCGCCGCTTCGGCGTTGCGGGCGTCGGTTACGTCGAGACCGGAAGCCAGAATGCCGGTGATGCGTCCGTCCGGGTTGCGCAGCAAGGTGTTGGCCCAGGCAATGGTGCGCTCCTGGCCATTGGCGGTCAGGATGGGATTTTCGTAGCGGCTGACGTCGTTGCGCTCGCCGCCGACGAGTCTGCCAAAGGCGGCTTGAACATCAGCATGCATGCGCGGGGGAAGACAAAGTTCGAACCAGTTTCCGCCCACGAGCTCCGCCTCGCCGCGGCCGACAATTTCGCAGCCGATGCGGTTGATGAGCTGGATCCGGCCGGTTGGGCTGAGGACCAGCATGATCGCCCCGGCGACATCCAGATAGCGCTGGAGGGTGGCCTTTTCGCGGGCGAGTTCTTCGGTGCGTTGGTCCACTTCGATTTCAAGCCGCTGGCGGCGGGAGTCGACCTGTGCCGCCATGTGGTTGAAGCTGCGCGCCAGACGCGCAAGCTCTTCGGTGTGCTCGGTCATGGATGGCGGCATGCGCACCGAGGCCTCGCCAGCGGCGATGCGCTCCGAGGTGTCGATCAGCGCGCGCAAGGGGCGGGTGAGCTGCCGGGCGAAGAGACGGACGAGCACGATGGAGAGGGCGGCAACCACGAGACTGAGCAGGAGCACGCGGTTGCGGCGATCGACGATGTATTCGAAGGCTTCGTCCTTGTCGCGTCGGACCACCAGCGTCCAGCCATCGTCGGCGCCGACCTGAAGGTAGCGGTAGGTGGCAATGTCGGTGCGGCCGTCGGGGCGGGGTTCGAGAAAGCTGCCTTCGATGCCTCGGCTTTTCGCCGACGGGGGTGGGAGCGTGGTACTTCGCGTGGCGTTACGGGGGGTTTGATGGGCCAAGTGCGTGCCGGCGCCGTCGATCAGATCGATTCGCCCGCTGGGCCCCAGCAGGACTTCGTCGGCCCGTGCGAGGGGGGCCAGCAGGTCGCCGGGCGGCATGCGCAGCACCAGCGTGCCGAGCGTCCCGCCGGTGGGCGAGCGTATCTGGCGGGCCAGGATCAGTAAAAGCGCATCCGTTGCTGCGTCGCGATTGAGCATCACGGTTTCGCTGGCGCCCGGGGTCAGGACCTTGTCCAGCCAGTGTGCGCTGGCCGGCGGGGGCTGAGCGGTTGCGGCGGGTGCGGTGAGAAGGCGTCGGCCATCGGCGCTGATCAGCACCAGGCTGGCGTAGCGATCGGGATAGGCCCAGGCGAGATGCGTAAAGGCGTTCTCCAGCGCCTGCTGAAGTGCCGCCGGGTCGAGTGGCTGCGCGCCGAGCAGGACGTCGAACACCGGCGCGCTGGCGAGAACCTGGAGATTGCCGCGACGTTCGCGCAAGTCGTTTGCGAGTTGGCGGATGCGGGCGTCGGCCTGGATGGACTGGGTGGCGATGATGTCGCTGATGCGTTGATCGCGCGCGCCTTTGAGGCTCAGCGGCGCGAACCCGTAATACCAGATGGCCACCATCGTCACGATGACGACGAGGATGCTCCCGCCGAAGACCAGACTGATCTTGGTGCTGAGGTTGGAGATGGCAAAAAGACGCGACCGCATAGTGCGGTTAACGGTCGTAATCGAAATTGTTTAAGCGGTATTTGGCCGGATCGGTCAGCACGTCGTGGAGACCGGCGTAGGAAAACGCGCGCTCGATCTGGTCGCTGTTGATGGTGTTGGGCACTTTGCCGAGCCGCTGCAGCAAGGTGAGCTTTCCGCCCAGTCCGTGCATACCGCGCGCCGAGGCGGGGATCATCGGGATCGCGGGCACGTCCAGCAGTTCTGCCCGTGTAATGTCGACCGCTTGCGCAACCGATGCAGGGGTGGGGCGTCCGGTCAGCTTTGCGCTGTCGGCCATGGCCCATCGGGCCGCGGTTTCGATGTTGGTGCGACTGAGCTGCATCCAGCGGATCGCGCGCACCAGTGCCGCGATCAGCTCACGCGCGGCTTGCGGGTGGGCGGCGTCAAATGCGCGCGAGAGCAGCAGGTAATCGGTGCTGCGCCCGCGGAACACGATCCGGTGGTTAGCTTGTTGTGATAGCGCGATGCTGGGCGCCGGCTCCCAGGCAGCAAAGGCCGAGACCGCACCCGAGTGCAGTGCGGCGGGCATGTCGTTGACGTCCATCGGCACGAGGGTAACGTCCGCCTCGCTCAGCCCGGCGCTGGAGAGGCCTTCGAGCAAGGTGTGATGCGCGCTGGAGCCCTCGGCGTAGGCAATGCGCCGGCCGCGCAGGCTTTCCACCAACCCCGCTTCTCGCGACACGATGGATGAACTCGAGAGCTTGACGACGCCGGCAACCAGCGTGTCGCCCCCGGCAATGGCGGCGATGGTCGGCATGTCGCCGACGAGTCCGGCCTCCAGGCGCTGGCCGCCCAGGCGTTCGACGATGTCGGGTCCGCGCCGGAACGCAAAGGTGTGCAGGTCATGGCCCAGGGGATTGAGCGCGCGACGCAGAATGCGATCTCGCCCCATGGCGGCACCCACCAGTCCGGTCGGATAGCCCAGGGGTTGGACGCCGATATCGACGCCTTGGTCGCGCGGCGTCAGATCGTACCCATCGTAGACCACGTCCTCGTGACCGGCGGCCACGCCGGTGCAGCACACCAGGGCAAGTGCGCACAGCAGTGCAGCCATCTGTGTCATGCAGACCCTCCGCAAGCGGCGTTCATGCGCATGGTAGCCCAAGACAGCGCTCAGGCGTGGCGGGGCGCCACGCTCAATGTTTGTTGCCGAATGCCGATAAGAACGCAAAATATAAATCAGCTCTGGAGACAATACGATGATGACGCAGCGCACACCTCGGCCGGACCCGCTGGATTCGGCGGTCGCCGACCAGAGCTTTGCGATTGCCTTGATGCAGCATCTGGTGGTGCCAACCTTTGTGCTCGATGCGGAGGGAAAGGTGTCAATCTGGAACCGCGCCTGTGAACGACTGACGGGGGTGCCGGCGAGCGAGGTGCTCGGGACGCAGGACCATGGGTTTGCCTTCTACGACGACCCCCGGCCCTGCCTGGCTGACCTGATCGCGCAGGGGCGCACAGCCGAAATCGAGGGCTTCTACGCGGCCTATGACGCCGACTCCAGCAGTCAGCTTGGTTTTCATGTCGAGAACTGGTGCCGCATGCCTCGTGCCGGAACCCGGCTTTACCTGGCGGTGGATGCCGGCCCGATCTATGACGAAGCGGGCCACCTGGTGGCCGTCGTCGAGACGCTGCGTGACATGACCGTGCAGAAAGAGGCACAGATTCAGCTCGAGCAGCTGGCCTCGAAAGATTCCCTGACTGGTCTGGCCAATCGTCGCGCCTTTGACGAGCGGCTGGCGGCCGAGTGGCGGCGTTGCCAGCGGGGTGGGCAGATGCTGTCCATCATCATGATGGATGTCGATCACTTCAAAGCCTACAACGACACTTATGGGCACCCGCAGGGCGATGCCTGTCTGCGCAGCGTGGGTTCGGTGCTCGCCGGTGTGGCGGCGCGGACCGGCGATCTGGCCGCGCGCTATGGCGGAGAAGAGTTCGTGGTGGTGCTGCCCGGCACCAATGCGGCCGGCGCGCGGGTGGTGGCCGAGCGGATTCGCACCGCGATTTCGGCGCTGGACATTCCGCATGTGGGGTCATCGGTGGCGGAGCATGTGACGGTGAGCTTGGGCACCGCGAGCGCAGATCCCTCGAAACTGGCCGCCAATGCTCTGATGATGGCGGCTGATCAGGCCTTGTACTCGGCCAAGACCGCGGGGCGAAATCGCGTCGAGACAGCGTCCGACTTGGCCTGCGGCGGCTGACACGGCAGGGTGTTGCAATACAAAAGGGGCTGTTCGCATTCGCGAACGGCCCCTTTTGCGTGATGCACTGAGCCTTTCGGATCAGTGCAGACACCAACAGCTTAGTGGAACTGCTCTTCTTCGGTCGAGCCGGTCAGCGCCTTGACGCTGGACGAGCCACCCTGGATCACGGTGGTGACATCGTCGAAGTAGCCGGCACCGACTTCCTGCTGGTGCGACACGAAGGTGTAACCCTTGTCGCGCGCGGCAAATTCCTGCTCCTGCACCATCTCGGTGTAGTGCTTCATGCCTTCGCCCTGTGCGTAGGCGTGGGCAAACTGGAAGGTGTTGTACCAGTTGATGTGGATACCGGCCAGGGTGATGAACTGGTACTTATAGCCCATGGCGGCCAGCTCGTCCTGGAACTTGGCGATGGTCGCGTCGTCCAGGTTCTTCTTCCAGTTGAAGGAGGGCGAGCAGTTGTAGGACAGCAGCTTGCCCGGGCAAGCGGCATGCACGGCTTGCGCGAATTCGCGGGCAAAGCCCAGATCCGGCGTGCCGGTTTCGCACCACACGAGGTCGGCGTACGGGGCGTAGGCGACGCCACGGCTGATGGCCTGCTCGAGACCGTTCTTGACGCGGTAGAAGCCTTCCTGGGTGCGCTCACCGGTGAGGAAGGGCTTGTCGTTGGCGTCGTAGTCGCTGGTGATCAGGTTGGCGGCTTCGGCATCGGTACGGGCCAGGATCAGGGTCGGCACGTTCATCACGTCGGCAGCGAAACGGGCAGCGGTCAGCTTCTCGACGGCTTCGCGGGTCGGCACGAGCACCTTGCCACCCATGTGGCCGCACTTCTTCACGGCAGCCAGCTGGTCTTCGAAGTGAACACCGGCGGCACCGGCGGCGATCATGTTCTTCATCAGTTCGAAGGCGTTCAGCACACCACCGAAACCGGCTTCTGCGTCGGCGACGATCGGCAGGAAGTAGTCGACGAAGTCCTTGTCACCCGGGTTGATGTCACGCGACCACTGGATTTCGTCAGCGCGCTTGAAGGTGTTGTTGATACGACGCACCATGGTCGGCACGGAGTCGTAGGCGTACAGCGACTGGTCCGGGTACATGGTTTCAGAGGTGTTGCCGTCGGCGGCGACTTGCCAGCCAGACAGATACACGGCTTCGAGGCCGGCTTTGGCCTGCTGCATTGCCTGGCCGGCGGTGATGGCGCCGAAGGCATTGACGTAACCTTTCTTGGCGCCGCCGTTGACCTTGTCCCACAGCTTCTCGGCACCACGCTGAGCCAGCGTGTACTCGGGCTGCAGGCTGCCGCGCAGACGCACGACGTCTTCTGCGCTGTAACCGCGCTTGACGCTCTTCCAGCGGGGGTTTTCTGCCCAGTCTTTTTTCAGGGCGGCGATTTGCTGTTCACGGGATTGGGACATGATGGTTTCCTTGTGTTGCGATGAAAACAGGGAGGGAGCCTGTCATTGAGCTTGCTATCTCGCAGCGCGCTGTATCGGCTTTGATCTCAACAATACAGCGCATCCGGCAGTGAGAAAATTATAGGCGTCTTTTTGCACAGCAGCAATATGTCTTATATAAGATATAAGAAAAACATTTTGCTTATTTATCAATGACTTGCCGCCTATATCTCATATTGCGGAAAGCGTTTCAGCTTTATGAAAAAAATTTTGGTGCTGGCGCACCTGGCGCTGCCGCCACTGCCGTGGTTTAAATCAGTGCGCGGCTCGCTACGATCACGCCGTCTTCGTCGGCATACAGCATTTCGCCGGGCGTAAAGGTGACGCCACCGAAGGTCACCGGGATGTCCGCATCGCCTGCGCCTTTTTTGACGCTCTTGCGCGGATGCGTGCCCAGCGCAAACACCCCGACCGGCATGTTTGAAATCGCTTTGGCGTCGCGAATGCAGCCATAGACCACGATCCCTGCCCAGCCGTTGTTGACCGCCAGCACGGCGAGCTGGTCACCGACCATCGCGCAGCGCATCGAGCCGCCGCCATCGATGACCAGTACGCGCCCGTTGCCGGCGCCTTCGAGCGCAGTGCGAACCAGACTGTTGTCCTCGAAAACCTTGAGTGTGGTGATCGGGCCTGAAAATGCGGGCTTGCCGCCAAAGCTGTGGAACATCGGCGCGACGACACGGACTTCGGCGTCGAACTGGTCGCACAAATCGGCATTTTGAAAACTCATGGTGACATCTCCTCGGCGAGTGAAGTGGCCGGCAGTGTAGCAATCGCGGGCAAAAAAAGGGCGGCTCAGCGAGCCGCCCGATACCGTGTGACACGGAGTTCAGTGGGTTGGGGCCAGGGCTTCATCCAGTGACAGCACCACTTTTTCTTCGTCGTCCAGATCAATGGTCACCCGGCCGCCATTGGCCAGTCGGCCAAACAGCAACTCGTCGGCCAGGGCCGAGCGGATGGTGTCCTGGATCAGACGCGCCATGGGCCGTGCGCCCATCAGCGGATCGAAGCCCTCGGCCGCCAGCCAGGTGCGCAGCTTGTCGGTGAATGTGGCTTCGACTTTTTTCTCGTGCAGTTGCGCTTCGAGCTGGGTGAGGAACTTGTCGACCACCCGCAGGATGACGGTGTTGTCCAGCGCCCGGAACGAGATGGATGCATCCAGGCGATTGCGGAACTCCGGCGAGAACATGCGCTTGATGTCTGCCATCTCGTCGCCCGACTCTCGTTTGGCGGCGAAGCCCATGACGGTCTTTTGCATCGCCTCGGCGCCCGCGTTGGTGGTCATGATGATGATCACGTTGCGGAAGTCGGTCTGGCGGCCATTGTTGTCGGTGAGCGTGCCGTGGTCCATCACCTGCAGCAGGATATTGAAGATGTCCGGATGCGCCTTTTCGATCTCGTCGAGCAACAACACGCAGTGCGGCTTCTTGGTGATGGCTTCGGTGAGCAAGCCGCCCTGATCGAAGCCGACATAGCCCGGGGGCGCACCGATGAGCCGGCTGACCGCATGGCGCTCCATGTACTCGGACATGTCGAAGCGTTCGAGCTCGATGCCCAGCGTGTAGGCCAGCTGGCGCGCCACTTCGGTCTTGCCGACGCCGGTCGGGCCGCTGAACAGGAAGCTGCCGATCGGCCGGCCCGGGCTGCCAAGCCCCGAGCGTGACATCTTGATGGCTTTTGCCAATGCGTCGATCGCCGGATCCTGTCCGAAGACGACGTTCTTCAGGTCGCGGTCGAGTGTCTTGAGCGCGGCCTTGTCGTCGTTGGACACGGTGCGCGGCGGGATGCGGGCGATCTTCGCCACGATCTCTTCAACTTCGCCCTTGCCGATGGTCTTGCGCTGCTTGGACTTGGGCAGGATGCGTTGCGCGGCGCCGGCCTCGTCGATCACGTCGATGGCTTTGTCGGGCAAATGGCGGTCGTTGATGTACTTGGCCGACAGCTCGGCCGCCGAGGCCAGCGCGGCTGCCGAGTAGCGCACTTTGTGATGCTCTTCAAAGCGGCTCTTGAGCCCTTTGAGAATCTCGACGGTTTCGGCAATCGACGGCTCGGGCACATCGATCTTCTGGAAGCGCCGCGACAGCGCATGGTCCTTCTCGAAAATCTGGCGGAACTCGCTGTAGGTGGTCGCGCCGATGCACTTGAGCTGGCCGCTGGAGAGCGCCGGCTTGAGCAGGTTCGACGCGTCGAGCGTGCCGCCCGAGGCCGCGCCGGCACCGATCAAGGTGTGGATCTCGTCGATGAACAGAATCGAGTGCTCGTTTTCGAGCAGCTGCTTGAGAACGGCCTTCAAGCGTTGCTCGAAGTCGCCGCGATACTTGGTGCCAGCGAGCAGGGCGCCCATGTCGAGTGCGTAAACCTGGGCGTCGATCAGCACGTCCGGAATCCGTCCCTCGACCACGCGACGTGCCAAGCCCTCGGCGATGGCCGTTTTGCCGACGCCGGCCTCACCGACCAGCAGCGGATTGTTCTTGCGGCGGCGGCAGAGTGTCTGGATGACGCGCTCGACTTCCTTGTCGCGACCGATCAAGGGGTCGATCTTGCCCATCAGCGCTTGCTGGTTGAGGTTCTGGGTAAAGCTCTCGAGCGCGCCGCCAGGCTGGGCGCTTTCGCCCTCGGGCGATTCTGGCTCTGCATCATGGCCCTTGGGTGCCTCGGGCGCATTGCCGTGGCCGCCCTTGGCGATGCCGTGCGAGATGAAGTTCACCACGTCCAGTCGCGATACCTCCTGGCGTTGCAGGAAATACACCGCATGCGATTCCTTCTCGCCGAAGATGGCCACGAGCACATTCGCGCCAGTGACCTCCTTCTTGCCCGATGACTGGACGTGCAGGATGGCGCGCTGGATGACGCGTTGAAAACCCAGGGTTGGCTGGGTGTCGATGTCCTCGTCGCCCTCCACGGTGGGCGTGTGCTCACTGATGAAATCGGTGAGTTCGCGCCGCAGGGTCTCGATGTTGGCCGAGCAGGCCCGGAGCACCTCAGCGGCTGATGGGTTGTCGAGCAAGGCGAGGAGCAGATGCTCCACGGTAATGAATTCGTGCCGTTTCTGGCGCGCCTCGACGAAGGCCATGTGAAGGCTGACTTCCAGTTCTTGCGCAATCATTCTCAGTTCTCCTCCATCACACAGGCCAACGGATGTTGGTGTTGCCGGGCATGAGCGATGACTTGCTCAACCTTGGTTGCAGCGATGTCTTTCGGAAACGTTCCGCACACGCCACGCCCCTCCGTATGTACTTGGAGCATGACACGAGTCGCGCGTTCGCGGTCTAGCGCAAAAAAACGTTGCAGCACACTGACGACAAAATCCATGGGCGTGAAGTCGTCGTTCAGCAAAAGCACTTTGTACATGCGTGGCGGACCGACTCGCGTCTTTTCCGCCTCTAGCAAAGAATCGTCTTGTTTCTTGACTGCCATGAGAGCCATTCTAATGGAGCGTTGGGGGATGGCAAGCCGGCGTGATGCCGGGCCGTGATGTATGTTCTGTGGCAAAAATAACGCATTTTTTTTGCTGCGGTGCAAATTTGCTGCGCTGTACGACTTTATTGTTATAAAACAGATAGTAATGCGTGTTTTTTGTGCTTTATGGTGTGGCGTTGAGTTGATATTGCCGTGTTGCGCAAAAAATGTCCGCAGGAAGTTCTTGACGGCAAAAGCCTATGCCGGTAAAAGCTGAGGCGTACCTTTCGCGTCGATTGGCGGTTTCAGAACACCGACCCTTCGATTGACCAGAGGGATCGGCTCGATTCTCGGGCGTATCATTGATGTAATCGCGAGGAAATAGGCAACATGGCAACTGGTACTGTTAAGTGGTTCAACGACGCCAAAGGTTTTGGTTTTATTACTCCTGATGACGGCAGCGAAGATCTGTTCGCGCACTTCTCCGCCATCAACATGAACGGTTTCAAATCGCTCAAAGAAGGTGACAAAGTCACTTTCGAAGTGACGCAGGGTCCGAAGGGCAAACAAGCCTCGAACATCCAGCGTGGCTAATTCTGCTTAGGCAGAATGCGTTAGAAAAAGCTGCCTTCGGGCAGCTTTTTTTTCGCCCGCTCCCTGCGTTTTGCCCGACCGCTACGCCCGTTTCCGCTCTTTTTTGTGCAATGCTCGTTGAGCGGCAAAGGCGGGGTGGCAAAAGCAAAGGCCCGCTATGAGCGGGCCTTCGATCGAAACCGGCTGGGCGAACCCGGCAGCTGAAATAATTACTTCAGCTTGGTTTCCTTGTACATCACGTGCTTGCGAACCACCGGATCGAATTTCTTCAATTCCAGCTTTTCGGGCATCGTGCGCTTGTTCTTGTTGGTGGTGTAAAAGTGTCCCGTGCCAGCACTGGACTCGAGCTTGATTTTTTCGCGACCGCCTTTGGCCATGTCAGTCTCCGTCTAGTGAAGGGGGTTAGATTTTTGCGCCAGCGGCGCGCAGATCGGCCACGACCACATCGACGCCTTTCTTGTCGATAGTGCGCAGGCCGGCGCTCGAAACGCGCATGCGAATCCAGCGGTTTTCAGCTTCGCTCCAGAACTTGCGGTACTGCAAGTTCGGCAGAAAACGACGCTTAGACTTGTTTTGGGCGTGGGAAACATTGTTACCCACCATCGGTGCCTTACCGGTCACTTGGCAAACGCGAGCCATGGTTGTGCTCCAGGGAAATCGGTTTTCGAAAAGCCGCCGAGTGTACAACACTCAGGGCTGAGAATTCAAGGACTTGTTTTCAAAAAGAGAAAACTACAGCAGTCCGCTTTCAGCAAACGACGTGATCTGTGCTTGTGTGACGACAAAATGATCGAGCACACGGACGTCGATCAAAGCCAGTGCGCTGCGCAAGTCGCGTGTCAGCGACTGGTCTGCGGCACTGGGCATGGCATTGCCGGAGGGGTGGTTGTGGGCCAGGATCACCGCCGCGGCATTGTGCGTCAGCGCGAATTTTACGACTTCTCGCGGATACACGCTTGTTTGTGTGAGTGTGCCGCGGAAAAGTGTCTCGGAAAGGATGAGCCGGTTCTGCGCGTCGAGCAGTAAAACCATGAAAACTTCATGGGGTAGGGCGCCGAGATGGAGGCGCAGCCAGCGTTTGACGGCCTCGGGGGCGCCCAGGATGTCGCCTTCGCCGATGTCTTCGGCCAGCGCGCGGCGGGCGATCTCCATGATGGCCTGAAGTTGAGCGTATTTGGCCAGACCCATGCCGGGGAAGGCCGCGAAGGCGTCACGCGTGGCGTGGCACAGCCCGGAGAGGGTGCCGAAGTGGGCGATCAGGTCGCGTGCTAGGTCGACTGCGCTTTTACCCCGCACGCCAACGCGCAAGAAAATGGCCAGGAGTTCAGCGTCCGACAGGGCCGCCGGGCCGCGCTCGATGAGCTTTTCCCGCGGGCGCTCGCCGGCGGGCCAATCGGTGATGGCCATGCAGTACAATCCTTGATCAGGCTGAAATCAGCGCTCAGTATATGTGAATGTCATGATCGAACTGAAGGGCAGGAAAATTATTCTCGGCGTGACCGGGGGCGTGGCGGCCTACAAGGCGGCGGAATTGACGCGCTTGATGGTCAAGGCGGGGGCCAGCGTGCACGTGGTGCTCAGTGAAGGCGGGGCGCATTTCGTGACGCCGGTGACCTTTCAGGCGCTCAGCGGGCATCCGGTGTGGACGGATCTGTGGGATCCGCGCATGGGCAACAACATGGCGCATATTGATCTGACCCGCGACGCCGACGGCATCATCGTGGCGCCGGCGACGGCGGACTTCATGGCCCGACTGGCGCAGGGGCGCTGCGACGACTTGCTGACCACGCTGTGCCTGGCGCGGGATTGCGACCTGATGGTGGCGCCGGCGATGAACCGTCAGATGTGGCAACACCCGGCCACGCAGCGCAACGCCAGGCAGTTGTTCGACGACGGTGTGGTGGTGCTGGGGCCGGACGAGGGCGAACAGGCCTGCGGTGAAACCGGTCTGGGCCGCATGCTCGAGCCTGAGGTTTTGTGTGAAGCGGTGATCAGCCATTTCGAAGCCAAGCGACTGACGGGGCGTAAAGTGGTGCTGACCGCGGGCCCGACCTTCGAAGCCATCGACCCGGTGCGCGGTATCACCAATAGCAGCTCGGGCAAGATGGGCTACGCGCTGGCGCGCGCCTGTGCCCAGGCGGGCGCCGAGGTGGTGCTGGTGAGTGGGCCGGTCGCCTTGCCGGTGCCTTATGGTGTGACGCGGATCAGCGTGCAGTCTGCGCTGGCGATGCGTGAGGCGGTGACGGCGGCGATTGATGATGCCGACGTGTTCATTGGTGTGGCGGCGGTGGCAGATTACCGGCCGGCGACGCCAGCGGAGCACAAGATCAAGAAGTCCGGCGATGCGATGAGTATCGCGCTGACGCCGAATCCCGATATCTTGGCCGAGGTGGCCGCGCGGCCTAACCCGCCGTTTTGCGTCGGCTTTGCCGCCGAGAGCCGTGATCTGGACACCTACGCCGAGGGTAAGCGACGCAACAAGCGGCTGCCGATGGTGGTGGGCAATCTGGTGCAGGACGGGCTCGGTCAGGACGACAACCAGGTGGTGATTTACGACGAGGCGGGCCGCCACCCGGTGCCGCGCGCCGCCAAGGATAATCTCGCCCGCAGCATCGTCAAGCATCTGGCTGACCTGCTGTCGGCACGCTGACATTCAAGGAAGGACCATGCACCCGATCGACGTCATCCTGCTCGATGAGCGCCTCAAGACCCATCCGCCGGCCTACGCTACGCCGGGGGCGGCCGGGCTGGATCTGCGCGCCTGTCTCGACGCACCCTTGAACCTGTTGCCGGGCGATACCGTGCTGGTACCCACCGGCATGGCGATTCATCTGGATGATCCGGGGCTGGCCGCGATGATTCTGCCGCGCTCGGGGCTGGGCCATAAACATGGCATCGTGCTGGGCAACCTCGTCGGGCTGATCGATTCGGACTACCAGGGGCAGATCTTCGTGTCGGTCTGGAACCGCGGCAAGGTCGCGTTCAAGATCGAACCGATGGAGCGGATCGCGCAGCTGGTGGTGGTGCCGGTGGTGCAGGCGACCTTCAATGTGGTGGACCAGTTCGAGGCGTCGACGCGCGGCGCGGGCGGCTTCGGCAGTACCGGCTCGAAATGACTGTCGCGGTGGCGGGCATCCCCACCGGGGTGCATGTAATCCTGCCGCAAGCCGGCGCGGTGCTGCTGATGCGTCGGGCCAACACGGGCTTTTTCGATGGCTTGTTCAGCTTGCCGGGTGGGCATGTGGAAGCGGGCGAGTCGATTCGCATGGCCGCGATCCGCGAGATGGCCGAAGAGCTGGATGTATGTCTGACGGTGGCCGATCTGGATCTGGTTGGCGTGGTGCACCGACTCTCGGACACCAATCGCATCGATTTCTTTTTGCGCGCTCGCCGCTGGCAGGGCGAGCCACGCCGGGCCGAGCCCGACAAATGCGACGCGCTGGGCTGGTATTCGCCCGCCGCCTTGCCCGCGAACACCGTCGCCTATATTCGCGAGGCACTCGGCTACACGCGCGCGGAGCCGTGGGTGATGGAGTTGGGCTGGCTTGCGCCGGCGGCGGACGAAGCCGTGCGTCCAGCGGCGTCCGCCCAAATCCCCTAACGCAGCATATCGGCCCAGATGTTGTGCGCCCAGGCCTGCGCGGCCGTGGCTTCGGCGGGGCTGGCGACGGCGGACAGACCACCGGCACCTTCGACCGGTAGAAAAGTGTGTTCCGCCGTGTCGAAGCGATGCACCGAGGCCACATGCATGGCGCTGTCGCCACCGACGTAGCTGTAGCAGGTGTTCATCACCACCGGCGCGGGGTTGGGCGGCAGATCGGCGAGCAGATGCAAGATGGCCGCCGCCGCGACCTTGGCCTGCTGGTTGGCCATGGTGCCGGACTTGGGCATGCGCGGCGCCGACAGGGTTGCGTCACCGATGACGTGCACATTGGGCACATCGCGCACCTCGGTGCTCAGCCAGTCCACCGACACCCAGCGATCATTGACCAGCCGGCTGCCGATGAGCTCGACGACCTTGCCCGCGCGCTGCGGCGGGATCACGTTGAGCACATCGGCTTTGACGTCGTCGAACTCCAGCTTCGCGGTGCGTGTGCGGGCGTCGACGCCGAGCAGCTGGTTGTTTGGCCGGTATTCGATCATGCCCCGGTATCGGTCGCCCCAGGCCGCCAGAAACAGCCCTTTCTTGGACTGGATGTCGGCGTTGGCGTCGAGCACCAGCACCTTGGCGCGCGGCTTGTGGCGACGGCAGTAGTCGGCCACCAGGCTGGCGCGCTCGTAGGGTCCGGGCGGGCAGCGGAAGGGCGCCTTGGGAATGTGAATGGCAAACACGCCACCGTCGGGCATGGCGGCGAGTTGGCGCTGCAAAATGGTGGTTTGCGGGCCGGCCTTCCAGGCGTGGGGGATCTCGTCTTCGTGTCCGGCCAGGCCGTCGATGCGCTCGGGCATGAAATCGATGCCGGGCGAGAGCAGCAGACGGTCGTAGTGCAGGCGCTCACCGCTGGCCAGACGCAGTTCGCGCGCGGCCGGGTCGATGGCAGTGACGGTATCCTGGACCACGCGCACGCCGTGATGATCGCGCAGGCCGGTGTAATCGTGAGTGATCTGCGCCATGGTCTGCATGCCACCGATGACGAGGTTCGACATCGGGCAGGAGACAAACCGGGCATTGCGCTCGATCAGCGTGACCCTGACATTGGCGTCGCTCCACAGCCGCAGATATTTGGCCGCGGTGGCACCGCCGAAGCCGCCACCGACCACCACCACATGGGCGCTGCGGGCGGACTTGCCGATCTGAGCGCATCCGGCCAGGGCGGCAGCGCCGACGGCGGCGAGGAAATGGCGTCGATTGGTCATGGCCTCAGTGTCCTGTGCGGGCGCGTTGGGCGGCAAAATGCTCGGCGATCAGCGTGAGTTGTTCTGGCGTGTAGCCCTCGGCGATCTGATGCATGATGGTGGCGGGCTTCTCGCCGCGGCTGAAGGCGGACAGCTTGCGCAGCAGCGTGTCGCGCGGGACGCCGGCGAGGCTTTCGGTGCCGCCGACGCTGTGGCCGTCCGTGCCGTGGCAATTGGCGCAGGTGGCGGCCAGCGTGCGACCCTTGTCGATAGGCATGCCGCCCGCGTGAATGCTTGGCGCCAAGGCGGCTAGCCAGATCAAAGTCAGTGGCCGTATCAGCTTCAAGTCGGTCTCCCGAGTCAGGAACGAATGGCCGTCATGATACCGGTTGACGCTGCGGCGACGCGGGCTATGGCACGATACGCGGCGAATGGACAGCAATTTTGCGCAGGAGAGGGTATGGATCGGTCACGGCGGTTGGCGCTGAAAACAGGCGGGCGCGCGGGCGTGCTCGCCTGGCTGGTTGCCGCCGGCGTGCTGCCGGTGTCGGCGGCGACGGCGGCATCGGTGTTTTCGATTCATGGCGTCGACGCGGTGATGGAAGCACTGGGTGCGGCCGGGGGGCGCGCGAGCGATGCGATCGAGATCGTCGCGGCGGAGATCGTCGAGAACGGTGCGATGGTGTCGGTCGAGGTGATCTCCCGCCTGCCGGGCACGCGGCAAATCGCGCTGCTCGTCGATCAGAACCCGACCACCTTGGCGGCGGTGTTTGCGTTGCCCGAAGGCACCTTGCCGCGTTTGCAGACCCGGATCAAGATGGCGCAAACCAGTCATGTGATTGCGGTGGTTGAGGCCGATGGTGGTTTTGCGCTGGCGCGGCGCGAGATCAAGATTGTGCAGGGCGGTTGCGGCTGACCGCAATGAGGACAGAACAATGAGCGATCCCGTACGGATCCGGGCGACGGTGGCAGAAGGCGTGACGCAAGTGCGTCTGATGGCGGCACACCCGATGGAAACCGGGCGGCGGCGCCTGCCCGAGGGCGCGCTGGTGGCGGCGCATTACATCACCGACCTGACGGTGTTGCACGACGCCCGTGTGGTCTTGCAGGCGCGCTTCGGGCCGTCGGTGTCGCGCGACCCGTATCTGGTGTTTTCGTTTGCCGGCGGCGCGCCGGGCGAGACGGTGAGCGTGTCATGGCGCGACAACCGGGGCGATACTCGTAGCGACACTGTCACGATTCGCTGAGCGAAGTGGGCCGAAGCCCGATGTCGATCCGCACGGCAAACGCCGCTTCATTTTGGTGCATGGTTGGCAGAAAATGCCCCCAGTGATAACCGGCGGTCAGTCATCTATATGATTGCCAGCGAGACGTAAGGATCCGGCATTATAATTACGCCTTCGCCTTGACTTGCCTGAATGCGAATACGGAGCGCTTAGGGCAAACTAGGCTGGTTGCGGTATCCGGTTGGCTTTGCGCCACGATATAAAACAAGGGAGAAATGCATGACTACGAAGCGTCCGACGATCATCTACACCCTCACCGATGAGGCGCCCTTGTTGGCGACGTGCTCCCTGCTGCCGATTATCCGGACGTTCGCCGCGCCGGCTGGCATCGACGTGACGACGAGCGATATCTCGGTGGCAGCGCGGGTGCTGGCTGAATTCTCCGAATTCCTGACCGACGAGCAGAAGGTGCCGGATACGCTCGCCGAGCTGGGCCGTCTGACCCAGGAGCCGGACACCAACATCATCAAATTGCCGAACATCAGCGCCTCGGTGTCGCAGCTGATGGCCTGCGTCAAGGAATTGCAGTCCAAGGGCTACGCGATCCCTGACTACCCGGAAGCGCCGAAAACCGAGGAAGACAAAGCGATCAAGGTCCGTTACGGCAAGTGCCTGGGCTCCGCCGTCAACCCGGTGCTGCGCGAAGGCAACTCCGACCGCCGTGCGCCGGCTGCCGTCAAGAACTACGCCAAGAAACACCCGCACTCGATGGGCAAGTGGAGCCAGGCCTCGCGTACCCATGTCTCACACATGAAGCATGGCGACTTCTACCACGGCGAAAAGTCGATGACGCTCGACCGTGCGCGTAAGGTCAAGATGGAGCTGATCACCAAGGAAGGTGAAGCCATCGTGCTCAAGCCCGAGGTGGCGTTGCTCGACGGCGAGATCATCGACTCGATGTTCATGAGCAAGAAAGCGCTGTGCGACTTCTACGAAGAGCAGATCGAAGACGCGCGCCAGTCCGGCGTGATGTTCTCGCTGCACGTGAAGGCGACGATGATGAAGGTGTCGCACCCCATCGTCTTCGGCCACTGCGTCCGGATCTTCTACAAGGACGCCTTCAAGAAGCACGCCGCGCTGTTCCGTGAGCTGGGTGTCAACGTCAACAACGGCATGGTCAACCTGTACGACAAGATCGCCAATCTGCCGCGCTCGCAGCGCGAGGAGATCATCGAAGACCTGCACGCCTGCCACGAGCACCGCCCCGAACTGGCGATGGTCGATTCGGCCAAGGGCATCACCAACTTCCACTCGCCCAACGACATCATCGTTGACGCCTCCATGCCGGCGATGATCCGCTCGGGCGGCAAGATGTGGGGTGCCGATGGTCGCCAGAAAGACGCCAAGGCCGTGATGCCGGAGTCGACCTTTGCCCGTATCTACCAGGAGATGATCAACTTCTGCAAAACCAACGGCAACTTCGATCCTAAGACCATGGGCACCGTGCCCAACGTCGGTCTGATGGCGCAGAAGGCCGAGGAATACGGCTCGCACGACAAGACCTTCGAGATCCCCAAGGCCGGCGTCGCCAACATCACCGATCTGGACACCGGCGAAGTGCTGCTATCGCAGAACGTCGAAGAGGGCGACATCTGGCGCATGTGCCAGGTCAAGGACGCCCCGATCCGCGACTGGGTCAAACTCGCCGTCACCCGCGCGCGCAACTCCGGCATGCCGGCCGTGTTCTGGCTCGACCCCTACCGTCCGCACGAGAACGAGCTGATCAAGAAGGTCGAGCTCTACCTGAAGGATCACGACACCACCGGTCTCGACATCCAGCACATGTCGCAAGTGCGCGCCATGCGTTACACCCTGGAGCGCGTGGTTCGCGGCCAGGACACCATTTCGGTCACCGGCAACATCCTGCGCGACTATCTGACCGACCTGTTCCCGATCATGGAACTGGGCACCTCGGCCAAGATGCTGTCCATCGTTCCGCTGATGGCTGGCGGTGGCATGTACGAAACCGGTGCCGGCGGCTCCGCGCCCAAGCACGTGCAGCAGCTGGTTGAAGAAAACCACCTGCGTTGGGACTCGCTCGGCGAGTTCCTCGCGCTGGCCGTGTCGCTTGAAGACCTCGGCATCAAGGAAGGCAACGCCAAGGCCAAGCTGCTCGCCAAGACGCTGGACGAAGCCACGGGCAAGCTGCTCGACAACGACAAATCGCCATCGCGCAAGACCGGCGAGCTCGACAACCGCGGCAGCCACTTCTACCTGGCCATGTACTGGGCGCAGGCCCTGGCGGCACAGGACGAAGACGCCGAGTTGAAAGCGTACTTCACCCCGCTGGCCAAGTCGCTGGCCGACAACGAGGCGAAGATTCTTGCCGAACTCAGCGCCGTGCAGGGCAAGCCGGTCGATATCGGTGGCTATTACATGGCCGACGCCGAGAAGACCAAGACGGTAATGCGCCCGAGCACGACGCTGAACGCTGCGCTTGCTGCCACGCGCGGCTGAACCGCCCGCTGACGCGAACCAGCGGGTTCGTGTCTGTTGTAAAACAAATGCCAGAGACGCGTCTCTGGCATTTGTTTTTCTGCGCACGGGCGGGGCGGCGCTCTTTCGCTGATCGTTGGCATAGCGATAAATTACTGTTTGTCATATGGAAATGACATTTGTTGGCGTGTATGATGCGAGCCCAGCTGGAGTATTCCAGGAGGCGCTGGCCGTGGGCTGTTGAATCCCCGGTGTCGCAAGCGCGGACCCCTATATTCACTCGTCACGAGGTTCTTTCCATGAAGTCGTCCTTGATCGCCATTGCGCTGAGCGCATGTTTGTTGTCCGCTTGCGCAACCGCCCCCCAGTCGTCCGGAGAGCCGGCAGCACCGGCTGCCGCACCGCGGGCTGAGCCCGGAAAGACGCCCATGCAGTTGTTGTCGGCGGAGGCGGACGGGCTGAAAGATGTCGGACTTGGCGTCGAAGCATTGGGTGATGGCTTGCGCGTGACGCTGCCCGGTGCGATGAGCTTCAAGTCGGGGCGCAGCGAATTGAATGCCGACGCTGCCGATGCGCTTGATCGTCTCGCCGGCGCACTCAATACGGTGCCGCAGGTGCATGCGCGGGTGGTCGGGCATACCGACAGCGCCGGGGATGGCGCCTACAATCAGACGCTGTCCGAGGCGCGCGCCGCCGTGGTGGCGCGTGCTTTGATCGAGCGGGGTGTCGCCGAGGAGCGCCTGTCTTCAGAAGGGCGTGGCGAAGACGAGCCGGTGGCTGACAACGGCTCGCGGGAAGGCCGTGCAAGCAATCGTCGGGTCGAGCTCGTGATCGGCGCGAAGTGAGTCTGTCATCCAAAACAACAACGCCGGCACATGCCGGCGTTGTTGTTTGGTCGCTCGGCGGATCAGGTCAGGCCGTCGAACAACTGAACGTCGACCGCGTCACCTGCGGCCACATCGGCACGGGACTCGGGCAGCACGATGAAGCAGTTGGCATCTGACATCGAGCGCAACACGCCGGAGCCCTGGGCACCGGTGGGCGATACCTCCCAGCCATCGGCGCTCGCGCGGACGATGGCCCGGACGAATTCCCGTCGGCCGGGGCGCTTGCGGATCTCGATGGTGCAGCGCGCGGCCAGCGTGGGCCGTGTTGGCAGGGGGCTGACGCCCATCAGCGCCAGCAGGGCGTCCTGCACAAACTGGTAGAAGGTGACCATCACGGCGACCGGGTTGCCCGGCAGGCCGAACAGCCAGGTGGTGTCGAGCTTGCCAAAGGCCATCGGCCGGCCCGGTTTGATGTTTATCTTCCAGAAGGCGACTTCGCCCAGTCGATTGACCATTTCCTTGATGAAGTCCGCCTCGCCAACCGACACACCGCCGGAGGTGAGGATCACGTCGGCGGCGGTGGCCGCATCGTGAAAGGCCGCTTCGAGCGCTTCGGGACGGTCGGGAATGACCCCCATGTCGAGGATGTCGCAGCCGAGCCGGGTCAGTACGCCATAGAGCGTGTAGCGGTTGCTGTCGTAGATCTGGCCGGGGGCGAGCGGTTTGCCGATCGAGGCGACTTCATCGCCGGTCGAGAAAAACGCGACGCGCAGCCTGCGATAGACGAGAACTTCGGCAATGCCCAGCGAGGCGATCAGGCCGAGTTCGGCCGGGCCGATACGCTTGCCGGCAGACAGGGCCGGCTCGCCCAGGGCGAGGTCTTCGCCGGCGCGGCGGACATTCTGGCCGGGTTTGCGGCCGGCCGGAATCTGAACCTTGGTCTTGTCGGCCTGGACGTCTTCTTGTGGCACGATACAGTCGGCGCCGCGCGGCACCATCGCGCCGGTCATGATGCGCACCGCCTGACCCGGTCCGACGATGCCGGAGAAGGCGTTTCCCGCGAAGGCGGTACCGACGATGTTCAGCGACGCGCCGGCGTGGCAGTCGTCGGTACGAATGGCGTAGCCGTCCATGGCGGAGTTGTCATGAGCGGGGACATTGTGCGGCGCAATAACGTCTTGGGCGAGGACGCGGCCGAGTGCGTCGCGGATGGCGACTTGCTCCCACCCTTGTACTGGCGCCAGCCCGGCATGGATGAGTGCGCGTGCTTCCTCAACATCGAGCGCGGTTCGCGCAGCAGCAGGGGCGTCGGTTGGGCGTGTCATGATCTGGTCTCATTTTTTTGAACGTAAACTGCATAGGCAAACGTGCTGCACTGCGTCCAGATGAATAGTAGGCAATCGAGTCTGAAAGCGCCATCCGGCGCGGTTTTCGGTGCGTTGACAATCAAGTCCGTGGGCGTATGCTGAGAATTCGATCGCGTCGTGCTGAGCAGGCGCGTGAGGGAGAATAATAAACGGGCGCATGCAGGAATGTCCCGCAGCTGACTGCACTGCGAGGATTATTGTTTGGTCCGCCAGAGACCACCCGCCCGATCTCAACCTGTCAGGAGGAGTCGGCCGATGTTGAAGTCTCTTCACATTGACCCCGCCAAATGCACGGGCTGTCTGCAATGCGAGATGGCCTGTTCGTATGAGCACCATGGGGTCTTCAATCCGTCCAAGTCGCGGATCAAGGTATTCAATTTCGAAGCAGAGGGCAAAAAGGTGCCCTACACCTGTACCCAGTGCGCCGAAGCCTGGTGCATGAACGCCTGTCCGGTTGATGCCATCCGGCTCGATGCGGCAACGGGCGCCAAGGTTGTCCATGAGGATATCTGCGTCGGGTGCAAGGTATGCACCATCGCCTGTCCCTTCGGCACCATCAACTACGAGCAGGATTCGGGCAAGGTCCAGAAATGTGACCTGTGCGATGACAACCCGGCCTGTGCTGCGGCCTGTCCGACCAGCGCGATCACGTATATCGACGCCGACTGGACCGGGCTCGACAAGATGCGACAGTGGGCGGCCAAGGCCAACACTGCCACGCCGGCAACGTGAGGAGGACGGAACCATGGGCTGGGCTAGAAAAATCCTGCGCGTGAACCTCACTCAGGGCACGTGCACCCCCGAGCCGCTGAACATGCAGTGGGCCGACGAATATCTCGGCTCACGCGGGTTGGCGAGCAAATATCTCATCAGCGAAATCGACCCGAAGGTCGATCCTTTATCGCCGGACAACAAAATGATCATGTCCACCGGTCCCTTGACCGGCACCATGGCATCGACCGGCGGGCGTTACACCATTGTGACCAAGGGGCCGCTCACTGGCGCCATCGCCTGTTCGAACTCCGGTGGCTTCTTTGGCGCCGAAATGAAGTTCGCCGGCTGGGACATGATCATCTTTGAGGGCAAGTCGCCAAAACCGGTGTATTTGTACGTCGAAAATGACCGGGCCGAGCTGCGCGATGCCAGCGGTTTGTGGGGCAAGTCCTGCTGGGAAACCGAAGAGACCATCAAGAAGCAGCATCAGGACCCGCAGATCCGCGTGTCCTCGATTGGCCGGGCGGGCGAAAATCAAGTGCTGTATGCCTGTGTGGTCAATGATCTGCACCGGGCCGCCGGCCGCTCCGGCGTGGGCGCGGTGATGGGCTCCAAGAACCTGAAAGCCGTGGCGTTGCGCGGCACGAAGGGTGTTGGCGGCATCAAGGACTTCAAGGGTTTCATGGCCGCAACCACCGCGGCCAAGAAAGTACTCGCCGACAACGCGGTGACGGGCGAGGGCCTGCCCAAGTACGGAACCCAGGTGTTGATGAACGTGATCAACGAGATGGGCTCGCTACCGACGCGCAACCACAAAGATGTGCAGTTTGAGGATGCAGCCAAGATTTCGGCCGAAGCCATGCACGAGAAGCGTGCGTCGGACGGCAAGTCGCAACTGGTGACCAATGCAGCCTGTTTCGGGTGCACCATCGCCTGCGGGCGGATATCCGAGATCGACAAGGGCCATTTCACTGTCGTCAACAAGCCCGAATACTGGGGCGCGTCGGGCGGTCTGGAGTACGAAGCCGCCTGGGCGCTGGGTGCCGCCAACGGCGTGGGCGATATCGAAGCCTTGCAGTACGCCAACCTGCTTTGCAACGAGCAAGGTATGGACCCGATCTCCTTCGGCGCCACCGTCGGTGCGGTAATGGAGCTCTACGAAATGGGCGTGCTGACCAATGAGCAGATCGGCGTCGACGCGCCTTTTGGTTCGGCGGAGGCGCTGGCACGGTTCACCGAGATGACCGCGCTGGGTGAAGGCTTTGGCGTGGAAATCGGCCAGGGCTCCAAGCGGCTGTGCGAAAAATACGGCCACCCCGAGCTGTCGATGACGGTCAAAGGGCAGGAGTTTCCGGCCTATGACGCGCGCGGCATCCAGGGTATGGGTCTGACTTACGCCACCTCCAATCGCGGTGCCTGCCATTTGCGCAGCTACACCGTGGCCTCCGAGGTGCTGGGCATTCCGGTCAAGACCGATCCGCTCGTTACCGAAGGCAAACCGGAGTTGGTCAAGGCGTTCCAGGACGCGACGGCGATCTTCGACTCGGCGGGCATCTGCGTGTTCACGTCTTTTGCCTGGACACTGGCCGATGTGCAACCGCAGCTGCAGGCGGCCTGCGACGGTGATTGGTCCATGGAGAAACTCAACCTGGTTGGTGAGCGCATCTGGAACATGGAGCGGCAGTTCAACACGGCCGCAGGTTTCACCCGCAAGGATGACGACTTGCCGCCACGCTTGAAGACCGAGCCTGCCCAGACGGGCCCGGCCAAGGGCTTGGTGAGCGGCATCGACAAGATGATTCCGGAGTATTACCAGATACGCGGCTGGACGCCGGACGGCGTGGTCACCGAGGAAACAGCCGGCCGACTCGGGCTCTGATTCCTGTCTTGACCTGAGTGCCGGTCGCGGTGAAGGCCGCGACCGGTTCCGCTTGCTGTCGGCTCGTCTTGCCTTTGGGGCGGGCGGGCCGATCCTGCGTATGAGGAGTTCTTCATGAAATATCTGATTCTGGGCAATGGACCCACCGGGGTGATTGCCGCTGAAACCCTGCGCCAGGCCGATCCGGCTGGCCAGATCGTGATGGCTGGCAGTGAAGACGCGCCGCCGTATTCGCGCATGGCCATCCCGTATCTGCTCGAAGGTAACATCAACGAGTCCGGCACCTACCTGCGCAAACGCACCGGGCATTTCGAATCGCTGGGCATTCGCTTGAAGCCGGGCCGTGCGGTGTCGGTCGACCGTGAGCAACAGCGCGTGTTGTTTCACGACGGCAGCCACGAAGACTACGATCGCCTGCTGATCGCCACCGGATCGCACCCCGTGCGTCCGCCCATCCCCGGCATTGACCGCCCGCAAACCCAGACTTGCTGGACGCTTGAAGACGCGCGCGCCATCGCCGCGCTGACCAAGCCCGGCAGCCGGGTGCTGCAGCTCGGCGCGGGTTTCATCGGCTGCATCATCATGGAAGCGTTGGCCAAACGGGGCGTGGAACTGACCGTGGTCGAAATGGGTGACCGCATGGTGCCGCGCATGATGACCCCGACCGCTGGCGGCATGATCAAGCGCTGGGTGGAATCCAAGGGCATCGCCGTTCGCACCTCGGCGGGCGTTGAGCGTATCGACACCGGCACCGGCGATGCACCCCTGAATGTGCAGCTGTCCACTGGCGAGCATCTGCCTTGCGACGTGGTGATTGTCGCCGCCGGCGTGGCGCCGAATGTCGGCTTTCTGGAAGCGACCGGGGTGCACGTGGCCAAGGGCGTGATCGTCGATTCGCGCATGGAAACGTCGGTGCCGGGCATCTACGCGGCCGGGGACGTGGCCGAGGCGCCGGATCTGTTTACCGGTGCGCATCTGGTGTCGGCCATCCAGCCCAATGCGGCCGACCAGGCACGCATTGCCGCGATCAACATGGCGGGCGGTGAGGCGCAGCTGCCGGGCGTTTTAGCCATCAACGTGCTCGACACGCTCGGACTGATCTCGACGTCTTTCGGTCAATGGTGGGGCGACAAGGACGGGCAGAGCGTCGAGCAATGCGACGAGGCGGGGTATCGCTACATCAGCCTGCAGTTCAAGGACGATGTGCTGATTGGTGCGACCGCCATCGGGCTTACCGATCACGTGGGGGCGCTGCGGGGGTTGATCCAGGGGCAGCTGCATCTCGGGCTCTGGAAAGAGCGCCTGCTTCACAATCCACACGCGTTCTTTGAGGCCTACGTGGCGGTGACGCAATCCACCGCCTTGAATCGAGCGGTGGCATGAAGCTGAAGTTCAAGTTGTTTGCGTCATTGACCGATTACCTGCCGGCCGATCGAAAAGGCAATATCGTCGATCTGGATCTGCCGGCAGGCACCACGATTCAGACGGTCATTGATCAGTACCGGGTGCCTGAAAAAAGCGCGCATCTGGTGCTGGTCAATGGGCGTTTCATTCCACCGGCCGCGCGGGCGAGCCATGTGCTGGAAGAAAACGATGAACTGGCCATCTGGCCGCCAGTGGCCGGAGGCTGATCTTGGCGTTTACCCCCCCGTCACTGGAGACATTCTCGCGCGAAGTCGGGGCCAGCGCGCAGGAGTTTGAGCGGAGTCTGCATGCGGCATTGCCCGGCGGCGTCGAGTCGCTGGGAGCGGGGCGCTTTCGCGTGAGCGCGGGCGAGGTGCGCCTGGAGATCACCGCGGTACCGCAGTCGGCACGGCGGATCGGTCTGTTTGCGTTGCCGGTGCTGGCGACCCGATTTGAGTTTTTGGCGGGCGAATTGCCGGCGCGCGCGGCCCTGATCGCGCGGCTGGATCGCGCCATGCAACGCGGCGGAGGCTGAGGCGCTTTGGGCGGATTTTCACAGGCGTTTGCCGACGCGTTTTCGCTGTTGTGGGACTTCGACGCGCGCGTGTTCGAGATCGTCCTGCTCTCACTTCAGGTGAGCGGCCTGGCCGTCTTGATCGGCACGTTTATCGGACTGCCGCTGGGCGCGTGCCTGGCCGTTGGGAGCTTCCCCGGCAAGCAGACGGCGGCCGTCATCGTTAACGGCTTCATGGGGCTGCCCTCGGTGGTCGTGGGGGTGGTGGTCTATCTCGTGTTGTCGCGCTCCGGGCCAATGGGCGACTTCGGCCTGTTGTATACGCCATCGGCCATGGTGATTGCTCAGGTGGTGCTGGTGGTGCCGCTGATGGCGGCGATCGCCCGGCAAGTGGTCGAAGATACTTGGCGGCAGTACCGTGAAGAGCTGGCCGCGCTGCGCTTTGGCTGGCGCGACACAGTGCGGGTGCTGCTGCACGATTGCCGGTTTTCGCTATCGGTGGCGGTGCTGGCCGGTCTGGGCCGCGCGATGTCGGAAGTGGGGGCGGTGATGATCGTCGGCGGCAATATCGACCGCAGTACCCGCGTCATGACCACCGCCATTGCGCTCGAAACCAGCAAGGGTGATCTCCCGCTGGCGATTGCGCTGGGCATGGTTTTGCTGGCGCTGATCCTGTTTCTCAACGCCGGGGCCTTCGCCTTGCGCACCTCGGTGATGCGTCGATTCGAATGAGCCTGTTCCCGTTGCGGCTTCGTGATGTGGTGTTTCGACCCAATGGTCGGGCTGTCCTCGATGGGGTGGATCTGACCCTGTCGGGCGAGGGTATCACCGTGGTGCTCGGGCCCAATGGTGCGGGCAAGAGCGTGCTGCTGCGGACCATCTGCGGTCTGTTGCCGTCCACGGGAGGGGTGATCGATTGGGGCGGCGGCAGCTTTGATCCGCTGGCGGTCGGCATGGTCTTCCAGCATCCGGTCATGCTGCGCAGTTCGGTGATCGACAACATCGCCTTGGGGCTGGTACCGCGCGGGGTCGGCGCACGCGAGCGACGCATGGCGGCAATGGCCATGCTCGAGCAGATCGGGCTGGCTGATCGGGCCAACGATAACGCCAGGCAATTGTCGGGCGGTGAGCAGCAACGTCTGGCGCTGGGCCGGGTGTGGCTGACCCGGCCGCGCCTGCTTTTGCTGGATGAGCCGACCTCCAGTCTCGACCCCTCGGCGGTCGAAGCGGTGGAGCGCATCGTGCGGCAGATCCGCACGGAAGGTACAAAAATATTAATGACAACGCATAATCTCGGTCAGGCGACGCGTCTGGCCGATGACATCGTGTTTCTGGCCGGGGGCCGGGTACGTGAACATGTGTCGGTGCGTCGCTTCTTTTCCCAGCCGTCCTCGGTGGAGGCGCGGCAGTTCATTCAAGGAGAACTCCCATGGCATCTGGCTTTTTGAAACGTCTGCTTCCAGCGCTGATTCTGAGTGCGACGGCCATGACGGTGCAGGCCGGCGAATCCATTACGTTGGCTTCGACGACGTCCACTGAAAACTCGGGCTTGTTCGGCTACATTCTGCCGATCTTCGAGAAGGCCACCGGCATTCAGGTAAAGGTCGTTGCACTGGGCACCGGTCAGGCGCTCGATGTCGGCAAGCGCGGCGACGCAGACGCGCTGCTGGTGCATGACCGCGCCAAAGAAGAAGCCTTTGTCGCCGAGGGCTTCGGGGCGTATCGCAAGGACGTGATGTACAACGACTTCGTCGTGGTTGGTCCGGCGGCCGATCCTGCGGGCATTGCTGCCGCAAAGAGTACTGACGATGCGTTTGGCAAGATCGCTGACAGCGGCAATGCCTTCGCTTCGCGCGCTGACCGCAGTGGCACCCACTCGGCGGAAATGCGTTTCTGGAAAGCGGCGGGCAAGAATCCGGAAGGACAGGCCTGGTACAAGGCCTCGGGCTCGGGCATGGGCGCGACGCTCAATATGGCAGCGGGCGTGGGGGCTTATACCTTGAGCGACCGCGGCTCCTGGGCCAACTTCAAGAACCGCCAGGATCTGAAGATTCTGTTCCAGGGTGACCCGACACTCTACAACCCCTACGGCGTGATTCTGATCAACCCGGTGAAGCATCCGCATGTCAAAAAGGCCGCGGCGGAGACTTTCATCAACTGGATCACCTCCGATGCCGGACATCAGGCTATCGCCGATTACAAGTTGCACGGCGAACAGCTGTTTTTCCCGCTCAAGGCGAAGTAAAGCCCGGTTCTGCAGTAGCGCTTCGGACGCCCGGCCAGTGCCGGGCGTTTTGCATTGTCGGACGCGTCACAACCAACTGCCTGGCTGGTGCTGGGGTGCGTCTGATGGTCGGGTAGGTGGCCACGCCAACACGACGGCCGACGCTCGGTGGGCTTCAGTGCCAGTTTGTCGGCACGCCAAAAAACAAACCCCCGCCGAGGCAGGGGTTTGTTCTGTTCGAGTGCTCAGACTTACTGGATGATGACTTCCGGGCCCATCATCAGCGTCGGCAGCCAGGTCGAGACCCAGGGTACGTAGGTGACGATGATCAGGAAGAGCATCATGATCGCGACCCAGGGCAGGGCCGCCTTGACCACGTTCATCACCGACATCTGGGCGACGCCCGCGGTGACGAACAGGTTCAGGCCAACAGGTGGTGTGATCATGCCGATTTCCATGTTCACCACCATGATGATGCCCAGGTGGATCGGGTCGATGCCCAACTGGATGGCGATCGGGAAGACCAGCGGTGCCACAATGATCAGCAGGCCCGACGGCTCCATGAACTGACCGCCGATGAGCAGGATGATGTTGACCACGATGAGGAAGGCAATCGGGCCAAAGCCGGCCGAGAGCATGGCCTCGGTGATGGCCTGGGGGATGCGCTCCTCGGTCAGCACATGCTTCAGGATGATCGCGTTGGCGATCACGAACATCAGCATGATGGTCAGCTTGCCCGCTTCGAACAGGGTCTTCTTGGTGTCCTGGTGCCAGAACACTTCCAGCACTTTGAACAGCGGATTGCGATGGTTGTTTTCATCTGCAAACGGCCCCATGTCGCGGTAGACATAGTTGGCGATCAGGAAGGCGTAGATTGCTGCTACCGCAGCCGCTTCGGTCGGTGTGAAGATGCCGCCGTAGATACCGCCAAGAATGATCACGATCAGGAACAGGCCCCAACCGGCGTCGCGCGCTGCTGTAAACACCTCGCCCCAGCCGGGGAAGGGCTGTTTGGGCAGGTTCTTGATGCGCGCCGCAATGTAGATCGCGATGATCAGCATGAAGCCGGCGAGCAAGCCCGGAACGACGCCCGCGAGGAACATTCGGCCAACCGACACGTCGGTGGCGGCGGAATAGACCACCATCACGATCGACGGCGGAATCAGAATGCCCAGCGTGCCCGCGTTACAGATCAAACCTGCGGCAAACTCCTTTTTGTAACCCGCCTGCACCATGCCTGCGATGACGATCGAGCCGATGGCGACCACGGTGGCAGGCGAGGAGCCCGACAGCGCGGCGAACATCATGCAAGCGACCACCGATGCGATGCCCAGACCGCCACGAATCGAGCCGACCATGGCGATGGCGAAGCGGATGATGCGGTTTGCCACCCCACCCGTCGACATGAAGCTCGAGGCGAGGATGAAGAACGGGATCGCCAGCAGCGTGTAGTGGCCGTCAAACGTGGTGAAGAGCGTTTGCGCCACCGAGCCGAGCGAGGCGTCTGAGTGAAACATCAGGAACAGAATGCTCGACAGACCGAGCGAGATGGCGATGGGCACGCCGATCAGCATGAAGCCGATGACCATGCCGAAGAGAATTGCGAGATCCATCGGTCAGTGCTCCTTTTTGTTGGTCTGAGCGCCCGCATTCATCTTGGCGATGGCGCGGTCCGAGTTGTGATGGTGACCGTCTGCGTGGGCATCCACCGCGTCTTCGATCATGTCTTCAACTTCGTGCGCGGCAATGATCGAGTCACGCTGATTGGTCAGTACGTGATAGCCCGCCTGCAGCAAACGCAGCACCAACAGGGCCATGCCCAGCGGCAGTGCGAAGTAGGGCACGAATCGCGGCATCTTCTCGTAAGCTTCGCCCTCGTTGATGATCGGGCCAATCCAGGCCAGGAAACCCGGCATCGGGATATCGTCGGTTTCCATCCAGATACGGTCGGAGGCAAACGGATACCAGTATTCCCAAGCGCCTTTGAGCAGCAGCACGGCGAAGAGCAGGCTCGCGCCGACGGCCAGCAAGGCAAACACCTTTTTCACCGGCGGAGGCAGCAGGTTGATGATGACATCCACGCCGATGTGGAATGTGCGTTTGACGCCGTAGGCGGCGCCGACGAGCACCAGCCAGGCGAACAGGACGACCGTGACTTCCAGCCCCCACAAAATATTGCTGTTGAAGACATAGCGCGCAACCACGTTGGCGAACGTGATCAGCGTCATGAATCCCAGAGTGACCGCGATGAATGTCTCTTCAGCGCTTTCCACTGCCTGGGAAAATCGGCTCGGTTCTCCAGTCATCTCCCTCTCCGTTTTATCAAAGGTTGGGCCAAAAATATGCGCGGGGAGCCAGGCTCGCCGCGCATACGGATGGCGCAGATGGGACGCCCTCGCGCCCCACGGGCTTAGCCCTTGTTAGCCTTCTGAGCGGCTTCCATCAGGTCAGCCCCGATGTCGCCCTCAAACTTCTTCCACACCGGCTTCATCGCCTCGACCCACGCCTGGCGCTGTTCAGCAGTCAGCGTACGCACGGTCGAACCGGCTTCGATGACTTTCTGGCGGTTGTCTTCGTCGACTTTCTTGACGGCGGCGTTACGCTCGGTGGTGACTTCGCCGAGGATCTTCAGGAACTGGTCACGCACTTCCGGCTTCTGGCTCTTGAGCCATTCGGTCGAGGTGACAACCAGGTAGTCCAGCACGCCGTGGTTGGTTTCGGTAATGCCGTCCTGAACTTCGAAGAACTTCTGGCCGTAGATGTTGGACCAGGGGTTCTCGCAGCCGTCGATGGTCTTGGTCTGCAGCGCGCCGTACACTTCGCTGAAGGCCATTTTCTGCGGGTTGGCACCGAGTTGCTCGAACTGAGCGACCAGCACGTCAGAGGCTTGCACGCGGAACTTCAAACCCTTGGCATCTTCCGGCGTGACCAGCGGCTTGTTGGCCGACAGCTGCTTCATGCCGTTGTGCCAGAAGGACAGACCCGTCAGACCACGGCGGCTCATCGATTCCTTCAGCTTCTGGCCGTCGGCCGAGTTTTGGAAGCGATCAACCGCATCAATATCGGTGAACAGGAAGGGCAGATCGAAGAGACGGAATTTCTTGGTGAATTTCTCGAACTTCGACAGCGACGGGGCAGCCAGCTGCACGTCGCCGCTGAGCATCGCTTCGAGCACCTTGTCGTCGTTGTACAGGCTGGAGTTCGGATACACCTGCATGCAGGCCTTGCCGTTCATTTCTTCGTTGACCCGCTTGGCCAGCAACTCCGCAGCGATCCCCTTCGGGTGCTTGTCGGTGTTGGTCACGTGGGCGAACTTGATGACCACCTCACCGTCATCGCACGCGCCTTCGGCTTGAGCGACACCGATTTGGCCTGCCAGGACTGCAGCTGCTGCGATCGCGATTACATGTTTGCGCATTTGGACTCCTCCACAACGTTATATAGGTCATGCCCGAATCGTTTTGTCCGGACCTGCCACTGTAGGCTCGTAACCTCCTCTGGTTACTTTGAGCCCGCTTTGAAGCATTGGGCACAAGCATAGTGTCTCAAAGCGCTCCGTAACGGAATACGTAATGTCACTTATCCAGTCTGCGGGCGGCGTGCTTCGGGCCGGAAGTCGTTTTGTTGTGCTTCTGTCCGCCTTGATGCAGGCCAGGTCAGGCTGTCAGTTTTTCGAATGATGCTGTAGCGCTTCACATGAAGCCGGTTGCGCAGCCGACGATGATTAAGGCGCAGAACATCATCTTGTCATCTTGCCGAAGCGGGCCATGCCACGCTCGGCCAGAGCACGGCTGAGGGAGTACATCGGGCCGCCAGAAACCACGCCGGAAGGCAGCACCGTAGGGTATTTAACGCCTAGCGTGCACTCGGCGAACTTGGAGGCCATGGCGAACAAGCCGACCATGATCATCCAGAACGCCGGGGCCGCCAATGGCCAGGGCCGCGCCCACGCCGGCAATATTGCCGAGACCGACGGTGCCTGGCGGGGCCGTGGCCAGTGCCTGGAAGTGCGACAGCTCGCCGTCATGCTTGTGGCTGGGGTCGGTGTACTTACCGCTGACGATGTCGACCGCGAGCTTGAACTTGCGGAACTGAAGGAAGCCGAAGTACAGCGTGACCACAAGGGCGGCGATCAGCAGCCAGTCGGCGATCAGCGGGAAGCTGGTGTCACCGACCGGAACGGAGGTAAAGATCAGGCTGGCAAACCAGCCGAGGTAGTCATTGAAGAAGGTGTCGCAGCGGCATCAATGTCTTCGGCGAACGCGGAAATGCTGAACAGACCGAGCAGCACGGACATGGCGACGTACTTGGTGTGTCCTGGGACTGAGCGCATGGAGTGTCTCCAGTTGTATTACGAAAATCGATCTGTCGGCTGTCGTCGGTGCTGCGACAGATCGTTTGCTACCAGGGTCTTTGCCCTGCTTTTCAAAACGCGACTGGCGCCTTCATGGGCGCCATAGGGGTTCGCTTCGGCGTGGTTCGCGCGAACCACCAATCCCCGAAGCCGGCCAACTTTTTGATGGCTCAGGGGGCTGTGAGCGAAACGGTGCTGCAGGTAAAACGGTGCGTTGCGCTACCGGCTTTGGCATGCGCGGAGGAGGGCGTGTTTGTCTCGAGTAAGTGCTTTATGCAGCGATTATTTGTTACGCAGATGATCTGGCGCGATTGGTGCGCACTGTATCGATCAACCCCAAGTGGAAATCCCGCAAATCGCGTTTTTAATAGGGAAAATCACTTTTTTGGCGACGGTCGTCTCGCGAGGTGCACGCCTGCCATCATGCAACGCACCGATCCGCCCGCCATTTCGATTGTGGGGACGTCGAGCGGAACCAGTTCAACGCTGTTGGAGAGCAATGCGCGCTGCTCCGCCGTCAAGGCGCTGTGTGCTCGGGCAGAGAGGGCGAGGAGACGCCCGTTCTTGCCCTGCAGCTCGATGGCGTTGCCAGCGAAATGTGCGATCTGCGCATTGGTGAGGGGGACCACGACGCGGTCAGACGCGGTGAAGCGTTCGACGATCTCTTCGCGTCGTGCAGGGTCGGAGATCATGTCCAGCCCGATCATGACGAAATCGGTCGCGATGCACATCAGGACATTGGTGTGATACACCGGCACGCCGCCCGCGTCATGCGCTGCAAACACCATGGGCTCGTAGCCGAAGTGCGAGCAGAAGCGCTCCAGCGCGACGGGGTCGGCGCGGTTGGATTGGACGGCGTAAGCGATGCGCTCGATATGGTCGAGCACCATCGCGCCAGTGCCTTCCAGAAACAGACGGTCTGGCTCCAGCCCGGAGTAGTCGACGACCTCCTGCACGCGATAGTCGCGCTTCAGCATCTCGATGACGTCCGCGCGCCGCTCGCGCCGGCGGTTGGGGGCGAACATGGGGTAGATCGCGACATGGCCGCCCGGATGGGTGGAGAACCAGTTGTTGGGAAACACCGAGTCGGGCGTGTCGCGGGTGGTGTCGTCGAAAATATGTACCTGCACGCCGTGCGCTTCCATGATCTCGGCGGCGCGCGTCATTTCGTCATAGGCGTCGCGCGCGATGGCCTCAGGGTCGCGCCCGTCTGCTGGCTGCTGGAAGGCGTTGTCTGCCGCCGTCTCTGCGTTCGGCCAGAAGTGGTGCGGCCGGATCATGATGATGGCCGAAGGGGCTTGGGCGCTGCGTCTTTGCACTGAGGTGTCTCCCGGGGCGGTCAATGGATGATCCGCCGGTGCTTTTGGCTCGTCGGCGGATTCGGGCAGGGGGTGTGGGCTTATGCCGCTTTTGAGGCGGTCTTGGCAGCGCGCATGACCATGCCCCACAAGTCGCGAGGCTCGTTGGGGTCGGCGATCATGTCGAGGCGTTCGAAGTGGCCGGTCGCTTCAAGCTGTGCGTGCAGATAGCGCAGGGCCGAGAAGTCTTCGATGGCGAAGCCGACACCGTCGAAAACGGTAATCTGCTCGGCATGAGTGCGCCCCGGGGCGTCGCCAGTCATCACCGTCCACAACTCGGTAACGGGATGATCTGCCGGCAGTTGCTGGATGTCGCCCTCGATACGCGTCTGCGGGGTGTATTCGACAAAGATGTCCGAGCGCAGCAGGATCTCGCGCTGCAACTCCGTTTTGCCCGGGCAGTCGCCGCCAATGGCGTTGATGTGCACGCCGGCACCCACCATGTCATCGGTGAGGATCGTGGCGTATTGCTTGTCGGCGGTGCAGGTCGTGATGATCTGCGCGCCCTCGGTTGCTTCCTTTGCTGAAGCGCATTTGATGATCTGAAAGCCGCGGTTCGCAAGATTGGCTGCGCACTTGTCGGTGGCATACGAGTCAATGTCGTACAGGCGCAGGGTGTCGATACCGAGCAGCGTCTTGAAGGCCATGGCCTGAAATTCGGATTGCGCGCCGTTGCCGATCATCGCCATGCAGCGCGCGCCGGCCGGTGCCAGAACCTTTGCGGCCATGGCCGAGGTGGCGGCGGTGCGGATCGCGGTGAGAATCGTCATCTCGGACAACAGCACCGGGTAGCCTGTGCCGACGTCGGACAGCACGCCAAACGCGGTGACCGTCTGCAGCCCTTCCTTCATGTTCTTGGGGTGGCCGTTGACGTACTTGAAGGCGTAAACCTCGCCATCGCTGGTCGGCATCAGTTCAATCACGCCGTGGTCCGAGTGCGCTGCGAGTCGCGGCGTTTTGTCGAACAGCGCCCAGCGCCGAAAGTCGTGTTCAATCTGCGCGGCAACGCCGGCAATGGTTTTTTCGACGCCGATCTCCAAGACGATTTTCATCATGTCGTCCACGCTCACGAAATGGATCAGGTTCAGCGATTTGGCATTCTTGGACTGCATCTTTCTCTCCTCGTCTTTGATCGCCACGGTTTGCTTGGTGTGGCATGTCGGAGAGTTTAGGCAGTTGCGATTTCAATAAAAATCACAAACACTTGTAAGTAGTGATGTAATTTTGTAAAAATCGTCAGTAGGAAATGATCAACAACGCAATCTGAGGTCAGGAAGGCCGATGAACGAAACCAGACAGGTACTCGATTCACTCGATCATGAACTGATCGCGCTCTTGCGTGCCGATGGCCGGGCGCCGCTATCCAAGCTCGCGGATATTCTCAAAGTGTCTCGCGGCACCGTGCAGAACCGGCTGGATCGTTTGCTCGCATCGGGCGCGATTTTGGGCTTTACGATTCGCGCGGGTCGCGACTACCCCGACAGCGCGGTGCGCGCCCTGATGATGATCGAGATTGCCGGCAAATCGACTGCGCAGGTCATCCGCCGCCTGCGCGGCATGCCCGAGCTGCACACGCTGCACACCACCAATGGCACGTGGGACCTGATTGCCGAAATCCAGACCGTCAGCCTGCCCGAATTCGACCGCGTGCTGCGCGAGGTGCGCATGATTGATGGCGTGCTCAATAGTGAGACGAGTCTGTTGCTGAGTTCGGTTTGAGTGCGGCGGTGTCGTTTCGGCGCGCTGGCGCGCCTCGTCCTGAATTCTTTCCCTGAAAGTTCTCAGGCCGCCGCGCGCAGCTGCGAGGCCGCCAGCGCGTGTTCAATGTCGGCGATCAGATCTTCGATATCCTCCAGCCCGGCAGAGAGCCGCACCAACCCCTCGGGGATGCCAGCCGCTGCGCGCTCTTCGGGCGTGTAAGTCGAGTGCGTCATGCTGGCCGGGTGCTGGGCGAGCGATTCGGCGTCGCCCAGGCTGACCGCGCGGGTGATCAGGCTCAGATGGTTCATGAAGCTCCGGCCGGCGTCCAGGCCGCCCTTGAGTTCGAAGGCGATCATGCCGCCGAAGCGCTTCATCTGGCGGCTGGCGAGCGCGTGGAAGGGGTCGCTCTCGAGCCCCGGGAAGTACACTTTGTCGACGGCCGGATGCGAGGCCAGCGTGCGCGCAATCGCTTCGGCGTTTTCGCAGTGGCGGTCCATGCGCAGCGCCAGCGTTTTCAGGCCGCGCATGATGAGGTGGGCGTCGTTGGGCGAGAGCACGGCGCCGGTCATGTCCTTGAGGCCTTCGAGGCGCACCCGCATGGCCAGCTCGGCGTTGCAGGCGACGATGCCGGCGGTGACATCGCCATGGCCGTTGAGGTATTTGGTGGCCGAATGTACCACTACGTCGGCGCCCAGCGAGAGCGGTTGTTGAAGGTAAGGCGTGCAGTAGGTGTTGTCGACCACCACCAGCGCGCCGTGGCGATGGGCGATGGCGCTGCCGGCGGCGATGTCGACCAGGCGCATGTTGGGATTGGCTGGGGTCTCGAAATACACCAGGCGGGTCTTGCTGGAGATGGCATCAGCCAGCGCCTGCGGGTCGGTCATGTCGATGCGCGTGACCTTGACGCCAAAGCGTTGCAGGCCGTGCATGAAGAACGAATGGGTGCAGCCATACAGCGTGGTGTCGGTGATCAGTTCATCGCCCGGTTGCAGCAGTGTCCAGCAGGTGGCGGTGATCGCGCCCATGCCCGAGCCAAAGGCCACGGCCGCCTCGGCGCCTTCCAACGTGGCCATGCGTTGCTCGAGCAGGGCGAGCGTGGGGTTGGAGATGCGGGTGTAGAAATGGCCTTTTTCCTCGCCGGCGAAACAGGCCGCGCCGTACTCGGCACTGCCGAAGGCGAAGGTGGAGGTCTGGTAGATCGGGGGCACCAGTGCGCCCTGGTGGTCGAGCGGATCGTAGCCGTGGTGGATGGCGCGGGTGGCGAAACCTTGGGGGCGGGACGCGTGTGACATGGGGCTTCCTTGTTGGGGGGTGACCTGCTGGCCAATGCGTCTACTTTAGTGATCCATGCTTGTTAAAAATTGCCGAAATCATGCGCGATATGCTTTCATTGGCGCATGAAAAGCAAAGCAAATGGCTTTGTGTTGGGAGGATTTGCCCATGGACAAGATCGACAAGAAAATTCTGATAAGTTTGCAGAACGACGCGCGGGTCACCGTCGCTGATCTGTCGGAGCAGGTGTCGCTGACCTCGTCGCCTTGCTGGCGGCGGGTTAAGGCGCTTGAAGAGTCCGGCGTGATCCGGGGCTACCACGCCGAACTCGACCCGCGCCGCCTCGGCTATGACGTGACCGCTTTCGTGAGCGTGATGCTGGAGAACCACCGCATTGATGTGGGGGATTCTTTCGAGGTCGCGGTGCAAGGCATCCCGCAGGTGGTGGCCTGCCACAACGTGTCGGGGCGCTACGACTTCATGCTCGAAGTGGTGGCCACCGATCTCGAAGCCTTCGGCGAATTCGCCCGCAACGTGTTGCGCACGCTGCCGGGGGTGAAGGAGATCTATTCGAGCTTCTCGCTCAAGTCGATCAAGCACCAGCGGCGGCTGCCGCTGCCTTGAGCTGACGGCGCAAAAAACGGCGACCCGTGGGTCGCCGTTATTGTGATGCAGGGGGGCGCTTACTCGGTATCGAAGCCCAGCAAGCGTCCGTCCATGATGCGTTGCGCGACCGATTCGGGCACATCTTCTTCCCAGTCGCCCCGGCCGCTGCGCAGCCCGGCGAGCACCTCGGTCACGTCGATGTGCAGATGGCTTTCGTCGAGCGGTTGCACGGCCAGCAGCTTGTCGTTTTCCTTGAGGTAGGCGAGCAGGTGGCGCAGCTTGGCGGGCACCTCGACATTATCCAGCGTCACCAGATCGGTCGGCTCGCCACCGCGCGGCCGCGAGGGGTACACGTACACATGCGTGTTGTCCGGAAAGAGCTTGCCGAAAGCCTCCAGAATGCCGCCCTCCATGCCTTCGTAGTATTGCTCGTCAAACAGGAAGGCGAAGTCGCGCACCGACAGCACGATGCCGATCGGCTTCTGCGTGTAGCGGCGCAGGTAGGCGCGCAGGCGGAAGAAGCGCAGGTAGTCGGAGATCATCACCGTGTAGCCCTGCGAGGCCAGCAGGTCAATGCGGGCGAGGAAGTCCGCCCCATCCACGTTGTCGCCCGAGGCCAGCGAATTCATGGTGATCTCGGCCAGCGACACTACCTCTTTCTCATCCACCGCTGCCAGCTGGCTGAACTGCTTCTGGCCGGCGAGCATCATGTCCACGTTCACCAGCGTCAAAGGCTTGAAGCTGCCGCGCATCACCATCACCGGCTTGCGGTACAGCAGCTCGCCCGGCACCACCACCTCACCGGCCGGGTTGAAAACCACCGCCCGGGTCAGCCAGCTGCGGATCAGGTGCAGGTTCATCAACCGGTTTTCGACCTCCTCAAAATAGGGGCCGGAGAAGTGGATCACGTCCACCTCGATGCGGTCCGAACCCAGCCCGTCGGCCAGCGACTCGACCACCCATTCGGGGTTCTGATAATGATGGAAGGCGCCGTGGATCAGGTTCACACCCAGAATGCCCAGTGCCTCGGCCTGTAGCGCGTTGTCGTTGTCGAGCATGCGTACATGCATGATCACATCACTCGGCTCGGCGCCCGGATGCAGCTGCACCCGCAAGCCCACCCAGCCGTGACACTCGTTTGCCTGCTTGAAGCTGCGCGCCGTCACCGTCGCCGCGTACGCAAAAAAGGTCGTGTTCTTCGCCCGCACATGCGCCAGCCGCTCCACCACCTGGCTGAACTCCTTGTCCAGCATCTGCAGCAGCCGCGCCCGGCTCACATAGCGATCCACATGCCCGTAAATATCGTCGCTCACCGCCATGTCGTAGGCCGACATGGTCTTGGCAATCGTTCCCGCCGCCGCACCCACCGAAAAAAACCGCCGCGCCACCTCCTGACCCGCCCCGATCTCCACGATGGAGCCGTACTTCAACTTGTCGAGGTTGATGGCGAGCGCTTTCTGGTCAGTGGAGAGCGTGGTGTCGCGTTTGCGCATGTCGGGGGTCTCGGCAGTGTCGGGTGAAGCCCCGAGTTTACACCGACAGCCGTGTAGGGCGGATAAGCGCAGCGTCATCCGCCGGTTTTGCGGTGCCGGGAGTCATTGGCGTCGGAAGGCGCTGCGCTTTTTTGACCCGCGAGGGCTCAATGTCAATCGCTTATGGACGAACCAGAATTATTCCGTGAGAATGAGGCTTGTCGCGCGCCGCGGGTTTGAATAAGAAAGGGGGATGTATGGGAATTAGATTCAGGAGGCGGATAAAGCTCGCGCCCGGAGTGCATCTCAATGCTAGCGGAAGTGGATTGAGTGTGTCCGCTGGTCCGCGTGGTGCGTCGATGACCTTTGGTGGGCGGCGGGGTACGTATATGAACATGGGTGTCCCCGGAACCGGCCTCTATGCTAGGGAGCGCGTCGGAGTGGGTTCGCTTCATGGCGCCTCAGGTGGACGTGAAAGAGGATCTGCCGAGATGTCGGTTTCGGTGTCCGTGGAGGATGACGGAACCGTCATTTTTAAGGATGCGGATGGCAATCCCCTTAGTGAGCAGCTCGTAAAGCAGACGAAGGAGCAAGGCAAGGACGAAATTCGGACGTTACTGCAGACAGCTTGCGATGAAATCAATGAAAGGATTTCCTCGCTTGAAGAGATCCACCTCTCGACCCCGTCACCGTTCGAACCGCCGATGTACACGTCAATACCGTTTCAAAGCCCTAAACCAGTTGATCCGGTGACTGTTAGGTACGGTCTATTAGCCAAATTGTTCAAGTCCAAACGAAAAGAAGTTGATGAGTTGAACGAGAAGTCTCGATCTGCATATCAATGCGAACTTGAAAGTTGGACGGAGCGGTTGCGTGAACACAATGCCCGGGAGCGAGTGCGAAAGGCTTTATTCGAAGAGAAGGTGCATTTCGATTTGGCAGCCATGGAGATTGTTCTCGAGGACACCCTAATGGATATTGTTTGGCCGAGGGAGACGTTGTTGTCGTCAGAAATTAGAGACGACGGCAGCTTGGTCATGATCGATGTTGATCTGCCTGAGATCGAAAATCTTCCTAGCAAGACCGCTACGGTCCCGTCCCGGGGATACAAACTATCTATTAAGGAACTGTCGGCAACTCGCCAACAACAGTTGTACATGCGCCATGTCCATGGCATTGCATTCCGGATCATCGGTGAAGTTTTTTGTATTCTTCCAAAGGTCGAGGAAGTCGTTTTGTCTGGCTACACGCAGCGGCCAGATGCCTCGACTGGTGAGATCCAAGATCAGTATCTTTACTCGGTGTCGGTCAAGCGGGACGAGTGGTCCGGAATCAACTTCGCGTGTCTGAAAGACGTTGATCCGACAGAGGCTTTAGGGCGCTTTGCGATCCGGCGAGAGGTGAGTAAGGCTGGGAAATTTAGGGCGATTGAGCCATATATGTGCGGAGCGAACGCAAGCTGAAGTAGAGAAAGGAGACGGCGACCCGCAGGTCGCCGTTTCTCTTTAGTGCCGCCCCGATTGAGGCGGCGCCGTTGCTTCCTTACTTCTTCTTCCGTGCCGGCGGCACATCCGTACAACTGCCGTGGGCGATTTCAGCGGCCATGCCGATACTCTCGCCGAGGGTCGGGTGCGGGTGGATTGTCTTGCCGATATCCACGGCATCCGCGCCCATTTCGATGGCCAGACACACTTCGCCGATCATGTCGCCGGCCGAGGGGCCGACGATGGTGCCGCCGATGACGCGGTGGGTTTCCGCATCAAAGATCAGCTTGGTGAAGCCGTAGTCGGCGCCGTTGGCGATGGCCCGGCCCGATGCCGCCCAGGGGAACTTGGCGGTTTCGACCTTCTTGCCTTCGGCTTTGGCCTGGGCTTCGGTGTAGCCGACCCATGCCACTTCCGGGTGCGTGTAGGCCACGCCCGGAATCACGGTGACGTCGAAGGCGGACTTTTCGCCGGCGGCCACTTCGGCGGCCACGTGGGCTTCATGCACCGCCTTGTGGGCGAGCATGGGCTGTCCGACGATGTCGCCGATGGCGAAGATGTGCGGCACGTTGGTGCGCATCTGCGCATCGACCGGGATGAAGCCGCGATCGGTGACGATCACGCCGGCCTTGTCGGCGCCGACCTTCTTG
>NZ_VMNI01000020.1 GCF_007625205.1 Denitromonas ohlonensis | reverse complement strand
TTGGCCGAGTTGCTCGCGTAGGGTACCTGACAGGTTACGAAGCCGACCGGCCGTTCGAGTAACAGCTCTGTGAAAGTGGCGAGCAGCCTCTCCTGGCCGATACCAGCCAGCAGCCGCACCGAAACGCCAAGAGAATCACGGTGACCGACTTGTCGAGCGACAAGCGCAGCGATCCGTGCGGGAGGGTCCCGTTGGCGGGGCCCATGCCGACTCAGTTTTTCTGTCGGAAGCCGGTCCGCTCAGTTGCCGATAGCCGGTGAACCCCAACGACATGCCTCGACGCTGGTTGCGGTGGCATCCGACGCGCACCGCGCGAACCGAACGCAAAAACCTCGTCATCACACACATCGATACACCGCCCGCAGTTGAGACAATCGCCGCTGAGGATGACCGGCGAGGCGTTCGGGTCGGCGGGTTTGAGCGCCGGCGCGATCACCTGTGGCTCGGGGCAAATGCGAAAGCAGTCGCCACAATCAGAGCATTGCGTCCGCCGGGCGGCATTGACCCGCAGCACCGACAGCTTGCCGATCAGCCCATAAAACGCCCCCACCGGGCACACATGGCCGCACCAGCCATGCGCGCTGACCAGCAGATCGAAAGCAAACACCGCCACAATCAGCACCCAGCCCGCGCCCATGCCAAAGACGATGCCCCGTTGCAGCACGGTGATCGGGTTGAGCAGCTCCCACACGATGCTGCCCGATACCCATGACGCCACAAGGATGGCGCCCAGCAGCACCCACCGCGTCCGCCGCCGCATCTGCCAGCCACGCCCCAGGCCCATCGCCCGGCGCAGCCCGGCCGCCAGATCGGTGACCAGGTTGAGCGGGCACACCCAGGCGCAATAACTGCGCCCGCCGAGCAGCGCGTAAGCCAGCAGCATCAGCGCCGCACCCGACAGTGCCGCGATCTGAGCGCCATGGCCGGCCAGCAACGCCTGCAGCAACACCAGCGGATCGGTGAGCGCCATGGTGTCGAGCACCACGCTGGAAGCCAGATTGCCGCGCAGCATCCACACCCCGAACCACGGCCCGGCCAGAAACGCCGCCAGCAATCCGAACTGGCTGAGCCGACGCAGCAGCAGCCAGCGATGCCGCAACAGCCAATGGCGACGCGCCATCACACGCCTCGACGCGGTAGCGGGCCGACGCGATCCTGCCGCGCCAGGGCGAGCGGCAAGACCTTGATCGACGCCTCCTGCGTCACGCAGGCTTCTTCGCACTTGCCGCAGCCGGTGCAGTGGGCGGCATTCACGGTCGGCTCAAAGTACACCCGGCCGCCCGCGCTGCGCCGCTCCATGGTGATCGCCGCGTCCTTGATCGGGCAGGCCAGATAGCAAGCGCCGCACTGCGCGGTACCGTTGATGCTGTAGCAGGTGTCCGGCCCGGTCATGCGTGCCAGGCCCATGCGCGCCGCCGCGATGCCCTGCGCCGGCGCGGTAAGCGCATCGGTCGGGCAGGCAACAGCACAGGGGATGTCGACACACATCTCGCAGGCGCGCTGACGGGCGACGAAATATGGTGTTCCCAACGTGACGCCATCGCCGAGCCGGGCCAGATGCAGAATGTCAAAAGGACAGGCTTGCACGCACAGCCCGCAGCGCAGGCATGCGGCCGAAAAATCATCCTCCGCGAGCGCGCCGGGCGGACGCAGCGCCCAGGCCGGCAGCGCCTCTGCCTGCCGGGTGGCCGTAGCCAGCAGCGCGGCCATGACGCTGCCCGAGCCAAGCAGGCTGGCGCACTGGCCGAGGAACTGGCGCCGGCTGCCCGCGTTCATGGCCGCCCCGCGCCGGCGCGGAACACAACATTTTCCATGCACCAACTATAGAAACGCCGCCGCGCAGGCCGCTAGCCCGTTTCGGCAAACCGGCCGAACGGCATCAGTGCACTGGTGCCGCCTGCGCGCCGCGCACCAGCCGGCCCGGCAGCGCACCGGTGGGCTGCCCGTCGCGATACACCACGGCGCCGCTAACCACAGTGGCGGCATAGCCGTCGGCGCGCTGCACCAGGCGCCGCCCGCCGCCGGGCAGGTCGTGGGCGACTTCAGGCGCATGCAGGGTCAGGCGGCCGGGGTGGATGACGTTGATGTCGGCCTTGTAGCCGGGGGCAAGTACGCCCCGATCGCACAGACCGACCGCCTGCGCGGTGTCGTGGCTGAGCCACTTGATCACGTCCTGCAAGGGCAGCCGCGCGCCGCGCTGCCGGTCGCGCACCCAGTGCGTCAGCATGAAGGTGGGGTAACTGCCGTCGCAGATGGTGCCGCAGTGCGCGCCGCCGTCGCCGAGGCCGAGCACGGCACCGGGGTGCTGCATCATCTCGCGCGAGGATTCGAGCGAGCCGTGCTCGTAGTTGCACAGCGTCACATACAGGTTGTTGCGCCCGTCGCGCTCGAGCATCAGGTCGTAGACCAGCGCCTCGGGGCTCACGCCGAGCCGGGCGGCGCGCGCGGCGATGCTGTTCTCCAACGGTTGCTCGTAGTCGGGCGGATCGCCGAGCAGGAACATGTGGTCGAACTCGCGCGCCAGCCGCCCGAGCACGATGGTTGGATCGGGATCGGCCGCTTCGGCGAGGAGGCGCGCGCGCATCTCGGGCTGGCGCAGCGCACGGATGCGTTCCTCGAAGGGCAGCGCAGCAAGCGGTTTGTAGGAGTCGCAGGTGTAGAAGGTGTTGAGCGTCAGCTCGTGGCCGAGCATCACGCCGATGGCCCGGCTCAGCACCTGGGCCTTGATCGGCAGGCCCTGGGCGCCGGCCGCCGCGAAGCAGTCGAGCACCGTGCGCCAGTCGAGGGTCATCGGCCCGTAGGTGCCTTCGAGCAACGACACCGACAAGGGCCGGCCGGCGGCTTTGACCAGGCGAAGCAGCAGGTCGAGCGTCGCCTCCGGCGCATCGAAATCGGTGATCAGCTGCATCGCGCCACGCCCTTCCTGGCGTAGCGCGCCGCCGAGCGCCATCAGTTCGGCCTCGGCGGCCTCGAAGCTGGGCGTGGATCGCCCGTCGCTGGAGCGGTGGAAGAAGGTGCGCGAGGTGGAAAAGCCCATCGCCCCGGCGCGCACCGCCTCGGCCACGATGCGCGCCATCGCCGCCAGGTCGTCCGCCGTGGCCGGCTCGCGGTCGGCGCCGCGCTGGCCCATCGCGTACACCCGCACCGGCGCATGCGGCACGTAACCGCAGATGTCCATGTCGTACTGCCGCGCGGCGAGGAAATCGAGGTAGTCGGGATAGCTTTCCCAGGCCCAGGGCAGACCATCGACCAGCACCGGGTGCGGGATGTCTTCGACCCCTTCCATCAGCTGGATCAGCAGCTCGTGCTGCTCGGGCCGGCACGGGGCGAAGCCGACGCCGCAATTGCCCATCACCGCGGTGGTCACACCGTGCGAGGACGAGGGCACCAGCCGGCTCTCCCAGCTCACCTGACCGTCGTAGTGGGTGTGGATGTCGACAAAGCCCGGCACCACGATATGGTCGGTGGCGTCGATGACCTCGCGCGCCGCGCCGGTGAGCTTGCCGACGGCGCGGATGCGCCCGCCGCTCACCGCCACGTCGGCCTGAACGGGCTCGCCGCCGCGGCCGTCGACCACCCACCCATCACGAATCAACAGATCGTATTCGGCATCCATGATCGCACCTCCGATTGGCACGCCGCCCAGCTCGAAACACAGGCGCCAAAGGCTACTCACGGCTCAGTCATCGACGGCATGTGATGGATCAGAATTCAGCTTAGGCAGGCGCCGAAACACTGTCCACATTCAGCCGATACATGGTGCGGACCCCCGTTTTCCGCGGTGTCACCGCCGGGCGGAGCCGCGCCGATTGGCCTGCCGCCAGCATCAAAGCCAGCCTGTGAGCGAGCGCAGACGGGATGCCTCGTGTTTTGCGCCAACCAGGCAACTCGGGTCAAACATTCAGACTGCGCGGTGCGCCAAAAAAATGCCGGAGCGCGGCGCCGACTCAGCGTGTCGGCGATCCGTCAGGCGCAGGGAGATAAGCGGCAGCCAGCGCGGCGAAGTCGGAGATCTGCGCGCCCAGCCAGTCGGCATCGCGGCCGAGTTCGTCGGCCAGGATACGCGCCACCTCGGGGGCGACGGCGCATGCGGCGTCGGCATCGAGAAAGAGCGCGCGGCTGCGCCGGGCGAGCACGTCCTCGACGGCCAGCGCAAACTGCGCGCTCGCCGCGTGGCGCACCTGCGCTTCGGTCAACGCCAGACGCGGATGCAGGCGCTCGCCAGCCGCGAGCACAAGGTCGACGTGCAGCGGCAGATCGGCAGTGCGGCAGACGCGTGCGCTCAAACCGGCCTCACGCGCCGCACGGTCGATCACCTCTTCGGCCATCTGCCGATACGTCGTCCACTTGCCGCCTGCGATGGTGATCAGCCCCTGCGGCGAGACACGGATCACATGCTCGCGCGACAGCTCGCTGCGCGGCGCGTCGGGGTCGGCGGCGATGAGCGGGCGCAGGCCGGCAAACACGCTGCGGATATCGGCGCGGCCGGGCGCGCGTAGCAGATAGCGCGCGGCGGTGCGCAGGATGAAGTCGATCTCCGCGGCCTGCGCCTGCGGTTCGAGCGGAATGTCGTCGCGCGTGGTGTCGGTGGTGCCGAGCAAGACCTTGCCCTGCCACGGGATCATGAACAGCACCCGGCCATCGTCGGTCTCGGGCACCAGCAGCGCGGTGTCGCCGGGCAGCCAGTCGGCATCGACCACCACATGCACGCCCTGGCTGGGTGCGAGCATGGGCGGCGCATCGGGAATCGCCATGCGGCGGATGTCGTCAGCCCACACGCCGGTGGCGTTGATCACCACACGGCCCGTGAATTCCAAAGCCTGACCGGTGATTTCATCATGCCCGCGCACGCCGGTGATGCGCCCGTCCGTCTCGATCAGGTCGGTCACCGGCGCATAGTTGAGCGCCGTGCCGCCGTGGTCGAACACGGTCTGCGCCAGGGCGATGGCCAGACCGGCATCGTCAAACTGGCCATCAAAATATTCCACCCCGCCCAGCAGCCCCTCGGGCCGGGCGTTGGGCAGCGCCGCGCGGGTCTGGGCCACCGACAGGCCACGCACCCGCCCCAGGCTGTAGCGCCCGGCCAGCCATTCGTAAGCGGTGAGGCCGACGCGCAGCTTGAACTGGTCCCAGCGGCGGTAAACCGGCACCACGAAGCGCAGCGGCGTGACCTGCGCCGGCGCATTCTTGAGCAAACGCGCGCGCTCGACCAGCGCCTCGCGCACCAGACCAATCCGGCCCTGGCCAAGGTAGCGCACCCCGCCGTGGATCAGCTTGGTCGAGCGCGAGCTGGTGCCCTTGGCAAAGTCGTACGCCTCCAGCAGCAGCGTGCGATAGCCGCGGCTGGCGGCATCCACCGCCGCGCCCAGGCCGGTGGCGCCGCCGCCGATGACGATCACGTCCCACTCATCCACCGCCTGCGCGGCGGCCAGCAAGGCCGGTCGCGCCAGCGCGGGCGGCGCCAGCTTGATGTCGTCAGGCGCCATCGGCCCAGCCCCGGTTGCGCTCGATAGCCTTGTGCCAACGCGCGATCAAGGCCTCGCGCCTGTCAGCCGAGGCATTCGGCTCAAACGCCCGGTCAAGCTGCCAGTGCGCGGCAAGGGCCGCGTCGTCCGGCCACACACCGACCGCCCGGCCGGCCAGAAAGGCCGCGCCAAGGGCCGTGGTTTCGGTCTGCCGGGGGCGCAGCACCGGCACGCCGAGCAAGTCGGCCTGCAACTGCATGAGCAGGTTATTGCGGGTCATGCCGCCATCGACGCGCAGCTCTTTGACCTCCGCCCCATCGGCGGCCATGGCGGTGAGCAGATCGACGTTTTGCAGCGCCACCGCCTCCAACGCGGCGCGGGCGATGTGGGCCGCCGTGGTGCCACGCGTCATGCCCATCAGACTGCCGCGCGCGTAGGCGTCCCAGTGCGGCGCGCCGAGCCCGGCGAAGGCCGGCACCATCACCACCTCGCCGCTATCGGGCACCTGCGCGGCGAGCGCTTCGATATCGCCCGCCGAGCGGATCAGGCCGAGCCCATCGCGCAGCCACTGCACCACGGCGCCGGCCATGAACACACCGCCTTCGAGCAGATAGTCGGTCCCCTCGGGGCGCTGCCAGCCGATGGTGGTGAGCAGGCGATGCTGCGATTCGACCGGCCCTCGGCCGGTGTTGAGCGTGAGAAAACAGCCCGTGCCATAGGTGTTCTTGGCCATGCCCGGCGCGAGGCACGCCTGACCGAAAGTGGCCGCCTGCTGGTCGCCCGCCACCCCGGCAATCGGCATCACCGCGCCCAGCACGGCCGGTGCGCACTCGCCCAGCACACCGCTGGACGCCACCACCGTTGGCAGCACCGCGCGGGGGACGTCGAACAGCGCCAGCAAGTCGTCGTCCCACTGTTGACGATGGATGTCGAAAAGCATCGTCCGCGCGGCGTTGCTGGCGTCGGTCACATGACAGGCGCCGGCGGTGAGGTTCCACACCAGCCAGCTGTCGATGGTGCCAAAGGCCAGCTCGCCGGCCGTGGCGCGAACGCGCGCACCCGGCACGGTATCGAGCAGCCAGGCCAGTTTAGTGGCGGAAAAATAGGCGTCCAGCTCCAGCCCGGTGCGGGCGCGAATCAAGTCCGCATGCCCCTCGGCACGCAGGCGGTCGCACACCTCGGCAGTGCGCCGGTCTTGCCAGACGATGGCCGGCGCCACCGGCTGGCCGCTGGCGCGACTCCACAACACGGTGGTTTCGCGCTGGTTGCTGATACCCACCCCGCGCACCGCGCCCGGCGACACACCCGCCTCGGTCAGCGCCTGCCGCGCACAGGCCAGTTGGGTCTGCCAGATTTCGTTGGCGTCATGCTCGACCCAGCCCGGTCGCGGAAACTGCTGCGCAAACTCCTGCTGCGCCAGCGCACACACCCGCGCCTTGGCATCGAACAGCATCGCGCGGGAGCTGGTCGTGCCCTGATCAAGCGCGAGGATGTAATCCATGGGCGAGTCCTTTGGGTTTCCGGGCGCACCCGCTCGGGGTGTGAGCGCAACGCATGCCGACGACTTCGACGATAGCCGATTCGCCCGGCGGGCGAAACACGTAGCGAGCAGACAGGTGAACGTCGTTCATCTTTAACGCCGTGCTTTTCGTTTGAGTCACGCTCCGCCCTGCCCCAAGCTGAGCCCATCGCCTCACTGCCCGATCCTGCCCTCGCCCACCCGGCCACCGGCAACGCATCGGGCTAGCGCACCGCACAACGGACGTCCTGCCGGCAAGGCTTTGCCGGTTCATTCAAAGCATTTTGAGGACGCACATCATGAGTATGGAAAACCGCGACGGCTGGATCTGGATGGACGGCCACTGGACGCCCTGGCGCGATGCCAAAGTGCACGCCATGACCCACACCCTGCACTACGGCCTGGGCTGTTTCGAAGGCATCCGCGCCTACGCCACGCCCACCGGCCCGGCCATCTTCCGGCTCGACGAACACATCGAGCGCCTGTTCGACTCGGCCAAGATTCTCGGCCTGGACATGCCCTACGACGCCCCCACGCTGCGCCAGGCCTGCATCGACGCCATCGGCCGCAACAAGCTCGAAAGCGGCTACATCCGGCCGCTGGTGTTTCTCGGCGCTGAGAAGGCCGGCGTCGACCCGGTCGGCACCGAGGTGCATGTGATGATCGCCGCCTGGGCCTGGGGCGCCTATCTGGGTGCCGACAGCATGGACAAGGGCATCCGCGTCAAGGTGGCGAGCTTTGCCCGGCATCATGTGAACGTGCAGATGTGTCGCGCCAAGTCGGTGTCCACCTACACCAACTCCATCCTCGCCTGCCGCGAGGCCCGACTGGAAGGCTACGACGAAGCCCTGCTGCTCGACACCGACGGCTTTGTCGCCGAGGGACCGGGCGAGAACGTGTTCGTGGTCAAGCGCGGCAAACTCTATGAGCCCGAAATCACCTCGGCGCTCGACGGCATCACCCGCCGCACCATCCACGCGCTGGCGGCCGACGCCGGGCTGGAAATCACCGCCCGCCGCATCACCCGAGACGAGCTATACGTCGCCGACGAGGTGTTCTTCACCGGCACCGCGGCGGAGGTGACGCCGGTGGTGGAAGTCGACCGCCGCCGCGTCGGCACTGGCCGGCCGGGCCCGATCACGCAAGACTTGCAGCGCCGCTTCTTCGCCACAGTGCGCGGTGAAGACACCGGGCATGCCGACTGGCTAACACCCTGCTGACGCGGTGTGGCATCGCCTCGCGGGCGGTGGCAAGATGAGCGCTCACCCCGCCCACCGAGCCACCGCAGTGCCCGCTGACCGAACGCCCGACACCTCCGACTCGCCCGCCTGTTGGCACGCCTGGTTCGACGGCGCCGCCGCGCCCAACCCCGGCAAACTCGGGCTCGGCGTGGTGCTGCAATCGCCCAACGGCGCACTCACCGAATTCTCAAGCCGTGGTGAAGGCACCGGCTGCAGCAACGAGGCCGAACTGCTGGCCGTCTGCCTCGCCCTCACCCACGCGCACGCCGCCGGTGCCCGGCACCTCATCCTCACCGGTGACAGCGACTTCGCCGTTCGCCATGGCACCGGCACCGATCACACCGCCGTGCCACGGCTGGTCGCGCTGATCGCCCAGGTGCATGATTGGGCGAGCCGCTTCGCGCATGTCGAATTCCGCTGGGTCCCCCGGCATCGCAATCAGACAGCCGACCGGCTCTCCCGCGCGGCGCTTGGCCTCCCGCACAAGCCGGCGCCACACCCCGGCAAAGCCCGACCCGCCAAGCGAAAACGCGGCGCCTGAGCGTGCCTGCCAACGCACAAGTGTGCCCGCCGGTGGAATTCGGCACGCACGCCATCGGGTCACTGCCACTAAACTACGGCTTTTTACCGGGGGATACTCACCGTGACCATCCGTGGCGTCTTCCATGCCCTGCCGCCCAAAGCCTTCGGGAGCCGCATTCGCACGCGCGACGATCTGGCGCAATTTGTGAGCGGCACCCATGCCGTTGCGGCCAAAGCGCAGCTCGACCTCGCCGACGCCGGCGACAGCCTGGCCGCCCTGTGCGAGCGCCTCGATCTGCCTGACGCCATTGGCGTCCAGCCGCTGAGCATTCCCAATGCCGCGGCGGCGCGCTACATCCCCGCCTATCGCTTGCCCGACCTCGCCGATCGCATCGACGCCGTCGCCCCGGGCGCGCTTGCCAAAGCCATCAGTCGTCGTGATGCCGCGGCGGCCACTGACAAAGGCAACATCGCCCGCCAGTTTCTACAACTGAAGCGCTTCTATCGCGACTGCGCGACGCATCAGTGCGACGTGCTGTTTGTGCAACACCTCGGCAAAGACGGCACGCCCTCGGCCGACTGAGCATCGGCGCCGCTGGGCAGACCGTTTGGGCGACTTTCGTGTCACGCCGCCTCGACCCGATTCCGCTAAGATCGAGTCCTCCCCCGCATCGGCCCATCACATGCCACTGTCCGGCCGTCTCTCACGGCAAGCGCTTCTACGACGTCCCGCGATGCTGGTGCGGTGCGCGACGCTGGCCGCCTGTCTGACGGCTCTGCCCGCGAGCGCCGCGTCCCCCGACTTCGCCGCACGCTGCAACGCCCTGGCCGCAGCCGCGAACGTGCGCGTGGTGTTCGAGGACCACCCCGTCGCGTATGACAATCGCCACGACACCGCCGCACTCGGGCGTCGCTCAGGCGCGGCCGCGAGCCGGAATCACAGCGTGCTCGGCGTCACCCATGCCACCCCGCAGAGCCGACTGGAAGTCACCGCCCGGGCGCTGGTCGACACCGACGGGCGAGTCTGTGCCGCGCCGGACATCACGCTGCATCTGGGGTTTTCGGAGATGACCGTCTCGCTGGCGCGCGAACTGAGTACGGACTGCCAGCGCCGGGTGGTCGGCGCGCACGAGCAGCAACATGTGGCGATCTGGCGCAATCACTACCGGGCCGGCGCCCGCCTGATCGAAACCCGCCTGCGTCAGGGGCCGCCCAAGCCGCTGTACTTTGCCTCCCGGCAGGCCATGCAGCGCGGCCTGTCAGTGCAGATCAAGGCGCGGGTCGCGCCCTGGCTGGCACGACTGGACGCCGGCGTTGGCGCTGCGCACGCCAGCATCGACTCGCCTGCGTCTTACCGCGAAGTCGAAAGCCGGATGCGAGCCTGCCCGTAAGCCACGCTGGCCGTGGCGACTACGCGAGCGCCAGCAATACCAGCCCAAGCGCTGCGGGCAGCGCCTGCACATAGAGGATTTTCTTGCTTGCCGTGGCCGCGCCATACACCCCGGCGATCAACACGCAGAGCAGAAAAAAGACTTTCACCGACCCGCCTTCCGCCCCGAGGCTGAGCCCCCAGATCAGGCCGGCGGCGAGAAAGCCGTTGTACAGCCCCTGATTGGCCGCCAGCACTTTGGACGCACGCGCCGCCTCCAGCTTTTGGCCAAACGCCCGCAAGCCCGCGGGCTTGTCCCAAAGGAACATTTCGAGCACCAGAATATAAACGTGGATCAGCGCAACGAGCGCGACGACAATCGAACTGAGCGTAGCCATGAGCACCTCTCGATAGCCCGACGGGCCGGTTCAGCGGCCCTTCTTGCGCGCGCTCTTGCTGCGCTTGCCCGCGCCCGCCTTGAGCCAGCGCGCGCGCCACTCGGCCAGCGACGGATAGAGTTTCGCTTCGCGCCCGGCCAGGGCTTCTTGCAGCACCCGCAGGGCGTCAAGATCGGCCTTGCCGAATTTCGCGGGCAGCACCGGTTGCAGCACCACACTCAAATCGCCGCGCCCGCCGCTGCGCAAGGGCAGTCCGTGGCCGGCCAGCGTGTGATGGGTTTCGCTGGCGGTGCCGGCCGCCACGCTCACCGTCTCGGTCTCACCGCCCGGCACCGGCACGTCCACCGCGCCACCGGCGAGCAGATCAAACAAAGGCACCGGCACGCTCACTTCCAGCGTGTCGCCGCGCAGCGCAAACAGCCCGTGGAGGCGCAACTCGCTTTGCAGCAGCAGATCGCCCGGCGGCAAATCAGCCACCGGCGCGGCCTTGCCCGCCAGGCGCAGACGCCGCCCCGGCCACATGCCCGCCGGCACCGTGACGCGCACCTTGCGTCCCGAGCGCGTCTCGCCCGTCCCGGCACAAGTCTCGCAGGTCGCCTCGGCGCTGTAGCCCCGGCCGCCGCAGGCATCGCAATGATCGAGGCCGGTTTTGCTGCGCACCCGTCCACTGCCGCGGCAGCAACTGCACATGCGCGACGAGGCCAGCGTGACCCGCCCGCTGCCGGCACACTCGCCACAGGTTTCCGGGCGCTCGAGCTCAAGCTCATGCACGCCGCCAAAGATCGCCTCTTCGATATCCAGCCACAGGGTTTCGTGCTGATCGGGGCCGCGCGCCGGTGCGCTGTCGGTGTCGGCGGCGCGCTCGGCATCTTCATCGCCGCCGCGCACCAGGTAATCGTGTGCCGCCTTGACCTGCCGAAAGCGTTCTGCCGCACCGTGACCATTGTTCCGGTCGGGATGCCACTGCATCGCCAGACGGCGAAATGCGCGCTTGATCTCGGCCGGCAAGGCGCCGGGGGCGAGATCGAGAGCGGCAAAAGCATCGGCACGGCTGGCTGGTGACATGGGCGAACCAATCTGACACTGAACGGCGAAGAAGCAGCAAGTCTACCTGCTGCCAGCCCGCTTGGGGCGAGTGCACACGCCCCCGTTCAAAACACCGACAAACCGGTTTTGGCAACAAACAATTCCAGCGCGCGCATGCCCGCCACCGAGTTACCCGTGCTGCCCAGTCCGGGCGACCACACACACAAGGCCAGCTCGCCCGGCACCACCGCCACGATGCCGCCGCCCACACCACTCTTGCAGGGCAGCCCGATCAAAAACGCAAACTCGCCCGCCGCATCGTAGGTGCCGCAAGTGAGCATCAGCGCGTTGATCCGACGCGCCTGACGCGGCGTGACGATCTCGCGCCCAGCCACCGGCTGCACGCCCGCGTTGGCCAGATAGGCCATGGCACGCGCCATCTGAACGCAGTTCATTGCGATCGAACACTGGTTGAAATACACATCCAGCACCCGGTCCACGTCGTTGTCGATCTTGCCGAAGCTCTTCATGAAATTGGCCAGCGCGGCATTGCGAAACCCGGTCGCCCGCTCCGACTCGGCCACCTCAACATCAAAGCCGACCGCCTCACCACACAGCGTGCTGACCAGATTCAGCAACTCGGCCTTGGGGTCATCGCTCAAGGACGTCAGCTGATCGGCGACGCAGATCGCCCCGGCGTTGATGAACGGGTTACGTGCCTTACCCTGTTCAACCTCCAGTTGCATCAAGGAATTGAATGGATCGCCGGAGGGCTCGCGGCCGAGATGTTGCCAGAGCTTTTCGCCGACCCGCTGCAACACCAGTGTGAGGCTGAACACCTTGGACACGCTCTGGATCGAAAACGCCTCCAGCGCATCGCCCGCCAGCGCCACCTCGCCATCCACCGTGTACAGCGCGATCCCGAAGCGCTCGGCCGGCACCCGCGCCAGCGCCGGGATGTAATCCGCCACCTTGCCCTCGCCGACCAGGGGTCTGACCTCGTCGACAATCGCGTCGAGCACCGATTGATAATCCACGCTTCGCTCCTGGATAAGACTGCCAAGCGCACAGCTTACCGCTTTGCCACCACAGCGCCGGTCGGGGCGAGCGACACAATCAAACTTACGCTTTTGTGCTGGCGACGGCTCGACGGCCCGACTAGCTTGAAACTACCGTAGCCTCAGGCTGCGCCCCCAAGGAGACTCCCCATGAAAATCAAAACCGCATTGGCCGCAACACTTTTTGCCCTCTCCACCGGCGCCTGGGCATTTCACTGCCCCGCCGACATGAAGAAAATTGACGAAGCCATGTCCAAGAACCCGCAACTCACCGCTGAGCAAATGGAACAGGTCAAAAACTGGCGCGCCGAAGGCGAAACCCTGCACAAGGCCGGCAAGCATCAGGAATCAGTCGACACGCTCGCCAAGGCCATGAAAGTGCTTGGGATGTGACTCACCAAGATGGAATATCAGGGCCGCCTTGCGCGGCCCTATTTTTAACGAACAGTGCGCTTCAAGCGGAAACGCTCCGACGACGCCGGAACAACACGCCAAGTCCGCCCAACATCATGGCCCAGGTAGCAGGCTCTGGCACCGGGCTCAACACGAAACCGTAGCTTTGCCCATTCAACAGACCCGTACCAACGATTTGTCCCTTTTCGTTGATGCCGTTGGCGCTGCTCAGCACCCAGCCTTCGGCCGGATCGATCAAAGCATTCAGATCCTGCATGCCAGCGGTTTCGGTCCATCGCATCGCATGCGCGACATCGCCGACATAAGACCAGCCGATCACCTGCCCCGCATTGTTGATATCCGAAGCGAAACTGCTCTCGTAACCCGAGGCAGCGCCAGACAAATGCCCGAGACTCTGCATTCCGTCACTTGCCGACCACAGAAAAGCACACCAGCAATCGTCACCCTGGCTCCATCCGATCACCTGACGCGCGTCGTTGATGCCGGTCGCACGACTGTTTTCATAGGCACCCGGCAGAAAACCGAGGTCTTGCATGCCGCCGGCTTCGGTCCACAAAAACGCATGGTTGCCACCCGAGACTGAGCGACCTGTCCCGACGACATCGCCGCCTGCATTAATTGCCGACGCCGAGCTAAACCCGGTCCAGCCGCTGTAGTCCGACCCGCCGGTCAGCGTACCAAGCAATCGCTGAGTGCCGTCGGGTGTGGTTATGGCCGCGACCCGCGTACCGCCATGATTGACGGTGCCCGCTATTTGATTCTGATCGTTGATCGCCGCCGCCAGACTGCTCACCTGAGGACTGGATGTGTTCAGGTACTGCATGCCAGTATCACGCGTCCACTGAAAGGCATCATCAGTCCACTCAAGATCGGTGCGGGGAATGCGAGTGCTTCCGGAGACTCCGGCGCCCACCACACGGTTATCGTTGTTGATCCCCAGCGCCATTGAGTTGGGCGTCGCCCCAACGAGCTGCCCGAGATCCAGCATGCCGCTCCCGGAAGACCACAAAGACGCTCGATAGTTAGACCCAATGCTTGTTCCAGCGACCCATCCGGCGTCATTGATATCGGTGGCGATAAAGCCACTCGCAATCGGCGTGACTGTGTAGCTCACCGCAGCCGACGCCACCGGGGCCGCCAGGCAAATGGACAACACGCTTACACACAGTCCGACACGCCCAATCGCAGGCTGCGGCCTCGCCGCACACAACACATTCATCGCCAACCCCACAGGAAGCAGAAAACCCCAGAAGGTTAGCACACAACAATTCCAAACGACTATGCCATCAAGCTAACAGACGCCAACATTCCCGCCACCGAATCCGCGGCACCTCACGCCGCCCGCAAGCCCAGCTTCACCGCCCAGCGCCGCAGCTTCTCGCCATCCACCAAACCGGTCGCCAGCGAGGTACCGGCCAGGATCACCCCGGCGCCGGCGAGCATGCGCAGACCGAGGGCTTCGTCGAGGATCAGCACGCCCCAGCCCATGCCGAAGGCGGGGATCAGAAAGGTGACGGCGATGGCGCGGGCCGGGCCGATGTTGGCGATGAGGCGGAAGTAGAGGATGTAAGCCACAGCCGTGCAGGCCACAGCCAGCACGACGGCGGCGCCCCAGGCGCCGAGGCTGATCGGGCCGCTCGGCCACAGCCACCAGGCCAGGGGCGCGAGCGCGATGGCAGCGGCGGTCTGGCCGCCGGTGGCGATGGCCAGCGAAGACACGCCGGTGAGATAGCGCTTGGTGTAGTTGGCCGACACGCCATACGACAGCGTGGCCAGCAAGCCGGCGACCACCGACAGCGCAATGTGCTCGCCATGGAAACCCGCTTTGCCGGACACCAATACGCCCACGCCGATAAAGCCGATGGCCAGACCGGCCGCGCGCCAATTTGTGAGCCGCTCGCCAAACCACAGCCAGGCGACCACGGCGGCCCACAGCGGGGCGGTGGCGTTCACGATGGAAGCGAAGCCGGCGGTGAGCGAGAGCAGCGCCCAGGCGATCAACACGAAGGGCAGCGCGGAGTTGAGGATGCCTATCACGGTGAGCGGCCAGGCGTGTTGAATGAGTTCGCGCCACTGCCCGCGCCAAACGATGATCGGCAGCAAAAACAGCGCGGCGAACAGCACGCGAATGAAGATCAGCCCGACCGGGCCGAAATCGGGTGCGGCCTGACGCATGAACAGAAAGCTGGCACCCCACAGCGCGGCCAGCACGAACAAATCGAATGTGTCACGCGGTCGCATCAGTGTGCGCTCCCGGTCAATTCGGTGGCCACGCTCGCCTCCAGATCCAGCAGCGCGCGCTTGCGCGGCAGGCCGCCGGCGTAACCGGTGAGTGAGCCGTCGCGGCCAATGACGCGATGACAGGGGATGATCAGCCAGATTGGATTTTTGCCGACGGCGGCACCGATGGCGCGCGCAGCAGTCGGCCGGCCGAGTGCGGCGGCCAACGCGCCGTAATGCGTGGTCGCGCCATAGGGTAGTTTGCGCAAGGCCGACCACACCGACTGCTGGAAGGGCGTGCCTTGCGGTGCCAGCGGCAGATCAAAGGCACTCAATTCGCCGGCCAGATAGGCGCTGACTTGCCGCGCCGCCTCGTGGCATAGCCCGTTGGCGGGCAGATCGCACGCCGCCTCGTCGAAACGCACGCTAAGCAATCCGGCATCGCTGGCGCGCACCTGGCACACGCCGAGCGAGGTATCAAAGCGCAGTCCGTATGGCGGGGTGTTCATGATGGGGTCTCCTCGGCTTCGCCCAGCGAAGCCCATAGATGCATGACCGCGTAGGCGCGCCACGGCCGCCAGGCCTCGGCCTGGAGGCGCGCCTCGCGGGTGCTGCACATGCCCAGCGCGGCGCGCACGCCGTAGTCGCCGTCAGGGTAGGCGTCCGGCCAGGCCAGCGCGCGCATGGCGATGTAGTGCGCCGTCCACGGGCCGATGCCGGGCAAGGCCTGAAGCTGCGCGATGGTCTCCTGCACCGGCGCGCCGGGCGAGAGCATCAGCCGTGCCTCGGCCACCGCCGCGGCGAGCGCGATGATGACTTCGGCACGTCGGCTGATGACGCCGCGCTCGGCGATCTGAGAGATGCTCAGGTCGGCGATGCGCTCGGCGCTGGGGAAGCAGGTGTTCAATTCCGCCCAGGGCGTCTCGATCGGTTCGCCAAAAGCGGCGGCAAAACGCCCGGCCAGGGTACGTGCAGCCTTGACGGTGATCTGCTGGCCGAGCACCGCGCGCACCGCCATCTCGATGCCGTCGAAGGCGCCCGGCAGCCGCAGCCCGGGGCGGGCCTCGGCCAGCGGGCCGAGCGCTTGCAGCACGGCCAGCGGATCGGCGTCGAGATCGAACAGGCGCCGCACGCCCGCCAGCACCGCGGGCACCACGGCCGACAAGGACGGAGACAGCGTCACTACAAGCGCGGTCTTGCCGGGGCGCACCCGCAGCCAGCCGCGGTGCCCGTCGAGCCGCACGGTGCGGCGATACTCGCCCTCGGCCACCTGCTCCACGCCAAGGATGGTGCGCCCGGCGAGGAAGTCGATCAGCCGCGCGAAGTCGAAGGGCGGCCGGTACGCCAACGTGAAATGCAGGCCATCGCCCGCCATCTGCCGCACCTTGCCACGCAGCGCAGACGGCACCATGCGGTAGTTGCGCTGAAAGGCCGATTCGAGTGCCCGCAAGCTGCCGAAGCCGGCGGCCGCCGCCACTTCGGTAACGGGCAGCGCTGTGTCGGTGAGCAGGCGCTTGGCCAGCAACAGGCGGCGGGTACGCAGATAGTCTGCCGGCGCAACCCCAAATTGTTCACGAAACAGGCGGCGCAGATGGCGATCGGTGATGCCAACCTTGCCGGCCAGCGACGTTACCGACAGATCGTCCGCCAGGTGCGCATCGATCAGGCCAGCCGCGGCGTGCGCCAGCGTGGCGCTCGCGTCCATGGCCGACAACCCCGGCGCCAGCTCGGGCCGGCAGCGCAGGCAGGGGCGAAAGCCAGCGGCCTCGGCGGCCGCCGCACTCACATAAAAACTGCACACGGTCCGCCGCGGCGTGCGCACCCGGCACACCGGCCGACAGTAGATGCCGGTCGAGCTCACACCCACGAACACCCGGCCATCAAAGCGGGCATCATGGGTGGTAAAAGCGTCATAGCAGCGGTCAGGATCGAGTTCCATGCCTGCATTATGGTCAGCCCGGACGCATCGGGCACGAACACATCGGACATGGAATCAGACAAAACTGTCCGGGCCGCGGCGCACCGTCCTGTCGGTGACGCAAGGCCTGTGGTTCAATGCGTTTTTGTGTTGCACCGCGCCATGCCATGCCCGCCTTTTGGATGATCCTCGCCAGTTTGCTGTTCGCCTGCATGGGCGTATGCGTCAAGCTCGGCGCGGACCGCGTGGGCATTGCCGAGCTGACCTTTTACCGCGGTCTGGCCGGCTTGCTGTTCATGGCGGTGTTCATGCGCAGCCGGGGCACGCCTTTTCGCACCCGGCACTGGCGATTACAGCTCACCCGCGCCGTGGCGGGCTCGATTGCGCTGGGCTGCTACTTTTTTGCGATCAGCCTGCTGCCGTTGGCCGCGGCAGTCACGCTTAATTACACCTCACCCATTTTTGTCGCACTGCTGCTCGCCCTGTGGTTTCGCGAGCCGCTGCGCGCGCTGGCCATCGGCGCCGTAGCACTCGGTTTTCTCGGTGTGGTCGTGCTGCTGCACCCCACCATCGCCCCGGAGCAATGGCTGGGCGCCGTGGCCGGGCTGGCCTCGGGCCTGATCGCCAGCCTCGCCTACATCAATGTGCGAGAACTCGGCCGCGCGGGCGAGCCGGAGTCGCGCACGGTGTTTTACTTTTCGTGTGTCACCTGCCTGGGCGCCCTGCCCTTCGTGTTCGCCAGCGACGGCTTTACCGCGCCTGATGCCACGGGCGCCGCGCTGGTGCTGGGCATTGGCGTGTTTGGCACGGCCGCCCAACTGGCCATGACCCGCGCCTATCGCGTTGGCGCCACCATTGTCGCGGCCAATCTGGCCTATTCGACGGTGATATTCGCCAGCCTGTTCGGCGTGGTGTTGTGGGGCGAAGTGCTGCCGGCCGCGGCGTGGCTGGGCATTGGCATGATCGTGGTCAGCGGCATGCTCATCACCCGCGCCCGCGCACCGGCCCCCGCCGCATCACACCGCGATTGAAGCCCCACCGGCCGGTCGTTATAGTAGAGACAGGCCTTCTGCCCAAAAGGAGCATGGCATGATCACCAAAGAGCACTCCGACGGACTCGTCGCTATCGCCGTCTTCGGCGAATTCACCCTCGCGGACTACAAAGAGTTCGAAGAGCTGGTCAATTACAAGATCAAGTTCGAGGGTCCGGTCAATCTGCTGATCGACCTACGCGAGATGAGCGGCTTCACCATCGACGTGGCTTGGGAAGAGATCCGCTACAGCCGTGAGCACAAACACGATTTCGGCAAGATCGCCGTCATCACCGAAGACCAATGGGCCACCTGGAGTGCCTGGGTGTCGCAGATGTTTGTTGACGCCGATGTACAGGTCTTCACCGACGAACTCAACGCCCGCGCCTGGCTGACCGACGCGGAAACCGTCGCATGACCGAGCCGCTGTGCACGCTGATCACCCCCGAGCGCCTGATCCACCAATTGCAGGCGCCCGGCTGGGTGGTGGTCGACTGCCGGCATGACCTCGGCAACCCCGACTTCGGCCGCGCCGCTTACACCAAAGGCCACATCCCCGGCGCCCATTTTTTGCACATGGACGATGAGCTGTCCGGCCCGCGCACGGGCAAGAACGGCCGGCACCCCCTGCCCGATCCGGTCGCCCTGGCGCAACGTCTGGGTGAGATCGGCATCAACCGCGACAGCCAGGTCGTTGCCTATGACGACGGCGGCGGCATGTACGCGGCCCGCCTGTGGTGGCTGCTCAACTGGCTCGGCCATCGCAACGTCGCGGTACTCGACGGCGGCTTCCAGGCTTGGTGCTCGGCCAACGGACTGCTCAGTCAGAAAGAGGTCACCCCCACGGCCACCCGCTTCGACGCCGAACTTCGACCGCTCGCCGTTGACGCGAGCTATGTCGACAGCCACAAGGGCAGCGACGCCATGCTGCTCATCGACGCGCGCAGCCCCGACCGCTTCCGCGGCGAGAACGAAACCATCGACCCCGTCGGCGGCCACATCCCCGGCGCAATCAACCGCTTCTTCAAAGACAACCTCGGCCCCGACGGCCGCTTCAAGTCGGCCGAACAACTACGCAGGGAATTCACCTCACTCGTCGCCGGCCGCGACCCGCAACAGGTCGTGCACCAATGCGGCTCCGGCGTCACCGCCTGCCACAACCTGCTGGCGATGGAAATCGCCGGGCTGTCTGGCGGGCGGCTGTATCCGGGGTCGTGGAGTGAATGGTGTGCGGATGCAGGGCGCGCCATCGCGACAGGCACTTGAGACATCAATGACCATCAGAGTCGTTCGCCTCGGCACCGACCGCGCACCGGACGAAGGCACCCGCATCGGCACGGTCCGCCGCCCGCCTCGCGGCGTGCCCAAGACCGAGTTCGCCTCACGCAATTTCTATGATGTGTGGTTCCCGGTACTGGCGCCAAGCGGCGACACCATGAAACTCGGCCAGGCGGCAAAGACCGACGCAGAATGGTCGGCTTTCAAGAAAAAGTACCGCTCAGAAATGCGCGAGCCCTCGGCCGCCCATGCCCTCGCACTGCTTGCAACGCTCTCGCACCAGAGCAACTTCTCGGTCGGTTGCTATTGCGAGAACGAATTGCACTGCCACCGCTCGGTGCTACGCGATCTCCTGAAGGAAAACGGCGCAGCCATCTAGTCCACGGGCAGGCTGTAGACGAAACCCCGGTGGGGACGGCTTGATCGCGCGACGACGCGCTGATTCTGTTTCGCAGCCTTCGGGCAACGCGCAGGGAATATCTCTCACCCCACCGATGTTCTATACCTGAATGACAACCCCATTCTCACAGCAGCCAGAAACCCGTTGCTGTCGCCCGCGTGCGGGCTTCGCGCGCCGACCGGAAGGAGACGAGCATGAATCACAAGACCACACTCGCACTACTCGGCACGGTTTTACTGGCCGGCTGCAGCACCATGGGCGGACACGGCGGGATGAGCTTTTTCGTCACCAGCGCCGGACCCGGGCAAGGGGCAAACCTGGGCGGTCTGACCGGCGCGGATGCGCACTGCCAGAAGCTTGCCGCCGCTGCCGGCGCCGGTAACAAAACATGGCATGCCTACCTGAGCAGCACCGGGGTAAATGCGCGCGACCGCATTGGAAAGGGCCCGTGGGCCAACGCCAAAGGCGAGCGCATTGCGAGCAGCGTGGCCGACTTGCACAGCGACCAGAACGGGCTGACCAAGCAGACCGCGCTGACCGAAACCGGCGAGGTCATCAACGGGCGGGGCGACACGCCCAACCGTCACGACATCCTGACCGGCTCGAACCCGGACGGCACACTGGCGGCGGGCAAAACCTGTAACGACTGGACAAGCAGCGGCGCGGGCAGCGCGATGGTTGGCCACCACGACCGTATCGGTTTGCGCGACGACGCACCGTCAAAGTCGTGGAACAGCTCACACGGCTCGCGCGGCTGCAGTCAGAGCGATTTGCAGGGCACTGGCGGCGACGGCCTGTTTTATTGCTTTGCGGTGAATTAACGGCGACGCACCTACCACTCGATGCGTTCGATCTGGCCGAGCGAGCGCCCCAGAAACCGCTCCCCAATGGTCTGAAACCGCAGCGGGATATCGGTCACACAGAACTGCGCGGACGAGTGCTGCTCGCCAGCGTTGGCCAGCTTCAACCGGACGAGCGTCTGCGCAGCTTGTTCGGCAACCGTAATGGCGGAGTCGACCAGCCGCACGCCCGGGCCGGCCACGTCCATCAGCAGCGGTTTGAGCAAGGGGTAGTGGGTGCAGCCGAGCACCAGCGAGTCCACATGCTCGGCGAGCACCGGCTTGAGGTATTCGAGCGCGGTCATGCGGGTGACCGGGTGGTCGAGCCAGCCCTCTTCGACCAGCGGCACGAATAGCGGACAGGCCTGCGAATAGACACGCACGCTGGGGTCGAGCGCATGCATGCGTCGGGCGTAGGCGTTGGAGTTGATGGTGGTGGGCGTACCGATGACGCCGATGGCGCGACCTGTCGAGCCGGCCACCGCGGCCTGTGCACCGGCGTCGATCACGTCCAGCACCGGCACATCGCCGGCCTTTTGGCGCACCACATCGCCGGCCACCGCGGCCATGGTGTTGCAGGCGACGATGAGCATCTTCACGCCGCGCGCCATCAGGAAGTCGGTGATCTGCTCGGTGTAGTGGCCGATGGTGGCGACCGACTTGATGCCGTAGGGCACGCGGGCGGTGTCGCCGAAGTACACGATGTTTTCGAGCGGCAGGCGCTCCATCAGCGCACGCACCACGGTCAGCCCGCCGACGCCGGAATCGAACACACCAATGGGCAGGGAACGGTCAGCAGGCATGGCGGCGGTCGGGCGAAAAAGCGGCCATTCTACGCCGATGCCGCGGCGCGGTCGGCGTGTTGCGCCAGCGCCCAGGCGACATGCTCGCGCACCAGTTCGGACGAATCGTCCGCGCGCGCCTGCAAAGCAGCAAGCACCGCCGGCGTGCCCGGCGCATTGCCAAGACCGACGGCAAGATTACGCAGCCAGCGCTCATGGCCGATGCGGTAGATCGGGCTGCCGGGCATGCGCGACTCGAAGTCTTCTGCCGTCCAGGCGAACAGCTCGACCAGCGAGGCGGTGTCGAGGCCATGGCGCACGGCAAAGTCCGCCTCGGCCGTGCGCTGCGCGAAACGGTTCCACGGGCACACCAGCTGGCAGTCGTCGCAGCCATAGACACGGTTGCCGATCAGCGGACGGAATTCGACCGGGATCGCGCCGTGCAATTCGATGGTCAGGTAGGAGATGCAGCGCCGCGCATCAAGCTTGTAGGGCGCGACGATGGCCTGGGTCGGGCAGACGGTGATGCAGGCGGTGCAGTCGCCGCAGTGGTCGCTGACTGGCGGGTCGACCGGCAGCGGCAGATCGGTAAAGATTTCACCCAGAAAAAAGAAGGAGCCGGCCTCGCGGCTGATCAGCAGCGTGTGCTTGCCGCGCCAGCCGATGCCGGACTCGGTGGCGAGCGCCACTTCGGTCACCGGCGCCGAGTCGGTGAACACCCGAAACCCGTGCGGCACCTCCTCGGCGATGCGTTCAGCCAGTTTTTTGAGGCGTAAACGCAACACTTTGTGATAATCGCGCCCAAGCGCGTAGCGCGATATGTAGGCCCGCTCGGGGTCGTTCAGCGCCGCGTCGGCATCGGCCGACTCGGGCCAGTAGTCGAGCCGCGCGGTGATCACCCGCAAGGTGCCCGGCACCAGCTCGGCGGGGCGGCAGCGGCGCAGGCCATGTTTGGCCATATAATCCATCTCGCCGTGAAAACCCGCCGCCAGCCAGGCTTGCAGGCCCACTTCCGCGCCCGGCAAATCCGTGCCCGTGATGCCGACCTCGCCGAAGCCAAACCCCAGGCCCCACGCGCGAATGCGCGCCGCGAGCGCATCGACGTCGAACGCCTCGCCCACCGCCCCGGAGACCTCCTGATGATCGAATTTATCCATAGCCCGGATGATAGCGACCCCAGCCTGCACACGCATCTGGCTGATGAAACCGACACCCTCGCCTTGGGCGCCGCACTGGCGCCGGCGATGGCCGCGGGGCTGGTGATTTACCTGCAAGGCGACCTCGGCGCGGGCAAAACCACGCTGGTGCGCGGCCTGCTCAGAGGCCTCGGTCACACCGGCAGCGTGAAAAGTCCCACATACACCTTGATTGAACCTTATGTAGTTTCTAGATTAGACTTATATCACTTTGATTTTTATCGGTTCACTTCACCAGAAGAATTTCTGGATGCGGGACTCGAAGAATATTTTTCAGCTCAGGGCGTCTGTCTGGTCGAATGGCCCCAAAAAGCCGAGCCGTATGTCAGCCCGGCGGACATCGAGATCAGGCTGGCAATTGACGGTGACGGGCGCGAAGCACTCATTCGCCCTCTGACGGACACGGGACGACAATGCGCAATAAAAATAGCGAAGCGCCCAGCCCAGTAGGGCAGCCCACCGCACGCCGCCATTTTCTCAAAGCGGCCAGTGCCACCTTTGCCATGCTGGTCACGCCGCTCGGCCACGCCGCCCCCAAACTGGTGGCGGTGCGCATCTGGCCGGCCGAAGACTACACCCGCATCACGCTCGAATCGCACAGCGACATCAAAGCCTCACACATGGTCCTGAAGGGTCCGGACCGCCTGGTCGTCGACCTCGAAGGTGTCGAATTCGACAGCGTGCTCAAGCACCTGCCCGACAGCGTGACCGGTGGCGACCCCTACATCCAGCTCATCCGCGCCGGCCGCAACCGCCCGGGCGTGGTGCGCGTGGTGGTCGAGCTCAAGAAAGAGATCAACCCGCAGATCTTCACGCTGCAGCCCATTGGCGCCTACGGCCACCGGCTGGTGGTGGACCTCTACCCGACCGAGCCGATCGACCCGCTGCTGGCGCTGATCGAAAAGAACTCCCCCACCGAAGCGGCCGTTGGCGAAGCGCCGACCCCGACCCGCGACGGCGCCGACGTGCAAACCGCCAAGCACACCGAGCGCCGTGACCCGGCCGGTGAGCGCAAGATGAACCGTCTGGTGACGGTCGCCATCGACCCTGGCCATGGCGGTGAAGACCCCGGCGCCGTGGGTCGTCGTGGCAGCTACGAAAAGAACGTCACGCTCAAGATCGCGCGCCTGCTCAAGAAGCGCATCGACGCCGAGCCCGGCATGCGCGCCGTGCTGACCCGCGACGGCGACTATTTTGTGCCGCTGCACAAGCGCGTCCAGAAGGCCCGCGCCGTGAAAGCCGACCTGTTCCTGTCGATCCATGCCGACGCCTTCGTCAAACCCGATGCGCGCGGCAGTTCGGTGTTCGTGCTCTCCGAGCGCGGCGCCTCAAGCGCGGCCGCCCGCTGGCTGGCCAAGCGCGAAAACAATGCCGACCTGATCGGTGGCGTCGCCCTCGGCGGTCAGGACGGCCATCTGGCGCGCACCCTGCTCGACCTGTCGCAAACCGCCACGATCAACGACAGCATGAAAGTCGGCAAGGCCGTGCTGGCCGAGCTGGGTGACATCAACACGCTGCACAAGCGCGATGTCGAGCATGCCGGCTTTGCCGTGCTCAAGGCACCGGACATCCCCTCGGTGCTGGTCGAGACCGCCTTCATCAGCAACCCGGAAGAAGAGCGCCGCCTCAACGACCACGCCTATCAGGACAAAATGGCCAACGCCATCCTGAAAGGCATCCGTCGCTACTTCGACGACAACCCGCCGCTGACCCGCACCCGCATCGCCCAGCTCAACTGAGCGCGCCCACCCGCAGACAGTGCACGCTGAACAGCCGGTCAGCGTCGCACCACACCTGCTCGGTCACAAAACCCACGCTCGCCGCCAAGGCGCCGAATTCTTCCTCGCAATATTTGTAGGAATTTTCGGTGTGGATGCCCTCGCCTTCGGCAAAGTCGAAACGCTGTCCGGCAATCTCAATGGACGTCGCGCGCAACGCGCGCAGGTGCATTTCGATACGCCCGAGCGCCTCGTTGTAGAAGGCGTGATGCGCGAAATCCTCGACCTTCAGCTTCGCGCCCAACTCCGTGGCCATGCGTGTCAGCACATTGCCATTGAACGCGGCGGTCACGCCGGCGGCGTCGTTGTAGGCGGCATGCAGGCGCGCCGGGTCTTTCTTTAGATCGACGCCAATCAGCAGCCGCCCGCCCGGCCCGACCATGCCGGCGACCCACCGCAACAAGTCGCGCACATCGGATGGCTCAAAATTGCCGACGCTGGAGCCGGGATAGAACACCACTCGGTGCGCCTCCGGCGCAATCGGCGGCAAGGGAAACTCGCGGGTGTAGTCGACGCAGGTCGCGCGCACCCGAACCTGAGGATAGTCGCGGGCGATGCCCGAGGCGGACTCCCGCAGATGATCCAGCGAGATATCGAGCGGCAGGTATTCGGCCGGTCGCAAAGCGTCCAGCAAGCAGCGAATCTTGATGTCGCTGCCGCTGCCCAGTTCGATCAGCGCCGCCTGCCGGCCCAGCCGCTCGGCAATCTCCACCCCATGACCGCGCAGCAGGCCGATTTCGGTGCGGGTCGGGTAGTACTCGGGCTGCTGGGTGATGGCGTCGAACAGGTGCGAGCCCGCGGCATCGTAGAAAAACTTGGGCGCGATGCGCCGCGGCGTGGCGGCCAGACCGGCCAGCACCTCCCGCCGAAAATCGGCCACCGCCGGCTTCAGGTCGTGGAGTTCGAAATTGGGGAGTGCGCTCATGTCAGATCCTGCGCCAGGCGGATGCCCTGAAACTGCCAGCGCTCCTGCGGGTAGAAAAAATTGCGATAGGTGCCGCGCACATGCCCGGCCGGCGTGGCGCAGGCGCCGCCGCGCAAGACCATCTGCCCGGACATGAACTTGCCGTTGTATTCGCCCAGCGCGCCCTCCGGCACGCGATAGCCGGGGTACGCGAGGTAAGCCGAGGCGGTGTGCTCCCACACATCACCAAACAGCTGCACCAGCCCCTCGCCCACCGCGGTTTGCGGATGCAGTAGATCAGCATCAACAAAGTTGCCTTCGTTGGGCACGGCCCCCGCCGCATGCTCCCATTCGGCCTCGGTCGGCAGCCGCGCACCGGCCCAGGTCGCGTAGGCGTCCGCTTCAAAATGACTCACATGCGAGACCGGCGCGTTGAGGTCAAGCGTGCGCATGCCGCCCAGCGTGAATTCATGCCAGTCACCACCAATGCGCTCCCAATAGCGGGGGCCGCCCCAACCCAGGCGCTGCACCGTGGCCCAGCCATCGGACAGCCATAGCGCGGGATTGCGGTAGCCGCCAGCATCGACGAAAGCGAGGTATTCGGCATTGGTCACCGGCCGATTGGCCAGCGCAAAGGGATTGAGAAACACGCGATGCTGCGGGCGCTCGTTGTCGTAGCAGAAGCCCTCGCCATCGAAACCGCTGTCAATCAAGCCGCCCTCGAATCCCTGCCAGGCCAGCGGCAGCGCATCGCCCTGACGCGGCGTGGCCAGATCGCTGCGATAGGCCGGACGCAGCGGATTGACCGAAAAATGCTGCTTGATGTCGGTGAGCAGCAACTCCTGGTGCTGTTGCTCGTGGTTCAGCCCGATCGCCAGCCGCGTTTCGATCGCCAGCCACTGCGCCTCGTCCGCGCCGGCAATCAGGTCGCGCATGGCGGCATCCACATGCGCCCGGTAGCGATACACCGCCTCAACCGTCGGGCGCGACAAATGCCCGCGCTCGGCCCGCGGATGAAACTGGCCGACCTGTTCGTAATAGGAATTGAACAGCGTGCGGAACGCCGGATCAAAGATCACATACCCCGGCAGATAGGGTTCGAGCAGAAAGGTTTCGAAAAACCAGCTCACATGCGCCAGATGCCATTTGGGCGGGCTGGCGAAATCGGCCGTCTGCAAGCCGTAGTCTTCGATGCACAGCGGCGCGCACAAGGCTTCGCTCGCCGCGCGCACCCGCATGTAGGCCTCGGCCCTGTCTTCACGCCGCATCTGTGGCGCCTGATTGATGCTTGCCCGGTCGTTCATCGCATGGCCCTCTCGGCGTCCCAGCCCTCAGCAAACCAAATGCGGATGCCATGGTCAAGCACGCGTATCGGTGCGCCGTTCGCGCCGCGCACCCTTGCGGCGGCGCACCAAACGTCCGAAAATCGGCGCCTTGAGGCTATAATTGCCGCTTTTTTCAGGCGCTTATGCAGGTTACACGCGGCGACGCGGAACAGGCTACGACGGCCTCGGTACTGACCATCGGCAACTTCGATGGCATCCACCGCGGACATCAGGCCCTGCTCCGCCTTCTTACGGATAAGGCTCAGGCTCTTGGCTTGCCGGCAGTGGTGCTCACCTTTGAGCCCCATCCGCGCGAGTATTTTGCGCCTGCGCAGGCCCCTGCGCGTCTGGCCTCACTGCGCGAAAAGCTGCTGCTGCTGTCCGCTGCCGGCGTCGATATCACCCGCATCATTCGTTTTAACGCCCGCTTTGCCGCGTTCACGGCCGAGGATTTCATCGAAACTGTCTTGGTGCGCAACCTCAAGGTGCGCCACCTGATCATCGGTGATGACTTCCGCTTTGGCGCGGGCCGCAAAGGCGACTTTGCGATGCTCAAGGCCACCGGCGAACGCCTCGGTTTTGTCGTCGAAGCCATGCCGACCCACGCCTGTGGCGCCGAGCGCGTCTCCAGTTCGGCCGTGCGCGCCGCATTGGCAGGTGGCGAACTGGACCGCGCGGCGCAATTGCTTGGTCGCCCCTACAGCATTGCCGGCCGTGTCGTGCACGGCGACCAGATTGGCCGCACGCTGGGCTATCCGACCGCCAACATCCAGCTCAAAGGCCGCCACCCGCCGCTCTCCGGCGTGTATGCCGTGGCCGTCGAAGGTCTAGGCAACGCGCTGCGCCCGGCCGTGGCCAGCGTGGGCGTTCGCCCCACGGTCAACAGTGCCGGCCGGCCGACACTGGAAGTGCACCTGTTCGACTTCGATCAGGACTGCTACGGTGCGCATTTGCGGGTGCATTTTCTGCACAAGCTGCGCGACGAACAAAAATTCGATTCCTTCGACGCGCTGACCGCCCAGATCGCACTTGACGCCGACGCTGCCCGCGTCTGGCTCTCTCACAATTCGCTCGATACCTCACGCTAAAAGAACCGCAATGGCTGACTACCGCACGACGCTCAATCTCCCCGACACCCCCTTCCCGATGCGCGGCAACCTGCCCAAGCGCGAGCCGGGCTGGGTTCAGGACTGGCAGCAGCGCAAGCTCTACCAGAAGATTCGCCAGGCGTCGGCCGGCCGACCGAAGTTCGTGCTGCACGATGGCCCGCCGTATGCCAACGGCAGCATCCACATCGGTCATGCGCTGAACAAGATCCTGAAAGACATCATCGTCCGCTCCAAAACGCTGGCCGGCTATGACGCGCCCTACGTGCCGGGCTGGGACTGCCACGGCCTGCCGATCGAGCACAAGGTCGAGGTCACCCACGGCAAGGGCTTGCCCGCCGACAAGGTGCGCGAGCTGTGCCGCGCCTACGCGGCCGAGCAGATCGAAGGCCAGAAGGCCGATTTCATCCGCCTTGGCGTACTGGGCGATTGGGATAACCCGTACAAGACCATGGACTTCGCCAACGAGGCGAACGAGATCCGCGCGCTGGCCAAGATGGTCGAGGCCGGTTATGTGTTCAAGGGCCTCAAGCCGGTGAACTGGTGCTTCGATTGCGGCTCGGCGCTGGCCGAGGCCGAAGTGGAGTACGCAGACAAACAGTCGCCGCAAATCGACGTGGCGTTTCCATGCGACCCAAGCCACGTTCAAAACACACTCAGAGCTTTCTTTGGAGCTCCAGAAGCTGACAGTCCGCAGCTCACTGCTACATTAGCCGCCGCGCAGAAACCGATCTTCGCCGTGATTTGGACTACCACGCCGTGGACGATCCCGGTCAATCAGGCGCTCAACATGCACCCCGAGTTTGACTACGCGCTGGTCGACGTCGGTGACCGCCTACTGATACTGGCCGCCGAGTTGGTCGAGTCCTGCCTGGCCCGCTACAAACTCGAAGGAGAAGTGCTGGCCACGACCAAAGGAGCCGCACTCGACGTCATCAAATTCCGCCACCCCTTCTACGACCGCGTCTCACCGGTATACCTGGCCGACTACGTGGGTCTGGACGCCGGCACCGGCATCGTGCACTCCTCACCCGCGCACGGCGTGGATGACTTCAACGCCTGGCATGCCTACGGCCGCACGAATGACGAGATCCTCACCCCGGTGATGGGCGACGGCCACTATGTGCCCGACCTGCCCTTCTTCGGCGGCCAGATGATCTGGAAGGCCAACCCGGCCATCGTCGCCAAGATCGAGGAAGTCGGCTGCCTGCTCGCGCACCAGAAAATCACCCACAGCTACATGCACTGCTGGCGCCATAAAACGCCCGTCATCTACCGCGCCACGGCGCAGTGGTTTGTCGGCATGGACCGCCAGGTGGCCGACGGTTCCACCCTGCGCGAACGCGCGCTCAAGGGCGTGGACGACACCCGCTTCTACCCCTCGTGGGGCCAGTCGCGCCTGCACGCCATGATCGCCAACCGGCCCGACTGGTGCATCTCGCGCCAGCGCAACTGGGGGGTGCCCATCCCCTTCTTCCTGCACAAGGAGACCGGCGAGCTGCACCCGCGCACCGTCGCGCTGATGGACCAGGTTGCCCAGCGCGTCGAACAGGAAGGCATCGAAGCCTGGTTCAAGCTTGACGCCGCCGAACTGCTCGGTGACGAGGCCGGCCAGTACACCAAGATCAGCGACACGCTCGACGTGTGGTTCGACTCCGGCACCACGCACTGGCATGTGCTGCGCGGCTCGCACCCCGACGGCCACGCCACCGGCCCGCGCGCCGACCTCTACCTCGAAGGCTCGGACCAGCACCGCGGCTGGTTCCACTCCTCCTTGCTCACCGGCTGCGCCATCGACAGCCACCCGCCCTACCACGCGCTGCTGACCCACGGCTTCGCGGTGGACGGCAAGGGCCACAAGATGAGCAAGTCGGTCGGCAACGTGGTGGTGCCGCAGGAAGTCTCCGACAAGCTCGGCGCCGAAATCCTGCGCCTGTGGGTCGCCAGCACCGACTACTCGGGCGAGCTGTCGATCTCCAAGGAGATCCTCGACCGCGTGGTCGAGATCTACCGCCGCGTGCGCAACACCCTGCGCTTCCTGCTCGCCAACACCGCCGACTTCGACATCGAGAAGAACGGCGTGCCGGTCGAACAATGGCTGGACATCGACCGCTACGCGCTCGCCTTCACGCGGCAGATGGCCAAGCAGGCCGAGGCCGACTGCGCCACCTTCGAATTCCACCGTGTGGTCCAGGCGCTGCAGATTTTCTGCTCCGAAGAGCTCGGCGCCTTCTACCTCGACATTCTCAAGGACCGTCTCTACACCACGGCCGAAAACTCGCCCGCGCGCCGCGCTGCGCAAACCACGCTGTGGCATATCACCCAGACGCTGGTCAAGCTGATGGCGCCGATTCTGTCCTTCACCGCCGAAGAAGTCTGGGCGCTGATCGGCAAGGGCGAGGACGACAGCGTGATGTTCCAGACCTGGCATGTGCTGCCCGCGCAAGCCGACGAAGGCGCGCTGATCGCCCGCTGGGAGATCATCCGCGAAGCCCGCGCCGACGTGCAGAAGCAACTCGAAGCCCTGCGCACCACCGGCGCCATCGGCTCCGCACTGCAGGCCGAAGTGGTGGTCAAGGCTGCCCCCGAGCGCCTGGCTGCGCTGGCCTCGCTGGGCGAAGACCTGCGCCTCGTGCTGCAGACCTCGGCCGCCACGCTGGAGGCGGTTCACAGCGCAGACGAGCAACGCGTCGACGCCGTCGCCTCAGAGCACGCCAAGTGCGAGCGTTGCTGGCACTACCGGCCGGAAGTCGGCTCGATTGCCGACCATCCCGCCCTGTGCAACCGGTGCCACAGCAATCTGCATGGCGACGGCGAAGCGCGTAGCCATGCCTAGAGAAAGGCCCCCACGCTCACTTCGTTCGCGGAGGGTCGCCTTTGCACAGGCGACCCGTTCGGCTGGCGCAAAGCAGTGCTTTGCGAAACCCCTGCCTCACCCCCCCGAGGGGGTGGCGCCCGCCCTTGGGGCGGCCCGGCGGGCGGGCGACGCCCCCCAATGCTTGACGAACGTAGGGCGGATAAGCGCAGCGCATCCGCCATCACCGCAACATTGGCCGAGATCGGCGGATGCGCCTTATGGCTTATCCGCCCTACGCCAGCCGGAAAACAAACACTGATGCGTCCGCGTTTCAGCCTGTGGCTGGCCTTTGCTTTCGTGGTGGTGGTGCTTGATCAACTGAGCAAGCAGATCGTGCTCGCCCAGCTGGTGCCGGGCGAGTCGATACCGGTCACCAGCTTTTTCAATCTGGTGCTGCTCTTCAATCCGGGCGCGGCCTTCAGCTTTCTGGCCGATCACTCCGGCTGGCAGCGCTGGTTCTTTACCGGCCTGGCGGTAATCATCTGCCTGTGGCTGGGGCGTTTGATGTACGAGCATCAACATGAACGCCTGCAGCCCTTCGCCTTCGCGCTGATCATCGGCGGTGCCATCGGCAATGTGATCGACCGGCTGTTCATCGGTGCAGTAGTCGATTTCCTGTATTTCCATGTGGGCCGCTACGGCTGGCCCGCCTTCAATCTGGCCGACTCGGCCATCACGCTGGGCGTGGGTCTGATGCTGTGGGCGCAGTTCCGCCCCGCAAACCAAAGCGCGCCCAAGGAGAACCATTCGTGACGCAAACCATCCAAGCCAACAGTCTGGTCACGCTCAACTACCGCATCTCGCTCGACAGCGGCCAGCCCGTCATCAGCACCTTCGAAGGCAAGCCGGCCACACTGCAGCTGGGCGCCAACGAAATGATGCCCCAACTCGAAGCGCGCCTCGCCGGCCTCGAAGACGGTAGCTATCACAGCTTCACGCTGACGCCGGAAGAAGGCTTCGGCCCCTACCGGCCCGAGCTGATCGAGACCGTGCGCCGCCAGGACATGCCCGACGAGCCGATCGAAGCGATGACGATCATGGAGTTTGTCGCGCCGGACGGTTCGCGCTACTCCGGACTGGTGCGCGAGATCGACGACACCCAGGCCAAGGTGGATTTCAACCATCCGCTGGCCGGCAAGACCATCACCCTGGATGTCGAGATCATCGGCATCCTCTGACGGAACACCGACATGAGTGACAAGGAAATCCTGCTCGCCAACCCCCGCGGCTTCTGCGCCGGGGTCGAGCGCGCCATCGAAATCGTCGAGCAGGCGCTGATCCGCTTCGGCGCGCCGATCTATGTGCGCCATGAAGTGGTGCACAACAAATTCGTGGTCGATGATCTGCGTGCCAAAGGTGCGATCTTTGTCGAAGAGCTCGACGAAGTCCCCGATGGCAACACCGTGATCTTCAGCGCCCACGGCGTGCCGCAATCGGTGCGCACCGAAGCCGATGCCCGCGGCCTGCGCGTGTTCGACGCCACCTGCCCGCTGGTCACCAAGGTGCACATCGAAGTGGCCCGCATGCGCGCCCAGGGCAAGGAAATCGTCATGATCGGCCACAAGGGCCACCCCGAAGTGGAAGGCACCATGGGCCAGGTCGACAGCGGTATCCTGCTGGCGGAAAACGTTGAGGACGTGGCCACGCTTCAGGTCGCCAACCCCGACCAGCTGGCCTATGTCACCCAGACCACGCTGTCGGTCGACGACGCCGCCGCCATCGTCACCGCGCTGCGCACGCGCTTCCCGAACATCGTCGGCCCGAAAAAGGACGACATCTGCTACGCTACCCAGAACCGCCAGGACGCCGTCAAGTTCATGGCGCCCAAGGTCGATCTGGTGCTGGTGGTGGGCTCGCAGAACAGCTCCAACTCCAACCGCCTGCGCGAAGTCGCTGCCCTGCGCGGGGTGGATGCCTACCTGGTGGAAAATGCCGACGCGGTCGATCCCAACTGGCTGGACGGCAAGCGCCGCATCGGCGTCACCGCCGGCGCCTCGGCCCCCGAAGTGCTGGTCTCGGCGGTCATCGACCGGCTCAAATCGCTGGGCGCGCCCTCGGTGCGCACGCTCGAAGGCGCAGAAGAGAATGTGGTGTTCCCGCTGCCCAAGGCGCTGGTCGGTTGATTACATCGGTAGCACACACGACAACGGGGCCGCATTGGCCCCGTTGTCGTTGACCGGCTCGGATCGGTCAGAGGTGCCCGGCCATCGTGCGCCGGTAGAACTCATGGAAGTGCAGCATGCCGTCCTCGAAGGGCGACTGGTAGGGCCCCACCTCGTTGCGCCCGGCCTTGTAGAGCGCCCGGCGGCCGCGATCCATGCGCTCGCCGATCTCATCGTCTTCAATGGCGGTCTCCCTGTACGCCGCCTGCTCGGCCGCGACAAACTCGCGCTCGAACTCGACGATCTCCTCCGGGTAGTAAAACTCGACCACGTTGGTGGTCTTGTCCACATCGGTGGGCAGCAAGGTGCTCACCACCAGCACATGCGGGTACCACTCGACCATCACGTTCGGGTAGTACACCAGCCAGATCGCGCCATGCGGCGGCGTCTCACCGCCGTAGTAATCCTGCACCGCCTGATGCCAGCGCGCATAGGCCGGCGTGCCCGGCTTCTTGAGCGAAGTGACCCCCACCCGCTGCACCGAAAACCAGTCGCCAAACTGCCAGCTCAACGCGTCGCAATCGACAAAGCGCCCCAGCCCGGGATGAAAAGGCACGACGTGGTAATCCTCCAGATACACCTCGATGAAGGTCTTCCAGTTGTAGTTACACTCATGGCGCTCGACATGATCGAGCTTGTAGCCGGTGAAATCGAAGGCCGGCGCTACCGTCATCGAGGCCAGATCGCTCGCCGCCGAGCGCGGTCCGCGAAACAGCAGCCCCTGCCAGTTTTCGAGCGGCTGTCGCGGCAGGTTGAGACAGGGGTTCTCGGCGAAGTGCGGCGCCCCCAGCAAGGTGCCGCGGTTGTCGTAGGTCCAGCGATGCAGGGGGCACACGATGTGTTCGGTATTGCCCCGGCCTTCGAGCATGATCGCCTGACGATGCCGGCAGATGTTCGACAATTCGTAGCAGCCCTCGGGCCCGCGCACCAGCAGTTTGGCGTGGTCGCAGCCTTCGAGCGAACGGTAATCGTTCAGCGCCGGCACCATCAATTCATGGCCCACGTAGCCCGGCCCGGCATCGAAAAGCAGGTGCTTTTCGAGCGCGAACAATTTCTCATCAAAGTAGCTCGACACCGGCAGCTGAGGCGCGGCCCGCGTCAAACCGTGTTGCGTTGCGATGTCGGACATCCGCGAACTCCCTCGAAAACGCGCAAAAGGTCCAATAAAACAATGAGTAACATAAAATTATAGTCGAAGGCTGGTTTGACCGCAGGGCCCCCCTTCGGGTATTTTTCCGCCTTTGACCCTCGCGCGCAGCCGACTCATGGCCAAACAGGCAAAATCCCCGAAAAGCTTTGAAAACGCCATCACCCAGCTCGAAGAGATCGTGGCCGCGATGGAGTCGCGCGATCTGCCGCTGGAAGACGCGCTCGATCACTACCAGCAAGGCATCGGCCTGCTGCGTTACTGCCAGGACACGCTGAGCCGCGCCGAAGCCCGCCTCGAAACCCTCGAAGCCAACGCCGACGACACCTCGGCCGACACGATCGCACCGGCAGACGACCCATCATGAGTGGCGCCATTTTCTCCGACTGGATGCGCAGCATCCAGTCGCGCACCGAAACCGCACTTGCCAACGCCCTGCCCCCGCTGGATCTCACCCCCGACCGCCTGCATGAAGCCATGCGCTACGCGGTGCTCGGCGGCGGCAAGCGGGTGCGACCGCTGCTCGCCCATGGCGCGGGCCTGGTCACCGCCGCCGCGCCGGACACGGTCGACCGCGCCGCCTGTGCCGTCGAACTGATTCACGCCTACTCGCTGGTGCACGACGACATGCCGTGCATGGACGACGACAGCCTGCGCCGTGGCAAGCCGACCGTACACGTCGAATACGACGACGCCACCGCGCTGCTGGTCGGCGACGCACTGCAATCACTGGCTTTTCAGCTGCTGGCCGAACCGGGCCTGCTCCCGGACGCCGCGCGCCAGCTGAAGATGGTCGAGCACCTGGGCATTGCTTCCGGCTCGCGCGGCATGGCCGGCGGCCAGGCGATTGACCTGCAATCGGTGGGGCAGGCCATCAGCCGCGAAGCGCTTGAAGTCATGCATGTGCACAAGACCGGCGCGCTGATCCGTGCCTCGGTCCAACTGGGGGCGCTGTGCGGCCCGACGCAGGACGCCGACACCCTCGCCCGCCTCGACCAGTTCAGCAAGCGCATCGGCCTGCTGTTCCAGGTGGTCGATGACATCCTCGACTGCGAAGCCGACACCGCCACATTGGGCAAGACCGCGGGCAAGGACGCCCGCAACGACAAACCGACCTATGTCACCCTGCTGGGCCTCGAAGAAGCGCGCCGTTTTGCCGCCGAACTCGAAGCCGACGCCCTGGCCGCCCTCAGCCCGCTGGACGCACGCGCCGACATGCTCCGCGCGCTGGCCAGCTACATCGTCCACCGTCGCTTCTGAGCGCAGGGACCCGAATGAACGATCCAATGCCCGCCATGTATCCCCTGCTCAACGCCATCGATTCCCCGACCGAGCTGCGCGCGCTCGAACGCAAGCAGCTGCCGGCGCTGGCCAAGGAGTTGCGCCAGTTTCTGATCGAATCGGTCTCGCGCACCGGCGGCCACCTGTCGTCCAACCTGGGCACGGTCGAGCTGACCATCGCCTTGCACTACATCTTCAACACGCCCGAAGACCGCATCGTGTGGGACGTCGGCCACCAGACTTACGGTCACAAGATCCTCACCGGTCGGCGCGGGCGCATGCCAACGCTACGCAAATACCAAGGCATGTCGGGCTTTCCGCGACGCGATGAAAGCGAATTCGACACCTTTGGCACGGCGCATTCGTCCACCTCGATTTCAGCCGCGCTCGGCATGGCCGTCGCCGCGCGCGACCAGCGCTCGGACCGCCGCGCCATTGCCGTGATCGGCGACGGCGCGATGTCGGCTGGCATGGCCTTTGAGGCGCTCAACAACGCCGGCGACATGCGCGACACCAATTTGCTGGTGATCCTCAACGACAACGAGATGTCGATCTCGCCACCGGTTGGCGCGCTCACCCAGATCCTGGCTCGCCTGATGACCGGCCGCACCGTCAGTGCCGCCCGCCGCGCAGGGGGCAAGGTGCTGGGCGTGGCGCCGCCGATGCTCGACTTCGCCCGCCGTGTCGAAGAGCACGTCAAAGGTCTGGTCACGCCGGGCACCTTGTTCGAAGAATTCGGCTTCAACTATGTCGGCCCTATCGACGGTCACGACCTCGACGCCCTGCTGCCCACGCTGCACAACCTGCGCAAACTCGACGGGCCGCACTTTCTGCATGTGGTCACCCGCAAGGGCCAGGGCTACAAACTGGCCGAGGCCGACCCGATTCTCTACCACGGCGTGTCGACCTTCGACCACACCGAGGGCATCAAGTCATCCGGCAAGCCGAGCAGCAAGATCAGCTACACCCAGGTGTTCAGCGACTGGCTGTGCGACATGGCCGAGGCCGATGAGCGCGTGGTTGGCGTGACGCCCGCCATGCGCGAAGGCTCGGGCCTGGTGCGCTTTGCCGAGAAATACCCCAAGCGCTACTACGATGTGGGCATCGCCGAGCAGCACGCGGTCACCTTCGCCGCCGGCATGGCCGCCGACGGACTCAAGCCGGTGGTCGCCATCTACTCGACCTTCCTGCAGCGCGGCTACGACCAGTTCATTCACGACGTGGCCCTGCAGAACCTGCCCGTGGTCTTCGCCATCGACCGTGCCGGCCTGGTCGGCGCCGACGGCGCCACCCACCACGGCGCCTACGACCTGTCCTACCTCACCTGTATTCCGAATCTGGTGGTCATGGCGCCGGCCGACGAAAACGAATGCCGGCAGATGCTGTACACCGCGCACTGTCACGATGGCCCCGCTGCCGTGCGCTACCCGCGCGGCAGCGGCATGGGCGTCACGCCCGAGAAAGCCATGACGGCCTACCCCATCGGCAAGGCCGAGCTGCGCCGCAGCGGCAAGAAGATCGCCCTGCTGGCTTTCGGCGCCATGCTCAAGCCGGCGCTGGAAGCAGGTGAAGCGCTCGACGCCACGGTGGTGAACATGCGCTTCGTCAAACCACTCGACGAGGCGCTGATTCTCGAACTGGCCCAAACCCACGCGCTGATCGTGACGCTCGAAGAAAACGCCATCATCGGCGGCGCGGGCAGCGAAGTCAGCCGGGTGCTCGAAACAGCGCCCTCGCCGGTGCGCACGCTGCGCCTCGGTCTGCCGGATCGTTTCATCGATCACGGCGAGCAAGGCCAGCTGCTCAAGGAGGTCGGCCTCGATGTCGAGGGCATCCTCAAGGCCATACACGCACGCTATCCCGCCAATAGTTGAGTATTTTTGTCGGAAACCGTAGGCTTCCCGCCTGCCAGCATGATCGAGACCCCGATGTCCGCCATTGATTCCCAAGCCATTCCCGACGTCCAGAACAGCCAGGACAGCCGCCAGATCGCCATCGACAAGGTCGGTATCAAGGCCATCCGCCACCCGGTCACGGTCAGTGATCGCAGCGGTGGCGTGCAGCACACCATCGCCATGTTCAACATGTATGTCGGCCTGCCCCACAACTTCAAGGGCACCCACATGTCGCGCTTCGTCGAGATTCTCAACGGCGGCGAGCGCGAGATCTCGGTCGAATCCTTCGAGCCCATGCTGCGCGAGATGGTGCAGCGCCTCGAAGCCGAGACCGGTCATGTCGAGATGACCTTCCCCTACTTCATCAACAAGGCCGCGCCGATCTCTGGCGTCAACAGCCTGATGGACTACGACGTCACCTTCATTGGCGAAATCACCGAAGGCGGCGTCTACAGCTTCCGCATGAAGATCGTGGTGCCGGTCACCAGCCTGTGCCCCTGCTCCAAAAAAATCTCCGACTACGGCGCGCATAACCAGCGCTCGCATGTCACCGTCACGGCCAACCTGCGTGAGCATGTGTGGATCGAGGAGATCGTCGAACAGGTCGAAGCCCAGGCCTCCTGCGAGCTCTACGGCCTGCTCAAGCGGCCGGACGAGAAATACGTCACCGAGCGCGCCTACGACAACCCAAAGTTCGTCGAAGACATGGTGCGCGACGTGGCCGGCGTGCTCGACCGCGAGTCACGCATAGGCGCCTATGTGGTCGAATCGGAAAACTTCGAGTCCATCCACAATCACTCGGCCTACGCGCTGATCGAACGCCAGAAGTAGCCCCCGCACGCCGCACACCCCAAAACGCCTGCCGAGCACCGCAGGCGTTTTTTGTGCACCAAGCCGATTGACCGGCGCCAATAACCACCGTACGAGTTCATGCGACAATGCCCGCCATTGATGCCGCCGGATGCCCGTCCATGAGTGCCCAGCCGATCGCTGCCATCTTCTATCCGCCCGAGTCCGACCCCACCCCGGTGCTGACACAGTTCGTCCGTGCACTCCAGGCGCGCGGCGTGTCGCTGGCCGGCGCCATCCAGCACGACACCGGCCCACGCGCCACCTGCACCATGGAACTCGAACTCCTGCCTTCGGGGCGGCGGATGCCGATGTCGCAGTATTTGGGCAGCGGTTCGACCTCCTGCCGGCTGGACCCGGCCGCCATGGCCGAAGCCGCCATCACGGTGCAAGCCGCGATTGCCAACGGCGCGGAATTGGCGGTGTTCAACAAGTTCGGCTCGCAGGAAGCGCTGGGCGATGGCCTGCGCGACGAAATGGCCGCCTCGGTGATGGCCGGCGTGCCACTGATCACCGCCGTGGGTGAGCGCTTTCTCGATGCCTGGACCGAGTTCACCGGCGGCGACTACGACCGCCTGAGCTGCTCGGCCGAAGCCGCGCTGGCCTGGTGGGACGCCTTCAATACGCCAGACTGAGCCCCGGGTGGCCACCCCCGCCCCGCGCCTGAAATCGCACTGGACCGACGCCAGCGGCGGCCTGGGCTACCACTGGCGCGCCTGGCGCCTGCGCCATCGCCTCTGGGCGCCCTTCCTGCTCCAGATCGGTGACTGGCTGGACGCTTGGCACCCGCCCACCCGCGAACTGGTGCTGGTCGGCCCGTCGGCCGGCTACGCCTTGACCGAGCGCTTTCTGTCGCGCTTCACAAAAATCACCGTCCTTGAGCCCGATCGCCTGGCCCGCGCCTTGCTGCGCCGACGCTTTCGCGGCGTGCCGCTGCAATTCGCGTGGCTGGATGTGTTTTCGCTACCCGACGGACCGGCGGCCTTGGCGCGTCAGTGGCCCGACGCGGCCATTCTGTTTTGCAATGTGATCGGCCAGCGGCTGGACACCGACACCGCGCCGCCCTGGCGCCTCGCCCAGCAAGATGCGCTCACGCAACACCACTGGGCCAGCTGGCACGACGTTTTCTCGGCACCGCAGGCGCCGCGCCGCCTGCCGGCGTCTCCCATCGACGCAAGCACCGACAGCAGCGCCGTCGCCCGCCAGCTTTGGGCGGGCATCGGCTGCGAGGTGGTCGATCACGGCACGCTGGGCTGGCGCCGCGAGGCCGACTACGCCCTGTGGCATCTGGATACGACGCAATGGCAGCTGATTGAGTGGGTCTGCCACCCAGGCGCCGCTTGACGCCGGCCCTCAGACGCTGGGGCCAAGCTGCTCGTCGATCGCCGCCATCACCTCGTCAAAACGCGCGCGAACCCGCTCCAGGCCGGCACTGATCCCGCCGGGATCCTCCTGGTGGTAGGCCTCCTCGAGCGCGCGCGCCACCTCCGACAAGGCCATCGCGCCAATGGTCGCCGACGAGCTCTTCAAGGTATGCGCCAGTCGATACGCCTCCTGGCGCGCCCCGCTGCGCTGTGCGCGGTCGAATCGAAGCATCAGGTCGTGTTGGGTGTCGCGAAAACGACCGAGCAGGCGCAACCTCAAGGCCTCCTTGCCGCCGGCGTAGCGCAAGCCGACCTCAGGTTGAATCACCGCACCCGATGGCACATCGACCGCCGGCATCCCGGATGCTGGCGGCGTTGCCGAGCCTGGCGTCCGGCCGTTGCGATAGCGGGCAAGCACGGCGTACAAAGCACTCGGCTCGACCGGCTTGGTCAGGAAGTCATCCATCCCCGCGGCCACGCAACGGTCGCGCTCCTCGGCCAGCGCATGGGCCGTCATGGCAATCACCGGCAAGCCGCTGTGGCGCGGCGTGGCCCGCAGTTGCCGGGTGGCCGCGTGACCGTCCATGCGCGGCATCTGGATGTCCATCAGCACCGCGTCGAACGCGTTGGCTTCGATTTGCGCCAGGGCCAGTTCGCCATCCTCCGCCACGCTGACCTTGACGCCCACCTCTTCGAGCAGCTCGCGCGCCAGTTGCTGGTTGAGCGGATTGTCTTCCACCACCAGCACATGCATGCCGACCAGTGACGTGGCGTCCAGTACCGCAGGCGCGGCCGCCACGCGCTCGCCGGCATCCGCAATATCGAACTCCGCCTCGAAGACAAAGCGACTGCCCTGGCCGGGCGCACTGTGCGCCGAAATGACACCGCCCATGGCCTCGGCGAGATGGCGAGAAATGGCCAGTCCCAGGCCCGACCCGCCGTATCGGCGTGAGGTACTGGTGTCCGCCTGCCAGAACGGGCTGAACAGCTGCGCCATCGCCTCATCGGCGATCCCGATGCCGGTGTCGATCACACTAAAGCGCAATCGGACGCGTCCGGCCAGCGTGTTCAGCCGTTCTACGACCAGATCAACGCGACCGCGCTCGGTGAACTTGACCGCATTTCCGGCCAGATTGGTCAGGATCTGGCGCAAGCGCAGCGCGTCGCCGATGACCGTCACCGGCACATCGTCACCCACCGACACCACCCAGTTCAACCCTTTCTGAATGGCCCGGTAAGACACCATGGCGGCAACGCTCTCGACGACTTCGCGCACCGCAAAGGGCGCCACCTCCAGCTCCAGCCGCTGGGCTTCGACCTTTGACAGATCGAGGATGTCGTTCAGGATGCCGAGCAAGGACTGCGCGGACTCATTGACCTTGACGATGTAATCGCGCTGGCGGGCATCGAGCCCGGTTTTGAGGCACTGCCCCGACAAGCCAATGATCGCATTCATCGGCGTGCGGATTTCATGACTCATGTTGGCCAAAAAGGCGCTCTTGGCCTGATTGGCACGCTCGGCGTTCTCCTTGGCAGCCACCAGATCGACCGTCCGCTGCCCCACCAGCGCCTCGAGCTCTTCGGTGCGCCGCGCCTGCTCGAGCGCCAGCTGACGGCGTGCGGTCACGTCGCGAATCACCACGAGATACCGCTGCTCCTCACCGGTGTGCATGGGCACGCCCGTCAGCTCAACGTCGACCTCGGCCTGTGCCGCCGGCGCCAGACGGCCTTGCAGGCTCACCGGTCGCCGATGGCGCATCCGGGCCGCCAGGCGCGGGCCCCAGCGACGCCCCGCGCTGCCCGACAGGCTCACCAGATCCGCCTGCGACATGGTCTCGGCCGGCCGACCCAGCATCTGCGCTGCCGTGGCGTTCGACTCCACCACCATGCCGCGCTCGTTAAACACCAGCAAGCCGTCGCGCACGGCATCGAACACGCCGCCCAGCAAGGCGTCACGCGCGCGCAAGCGCTGTGCGGCGATCTCGTAGCGCGTCATGTCGCGACCAATCACCACCATGGCCTCGCGTTTGCCTGTGGCATCGAACAAGGGCACTTTGGAGACATCGAAGAAGCCGATTTCGCCACCGGGGAGCGGAATCTCCTCACGAGCGCTATACAGGCGACCCAGGCTCCAGGCGCGCTCATCACTCTCGGCGCAATGGATGAACTGTACCGCGCGATCGGGAAAGCGCTCCGCCAGCTCGGGATCGGAGTAGCCATACCATTCGGACTGACGCGTCAGCCCGAACAGCCGCATGGCAACGCTGTTGATCACCCGCCAGCGATTCTGACCATCCTTGAAGAAGGCCGGATCGGGCATGGCCTCGATCAGGGTACGCAGCTGGCGCTCGCTGGCCCGCAGCGCCGCCTCTGCCTCCTTGCGATCAGTGATATCGGTGTGCGTGCCCATCACCCGCAGCGCTTCGCCTGCGGCATTGCGCTCCACCACCCGGCCACGATCAAGAATCCACCGCCAGCTGCCATCCTTGTGACGCATCCGGTGTTCGTTGGTATAGCTCGCCGTCTTGCCATCCAGATGCCGCCGGAGAGTGGCCTGGGTGTCCGGCAGGTCGTCCGGATGCACGCGGCTCTCCCACTCGCCGAGCGTGTCGCCAACCTCGGCCTCGGTGTAACCGAGCATCGCCTTCCACTGGGCAGAGAAGAACACCCGATTGCTTGTGGCGTCCCAGTCCCACACCCCGTGATCGGCGCTCTCGATGGCGTACTGCCAGCGCAGCTGGGCTTCGCGCGCCAGCGCGGCCATCTCCTTTTGTTCGGTGATATCGGTGTTGGTACCCACCACCCGCACGGCGCGGCCCGTCTCGTCACGCTCGACCACCCCGCCGCAATTAAGAATCCAGCGATAGCTGCCATCCTTGCAACGCACTCGGTGCTCGCTCCGCCACACCCCAGTCTCCCCCTTGAGGTGCGCGATCAAGGAGGCGCGCACCTGATCGAGATCGTCCGGATGGATCAGCCACAGCCATTGCGCAACGGTATTTTCAAGCTCCCAGTGCGCATAGCCGCCCAACGCCTTGGCCTGCTCCGACACACTGACTTCACCGCTCGGCGCGTTCCACTCCCACAAGCCGTGACCCGCCGCCTCCAGCGCGAACAGCCAGCGCGATTTGGCCGCCTCGGCCTGACGTGCCTCGGCCTCGGCACGCTTGCGATCGCTGATGTCTTCGATCACCGACACGTAGTACTTGGGACGCGCCGCGCCGTCGAACACCGGCGACACTACCACCCGCACCCACACCAGATGTCCATCGCGATGGCGATAGCGTTTGTCGGTGGTGTACACCTCGATCTCGCCGCGCTCCATTTTGGCTTTGGCCTCAAGATCCCGCGCCAGATCGTCCGATTCTGTTATGCCAGCAAACCCTTTTTCGAGGAGTTCGTCGCGCGAATAGCCGACCAGCTTGCACAAGGTATCGTTGACCATCAGCCACTGGCCATCCAGGCCGATATGCGACATGCCCACCGCAACCTGTTCGAAGGCCGAAGTAAAGCGGGCTTCCGTCTCGGCCAGCGCCTGGGTCCGTGCCTCGACCAGTCGCGAAATATCGGCGTGGCGACGCAGGAACACGCGCACCAACGCGGCCAGCGCCAGTGTGGCGACCAGCCCCGCCACAAGGATCAACCAGGGCGCAGGGCTGACGTGACGGCTGACAAAGGCCTCCGTACGCCGGCTCTCGATCCGCCATGTTCGTTCGGCTAACACCAACTCGCGAAACGCGGTGGCGGGCACCTCGTCCGACACTGACGCCCCATACCCGCCAAGCTCGGTGGACGCGCCGCCACTCACATCGCGCAAAACGAAATTCAGATCGGCGCCCTGCCCCACCGACGAAGGCATCACCATCAGCTGTTCCGGCAGCAGGTTCGCCAGCAAGATGCCGACCGTCCCTTTGGCCGCATCCCGGTCGCGTACGACCATTGCGACCGGCACAACCGATGGCGAATCAGGGCCGGCCGCGATCAATCCGCCACCGACCAGACCGGGCTGGGCCAGCGCACGCGGCAACAATGCCGACGCGGCCGGGTCTGCACGCAGATCGCTGCCGATTTTCAGCGCGGCCAGACCGCGCCCGATGGACAGCGACACCGGATACGCGGCCATGGCCGGATCGGGGCCATCGGCCATGGCCCATACGAGTTGGTGATACACCGGCGAATGCGCCAGCGCACCCCGCGCGATCTCGCCAAACAACCCGGCCGCCGCCTCCGGGTCTGTCGCCACCAAGTGGCCGATCACATGCAGATCACCTGACACATGCGCCAGACGCTCGCGCAGCAACGCCGCCTGGGCATCCACCGCCTCGGTTTCAGCCTGCGTGACGTTGCGCCACTCAGCGAGGCTCAGTTGCGCGCTGAAGGCAAGGCTGATCAGCGCACCGACCACCACAGTCAGCAGCGCCCAGCGCGATGCCCCCGGCACCGACGCAATGCGCGGCGTGTCTGACGGCGCACTCACCGGCATGCGGCGATCAAAGCGCAGCTCACCGCCGCCGCCCGGCCCGACCTGTGGTTTTCAAGCTTTCTGCCCATCCAGCCCCTCTCTTTTGCCCGACAGGAATCCGTCAAGGATAGATCATCCTGACCTCAGCGTCCGCACCAGCCACCAAAAATCGCCCCGGCGCCGCCGCGATACGACGCGTCACATGCCAATCACCTCGGCCGGCTATAATCGCGCCTTTGCGCAAACTGTAATCAGAATGGATCTCCCACTGCTGTTCAAAGCGGCCATCCTCGGTGTCATCGAGGGTCTGACCGAATTCCTGCCCGTGTCGTCCACCGGCCACCTGATCATTTTCGGGGACCTCCTCGACTATACGGACGACCAGAGCAAGGTCTTTAAGATCGTGATCCAGCTCGCCGCCATTCTCGCCGTGTGCTGGGATTATCGCCAGCGTATTACCACGGTGCTTGGTGGCCTGCGCACCGATCCGCTCGCCCGGCGCTTCACCGGTCACCTGATCGTCGCCTTCCTGCCGGCCGCCGTGCTCGGCCTGATGTTCTACAAGATCATCAAGGGCTATCTGTTCAACCCGCTCACCGTGGCCGGCGCACTGATCGCCGGCGGTCTGCTGATTCTGTATATCGAGCGCCGCGCCTACCACCCGCGCCTGAACACCGTCGAAGACATGAGCTGGAAAGACGCACTCAAGGTCGGCTTTGCCCAGTCGCTCGCGATGTTCCCGGGCGTCTCACGCTCCGGCGCCACCATCATGGGCGGGCTGATGCTCGGCCTGTCGCGCAAGGCCGCCACCGAATTCTCTTTCTTCCTCGCCATCCCCACCATGCTCGCCGCGACGGTGTACGACGTCTATAAAAACTGGGCGTTGCTCAGCGGCATGAACAGCGACGGCTACCTGGTCTTTGCCATTGGCTTTGTGGCCTCCTTCCTGGCCGCCATGGTCGCGGTCAAGGCCTTCATCCACTACGTGTCGAACAACAGCTTCGCCCCCTTCGCCTGGTATCGCATCGTGTTTGGTATCGTGGTGCTGGTGTCCTGGCAAGCCGGCTGGGTGAGCTGGCACGACGCCTGACACACGGCACAGGATCGCCCCATGATCATCTACCTCCACGGCTTCCGCTCCGCGCCCGCCTCGATCAAAGCCTCGCGCCTGAAAGCCTACATGGCCGAGCGCGGCCTGGCGGATCAGTTCTGGTGTGAGCAGTTACCGGTGGCGCCCAGAGCGGCCATCGACCTCATCGAAGCGCAGATCGCGCGCTGCGACACGCCGCCCACCCTGGTCGGCAGTTCGCTGGGCGGCTTCTACGCCACCTGGCTGGCCGAAAAGCACGGCTTCAAAGCCATCGCGGTCAATCCCAGCGTGCTGTCGCACATCTCGCTCGCGCCCTATGTCGGCCAGCAGACCAACCTCTACACCGGTGAAGTCTTCGATTTCACCGAGCAGTACATCGCCGACTTCAAGGCCATGGAAGTGCCAAAAATCACCCGCCCCGAGCGCTACTGGCTGATGGTCGAGACCGGCGACGAAGTCCTCGACTATCGCCACGCCGTGGCCAAATACGCCGGCGCCCGCCAGACCGTGCTCGACGGCGGCGACCATAGCTTCTCGCGCTGGAACGACTACCTCGACGACGTCCTCGCCTTCGCGGAGATCACATGAGTTCCGACTTCGACGCCCGCCGCTTCAAGGCCATGGAGCGCGCCGGCTTCAACCGCATCGCCGCCCACTACGACAACGCCGCCCATCTGCGCGCCAGCTTGCAGGACGCGCTCATCGCGGCCGCCGCGCCCGCGCCCGGCGAGCACTGGCTCGACGTCGCCAGCGGCCCCGGCCTGCTCGCCCGCGCCATGGCGCCGCAGCTCGGCCCGACCGGCTCGGTGCTGGCCACCGACATCGCCGACGGCATGCTCGCCCACGCCCGGCGCAACATCGACGCCGGCAATGTGTTGTTCGCCGCCACCGATGCCGAGCGCCTGTGCACGCCCGACGGCCACTTCGACGGCATCAGCATCGGCCTCGGCCTGTTCGTGCTGCCGCACCCCGACAAAGCCCTGGCAGAATTGCGCCGCAGCCTCAAGCCGGGCGGGCGCATCGCGCTATCGGTATGGGGCGCCGCCGGCAGCGTGCCGCTGATCGAGCGCGCCCAGCAATGCATCGCCCGACTGCTGCCGGCGCCCAAAGTGGCGCGCCCCTCGGTGTTCCGCTTTGGCGACCCGGCCTACCTGAGCGCGATGCTGAGCGAGGCCGGCTTCGGCCGCATCACGCTCGCGCCGCATGACTTCCACTGCCGCTTCGCCACCGCCGACGCCTACTGGGACGCCTTTCTCGCGCTCGCCGGCGGCGCCACCGAAGCGCTGTCCCGCCTCCCCGCCGACAAGCAGCAGGCACTGCGCGCCGCCGTCGCCGACGATCTCGCCGATCTGGCTGACGACGACGGCTACCACGTCCCCGCCAGCACGCTGATCGCCACCGCCATCAAGCCGTAAGTCGTGGACGACACGCGCCGCGGCATACTCGCCGCCCTGGCGGCCTTCACCATCTGGGGCCTGGCGCCGCTGTACTTCAAGGCGGTGGGCACGGTACCGGCTGACGAAATCGTTGCCCACCGCGTGCTGTGGTCGGTCGTCTTTCTGGCCGCGCTGGTCGGCTTCATGCGACAAGGCCCGGCGCTGCGCGCCGCGTTTGGCAACCGTCGGCTGCTTCGCACCTTGTTATTCACCGCCCTGCTCACCGGCAGCAACTGGCTGGTTTTTGTCTGGGCGATCACGCACGAGCGCGTGCTCGAAGGCAGCCTGGGCTACTTCATCAACCCGCTGCTCAGTGTGCTGCTCGGCCGGCTGTTTCTGGGTGAACGGCTCCGGCCGCTGCAGAAACTGGCCGTCGCCATCGCCGCCTGCGGCGTGGCCTGGCGCATCGCCGCGGTCGGCGCGGTGCCGTGGATCGCCCTGTTTCTGGCACTGACCTTCGGCATCTACGGCCTGCTGCGCAAGCGCACCCCGGTCGACGCCATCGTCGGCCTGTGCGTCGAAACCGTGCTGGTCTTGCCGCTGGCACTCGGCTGGCTGGGTTGGCTCTACCTCACCGGCGACCTTCACTTCGGCCACGACCTGCACATCGATCTGCTGCTACCCGTTGCCGGTGTGCTCACCGCCACGCCGCTCATGCTGTTTGCCTTCGGCGCCCGCCGCCTGCCGCTGGCGACGGTCGGCTTTTTGCAGTATCTGGCGCCCAGCCTGAACTTCCTGCTGGCCATCTTTGTGTTCCACGAAGCCTTCGACGCCGCCCGCCTGGCGGGCTTCGTGATCATCTGGTGCGCGCTGGCGCTCTACACCGCCGATCTGCTGCGCGCCAGCCGAGCGCCATCGCGCGCCTGAATCCATTAAACTGTCGGGCCTCAACCTCCCAGACAGCCCCCCGATGCACGTGCTTTATGACGAGAGCGGCGCCTTTAAATGCGGCACCGTTCTGCTGGACAACGACAGCTCCCTGCAAGTCGAGAACACGCATGGCAAGCGCCTCAAGATCAAGCGCAACCATGTGCTGCTCAATTTCGACAGCCCTGCCCCCGGCGAGCTGATCCCGCGCGCGGAGTCCGAAGCCGAATCGCTGGAGGTCGACTTCCTGTGGGAGGTCTGCGGCGACGACGAATTCGATTTTGTCGACTTTGCCAAAGACTACTTCGGCCATGTGCCCAACGCGGTCGAATCCGCCGCTGTGCTGCTGTGCCTGCATTCGGCGCCGATCTACTTCCACCGCAAGGGCCGCGGCCGCTTCCGCAAGGCACCCGACGACATCCTCCAGGCCGCCTTGGCCGGGCTGGAGAAAAAACGTCAGCAAAGCCTCGCCATCGAAGCCATGCGCGACCGCCTGCTCGCCGGTGAGCTGCCCGACGAGTTCGACGGCATGGTGGCGCAACTGCTCTACCGCCCCGACCGCAACCGCCTCGAAGCCAAAGCCCTCGAAGCCGCCTGCGTCGACAGTGGCCTGAGCGCCGCCGCGCTGCTGCTCAAGTGCGGCGCCTTCAGCTCGACTTACGATGTGCACTACGGTCGCTTCCTGTTCGACCAGTTCCCGGATGGCACCGACTTTGGCGAGGTGCCCACCTGCACGTGGCCGCAAGATCTGCTGGTGGCAGACGTCAAAGCCTTCTCCATCGACGACGCCACCACCACCGAGATCGACGACGCCTTCTCGGTCACCCCGCGCGAAGGCGGCGGCTGGCGCATCGGCATCCACATCGCCGCGCCGGGCCTGGGCTTTGCGCGGGGCTCGACGCTCGACGAGATTGCCCGCAAGCGCCTGTCGACGGTCTACATGCCCGGCAATAAGATCACCATGCTGCCCGATTCGGTGGTCGAGACCTTCACGCTGGAGGCCGGACGCACCTGCCCGGCGGTGTCGCTCTACCTCGACATCACCAACGCGCTCGCCGTGCTCAGCCATGAAACCCGGCTGGAGATGGTGCCCATTGCCGCCAACCTGCGCCACCACGACCTGGAGCCGGTGTTCAACGACGACACCCTGATGAACGGCGGCCCCGACTTCCCCTGGAAGAAAGAGCTGACCCTGCTGTGGGAGCTGGCCACCATTCTGGAAGCCGGCCGCGGCAAACCGGCCACCAACCAGACGCAGACCGATTTCAGCTTCGCGGTCGATTGGGACGCCACCTCGCCCGACGGCCCCGGCGTGATCAGCATCGGCCAGCGCCTGCGCGGCTCGCCCATCGACAAGACCGTCTCCGAGCTGATGATTGCCGCCAATTCCACCTGGGGCAAGCGCCTGGATGAAGCCGGCGTGCCGGGCATCTACCGCGTGCAAGGCGGCGGCAAGGTGCGCATGGCCACCGTGGCCGCACCGCACGAAGGCCTGGGCGTCGATTGCTACGCCTGGTCCAGCTCGCCGCTGCGCCGCTATGTCGACATGGTCAATCAGTGGCAACTGATCAGCGTGCTGCAAGGCGTCGAGCCACCCTTCCCGCCCAAGTCGCAAGACCTGATGGAAGCCGTGCGCGACTTCGACCTGGCCTACACCGCCTACGCCGAGTTCCAGCGCCACATGGAACGCTACTGGTGCGTGCGCTGGCTGCGTCAGCGCGAAGACCCGATCATCACCGCCCGCGTGCTGCGCGACAACGTGGTGCGCCTCGACGACTCGCCCTTCGTGTTCAAGGTCAATGGCATGCCCCTGCAAGCGCCGGGCGCGCATATCAGTCTGGAGCTCAAGGATTCGGACCTGCTCGATGTCGACGTGCGCGCGCGCTTCGTCAGCCTGCTCTCCGAAGCCACCGACGAGGCCGCTGCCGATTCGCTTGCACAGTAGAATGTTGTCATGATCAAAGCCGTCAAAGCCCCGACACCACGCGCCAAAAAGGCGGCCCCGCGGCCGTCGGCGCGTGCCTGGGCGCGGCGCGGCTCATCGGCGGTGATCATCGCCTTCGGCATCTCCTTTTTATTGCACGCCGCGGTGTTATCGCTGCACTTCGAATTCCCCGACATCAAAAAGGCGTTCAAGCGCGACAGCGGCCTCGAAGTGGTGCTGGTCAACGCCCGCCACGCCCGCGCGCCCGACAAGGCCGAAGCGCTGGCGCAGGCCAACCTCGATGGCGGCGGCAACACCGACGCCAAGCAGATGGCCAGCACCCCGGTGCCGCCCAAACCAAAGCAAAAAGACGGCGACCAGTTGATGGACGCCAAGCGCAAGGTCGAAGCGCTCGAAGCGGCGCAGCGCAAACTGGTGGCCGAGGCCAAGAAAACCCGCCCGACCACGCAACCGGTGGTCAAGAACAGCGACGCCCCGGCCGAGACCCCGCGCGAGCTCTCCGGCACCGAGTTGATGGACAGCGCCGCCGCCATCGCCCGGCTCGAAGCCAAGATCGACAAGAACCTCAATGAATACGCCAAGCGCCCGCGCAAGAAGTTCATCGGCGCGCGCACCAAGGAATACCGCTTCGCGCAGTACGTCGAAGACTGGCGCCTCAAGATCGAGCGCGTCGGCACGCTCAACTACCCCGACTCGGCGCGCGGCAAACTCTACGGCAGCCTGCTGATGTCGGTGGTCATCCGCGCCGACGGCAGCGTCGAGTCCATCAACATCCATCGGTCCTCCGGCCACACCGTGCTCGACAACGCCGCCCGGCGCATCGTCGAGCTGGCGGCGCCCTTCTCGGCCTTCCCGGCCAGCATCCGCAAAGACACCGACATCGTCGAAATCACACGCACCTGGAGCTTCACCAACGCCGACGCGCTCGAGACCAGCGCCAAATAGCGTCGGCACGCTGGCCAGCGACGGTAAAATGGCGTTTTCTCACGCGCCCCCGAGCCCATGGACCGCTACGCCCTGATCGGCCACCCCGTCGCCCACAGCAAATCTCCGTCCATCCACGCCGCCTTTGCCGCGCAGACCGGAGAGGCGATGACTTACGAACGCATCCTGGCCCCGCTCGACGGCTTCGTCGACACGGTGCGCGACTTCATCGCTGCGGGGGGCCGTGGCATGAACGTGACCGTGCCCTTCAAGCTCGAAGCCTTCGCGCTGGCCGACCACCTGTCGCCGCGCGCCCAGGCCGCCGGCGCGGTCAACACGCTCAGCTTTCGCGCCGATGGCATTCATGGTGACAACACCGATGGCGTCGGTGTGGTGCGCGACCTGATCGCCAATCTCGACTGCCCGCTGGCTGGCCGGCGCGTGCTGCTACTCGGCGCGGGCGGCGCGGCGCGCGGCGCCATTCAGCCGCTGATCGAAGCCGCCCCACGCGCACTGCACATCGCCAACCGCACGGCCGCCAAAGCGGTCGAACTGGCCGGCGAGTTCGACGGCCTGGCCGGCGCAGTCCCGCTGACCGCCAGCGGTTTCGACGACCTCGGCATCGCTGCCTTCGAGATCATCATCAACGCCACCTCGGCCAGCCTGTCAGCCGCCGCCCCGGCCATCCCCGACACGGTCTACGCCCCCGGCGCGCTGGCCTACGACATGATGTACGGCGCCGAGCCCACCGCGTTTCTGATCGCGGCGTCTACCGCTGGCGCCGCACGCGTGGCCGACGGCCTGGGCATGCTCATCGAGCAGGCGGCGGAGAGCTTCCTGATCTGGCGCGGCGTTCGTCCCGACACCGCCCCGGTACTCGCCGCACAGCGCGCGACACTGGCAGGCGGATGAAAGCCATCGGCCGCTGGACCGGCGGCGCGCTGCTGCTCCTGCTGGCGACCTTCGTCCTCTACGAGTGCTGGATTTTCGCGCATGTGCTGTGGTGGACCCGCAACGACCCGGACATGACCCGCTTCATGTCCACCCAGTTGTCTGTCCTGCGCGAAAGCGAGCCCAACGCCCGGCTCAAGCACCAGTGGGTGCCCTACGCCAAGATCTCCCGCCATCTCAAGCAAGCCGTGGTGGCGGCCGAAGACGACCGTTTTCTGGAACACGAAGGCTTCGACTGGGAAGGCATCCAGCGCGCCATCGAAAAGAATCAAAAGCGTGGCGCCGCGGTCGCGGGCGGCTCGACGATCAGCCAGCAACTGGCCAAGAACCTGTTTCTGTCGCCCTCGCGCAGCTATGTGCGCAAGGCGCAGGAGGCGATTGTCACCCTGATGATCGAGACCACCTGGAGCAAGCGGCGGATTCTTGAGGTGTATCTCAACGTGGTCGAGTGGGGGCGCGGTGTGTTCGGCGCCGAGGCCGCCGCGCGCCATTATTTCGGCCAACCGGCCGCCTCGCTCGGCCCGGCACAAGCGGCGCGACTGGCCGTGATGCTGCCCAACCCGCGCCGTTACGAGCGCCAGTTCGGCCCCCGCCTGGCCGCTCACGCCGAGCGCATACAAGCCCGGATGCACCGATCGCAAGTGCCCTGATCCGGCCAAAAACCGGCATCGCGCCCCCCGGGCAAAGCACGTACAATGGCCCCCGCCAAAACCGGCCGCCCCCTTCAGCGCCGCGGAATCCACCTCATGTCCGAACTCGAGCAGCCTCGCGAGAATGTCCAGGCGCACCTGAAAGAGGTGCAAGACCTGCTGCGCCGCCAGTCGCTGGTCGAGACCCTCGTGCACCGCCAGGAGATGCCCCGCCACGAGCTGGTGGACGCCTTGGTCCATCGCCAGCATGTGGCCGAGCTGACGCAAAAACTCGAAGAGCTGCACCCGGCCGACATCGCCTACATCCTCGAAGCGCTGCCGGTTGACGAGCGTCTCTTCGTCTGGGATCTGGTCAAGGCCGAGCGCGACGGCGAGATCCTGCTGGAAGTCTCCGATGCGGTGCGCGAATCGCTGATCGAGACCATGGCGCACGAGGAGCTCAAGGCCGCGGCCGAGCAACTCGACGCCGACGAACTGGCCGACCTCGCGCCCGACCTGCCCGACGCGGTGATGGAGGATGTGTACCTGTCGCTGGACGTGGAAGAGCGCGCCCAGTTGCGCGCCGCCATGTCCTACCCCGAAGGCACGGTCGGCGCGTTGATGGACTTCGACATGGTGACCGTCCGCGAAGATGTGCGCCTGGAAGTCGTGCTGCGCTACCTGCGCCGCTTTACCGAACTGCCCGACCATACCGACAAGCTCTATGTCGTCGACCGCGAAGAAGCCGTGCGCGGCGTGCTCTCGCTCAGGCGCATGCTGGTGTGCGACCCGGACGCACTGGTGTCGGAGATCATGAATGACGACCCGCTGCTGCTGCGCCCCGACGACAAGGCCGAGGACGCCGCCACCGCCTTCGAACGCTACGATCTGGTGTCGGCGCCGGTGGTCTCCTCCGACGACCGCCTTATCGGTCGCGTGACCGTCGCCGCAGTCGTGGATTACATCCGCGAAGAATCCGAAGCCGAACTGCTCAATCAGGCCGGTCTGCGCGAAGAAGAAGACATCTTTGCCCCGGTGCTCGACTCGGTGCGCAACCGCTGGGCCTGGCTGGCGGTCAATCTGGTCACCGCTTTCATCGCCTCGCGGGTGATCGGCGTCTTCGAAGGCGCCATCGAGAAACTGGTCGCCCTCGCCGCACTGATGCCCATCGTGGCGGGCATTGGCGGCAACTCCGGCAATCAGACCATCACCATGATCGTGCGCGCCATGGCCGTCGGCCAGATCAGCCACGAGAGCGGCAAGCGCCTGCTCAAAAAGGAAGTTGGCGTCGCCCTGATCAATGGCCTGGTGTGGGGCGGCCTGCTCGGCGTGATGGCCTGGTTGTTGTACAGCAACGCCGAACTCGGCCTGGTGATGACGCTGGCGACCACGCTCAATCTGCTGCTGGCCGCCAGCATGGGGGTCATCATCCCCACCACCATGCAGCGCCTCGGACGCGACCCGGCCCTCGGCGCCAGCGTCATGATCACCGCCTGTACCGACTCAGGCGGCTTCTTCATCTTCCTTGGGCTGGCCTCGATTTTTTTGCTTTAGGGCCTCCGCCAGAAAGTCCACCGATCTCGCGATCACCTCCGGCGCGCGCAGGATCCGATGGTGCCCGTAGCCGTGAGTGGCCATCGTCTCGCTCCCCGGCCAGGCGGCATGCAGTCGTGCCAGATGGCTGAAGTCGACCTCCGAGTCATCCTCGTCATGCACAAACAGGGCACGCGTGCGCGCCACGGGCAGGTCGCGCAAGGCATCCATTTCAGCGATTGGCACATAGCGACGCTCCAGTCGGCCGCGTAGCGAGTGATGCGCCCGCCGCCCCAGGCCAACCCGCCGAGACAAACTTTTCAGGTGGATGTCGAAGGAGCCCGGCGAGCCAATCAACACCAGGGCATCCACCGGCAAGCCCTCGCGCACCGCATGCAAGGCACTGGCGGCGCCCATCGAATGCGCCACCACGGCCGCCACATCGGGCACCACCGCCATCACCGCTCGCAAGCCGGCAATGAAGTCGGGCAAGATCCCCGCCTGGCCATCGCTGTCGCCATGGCCAGGCTGGTCGAATACGCTGACCGCAAACCCACGCGCCAGCAAAGCCGGCACCCAGGCGGCCAATTGCGCGCCATACCCGCCCCAGCCATGCACCAGCACCACGCGCCGCCGCCCGGCCTCGCCGAAATGCCACACCGCCATCGCGTGGCCGCCCACGCTCAAGGTCTCGCGCTGGCCCCAGGCACTGAGCACCTCACCCGCCCGCCCCCGTTTGCGTGGTGGTCGAAGCAGCAGCGCCTCGGCCTTGCCCGCCGTCCAGCCCGGAAACAGCCGCGCGCTGAGCGATACCCAGCGGCGTTGCGCGGGGGTCAGCAATTCAATACGATCGGTCGTGCTATTTTTTGGCAAAGTTTTCATCATGCCTCTCTCTGTCAGATCGCCTATCCCGGACGGGATCAGTGGGTTGCCGGTATCGTCCGGCTACGTGAAATCAGGTCGTTGAAGCTGCGCAGCGCCATGGCGCGCGTGTTCGCATCGGAGAGCAGGCGTCGCCGGTAGTAGGTAACGAAAACAATGCCCAGCATGTCGAACACGAACTGACTCAGATCGAGATCGGCACGGAACTCGCCCTGCTCCACCGCCAGGCGCACGGTGCGCGTGAGCTCTCGTTCCAGCTGCCGATAATGGGCAATCACCACGTCGCGCACCGGGCCGGGCTTGTCATCGAATTCCAGCGCGGCCGATTGCAAGGGGCAACCGCCGCCCCAGCCGCCCCGGTCGACCCAGGTCAGCCAGTTGCCGAGCAAGGCGTCGAGACGCGGCACCCCGCGTGGTGCCTTGAGCGCCGGCAGGAAGACCAGCTCGGTAAAGCGTGCGGCCGCCGCCTCGATGGCGGCGATCTGCAAGTCTTCGCGTGAGCCGAAGTGGGCGAACAGTCCGCTCTTCGACATGCCGACCCGATCAGCCAGCGCCCCGATCGACAGCGACTCGAAGCCTGCTTCGCAAGCCATGGCCACTGCCGCATCGAGGATGGTTTGTCGGGTACGTTCGCCTTTGTTCATGCGCTCACACTATAGAACGATCGTTCTTTTATCAAGGCTTTTACGCCGCCATGCCGGCAAACACCCGATCCGCTGCCGCGATGGTAGCGTCAATGTCCACCTCGGTATGGGCGGCCGAGACAAAGCCGGCTTCGAAGGCCGAGGGCGCAAAGTAATGGCCCGCGTCGAGCATGGCATGGAAGAACTGGTTGAAGCGGTTGCGATCAGAGGCCATCACGTCAGCAAAGGACTGCGGCAACGCGTCGGCGAAATACAGTCCGAACATGCCACCGAAGGATTGGGCGCAGAAAGTGACGCCGTGGCGTTTGGCAGCAGCCTGCAGGCCCTCGACCAGTTGCACGGTGCGCGCTTCGAGCGCTTCGTAAAAGCCCGGCGCCTGGATCAATTTGAGCGACGCCAGTCCGGCAGCGACGGCCACCGGACTGCCAGACAGTGTGCCGGCCTGATACACCGAACCGAGCGGCGCGATCTTTTCCATGATGTCGCGACGGCCACCAAAGGCACCCACCGGCATGCCGCCACCGATGACTTTGCCCAGGGTGGTGAGGTCCGGCGTGATGCCGACCAGACCTTGCACACCTTGCGGGCCAACGCGCAGACCGGTCATCACTTCGTCAAAAATCAGCACGGTGCCATGCGCGGAGCACAGCTGGCGCAGCAGATGCAGGAAGCGGTCGCTCGGGCGGATCAGGTTCATGTTGCCGGCGAAGGGCTCGACGATAACCGCGGCGATGCTGTCGCCCTTGGCGCGGAAGGTTTCTTCGAGCTGCTCGGGGTTGTTGTAGTCGAGCACCAGGGTGTGCTTGGCGAAGTCCTCGGGCACGCCACCGGAGGACGGGTTGCCAAAGGTCAGCAGACCGGAGCCGGCCTTGACCAGCAGGCAGTCGGCGTGGCCGTGGTAGCAGCCTTCGAACTTGATGATGGTGTCGCGGCCGGTAAAACCACGCGCCAGACGAATGGCGCTCATCGTTGCCTCGGTGCCGGAGCTGACCAGGCGCACCATGTCGAGGCTGGGCAGATGCGCACACAGCTCCTCGGCAATCTCCACTTCCGCCTCGGTCGGCGCGCCAAAGGACAAGCCCTTCAGCGCCGCCTCGCGCACCGCCTCGACGATGGCCGGGTGGGCGTGACCGGCGATGGCCGGGCCCCAGGAGCCAACATAGTCGATATAGGCCGCGCCGTCGGCATCCCACATGCGTGAGCCTTCGGCCCGCGCGATGAAGCGCGGGAAGCCGCCGACCGACCCGAAGGCGCGCACCGGAGAATTAACGCCGCCGGGGATCACGGTTTGGGCGCGATTGAACAAGGTTTCGTTTCGGCTCATGAGTTCTTCCAGATAAGGTGTTCTTGAATCCGCAGTTCGCGGTCAGGGCCTGGCGGGCGGTGTCGCACCATCAAACAGGGCGCCATACGCCGCCGCGCGCGCGGCCACATCGGCCGCCATGAAAACATCACTGATCACCGCAAGCAAGTCCGCACCCGCTGCGACCAGCGGCGCGGCGTTCTCCAGCGTGATGCCACCGATGGCCGCGACCGGCACCGCGCAACGCTGGCGCGCCAGCGACAGCACGGCCGGCGTGGCGACCACCGCCTGCGGTTTGCTTGGCGACGGAAACATGGCGCCAAAGGCCACATAATCGGCGCCGAGCACCTCGGCGGCCTCCGCCCGCGCCACATCGTTGTAGCAGGTCACGCCGAGCATCCGGTCGGCGCCCAGGCATTCGCGCGCCCTCTCGAGCGCGCCGTCGTCCCGGCCAAGATGCACGCCGTCGGCCTCGACACGCAGCGCCAGTTCGAGATCGTCGTTGACGATGAAGGGCACACCCGCGCGCCGGCAAAGTGCAGCGAGCCGCGAGGCCTCGTTCAGCCGCCGGGCGGCGTCCGTCGACTTGTTGCGGTATTGCAGCAGAGCCGGCTGCCCCGCCAACGCGGCGTCAACCGCGCTGAAGAGGCGCGCGCTGTCGTCCCAGTCGGGGGTCACCAGATACAGGCCGCGCATCGGGGGTGTCGCGACGCTCATTTGCGCGTCCCGCGACCAGGCACCGCAGTGCCCATGCCCAGGCGGAAGTGTCGGCCTTCGGCGGCATGCGCACAACGCAGCGCTGCCTGCACGGCAGCGGGGACACCCTGCCCCTCGGCCAGGCCGGCCGCCAGCGCCGCCGACACGGAACTGGCCAGGCCCAGCACCGGCACCGAAGCGCGCTCGAACACATCACGACGAACCACACCCGACGACCCATGCAAAACGTGCACCACCTGCACGCCGGCAGCACCGCCGAGCAACAACACATGGTCCGCACCCGTCGCACACAAGGCGGCACCGAGGTCTTCGACGCTCAACTGCGACTCGTCCCCCTCAAACGCCGAGCTCACCAGGCGACGGCACACGGCGACATCACCCACCAGCACAGCCGCCTGCGGCAACAAGAGTTCGATCGCAGCAGACAAGGGGGAGTCGTCGGTGTCATCTTCGTTCAGAATCAACGACGGCGCCTCGATCACGAGCGGCACGTTCCCGTAGTCAGACACCAGCCCGGCCAGCGCCACCACCATATCAACCGAGCCTGGCAAGGTCAGCTTGATCGCGGCAACCGGCGCGTCTTCGAGAATCATCCGCGCCTGCTCAAGCACGAGCTCGGGGTCAAGCGCGATGCGCGCGTCGAATTGCGCGGTGTCACGCAGGCACATTTCCGAAACGACACTCAGCGGATAGGCCCCCTGCGACGCGATGGTCAGGACATCGGCAGTCACGCCGGCAGCGGAGGTCGGGTCGGCCGGGCCGACAACTAGAACAGCAGCAACATGACGCATTGATGTCTCCCGCCTCGAGCCGGGCGGACCGCCGCGCACTGGCATGCGCAGCAAAATACGGTAAGATGCCGCAAATTTTAGCATCCCGCGCCCATCTCAGCGTGAGCGAGCCGTTACCGCGGAATCGGGACAAGAACACACACGAGACACGAGCTTCCTTTTCCGCCGGCGCCCCCCGCTGGCGGAGCAGGACGACTCGGACGAGGCAGACGCGAACACCGATGCTCGAGACTGATTTCAAGACCTACATGTGCCTGATCTGTGGCTTTATTTACGATGAAGCCGCCGGACTCCCAGACGAAGGCATTGCGCCCGGAACACGCTGGGAAGACATTCCCCCGAACTGGAATTGCCCCGAGTGCGAAGCGCGCAAGGAAGATTTCGAAATGGTCGAAATCTAAACTTTCGCTCAAGATGCGAAATGATTGTCCGATAGTGATACACGACAAGACTTCGTGCAGCGCTCCATGAGCAGCGCAAACCGATACGCAGGGTGACTATGGTTGATCTGACCGGACTGAAAGTAATGGTGATTGACGACAGCAACACCATTCGACGCAGTGCTGAGATTTTTCTCGCGCAGGCGGGCTGCCAGGTGGTGCTCGCCGAAGACGGTTTCGACGCCCTCGCGAAGATTGCCGACCACCGACCCGATGTCATTTTTGTCGACATCATGATGCCGCGCCTCGACGGCTATCAGACCTGCGCCCTGATCAAGAAAAACGCCCGCCTCACCAAGACCCCGGTCATCATGCTGTCCTCCAAGGACGGCCTGTTCGACCGGGCGCGCGGCCGTATGGTCGGCTCCGACGAATACCTGACCAAACCTTTTACCAAGGACAGTCTGCTGCGGGCCGTAGCCACGCATGGCACGCCCCTCCAATCCACCGAGTGAGTTGAACTTCCATGCCGATCAAGAAAATTCTCATCGTCGACGACTCCCCGACGGAGCGTTACGCACTGAGCGAAGCGCTGACCAAGAACGGGTACCAGGTCATCACCGCCGAAACCGGCGAAGAAGGCATTGCCAAGAGCAAGAGCGAACTGCCCGACCTGATCCTGATGGATGTGGTCATGCCGGGCATGAACGGCTACCAGGCCACGCGCACCATTTCGCGCGACGAAGCCACGCGTTCCATTCCGGTCATCATCTGCACTACCAAGGGTCAGGAAACCGACAAGATCTGGGGCATGCGTCAGGGCGCCTACGACTACCTCGTCAAACCGGTCGACCACACCGAGTTGCTGGCCCGCATCAAGGCCATCGGCTGAGCCGCCCCGCATGGCCAAGCGCATCAGCCTCAGAGAATTTCAGGAAAGCCTTGTCCGACGCCTCGCCGATGCACAATCGGCGCCGCGGCGCGACCTGCTGGGCCTGACCGCCGGCGGCGAACAATGGCTGGTTGACCTGGCTGACGCGGGCGAAATCCTGTCCGTCCCGCCGCTGGCGAGCGTCCCGCTCACCCAGCCGTGGTTCCGCGGCCTGGCCAATGTGCGCGGCACGTTGTTCGGGGTCATCGACCTGTCAGCCTTCTGCGGCGGCCCCACCACCTCGCTGGCCGGCACCGCCCGGCTCGTCCTGATCGGCGCCCGACACGGCGCCAACTGCGCCTTGCTGGTCAGCAACACAGTCGGCCTGCGCAGCCCCGAAGACTTTGAACCCGGTGACACACCGGAAACCCCCGTGGCGTGGATTCCTCGCCATGTGAACGATCTGCACGGTCGCCGCTGGAAGCACATCGACGTCCCGCAGCTGCTCACGAACACCGAATTCCTCGAAGCAAGCGCAGTTTGACTTCGCCTTCTTTCTGACCTCGCCCATCCACACGGAGCGAACGCCATGGCAACAACGACCACCTCTTCCCTGAAAGGCGCTGCCGCCCAGGACCCCACCATCATGGAGTCCGAGGCCTCGCAAAAAGCCGGCAACGCATCGGCCGCGCGCCCAGGGTTGGCCATCTTGGGCAAACGCCCGATCGCCGATCAGCTTCGCTTGCTGGGCGCGGTCCTGCTCGTGCTCGTCATCGCCCTCGGCGTCCTGATCTACCAGCAGACGCAACAGGCGGCCAACGCCACGTCCTACCTGTTCGCCGCCGGTGAAATGCGCATGCTCTCGGAGCAGACCGCCAAGTCCGGTCAGCTCTCGCTGCAAGGGGATGCCGCCGCGTTTGCCGAACTTCGCAACGGCCGCGCTGAATTCGACCGTCTCCTCGCCGCCGTCACCACCGGGGGCCAGGTCAGCCCGGCCAAAGCCGACAGCGCCGTGCCGGCCAGCCCTGCCCCGTTCGCGGCGCCGCTCGAGAGTCTGGCCGCCATCTGGGCCAAGACCGACAAAGACACCCAGTTGCTGCTGGCGCAAGAGAAGAACCTCACCACGCTCAGCACCTCGGTGGAAACCATTAACGAAAAGAACGCGCTACTGCTCGACATCACCGAGCAAGTGGCCGCGCTCAAGCTGCAAGGCGGCGCCAGCGCCCGCGAAATCGCCACCGCCAACCGTCTGGTGATGCTGACCCAGCGGATCGCCAAGAACGCCAACGCGCTGCTCGTGGCCGACGCCATCGACCCCGAAGTGGCCTTCCTGCTCGGCAAGGACACCAACAGCTTCCGCGAGATTCTCGGTCAGCTCAAAGAGATGACGCCCGATGGCACCACCCGCGGAAAACTCGCCGAACTCGAAACCGTCGCTAACGAAAGTCTGGCCGCGGTCTCCGGCATTCTCGGCAACATTCAGTACCTGGTGCAGGCCAAGCAGGCCGGCCGCCGAATCATCGACAACGCCCGCCCGCTGTCCGAGCAGGCCAACCAGCTGACCAGCAGCTACGCCGATTACTACGGCGGTTTCGGTACCCTGCCGCTGGCCATTGCCGTCATTGGTGCGCTGGCCGTGCTGACCCTGATCGCCATGGTGAAAATGTATCGTGACGACCTCGGCGCCCGACAGCTCGAAGCCGAAGGCCAGAAGAAGTCTGCCGAAGACGAGCGGAACCAGACCCAGCAAGCCATTCTTCGCCTGATGAACGAAATGGGCGATCTGGCCGACGGTGACTTGACCATCCGCGCCACGGTGACCGAAGACATCACCGGCGCCATTGCCGACTCGGTGAACTACACGGTTGAAGAACTCGCCGTGCTGGTGCGCCGAATCAACGACGCTGCCGGCCGCGTGACCAGCGCTACCGAGGCTGCCCGCCGCACCTCCAACGAGCTACTCAGCGCCGCCCAGCGACAGTCCGAAGAACTCGAAGAAGTGGGCGATACCGTGCAGTCAATGGCGCGCTCCATGACCGAAGCCTCCGAACTCGCCATGCAGTCCGCCCAGGTGGCGCGCCGCTCGCTCGATTCGGCCAACAAAGGCCGTGACGCGGTGGAAAACACCATCAAGGGCATGAACGAGATTCGCGAAAAGATCCAGGAAACCTCCAAGCGCATCAAGCGTCTGGGCGAGTCGTCCCAGGAGATTGGCGAAATCGTGGAACTGATTTCGGACATTACCGAACAGACCAACGTGCTCGCCCTCAACGCCGCCATTCAGGCCGCCTCCGCCGGTGAAGCCGGCCGCGGCTTTACCGTGGTTGCCGAAGAAGTGCAGCGGCTGGCCGAACGCTCGGCCGAAGCCACGAAGCAGATCTCGGCGATTGTGAAGACCATTCAGACCGACACGCAGGACGCGGTGTCCGCCATGGAAACCGCCACCCGCGACGTGGTGGCCGGAGCCGCCCTGTCCGACTCTGCCGGTCAGGCCCTGGTCGAGATCCGCAGCGTGTCGTCCGAAACCGCCTCGCTGATTGAACAGATTTCCACCGACACGCAACGCCAGGCCGCCAGCGCCACCCGCGTGGCCGAGTCGATGCGCGGCATCCAGGCCATTACCGAACAGACCACCCGCGGCACCAAGCAAACCGCCGTATCCATTGGCGAACTGGCCGATCTGGCCGTCGAACTGAAAGGGTCCGTTTCCGGCTTCAAGGTTTGATCCGGAACGCCCGCGCCACGAGGCAGCACGCATGAGTCATGTCATTGAGCACGACCTTGGCCCCCTGACCTGGGTCAAGGGAGAAATCGACCAAGCGCTCGCTCGCGCCCTGGAGGCCATCGACAAGGCCGTTGCCGACGAGGAGCGCACGACCCAATTGCAGTTTGCGCAATCGCATCTGCACCAAGCGCGCGGCGCCTTGTCGATTATCGGTCTGGACGGCCTGACCCAGTTTGCCGACAGCGTCGATAAACTGCTGGGCGATCTGGCCCGCGGCGAGCCCGAATTCTCCAATGAGCTGGCCGACCTGTGCCGCCGTGCCATCGCCGCCATCGGAAATTATCTGGACGAGCTGACCCACGGCGCGCCCGACCAGGCCCTGCGCCTGGCCCGCCTGCACGCGCGTATCGCGCTGGCCCGCGGTGTGGAGGCTCCGAGCGAAGGCGATCTGTTTTTCCCCGACCTGAGCACCAGCGTCCCCCGCCGCGTCGCACCGCAAACACTCGACAGCGCCACCGAAACCCGCTTGCTGCGCGGCCTGCGCATCCAGTTCCAGCGCGGCATGCTTGCCTGGATCAAAAAGCCCGACAATCCGGCCGGCCCGATGCAGATGCGCGATGCCGTCGCCGGCATCGAATCACGCCAGACCCAGTCGAACAGCCGCGCGCTGTGGCTGGCGGCCACCGCTTTCTTTGACGCGCTGGCCGAAGGCCATGTGCAGAACTCGCCCTATATTCGCCGCCTCGGGAGCCGGATCGACGCACAGATCCGCCGCTTGCTGGCCGGGAGCGGGCAAGTCTCCGAGCGCCTGCACCGAGACGCCCTATACGTGGTGGCCCGCGCCCCGGCCACCACGCCGCTCATCAAGGCACTCCACGCGCTGTACCGGCTTCCCGCCCTTTTGCCGCCGCCCAATGCCGCGATCAGCGAACAACCCCTGGCGCCGCTGCTGGCGGACTTGCGCGGCCAGCTCGGCCTTGCCAAAGAAGCCTGGGATCAGTTCGCCGAAGGCACGGCCGCCGCCCTGCCAAACTTCGAAGATCGCATGGGTTCGTTGGCCGCTGCCGCACGCAAACTCGGCCGCCCCGCCTTCGTGCGCCTGATGACCACGCTATCGGCCTTCGCGCAGTGGCTGCGCAAAGACCCCTTGCGCCTCAGTGAGGCCATTTCCATGGAAGTGGCCTCGGCCCTGCTGCTGGCCGAAAACGCACTCAATTCCGGCCGCGTGCCCGATCCGGCATTCTCGACCCAGGTCGAAGAGTCGATCGTGCGCATCGAAGCCTGCTCGCGCGGCGAATCGGTCGCCAAAAGCGAAGTCAGCGATGCCGCCCGGATGGCCCAGGAGCACAGCGCGGTTGCCCAACTGTGCAAGGAAATGCAGGTCAGCCTGGCGCAGGTCGAACAAGCGCTCGACAGCTTCTTCCGCCACCCCGAGAAGCGCGAGGTGCTCTCCGGCATCCGCGCGCCGGTGCAGCAAGTCGAGTCCATTCTCACCCTGCTCGACGAGCAGGATGCCCACAATGCGCTGAGCGATTGCGAAGCCATGATTGCCCAGTTTCTGGACACCGAGCAGACGCCCGACACCGAACTGTTCGAGCCGCTCGCCGACCAACTCTCGGCGCTGGGCTTCTATATCGACAGCCTGCGCCGCGGACGCCCCGAGCGCCACCATCTGGTGGGCTATGTCGAAGACGACACCGCCGATGCCGATAGCGCGAACACGGCGACCTCAGCGCCCGACGCCACACCAGCGCTGCCGACGGCCGACGTTCCCCTGCCGGATCTGCCCAGCAGCGCCGACACACCTGCCACCGAGCCGGAGACCGAGCCGGGTCCGCAAGCGCTTGAGCCCGTCGTCGAACCCGCCATTGAGCACGAAGAGGATCGCCCCGAAGCGCCCGTGCCGGTGCCTGCCCCCTCTGCCGAAGCCAGCCAGCTGCTGGCCGCCAGCGATGAAGAAATCGACGCCGAACTGCTCGAGATCTTCATCGAAGAAGCCCGCGAAGTCCTCGGCAACATTGCCACCAATCTGGCTGCCTCGCGCGCCAACCCGGCCGATGCCGACGCGCTGACCATCGTCCGCCGCGGTTTCCATACCCTGAAAGGCTCCGGCCGCATGGTCGGTCTCAACGCCTTGGGTGAAGCCGCCTGGTCGATGGAGCAGGCACTCAACCGCTGGCTGCAATTCGACTGGTCGCCCACCCCGGCGCTGCATGCCCTGCTTGGCGAATCGCACGGCGTCTTCTCCGCCTGGGTGGATCAGCTGGTGGCCGGTGGCAGCACCGCCTACGACGCTCAGCGCATGGTGGCCGAAGCCACGCGCCTGATGAGTATCGAGCGCCCCGAAGACAGCGAACAGTCGCCGGGCGAAGACGCCCCGACGCTGGACGACATTGAAGCCGCCGCTGACAGCGCAACAGAACACGCACTGCCCGAGGCCGACGACACCTCCGGTCCTGACACCGAGGTCGGCACCTCGACAGAAACACCGAGCGATCTGTCACTCGACCTGACCGACACCGACCTCGACATCTCCGATCTGGAAAGCACCGACCTGTCGCTGCCGACACTCGACGGCCTTACCGTCGACGAAGGCCCCGACGACAGCCCGCTGGAGCCTATCGTGGCTGACGACAGCGCCACGGCCTCCGACGCTGACGACGAAGAACTCGCCGATCTCGAACTGCTCGAAGACATCGACGCCCCGGCCATCGCCGACGCACCCACCGACACCGAAGCGGCCATTGACGCAGCGGCAAGCACAATCGAACCCGCTGCCGACATGACCGTCGCCAGCGACGCCGCGCCGGATGCCGAACGCATGCCTGAGCCTGAGCCTGAGCCTGAGCCTGAGCCTGAGCCTGAGCCTGAGCCTGAGCCTGAGCCTGAGCCTGAGCCTGAGCCTGAAGCCCCCGTCGAGAGCGACACGCTCACGGTCGGCGGCGTGACGCTCTCGCGCCCGCTCTATCAGCTCTATATCAACGAAGCACGTCAGCATCTCGCCACGCTGCACCGCGAGATCACACAGCTTCAAGCCAACCCCACCCGCATGCCGCAGGAAGAAGCCCTGCGCGCGGCGCACACCCTGGCCGGCATTTCCGGCACGGCCGGGTTCAACGGTGCCCTCAGCCTCGGGCGCGCACTCGAACACGCCTTCGCCCGGCTGATCGACACCGAGTGCACCCCCAGTGCAGAACAAACCGCCGTCCTCGGCACCGCCTCCGATACGCTGGATGCGATGGTCAGCGAAATCATCAAAGGCATCGAGCCGCTGCCCGCGCCCATGCTGGAGACGCAGCTCGACGCCCTGCTACGCCCCAGCGCCGAACCCGACAGCACGACGCCCGCCCCAGCCGACGAGGCCGCCGCCGTACTCGACGCCCCCGACAGCACCACCCTGGCCGCCACCGACGCGCCCGCCGCACCCGCCGGGTACAACCCGCCGCCGGAGCCGGAAGTTCTCGATGTTCACGACGACATCGACGAACAGCTCTTGCCGATCTTCCTTGAAGAATGCTCGGATCTGTTGAGCGAACTGGGCGCTGCGCTGCGCAGCTGGCGTGCCGAGCCCGCCGACGCCGAGGCAGCCGCCGCCGTCGCCCGCTTGCTGCACACCCTCAAGGGCAGCGCGCGCATGACCGGGGCGATGAGCCTCGGCGAGCACCTGCACGCCCTCGAAAGCCGCCTTGAAGTCAGCGAAACGGCCACCGACGAGCTATTCGACAGCCTCGACCAAGGCGCCGACATCGCGCAGCAGTATCTGGATCGCCTGGCGCATGGCCTGCCCATGCTTGAGACACCCGATGCCGCAGCCCCCGAAGCGGAGTCCGTCGCCATCACCGCCGACGACGTTGGCGCCGCCACCAGCGGCACCCTGCGGGTGCGCGCCGATCTGGTCGACCGCTTCGTCAACGACGCGGGCGAAATCGGCATCACCCGAACCCGGGTCGAAGGCGAACTGCGCACTCAGCGCCGCGCCCTGCTCGACCTGACCGAAAACGTCATTCGCCTGCGCAACCAGCTGCGCGAACTCGAAATCCAGGCCGACACGCAGATGCAAACCCGCATCGCGCAGGCCGAGTCCGAGCACGCCGAGTTCGACCCGCTCGAGATGGACCGCTACACCCGGCTGCAGGAACTGACCCGGATGATGGCCGAGAGCGTCAACGACGTCACCACCGTGCAGCACACCTTGCTGCGCAACCTCGACGGCGCCGACGCCGCCCTGACCTCGCAAGGCCGGCTCAACCGCGACCTGCAGCAGGCGCTGATGTCGGTTCGCATGACGCCCTTCGACAGCCTCGCCGACCGCCTCTACCGCGTGGTTCGCCAGAGCGCCAAAGACCTCGGCAAGCGTGCCAACCTCGACCTGCGCGGTGGCCGTATCGAGCTCGACCGCTCGGTGCTCGAACGCATCACCAGCCCGATCGAACACTTGCTGCGCAACGCCATTGCCCACGGCATCGAAACGCCCGAGGCACGCAAGGCCGCCGGCAAACCAGAGATCGGCGAAATCCAGCTGACCGTTCGCCACGAAAGCAACGAAGTGGTCATCGACATGATCGACGACGGCGCCGGTCTCGATTTCGCGCGCATTGAAGCCCGTGCCCGCGAAAACGGCCAGCTTGGCCCCGACGACATCGCCGACGAAAGCCGCCTCACCAACCTGATCTTCCTGCCCGGCTTCTCGACGGCGGGCAGCCTGTCGGCCGTGTCGGGCCGCGGTGTGGGCATGGACGTGGTCAAGTCCGAAACCGCCTCCGTCGGCGGCCGCATCGATGTCACGTCCACGCCGGGCAACGGCACCCGCTTCCGTCTCTATCTGCCGCTCACACTGGCGGTCACGCAGGCGCTGCTGGTGCGCGCCGCCGGACGCACCTATGCCATTCCGTCAAACATGGTGGCGCAGGTGATGGAACTCAAGGCTGCCCCGCTGGCCGCCCTGCAGGCCGAAGGCGGCACGACCTGGCAAGACAACGACTACCGCTACCGCTACCTGCCGCGGCTGCTCGGCGACAACGACACCCAGCCCGAGGCGCAACGCTTCAACTGGGTGCTGCTGCTGCGCTCTGGCACCCAGACGCTCGCGCTGCATGTCGACGCGCTGCGCGGCAACCAGGAAATCGTGGTCAAGAAGGCCGGCCCGCAGCTTGCCCGTCTGGTGGGCTACACCGGCGCCACCGTGCTTGGCGACGGCGAGATCGTACTCATCATCAACCCGGTCGCACTGGCCGGCGCGCAGGCCAGCCAAGGCACCGACACCGCCCTGCCGGTCACCAAAGCGGTCGCCGCCAGCGTCGAACCCACGGTGATGGTGGTCGATGACTCGCTGACCGTGCGCAAGATCACCGGCCGCCTGCTCGAACGCGAAGGCTTCCGCGTGGTCACCGCCAAGGATGGTGTCGATGCGCTCGAACAGCTGCTCGACACGCTGCCGGACGTCATCCTGTCGGACATCGAAATGCCGCGCATGGACGGCTTCGACCTGGCGCGCAATATCCGCAACGATGCGCGCCTCAAGGCCGTGCCGATCGTCATGATTACCTCGCGACTGGCCGACAAGCACCGCGAGTACGCGCGCCAGATCGGCGTCGATCACTACCTCGGCAAACCCTATCAGGAAGAAGAACTGCTCGCCCTGATTCGCGAATACACCGGCCCCGCCAAACACTGACCCACCGCAGGCCGACGCATCACGATGCGTCGGCCAATGCCTTATCGGCCGGTGTGACTGCCCGAAACCGGGCCAGGGTTCGTGCGCGCGCTTCGGCGTGATCGACAATCGGTGCCGGATAGGTCTCACCGATCCGGATGCCGAGCGCCGATTGCGTCAGGGGCGGCAGCGTCCACGGCGCATGGATGTCGCGATCCGGCACCGCCGCCAGTTCCGGCACATAGCGCCGGATGAACGCGCCCGCCGGATCAAATTTTTGCGACTGCGTGACCGGATTGAAGATGCGAAACCACGGCTGCGCATCGCAGCCTGTCGACGCCGCCCACTGCCATCCGCCATTGTTTGCCGCCAGATCGTAGTCGATCAGCTGCTGCGCGAAATAGCGCTCGCCGGCACGCCAGTCGATCCCCAGGTCCTTGGTCAGGAAGGACGCCGCGATCATGCGCAGCCGGTTGTGCATGTAGCCACTCTGATTGAGCTGGCGCATCGCCGCATCGACCAGCGGGTAACCGGTTTGCCCGGCACACCAGGCCGCAAAGCCCTCCGGCCAGTCGTCCCACTGCAGGGCGTCATAAACCGGCCGGTAACAATGATCGACCACCTCGGGCCGATGCCACAACACCATCTGGTAGAACTCCCGCCAGATCAACTCACTCAACCAGGTTTCCGCGCCCTGCCCACCCTGAAACGAGGCATAGCTCGCCAGCTGGCGGATCGACACCGTACCGAAGCGCAGGTGCGCCGACAGATAGGACACGCCTTTTCGCGCCGGGAAATCGCGCAACGCTCGATACCTGTCGATGCGATCCCGAAAATCGGCGAACAAGGCTTCGCCGCCTGACATGCCGGTCGGCATCGGCAGGCTGGCCAGATTGCCCGCCGAGAAACCGATCGCATCCAGTGTCGGCAGCGCCGCGCCGGCGGGCGGCGGACGCAACGCCGCAAGGTGATCTCCCACCGGATACGACTGCAGTCGATCCGGCGTCAGCGCCGCCTGCCATGCACGCCGATACGGCGTGAACACACTGTACGGCGTGCCGCCCTTGGTCAGGATCTCGTCCTGCTCGAAGATGACCTGATCCTTGAAGTCGTGCAGCGCCCGCCCCGCTGACGCCAAGGCTTTCGCCACGGCCGCGTCTCGCGCGATGGCCTGCGGCTCGTAGTCACGATTGACATACACCGCGTCGGCGCCAAGTGCTTCCGCCAGTCGGGGCACTTCGTCGACAGCCCGGCCGTGACGCACCACCAGGCCGCCGCCGGCGGCGCGCAAGGCCGCATCCAGCTCGACCAGCGCGGCATGAATAAAGCCCACCCGACGATCCTCGCGCGAGGGGAGCGCATCGAGAATATCGCGGTCGAACACGAACACACAGAACACCGACTCGTAGTCACGCAACGCGTGATACAAGGCCGCGTGATCGAAATGACGCAGATCGCGCCGGAACCACACCAATGCTTTTTGCCCCATTCATCCTGCTCCTTACCGTGCTTCAGTGTAAATTGTGGCTGACAAGGCGCCCAACCGGGTGCGCTGCGCTTTCCCCGGAAAATCCGTGCGTTTAAAATGCACGGTGTGACGACCCCCGACATGAACCTGACCCACCACTTCCTGATCGCCATGCCCAGTATGGCGGACACCAATTTTGCCCGCACGCTCACCTATATTGCCGAGCACAACGACGGCGGTGCGCTTGGCGTGATCGTCAATCGCCCCATCGACATGAGCCTGGCCACGCTGTTCGAGCGCGTCGACATGGCACTTGAGAGCGACCGCTACGCCCAGCAGCCAGTCTATTTTGGCGGCCCGGTGCAAACCGATCGTGGCTTCGTACTGCATCGCCCGGCCGGCGACTGGAGCGCCACGCTCAAGGTTAACGACGAAGTCGGCCTGACCAGCTCAAAAGACATTCTCCAGGCCATGGCCACCGAAGGCTGTGATCTGGACGTGCTGGTCACCCTCGGCTACGCCGGCTGGGATGCCGGCCAGCTCGAACAGGAACTGGCCGACAACGCCTGGCTGACCGCGCCGGCCGATCTGAGCATCGTCTTCGACCTGCCCGCCGAAGAGCGCTTTGCCGCCGCCATGCAGCTGCTCGGCATCGACTTTGCCAATCTGTCCGAGTCTGCCGGTCATGCCTGAGGGCGCGGCGCGGCCCGCGCGCGGCTCGCTGCTCGGCTTTGATTTCGGCTTGGCACGCGTCGGCATCGCCGTCGGCGAATTCGAAACCGGCCGCGCCAATGCCTTGACCACCCTCACCGTCGAAGCCAATGCCGCACGCTTCGAGGCCATCGCCCGCCTGATCGACGAATGGCGACCGGTGCAGCTGGTGGTCGGCCTGCCGCTGTCGGAAGACGGTACGCCGCAAGAACTCACCCCGCGCTGTCGTCGCTTTGCCAATCAACTGGGCGGCCGCTTCGGCCTGCCCGTGGCCCTCATCGACGAGCGCTTCAGCTCGGCCGAGGCCGAGCGCCAGCTGGCCGAGGCCGGCCAGCGCCGCTGGGCCGACCGCAAACCGGTGCTCGACGCCGTGGCCGCCCAAATCATTCTTCAGTACTACCTGGACCAAACCGCCCATGCCCCAACTGCCTGACGCAGACACCCTGTTTGCGGCGCTGATCGAACAGATGGCGCCCCATGTTAACGACGACACCGCCCTGGTCGGCATCTACACCGGCGGCGCCTGGCTGGCCGAGCGGCTCCACGAGGCGCTCGGCATCCGCCACCCGCTGGGCACCATCGACGTGTCCTTCTACCGCGACGACTACGCCGCCAAGGGGCTGCACCCGCAGCTGCGCCGCTCCGACATCCCCTTCGACATGGAAGGCCGTTCGGTCATTCTGGTCGACGATGTGCTGTTTACCGGCCGCACCACCCGCGCCGCGCTCAACGAGCTGTTCGACTACGGCCGCCCCGCACGGGTCGATCTGGCCGTGCTGGTCGACCGCGGTGAACGCCAATTGCCCATCGCCGCCCGCTTCTGCGGCCACACCCTGGCCACACCACTCGGTGGCAAGCAAAATCTGCAACTCGAAAAAGCCGACAACGGCAGCCTGTCCCTGAGGTTGATCGATGCATAATCCCCAACTCAACGCCCACGGCGAACTCCAGCACCTGCTGTCCCTCGACGGACTCCCGCGCGAGATTCTCACCGCCATTCTCGACACCGCCGAACCCTTCACCGAAGTGGCCGAACGCGAGATCAAGAAGCTGCCCATCCTGCGCGGCAAGAGCATCTTCAACCTGTTCTTCGAAAACTCGACGCGTACCCGCACCACCTTCGAGATCGCCGCCAAGCGCCTGTCGGCCGACGTCATCAACCTCAACGTGGCGACCTCCTCCACCAACAAGGGCGAAACCCTGCTCGACACCGTCGACAACCTGTGCGCGATGCAGGCCGACATGTTTGTGGTGCGCCACGCCTCCAGCGGCGCGCCCTACCTGATCGCCGAGCACCTGCACAACACCCGCCGTCACGACATCCATGTCATCAACGCCGGCGACGGCCGTCATGCACACCCCACGCAGGGGCTGCTCGACATGTACACCATCCGCCACTACAAGCAGGACTTCACCGGTCTGGTGGTCGCCATCGTCGGCGACGTGCTGCACTCGCGGGTGGCGCGCTCGCAGATCGCCGCGCTGACCACGCTGGGGGTGCCCGAGGTGCGGGTCATCGGCCCGAAAACACTGATGCCCACCGACCTGAACAAGCTCGGCGTACGCGTCTTCCACGACATGCGCGAAGGCCTGCGCGATGTCGACGTGGTGATGATGCTGCGCCTGCAAAACGAGCGCATGAGCGGCCCGCTGCTACCCAGCGGCCAGGAGTTTTTCAAGGTCTGGGGGCTCACCCCCGAAAAACTCGCCGTCGCCCGCCCCGACGCCATCGTGATGCACCCCGGGCCCATGAACCGCGGCGTCGAGATCGACTCGGCCGTCGCCGATGGTACCCAGGCCGTCATTCTCCCGCAGGTCACCTTCGGCATTGCCGTCCGCATGGCTGTCATGAGCATGCTGGGCAGCAACTGAGCCCGCACAGAATTCGAGCACATTCATGAAGATCCATATCGCCAACGGCCGACTCATCGATCCGGCCCATGACATCGACCAGCAGCAAGACGTGTACATCGCTCGCGGCAAGATCGTCGGCATCGGCAGCGCGCCCGACGATTTTGTTGCCACGCAAACCATCGACGCCACCGGCAAGATCATCTGCCCCGGCCTGGTCGACCTCGCCGCCCGGCTGCGCGAGCCCGGCTTCGAGTACCTCGCCACGCTGGAATCCGAAATGGAAGCCGCCATGGCCGGCGGCGTCACCAGCCTGGCCATCCCGCCGGACACCGACCCCCCGCTGGACGAACCCGGCCTGGTCGAAATGCTGTGCTATCGCGCCAAAAAGCTCAACCGCGCCCACGTGTATCCGGTCGGCGCGCTCACCGAGCGGCTCGAAGGCAAGCGCCTGTCCGAAATGGCCGAGCTGGTCGACGCGGGCTGCGTCGCCTTCAGCCAAGCCAACACCCCCATCGTCGACACCCAGGTGCTGTTCTGCGCGCTGCAATACGCCGCCACCTTTGGCTATCGCGTATGGCTGCAGCCCATCGCCCCGCGCTTTGGTCACGAAGGCGTCGCGCATGACGGCGAAGTCGCCACCCGCCTCGGCCTGCCCGGCATTCCCACCGCCGCCGAAACCATCGCGCTGTTCACCTATATCGAACTCGCCCGCCTGACCGGCGCCAAGCTGCACATCACCCGCCTGTCCAGCGCCGAAGGCCTGGCACTGGTGCGCGCGGCGAAGGCCGAAGGGCTGGACATCACCTGTGATGTTTCGATCAACCATCTGCACCTGTCCGACATGGACATCGGCTACTTCAACGCCCACTGCCGCCTCAACCCGCCGCTGCGCAGCCAGCGCGACCGCGACGCACTGCAAGCCGCCCTGGCCACCGGCGATATCGACGCCCTGTGCTCCAACCATTCGCCCATCGACGACGACGCCAAGCAGGTGCCCTTCTCCGAAGCCGAGCCAGGCGCCACCGGCATCGAACTGCTGCTGCCGCTCGCCCTGAAATGGGGCCAGAGCCACAAACTCAGCTTGCTCGAAACACTGCGCCGCGTCACCATCAATCCGGCGCGAATCATCGGCTCCAAGGCGGGGCAATTGAGCCTCGGCGCGCGGGCGGACATTTGTATTTTTGATGCGGAAGGCGAAACCACCGTCACCCGCGAACGACTGCGCAGCCAAGGCAAGAACACGCCGTTCCTGGGCCACAACCTGCCTGGCAAGGTCTGCTACACCGTGGTTGAGGGCAAGGTGATGTACGCCGAGCCCTGAAGAATCCACACCCTCTCGCGCGCGTGAGACGAAATTCACCATGGCAGCATCGCAATTTGTTGCGCCGCAACAAAAAACGCGCTATGGTTGAGCCGTCTCCTCCACGCGCAACAATTTGGTGTGGATTCAGCCCGGGTCTCTGGCCCGGGCTTTTTTTCGTAGCATGCCTGAATGAGCGGGCTGAAACCGCTGCTCGCGCCCGCCAGCAAAGCACCAGCCAAATACCCGGTTAGGCCCGCCCTTCTGACTTGTCACGCTCGCGCAAGCGCAGCACACGCCGCTGCACCTTGCCGGTGGTGGTCATCGGCAGGGCATCAAGAAACTCGATTTCTTTGGGATATTCATAGGGCGCCAGCTGGTCACGCACATGCTGCTGCAGTGCATCAATCAGCGCCGGACTGGGCGAGAAGCCCTCGGCCAGCACCACAAAGGCTTTGACCACCGCGCCACGCTCCGGGTCCGGTTTGGGCACCACGGCGGCGTTGGCGACGGCCGGATGCTTGACCAGACAGTTCTCCACCTCGCCCGGCCCGATCCGGTAGCCGGCGGCCTTGAACACATCATCGGCGCGACCCTTGTACCAGAGGTAGCCCTCGGCATCCTGAGTGGCCAGATCGCCGGTTCGGCACCAGCCCTCGACGTACTTTCGCTCGGTGGCCTCCGGGTTCTTCCAGTAGCCCAGGAAAAACACCGGGTCGGGGTCACCGTGAATGTCCTGGCGATGCACCGCCACCTCGCCCTCTTCGCCCGGCGGGAGCACCTGCCCGGCGTCGTCGATCACCGCCACGCGGTGGCCGGGGTAGGCGCGGCCCATCGAGCCGGGTCGCGCCGGCCATTCGGTGGCGCTGTTGCCCACGATGTAGTTGATCTCGGTCTGGCCGAACATTTCATTCACCGTCACGCCCAGCGCCGACTGGCACCAGTCGAACACCGCATCGCCCACCGCCTCGCCAGCGCTCATGATGGCGCGCAGGTGCAGATCAAATTCGGTGCGTGGCGCCGGGAAGGCCTTCATCATGGCCTTGAGTGCGGTGGGAAACAAAAAGGTGTGCGTGACCCGGTAGCGCGCCATCAGCGAGAACGCAGTCTCGGGCGAGAAACGGCCGCTGTACGCGACAATCGGCTGACCGAAGTACAGCGTGGGCAGCAGCGCATCCCACAGGCCGCCGGTCCACGCCCAGTCGGCCGGCGACCAGAACACCGCGTCGACCTGCGGAAACCCGTTCTGACTGGCCACAAAGCCCGGCAGATTGCCGAGCATGGCGCGATGCGGCACCAGCGCGCCTTTGGGCGCACCCGTGGTGCCGCTGGTATAGATCAGCACCGCGGGGTCATCTGGCGCGGTGATTTCACACGGGAATTCATCGCTCGCCGCGGCCAGCAGGGCCGTCCAGTCCAGCGCGTCTTCCGCCGCGCAATCGACACAAATGAGCGTAGTCAGCGCGGGACACTCGGCGCGCACCGCGCTCAGCGTATCGACGCCGCGCGCATCGACAATCGCCGCCACCGAATGGCTGTCTTGCAGGCGATAGGCCATGGCCTCCGGCCCGAACAGGGTCGACAGGGGCATGGCGACCGCACCGAGCTGAAACAGCGCCATCAAGGACACCGCGGCTTCGAAGCGCTGCGGCATGACTATCGCTACCCGATCACCGGCCTGTATGCCCCGCGCACGCAAGACATTCGACAAGCGGTTGGCCGCCCGCATCAGATCAATATAGCTGTAGCTGGCCTGAGCCCCGTCGGCGTCTTCAGACAGAATCGCGATACGCTCGGGGGCGTCCGCCCATCGCCGGCAGCACGCGTCGGCAATATTGAATACGTGGGGAATTTTCCAGCGATGCGCGGCGTAGCGCTCCGCATAAGTATCCGGGACCATGCGCAATCTCCCTGGGGGCTCTGAAAACACGGCGATGAGTCGCAGCCTATCACGCGCGCGGGGCGCTAGCCGAGGGCGGCCAGCCGGGCTTTGAGCGCCGCATCGGCACCCTCAATGCGAACGCGCTTCGCCCGCGCACAGTGCCCGCTGACCAGCGTCACGGCGCTTTTGGGCAGTCCGGAAAACTTCGCCAGAAACGCGATCAGCGCCGCGTTGGCTTTGCCGTCGACCGGCGGCGCAGCGAGGCGCAGCTTCATTGCCTCGCCATGCAAACCAACAAACTCGGTGCTTTTTGCGCCGGGCTGGATATGCAGGCTGAGCATCAACGCATGATCGCCGTCGGGGCGCAGCCAGACGCTCATCGGGCGAGCATCATCCCCGAGAAGCCGCCAGCAAAATTCGACAGCAGCATCAGCACGATCTGCAGCAGCAGCAACAGAATCAGCGGCGAGATATCCACATTGGCGATCGGCGGGATCACCTTGCGCAGGGGGCGCAGGAAAGGTGCTGACAAGCTGTAGAACAGCGGCGCCATCGGCGCATGCGGATTGACCCATGAAAACACGGCCGAGATCAGCACGATGCCGATCACCATATACACCATCATTTTCAGCACGCCGACCAAGCCAAGCCCCCACGAGCCCAGCAACAGCGCCGCCGGATTGCCATCCAGACTGGCGCCGAACACCATCAACTGCACCAGCACCACCAGCGTCTGGATCACCCAGGCCGGCACCAGACTGGCCAGATCCATACCAAATAAGCCGGGCAGCACCCGACGCAAGGGACGCACGCACCAGTCGGTGGTGGCCAGTACGAACTGGCCGAGCTGATTGTGAAAGCTCACCCGCTGCCACTGCATGAAGAAGCGCGCGAGCAGCATCAGCGTCGCAAAACTCGCCGCCGCTTCGATGAGAAAAAGAAAGAGATTCGACATCATGATTTCGTGCTCCTGCCCGACTCAGTCTGCGCCCAGCGCGTCGCCCAGTTCTTTGCCGCGGGCCTCGGCCGCATCCACCGCGCGACCGACCAGCCCGAGCAGATCGCCTTCGGCCATCACCGCCAATGCGGCCGCCGTTGTGCCGCCTTTGGATGTCACCCGCTCGCGCAGCACCGCCGGACCTTCATCGCTGTCAGCCGCCAGCCGGGCCGCGCCCAACACGGTGCCGATTGCCAGCTTGCGCGCCGTATCCGCATCAAAGCCCTGTGACACGCCGGCCGCCTCCAGCGCCTCGATAAAGTGGAACACATAGGCCGGCCCGCTGCCCGACACCGCGGTCACCGCATCCATCTGGGCTTCGGTATCGATCCACACAATCTCGCCGACCGAGGCCATGACCTGCCCGACCGCGCGCCGCTCAGCCTCGCTCACCGACGCATCGGCAAACAATCCGGTCACTCCCGCACCAATCAGCGCCGGCGTATTCGGCATGCAGCGCACCAGTCGCGAATAGCCCCCCAACCAGCGTGCCATGTCGCCCAGGCGCAGTCCGGCCGCGATGCTGACCACCACCTGATGGGTGAGCATGCCGGCCACTGGCGTCAGCGCATCGCGCATCTGCTGCGGCTTGACGGCCAGCACGAGGATGTCGCACGCCAGCGCCTCGGCATCGAGCGAGGCATGGGTGCGCACACCAAAGCGCTCACGCAGGCGCGCCCGCGCCTCTTCCTGCAACTCGACCACCGCGATATCTCCGGCCACATAGCCCTTGGCGAGCATGCCGCCGATCAAGGCCGCCGCCATGTTGCCGCCGCCCAAAAAACAAATTTTCATCATGGATTCCATTGTGGTTTCGTCACGCGCGTGCGCCGAAAATGGCCGTGCCAATACGTACCATCGTCGCGCCTTCGGCAATTGCGATTTCGAGATCATGGGACATGCCCATGGATAAAGTGTCCAGCGCCATCCCTGCGCCATTGAGCGCATCGCGCAAGGCGCGCACCTGAGCAAAGCGCTGTTTCAGCAAAGCGATGTCGTCCGTCGCTTCGGGAATGGCCATCAAACCGCGCAGACGCAAACCGGGCAACACGCTGACCGCCTGCGCGAGCGCAGCAAGCGCGTCCGGCGCCACCCCGCTCTTGCTCGCCTCGCCGCTCACATTCACCTGTAGACACACATTCAGCGGTGGCCGCGCCGCATCGCGCTGCGCCGACAAGCGCTCGGCGATCTTGAGTCGGTCGATACTGTGCACCCAGTCAAACGCATTCGCCACCAGGCGCGTTTTATTGCTCTGCAGCGGGCCGATAAAATGCCACGCCAAAGCCCGGTCCGCCAGCGCTGCGGCCTTGTCGGAGCCCTCTGGCACATAGTTTTCACCAAAGGCGCGCTGGCCGGCATCGGCTGCCTCGGCCACACATTTTGCCGGCCAGGTTTTGCTCACCGCGAGCAGCGCGATATCGCCCGGCGCACGTCCGCAGGCCTTCGCCGCTGCGGCGATCCGCGCGTTCACGGCTTGCAAGTTGGATGCGATTGATGTCATATAGAAATCGATTTGCCGTGGGGTCGCCGTAAATCTAAAGATCCCGCGAGAATGGCCGAAAAATTATAGCACCGCGCTTTTTGCGCCCGCGCTACCCCTTTTTCCACGCTTCCTCGACTACGCCCCCCATGGACATCACAGAACTCCTCGCATTTTCCGTCAAGAATCAGGCGTCCGACCTTCACCTGTCGTCCGGCCTGCCACCGATGATCCGTGTTCACGGTGACGTCCGGCGCATCAACCTGCCGGCCATGGAGCACAAGGACGTGCACGCCATGGTGTACGACATCATGAACGACGGCCAGCGCAAGCACTACGAAGAGTTTCTGGAAGTCGACTTCTCGTTCTCGGTGCCCAACCTGGCCCGCTTCCGGGTTAACGCCTTCAACCAGGAACGCGGCGCGGCGGCCGTATTCCGGACCATTCCGTCCAAGGTGCTGTCGCTCGAAGAGCTGAATGCACCCAAGATTTTCAAGGAAATCTCTGACCAGCCGCGCGGCATCGTGCTGGTCACCGGACCGACCGGCTCTGGCAAGTCGACCACGCTCGCGGCGATGGTCGACTACGTCAACACCAACCAGTACGGCCACATCCTGACAATTGAAGACCCGATCGAATTCGTGCATGAGGCCAAGCGCTGCCTGATCAACCAGCGAGAAGTCGCCCGCGACACCATCTCGTTCAACAACGCGCTGCGCTCCGCCCTGCGTGAAGACCCCGACGTCATTCTGGTGGGCGAGTTGCGCGACCTCGAAACCATTCGCCTCGCGCTCACCGCGGCCGAAACCGGTCACCTGGTGTTCGGCACGCTGCACACCTCGTCGGCCGCCAAAACCATCGACCGTATCGTCGACGTCTTCCCGGCCGAAGAAAAAGACATGGTGCGCGCCATGCTCTCCGAATCGCTGCGCGCCGTCATCGCCCAGACCCTGCTCAAAACCAAGGACGGCAAAGGCCGCGTCGCCGCGCACGAGATCATGATCGGCACGCCGGCCATCCGGAACCTTATCCGCGAAAACAAGATCGCGCAGATGTACTCGGCCATCCAGACTGGCCAGAATGTCGGCATGCAGACGCTCGACCAATGCCTTGCCGACTTGGTTCGGCGCAACATGGTGTCCTCCGCCGAGGCCCGCGTACGCGCCCAGAACAAAGACAACTTCGCCGGCTAATCGCCTCGGCAGGCCAAACCACTACTGACCGGAACGCACGATGGAACGCGATCAAGCCCTCAAATTCATGCAGGACCTGCTGCGCCTGATGGTGCAGAAAAAAGGCTCTGACCTGTTCATCACCTCCGGCTTTCCGCCGGCGATCAAGATCGACGGGCGCATCGTCCCGCAGTCGAACCAGATCCTCACGCCGCAACACACCACCGAGCTGGCGCGCGCGATCATGAACGACCGCCAGGCCGCCGATTTTGAATCCACCAAAGAATGCAACTTCGCCATCTCGCCGGCAGGCATCGGCCGTTTCCGCGCCAACGCCTTTGTCCAGCAAGGCCGCGTCGGTTGCGTCCTGCGGACCATCGCCCTGACCATCCCGACCATTGACGAACTCGGCCTGCCGGCCGTCATCAAGGACATCGGCATGGCCAAGCGCGGCCTGGTGATCTTCGTCGGCGGCACCGGCACCGGTAAAACCACCTCGCTGGCCGCGCTGGTCGACTTCCGCAACGAGCACAGTTACGGCCACATCATTACGGTCGAAGACCCGATCGAATATGTGCACCAACACAAGAACTGCATCGTCACCCAGCGCGAAGTGGGCATCGACACCGACGACTGGACCGCCGCACTGAAAAACACCCTGCGTCAGGCGCCCGACGTGATCCTGATGGGCGAGATCCGCGACCGCGAAACCATGGACCACGCCATCGCCTTCGCCGAAACCGGCCACCTCTGCCTGGCCACCCTGCACGCCAACAGCGCCAACCAGGCGATCGACCGGATCATCAACTTCTTCCCCGAAGAGCGCCGCCAGCAACTGCTGATGGACCTCTCGCTCAACCTGCGCGCAATGGTCTCCCAGCGCCTGCTGCCGATGGTCGGCCGCAAGGGCCGCGTGCCGGCGGTCGAGATCCTGCTCAACTCGCCACTGATTTCCGATCTGATCTTCAAGGGCGAAGTCTCTGAGATCAAGGAGATCATGAAGCGCTCAACCGAACTGGGCATGCAGACCTTCGACCAGGCCTTGTTCCGCCTCTACGAAGACGAGCTGATCAGTTACGAAGACGCGCTACGCAACGCCGACTCGGTCAACGACCTGCGCCTGCAGATCAAGCTCAACAGCAAGCATGGCGACAAGGACCTCAACGCGGGGATTCAGAACCTCGATATTGTGTGAGCCCCCACGCTCGCTAACGCTCGCTGCCCCCCGAGGGGGCCGCGCCTCGCCTTGGGGCGGCCCGGCGGCGAGGCGGAGCCCCCACGCTCACTACGTTCGCTGCCCCCCCCCGAGGGGGCGGCGCCTCGCCTTGGGACGGCCCGGCGGCGGGGCGGAGCCCCCACGCTCACTGCGTTCGCTGCCCGGCGCAAGGGCGGTGACCCCACACCCTTTTGCTGCCACACCACGCACACCCACGGCGTAGGGTGAATAAGCGCAGCGCATCCGCCGTCACCGCCACACCTCCGCAAATCAGCGTCTGGCGTAGGGCGGAAGAGCGAAGCGTCATCCGCCGTCATCGTTACACCGCGGCACCAGCCCGCTTGCCCCTCACGGCTTGTCGCCACAACACCACGCACGAGACGCAGGGCAGCCTTCGACGCGCCTCTTGCGATCAGCGCTCGCTCAGCGCCAGCTTCACGCCCAGCCCCGCAAAAGCCGCCGAGAATCCATAGCGCAAGTAACGCTGCACCCGCGGCGACTCGATGACTTTGGCGCGAAACGCATGCGCCACCACGCCGTAGACCACGAACACGGCAAAAGTCATCACCATGAACACGCCACTGAGCAACAGCAGTTGAGCCATCGGCTGTGCCGCACCCGGTTCAATGAACTGCGGCAAAAAGGCCAGAAAGAAAATGGTCAGCTTCGGATTCAGGACATTCAGCAACACCGCCTTCATCACCAGCGCCCGCGCGCTTGTGCGCGACACGGCGCCATCCACGGCAAAGGCCGTGGTGTTACGCCACATCGAATACGCCAGGTAGAGCAGATACGCCACGCCCGCGAACTTCAGCACCTGAAACGCCAGCGCCCCGGCATGCATCACCGCGGCCAGCCCGAGAACGGTCGCCAGCAAGTGCGGCACAATGCCCGCCGTGCAGCCCAGCGCCGCGTACAGGCTCGCCGCGCGGCCCTGAAGCAGCCCTGTCGACACGGTAAAAATCACCCCCGTACCGGGAATGAGCACGACGACCAGGGCAGTGATGAGAAATTCAACGGTAATCATCGGTGCCGTCCTCGCAACTAGCGTTTACGCCGGGGAAACATCTGGCCGGCGTAACGCCCGGCCTACTGTCGCCGAGCGCCCGACACATGCGCAGCGAAGCCCTCGCGGGCATCCTGAGTCAGCGGATCAAACGTACTTCTGCGCTCGGGGCACACCACGATCCCCATGGCCTTTGCCACGCCAGTCAGTTCAACAAGCCGACACTGCTCATCAACATACAAGCGCTGCGGCCGCAGCCCGGCTTCCGATTCCGAAGACGCGAGCAAGCGTCGCGCGTCCAGCGCCGACGGCTCGGCATCCAGCACGCTGATGAAGGCGTTTCCGTGGATTCGGCCGGTCGCCGCATCCATGATCGCCAACACGTTGAAGTCGCCGTCCATAGCGGTTTCGATCGGCGCGTCGTTGAGTTGAAACAGCACCCATGCCTCGTGCGGTGCAAAGTCTTGATGGGTCATCGGAATCACCTGTTGGCTGGACCTGAGCGTGGCGGGCAGGCTGGCGCCCGCCCTACGCTTTCTCTCGCCGATTGCTGCCGGCGATCACCTTGTACTCAAACACCCGACACTCCAGCGCGCCATTGAACATCGGTGTGCGCTTGGTGGCCTTCAGCTTGATCAGCTTGGGCAGTTCCGGGTCGGCGCTGAGGAAGTAGCAGCGCCAGCCGGCCCAGCGCGCCTTGAGGGCATCGCCAAGCTTCGGGTAGAACTCGGCCAGCTCCGAGGACTCGCCAATGCGTACGCCATACGGCGGATTGGCCACCATCACGCCTTCGGCCGCCGGCGGCATGCGCTCGGTCAGCTCGGCCTGTTCGAGCGTGACCTGGTCGGCCAGACCGGCGGCTTCGAGGTTGATGCGCGCACGTTTGACCTGAACGCCTTCGCTGTCGGAACCGAAAATCGGCAGCTTTGCCACATGCCGACGACGCCCTTCGGCCGCCTTGCGCATACGGCGCCACACACTCTCATCCAGCGTTTTGAGCGCCTCGAAACCGAAGCGACGGCCAAGGCCGGGGGCGATGTCGAGCGCAATTTGCGCCGCTTCGATCAGAAAGGTGCCGCTACCGCACATCGGGTCGAGCAGCGCCTCACCGGGCTGCCAGCCACTCACCCGCAAAATGCCGGCGGCGAGGTTTTCCTTGAGCGGCGCTTCAACGGCGGCCTGCTTGAAGCCACGCTTGTAGAGCGGTTCGCCCGAGGTGTCGATATACAGCATCGCCTCGTCATTGCTGAGGAAGGCATGGATGCGCACATCGGGATTGGCCGTGTCGATGCTCGGCCGAACGCCCTTGATGGTACGGAAGTGATCGCACACTGCATCCTTGATACGCAGCGTGATGAACTCCAGACTCTTGAGCGGGGAGCGCCGTGCAGTGACATACACACGCATGGTCTGCTCCGGCGTAAACCACTTGGCCCAGGTCACACCGTAGGCCAGTTTGTAGATGTCCTGCTCGCCGTGATAGCGGCCATGCGCCACCTGCCACAGCACCCGCGTCGCCAGCCGGCTCTCGAGGTTGACCGCATAGGCCAGCGCCCAGTCGCCGGTAAACGACACGCCGCCGGGCACCTGGCGAATCTTGCCGGCGCCCAGCGCGCTCAGCTCGTCCTGCAAACCGGGTTCGAGTCCTCGCGGACACGGGGCAAAAAACTGTTCAGACATGAGAAATCGACTCAGAAAGGTTTGAGGACAACGAGAAACACCACCACAAACAGCACCAGCACCGGCATTTCATTGAAGACGCGGAACCACACATGGCTGCGCGCATTGCGCCCTGCCACAAAGTGTTTGAGCAAAGTGCCGCAATACACGTGATAGCCGATCAACACGAGCACCAGCGCGGTCTTGGCATGCAACCAGCCACCGCCAAAGCCATAACCAAACCACAACCACAGACCAAACACCACCGCCAATACGGCCAGCGGCGTCATGAAGCGCAGCAGCTTGCGCGCCATCAGCAGCAGACGCTCGCGTTCGGCGGTGCTGTCGGCGGGCACCATGGCCAGATTGACGAAGATGCGCGGCAGGTAGAACAAGCCAGCGAACCAGCTGACGACGAAGATGATGTGCAGGGCTTTGACAACAAGCATGGGGGGTCTCAGTGAAGGGCGGGCGACACGGCGGCCAGCCCGGATTGGATATCGGGATACATCAGCGGCGCACGCAGCTCGCGCTTGATGCGCGCATTGTCGATCTGCCGCGATTCCTGCATGAAGGTGAGCGTCAGCGGCGAGACACGCTCGGCAATCTGAGCGCGACTGAGCGGCTCGGGGCGCGGCAGGCCGAAGTGATCGGCCACCGTATTGAAATAGCCACCCATGGTCAGGCGGGTGTTGTCGCAGGCATTCCACACCCGCCCCGCCCCGCCGCGAAACACAGCGATGGCGCACCAGCGGGCCAGATCTTCGGCATGGATGTGATTGGTGTGGACGTCGTCCTCGGGCCGCAGGATCGGGTCGCCGCGCTCCAGGCGCGCCAGCGGCAAGCGGTCAGCCGCATAGATGCCCGGCGCCCGCAAAATGCCGACCGACACCCCGCAGCGGCGACCGAAGGCACGCAGCCGGCGCTCGGCATCAACGCGGCGTCCGGCGCGGTCGGAGTCCGGCGACACGGGGCGGGTCTCGCTCACCCAAGCGCCGTGGCAGTCGCCATACACCCCGGTCGTGCTGATATACACCAACCGACGCGGCACTGTGCTGCCCTGCGCCAGCGCCGCCACCAGATGCCGGGTGCGCGAATCGACCGCCCCCTTGCGCGGCGGCGGAGCGGCATGCAGCACCACATCGGCGATGCCGGACAGGCGCCGCAAGGTGCGGCGATCGTCCAGATCGGCCACCAGCACGCGCGCGCCCAGCGCCCGCAAGGCGGCACGCTGGCTGTCATCGCGTATCATCGCGATAACGCGAAAGCGCCCGGCCAGCCATGGAATGGCGCGCCGGGCGACATCGCCGCAGCCCACAATCAGAATCGTTCTCATCGCTTCATTATCTCACGCCAGATTTCGTCATGTCCTTTCAGCTCAACATCCTCCCGGGCGATCACGTTGTCGCCATCGCCGAAGACCAGACCCTCCTCGACGCCGCCGCCGCGGCCGGCCTGCTACTGCCCCACAGTTGCCGCGACGGCGTCTGTGGCGCCTGCAAGGGCAAAATCCTGGAAGGCACCGTGGACTACGGCCAGCACGGTCCGCAGACCCTGACCGACGAAGAAAAGGCCGCCGGCCTGGCGTTGTTCTGCTGTGCGACCCCCCGCAGCGATCTGAGCATCGAGTGCCGCACGGTCAATCGCGCCGACGACATCCCGGTCAAGAAACTGCCTTGCCGCGTGCAGGAGATGACGCTGGCCGCGCCGGACGTGATGGTGCTCAAGCTCAAACTGCCCGCCACGGAGGTTTTTGCCTTTCGCGCGGGGCAATACATCGACTTCCTGCTGCCCGGCGGCAAGCGACGCAGCTTTTCGATCGCCAACCCGCCGAGCCACGCCGACCACCTCGAACTGCATATCCGCCATGTGCCGGACGGCGCCTTCACCGGCCAGGTGTTTTCGACCATGAAAGTGCGCGACATCCTGCGCTTCGAGGGCCCGCTGGGCAGCTTCTTCCTGCGCGAGGACAGCGCCAAACCGATCGTCTTGCTGGCCGGCGGCACCGGCTTCGCGCCCATCAAGGGCCTTATCGAGCACGCCATCGCCACCGGCCTGACCCGCCCCATGACACTTTACTGGGGTGCCCGCGACCGCGCCGGTTTGTATCTTCACGACATGGCAGCGGCATGGGCCGAATCGCATTCCTGGTTCAAGTTTGTGCCCGTGCTGTCCGATAACATTCCAAGTGAGCCATGGACGGGGCGAACCGGTCTGGTGCATCAAGCGGTGATGGCCGATTTGCCCGATCTTTCTGGCCACCAGGTTTATGCTTGCGGTGCGCCGGTCATGATTGACGCCGCCCATCAAGACTTCACCCAGCAATGCGGCCTGCCCGACGAAGAATTTTTTGCCGACGCTTTTACCTACGCCCTGGAATCGCAAGCCTGACATCATGAGCCAATCCCTGCTGCTGACCCGCGAACCCGTCGTCAACCGCAACCGCGCGATCACCGCCAACCGCCTGATCGCGCATGCGCCGTCGGTGGCCGACATCGTCGAAGGCCTGCAGCAGTTCGAAGAAGAATGGCCGCGACACCACTCGGTGTTTCTCTCGCTGGGCAAACTCGTCCCGACCGTCGATCTGCTCGACTGGGAGATGCCCGAAAACCTGACCATCGAGATCCCGGCGCCCACGCTGGCTCACCCGAAAGTGCAGGCGCTGCTCCCCGAACTGAAAGCGGCGGGCGTGGGCACCTGTCTGTCCTGGTACACCGCCGACACGGTCTTGCCGCCGGACGTCGACTGGCGCTTCGTGATCATGGACCAGCGCAAACAACCCAGCCCGCACAACAGCCCCGGCCTGAGCCTGGCCTGGGGCCTCAAGGACACGCCGGCCTTTGACGACGCAGCACACCGCGGTTTCGACGGCGCAGCCGGCTGGTTCTTTCTGCATGGCAACGCCCCGGGCAAGCAGCTGTCGCCCTCCCACGCCCAGCTCGTCCGCCTGCTCAATCTCGTCCGCCACAACGCCGACATCAAGGAGATCGAAGCCGTCCTCAAGCAAGACGTCGCGCTCTCCTACAAGCTGCTGCGCTACATCAACTCGGTCGGCTTCGGCCTGCGCTGCGAGATCCAGTCCTTCCGCCACGCAGTCACCATCCTGGGCTACAACAACCTCAACAAATGGCTGTCGCTGCTGCTGGTCACCGCCAGCCGCGACCCGGCCGCCCCGGCACTGATGCAAACCTCGATCGCCCGCGGCCGGCTGATGGAGCGCGTCGGCGCGCCCTTCTTCGACAAGGCCGATCACGACAACCTGTTCATTACCGGCGCCTTCTCCCTGCTACCGGCCCTGCTCGGCACGTCGCTGGGCGATCTGCTCGGCGAAATGAGCCTGCCCGAGTCCATTACCGAAGCCCTGATCAATGACGAAGGCGCGTTCGCGCCCTTCCTCAATCTGGCGCGCGCCTGCGAGCGTTTTGACCCGTCGCGGTTGCAAACGCAAGTCAGCGAGCTCGCCATCGACAACGAGAGCGTCAACCGCGCCCTGCTCGCCGGCCTGCAGTTCGCCGACAGCCTGCAAGCCTGACCGCCGCCCGACCACCCGCCAGGCCGCCCCCTCCTTATGGCGAAAGACGGGCCCGTGCGCGCCCGGCGAGCACAGCAACGCCCCGAGACTGCCTCTGGACGCCGCCGCATACCCCATCGTCCCCTGCGACACCTATCACGTCTGGATGAGCGTTCCGCCGTTAGAATTCGGTCTGCTCTGTCTTTCACGGCTTTCGCTTCTTGATGTCACTGCCCGTCCTGCCCTTCCGCATGCATCGCCCGAGCCCGCACCCAAACGCGGCCGAGGCCTTGTTGCGCCTGATGGAAGCGGCGGACATTCCGTGGGACACGCTGGCCGAGCACGCCAGCCGCGACGCCGCGCTGTGCTTCGCCCTGCTCTGGCTGCAACCGCTCGACAGCGCCGACGCCCGACCGCTGCAAGCCCTGCTTGCCGATCGCCTGCGTCGCGTTGGCGCCCCCCTGTTGCGCGCCTGGCTGCTGCATGCGAGCGCCCACCCCGGCGATATTGCGGTCATGAAAGGGCTGCACCAGCAGGCCTTGCTCACCGCCGAAAGTGCCATGCACCTGGCCATCGAGAAACGCTACCCGCGCCCTGAAGAGGCCTTTCTGGCCGGTCTGTGGTCACGCTTGGGGCAGATGAACCTGCACGCCTCCTCGCCCGACTATGCGCAACTATGTGCGCAATGCGCCACACCCGAAGCCCTCCGCACCCGTGAGCGCCAACGCTTCGACACCGACCACATCGCGCTGAGCGCCAACCTGGCCCAGCACTGCCAGCTGCCGCGCCCCGTCATCGACGCCCTGGCCTTGGCCGGCGCCACCGAAGAGCAGCTACAAAACGCGCATCCGCTGGCCGCCATTCTTCGTGCGGCGCAATGCCTGAGCGATGACTCACAACGGCTCGACGAAGCGCAGCGCCTCAGCGGCCTGTCCAAAGAGGCCCTGCTCAGCCTGCAAACCGACGTGGACTACCTGTCCAGCCAGGGGCTGCAATCACTTGGCATCGGGCAGCCGGCAGGCAGCAACGCGGTGGCGCCGACCAGCGCCTCGCCCGACTCCCCCCGCCTGCCAGCCCACTGGCGACGGGTCACCATCGACGGGCTGATCCAGGCCGCATTCAACGCCGCCTCTGCCGAGACCGCCGTGCGCCAACTGCAGGACGCGTTTCGACTGCTGTTCGGCAAGCGCCCGCCGATGGTGTTACGCGCCAACAGCGAAGTGCTGCTCGCACTCGACGCCACGCATGAAGCCGAGCGAGCGAGCGCCATCGCCGAGCTCGACTTGCGCCTGTCAGATGAAACCAGCGTGGTTGCCCTGGCCATGCGCACCCAGACCAGCACCAGCCACTTCCCTGGCCGCGACGCGCCCGGCAGAAGCACCCGCGACTGGCATATCGCCCGCTGGCTCGATAGCGCCGGCATTTTGTGCCTGCCGTGGCACGCTGGCGGCGAGCGCGGCGTGGGCGTGCTGGGTATCGATGAAAGCCTCGACATCGCGCCAGACGAACAAAGCCTGATGCTGTCACTGGTCGCGCACGCGGCGGCCAGCCAGGTGCGCCAGGCGCAGCGCCAAGCGGCAGAGGCGCAGCTTCTGGCAACCGCGCGCGCCGAACACCTGGCCAAGGCCCGCCGCATCACGCACGAGGTCAATAGCCCGCTCACCGTCATCAAGAGTTATCTGGGCATCATCAGCCAGCGCGACACCGCCGACACCGCGCTGACCGGCGAGCTCGCCCAGGTCAGCAAGGAGATCGACCGCATTGGCGCGCTGCTGCGACGCATGAGCGATCCCGACACGGCCGAGCCAGTGACCACCACCGCCGACCTCGGCGAGGTCGTGCGCCAGCTCCAGCAAGTCTATGCAGATACCTTGTTCAGCAGCCGCAAGCGCGAACTCGACGTACGAATCCCCCGCGGCCTGCCCGCCGTGGCGATGCCGGCCAGCGCACTCAAGCAAGTCGTCCTCAACCTGATGCGCAATGCCGCCGAGGCCTTGCCCGAGGGCGGCCGTCTGAGCATCTCTTCGCCCGGTGTGCTGATGGCCGATGGCGTCCCTAGCCTGGAACTGCGACTCGTCGACAACGGCCCCGGACTACCCGACGCTCGCCTCGGCCGACTGTTTTCGCCGCAGCCGAGCCAAAAAGGCGAGGACCACCAAGGCATTGGGCTGTCGATCGTCAATGACTTACTCCGGCAATCTGGTGCCTATACCCTCTGTCGTAGTCAAAAAAACACTGGCACGAGCTTCCAGATTTTCATTCCACTAGCCCGCAACGTCTGAATCGGGCATCATCCGACGGGTTACGCTGTCGCTTGGCGACGACGGGGAGATCATGGTCATACCCGGTGAGGCCCCTTTCTTTAGTCATACCCTGTCCGATCGTACGGCGACGTACGAGCGTCCCAGCCGCATTCTGCTGGTCGACGACGACGCCCCCTTGCGTCGCACCCTGCCGCATGTCCTCGCCCATGCCGGCCGCCACTTTGAAGAGTGCGGCACGGTGTCCGACGCCATCAGCCGCCTTGAAAACAATCGCTACGACCTGATCCTGCTCGACTACCGGCTGCCCGACGGCTCCGGCCTCGACGTACTCGACTGGCTGGCCAACGCCGGCCGCACGGAATCGGTGGTGATGATCAGCGGCGAAGACGCCATCGACGCCGCCATTGGCGCCCTGCGCCGCGGCGCCGACGACTATGTGCGCAAGCCCTACCATGTGGCCCAGCTGCAACGCGCCGTGCAAAACGTCTTGCACAAAGCCCTGCTGGAGCAGGCCAACGGGGTCATGAGCCAGCGCCTGAAAAGCTCCGAGCGCCTGCATCGCTATCTGGTCGAAAGCTCACCCGACTTCATCTTCACCCTCAACCCCAGCGGCGCGTTCAACTATGTGAACCCGCGCGTTCAGACCATGCTGGGCTACACCCGCGAGCAGTTGCTCGGCAAAGCCTTCAGCACACTCTTGCTCGACGATGACGCCATTCGGGTCGAGGCCTTGCTGCGCGACGCAGCCCGCGGAAAACGCATGCACCCGGTGCTGGAGCTGCGCCTGCGACGGTTGGATGCGCAATCCGGCCAACCCGGCACCAGAACCGTCACCGTCACGCTCAATGCAGTCCCGATTTCGAATCGTAGCGGCGAGGACGCCAGCCAGGCCCCGGTCGGCATTTACGGCGTGGCCCGCGATATTTCGGAGCGCAAGCGGGCCGAAGAAATCATCACCTTTCAGGCCTACCACGACCAGCTCACCCACCTGCCCAACCGGATTCTGTTCAAGGACCGCCTCGAACTGGCGATCGCCCAGGCGCAGCGCCGCGGCGGACTGCTGGCGGTCATGTTCATCGATGTCGACCGTTTCAAGCGGGTCAACGATACCTACGGACACAGCGAAGGCGACCGCCTGCTGCGCGGCCTCGCCACCCGGCTGAAAGAGACCCTGCGCAAAGGCGACACGCTCGCCCGCCTGGGTGGTGACGAGTTCATCATTCTGCTGCCCGACATCGCCCACGCCGAAGACGCCGAAACCATCGCGCAGAAAATCCACACCGCACTGAAAACCCCGTTCCAGCTCGAACACGGCAGCTTTCACGCCACCGTCAGCATTGGCATCTCGGTCTTCCCGCGAGACGGCGACGTGGCCGAACAACTGACCCAGCACGCCGATATCGCGATGTACCAGATCAAGCGCGAAGGCAAGAACGGCTTCCGCTTCTTCGACCCGGACCTCAACGCGCACTACCGCGAACGTATCGCGCTCGAAGACGACCTGCGCGGCGCCTTGGCCAGAAACGAATTTTCGCTGCACTACCAGCCACAGATCAGCATGGAGTCCGGCCAGCTGGTCGGCGTCGAAGCCCTGCTGCGCTGGCAACACCCCACCCACGGGCTGGTCGGCCCCGCGGCCTTCATTCAGGTGGCCGAAGAGGTCGGTCTGATCCGCGACATCAGCCACTGGGTCGTCGATACCGCCACGCGACAGCTCGCGCGATGGCACGCTCGCGGGCATCAGGCCCTGCGCATGTCGATCAATCTGTCCTCCCACGATTTCGATCGCGACGACACCATCGACCAGGTCGCCGACTGCGTCTCGCGCTGCGGCCTCGCGCATGACCGCTTCGAGGTGGAGATCACCGAGCGGGTCATGATGCGCGACACCGACGAGGTCATCGCCCGGATTCGCCGGCTGCGCGACTGCGGCGTCGGCATCTCCATCGACGACTTCGGCACCGGCTACTCCGCGCTCGCCTATTTGCAGAAATTCCCGGTCAGCAGCCTCAAGATCGACCGCAGCTTTGTCGACAATCTCAACGGCGAAGGCACCCAGCCAATCATCTCGGCGATTACCGGCATCGCGCGAGGCTTTGGTCTGCACCTGGTCGCCGAAGGCGTAGAACGCCAGGAGCAGGCCCAGCGGCTGCAAGACATGGGCTGCGACATCATGCAGGGCTACCTGTTTTCCAAAGCCGTCACCGCGGGTGAGCTTGACCGCTGGCTCGAAGCGCCCCCCCAGCACATCGAGGCCGAACGGGCGCCACGACCACAATAAGCCGCCCCCGACGCCGGACAACAAAAAACCAGCCCGAAAGCTGGTTTTTTGTTGAAGCGCCGAATTACTTCTGGCTCATCACCCAGTCAGCCAATGCCTTGGCTTCCTCGGGCTTCACTTGCGGGTTAGGCGGCATCGGGACCGGGCCCCAGGCGCCCTTGCCACCCTTCATGATTTTCTCTGCCAGCATGGCCGAGGCGTCTGCCTGACCTGCGTACTTGGCGGCCACATCCTTGTAAGCCGGGCCAACCAGCTTCTTGTCGACCGTGTGACAGGCCAGGCAGTTCTTAGCCTTGGCCAGTTCAGCGGAAGCAAAGGCCGGAGCTGCGCTCAGCAGACCCAGGGCGACGGTAGCAGCAACGAGTGCTTTCATCGGAATTTCCTTATCGTTAAGTGGAACCAACACCGGCGGATACTAAACCATGAATCTGGCTTTGCCTACCCGCCCAACTCGTCCGCAAGACGCACCCAGTCGTCTATTGGCGACAGACACTCAACGCCTGAACACACCCAGGCGTTGACATGATTTTCAATCGGTTTGGCCAGCGCCGGGGGCAGATCGTCCCGCTCGCCGACCGACAGCACCAAGGTCGCGGCATCGGCGAGACTGGCGGCCTGCCTGGCCCAGGCATCGCATTCGCGTTGCGGCCCGCGCAACACCACCACCCGCGGCGGCGTCAGCCATTCGGCCAACGCCACATGGAGGCTGCCATAACCCATCGCGGACTGGCGCATGCCGGCATAAAACGCCCGCAGGCCGCCTGTGCTCGCCGCCAGATAGCGCGGCTCGCCCAGCAGATGTCCCAGCTGCTGCAAAGCGCGCGCCGCCACCCCGTTGCCCGAGGGCGTCGCGCCATCGTGACCGGTGCGGGGTCGGTGCAGCAGCACTTCGTGATCAGCGCTGGTGAAATAGAAGCCGCCCGCCGTCTCGTCTCCAAAACGCGCCAGCAGTGCATCGGCCAGCTGGCGGGCAAAGGCCGCGTCCTCGCTGCGCCATTCGGCTTGCAGCAATTCGATCAGCGCGGCCAGCGCAAAGGCGTAGTCGTCGAGATAGCCATTGAGTCGCGGCTGCCCCCCGCTCCAGCTGGCGTGCAGGCGCTCGCCGTCCCACAGCCGGGTGCGGATGAAGTCCATCGCCGTTTGTCCGGCAGCGATCCAGTCGGGGCGATCCAGCAAGCGGCCGGCGCGTGCCAGCCCGTGGATCATCAACCCGTTCCAGGCGGTCAGGATCTTGTCGTCCAGGCCCGGGCGCACGCGCTGGTCGCGCGCCGCCAGCAGCGCAGCGCGCACACGTGCCAGCGCGGCCGCCGCCAATTCCGGCGCCATGCCAACCTCACCCGCGATCTCGTCGAGCGGTTTGCGCAAGGTGAGATGCCAGGCATGGCCTTCGAAGTTCGGCATGCCTTCCATGCCGAACACGGCCAGCGCGAACACGCGGTCTTCCGGCGCGACGGCGGCCTTCACCGCATCGCGCGTCCACACATAAAAGCGCCCCTCCTCGCCTTCGGAATCGGCGTCCAGCGCCGACCAGAAAGCACCCTCGGGCGCACGCATTTCACGCAGCGCCCAGGCGGCGGTGTCTTCGGCCACCTCACGGAAGCGCGGCTCATCCCAGCACACCGCGGCTTCGGCGTAGAGCGCCAGCAGGGGGCCGTTGTCGTAGAGCATCTTCTCGAAATGCGGAATCTCCCAGCGCTCATCGACGCTGTAGCGACAGAAGCCGCCGCCGAGCTGGTCGTAGATGCCGCCTTCAGCCATGCGCTGGAGCGTCAGCCGCACCATCGCACCGGCGCTGGCGTTGCCGGCGCAACGGTAGCGGTGCAGCAAGAGCATCAGATCGGAGGGGTGCGGAAACTTCGGCGCCTTGCCGAAGCCGCCGTTGTCCATGTCGAACGCCGCCTCCATGCCGTCGCAGGCATCGCGCACCGGGCGCTCGTCAAACTGATCGGCATCGACGTTGCCAACCCGCGACGTCTCGGCCAGCGCGGCGCGCAACTGCTGATTCTGCTTGCCGATCGCCTCGCGCTGGGTCGCCCAGCCGGCGGCGACACGTTCCATCAGGTCGACAAAGCCGGGCAGACCGTGACGCGGCGAGGGCGGAAAGTAGGTGCCGGTATAGAAAGGCGTGCCTTCGGGCGTCAGAAACACCGTCAGCGGCCAGCCGCCGGCATGGCCCGAGAGCATCTGGTGCGCGCTCTGATAGATGTGATCCAGATCGGGCCGCTCTTCGCGATCGACCTTGATATTGACGAACAGCCGGTTCATCACCTCAGCCGTCGCGGCGTCTTCGAAGGATTCATGCGCCATCACATGGCACCAGTGACAAGCCGAATAGCCAATCGACAACAAGATGGGCTTGTCTTCAGCGCGCGCCTGCGCCAGCGCTGCGTCATCCCACGGCTGCCAGTGCACCGGGTTTTCGGCGTGCTGGCGAAGATACGGGGATGGCTCCTGGGCGAGACGATTGGTCATCGCGATCTCGGTAATAAGACAATGCGCGCCAGTTTACCAAGCGCGCACATTCCCGACAAATTTTGTCGGGAATACCCCTTCGCGGTGAAGGGGTGTGTCACTAAAAAGGGGCGTCCAGCGCCCCCTTCATTTATGTACCCCCAAGGGCTCAGGTGCCAAGCAAGACCAGCCCAACCCCCGCCATCACTCCGCCCAGCACGCGCTTGACGGCCATCGCGACACGCGACGCCGGCATCCAGCCACCGAGCGCATAGCCCGCGCCGTGCAACACGGCCGTGGCCACGACGAATCCGACGACATAGCTCAGCAAACTCGCGCCACCCATGTCGGCCACGTGTGCGTAGCCATGGAACAACGCGAACACCCCCACCAGAGGCAGCGCCACCGACACCGGTAATTTGACGGCCAGCGCGATCAACAGGCCCATCACCAGCACCGACACCCCAATGCCACCTTCAACCGCCGGCAGCACCACGCCCAGCGCGGCAAGCCCCGCGCCGCACAGCATCGCCACGACGAACCCCAGCGGCAGCCCCCAGCGCGCGCGGCCGGACTGACGGGTCGCATAAACACCCACCGCCAGCATCGCCAGCAGGTGATCCACACCGCCAAAGGGGTGCGCCAGGCCCGCCGCGAAATGCCCGCCGGCATGCCCGCCATGCGCCATGGCCGACCCGGCACCACCGGCCAGCACGAGAGCGAGAAGAACACGCGATGTCGCCATGACACACCTCCAGAGAAAACCAAGTTAACGAAAAACGTCGTGATACCGAATCAAGATGCGTGCCAGACACGGCCCATCACGAAATCAAGCGTTTGCGCCGGTCACAGACCCGGCATCCGGCAAGCGCGCTCCCAGCGTCGGCCGCTTGGCGAATACTGTGTAACCACCCCCGGCGCAGCCCCAACACCCCGGCTGCAAGCATCGCGGCGAGTCTGATACGCTCCCGGCTGACACCGCCAAAACGCATTGCACCGCATTTGCCAGGCGAAACTCAACCGTCGTCAGGAGACCTCGTATGCCGACGCTTCACCATGCGCTCATTCTGGCCGGACTGCTCGCCCCGGCCGCCCTCGTCCAGGCCGCCGATCTGCCAGACGTCGACCTGACCCGCGCCACTCAGATTGTGGCCGAGCGTTGCTCGCTCTGTCACGGCATGGACGGCGAGAGCTCGACCGTCAACCACCCCAAGCTGGCCGGCCAGCACTACCAGTACATCGCCAAACAGCTGGCCGACTTCCAGAGCGGAAAACGCGCGAGCGACACCATGGGCAGCATGGTGGCCGGCCTCACCGCCGACGACATGCTCGCCCTTGGCGTGTATTTCGAGAAAAAGCCCGCCCGCTCACGACGCGCGCTCGACGAAGGCCTGAACGCCGTGGGCAAATTCATTTTTGATCGCGGCAATGAATACTCCGGCGTCGCCGCCTGTTCGTCCTGCCACGGCGAGAAAGGCTACGGCACCGACAAGTTGCCGCGCCTGGCCGGGCAGAACGCGCGCTATCTGGAGACCCAGCTGGAGTCCTTCAACAGCCGCGCGCGAACCAACGACAACGCGATCATGCACACCATTGCCTCCAAGCTCACCGAGCTCGAAACCAAGGCGGTGTCGGTGTATATCAGCACGCTGGAGTAAGCGGCGCCAGCGGCAGGCAGGCGGTAAACACCGCCCCGCCAGCGCTCGCGTTGGCCGCCGACAAGCGTCCGCCGTGGCGCTCGATGATGCCGTAGCTGATCGCCAGCCCCAGGCCCGTGCCCTGCCCCACCGGCTTGGTGGTAAAGAACGGGTCGAACACCTGCGCCAGATTGGCCGGGTCGATGCCCGGCCCGTTGTCCTCGAAACGCAGGCACACCTGAGCTGAGGCGACGTCCACCTCCGCCGAAATCTGCAGGGTCGGCTGGCCGAGCGTGCTGGTCGCATCCCAGGCGTTCTGCACCAGATTCATCATCACCTGCTGCATCTGGCCGGCCGAGCCGATCATCATCAGCGGCGCGGGGATGTCCAGCCGCACCTTGAAATCCTTGCGCGCGGCCTGGCTCACCCAGCGCACCGCGCGCTCGACCACCTCGGCCAGGTCGAACTGCTGCTGCTCGTCCCGATCGATGGCGGAAAAGCGCTTGAGCCCATCGACGATCTGCCGCGTGCGCTCCGCGCCTTCGATGGTGCCCTCGATCAGCGGATCGAGATCGGCCAGAATGCGGTCGATCCGCAGACGCGCCCGCTGCTCGGCCAGCTGCTCGGGCGACTCGCCGGCATGCACGGCACCCAGATAGGTCTCCAGCCGGTTGGCGTAGCGACGCAGCGCATGCACGTTGCCCAGGATGAAGCTGATCGGGTTGTTCAGCTCGTGCGCCACGCCCGCCACCAGGCGACCGAGCGAGGCCATTTTTTCGGAATGCAGCAATTGCTGCTGGGTGCGTTTGAGGTCGTCATGCGCCTGACGCAGCGCCTGATACGCCTTGCGCAACTCGCCCACCGGCCGACCGGTGACGACCATGCCCATCGATTTGCCGACGGCGTTGAAACGCGGCGTGCAGTTGAATGACACCGGCACCGCCGAGCCGTCGTGCGCCCGCAGTTGCAGTTCACAGTCGTGCACCTCGCGCTCACCGAACACCGTCAGCAACTGGCGCGCCTTGTCGCGGGCATCGTCGCCGACAAACAAATCGTAGATGGCGCTGCCGCGCAGCGATTCGGCGCTCTTGCCGGTAATCACCTCGAGCGAGGGGTTCACATCTTCGATGGCGCCATCACGCCCGCACACCACCAGGATGTCCGACATCGCGGTGAGCACCGACAGAATGAACTGCTGCGACTCCTCGAGCTTGGCGTTCTTCTCTTCGAGCGCCACCTCGTACTGCAGCAGGTCGGAATAGACCTCGTCCATCTTGTGGATGACGTCCATCCACACATCCTCGCCCACGCCAACCAGCTCGCCAGGGTGGCCGGTCTGGCCAACATCGTGGTCCTTGTCGCCGGGTTTTGCCATGTGTTGATCCCCTGCGTCAATGCACCGTGCACACCATGCACGGGTCGAAAGAACGCACCACATGCTGCACCGCCAGCGGCATGCCGGCGCCATCGCCCACGGGCGTGCCGACCAGGGCCTGCTCGAGCGCGCCCGGTGTGCCGGCCGCGTCACGCGGGGAGAAATTCCAGGTCGTCGGCGCGATGATCTGATAGTTCTGGATGTGCCCATTGCGCACCACCAGCCAGTGCCCGAGCGCGCCGCGGGCCGCCTCGACCAGGCCGACACCGACGCCCTGATCGGGCAACTCGAGTTCGACACAGAACGGATCGCCCGGCACCAGTTCGCGCACCCAGGCTTCCATCATTGGCAGCACCCGCGCGATTTCGAGCATGCGCCCGACCACCCGGCTCATCACCGTGCCGCCGCCCTGCGCGACCAGATCGCGCGCCAGCGGATGGCCGTCGACCACTTGCCGCGCCAGCGCGCCGCACTGGACCACCTTGTCGCGCCAGCGCGGCGCCTTGCACCACGAGTAGGCGTCGGCCTTGTCGGCATCCGGATGGGTCTCGCCCACCAGCGGATGATGCTTGTCGGCCGAACCGGCCAGCCAGGCGTGGGAGATGTCTTCGACGATATCGCGCGTATCGAGCGGGTGGACGGCGCCCACCGCGCTGTCCCAGATGCCCGGCGCAAAACGGCGGGCGCCATCGATGGGGTAATTGCCAAAACTCAGATACCGCTCGGGCGCGCGACCGAGGCGGTCCAGTCCCAGCGTTTTTGAGACCTCGAGAAAGCGCGCCAGATCACCCCGCGCCGGCCCCTTGGCGTCAAACCATGTCCACAGCGCATCTGCTGAATCGAGCGCCGACACCGCCTCCAGCGAATCGCCAAACAGATGCCGCTCCATCCAGCCACGGAACTCGCGCAGCAGGCTCAGCAGGCGCACCCGCTCGGCCGGCAGAATCGCCCGCGCCGAACCGCCCGGCTGCAGGCTCAGCGTATGCGGCCACTTGCCGGCCAGCGTGCCCATCAATTGCAGAAAGCGCGCGCGCGCCGGCAGCGCCTCGGCCGCCGCCGAGCCTTCGACCGCCTTGAAGCGGGCACGCACAGCGTCGAAACCGGGCGTGCCGGCATAGGCGTCGCGCGCAAAGTCGGGCATGAAAAAGAGGTAGAAATGGGTGAAGTGATCCGCCATGTTCTCGGCCGACAGCATCAGGTTGTTGGCCCGCGCGCCGTTGGGCGGCGGCGCGACCCCGGCCAGATCCGCCAGCGCCGCGGCCGAGGCGGCCGACTGCGACACCGAGCAGATGCCGCAGATGCGCGGCACCAGGGTCAGCGCATCCATGGGCGCCTTGCCTTGCAGGATCTGCTCGAAACCACGATACAGCGGTGAATTGACCCAGGCCGCGCTGACCCGGCCATCGACCTGCGCCAGCGTGACTTCCAGATCGCCCTCGACCCGATTGAAGGGCCCCAGCACTTGCCGGCTCATTTGCGTCCCGTCCGGCGAATGGCCGGCGTCACCACGGTATGATCCGCCGTCGCGTTGGCACGCACCCGGCGCGGCGTGGCCGACTTGGACAGCGCAGCCAGCGCCACGAACCACGCCTTGGGCATGTCGGTAGGCAGGCCGATCGGAATGCCGCCGACCTTGGGCGTCTGCGAAAACGGATGGCCGGGTTCTTCAAAGCCCGGTTCGGTACAGCTGATGCAGGCGTAACCGCCGTTGGTGCACGAGCCCTGCCCGTTCCATGGCCGCATATTGCAGTCGGCATGGGCTTGCGTGCCCTTGCACCCCATGTGCTCCATCAGGCAACCGAGGTCGGAGGGCTTCTCGGCGCTGGCCTTGAATTCATAGAACTCGTTGCGCGAGCAGCCGTGATGCACGAGGTGGTCGGCATAGAAGCGTGGGCGGCCGATGGCGTCCAGGCTGTGCGCACTGACCTCGTCCATGACCAGCGCCAGCAAGGTGTCGAGCACCCAGCCGGGATGGGTCGGGCAGCCGGCAACATTGATCACCGGCAGGCCGCTACCACTGCGGTAGTCTGCCCCCAGCAAGCCACCAGTGGCATCGCCGTCGTATTGCAGGCCGCAGGCATCGGTGGGATTGAACGCCGCCGCGGTCACGCCGCCAAAAGCCGCGCAGGTGCCCACCGCAACGGTGTGATGCGCACGCGAGGCCAGCGACTGCACCCAGTCGATCATCGGCCGGCCGGTGCCGGCCAGCATGTGGAACCGTCCCGTGCCTTTCGGGCCGCGCAGCAAGGCGCCCTCCACACACAACACATCGAGCCGCTGCCGCCCTGCCTCGCAGGCTTCAAGCAAGGCGATGACCTCGGCCCCGCTGGCCTCCGACAAACTCGGATGCCACAGCAACTCGATCCCGCCATCGGCCAGCGTGGCCATCAGGTTGGGGGTATCGGCGCACAGCAAGGACATGGTGCACCCACCACAGCCGCCGGATTGGAGCCAGAGCACGTTCATGGCGCTATTGAATCACAGGGCAGAGGGCCGGACAGCCTTAGTCGGCCGCCTGCTCGCGCTTGAATTGATAGAGCAAGGCCTGGCAACTGGCGCAGGTGACAATGCGCACATTGTCTTCGCGGCCATTCAAGCCGTGCTCGGCGGTTTCGGTGGCACCGCACTTCTTGCAAGCACGGTCATCACCCACCGCCGCCAGATAATCGGACCGATCTGGCAGATTGCGCTGGGCCTTCATGTGTGCCTGATGCTTGGTCAACACAATGAATGCGGAGATGAACAAGGTCAGGATCAGTACGATCGGAAACGCCATTTCCCATGCCATGGGGGGTCCTCTGAAATTGAATCGCGTGCGCACGATTGCGCTCGTGCACGGTGCAAGGGCCACAGGTTACCGGCTTTCGCGCGCACGGGCTTTGCCCCAGATCAGCGCGCGCTCACGCCATGACAAGCCGACCAAAGGTCAGATCCTTGAAAAAATTGTGTAATCCGCCTTTGTGACGCCTCATAAATCTGAAACAATTCGTTTTTTTCAAGCAAGCGAAAGCCTCGTGGAACTCAAACATATCAGCGAACTCGAGCGCGCCACCCAACGCGGCAGCGGCGAACTGTTCCGGCTCGGCATGGGATTGTTGTTCATCGTCGGGGTGATCCTGTTTGCGGCCACGCGCGGCGTCGGTGGCGAGGTCAATGTGATGCTGGTGGTCGCCGCGGTGGTCGGCGGCTACATGGCCATGAACATCGGCGCCAACGATGTGGCCAACAACGTCGGGCCCGCGGTGGGCTCCAAGGCAATGAGCCTGGGCCTGGCGCTGGTCATCGCGGCGGTGTTTGAAGCGGCCGGCGCGCTGATCGCCGGCGGCGAGGTGGTTGGCACCATCCGCAAGGGCATCATCGACGCCAGCCAGCTGCCCAGCGGCCAGGCCTTCGTGTGGGTGATGCTGGCCGCGCTGCTGGCCGGCGCGCTTTGGCTGAACATCGCCACCGCAGTCGGCGCACCGGTATCGACCACGCACTCCATCGTCGGCGCGGTGCTCGGCGCGGGTATCGCTTCGGCCGGATTCGGTATCGCCAACTGGGGCACGGTCGGCGGCATCGTCGCCAGCTGGGTGATCTCGCCGGTGATGGGCGGTCTGGTGGCGGCCGGCTTCTTGTACTTCGTGAAACACAGCGTGACCTACCACACCGACATGCGCGCCGCGGCCAAACGCTGGGTGCCGGTGTTGCTGGCGCTGATGGTGTGGGCGACGACCTCCTATCTGCTGCTCAAGGGCGTCAAGGCCATCGTCAAGCTGAGCTTCGGCCAGGGCATTCTCATTGGCGGCGCGACCGCGGTGCTGAGCTTCTTCGTCCTGCGTCCGGTCATCGCACGCCAAGCCGACAAACTCACCAACGACAAGGCCGGCATCAAGCAGTTGTTTACGGTGCCGCTGATCTTTGCCGCCGCCTTGCTCTCGTTTGCACACGGCTCCAACGACGTGGCCAACGCGGTTGGCCCGCTGGCCGCGATTGTCGATGTGCTGGGCAGCGCGACCGGTCAGGTTCAGGCCAAGGCGACCATTCCGCTGTGGGTGATGATGGTCGGCGCCGTCGGCATCGCACTGGGCCTGGCGCTGTACGGTCCCAAGGTGATTCGCACCGTCGGCTCTGAAATTACCGAACTCGATCAGATGCGCGCCTACTGTATTGCCATGGCGGCGACCATCACCGTGATCATCGCCAGCCAGCTGGGCCTGCCGGTCAGCTCGACCCACATCGCCGTTGGCGGCGTGTTTGGCGTCGGCTTCCTGCGCGAGTGGATCAAGAACAAATATGCGCGCATCGAAGACGAGATCAAGGCGCACCACCCCGAAGACGACCAGGGCGCGATCGACGCCTTCATGGTCAAGTTCAACGCCGCGCCAGTGGCCGAAAAAGGCCAGATGCTGACCGCACTCAAAGAGCAGGCCAAGGCCCACCTCGACCCGGCGCACTTCTCCAAGCAAGAGCGCAAGGCCTTGAAGCGCGTCTATCGCCAGGAACTGGTCAAGCGCTCGCAGCTCAAGCGCATTGCCGCCGCCTGGGTGATTACCGTGCCGGCTTCGGCCCTCATGGCCGCCATGTTGTTCTTCATGATCCGCGGCATGATGACGCCCTGAGCCACCCCGCATTGCGCACCACGGGCAGCCCAGGCTGCCCGTTTTTATTTGCCCACGCCCGCCCCGGCGATCTATCCGGCATACTCCCCACTGATTTTTCTTGCAGGATCCTGCCCGTGTTCGACCTCGCCGTCATCTTTCTCGTCCTGACCGCCGCCATGGCCTATGTCAATGTGCGCTTCATCCGTCTGCCGTCCACCATTGGCGTGATGGCCATTGCCATGGGCCTGTCGCTGATCGTGCTGGGCCTCGACCGGGTCGGCATCAGCGCGCTGAAGGACTACGAAGTCTCGCTGCTCTCCTCGCTCGATTTTTCCGACGTGCTGATGCAGGGCATGCTCTCGCTGCTGCTGTTTGCCGGTGCCATGCATGTCGACCTCAGCGAGCTCAAAGCCTACCGCTGGCAGATCGGTGCGCTCGCGGTGTTTGGCACCTTGCTGTCGACCGCCCTCATCGGCGCATCGGTGTGGCTGCTGCTGCCCTGGATCGGGATCGAGCTGCCGCTGATTTACTGCCTGCTGTTCGGCGCGCTGATCTCCCCCACCGATCCCATCGCGGTGATGGGCATCGTCAAGTCGGCCGGCGCGCCGAAAAATCTCGAACTGATGATCGCTGGTGAATCGCTGTTCAATGACGGTGTCGGCGTGGTGGTATTCACCGTGCTGCTCGCCGCCGCCACCAGCGGCCAGGCACCGGAAGCGGCTCAGGTCGGCATTCTGGTGGCCGAGGAAGTCGGCGGCGGCATTCTCTTTGGCCTGCTGCTCGGCGCCATCACCTATCACATGCTCAAGAGCATCGACAGCTACGCTGAAGAGGTGCTGATCACCCTGGCGGCCGTCCTCGGCGGCTACGCGCTGGCCACCCATCTGCATGTTTCCGGCCCGCTGGCCATGGTGGTGGCCGGCCTGATCGTGGGCAACCACGGCCGCGCCATGGCCATGTCGCACAAGACGCGCGAATACCTCGACATGTTCTGGGATCTGATCGACGCCATGCTCAACGCCGTGCTGTTTGTGCTGATCGGGCTGGAGATCGTGCTGATCGAATACGCACCGGGTCTGGCCCTGGCCGTGGCCCTCGTCATCGCCGTCACCCTGCTCGCCCGCCTGGTGGCCGTGGGCGCGCCGGTGGCCTTGTTCCACCGGCGCTTCCGCCTGCCCGACGGCGCCTGGAAAGTGCTCACCTGGGGCGGCCTGCGCGGCGGCATCTCGGTCGCCCTCGCCTTGTCGCTGCCGGCCGGCGCCGAGCGCGACCTGGTGCTGGCGCTCACCTACGCGGTGGTGGTGGCCTCGATCTTTGGTCAGGGCATGACGGTGGGTGCCGTGGTGCGCAAGGCCATCGGCCGACCGGCCGACTGACCCGCGCCACCACTCAGGGCGCCGTGGCGGCCGCCGAGAACGCCGACAAGGCCTTGGCAATGTTCGGCACCACCGGGCACTCGCCCGCCTGATGTCGCGCGGCGATCCACACCGGATCGTTGTAACCCAGCCACACCTGACCATCGGCGTCTTCCCACACCAGCGCCTTGAGCGGCAAATCAATGCCCGCAGTCTGCGCGCACTGCATGAAGGGCGTGCCGCCTTTCGGATTACCGAATATCAGCACTTCGGTGGCGCGCAGCGTCGCGCCCACCTTGGCCGCGCCGGCGGCGTGATCGATGCGGGCAAACACGTTCATGCCCTTCTGTTTGACGATGTTTTCCAGCCGGTCCATGGTCTGGCGCGCACTGTGCGGGCTCTTCATCTGGATCAGCCCATCGGCCGCGGTGGCGGCGGTGGTGGCAAGGGCGAGGCACAGCGGGGCGAGAAAGCGCAAACGGGTCATGAGGTGTCTCCTTTTGGGGTTAACAGGAGCTTAGACCCGGCGCGGCACAAAATCCTTACACAGGTGGCATGACTCGCCTCAGCTTTTCTCCAGCCCGTAGCGCGACAGCTTGTTGCGCAGCCCCACCCGCGACAGGCCCAGTTCCTTCGCCGCGCGCGTCTTGTTCCAGCGATGGCGGATCAGGCTCTCCTTGACGATGCGCGCCTCCAGCGTCTCCAGCCGCGCTTTCAAATCGCCATCCATCCCGGCCAGCAGATTGAGTTCTGCCTCGTCATCGGCCTCGGCCGCGCGCAGCACCCGCGGGCTCAGATCCGACGCGCGCAGCCGCGCATCGTCCGACAGCGCCGCCATGCGCAGGATCTCGTTGCGCAGCTCGCGCACATTGCCCGGCCAGCGATAGGCCGCCAGACAAGCCAGCACTTCCTTGTCCAGCGGCGCAAAGGCCTCACCGCCCACGCTGCGCAATTCGGCCGCAAAGGCGTTGGCGATGAGCGGGATGTCCATGGCCCGCTCGCGCAGCGGCGGCACCCACACGGTGATCGCCGCGAGGCGGTAGAACAGGTCTTCACGAAAACGCCCGGCCTGCATGTCGGCTTCGAGGTCGCGGTTGGTCGCCGTCACCACACGCGCATCCACCGGCAGCGGTCGCGGTGCGCCCACCGGGCGGACCTCGCCCTCCTGCAGCACACGCAGCAGCTTCACCTGAAACGCTGGCGTGGTCTCGCCAATCTCATCCAGAAAAATGGAGCCACCATCGGCCTGCTTGAACAAGCCCACGCGATCTTCATAGGCGCCGGTAAACGCCCCGCGCTTGTAACCGAACAGCTCCGACTCAAGTAGCTGGTCCGGCACCGCCCCGCAGTTCTCGGTGATGAACGCCGCCTCGGCCCGCGGGCTGGCCAGATGCAAACCACGCGCCAGCAACTCCTTGCCGGTGCCCGACTCGCCGGTCAGCAACACCGGCACATCCAGCCGCGCGACCTTCTCCACCAGCGTGCACACCGCGTTCATCGGCGAGTTGGGCGCGCGTAGCAGGGCCGACACCGCAAAGCGCTCGGCCACCGCCGCCCGCTTGCCCGCCACGCGCTCGCGCAGCACCGGCTCGGCCACCTTCATATCCAGCGACAGGCGCTGGTTCTCGCTTTGCAGGCGATACATCTCGGCCGCGCCATTGAGCGTCAGCAGCAACTGCTCGGGCTGCCATGGCTTGAGCAGATATTGATAGATGCCGGCCTCGTTGATGCCGGTGATGATGTCTTCCGAATCGGTGTAGCCGGAGATGATGATGCGCACCGCGTCCGGCCACTTCTCGCGCACCTCGGTCAGAAACTGCACGCCCGAGGCGCCCGGCATGCGCTGGTCGCACAACACGATGTGCACCCACTCGCGCGCCATGATCGCCGCCGCGGCCTCGGCGGAGGCTGCGGTGAACACGGTAAAGTCCTCCTCCAGCGTGCGGCGCAGTGCCTCCTGCGAGCGCACCTCGTCATCCACGACCAGCACGGTCGGCAAGTTCTGACTCATGTCACGACACTCTCTTTTGCGGCCGGCGCCTGCCAGCCCAGATCCCGGTGGCGCGCCAGGTGGCGCGGCGTCCATGACTGCGGACTCTTGATCACGAAGTGGTAGCGCGCCACGTGATAGCTCGGGTCGAAACCGTAGAAGTTGCGCTGCATGTGGCGCAGCTCCTCGGCGCGATACTCGGCCAGCGGCTTGGCGGCCTCGTCGGCGGCACGACGGGCCTGCTTGCCAGCGATGCGCGCGGCGAGCGTCGGGTCAACAGCCAAGGCCGCGGCTCGCGCCCCCGTCTCAGCGGCAAACGCCACCGGCGTCGCGCCAAAGCAATCATCAATCAGCCCCAGCGCCACCGCCTTGCGCGCCAGCAGCGGCAGACGGTCGCCCATGATCTGCCGGCCCACCTCGGCACCTACGCGCTTCGGCAACAGGTAGCTCCAATACTCCGAGCCAAACAGGTTGCCCATATTCTTGTAATGCGGGTTCATCACCACGCCCTCGCGCGCCCACACGATGTCGGCGGCCAACGCCAGAAAACATCCGCCCGCCCCCGCGTTGCCGCGCATCGCCGCCACGGTCAGTTTGTCGGTCAGTTGCAGCAGCGCGAGGCAGACATCGTTCATCGCGTTGATATTGGCCCAGGATTCGTCCGCCGGCGATTCGGCCGCCTCGATCACGTTCAGATGAATGCCGTTCGACCAGAAATCGCGCCCGCCTTCGAGCACCAGCACCGCTGTCGGCCGCGCACCCACCGCCACGATGGCCTCACGCAAACGCACGCACTGGTCGGAGCCCATCGCGCCGTTGGTGAAGTCGAAGCGCAGGAAACCGACCCGGCCATCGTCCGATTCCCGGTAGCCGATCTCGGCCGCGTCGGCATCGCCCGCCAGCACGGGCAGCGCGGCGGTCTCGTCAGCAAAGGCCAGCGTCGCCGGCAGCTTGAAGGGGTGATCGCTACCGCCGCGTTTCACATGACCAATCCACACCGCACCATCGACCGTCGCACGCAGAATCGCGCCATCGCGCCGCCCCACCACCGCGCCCGGCAGCGCGCCAGCCGGCGCCGTGCCGGGCTGTGCATCAAAGAGATGGCAGGGTTTACCAAACAGCGCGTCGGCCACGCCGGGGAACCCGTCGGCCGCACGGATTTTGGCCAGCACCGTGGCGGTTGAGTCGGCCGACCAGTCAATCCGCCGATCGGCCTGACGCATCAGCGCACGCCACTGCCCCCGCGCCTTCGGCCAGTCGCCCAGCGGAGCCGGCGACCACGTACCCGCGCGCCAGCCCGCCACCTGCGACAGCGCCTCACGCACCGCCGCCAGCGCACCTTCACTCACCTCGCTACGGTAAACACTCGCCTTGGGCGCCGCGCGCATCGGGAATTCCCGCGTCGCCCAGATCGGCCCGGCGTCCATCTTGGCTTCGGCCTGCAGCACGGTCACGCCCCAGGTCATCTCACCGTTGTGGATCGCCCAGTCCAGCGCCGACGGGCCACGGTCGCCGACGATGCCGGGGTGCACGATCAAGGTGAGGTGCTCGCGCCAGATCGACTCGGGCACCGCGCGCTTTAGAAAGGGCGCCACGATCACGTCCGGCGCGAACAAGGCCACCGCCTCCTCGGCCACCGAATCGGCGATATCGAACTCGACCGACACCTCATGGCCGTCCTCGCGCAACTCGGCGAGAAGGCGCTGGGTGAGGCTGTTGAAGCTATGGGTGAGCAGCAGGATCCGCATGGCTCAGCCCTCGCTGCGCGTAGGGCGGATAAGCGCAGCGCATCCGCCGATCAACGTCTCTTCGTCGCACCGATGGCGGATGCGCCTGCGGCTTATCCGCCCTACATGTTTCAGCATCATCTCCATCAGCAAATCCTCGGCAGCTGTTCACCCGACAGCCAATCGACCATGCGCTTGCCGCCGAAGCGGGTGCGGATCTGAACGAAGCAGTTTGGGTCGGTCGTCACTTCGCCAATGCGCGCGGCCTCACGCCCCAGCGGATGGTCGCGCAGCGCCGCCAGCGCCGCGTCGGCGACGTCGGCCGGGACAATGGCGACGAGCTTGCCTTCGTTCGCCACATACAGCGGATCGAGGCCGAGCAGCTCGCAGGCGGCGTCCACCTGCTCGCGCACCGGAATGGCTTTTTCTTCCAGCGTCATGCCAACGCCCGACTGTGTGGCGATCTCGTTCAGCGTCGTCGCCAGCCCGCCACGCGTCGGGTCGCGCAGCACGCGCACGCTCGGCACGGCGATCAGCAGATCGGCGATCAGACCATGCAGTGCTGCGGTGTCGGAGGTGATTTCAGAATCAAAGGCCAGCGACTCGCGCTGCGCCATGATCGCCATGCCGTGATCGCCCAGCGAACCGGAGACCAGAATCACGTCGCCCAGCTGCGCATTCGCACCCGACAGCGAGCGCCCCGCCGGCAGCGCCCCCACCGCCGTGGTGCTGATGAACACCCCGTCGCCCTTGCCCTGCTCCACCACCTTGGTGTCGCCCGTCACCACCGGCACCCCGGCCGCGCGACTGGCGGCGGCCATGGAGTCGACGATGCGCTTGAGGTCCGCGAGCGGAAAGCCTTCTTCGAGGATGAAACTCGCCGCCAGATACAGCGGCCGCGCGCCCATCACCGCCACGTCGTTGATCGTGCCGTGCACCGACAGGCAGCCGATGTCGCCACCCGGAAAGAACAGCGGCGACACCACATGCGCGTCCGTGGCCATCACCAGGCGCTCGCCGGGTTCGGGCGCAGGCAGTACGGCGCCGTCGTCGCCCTGGGCCAAATAATCGTTGGCGAAAGCGCGAGCGAAGATCTCGTCGATGAGTTGCGCCATCGCCTTGCCGCCGGCGCCGTGGCCCATGTCGATGCGGCCAGATTTTAGGTCCAGGGGGCGGACGTAGCCCTTTTTGATCTTATTCATGGGAGGTATGGGGCGCGTTGCGCCGGTTGGTTGTTGCTTGCCCGTAGGTTCGGTGGGCGGTTTCGCGGGAGGATCGTTGGCCGGGTTTCGCCCCGGCGGGCGACCTACTTTCTTGCTTGTGCAAGAAAGCTAGGCAAAGAAGCACAGCCCGCTTTCGCGCCCCTTCGGGGTACCCGCCCTGCGGCGATGTCGGGCGGGGTGCTTCGCGAACTCGCCCTGCGGGCTCAAACAAGCGAAGCCCCTTTATCCGCCCGCCACCCCCTCCGGTTGGCGCGGCAGAGGGCGAATGGGCCGTGCTCGATCCGACCGCATTTGAGTTCGTAGGGCGGATAACCCGCAGGCGCATCCGCCATCGGTGCCGCCGTGAGGCATTGTTCGGCGGATGCGCTTCGCTTATCCGCCCTACGACGGTGCCGGCTAACGCCGCCGGTGCGACTCGTAGGGTGGTCAGCTCCGCTGCCCACCAAGCAACGCCTCTCGTGGGGCACGATGGTGGGCGGCAAGCCGCCCACCCTACGAAACCTCGTTTGTCATGTGGCGCGATGGTGCGCGTCAAGCAGGCGATGGCGAAGCCGAGCCTGCGCCCCTCTCCCCTTCTGTGCCGCCGAACGAAGCCCGGGGGCGGCGGGAATTGTCGTGTCGCTTGTTTGAGCCCGCAGGGCGAGTTTGCGACACGACCCGCCGGCGCCGGGCGTAGAGAGGGCACCGGCGAAGCCGGCGGTACAGCGGGGCGCCTTCTTTGCGTCCTTTCTTGCGCGTGCAAGAAAGGATGTCGCCCGCCGGGGCGAGACCCGGCCAACGTCAATCCGAAGCGAACACCCAACCAAGCGCCCGGCACGGCCTAAACCACCACCGCCGACGGCTCGGCCACCACCGGTATATCCCGAAACCGCCCATAGTTGTAGTGCGCCGCACAGGCGCCCTCACTCGACACCATGCACGAGCCCATCGGGTTCTCCGGCGTACACACCGAGCCAAAAATCTTGCAGTCGGTCGGCGTCTTCACGCCACGCAAAATGGCACCGCACTCGCAGGCCTTATTGTCGGGCACGGACTGGAAAGCCAGCCCGAACTTACGCTCAGCATCCCAGTCGGCAAACGCGCGCCGGATGCGCAGCGCGGAATACGGCACCTCGTGCAAACCCCGCCATTCAAAGCTGCGGCGCAGCTCGAAGACCTCGCTGACCAGCGCCTGCGCTTTGAGGTTGCCGTCCTCGCTCACCGCGCGGGTAAATTCGTTCTCGACCTCGGCGCGACCGTCGTTCACCTGACGGATCAACATACGGATGGCCTGCATCACGTCGAGCGGTTCGAAGCCGGCGATGACCACCGGCTTGCGGTATTCCTCGGCAAAGAAGGCGTAGGGTCGGCTGCCGATGATGGTCGACACATGCGCCGGGCCGATGAAACCGTCGAGTGGCACGGTGCCCAGGTCGCGCACTTCGGGCGACTCCAGAATGGTCATGATCGCCGAGGGGGTGAGCACGTGATTGCAGATCACGCTGAAATTGGCGAGCCCCATGGCCTGCGCCTGCTTGATGACCAGCGCGGTCGGTGGCGTGGTGGTTTCGAAGCCGATGGCGAAGAACACCACCTCGCGCTCGGGGTGTTTGCTCGCCAGCGCCAACGCATCGGCGGCGGAATACACCATGCGCACATCACCGCCACGCGCCTTGGCCTTGAGCAGCGAGAGCTGGCCTGAGGCCGGCACGCGCAGGCAGTCGCCATAGGTACAAAGAATCACGTCGGGGCGCGACAGCACCAGGCCGATCGCCATGTCGATGCGGCCGATCGGCAGCACGCACACCGGGCAGCCGGGGCCGTGGATCATGCGCACATTGGCCGGCAGCAGGTCGGTGACGCCGTAGCGCGAGATGGCGTGGGTGTGGCCGCCGCAGAACTCCATGAAGGCGTAGTCGCGGCCGGTGTCGGCCTCGCGCGCGATAGCCGTGGCGAGTTTGGCGGCGACGTCACCGTCGCGAAATTCGTCGACGTATTTCATGCGCTGCCAGCGGCAATGGCTTGCAGGTCGAGCCCACTTTCCTCAAACAAGGCGAGCGTCTTCGCGGCTTCTTCCGGATCGAGTTTGGACAGCGCGTAGCCGACATGCACGATCACGTAATCGCCCACCTCGGCGCCATCAACCAGCGCGAGCGAGATCTCCTTGCGCACGCCGCCGAGGTCAACACGGGCGGCGTCGCCGTCGAGTTTTTCAACGATACGAGCAGGAATGGCGAGGCACATGGTGTTGTCTCCGGGCTCAGGCCATGGCCGTTTGAATGGCGACCCAGGCTTGGCCGAGCGCGAGGCCGCCGTCGTTGGTCGGTGCCTGCCGGGCGCGCAGCACGGTCAGCCCGCGCACGCTGAGGCGACGACTCAGGCCTTCGGTGAGCAGACGGTTCAGGAAGCAACCGCCGCCAAGCGCGACGGTGCGCAGGCCTTCGCTGCGCGCGGTGGCAATCACCCAGGCTTCGAGCGCCGCGATGAGCGTGGCATGGAACACCGCCGCGCCGCGGTGCGCATCGCGCGTGTCGCGCAGCGCGTGCAGCGTCGGCATGAGATCGAGTGTGTTGGCGCGATCGATCTGCCAGCCGCCGGGCAGCGCCAGCGCCGGGCCGTAAGCATTGGCGAGGGATTCGAGCCGCATGGCGGCTTCGCCTTCGTAGTGCATCACATCGCACACGCCCAGCAGGCCGGCGGCGGCATCGAACCACCGCCCCATGCTGGTGGTGGGCGGGCAGCGCGTGCCGGCGTCGAGCAAGGCACCAATGCGATCCGCGCCGCGCAAATGGCCGAAGCGCTCGGCGATATGCTCGCTCAAGCCCATCACATGCAGCGCCGAAGCGGCCATGCGCCAGGGCTCGCGGGCCGCGCGGTCGCCGCCGGGCAAAGCCAGCGGTTGCAGGTGTCCGAGGCGGTCGCACTGGGCGCCATCGACCCGCAGCAGCTCGCCGCCCCAGGCCGTGCCGTCGTTGCCCAGGCCGACGCCATCGAGCGCGAGACCAAGCACCGGTTCGTCGACGCCATGCTCGGCCAGCACCGCGCCGATATGCGCGTGGTGGTGCTGCACGGCGATCAGCGGTAGATCGTGGGCGTCGGCGTAGCGGTGCGCGGCCTGCGTGGCATACACGTCGGGGTGGCGGTCACAGGCGACCCACTCGGGGCGGCAAGCCAGCACGGTCATGAGATGCTCGACCGTGGCGTCCATCGCCGTGCAGGTGGCGGGGTTGGAGAGGTCGCCGACATGCGGCGACAAAAAGGCTTCGTCGCCACGGGTGAGGCAGACGGTGTTTTTCAGGTAGCTGCCAAAGGCCAGCGTCGGCGGGCCTTTGTGGGCCAGTCGGATGGCGGTCGGGGTATAGCCACGCGCGCGACGGATGAACGATGGCGCACCCTGGCTGAGCCGCGCGACGCTGTCGTCGCAGCGCACCAGCACATCGCGGTCGTGCATCAGATACAGCTCGGCGATGCCACTCAGGCGGCTGAGGGCTTCGTCATTGTCGATCACCAGCGGCTCGCCGCCGGGGTTGGCCGAGGTCATCACCAGAGCCATCGGCTGCGCTTCGTCGAGCCAGTCGGTGCCGATCGGCCGGCCGGCTTCGTCATGGAACAGCAGGTAGTGCAGCGGCGAGTTGGGCAGCATGATGCCGATCTGGTCCAGATCGGGCGCCACGCCCCACAGGTGCATGTCGGCGTCGCTGTGTTTGTCGAGCAGCACGATGGGGCGCTCGGGCGCGTCGAGCAGCTCGGCCTCTTCGGCACTCACGCGCGCATAGCTTCGCGCCGAGGCCACACTGGCCACCATCACCGCAAAGGGCTTGTCGCCACGCGCCTTGCGACTGCGCAGGCGTTCGACAGCCTCGGGGTTGCGCGCATCGCACACCAGGTTGAAACCGCCCACGCCCTTGATAGCGACGATGTGGCCGGTGAGCAGATGCAGCAAGGCATCGGCCACCGGGTCGTGCGAGGCCACCCGCACACCGTCGGCCTGCAGCAGCGACAATTGCGGGCCGCAATCGGGACAGGCGTTGGGCTCGGCATGGAAGCGCCGGTGAGTGGGCGCCTCGTATTCGTCCTGACAGGTCTCGCATTGCGCGAAGCCGGCCATGCTGGTGTTGGCGCGGTCGTATGGCAGGCGACCGGTCAGCGTGTAGCGGGGGCCGCAGTGCGTGCAGTTGATCAGCGCATAGCGCCAGCGCCGGTTGGCGGGGTCGAACAACTCGTCCAGGCAGTCCGGGCACACCGTGCTGTCGTGGCCGATGGCGGTGGTGACTGCGCCGCCTTCGCTGGGGCGGATGGTGAAGCCGCGGTCCTGCGCTTGCGACGGACAGGCCTCGCGTTCAATGGCGTCGATGCGCGCCTGCGGTGGAACCTCTTTCGTCAGTCGCGCCATCAGGGCGGAGAGGTTGCCCGGCGCGCCCTGCACCTCCATCTCGACGCCTTCGCCATCGTTGCGCACCCAGCCGGCCAGATCGAGCTGCTGCGCGAGGCGAAACACAAAGGGCCGGAAGCCCACGCCCTGCACCACCCCGCGCACCCGGATCCGGCAGCGCTCGCTGCGCTCTGGCGCTGCGTCGGTGCTTATCTGCACGGCGCCTTCAATATCCTGCGGCAAGCGTGTTCTCCTCATGATTTTTCTGCTGCCCGTTCGCCGCGGCGGCCGACAGACCGGACTCGATCCAGGCCAGCCAGCCATCAAAGCCCTCGCCCGTGGTGGCCGACACGCGGAACACCTTGAGGCGCGGATTGACCCGCAGCGCAAACTCGACCGCCTTGTCGGCATCGAAGCTCAGGTGCGGCAGCAGGTCGGTCTTGTTGAGCAGCATCACATCGGCAGCGGCAAACATGTCGGGATACTTGAGCGGCTTGTCCTCGCCCTCGGTCACCGACAGGATCACCACCTTGTGCGCCTCGCCCAGATCGAAGGCCGAGGGGCACACCAGGTTGCCGACGTTCTCGATCAGCAGCAGGCTGTTGTCGATCAGCGCCATCCGCGGCAGCGCCTGGCCAACCATCGCGGCGTCCAGATGACAGCCCTTGCCGGTGTTGATCTGCAGCGCCGGTGCGCCGGTGGCGCGGATGCGTTCGGCGTCGAACTCGGTCTGCTGGTCGCCCTCGATCACCGCCACGGCCACCCGGCTGGACAGGATCTCGATGGTCTTGCACAGCAGCGTGGTCTTGCCAGAGCCCGGGCTGGACACCAGGTTGAGCGCAAAGATGCCGCGCCCGGCGAGCCACTGACGGTTGGTGTCGGCGAAGCGGTCGTTCTTACCGAGGATGTCCTGCTCGATGCGCACCATCTCGTGCTGCGACAGCCCCGGCGCGTGGGCATGCGCCGGGCCGTGGCCAAAGTGCATGTGACCGGCATGATCCGAGGCCGGCGCATGCGGCTCAACGGGCTCATGCGCATGATCGTGGGCCGCCTCGACCGAGGCCATTTTCCAGCCCGTGGTCGGTGCCTTCTTGCGCTGTGCGGCGCCGCTCGGCCGGCCAATCATCACCTCGCCTGCGCCGCATCCACATACCGTACACATTGCGTTCTCCTTGACTCACACGCCGCGGGGCGCGGTCTCCACATCCAGTGCCTTGACCCGCATCTCGGTGCCGCCGGTGGCCTGCACCTGGTAGCTGCCGCAGTGCGGACAGGGGTCGTACAAGTAGTCGATCGCCACCGTTTTTGCGCAGGGCAGGCACCAGCCGGTGCCGGCAATGGTATCAACCTCCATTCGTGCGCCCTCGGCGACGCTGCCTTTCATCACCACCTCGAAGCAAAAGCGCAGCGCTTCGATTTCCACCGACGACAATGCACCCACTTCGAGCACCACCGCGTTGACCTTGGTAAAACCCTGGGCAATGGCCGCGTCTTCGACGATGCTGCGGATGCCCTCGGCCAGCGACATCTCATGCATCGGCCACGGCCCCCTCGGTCACGGCCACGTCGTACAGCACGCAGGGGTCGAGCGCCAGCGCCAGCGCGCGCAAACGCCACTCGGCATAGGCCACGTCGGTCGCCGCCCAGCCGGCGCCCTCTTGCTCGAACACGCCACCGGGGCGGAAATTCCACTCGGTGGGCGCAACAATGGCGTAGTCCGCCACCGTGTCACCATCGAGCCGCAACGCATGCAGCAGCACGCCGCGCGCGGTCTCGATGCGCGCCAACGCCCCGCCCCCCGCCAGCGGTGCGACATCCACCAAGGCCGGCATGTCGTCGGGCAGTGGGTGGCGCAGGCGACTGGCGCAGTCGGACATCTCGACCACCCGCGCAAACAAGCGCGCCGCGATCCGGTGGCGCTGCACCACCAGTCGCGCCACCAGCGGGTTGTTCACATGGCGCGCGAGCGGGCCGGTTTCGTAGACATCGCCCGACAAGTGCGGCGCGCGGCAATACGCGGCATCGGGCCAGCCGCCGGGCAAGGCCTCGGCAAATACACTGGCCGGCAGTGGCGCGAGCAGGGGGACAGGATCTTCCAGCGGATCGCTGGCGCCGGCTTCGATCAGGCGGGCCAGCGCATCGCCGATGCTGCCGCTGCGCCGACAGGTATCGGCAAACTCAGTCAGGTTGCGCGGCTCGCGCAGGCTGTTGATGAAACCGGCGAGCAGTTCGCGCGCCACCAGGTCAAGCACCGCGCCGCCGGCCTCATAGGCGCTGCGCGCGTCGGTGGCCTGATCGAGCCGCTTGAGCACAAAGGCAAAACGCGTGCGCTCGGGCTGGCGGCCAAACAGCACCGGCCAGTCGAGCATCAGGCGCCACAGGTGAAGTTTGATGGCTTCGAGGCTGAGCGCGCGTTCGATGTCAGCGGTCATGACAAAGCTGCCGCCGCCGGCGACATCGGCCGCCGCCTTGACCGCCACCCCTTGCGCCACGCCGCACAGGCTGAACACCACCGGCGCGAGGCGCGCGGCCTCGTCCACCGTTTTGCCCACCAGTAGTTGCGCCGCCAGCGGGCGGCTGTTTTCGGCGTGCACGCCGGTCACATGGCCGTCGCTCAATGTGGCCGCCAGATGCAATGGTGCGTTCATGCGCTCGCCCTCCGACCCAGCGCGGTGCGCAAGAACGCACGGCGATCGACTGGTGGCGGTGTCGCCTCCGGCGGCGCGGTCAGCAAACCGACGAGCGCGGCGTCGGCCACCGCCTCGGCCTCGGCCTGATCGGCAAAGTGATTCACCGGCGAAAACAGCGAACAGAATTGATAAGCGCCCAGGCCGGGCTCGCGGCTGCCCATGAAAGTGTAGTCGCCAGACGGAAACGCCCAGTCTTGCGTCTGGCCGACCGACAGCGCGCGAAAGGCGCCGCCGCCGGGCAGCATCAGCACATTGATGGCCCAGGGCGCGACCAGCACCCCGACCCAGTCGCCCTGCCAGGGCCGAAACCCGAGCACCGCCACCGACAAGGCGGGATTGCAGATGGGCAAGCCGGCCATGCGCTCATGGTGGATGCGACGAAACACCGCCTCGACCACCGCGGTCGGGTTTGAATCGTAGGCATTCTCCACGCTGGCCATGTTCACTCCTCGATCACCATGAACTTGTGCCGCGGCGCATCGCAGTTGGGGCACGTCCAGTGCGCCGGCAGATCGGCAAACGGCGTGCCCGGCGGAATCTGCCACACCGGGTCGCCCTCAACCGGATCATATACCTGCCAGCAGATGCCACACTCCAGCGTGGCCGTATCGGCGATGCGTTCATTGTCGCCCAGATAGCTGCCTTCAAACATACTCGTCTCCGCTCGCGCTCAATCCTCGCGCAGCGACTCGATCCACTCGCCGAGCCGCACAATGCTGTCGGCGTAGTCCTCGGCGGCGGCGGGTGCCACATCGGGCAGATCGGTCACCTCGATAGTGTTGAGGATCAGGCTGTCGCTGCTATTGAAGTATTGCACCCACCAGGTGTCGCGCAAGGCGGTGCTCGAAATGCGGCAGTTGCCATAGCCGCGCGACAGAATCACCACCGGCCCCACGCCGAGGCTGACCGACAGATAGCCCAGGTCGTCGGGCGTCATCGGCAGCAGCGTGAGATTGACGATGTGCGCGGGGTCGCCGTCGCGACGGCGGGCGGCGGCGTCGATCAACTCGCGCAGCACGGCGGGCGCGTTCATGGCGCCGGCCGGCGGCGGCTGCACCGGAATGCTGCGCGCCGCCGTGGCACGACACGCGGCCACCACGGCCTCGGGCATGGGGCCAGCTTCGACCCGGTCGACACCGCCCTCGCCCAGCACCCGCCACAGCCCGGCGAACACGGTTTCCTGAATGCGCAGCGGCGCGCCACCGGCCACCGTGGCACTCACCTCGCCCTGACCGAGCGCCTCGTTCACCACTGCACGCACCGGCGCCGGCAGCACACTCAGGTCCACCGACAGGGGCGCACCGAAGCAGGTGGCGTTCATGCGATCACGCAGGGCTTCAAGTTGGGCGATCGCCGCGTCGCGACTGGCCGGGTCGGCCACCTCGGGCCTGCGTGGCGGCATGAAGGCGTTCATCTCGCCGGGCGAACCGATGAAGTCGACTACCTCGTCTTCGTCCTGACTGCCGGGCCCAAAACTGATCACAGGGAAGGGAAAGTCTTTCATGCGGGCGAACCTCCACAGCTGTCGGAGGTGCTGGCTCGCACCGGAATGCCGATGCCCGGCGCGCGCTGCACCTGCGCCTGGCTCATCCGCTCGATGGCCGGACCGAAACTGTCCCAGTCGCGCATGCCTTCGATCACACCGACAAACTCGGCCCCGCGGCGAAACAGCAGTGCCGGAAAACGACGAATGTCATATCGCGCGGCCAAGGCCCGGCTGGCCGCCAGATCGGCCACGGCCGAGATCGGCGGGCTGCGCAGCGTGGCCAGCACCTCGGGTAGCACCACCGCCACGTCCCACACTTCGGGCGCACGCTTAGGGTCATCGACCAACAACACCATGGTAGTGTCATCGGCTTCGGTGGCAAACAGATCGGCCACGTCTTCGGTCAGGGTCGGCAGGCTGTGCTGGTCGCCGAGCCGTTCCAGCAGTTGCGCCAGGCGGTCCAGATCGGGAGCGAGCGCTTGGGTCATTGTGATGATCCTCTCAAGAAGTCAGGCAGTTGGGGTTCGTGATCGAGCAGGTCGGCAAAGGCAGCGTCCAGATCGGCCGGCTCGCCCCGCATCACGGCATCGAGCGCATCGAGCGCGCGTGTGACCGCGTCGGCGCGGTCGGCGTCGATCACCTCGCGCGCGGCGCCAAGAAAGGTCAGCAGCCAGGCGCCGACCGGCTGCCGTCCGGTCAGCAGCAAATCGATCTCGCACTCGCGCCCCCGACGATCGCGGCAGCGCGCGCGGTGCTCGCCTGAGGCGAGCACTTGCATGGGTTCGCCGACACACATCTCAGTGCCGCCGGGCCGTCCCAAGGCACTGAGCAGCCCCCGCGGGGGGCAGCGAGCAACGCGAGCGTGGGGGTCGCTTCACCTCGTGCCGCCGGGCCGTCCCAAGGCACTGAGCAGCCCCCGCGGGGGGGTGAGGCAGGGGTTTCGCGAAGCACTGCTTCGCGCCTGCCGAACGGGTCGGCTGTGCAAAGCCGACCCTCCGCGAGCAACGCGAGCGTGGGGGTCGTGACATCTAGTTAGCCTCCGGAAAGAAGCGCACATCGCCAATGCGGCAGGCGTCTTGCTCGGCCGGGCGGCCATCTTCATACGCCGCGAGCGCCAGCGCCGAGCGGGACACTTCTCGGTGTTTACGCAGCACCGGCTCGACGCCGCGCGCCCGCAGCCAGCTCAGCGCAATCGCTACCGCCTCAGGCACCTGTGCCGCCACTTCAGGGCGCAGACTGCCGCCAAAATCCTCGAGCTCAACGGGCTGCACGCCGATCAGCAAGAGCGACTCGGGGAAGCGGTCGAGCATGCGCGCCGAGGCCAGCACTTCCTGAAACCCGGTCTGGTGCAGACTCATTTTTTTGGCGCCGAGAAACTGCGGCACCTCGTCGCCCTCGACACGCTTCATGGTGCCGGGCGGCAAGCCGTAGTCGACCGCGTCAAACACCAGCAGGTGTCTGGCCTCGGTCACGAAGGGCAGCAGGTACAGCCCCTGCGTGCCGCCGTCGAGCACGGTCACGTTGGCGGGCAGCGCCCACGCCGCGTTCAGCGCCTCCACACAGCGCACGCCAAAACCCTCGTCGGCCCACAACAGGTTGCCGATACCGAGGATCAGAATGGAGTCCTGACTGGCCATTGTCCTGCCTCAACTGATGTCACATGAGGCGTTACAACGCAGGCTTCGTGCCAGCGCCACCCGCGCACCGGGATACACGAAAAATCAGTGACTTGGCGGGCAGACGCGCGGATAACTGGCGGCGCGCGCCAGAGAATTTCGCCAACTCGGCTTTCACAGCGGAAACAAGGTATCCACCCGACAGCGCGGGCTTTCGCGCCGCGACGCTCAGTCCGTCCAGACCAGCGGCAATCCGCCCTCGGTACGCTCGGCCGACACCACCTCAAAGCGCAGCATGCGCCCGGGCCGGGTGGGTGCCTCGTCGGGCGCGGGCAGCCAGTCGATTTGTGCTCGCACCGCCAGTTGCAGCAGTGATTGCGACGTGTAGTCGATGAAAAGCAACCCGGCCTGCGGATTGAGTTCGAGGTTGCCCAGCGTGTTGAAGAAGCGGTTGCCGGGGTAGTCCAGCACGCTCAGTGTGTTGCCGATCACTTCGACAAACCCCGCCTCACCGCCGCGGTGAGACACATCCACGCCATGCGCGGGCGCCGCCTGGTTGGCGGCTTCGGGGTGAGCGGTGGCGATATAGAAGGTGTCGGCGGCGGCGACGATACGCCTCGCTGCCTCATCCCAGCCCTGCATCACGCGCGGCGTGCCGGTGAGCGGTGACAAGTCGGCGCGGCGCGGGTGAATGTATTTGGGGCAGTTGCCAAAGCTTTGCGTCACGCGCATGCGCACGCGGCCGTCGCCGGCGCCGACGATGACGCCGTTCGCGCGGTTGCGTCGGCGGGTGTGGGCTTCGATGCCGAGCAGGCCCAGTTGCGCGCCCGGCGCAAAGCACCCGGCAAGGCCCTCGCCAACCAGTCCGTCGCCCTGCCACTCAAGATGTGCGTCATCCACCGCCGACATGAAGCCCGGTGCGCCGGTCAGCAAACCGGCGCGCGGAACCCCTTGCGCGTCGAGCACGCCAAGCAGCACAAACGGCAGTTGCGCGAAAAAGGCCTGATGCTGCTCAGGCAGGGCGCCTCGAATGAAGCGCTCGCCAACCGACAACACGGCATCGCCAAACCCGGCCCGTTGCTGGATGGCGCGCTCGCCCGCATGAAAGGCTGACATCGTCGCGCTCAGTTCAGCGGCGTGGCCGGCATGCCGACGAAGTTCGGCAAGGCCTCGATGCGGGCCAGCCAGGCGCACAGATGCGGATAGCCCGCCAGCCCCACGCCGCCTTCGGGCGCATGGGCGGTGTAGCTGTAGCAGGCGATGTCGGCAATCGTTGGCGCCTCGCCGACGAGGAAAGACGAGTCGGCCAGCGCGGCATCCAGTGTCGCCAGCAGCGCGTGGCTGCGCTCGACCAGGACGGGGTCGGGTCGGTTCTTGCCGAACACCACATGAATGCGCGCCATGGCCGGGCCAGCTGCCAGCGGCCCCGCAGCCACCGACAGCCAGCGCTGCACCCGCGCGGCGCCGACGGGATCGGTCGGCAGCCACTGCGCATCGCCGTAACGCGTGGCGAGATAGACCAGAATAGCGTTCGAATCGGGCAGCGTCAGGGCGCCGTCCTGCAAGACCGGCACCTGGCCGAGCGGATTCATGGCCAGAAACTCGGGCCGCTTGTGTGCGCCACCGAGCAAATCCACTTCAATGTGTTCATGGGGCAGCCGCAGCAGCGACAGGAACAGGCTGACGCGATGACTATGACCGGACAGCGTCAGCCCGTGAAGGCGGATGTCGGGGGCGGTTTTTTCGGACATGGAAACGGCTCCAGTGGATCGATGCGGTCTATTGTGAGGCCGTTAGCCAACGAAATAAATTCATTAAACCGAACTTGATTACTCCGATTTTCGGAGCAATCATGGCGCATGGATCAACTCAAACACATGCGCCTTTTTGTGGCCATCGCCGACGGCGGCAGCCTCACCGCGGCGGCGCAGACGCTGGACACCTCACTCCCGTCCGTCGTGCGCGGGCTCGCCACGCTGGAGGCGCACCTGGGCGTGCGGCTGTTCAATCGCAGCACCCGGCGCATCGCGCTCACCGACGAAGGTCGCCGTTATCTGCTCGATTGCCGGCAGGTGCTCAGCGCGGTGCACGAGGCCGAGGCCGCGGTGCGCGCCGACGTCACCGAGCCGACCGGCCATCTGCGCATCACTGCGCCGGTGCTGTTCGGGCAAATGTATGTGGCGCCGGCGGTCAATCGCTTCGTCGCGCGGCACGACGGGGTCAGCGTCGAGCTGATATTGCTCGACCGGGTGACCAACCTGGTCGAAGAAGGCTTCGACGCCGCGATCCGCATCGGCCCGCTGGAAGACTCGTCGCTCATCGCGCAGACGGTTGGCATGGTGCGTCAGGTGGTCGCCGCCAGCCCCGAGCATCTCAAGCGTCACGGCACGCCCGCCCACCCGCGCGACTTGCGCCACGCCGAGTGCATTCGCTTCACCGGCAGCAGCGCACCGACCTGGGTCTTCACGGACAAGGGGCGACGCATTCAGGTGCCGATCAATGGCCGGCTCAGCTTCAACCACGGCGCGCCGGCCATTGCGGCCTGTCGCGACGGGCTGGGCTTTGGCAGCTTTCTGTCGTATCAGATTGCGCCGGATGTCGCGCACGGCCGGCTCGCCGTCGTGCTGGCCGAGCATGAACTCCCGCCCCGCCCGATCAGCGTCATCTATCCTCACGCACGCCTGCTGCCGGCGCGCACCCGGGCGTTCATCGACAGCATGCGCGACACGCTGGCGGGGTTCTCAAGCCAGGCCTGACACGACCGGCAATAGTTGCCGCCCACGCCCCGGACGCCGCCCTAATAATTCATAGGGCATGAGCATTCGTCCGCTCGATGGCGCAAATACCCAGTCAGGCGGCCACAGCTTTACATTCCTTTACCCAGCTTTACCCAAAGCGCCCGCAAGTCTGGGCCCGACTGGCCGCAGATTTGCATAGCAAGACTGTCGTCCCGCACATAACACCACGGGCCGACCAGGCGCGCCGGCTTGGCGCCTGTCGATGACTTCAAGGGAGAAAGCCATGATAGGAACGGTAGGATCCACAAGCACGCAAGCTTGGGGCAATCAGGTTTCCGGTCAGCAGAACCGGCCGCCGCCACCCGACTTCGCGAAGATGTTCAGCGCGATCGACGGTGACAGCGACGGCATGGTGACCGAAACCGAATTGAGCCAAGCCTTGCAAGGCAGCGGTTCGACGCAGGACAGCGACGACATTGCGTCCTTGCTGTCTTCGCTGGACACCGACGGCGACGGCAGCGTCGGTCAGAGCGAGTTCACCACCGCCATGGAGAGCGTACTGGGCCAGTTGCAGGCGCAGGCAGGAATGAGCGGCATGCGCCCGCCACCGCCACCACCGCCCGACGCGTCGGAGATGTTCTCGTCAATCGACGCCGACAGTAGCGGCAGCATCACCAGCACCGAGCTGAGCAGTGCGTTTGCTGCGCAGGCGGAGGCGACGGGTCGAAGCGGCCCGAACGCCGACGACTTCCTGGCGCGCTTTGACAGCGACGGGGACGGCAGCCTGACCGAAGCGGAGCTGACGGCCGGGATTGAAGCCGGGCCGCCGGGCCGTGGCGGGCCGCCGCCGGGAGAAGGCGCAGATGAGGCATCGAACAGCAGCCAGTTCATTGCCAACGTACTGCGCCACTATCTTGAAAGCGCGAGTTTGGGCCTGACATCGTCGACGTCCAGCCTGGACACCAGCGTCTAGTCCTTGCGCCACCCCCGTGGACCGGCAATCTTTGCCGGTCCGCGTTCGAAGGGCGCACACAGCCCCAGCCCCCGAAGCATCAACTTCACTCGACCGCCGCCATTTTTCGCCAGGCCTGATGCACATCCCACACGGACTGCATCACCATCCACAGCGTCGGGTCGGTATGAAAGTAGCGCCCAAGGCGCACGGCGGTGTCCGGCGTAAAAGCGCGGCGACCGCGCACAAGCTCATTCACCCGGCGACGCGAGATCCCCAGCGCGCGGGCCAGCGCGTCTTGCGAAATCTGCGCGGGGCGCAGAAAGCGGGATTCAAGAAAACGCCCCGGATGCAGCGGAGTGCGACCGGGGCGGGAATGCCCCGACCGCGCAATACTTGTCGAGCCAGAGAGGATGGAGAGCGACTGAGCCACGCGGGTGCTCGCTCAGTCCTTGAACATCCGCCAGCCGCTGATCATGGTGGAGATCAGGCTCTGCCGGCTCATGATGTCTTCACGAATTGCGGCGTAGATGTGCACCGCCGCAAAGCTGACGGTAACCCACATGCCCAGCCGGTGCCAGCTATGCACCTGCATGCTGTTGCCGCCCACGGCCGTCATCACCCAACCAAACATCTGCGAGGCCCAACTGCCCTCGCCGAGGCCTTCGCCGTACAGCGCGAAGCCGGTGCAGATCATGTACACCGCGCCAATGGTGAAGAACAAAAACATCATCAGCTGCGCGAGCGGGTTGTGGCCGACATACTTCTTCGGCTCTTTGACCAGAAACAGATACCAGCGCAACTCGTAAAACACCTCGCTCCACCACGTCATGTTCCACACCGGCAGGATGAAAATTTGCCGCGCGTGGTGGTTGCCGACACAGGCCCAGTAGAGGCGGCCGATGAAGCCGATGGCAAAAATATAGGCTGCGGCAAAGTGCGCGAAGCGGATATAGCCCATCAAAAAGCTGTCGCTGGCCTCGCCCGGCACCGAGGGCAGCGGCAGGCCGATGAAATAGCCGGTGATGGCAAGCACGGTGATGGCCAGGGCGTTGATCCAGTGCCACAGGCGCAGCGGCGCCTCGTACACATAGACCGCCTTGACCATCCGCGCGCTGCGTTCGGCTTCGAATTGATCTTGTTCAGCGAGCATCTTTCTTCTCCTTGGGAGAGGCGTCCCGTAGGGCGGATAAGCAAAGCGCATCCGCCGGAGATGGCGGCGGTGGGGCACGAACGGCGGATGCGCCTTTGGCTTATCCGCCCTACGCCCCATCGCCCATCACAAATCACCGCACTTTGACCTGCGCCATTTCCTGCCCGTCCGGACTCATCACATGCGTCGAGCAGGCCAGGCAGGGGTCGAAGGAGTGCAGCGTGCGGAGGATCTCCAGCGGCTGGTCGGCCACCGCCACCGGGGTGTTCATGAGCGATGCCTCGAAGGCGCCGATCTGCCCCATGCTGTCGCGCGGGCTGCCGTTCCAGGTGGTGGGCACCACGGCCTGATAGTTCTCGATCTTGCCGTCGCGAATCTTGATCCAGTGCCCCAGCGCGCCACGCGGCGCTTCGGTAAAGCCCACGCCCTTGGCTTCTTTCGGCCAGCGGGAGGGGTCCCACTTTTCGATGTTGGCGGTGTTGCTGTCGCCGGCCTTGATGTTGGCCATCAGCTTGTCGAAGAAGTAGCGCATCTTGTGCGCGGCCCACGAGGCTTCGAGCCCGCGCGCGGCGGTGCGGCCGAGCGTGGAGAACAGCGCCTCGAGCGGCAGGCCGAGGTCGGTGAGCAGCTTGTCGGTCGGCTCCTTGAACTCGGGATTGTTCTGCACGTAGCCGATGATGTAGCGCGACAGCGGGCCGACCTCCATGGCGTGGCCCCGCCAGCGCGGCGCCTTGATCCAGGAGTACTTGCCCTCCTCGTCCAGCGACTTGATGTTGGTCTTGGTGCCCTGGGTTTTCGGGCCGAGCGTAAAGTTGGGCTCGGTCTCGCCATCCCAGGGGTGCAGGCCTTTGCTCTCGTCGGCGTACTTGTACCAGGAGTGATCGACAAACTCCTGGATTTCCGACGGGTCGCGCAGATCGACTTCGTGGATTTTGCTCAGATCGCCATTGATGATCGCGCCGCGCGGCAGCATCAGATTGCTGGCCGAGAAGTCGTTGGCACGGTCCGGGATGTCGCCGTAGGACAGCACCGACATACTCGACAGGCCGCCGCCGTAGGTCCAGTCCTTGTAGAAACTGGCGATGGCTTTCAGGTCGGGCACATACACCTGGTCGATGAACTCAATCGAGCGGTCGATGATGCTCTTGACCAGATTCAGTCGCTCCATGTTGATCGCGCCGACCGCGCCGGTGCCATCCATGTTGATCGCACAGGGCATGCCGCCGACCAGCCAGTTGGGGTGCGGATTCTTGCCGCCGAAAATGGTGTGGATCTTGACGATTTCTTTCTGGAAATCCAGCGCTTCCAGGTAGTGCGTCACCGCCATCAGGTTGGATTCGGGCGGCAGCTTGTAGGCCGGGTTGCCCCAGTAACCGTTCATGAAGGGGCCGAGCTGGCCCGACTCGACAAACTTCTTCAGCCGGTTCTGGATATCGCGGAAGTAACCCGGCGAGGACATCGGCCAGTTCGAAATGCTCTGCGCCAAGGCCGAGGTGGCTTTCGGGTCGGCGGAGAGCGCGCTCACCACATCCACCCAGTCCAGCGCATGCAGGTGATAGAAGTGCACCAGATGGTCATGCACCTGCAGGCACAGCTGCATGATGTTGCGGATCGAGTTCGCGTTGTCGGGGATCTCGATGCCCAGCGCGTCTTCGACCGCGCGGCACGAGGTCAGCGCGTGCGTGCCGGTGCACACCCCGCAGATGCGCTCGGTAAAGGCCCAGGCATCGCGCGGATCTCGCCCCTTGAGAATCACCTCCAGCCCCCGCCACATGGTGCCAGTCGACACCGCGTTGCGAATCACGTTGTTGTCGTCGAGGTTCACCTCGACCCGCATATGCCCTTCGATCCGTGTGACCGGATCGACCACCACCCGCTTGCCGGTGTTGTCGAGCTTGAAGCCCTGCGTCTCATACACACCCATGATCAGTCCTCTCCCTTCGGCGTATCGATGCCCGTCTTCTGACGGGCGCGGGCCAGCGCGGTCACCGCGGCGTGAGCGGCAATTGATGCGCCCACCACCCCGGCGGCGGTCGCGCCCACGGTGTCGGCATTGGCTTCGACGCCGAATTGCTTGATATCGGTGACGCGGTCGTAGAACGAGCCCTTGTCCCAGAAACCGTCTTCCGAACAGCCGATACAGCCGTGGCCCGACTGGATCGGGAAAGACACCCCCTCGTTCCAGCGCACCGTCGAACAGGCGTTGTAGGTGGTCGGGCCCTTGCAGCCCATTTTGTAAAGGCAGTAGCCCATGCGCGCCTGATCGTCGTCCCATTGCTCGACAAACTGGCCGGCATCAAAGTGCGGGCGGCGATAGCATTTGTCATGAATGCGCTGACCGTAGAACATCTTCGGCCGGCCCTGGCGATCGAGCTCGGGCAGCTTGTCGAAGGTCAGCATGTAGGTCACCACCGCCGTCATCACCTCGGCGATCGGCGGGCAGCCCGGCACCTTGATGATCGGCTTGTCGAAGATCACCTTGTGCACCGGCGTCGCACGCGTCGGGTTCGGCTTGGCCGCCTGCACACAGCCCCAGGAGGCACACGAACCCCAGGAGATGATCGCCTTGCAGTCGGCGGCAGTCTCCTTCAGCTTCTCAATAAACGGCCGGCCGCTCTGAATACAGAACATGCCGTCCTCATTCAGCGGCGGATTCCCCTCCACCGCCAGAATGTAGTTGCCCTTGTACTTGCGCTTCACCTCTTCGAGGATCGCCTCGGCCTGATGCCCGGCCGCCGCCATCAGCGTGTCGTCGTAATCGAGCGACAGCATCGACAACACCACATCCTTGGTCAGCGGATGCGCCGAGCGGATGAAGGATTCAGAACAACAGGTGCATTCCAGCCCGTGCAGCCAGATCACCGGCGTGCGCGGCTTGGTCTCCAGCGCATGCGCAATCTTCGGCGCAAACGCCGAACCCAGCCCCAGCGAGGTAGCGGTCAGCGAACAGAACTTGAGAAAACTGCGGCGCGTAATGCCCTGCCGGCGCAGTACCTCGTAAAAGGTGTCGGTCATCGGGGTGTCTCCCTCGTTGGTCTTGTTGACCCCGCCCGCGGACGCGCGGCGGAACATCGGGAAACACCATCACAAGAAGCGTGCCACGGGCCATCGAAGAAAAAAAACCTGTGGAATCAATCGCCTTGCGCATACAACGCGAAATTGGAAAAACGCCGATTGGAAAGCGGGTTTCCATGTTCCGCAAAAAGTCGGGAAGGCCTCATCCGCACCCCAACAGCACGCCCCCCCCTCGCGCTCGCGGCCAGACGGCGCATGGCAAGCATGCTGCTGCAATAGCTGCCGCAAGAGGATTTCTACCGTGAACGACAATTGAGTAAGCGATGCGCTCGGCGAGCGTCTGCCCTCTCCGCGCACCGTCGAAAAAACTTACACATGGTGTCCAACGAGATCCGCGCAGCGCAAGACATCGGCATCAAATACTTGATCCGCATCGCTTTATGCAAAAGCGGTACAAGTATTGCTTACCCAATTCGCCGACTGCGGGGCAAAACAACGCTCTTGCCCCCGTGGCGATTTTTTACCCAACCAAACGCCTGCGGCGAGTATCTCGCCAGCTTGCAAAAAGGACGCTCCATGAAGAAAAAACTGCTCGCATCAGCCGCCGTTGCGCTGACCGTGTCCGCCACCCCGGCATTCGCGCTGCCGGGTTTTGACATCGTCATCAACTTCCTCGGCACGGGTGACACCCAGCCCTCTTGGGGAACCGGCGCACCGACGGATTTCTCGCAGATCCAGAAAGATGCCTTCGAAAGCGCGGCATTGTTCTGGGAGAGCAAGATCTCCGGCTACCAGGGCAGCATCAGCATCCCGACCTTCACCATCACCGCCGCATTTGCGCCCGAAGACGGTGAGTACAACTCGCTGGCCTACGCGGGCCCCGACACCGTACGGACCCAGGATGGCTTTACCGTCCCCGTCAGCGGCTTCATGCAGTTCGACTCCCAAGACTGGGGGCCGGGCGACACGCCCTTCACCCGCGGCGAACTCCTACTTCAGGAGTTTACCGACTCCGTTCAGCACGAAATGGCCCACGCCCTCGGCTTCGGCACCTTGTTTACTGACAACGGCGTGGTCACCGGCAACCAATACACCGGCGCACTTGCGGTCGCTGCATTCAATCAGGAGTTCGGCCAGAACGTGACTGGCATCCTGCTCGAAAACGGCGGGGGTCACTGGTCCGAGTGCTGGCGCGCGCAGGTCAATGGCGATCCGAACTGCATTGATGATCAGAGCAACGCGAATGCCACCAACGATCTCGAGCTGATGACGCCGTACGCCGTCGCGAATGCGACCTTCAGCAACACCACGCTCGCGGCCTTCCGCGACATCGGCTACACCACGGTGAGCCCGGTGCCGGAACCCGAAACCTGGCTGATGATGCTTACCGGCCTGGCCGGGCTTGGCGCAGTGAGTCGTCGTCGCCGCGCAGCCTGATCGTGTCACCCGGCTTGCGGTGCGCAGAAAATATCCCGCACACTGCAAGCCGGCCTGAGCGCTCATGTCGTTTTAAGGACTTTCTGTTGCCACTGACACGCATTGCCCGCCAGCTGGTTATTCTTTGTGCCTACTTGCTGATGCTGGGTGCCAGTACGACGCTACGCGCGAACGATATTCGGGACTGGAATCTGGGCACAGACCCTGCTGCGATCATCCTCAGCTTCGACGTCTCGGGCGGCCAGCGCCCGCGCTCGGCCGAAGGCCCCCTCCTTGAAATCGCCGCCTCCGGCGCCGCCAGCGCACGCGCGCAACAGCCCGGTCAGCCCCGGGTGACAGTGCAACTCTCCGCCAAGGCACTTGCCGCGCTGCTCGACACCGTCGTCACCGAACTCGGCGCACTTGAGATCGACACCGATGCGATTCACGCGGCCATCGCGGCGGCCGACAAACCGCCGCTGCGCATCGCCGACGCGTCGACCACCTCGCTCACCCTGACTCTGGGTAACAAACGTCACAGCATCTCGGTGTATGCGCTACCGCAACAGGCCAGCCAGCACCCCGGCATCGCCGCACTACAACGTTTCCACGAGATTGCCCGCCACTTGCGCGAAAAAGCCGCCGCACTCAATACGCCGGCCAAATAACGCCGCTTGGTGGACGGCTGTGCGCCACGCGAAAAAAAGAGCGGCAATCCTCTTGCCGCCCGCCTCACCACCCACGACACAAGCCATCAATGCCTGGACGTCGCCGCCAGCGCCGCGCCGGCGGTCACAAACAAGCCGCCAAACACCCGGTTCTGCAAGCGTTGCGCCCGCACATCGGCGAGCCACGGGCGAAACCGGGTGGCGAGCAGTGAGTAGCACGACATCACAAACACATCGACGACCACGGTGGTGGCGCACAGGATGAGGAATTGCAGCCACTGGTTGCCGGCGGGGTCGATGAACTGCGGCACCAGCGCGGCCATGAAGATGATGGCTTTCGGGTTGGTGAGGTTGATCAGGACGGCGGTGCGAAACAGATGCTTGACCTCGATGGCCGTGGTGGTCGACACCGGCTCGCCCGCGCTTCGCCATTTCTGAATGCCCAACCACACCAGGTAGGCCGCGCCACAGATTTTCAAAATCAGAAACGCCGTCGCCGAGGTGGCCAGCACCGCGCCGAGGCCAGCCGCAACAATGGCGAGTTGTATCACCAGCGCCACCTGCAGACCGGCGATGGATTGAAGCGATACGCGATAGCCGTAACGCAGCCCCACGCTCATGCTCACCACTGCGCCGGGCCCCGGCGTGACCGAGATGATGATGGATGCGACCAGAAAGGCCAGCCAGACCTGCCACGCCATGAATGCTGCTCCAAAAGAAAAAGTTGCCGAACCGTCGGCACACCCTCAACAATGCCGTGAAGTGCCATGGAGAACAAGATGCTGACGATTTACGGTTGCCCCAACTCCCGCTCGCTGCGCGCCGTCTGGGCGCTGGAAGAGGCCGGCGCCGAATATGACTATGTGTTTGTCGATTTGTTCAAGGGGGCCGGACGCGCGCCGGAATTTCTCACCATCAACCCCGGCGGCAAGGTGCCGGCGCTGCGGCTGGACGACGACAGCATCATCACCGAGACCGGCGCCATCGCGCTGTGGGCGGCCGAGCACTACCCCACCGCCGACCTGTTGCCGGCCGACCCCACCGAACGCGCGCAGGCCTGGCGCTGGCTGTGCTTCGGCCTGACCGAGCTCGATCAGCCGCTATGGACCATCGCCAAGCACCGATTTGCCCTGCCCGAAAAACGCCGCGTGCCGGCCATCGAAGACACGGCACGCTGGGAGTTTGAAAAAGCCGCCGCCCTGCTCGCGGCGCGACTGGACGACACCCCGTGGTTGGCGGGCGAACACTTCAGCATTGCCGACATCATCGCCAGCCACTGCCTGGCATGGGCGAAATCGGCCAAACTGTCTCTGGAGGGCAGCACGCTGCCGGCCTATCTTGAGCGCTGTCTGGCACGCCCGGCGGCGCAACGCGCGCTGGCGCGCGAAGCCGCTGCAAAAGGAAAAGCCCAATGACACCGACCACCGCACTGGCCCTGGCGGGCGCAGTTTTTGTTCTGGCGGTAACGCCTGGCCCGGCCGTCGCCAGCATTACCGCTCGCACGCTGGGCGCGGGTCTGGGCGCGGCGCTGTGGCATGTGGCCGGCATCGCGATGGGCGACATCGTGCTCATCGCACTGGCCTGCCTGGGCATGAGCACGCTGGCGCAGCACTACGGCGAGGTGTTTCTGGCGGTGAAATGGATCGGCGCGGCCTATCTGGTCTGGCTTGGCATTGGCGCCTTTCGCAGCGACGACACGCCGCCGGCCGAATTGCCCATCCGCCCGCCGACCAGTCACCACAAGGATGCGCTTGCCGGCTTGCTGACCACGCTGGGCAACCCGAAGCCGATCCTGTTTTATGCGGCGTTTTTGCCGACCTTTGTGGATCTGGCCAACATCACCGCCATCGACTTTGTTCTGGTGTGTGCCATCGCCTGCTCGATGGTCTTCGTCGTGCTGGCGGGCTATGCCCTGCTGGCCGCACGGGCACGCCGCTTGTTGCGCGACCGCCGCACCGTGCGCGCCATGAACCGGGCCTCAGGCGCGGTGCTGGTCGGTACTGGCGTGGTCATTGCCAGCCGTAGCTAGTGCCGGTTCGGCCGGCGGCTCGTCCGACACACAGGGCTTGCCCCAAACAACGCTTTGGTAGTCAAAGCCCCCGTCGATCGTCGGCTTGATGATCGCAAAATAGGGGGAGATATCGAAGTCTCGCGGAGTGAACAGGCTGTGGTGGCGCGCCCGCAGGACCTCGGTTTCGCAGGTGTTGCAATGCGCCGGGTCGCCCGGGCGCGATGGCCGGGTATAAACGGCGGGCAGAATCGGGTACCCGATGCTCTGAAAAGCCTGGGCGATCAAGGTGGAGCAAATCGCGCGGGTCGGCTCACCGCTGCCCATTGACAGCAGATTGCGCCGAAAGCGCGTCGGCACCGGCGGCGTTGGCAGCAGATAACGCGCCAGATCAAAAATGTTCTTCAGATCATATTGATGGCCGATTCGCGCCACCGCAAAGGCAATCAGCGCCAGTCGGTCGGTGTCTGTCAGCCCCACCGGGCGGCAGATGCGGGTGTGCATGCCATCGTATTTCGACAGCGACACTGCCACCACGCCGTGCTCGGTGTCGGCCTCGATCAAGACCAGCGGATCGCTATCCGGGCCGGTCACCACGCCGGGGCCGATATACAGCGCCGCATGCGACCAGGTCGACTGGGTGAGAAACTTGATGGCGGCGCTGATGCGCCGGTTGCCTTCGACCAGCAGGATGTCACCCGGCAACAGCGTTTGCTGCAAACGCGCCGCTGAATGCGTGGCCAGCGGCGTGTAGGACGGCAGCTCGGCATTGAGATAGCCCGCCAGCAGTCGGCCGATGCCTCGCAGTATCCGGTTTGCCATCGACTCCCCTTTGGTTCAGGCGCACGCGGTCACATTACAACGGATCGCCCCACTCTGACGAACGCCGAGGCGCCGCTGCGGCGGCGTCGCCCGGCGTGTCGCACCACCCGCAAGCGGCGACGAACTGCCGGGTGGGCGAGCGCGGCGGTCACCGGCAGACGCAAACCGCCTCGCCAGCGCGCCTGCGGCAATTCCCCCTCTTGCTGTCGCACCCAAAGCTGACGATGCATCACCGCCATCAACACGGCCTGCACCGCCATCGCCACACCGGCGACGACAAACAGCACCCAGGCCTGACTTTCGGCCAGCGCGGGATGCAATACATCGCCAAAGATGGCAATCAGCAAGGCGACCAGAAAATTGACGACGGCCACCAGGCCGGCGGCGGCAATCGCCAGCGGCCAGAGTTTCTCCAGCGTGGCTTTGGACGGCTGTTCGGTGGGTGGCATGGGCATGCTCCACGGTGATCGCTCGTACATGGTCAGAGGCGATCCCGGGGGCGAGGTTCCCGCCTGCGCCGCAGGCATGCGATCAGTCGTGCGGGGATCCGCATCCAAGGCCGGATGAATCCGGCCCTACGAAGGGCCTTAAACGGTAGGGCCGGATTCATCCAGCCGCAGGCGGTCAAACGCGATGTCAATCCAAGGCGCCACCAAGCACCGAAAATAACAAAGCCGCCCGGAGGCGGCCTTGTTAGTGAAGCGTAAACCCCGATCAGCGCTGGACTTGCGTCACATCGCGCACCGCACCGGTGTCGGCGCTGGTGGTCAGCGCGGCATAGGCTTGCAGGGCCGCCGAGACCACGCGCTCGCGGCCGACCGGCTTCCAGGCATCCGCGCCCTTGGCGTCCATCGCCGCACGGCGGGCCGCCAGCGTGGCATCGTCAATTGCCAGCTTGATGCCGCGATTGGGGATGTCGATCTCGATGCTGTCGCCTTCCTCGATGAGGCCGATCGCGCCGCCACAGGCCGCCTCGGGGGAGGCGTGGCCGATCGACAGACCGGAGGTGCCGCCCGAGAAGCGCCCGTCGGTCAGCAGCGCGCAGGCTTTGCCCAGGCCTTTCGACTTGAGATAGCTGGTCGGGTAGAGCATTTCCTGCATGCCGGGGCCGCCCTTGGGGCCTTCGTAGCGGATGACGACCACGTCGCCGGCCACCACCTTGTCGGTCAGGATGGCGTGGACCGCGGCGTCCTGGCTCTCGAACACGCGGGCGCGCCCGGTGAAGGTCCAGATCGATTCATCCACACCGGCGGTTTTGACGATGCAGCCTTTTTCCGCGATGTTGCCGTAAAGCACGGCCAAGCCGCCCTCCTGAGTGAAGGCGTTGGCCTTGTCGCGGATCACGCCGTGGCTGCGATCCATGTCGAGTTCGTTCCAGCGGCGGTCCTGACTGAAGGCCACCTGCGTGGGCACGCCACCGGGCGCAGCGCGGAAGAAGTCGAACACCTTGTTGTCGTGCGCCTGCATCACATCCCAGCGCGCCAGAGCATCCTTGAGCGTTTTGCTGTGCACCGTGTGGGCGTTGCTGTGGAGCAGACCGGCGCGGTCAAGCTCGCCGAGAATGCCCATGATGCCGCCGGCGCGATGCACGTCTTCAATGTGCACATCCGACACCGCCGGCGCCACTTTGGACAGGCACGGCACCTTGCGCGAAATGCGGTCGATGTCCTTCATGGTGAAGTCGACCCCGGCCTCGCGCGCCGCCGCCAGCAGGTGCAGCACGGTGTTGGTCGAGCCGCCCATGGCCACGTCGAGGGTGATCGCGTTTTCAAAGGCTTCAAAGGTGGCGATATTGCGCGGCAGCGCGGTCTCGTCGTCCTGCTCGTAATAGCGGCGCGCCAGCTCGACGATCTTGCGACCGGCGGTCAGGAACAGCTGCTTGCGATCGGCATGCGTCGCCACCACCGTGCCGTTGCCCGGCAGCGACAGACCCAGCGCCTCGGTCAAGCAGTTCATGGAGTTGGCGGTAAACATGCCGGAGCATGAACCACAGGTCGGGCAGGCGGAACGCTCAACGGCCGCGACTTCTTCGTCCGACACGCTCTCGTCGGCGGCTTTGACCATGGCGTCGACCAGGTCCAGCGAGATGACCTTGTTGTCCCACTTGACCTTGCCGGCCTCCATCGGGCCGCCGGAGACGAAGATCACCGGAATATTGAGGCGCAGCGCGGCCATCAGCATCCCCGGGGTGATCTTGTCGCAGTTCGAGATGCACACCATGGCATCGGCCGTGTGGCCGTTCACCATGTATTCAACCGAGTCGGCGATCAGGTCGCGCGAGGGCAGGCTGTAGAGCATGCCACCGTGGCCCATGGCGATGCCGTCGTCGATGGCGATGGTGTTGAATTCCTTGGCCACACCGCCGGCCGCTTCGATCTCGCGCGCCACCAGCTGGCCCATGTCTTTCAGGTGCACATGGCCCGGCACAAACTGGGTGAAGCTGTTGACCACCGCGATGATCGGTTTTTCGAAATCGCCGTCCTTCATGCCGGTCGCCCGCCACAGGGCGCGGGCGCCTGCCATGTTGCGGCCGGCGGTGGAAGTGCGTGAACGGTACTGGGGCATCGGATTTGTCTCCTGAAACTGTGGCCATCGTGCGTAGCGAAACATTGTAGCGCGACGCCGGTATTTCCGGATGTTCTGCGTCGCGCACGGATCACCCCGCGCCGCCATCCCCATGACATAATGCACGGTTGTTATCAACACTACAGCGCGGCAAGATGACGCTGTAACATCGCTCCACTACACTGTAGCCCAGCATGAACCGCCCTTCAGACTTCAGCGCCTCCACCGGGCGCACCGCCAATACCATGCCCGACGCCCGCGCCGAACGCTGGTCCCGACTGCAGCAGGCCGCCCACCAACAGGCCGGCCGCCATCTGCGCGAGCAGTTCGCCACCGACCCCGCCCGAGCCGAGCGCATGTGTGTGCGCAGCAACGGCATCTTCATCGACTACAGCAAGAACCGGCTCGACGACGCCGACCTGCAGCAGCTCTTCGCCCTGGCCGACGCCTGCGATCTGCGCGGCGCGATTCACGCCATGTTTGCCGGCGAGCGCATCAACAGCACCGAGCACCGCGCCGTGCTGCACACGGCCCTGCGCGCACCGGCCACGGCCGAGATCCGGGTCGACGGTCACAACGTGGTGCCCGACATCCAAGCCGAACTTGCCCACATGGCCGGGTTTGCCGAGCAGGTGCGCAGCGGCCAGTGGCTCGGCCACACCGGCGAGCCCATCACCAATATCGTCAACATCGGCATCGGCGGCTCCGACCTCGGCCCGCGGCTGGTCTGCGACGCGCTGCGCCCGATCGGCCACCCGCGCCTGCGCACGCATTTTGTGGCCAACGTCGACGCCGGCCGACTCAACGGCCTGCTGCGCCAGCTTGACCGCCGCACCACACTGTTTGTCATCTGCTCGAAGAGCTTCACCACCCAGGAAACCCTCACCAACGCCAGCAGTGCGCGCGCCTGGTTTCTGGCGGGTGGCGCCACCGAGGCCGACATCCGCCGCCACTTTGTCGCGGTGTCGACCCACACCGAGGCGGTCCGCGCCTTCGGCATCGACCCGGCCAACATGTTTGGTTTCTGGGACTGGGTCGGTGGGCGCTATTCGCTGTGGTCGGCGGTCGGACTGAGCATCATGCTGCAAGTCGGGCCCGAGGCCTTCGGCGAGCTGCTCGCCGGCGCGCACGCCATGGACGAACACTTCCGCACCGCGCCCTGGTCGCAGAATCTGCCCGTGCTGCTGGCACTGCTCGGCGTGTGGTATGTGAATGGTTTTGGTGCGGCAACGCACATGGTCGCCCCCTACGATCACGGTCTGCGTCAGCTGCCGGGCTTCCTGCAACAGCTCGACATGGAAAGCAACGGCAAGCAGACCACCCGCGACGGTCAGCCCGTGGGTCGGGCGACCGGGCCGGTGGTGTGGGGCAACAGCGGCATCAACGGTCAGCACGCCTTCTACCAGTTGCTGCATCAGGGCTCGCAGCTGGTGCCAGCCGATTTTGTCGCCACCTTGCACAGCCCCGACAACACCCGGCCGCACCACGACATCGTGCTCGCCAACTGCATCGCTCAGGCGCAAGCCTTGATGATGGGCCGCACGCCCGACGAAGCCCGCGCCGAGATGATGGCCGAGGGCCTGTCGGCCGAGCGCATCGCCGAATTGCTGCCCCACCGCTGCTTTGAGGGCAACCGCCCGACCAATATCATCCTGCTCGATGCGCTCACCCCACGCACCCTGGGCGCACTGCTGGCCATGTACGAACACAAGGTGTTCACCCAGGGCGTGCTCTGGAATGTGAACAGCTTCGACCAATGGGGTGTCGAACTCGGCAAGCAACTGGCGCGACGCATCGAATCAGCCTTTGCCAGCGGACAGTCCCCGGCGGGCGCCGACAGCTCCACCTGCCAGCTCATCGACCTGGCACGCGCCGCCCTGGCCGCACGCGACGACGACAGCGCCACGCGTTAGCCGCGAGCGATCCGCTATCATGGCAAGCTGCGCCATAGCCGGAACCGCTCCATGACCGATACCACCGAATCGACCGAAGGTTTTGATCTCAGCCAGAACGAAGCCCGCGTGCTGGCTGTGCTGATCGAAAAAAGCTTCACCACCCCCGATCAGTACCCTCTGAGCATCAACGCCATCACCACCGGCGCCAACCAGCTCACCGGGCGTGAGCCGGTCATGCAACTGGACGAATCCGAAGTCAGCGAGGCGATCAGCCAGTTGCTGGCGCGCGGACTGATCGGTCGCTACGAGGGCGCCCGGGTGGTCAAGTACGAACACCGCATCCGTCTGCGCCACTCGCTGCCGCCCGCCGAGCAGGCCATCATGGCGCTGCTGATGCTGCGCGGCCCGCAAACCGCCGGCGAGTTGCGCAGCCGCAGCGAGCGCATGCACCGCTTCGAAGACATCCCCACCTTGCAGGCCGCCCTCGAACACCTGGCGGAAAAATACCCGCCCATGGTGCTCGCCCTGCCGCGCGCGCCCGGCACCAAGGAAACCCGCTACGCCCACCTGATGTGTGGCGAAGTCGATGTCGCCAGCGTGATGGCCGCCACGGCCCACGCCGCGCCGGGTGGTCTCGCCGCACGGGTCGAAACACTCGAGTCCGAAGTCGCCGCCCTGCGCGCCGAACTGCATCAATTGAAAATCAGCCTGGGCGAAGCCGACTGAACGCATGCTGACCTACCCGCAAATTGACCCGGTCGCCTTCTCCGTCGGCCCGCTCTCTGTTCACTGGTATGGCCTGATGTACCTGATCGCCTTTGTCCTGTTCATCGGACTCGGGCGATGGCACATCAAGCGTCGGCCCGAGCTGGGCTGGACGGCGCAGCAACTCGACGACCTGCTGTTCTATGGCGTCATCGGCGTCGTCGTCGGCGGTCGACTGGGCGAAGTGTTGTTCTATCAACCGGGCTACTACTTCGACCATCCGCTCGAAATTCTCGCCACCTGGAAAGGCGGCATGAGCTTTCACGGCGGCTTCCTCGGCGTGCTGGTGGCCATGTGGCTGTATGGGCGCAAGCACAACAAAGGCTTCTGGCAGATCACTGACTTCATCGCGCCGCTGGTGCCTACCGGACTGGCGGCCGGACGCGTTGGCAATTTCATCAATGGCGAGCTGTGGGGCCGGGCGGCCGACCCCTCGCTGCCGTGGGCCATGGTCTTTCCGCATGTCGACACGCTGCCCCGCCACCCCTCCCAGCTCTATCAGGCGGCCGGCGAAGGCCTGCTGCTGTTTGCGCTGCTGTGGTGGTATGCCCGCGCACCGCGGCCGCTACGCGCCACCTCGGCCGTGTTCCTGATGGGCTATGGCGTGCTGCGCTTCATCATGGAGTTTTTCCGCACACCCGACCCCGGCATCTTCAGCGCACTCGGCGGCGGCTTGTCCACGGCACAATGGCTGTGCGTGCCGATGATCCTGATCGGCATCGCGATGATGATCCACGCCAGGCGCCAGGCGGCCCACTGAACCGCCACGGCGCCGACCGGTCACACTGAACCTGCACCACTGAGCACGAGAGGAACGCATGGCTCCCAATATCGTCACGCGCAGTCTGGAGCGAATGCGCGACATCATCTCCTGGGGCGGCAAGTCGCAGGCGCATCTTGAAGCGCTGGATCTCGACCGCCTGCGCGCGCAAATGCGCGACTGCGCCGAAGGCACCGGCGGCGAGGTCTCCACCCGTCAGCGTGCGGCGCGTCTGGCCCACACCTATCTCGAACTGGACGACGATGGCCGCCATGCCTTCTTGCGCATGATCGCCCTCGAGTTCGGCCCCGACCCGGCCCGGGTCGCGGAGGCCCACGCGGTCTACCAGCGCAAGATCGGCACCGCCGAACAATGGGACGCCGAAGCGAAGCTGCGCGGCGCCATGCGTTCGCAGCGCATCCGCATCCTCACCCAGTTCAACGCCATCCCGGCCGGGGTCAAATTCCTGGTCGATCTGCGCGCCGACCTGCTGCGTTTTCTCAAGGACGACCCGGAGCTCAAAGCCCTCGACCGCGAACTCGAAGCGCGGCTCAATGCCTGGTTCGACGTCGGCTTTCTCGAGCTGCGCCGCATCACCTGGGAGAGCCCCGCCGCCCTGCTCGAAAAGCTGGTGCAGTACGAAGCGGTGCACGAGATCCGTTCCTGGACCGACCTCAAGAACCGCCTCGACACCGACCGCCGCTGCTACGCCTTCTTCCATCCGCGCATGCCGCTGGAACCGCTCATTTTCGTGGAAGTGGCGCTGGTGGACGATCTGGCCGACAACGTCCAGAAACTGCTCGACGAAATGGCGCCGGTGGCCGACAACGCGCGCGCCAACACCGCCATTTTCTATTCGATCAGCAACACCCAGGTGGGCTTGCGCGGCGTCTCGTTTGGCAACTTCCTGCTCAAGCGGGTAGTGGATGACCTCAAGCGCGACCTGCCCGGCCTCAAGCAATTTGCCACGCTGTCGCCCATCCCGCGCCTCAAGGACTGGGTGCGCGCCCACCCCGAGGCCCTGGCCGACGCCTTCACCGATGCCGACTGGAAGAAACTCGCCCCACTCGGCATCGAGGGGCCAGCCTCGGCCGGCTTCCAGAGCCTGCTTGACGACAGCTGCCCGTGGCTTGAACAACCCGGCCTGCCCGCCGCGCTCAGCGCGCCGCTCACCCGGCTCGCCGCGCGCTACCTGTGCCATGCCAAATCGCGCGGCGCGCCTTTCGATCCTGTGGCGCGCTTCCACCTCGGCAACGGCGCGCGCGTCGAACGCCTGAACTGGATGGCCGACTCTGCCGAGCGGGGCATGAGTCAGTCCTTTGGCTTGATGGTCAATTACCTCTACGACCCCGACCGCATCGAAAGCAATGTCGAAGCCTACGTGGCCGATGGCGCCATCGCCGCCTCAGGGTCGATCAAGCGCCTGGCCAAGCTGTGATCCGGCGGGGCCATGCGCCCCGCCCAGGTCTCAAACGATTTTGACCGCCAGCGTCGCCACCCCGGCGACGCCGCCGCTGAGCACGTCGCCACGACTCACCGCGCCCACGCCCGCCGGCGTACCGGTCATCAGCAAATCACCCGGCTTGAGTTCAAAGTAACGCGACAGCCCCGCCACCGCCTCGGCCACCGACCAGATCATGTCGGACAGATCGCCACTCTGGCGGCGCGCCCCGTTCACATCCAGCCAGATTTCGCCGGCCGCCGGATGCCCGGTGTCGCTCGCCGGGCGCAAGGCCGAGATCGGCGCGGCATGGTCGAAAGCCTTGCCGATCTCCCAGCTACGCCCCTGCGCCTTCATCTGGCCCTGCAGGTCGCGGCGGGTCATGTCCAGCCCCACGCCATAACCCCACACATGATCGAGCGCATCCGCCACGTCAATGTCGCGCCCGCCGCGGCCAATGGCGGCCACCAGTTCGATCTCGTGATGCAGATCGGTGGTGATGGTCGGATACGGCCAGCCCACCGGCGCCTCGCCCGTCACGGCAAAGGCCGCATCGGCCGGCTTGCAGAAAAAGAAGGGCGGCTCGCGGTCGGGCGAGCCGCCCATCTCGCGCGCGTGGTCGGCGTAGTTTCGGCCGATGCAATAGATGCGGCGCACCGGAAAACGGTCGGCGCTGCCAGCGACCGGCAGGCTGGCTTGATCGGGGGCGGCAATCACGAAAGACATGGTGGTTCCTGACGGCAATAAGTGAGGGTTTCGACTATACCTGCCCGCTTGCCCGCCCGACACCACACAACGCGAGCGTCGAAAAATGCCCGACAGACTTGACGCCATCGAACGGAGATGGTGAAATGCGAATCGTTCTTGTTTGCATTGATACGCCATGACCGCCGCCCCTTCGCCCGTTCGTCCTGCCGACGCCCCCGATCAGCCCCGTGCTGACATGCGCAACGCGCCGGCCATCGCCAGCGAGGCGCTGCTGAAGGGTCAAAGCGTCGTCACCATCGAACACAAGGGCATCCGCTATCGCCTGCAGGAAACGCGCGCGGGCAAGCTGATTCTCACCAAGTAGGCTATACCGCAAGGAGCCAGGCAGCATGTACGTCTGCATCTGCAACGCAGTGACCGAAAAAGACATTCACCACGCCGCCGCCAATGGCGCACGCCGCGTTCGCGACCTGCGCGTGCTGGGCGTCACCGCCGATTGCGGAAAATGTGCCTGCGCGGCAAAGTGTTGTCTCGATCAGGCCGTTGCGAGCGCATCCCATGCCGTACGCAGCCTGAGCCCGACCCCAACCCGACACCTGGAGGCCTTCGCATGAAAGGCGACAAGAACATCATCAAACTTCTCAACCGTCAGCTCACCCATGAACTGACCGCCATCAACCAGTACTTTCTGCATGCCCGCATGTACAAGAACTGGGGCCTGGCCAAGCTTGGCAAGCATGAGTACGACGAGTCCATCGAAGAAATGCACCACGCCGACTGGCTGATCGAACGCGTGCTGTTTCTCGAAGGCCTGCCCAATCTGCAGAACCTCGGCAAGCTGCTGATCGGCGAAAACGTGCCCGAGTGCCTCAAAGGCGATCTGACACTCGAGACCACCGCCCGCGGCGACCTGATCGATGCCATCAGCCAGTGCGAATCCTGTAAGGACTATGTCTCCCGCGAGCTATTCGAGAAGATTCTCGAAGCCACGGAAGAGCACATTGACTATCTCGAAACCCAGCTCGAACTGATCGACCGGGTCACGCTACCCAACTACCTGCAGTCCCAGATGGATCCGGATCACTCCGCCAGCTGAGCGCAACACACGTCACCGGGCGCCCCCGTGGCGCCCCGCCAGCCAGTTCCTGCGGGACCAGCCAGCCAACCTCCCTTTACCTGGAGACCCGCATGAATCGCCCATCGCTGCACTTGTCGTCGACGCCACGCGCCGTCAGCACCTGCCTCATCCTGCTGGCCATGGGCTTCGCGCTCGACGCGCTGATTACGGCAAGCCTCGGCACGCCGGTCTGATTCATGAATTTCAGTACGGCCATGCGACCGGGTGTCGCGCGCCACCCGCCTGCGCGCGCGGTAAAATGCGAGTCCATGCTTGCTACACCCCAAGCCCTCGTGCCGGCAACCTCACTGCCGCGGCGCGCGCCCGTGCGCGCACGCCTCGGTGCGGTTGCACGTCTGCTCGTGGTGCTCGCGGCCCATGCTGGCGCACTGGCGCTGGGCCTGAGTCAGATCGACACCCCCGTTCAAGCCCCCATCACCACCATTCAGGTCGCGCTCATCGCCCCGCCGGCGCCCGAACCGGTGGCGCCGCCCCCGCCCGCGCCCGTACCGGAAGTCCTTCCGCCCAAGCCGCCCACGCCCGCGCCCGAGCTCAAGCCGCCACCCAAGCCCGTGGTGGTGCGCAAGCCCACACAAAAGCCGGCGCCAAAGCCCACCCCCAAGCCCTCGCCCACCGCCATCAGCGAGCCCAAGGAAGAAGCCCCGTCGCCGCCCGAGAGCACGCCGCCCCCGCCGCAGCCCGCGCAGGTCGCGGCCCCCACGACGCCGCCCAAAGCCGCGCCCGGCCCGGTCGCCGCGGCACCGCAGCCGATCATTGCCGCGCGCTTCGACGCCGCCTACCTGAACAACCCCAGCCCACGCTACCCGCGCCTGTCGCGCCGGGTCGGCGAGCAAGGCAAGGTGCTGCTGCGTGTGCTGGTGAGCGAAAGCGGTGCGGCCAGCGATGTGCGCCTGCATCAGTCCTCCGGCCACAACCGGCTGGACGAAGCCGCCCGCAGTGCGGTCAGCAAATGGACTTTCGAGCCCGCCCGCCAGGGCGACCGGCCCATCGCCAACTGGGTGATCGTGCCGATAGAATTCAAACTGGAGAACACCTGACATGGACACCCCCAACGCCTTCGGCCTGAGCGAACTCTGGGCACAGGCCGACCTCATCATCCGCAGCGTGGCGATCTTGCTGGTCGGTATGTCGGTGGTCAGCTGGTATCTGATCCTGAGCAAGGGCCTGCGCCTGCTCAGCACCCGCCGCCATGGCGATGCGGTTGAACAGTTCTGGCATGCTGCCTCGCTGGACGAGGGCCTGCGCCTGCTCAGCACCCGCGCTGCCGACACCCCCTGCGAGCGCCTCGCCCAGCAGGCCGCCGCCGCTCACACGCACTACACCCGCCACACCGCGGGCACCACACTGGGCGGCACGCTGGACACCGGCGAGTTCGTCACCCGCGCGCTGCGCCGCTCCATCGCCGACGCCACGGCCCGGCTCGAAAGTGGCCTGACCGTGCTCGCCTCGATCGGCTCAACCGCGCCTTTCGTGGGGCTGTTCGGCACGGTGTGGGGCATCTACCACGCGCTCACCAGCATCAGCCTCAGCGGCATGGCTTCCATCGACAAGGTCGCCGGCCCGGTCGGCGAAGCGCTGATCATGACCGCCTTCGGTCTGTTCGTGGCCATCCCCGCGGTCCTCGCCTACAACGGCTTCAATCGCGCCAACCGGGTCGAGTTGTCCGAACTCGACGGCTTTGCGCACGACCTGCACGCCTACTTCACCACCGGCTCACGCATTGCCGTTGCCGCACCCGCCACGCAAGCGCGCAGCGCAGCCAAGCCGGTTCGCCCGATCTCCGGGGTGGCATGATGGCCTTCGGCGGATTCGACAACTCGGGGCAGAGCGCCCCGATGAGCGAGATCAACACCACGCCGCTGGTCGACGTGATGCTGGTGCTGCTGATCATCTTCATGATCACCGCGCCGCTGCTCACCCACTCGGTCAAGATCGACCTGCCCACGGCCAGCAGCGCGCCCACAGTAGAAACGCCCGACGCCATCACGCTGTCGCTCAACGCCGAAGGCCAGCTGTTCTGGAACAACGACCCCATGCCCAAGGAAGCCCTGGCGCCGCGCATGGCGGACATCGCCGCGCTGGATCCGCAGCCGGAACTTCACCTGCGCGCCGACAAGGACACCCGCTACGAAGCCATCGCCGAGTTGATGGCCGCCGCCCGCGCGGCCGGCGTCGTAAAACTGGGCTTCGTGACGCTCCCGGTGAGCGAATAAGCACCCCGGTCGCCCGCCGCCTGGCGGGCGAACTCGCCCCGCGCCTGACGCTGCCGCCGCGCACCCGCAGCAAGCTTGCCCCTTGCCAACCCACGCACCCGGCGACCCCCTGCGCGTGCTTGCGCGTCAACACCGCCATTTGCCACGGCGCCTGACGCCCTCCCACAACGATCCGTTGATCGCAGCGCGTACTGAAGCTTCAACCTGGCGACGGCCGTTGAACTGCGCCCGACGCGCGGCCGGCGGGCTAACACGGCGCAACGACGCACCAGCGACTCACTGCAAGGAGGCGCAACGCAGCCAGACGGCCCGCCAGTCGTGACATCGGGTGGGTCGCGCGCTCACTTGCGGGACCTTCGCAGCCGACCCGGAAATCTCTCGCCTATTCAGACCCTGGCAGGCGAGCACACGCCGCCAACGGCGGTCTTCGGGCTCACGCATCAAGCACGATCACCGCACCGCCGCGTAGGCATCCGCCCGACGCGGCCCTTTCAGGCGCACCCCGCTCCAGCGCAATCAGCCTGACCGGCGCATTCGCCCACCCAACTCACGGCCCATCCCCAAAAGACGCGTGCTCGAACCCAGCAAACGTATTGCGAGTCATTCTCATTCGCGATACTATTCGCACACTTTTTGAGCCATTGGAGCTTCTTGCATGTCTTTCGCCCGCCACGCCATCGCCCTCGCCCTGCTGGCCGCCCCGCTGAGCAGCCAGGCCCTCGAGTACCCCATCGGCACCCCGCAGCACCTGCACGGCATGGAGATCGCCGCGGTGTATCTGCAGCCGGTCGAGATGGAGCCCGCCGGCATGATGACCGCTGCCGCGCAGAGCGATGTGCACATCGAAGCCGACATCCGCGCGCTGGCCAGCAACCCCAATGGCTTTGCCGAGGGCGACTGGATTCCCTACCTGGTCATCAATTACGAGATCAGCAAGAAGGGCAGCACCGAGGTGCTCAAGGGCGACTTCATGCCCATGGTCGCGAGCGACGGCCCGCACTACGGCAACAACGTGAAGCTGATGGGCCCGGGCAAGTACACCGTCAAGTACAACATCGCCCCGCCGACCGCCAACGCCCACGCCCACTTTGGCCGCCACACCGACCGCGAAACCGGCGTGCGCCCGTGGTTCGCGCCCTTCACCGTCGAATACGAATTCACCTACGCCGGCATCGGCAAGAAGGGGGGCTATTGATGCGCCGCTTCGCTCTGCCCCTCAGCGCCGCCGCGCTGACGCTGCTGGTCGGCAGCACGCCGGCGCTGGCGGCCGACGACCCCGGCCTGCGCGCCATCGTCAAGCAACTGGCCGAGCGCATTGCCAAACTCGAAGCGCGCAACGCCAGCCTCGAAGGCCAGCTCAAACAAGCGAGCAAACCGACCAACCTCGAAGCCCGCGTCAAGACGCTGGAAGCCGACAACCGCGCCCTGGCGACCGCGCTCGACAGCGAGCGCATCAGCGACACCGAGCCGGCGCTGGCGACGCGTCTCAAAACGGTTGAGCAAAAGGCCGTGGCGACCGGCCCGGCCAATGCCCTGGCCGAAGCGCTGGACGGCATCTCGGCCGAAGTCAGCGTCGGCGCCGTGGCGCAGCATCTGTCGAAAGACGGCCGCACCGACGGCAAGAGCGAGACCGTGCTCGGCTGGCGTGGCGATGTCGGCGTCACCCTGCCGGCCGGCCGGGTGGGCAACGGCGAAGGCCAGTTCTTCTTCCAGGCCCGCTTCGGTCAGGATGGCAGCCACAGCGACACCCGCCCCTTCTTCAACGGCGCGACCAACAGCATGGGCTTCGAGCAGGAGAGCGTGCCGAGCGAGAACACCAACGCGGTGCTCGCCCAGGCCTGGTACCAGCTCGACACGCCGATTGGCGCCAGCGAGCTCGACGGCGCGCCGGCGCGGGTGGAATTCACCATCGGCAAGATGGACCCCTTCGTATTCTTCGACCAGAACGGCGCGGCGGATGACGAGTCGACCCGCTTCCTCAACAACGTGTTCGTGCACAACCCGCTGCTCGACTCAGGCGGCCAGGTCGGCGCCGACAGCTACGGCTTCACACCGGGCGCGCGTCTGGCCTATGTGAATGAAGAGAACGGCTGGGGCGCCTCCATCGGCGTGTTCGGGGCGGGCGACTCGACCACCTTCGGCAAGAGCTTCACCCAGCCCTTCGTGATCGCACAGCTCGAAAAGAATGTGCGCGCCTTTGGCGGTTTCGACGGCACCTACCGCGTCTATGCATGGAACAACCCGCAGGCCGAAGGCTACGACGGCGAAGAGCGTGCCCACGCCGGCTGGGGTATCAGTGCCGACCAGCAGGTGAGCGAGTCCCTGACCCTGTTCACCCGTTACGGCCACGGCATGCGCGGTCGCGCCGCGTTTGACCGCGCGCTCACCGTCGGTGGCGAGCTGACCGGCAATGCCTGGAAGCGTGGCAACGACGGTCTCGGCTTTGCCTGGGCCTGGCTGCGCAGTTCGAAAGGCTTCCGCGCGGCCTCGGCCGGCCTGACCGACTGGGGCTACGACGCCAGCGGCGCCGAGCAAGTGGCAGAAATCTATTACCGCTACCAGATCAACGACCATCTCGCCCTTACGCCGGACCTGCAGTTCATCCGCCGTGCCGGCGCCGATGGCAGCGCCGACCTGGTCACTGCCGCGGGCGTGCGCGCCCTGTATGCCTTCTAAGGCCACTGCTTGAAGTCAGCCCCGTCGCTTGATCGCGGCGGGGCGTCACCGTTTCTGGAGTCTGTATGCGCCGCACCGCCCTCGCCCTCTGTCTGACCGCCCTCGCCAGCACCGCCGCGTGGGCCGACAAGCCCACCTTCACGCTCACCGCTGAAGACGGCCGCTTTACCCCCGAAGTGGTCGAAGTGCCGGCCAACACCCGCTTCCGCCTCGAGATCACCAACAAGAACGCCGGCCCCGAAGAGTTCGAAAGCGTCGAGCTGCGCAAGGAAACCGTGCTCGCCCCGGGCGTGACGCGAACCATCGTGTTCGCTCCGCTCAAGCCGGGTCGCTACCCCTTCTTTGGTGAATTTCACCCCGACACGGCCAAGGGCGAGATCGTCGCCAAATAAGGAGCGCAACCATGGGTAACGCGACTTTCATCGTCTGGCGCGAAAGCGTCGAGGCGATCCTGATCATCGCCATTCTGTATTCGTGGATCCAGGCGCGCGGCGATGGCCGCATCCGGCTGCGTCACCTGTGGCTCGGTGTGGCCGGCGGCATCGGCCTGGCCGTGGCGCTGGCAGCGGCGATGCTCGGATTTCATTCGCAACTGGCGGGCACCACGCTGGAGGCCTTCCAGGCCGGCATCATGATCGTCGCCGCCGTGCTGGTGACCCACATGGTGGTGTGGATGCGCCATCACGGGCGCACGCTCAAGCGCGATCTCGAATCCGGCCTGGCCCGCGCCGCCGAAGAGACCGGCGGGCTGTCGGCGGCGCTGCTGGCGGCCATCGCGGTCGGCCGCGAAGGCGCGGAGACCGTGCTGTTTCTCTACGGCATCGTGGCCGAGAACCCGGCCGGCGGCTGGCTCGATCTGATGCTCGGCGCGGCCCTCGGCGCCGGGCTGGCCGCCGCCACGGCGGTGCTGTTCATGAAAGGCTCGCGCCTGTTGCCACAACGCGTGTTTTTCCGCATCAGCGAAGTGCTGTTGCTGCTGCTCGCCTCGGGGCTGCTGGTGTCGGGCCTGGAGGGATTCCTCAACCTCGAATGGCTGCCACCGCTGCTCGAACCGGTGTGGGATAGCGGCGCGCTGCTCGAAGACAACGGCCTGCTCGGCACCTTTGCCGGCTATCGTGCCCGCCCGGCACTGAGCGTGCTCGCGCTGTGGTTGCTGTACTGGGTCGCCACGCTGTGGTTGCTCCGCCCAAAACCTGCCGCTAAAGGCGGGCGCTGGAGCGCCGCATGAGCTGCGCCCTTCCCGCCGCGCCGCCGACTCGACTCGCCGCCTTCGGGCGATGGATGCAGCGTAATCGCACACTCGTGCTCGGGCTGCAGTGGGTAACGCTGTTTGCCTATCTGTTTCTGGTCGCCGTGCCCGCCTTTTTACCGCTGCCCGACAACCAGGCACACCTCTGGGACGACCTCACGCGCTTCGCCCAGTTTGTGTTCTGGGGCATCTGGTGGCCCTTCGTGCTGGTCAGCATGATGCTGATGGGGCGGGCCTGGTGCGGCGTGCTGTGCCCCGAGGGCTTCGTCACCGAACAAGTCAGCCGCGTCGGGCTCGGCCGGCCGGTGCCGCGCTGGATCAAGTGGGGCGGCTGGCCCTTCGTGGCCTTTCTGGGCACCACGGTGTATGGCCAGCTGGTGAGCGTGTATGAATACCCCAAGGCGGTGCTGCTGGTGCTGGGCGGCTCGACCGTCGCCGCCATCGCCTTCGGTCTGGTGTATGGCCGCAACAAGCGAGTGTGGTGCCGGCACCTGTGCCCGGTCAATGGCGTGTTCGGCCTGCTCTCACGTCTGGCGCCGGTGCATTTCCGCACCGACCGCGATCGCTGGGACCACGCCGAGCCAGCCCGCGTCATCCCGGTCAACTGTGCGCCGCTGGTCGACATCCGTCGCATGGAATCGAGCGCTGGCTGCCATATGTGCGGCCGCTGCGCCGGACATCGCGACGCAGTCGAACTGGCCGGCCGGGCTCCCGGCAGTGAGGTCGCGCAGCTCGAGATCGACGACGTCAACCCGTGGGAGGTCCGCCTGCTGGTGTATGGCCTGATCGGCACCGCGATTGGCGCCTTTCAGTGGTCGGCCTCGCCCTGGTTCGTGCAGGCCAAGATCGCCGCCGCCGAATGGCTGATCGAACACGACAGCTATGCGCTGCTCGGCGACAACGCGCCGTGGTGGTTGCTCACCCACTACCCGGAAGCCAGCGATGTGTTCACCTGGCTCGACGGCCTGATGATCCTCGGCTACATCGGCGCAGCCGCGCTGCTCATTGGCGGCTGGATCTCGCTGTGGCTGCGCCTGACCGGCTATCTCACCGGCCGCGCCCGCGCCCATCTGCAACTGGCCTATGCGCTGATCCCGATCGGTGGCGCCGGGGTGTTCCTCGGCTTGTCGGCGCTGACCGTGTCGCTGCTCGCCGCCGAGGGCATCAACATCGCGCATCTGCCACTCATCCGCGGCCTGCTGCTCGGCGCGGCGAGCCTGGCCAGTCTGGCGCTCGCCGGGCGGATGGTGTCGCGCATGACGCTGGGCGCTGCACGCGCCGGTCTGGTGCTGGCAACATTTGCGATCGCCAGCGCCGGCGCCGTGCTGCCCTGGGTCGTGATGTACTACGTGTGGTAAGTCTCTCGCAATTGCGAATGCTTCGCATTTGCGATAGTATCGCGCTCCGGTGGTGACCTCGCGGCGCCACCGCTTCAGCCCGCCACCCGCCAGCACCGGGAAGCCAGCCACGCCCTCACGGGAGATCGGCCCGCTTCCCGCCGCGCAGCACGCGACATGCCGACTCCCCAACAGCCTGACCACAGGCTAAGCCACCAAGGAGATGTCATGTCCCGCTTCACCGGCCCCCGTCTCAAAGTCATGCGCGCCCTGGGCACCGAATTGCCCGGCCTGTCCCGCAAATCCATCAGCGACCGCCCCCACCCGCCGGGCCAGCACGGCGCGCGCAACAAACACCGCAAGTCCGACTACGGTCTGCAGCTGATCGAAAAGCAGAAGCTGCGCTTCAACTACGGCCTGACCGAAACCCAGATCCGCCGCCTGTTCCGCGAAGCCAAGCGCGACAAGGGCCCGACCGGCGACAAGCTGCTCGAACTGCTCGAATGCCGAATCGACAACGCCGTCTTCCGTGCCGGCTTCGCGCCCACCGGCATCGCTGCCCGCCAACTGGTACGCCACCGCCATGTGCTGCTCAACGGGCGCTCGGTGAACATTCCGTCGATCCGCGTGCGTGTTGGCGATGTCATCACCCTCACCGCCAAGGCGCGCCAGATCGGCATCGTAAGCGCCAGCCTCGCCGAGCCCGCACTCACCCGACCCGAGTGGCTGGGCTGGAACGACAAGGACACCACGGCCACCGTGATGCGCCTGCCCGAACCCGACGAAGTGCCCTTCCCGGTGAACGTGCAGGACGTGGTCGAGTACTACGCGGTGCGCATGTGAGCGCGGCGGACCACCACGCCGACGGCCCACCGGCTTACGCAAGCCAGCCCGAACTGGCCCTGGTGGCCGCGCTCGAACTGGTCACCCGGTATTCGAGCACCGGCAACCCGCGTCTGGCCGAAGCGGTGGTCGGGCAGTTGCGCGCCATCGCCGCCGACCCGCGCCTGCCCGCCGCGGTACAACGCTGCGCCGCCGGCATTCTTGGCGATTGGCTGCAACTGGCCGTCGACACGCCGCCTCAATCCCTGCACCACTGAGCAGCACCCGCCGCCGCGCGAAGGCACAGCCACCGAAAACCGCCTAAAATGCCGGCCAACACTCTCTTGGATGCATGGCATGGAAAAGTTTTTCGAACGCACGATGTACGCCTCGCGCTGGCTGCTCGCCCCCATCTACCTGGGCCTGAGCCTGGCGCTGCTCGCGCTCGGACTGAAGTTCTTCCAGGAGGTCTTTCACGTCCTGCCGCATGTCTTCAGCACGCCCGAGACCGATCTCATTCTGCTGGTGCTGTCGCTGATCGACATGGCGCTGGTGGGCGGCCTGCTGGTGATGGTGATGTTCTCCGGCTACGAAAACTTCGTCTCACAGCTCGACATCGGCGACGAGGCCGAGAAGCTCAACTGGCTGGGCAAGATGGATTCGTCGAGCCTCAAGAACAAGGTGGCGGCGTCGATCGTGGCAATCTCATCGATCCACCTGCTCAAGGTGTTCATGAACGCCGGCAACCTCGATGCCGACAAGCTGCTGTGGTACGTCATCATCCACCTGACCTTTGTCGTGTCGGCCTTCGCCATGGGCTATCTCGACAAGATCACCCGGCACTAAGCCCGGGCCGATGTCGCCGACCGCCAGCCTCCGCCAAGCGCCTCTGCGCCATGTCGACGACGCACAGGCGCTGGTGGTGGCGCTCAGCGGCGAACTCGGCGCTCGCCAACTCAGCCTGCGCCCTCCGCCGCCCATCCCCGACACCTGCTGCGGCCGCGGCTGCAACGGCTGTGTGTGGGAGGGCTATTTCACTGCTTTGGTGTATTGGCGCGACGACGCCTGCACCCTGATCGAGAGCCACGCCTGATGTCCCACCCGAACGCCTCACTGACCGACGCCGACGCCGCCGCCGAGCGCGGCGACCACACCACTGCGCTGCGCCTGCTCAAGGCGGCCGCCACCGAGGCGCCGAACGATACGGCCGTGGCTTATCGACTGGGTGCGGAATACGCGCACCTTGAACTCTTCGATGCCGCCGAAGCCGAAATGGCACGTGCGCTGGCCGGCGCGCAGGATCATCCCGTCGCCCGGTTTCATCTCGGGCTGCTGCAGATTACCCGCGGTCGCTTCGACGAGGCGCTACAGACCTGGCAGCCACTGGATGCGCTCCCCGACACCCATGCCCTGCGCCGCTACAAGCAGGGCTTCGAACACCTGGCGAATGACGCCTTTGCCCCGGCGCGCGAACGTCTGGAAGCCGGTCTGGCCGCCTCGGGCAGCGCGCCCGCGCTCGACCGCGACATGCGCCGTTTGCTCGCCAGCCTGCCGCCGGATTGATCCCCGCGGCAGACCGGTGCATCAGGCCGGATCGAAAATCCGACCTGGATTGAGCAACTGTTTGGGATCGAGTCCCTGTTTGAGCGCGCGCATTACCGCGATCTCGCCCTCGCTTCGGCAATAGCCCAACCAGGCGCGCTTTTCGGCGCCAATGCCATGCTCGGCCGAGACTGAGCCATGGCGACTGCGCAGCGGCGCATACACCGCCTCATCACACACCGCATGCGCGGCGTCCTCCACCCCGGGCTGAACAAACACGTGCAAATTGCCGTCGGCCATGTGACCAAACACAATGCAGCGCGCGTCCGGCCAATGCACCGCGATATTGGCGCGCATCTCGATCACATACGCCGTCATCTCGCGGATCGGCAGGCTCACGTCGTACAAAAACGTGGTGCGCCCGTGCAGCATCGCTTCGAAGTCCTCACGCAAGTCCCATAGCGCCCGGCGCTCGCTCTCCGACTTGGGCATCACGGCATCGACGATCAATCCTGACTCGAACGCGTTTTCGAGCAAAGTCTCGAAACGCGCCGTATCCGCCTCTGCGTCGGCGCCTTCGGCCTGTAGCATCACGTAAAACGGGTAATCCCGATCCATCGGGGCGCGGTGGCCGCCCGGCTCGGTGGCCGCACGGTAGTAGTCGTTCCACATCACCTCAAACGCACTCAGCGTACCGGCCAGATCGCGCTGCATGCGCGACAGCAATTCGGTCACCTGATCAAAGCTTTCCAGTGCCACCAACGCCGCATTGCAACTGGTGGGCAGCGGATGCAGGCGCAGCACCACGCGGGTCACGATGCCCAGCGTTCCCTCAGTGCCGATCATGAGTTGTTTGAGATCGTAGCCGGCGTTGTTCTTGAGCATCTGGTTCATGCTCGACAGCACCGCGCCGTCGGCCAGCACCGCCTCCAGCCCAAGCACCAGCGCGCGCATCATGCCGTAACGCAGCACATTGATGCCGCCGGCGTTGGTCGCCACATTGCCGCCGATGGTGCAGCTGCCGCGCGCGCCCAGATCCAGCGCAAACAGCAGATCCTGCGCCCGCGCCGCCTCCTGCATGGCCTGCAGCGTCACGCCGGCCTGCACCGTGGCCGTGCCACCGACCGGGTCGATGGACTCGATCGCGTTCATCCGTTCGAGCGACAAAATCAGCTCTTTCTCCGACGCGACCGCACCCTGCACACAGCCCGTCAGGCCACCCTGCGTCACCACGGGCTGATCAAAACGGTGGCAGATCGCCAGCGCTGTGCTGACCTCCTCGGTGGTGCGCGGGCGCAACACCGCGATCGCGCGGGTCGGGGAAGCGTCCCAATAACTGGTCGCGCGCGCCGCAACCGCTTCGCCATGCACAACCGCGTCGTCACCGAGCGCGTCGATCAAGGCCTGTAATACATCGCCCATTGCCTGCTTCCTCCACATCCCGCGCCCGCCGGCCACGCCGCGAGCAGGAAATAACTTGTATGATAGGTTGATTGTGACTTATAACATCAATCATGCACGAACGCCAAGCGCCCATCACACCCGCACAGCCGGCCGACCCCCCCCCCCCCCAGACCCGGGTCGACAACGCCGTCCGGGCGATCACCGACCACATTCATGGTCAGTCGCTCAAGGTTGGCGACAAGCTGCCCAGCGAAGCGCGCTTCGCCGAATGGCTCGGCGTCAGCCGAACCGTCATCCGCGAAGCCTTCAAGTCGCTCTCGGCGATGCGGATCATCGAGATGCGCGCGGGCCGACGCGCCCAGGTGTGCGGTTTTGACGGATCGGTCATTGCGCTGTCACTGACCCATGCGCTGCGCACCGAGCAGATTAATCCGCAACAGTTGTGGGATGCCCGTCGCGCGGTCGAGACGCGCACCGTCGCCCTGGCCGCCATCCGCCGCAGCGATGCCGAAGCCCGCAGGCTACTTGCCCTGGTGGCACAGATGCATGACTGCGTGGACGATCTGGCGCGAATGACCGAACACGACATCGCCTTTCATGTCGCCATCGCCGAGGCCAGTCGCAATCCGCTCTTCCCGGTCCTGGTCGCTGCGCTGACCAGCGCCATGCGCGAAACCAACCCGATGGTCTGGCGTCAGCGCCGCGACGATGAATCGCGACAGGAGGTGGTGCATGCCCACGAGGCTATCGCCCAGGCCATTGCCGACGGCGACCCCGAAGCCGCCAGCAACGCTCTGGCACGACACTTTGATCTGGCATCGCAAGGCCTGGTTATGGCCGGGTTCAACTAGAGGCATCCTGGGCCAGGGTCACGCCGATGTCTCACCCAAGAAACACGGGGTCCGAAAACACCAGGGTGCCATCGGCCCGAACCAACAAATTGCCCTCGCTGAGAATATCAGGCAGCACTTGATACGCTTCGACAAACGCAGCCAGCGCGAGCAAGGCTTCAAGCAGCACACCAGAAATGTCCGACGGCGGCGACTGAAGCAGCGAGAAAAGCGCCATCGGCCCCATGTCAGCGCCGAGATTGGCCCACTGCCGACACGATGCCCAATAAGCATCAGTCAGAGCGGCAGCGGCACATGCCGCGGGTGTCTCCGGGCGGATCGGATACAAGCGCTCCATCTCGATCAGATGCAGCAGATTTCCGGTCGAGGCGCGGCCGATGACGCCATGATCGGCAAACACGATCGGGAAGTGCAGGCCGGTCGGGCGGTCATCGGCGGTGTAGTAGAAATGATCCGCCGGTGAGCTGACGACTTTCAACACCCGCTCGCCATCGCCCTTGTCGAGCACGATGCTGTACTCGCCGCGACCAATTTCGATAAGACCATCGAGCATGGGGTGCGGCGGCACCGGGTCGGCAAAGAGAATGTCGGCACGGCCGAAGCGCTCACGCGCGCTGACCATGCCCGGTTCGCGGGACATGCGAAAAGTCTAGCCGACGATGTTGTACCCCGCGTCGACAAAGTGAATGCCGCCGGTAATCAGGCGTCCGGCGTCCGACACCAGAAAGGCGGTCAGCGCGCCGATGTCTTCGGGCGTGACCAGCGAGTGCATGGGCGCGCGCTCGATGGCCGAGGCCATCAGGTCGTCGAAGCGCGCGATGCCCGAGGCGGCGCGCGTCATCAACGGGCCCGGCGAGACGGCGTTCACGCGGATGTTCTTGGGGCCCAGTTCGCAGGCCATGTAACGCGTCGCCGCTTCGAGCGCCGCCTTGCACAAGCCCATCACGCCGTAGTTGGCGATGACCTTTTCCGAGCCCAGATAGGTCATGGTGATCAGCGACCCGCCACCGGCCTTTTCCATCAAGGGCTCGACCATCTTGGCCATGCGCACGAAGGAGTGGGTGGACACATCCATGGCCATCGCAAAGCCGTCGGCGGAGGTATCCACCACCCGGCCGTGCAGATCATCCCGCTTGGCAAAGGCCATGCTGTGGATCGCAAAATCGAGCTTGCCAAAGTGCTCAAGGATCTTCGCCTGAACATCGTCCATGGTCTCCGGGCGAGTCACGTCGAGCGCATAGACATGCTCCACGCCCAGACGGTGCACCACCGGCTCGATGAACGCCCGCGTCTTGTCATTCTGATACGTCACGATCAGCTTGGCGCCCGCCTCGACGCAGGATTCAGCCACGCCGGTGGAGATCGACTTTTCGTTTGCAATACCCGTGATCAGGCCTACTTTTCCGCTCAGATCGACAATCGTCTGCATGATTCCTTCTCCATCAAAATAGATTTTGCGTCGCAACAATCACGAACATCTCACCAATTTGACGGCAGAACAAGGAAAAGCCTGAAGAAATTTTTGTGACAAATGCCCTGAATTTTTGCAGCGCAGCAGCCGTAGACTAGAATGCATCCCACAAGGAGGCGGACCATGAACCGATCCGAGATTTACGTCTTTCTGGACTTCGACGGCGTGACCCATCCGCTGCGCGAGGTCGAAGACTTCCGTTGCCTGCCGCAGATCGAAGCCGTGCTGCGCGAATTCGATGAGTGCCGCGTGGTCATCACCTCCGACTGGCGCACCCTGTTCTCCCTGCGCCGCTTGCAGGCCCATTTCTCCGACGACATCCGGTCTCGCGTCATCGGCGTCACGCCGTTCCGGCTGCCAGGGCACAACAGCGACTTCTACGGCCTGCGCGAAGCCGAAGCCCGCCAGTGGCTCGCCGACCACCACGCCACCGATGCCCCCTGGCTGGCCATCGACGACGCGCCCGGCAACTGGCCAACCCGCGCCCGACTGATCCTCACCGATTTCAAATCGGGCTTCATGGACGAAGACGCCCGACGCATGCGCTCCGTGCTCAAAGCGTTTCGCGCCGGCGTCGTCAGTGACGATGCCGCGCGCCACAATCCTTACTGGGGCCAGCCCGGACTCGCGCCGAGCACCTGACCCCACCCGGCCCGACGCGACCTCTCACGCGCGCATTGGGCAATGGCGACACAACGCGCCGCCCAAACCAAGGCCCCGGCAGAAATCACAAGGCTACCGACACCATGGCTGCCGCATTCCGTTTTGCCCTCAAGAGACCGCTTTTTTTGGGCTGTCGCATATTTTTACATTTCCATTAACCGACTCATCGGAATGGTTTTTTGAATCCTGCCAAAAGAGCAACTTACCTATAACAATCAGACACCTATAAATAAAATTTAGAAACTGGCCCGATTGATGCTTTGAGCCCCTCAAGCAATTGGTTTCCGAACTTCATTCACCGAAGGCCGGAATTTACGTAACACAAAAAGGGGGGTTCACCATGAAGATCAAGAAAAACGTCGCCGTCGTCTGCGCGGCAGTCAGCCTGATGAGTGCAGGCGCCGCCAACGCGGGTGTTGCCGCAATCTGGAGCGACGCATACAGCCCCGCCACACTGAACAACTTCTACAACGGTCTGGCAGGCCATAGCTCGACCATCGTGAGCGGCCAACTCGACACGATCAACTTGTCGGGCGTTAATCTGCTGTGGGCAATCCAGCCGACGAACGACTATACCGCTGCAGAAATCACCGCCATGGGCACGTTCCTGGCCGGTGGTGGTCGCATTGCCTTCATGGGCGAACACGGCACCTTCGTGCCGGCTTACAACACGCGCATCAACTTTGCGCTGGCCTCGCTCGGCTCGACCATTTCGGTCGTGAACACCGTGTCTGATTCGGGTTTTCGCTCCGCATCGGTGGCTGACGGCCAGATCCTGACCCACCCGCTGACTGATGGTGTGAACACCTACGAGTACGCCGCGTTTGCGCCGCTGCTGGTGTCCGGTTCCGCACAAGTCCTGATGGTTGGCGAAGAGAACCCGAACGACATCATGATGGCCTACCAGAACATTGGCCCGGGTAGCGTCTTCCTGATCACCGACCAGAACGTCTGGGACAACGCCCCCACCTGGGGCGCGTTCGATAACGAGCGCATGTTCGAAAACCTCCTGATCGGCAACACCGGCGCTCCTCCGGTCAACCCGATTCCGGAACCCGCATCGCTGGCGCTGCTCGGTATGGGCCTGCTTGGCCTGAACCTGGCCCGCCGCCGCAAGGCCGCCTGATCACCGCAAGTCATTGTGGCTGAAACGACAAAAGCGACCGTGAGGTCGCTTTTGTCGTTTACATCGCCTGGCGACCATCACACCGTCGATGCAAGCTCGCTCGACACCGAACTGCGGATCAGGTGGTCAAAGGCCGACAACGCCGCCTTTGACCCCTCACCCATGGCGATGATGATCTGCTTGTAAGGCACGGTCGTCGCATCGCCCGCCGCAAACACGCCAGCCACGCTGGTTTCGCCACGCGCATTGATCTCGATCTCGCCGTGCTTGCTCAAATCGACCACGCCCTTGAGCCAGTCGGTGTTGGGCAGCAGCCCGATCTGCACGAACACGCCTTCCAGCGCCACGGTGTGCGACTCACCCGTGGTCCGATCGGTATAGACCAGACCATTGACCTTGCCGTCGGCACCGGTCACTTCGGTGGTTTGCGCGTCGGTGTGGATGGTGACATTCGGCAGGCTCTTGAGCTTGGCCTGCAACACGGCGTCGGCACGCAACGCGCTGCCGAATTCAAGCAAAGTGACCTGCGCCACGATGCCCGCCAGATCGATCGCCGCCTCGACGCCCGAGTTGCCGCCGCCGACCACCGCCACGCGCTTGCCCTTGAACAGTGGGCCATCGCAGTGCGGGCAGTAGGCCACGCCGCGGCCGCGGTATTCGCGCTCGCCCGGCACGTTCATTTCGCGCCAGCGCGCACCGGTGGCGAGGATGATGGCTTTCGCCTTCACCGTGGCGCCGCTGGCCAGGCGGATTTCGTGGAGCGCGCCGGGGATCAGCGCCTCGGCGCGTTGGCCGTCCATCACATCCACTTCGTACTGCTTCACATGCTGCTCAAGTGCCGCGACCAGCTTCGGCCCCTCGGTTTCCTTCACCGAGATGAAATTCTCAATGGCCATGGTGTCCATCACCTGCCCACCAAAGCGCTCCGACACCACGCCCGTGCGCACGCCTTTGCGGGCCGCATAAATGGCCGCCGCCGCGCCGGCCGGACCGCCGCCGACGATGAGCACGTCGAACGCGTCCTTGTCGGCGATCCTGGCCGCATCACGCGCCGAGGCGCCGGTGTCGAGCTTGGCGATGATCTCTTTCAGATTCATCCGCCCCTGACCAAAGGCCTCGCCATTCAGATAGACACTCGGTACGGCGAGGATCTTGTTGCGCTCGACCTCATCCTGAAACAGCGCGCCATCGACCATGGTGTGGCGGATGTTGGGGTTGAGCACCGCCAACAGGTTGAGCGCCTGCACCACCTCCGGGCAGTTCTGGCAGGACAGCGAGATGTAGGTGACGAAATCGAAGCGGCCTTCGATGGCCTGGATCTGCGCGATCACACCGGCCTCAACCTTGGGCGGATGGCCGCCGGCTTGCAGCAAGGCCAGCACCAACGAGGTGAATTCGTGCCCCATCGGGATGCCGGCGAAACGCAGGCCCATGTCGGCACCCGCGCGATTGATCGCGAAGGACGGCGTACGCACCTCGGCATCGCGGGTCTCGAAGACGGTGATCTTGTCGGTCAGGCTGGCGATGTCGTTCAGCAGAGAGCGCATTTCGGCGGACTTGGCGCCGTCGTCCACATTGGCGGTGATCTCGATCGGCTGGGTGACGTTCTGCAGGTAAGTCGAAAGCTGTTGCTTGAGATTGGCGTCGAGCATGGCGGGGCTCCTGAGTCAGATTTTGGGCGTAAAAATGCCCGGCAGCCCCGGGCATGGGGAGAAGCGGTGTCGGAAAGGCGTTGGCGGTCCAACGCTTTTCCGTCGCCGCCTCGAAGCGCAACGACGGAGAGCCCGAGAACGCGCCGGGCCGCCCCAAGCGTTCTCGCCGCCCCCTCGGGGGGGCAGGCCGCCGCGTAAGCGGCGGCCGTGGGGGCCAATCAGATCTTGCCGACCAGGTCCAGCGACGGGGCCAAGGTTTGCTCACCCGGGGTCCACTTGGCCGGGCAGACTTCACCCGGGTGGGCGGCCACGTACTGAGCGGCCTGGATCTTGCGGACCAGCTCTTTGGCGTCACGGCCGATGCCCAGGTCGTGAATCTCGGCAACCTTGATCTCGCCTTCCGGGTTGATCACGAAGGTGCCACGCAGGGCCAGGCCTTCTTCTTCGATCATCACCTCGAAGTTGCGCGAGATGGTGCCGGTCGGGTCGCCGATCATCGCGTAGTTGATCTTCTTGATCGTCTCCGACGCGTCATGCCAGGCCTTGTGCGTAAAGTGGGTGTCGGTCGAGACCGAGAACACTTCCACACCCATATCCTTCAGCTGCTCGTAGTAGTCGGCCAGGTCGCCCAGCTCGGTCGGGCACACGAAGGTGAAGTCGGCCGGGTAGAAAAACACCACCGACCACTTGCCCAGCAGGGACTGCTCGGTCACGTCCTTGAATTCGCCGTTTTTGTAGGCAGTGGCTTTGAAAGGCTTGATCTTGCTGTTGATGAGGTTCGACATGTGATTATCTCCAGGTGGATGAGGGTGTTGTTGAAGCACTGGAGCCATCCTATTGCGTCGCAGCACATTGATCCAATTGAACGTACAAATTTTCCTGATAGGCACCGCCTATACCCGAGGATTGCGCGCCGCGCTTTGCCGAAAACCGCCAATGCGGTAACGTTCAGCCCCATCCGGGGCACATACCCCGCCTCCCTGTTTTTCAGGCTCTGCACATGAAATTCGATCTGGTCATCGTCGGCGCCGGCCTCGCGGGCGCCAGCCTCGCCGCCGCCCTGCGCGGCAGCCGACTCAAGATTGCGGTGGTGGAATCCCAACCACCCGCCCGGCCCGAGGGCTGGGACAGCCGCATCTACGCCATCAGCCCCGCCAATGTGGACTTCCTCACCCAGATCGGCGTCTGGCCGCATCTCGACAGCGCCCGCCTCACGCCGGTCTACGACATGGCCATCCACGGCGACGCCGGCGGCCAGCTCGACTTCTCGGCCTACGACTGCGGTCTGCGTGAGCTGGCCTGGATCGTCGAATCCGGCCTGATGCAGCGCGAGCTATGGGAAACCATCAAGCGCCAGCACAACCTCACCCTGCTCTGCCCGGCGCGGCCGGTCGGCCTGAGCGTCGATGAGGACGCCGCCACGCTCACCCTCGACAACGGCAAGACGCTCACCGCCTCGCTGGTGGTCGCTGCCGACGGCGCGCGCTCCTGGGTGCGCGAGCAGGTCGGCATCCCGGCCACCACCACGCCCTACGACGAAAAAGGCGTGGTCGCCAACTTCCGCTGCGAAAAACCGCATCGCAACACCGCCTATCAGTGGTTCCGTGAGGACGGCATCCTGGCCTACCTGCCGCTGCCGGATAACATGATCTCCATCGTCTGGTCCGCGCCCGACGACGTGGCCGACGCACTGGTCGCCCTCTCTCCCGAGGCGCTGTGTCAGCGCGTCGCCGAGGCCGGTCAGCACACGCTCGGCAAGCTCACGCCTGAAACACCGGCCGCCGCCTTTCCGCTGCGCCTGATGCGCGTGCCGCAACCGACCGCGCCGCGCGTCGCGCTGATCGGCGACGCCGCCCACGCCATCCACCCGCTGTCGGGTCATGGCATCAATCTGGGCTATCAGGACGCCAAGGCGCTCGCCGAACTGCTCGGCCCGCTGCCCGCCTGGCGCGACCCCGGCGAAGCGGCGCTGCTCGCCAGCTATGCTCGCGCCCGCGCCGAAGAAACCACGCTATTGCAATCCACCACCCATGCGCTCAACCGCCTGTTCAAACCCGACAACGGCCTTTTATCGGGTTTGCGCAATATCGGACTGAACCTCACCAACCAAATCCCTGTCGTACGCAACGCGTTGGTGCGATACGCCATCAGCGGACATTTTTGATTCCTGGAGAACCGGATGAACCACCCCCGACTGCGCACCGCGCTGGCCACCCTGACCCTGGCCGCAGGTGTCGCCCATGCCGGCGAAGCCGATGTGCAGAAGAAGGTCGAAGCCTTTATCGGCGCCCCGGCCGTCAGCAGCGTCAAAGCCACGCCCTTCAACAAACTCTATGAAGTGGTGCTCAAATCCGGCGAACTGGTCTACACCAATGAGGCGGTGAGCTTCATCATCGACGGCCAGGTAATCGACACCAAGACCCGCAGCAACATCACCCAGGCGCGCCTCAACGCCTTGTCGGCCATCGACTTTGCCAGCCTGCCGCTCAAGGATGCGGTCAAGCATGTGCGCGGCAAGGGCGAACGCGTGATCGCCACCTTCGAAGACCCCAACTGCGGCTTCTGCAAGCGCCTCGCCGGCGAGCTGCAGAGCATGGACAACGTCACCGTCTACACCTTCCTCTACCCCATTCTCAGCCCCGATTCGCTCGACAAATCCAAGCGCATCTGGTGCGCCGAGAACCAGGGCGGGGCCTGGATGGACTGGGTCGCTGGCGGCAAGGCCCCGCCCGCTGCGGCTGACTGCGACACCGGCGCCATCGAGCGCAACGTCGCCCTCGGCCAGCAACTGCGCATCAACGGCACGCCGACCATCTTCCTCGCCGACGGCAGCCGCATCGGCGGCTTCCTGCCGGCCGCGCAACTCAATCCGGCGATCGACGAGGCGCAAGGCAAGGCCAAAAAGTAAGCCGACACCTCCGTCGCCCCCCCCCCTGCCGGCCCATCGCCGACAGGGGTGTTGCATTCAGCGGCGGCGATGACCTGCCGGGCGTGGCGGGTAGCGCCACCACGTCAGCACCACCAGCGCCGCAAACACCGTATACGCCAGCGTGAACACCCAGGTCGGCGCGTCGTAGAACAACACGCGCCCAACCCAGTGTTCGACAAAACTCGCGGCATAGGGCGCCTCGCCGGCCTGCTCACGCAACCAGGATTCGAGCACCGTGAGCGGGCACAGCGCCCCGAGCCAGGCTTGCACGACCACCACGCCGATAGCCATCAGATGCACGAGGCGAAACGCCAGGCCGTTCACCCACGGCCAATGCCGGAGATTGCCAACAAACACCGCGGCCAGTCCGCCAAGCACGAAGACAACGACGGCCAGATGCACCAGCAACACGCCATCCGCCAGCCACCGGTAGGTATCCGCCATGAATGGCCCCCGGCGTTCGGCGGCCTAGTCGAGCCGGAACCCGACCTTCAGCTTGACCTGGAAATGCGCGATCTTGCCGTCCACAATGTGGCCGCGCGACTCGATGACCTCGTACCAATCGAGATGATCGACGGTTTCAGCGGCGCGGGCGATGGCACTGCGGATGGCGTCGTCGGTGCCGATGGCGGACGAGCCAGCCAGCTCGATGATCTTGTAAACATGCGCGCTCATGGCGGTCTCCTGGGTCGGGGTGTGTCTGAGCCCAGTATAGGTAGCCCTGCCGGGCATTGCCGCGCGCTATCGATAGTTCACCCGGCTGCGGCACTTTGGCGAAAACCCGCGGTCTTTCATTGCACCAGGCGACCGCATCCCGGCCGGGCACAACAACAACAGATCGTGCGCGCACTGCCGCGCATCCCCTTCAAGGAAACACCATGCTAGAAAAACTCGGCCAGGATGCGCTCATCATCTGGGCCACCATCGACCCGATCGGCACGATGGCACTGTTCACCGGCCTCACGGCGCACCTGTCGGCCGAGAACCGTCGGCGCACCGCCTACAAGACCGTGCTTTACGCGGGCGCCGTGCTGCTCGGCTCCATCGTCATCGGGCAGCTGATCCTCAACGCCATGGGCATCCGCCTGGCGTCCTTCCAGCTCGGTGGCGGCATCATCCTGTTTCTTTTTGGCCTGAAGATGATCTTCGGCTCCGACACGCCCTCGCCACGGCAAGAACCCGAGCACGACATCGCCGTGTTCCCGCTGGCCATTCCGGCCACCGCCACGCCCGGCGCCATCCTCGCGGTGATCCTGCTGACCGACAACCATGTCCATCCGATTCCGGTGCAGATCGGCACGGCGCTGGTCACCATTGCCATCCTCGGAGTCACCTTGCTCTTGCTGTTAATGTCGACCCGGATCATTAAAGTTATCGGCGTGAGCGGCGCCTCGATCCTGACCCGCGTGATGGGCATGATCCTCGCCGCGTTCTCGGTCGAACTCGCCATGAATGCGCTCGGCATCGGACAATGGATCTCGCCGCCCCAGTAAGCCCACTGAGCCCACGCCCCCCCCGGCCACACAAGGAAGAGTCCATGCCAAGCGCGTCAACATTCTGGGACCGCATTGCCGAACGCTACGCCAGACAGCCGATCGCTGATGAAGCGGCGTATCAAAAAAAGCTGCAGCTCACCCGCGAGCAGTTCACGCCCGACATGCGCGTGCTTGAATTCGGCTGCGGCACCGGCTCCACCGCGCTCGCCCATGCGCCGTATGTCGCCCACATTCGCGCCATCGACATCTCGCCAAAAATGCTCGACATCGCCCGGCAAAAAGCGGCCGCGGCTCACATCGACAACATAAGCTTCGAGCTCGCCAACATCGACGCGCTGGACGAGGCCGGTCAGCGCGTCGACGCCGTCATGGGGCACAGCATTCTGCATTTGCTCGACAACAAGGATGAGGCCATCGCCAAGGTCTACCGCCTGCTCAAGCCCGGCGGCGTGTTTGTCAGCAGCACCATGTGTCTGGGTGACTCGCTCAAGATGCGGATCATCAAGGCCTTTGTGTCGGTCGGCGCCGTCTTTGGCCTCCTGCCGCAACTGCGCGCATTTACGCAAAAAGCCCTGCTCGACAGCCTCACCACGGCCGGTTTTGAGATCGCGCATCAATGGCAGCCCAAACCCAACGCCGGCGTCTTCATCATTGCCCGAAAACCCGCCGACACCCCTCGCCCCTGACACCTAGCCGCAACATCCCGGTATCGCGGGCTGACTGCCCTACAATGGCGGCAGCCCGCCTCCCCCTCCCCACTGAACAGCCACCGTATGCGCATCACCGCCTTTGACGCCCTCGCCTGCCCCCTCGACGGCGCCCCGCTCCTGCGCGACGGCGCCGCCTGGCGCTGCGAGGCGGGCCATAGCTTCGACATCGCCAGCCAGGGCTATGTGCATCTGCTGCCGGTGCAACAAAAGCGCTCGCGCGACCCCGGCGACAGCAAAGCCATGGTGGCCGCGCGCCAGCGGTTTCTGAACGCCGGCCACTACCAGCCGATCGCCGAGGCGGTGAGCCGAGCCGTCCTGGCCGAGCTCCCGGCAAGCGGCGCAAGCTGCCTGGACGCGGGCTGCGGTGAAGGCTACTACCTGCGCCAGCTCGCCGCGGCGGCCGACGACGACCGCAGCCTGTCCATCCTCGGGCTCGACATCTCGAAATGGGCCACGCTCAGCGCCGCCAAGCAGGACCCGCGCCCACGCTGGGTGGTGGGCAGCAACGCCAAACTGCCCGTCCTGCCCGCCACGCTCGACCGGGTGCTGTGCCTGTTCGGGTTTCCGGTGTACGCCGAGTTCGCCCGCGTGCTCAAGCCAGGCGGCCAGCTGCTGCAGGTCGACGCCGGGCCCGACCACCTGCGCGAACTGCGCGAGATCATCTACCCCGCCATCAAACCGGAACGCGCCACCGACCCGCAGGCGCCGGCTGGATTCGCCGCCCTGAGCACCACCGAGACACTTCGCTACCCGCTGACGATCTCCGGCGACGCTTTGATCGCTGATCTACTGGTCATGACCCCGCACTTCTACCGCGCCAGCGCCGAAGGCCGCGCAAAGGCCGCAGCGCTGACCACGCTGGACCTCACCGTCGACGTACGACTCACCGTCCTTGAACGCTCGCCCGAGCGCTGACCCATCCCCCCCCAATCGCGGCGCCCACGTTCGCGGTTGAATCGTCGACCGCGGCGAACTAGACTTTTCTCGTCATCCTGAAATCACCACCCGGGGCTCGACCGCCCGACGATGGAGGCACCCCATGGGCATCAACGACTACCAACGCGCCGAGCGTGAAGGCTACGCTGGCATGCATGCGGCACCGCCATCGAGCGTCGATGAAGCCATGGGCCGCGCCGCCGGCGAAGCGCAACGACACGCCGACCAACAACGCGGACAACACAGCTCTCCGGGCTATGACACCGTCCGTCTCCCCATCCGTTTCATCCCCCTCGCCCTCGGTGCCGGCATCGCGCTGCTATTGGGGGTCAGGCCGGCCGCGCTGCTGCTGCTCGTCGCGGCACTGGCCGGCCTCGGGCTGACCGGCTGGGTCGGCCGGCTGCTGCGCGGCGCCACGCCCGTCTATGTCGGCGCCCTGATTGGCCTGTGCATGAGCGCGGTGTCGCTGATGAGCACCGATGCCCCGCTGATCGCCGACAACCTCGTGATCTATCCGGCCTTGTGCGCGATAGGAGGCGCCGTGTATGCCCTCGCCCGCCGGCTCAGACGGCGCTAAGGCGGCCTGGCATGCATTGCCGTCATGGACGCCCCCCGGCGACGACCCCGCTGGCAAACCGCGCACCCCGCCTCGGTTGTGGCGTTAACACGAGAGCGCACAGAACAATGCCGAAGTCACTCGTTCTGCCGCCTCCACCGCACACCCACGCCGCGCCAGCGCCCAGGCACGAAGGCGGCACCTAGTCATGCAGCATTGGATCCGGCCCCTCCCTCGCGGGTGGATTGCTATCGTCTGCCTGCTGATCGCCCCGCTTGGCCAGGCCGGCCCGCTGCGCGACCGGATCATCGAGCGCCGCCAACAGGCCGCGCCCTTCGAGCAACTCAAGGATGTCGCTTACGGCGCCCACGAACGCCAGCGTTTCGACGTCTACCTGCCCAAGCCCCGCACGAGTGGCGCGCCGGTCATCCTGCTGGTGCACGGCGGCGGCTGGCGCCATGGCGACAAGGCCGCCGACAGCGTGGTCGAACACAAGGTCGGCCACTGGGTCAGCCACGGCGTGGTCCTCGTGTCGACCAACTACCGTCTGCTCCCCGAGGCCGGGCCGCTCGAGCAGGTACAAGACATCGCCCGGGCGCTGGCCGCCGTGCAGCAACACGCCGTTGCCTGGGGTGCCAATCCGGCGCGCGTGGTGTTGATGGGCCATTCGGCCGGCGCGCATCTGGTGGCGCTGCTCAGTGCGCGCCCCGACCAGGTCCGCGCCGCCGGCGCACAGTCGTGGATGAGCACCGTGGCGCTCGACAGCGCCGCGCTGGATGTGCCGGCCATCATGCAGCGCCGACATCCGCGCCTCTATGACCAGGCCTTTGGCGACGACCCAGCACGCTGGCGCGACGCCTCCCCCATCGACCAGCAACGCACTGCCGGCCCGCCGCTGCTGGCCGTGTGCTCTACCGAGCGCAAGGACAGCCCCTGTACTCAGGCCGACGCCTTTGCAGCGGCAACCCGGCCACTTGGCATGCAGGTCGACGTCTTGCGCCAGGCTCGCTCGCACCGCGAGATCAATGTCGATCTGGGCGACGATCCGGCCTACACCCGCGCGGTCGACGCCTTTCTGGGCAGCGTGGATGCGCGCTGGCCGGTGATGCACTGACCGGATCCGCCACCGTCCTCCGTCACACCCGTCTTCGGTAGTTTCATCGCTGAAAGCCTGCCCCGCACCTGCGCGGGAGCAGGCTTTGCTTCGTCCAAATTCATGATTTTTCCTGATGAATCAGTGGCTAAAGAATCGTTTGTTGTGGCGAAGGTGGAATTTCATAATCCGCCTCAACCGCTCTGTTCTTGATCTGGATCAGGCGACAACCCCACAACGAGAGTGAAGGAGACATCCCATGAATGCACCGACCGAACCGCGCCACTTCCCGGTTTTCAAGCTCAATAACGTGCTGAAGCCGATTGAGCAGGCCACGGGCCTGGGCAACGCGTTCTACACAGACGAGACCTACTTCAAGACCGAGCGCGACCGGGTGCTGGGTCAGGGCTGGGCCTGCATCGGTTTCGCCAGCGATGTCGGCGCGAACGGCTTCGTCAAGCCGGTCGATTTCATGGGGCTGCCGCTGCTGCTGATGCGCAATCGCGAGGGCGCGCTGCAGGTCTTCCACAACGTGTGCAGCCACCGCGGCATGAAACTGGTGCAGGAAGCCGGTGAAATCCAGGGCCTGATCCGCTGCCCCTATCACTCCTGGACCTACGACCTGAACGGTACGCTCAAGGGCACGCCGCACGTGGGCGGCATCAACCAGCACAAGGATTCGCGCTTCGCCTGTGAAAAGCACGGTCTCAAGCCGCTGCGCAGCCAGGTGTGGATGGACATGGTGTTCGTCAACCTGTCGGGCACCGCGCCGGCTTTCGAAGAGGTCGTCCGCCCGCTGACCGAGCGTTGGCAGCAGTTTGTCGGCGACGACGGCATGTCGCTGTTGAGCGCGCCGATCAGCGACGGCGCGATGAGCATCGAGGTTAACTGCAACTGGAAGCTGGCGGTCGAGAACTACTGCGAGGCCTATCACCTGCCTTGGGTGCATCCCAGCCTGAACTCGTACTCGCGCCTCGAGGACCACTACAACATCATGTTCGACGGCAACTTTGCCGGTCAGGGCAGCTACGCCTACAACCTGGCGGACGTCGAAGGCACCTCGCTGCCAACCTTCCCCGCCTGGCCGGCCGAGCGCATGCGCAATGCCGAGTACGTGGCTTTCTTCCCCAACGTGCTGCTGGGCATCCAGGCCGACCACGCCTTCGCGATGGTGCTCGAGCCGCTGGCACCGAACAAGACGGTCGAGCATCTGCGCCTGTTCTTCGTCGGTGAAGACGCCGCCCGCAAGGACGTCTACGCCGCCAGCCGCCACGCCATCCTGAGCGCCTGGCGGGTGGTCTTCTCGGAGGACATCGGCGCGGTCGAAGGCATGCAGGCCGGCCGCCAGTCGCCGGGCTACCAGGGCGGCGTGTTCTCGCCCGAGATGGATGTGCCGACGCACTACTTCCACCAGTGGGCGGCGCGCAAGATCCTGGCGGCCAACGAGCAGGGCGAGGAGGCCGCGTGATGAAACACGCCATCGCCTCCCATTGGCTGAACTTCATCGACGGGGCCTGGGTGGACGGTGAGCGTGCGCTCACGGTCGACAACCCGGCCACCGCCGAGCCGGTGGCCAGCATCGCGCTGGCCGGCATCGCCGACGCCGAGCACGCCCTCGAGGCGGCCAGGCACTGTGCCGACAGCGGCTGGCTGAGCGCATGCCGGCCGGCCCAGCGGGTCCAGTGGCTGCTGCGCATCGCCGCCGAGATCCGCGCGCTGACCGACGAAGGCGCCTGGGTGCTGTGCCAGGAAAACGGCAAGGCCCTGCGCGACGCCCGCGACGAGTTTGTTGAGGCGGCGCGCTATTTCGAGTACTACGCGGGCATCGCCGACAAGGTCGAAGGCATTTCGGTGCCGCTGGGCAACGGCTATGTGGACTTCACCAGCTACGAGCCGATGGGCGTCTCGGTGCAGATCGTGCCGTGGAACTTCCCGGTGTCGATCTGTGCCCGCTCGCTGGCCCCCGCGCTGGCCGCCGGCAACGCGGTGGTGGTCAAGTCGCCCGAGCTGTCACCGCTGGGCCTGTGCGTGCTGTTCCGCGCCATCGAGCGCGCCGGCCTGCCGCGCGGCGCAGCCAATCTGCTGTGCGGCCTGGGCAGCGAGGTGGGCGCGCATCTGGTGAGCAGCCAGAAGACCGACCAGATCGTGTTCACCGGCTCGGTGCCCACCGGCCAGGCCATTCTGGCCGCGGCGGCCCGCTGGGCCACGCCGAGTGTGATGGAGCTGGGCGGCAAGTCGGCAGCGGTGGTGTTCCCCGACGCCGACCGCGAGCAGCTGCTGGCCAGTGTCAAGAGCGGCATTTTCTTCAACGCCGGTCAGGTGTGCTCGGCCATGTCGCGGCTGCTGGTGCATCGCGACATCCATGACGAGATCGTGGCCGCGGTGGCCGACATGGCCGGCGCACTGGAGAGCGGTGCGGGCGAAGACGACCCGGACCACACGCCACTGATCAGCCACGGCCAGCTCGAACGCGTGCAAGCCATGTGCCACGCGGCCATTGCCGAGGGCGCCGAAGCCGTCACCGGCGGCGACCGCCAGGGCGAGCGTAGCGGCCATTTCATGCAGCCGACGGTGTTTGCCGGCGTCCGCCCGCAGATGAAGATCGCCCAGGAAGAGGTGTTCGGGCCGGTGCTGGCGATCATCCCCTTCGACACCGAAGAGGAAGCCGTCGAGATCGCCAACGGCACGGCCTTCGGTCTGGTGGCCGGGGTGTTCACCCAGGACATCAACCGTGCGCTGCGCCTGACCCGGCGCCTGCGCGCCGGCCAGGTGTTCGTCAACGAGTGGTACGCCGGCGGCATCGAGACGCCGTTCGGCGGCGTGGGTTTGTCCGGCTTCGGGCGCGAGAAGGGCCAGGAAGCCCTCTACAGCTACGTGCGTACCAAGAACGTGGCGATTCGCGTCCGCCAGGACTGAGGAGATAGCGATGAAAAAGTGGCTCTGCATCATTTGCGGCCTGATCTATGACGAGGCTCAGGGCTGGCCCAAGGACGGCATCGTCGCCGGCACCCGCTGGGAAGACGTGCCCGAAGACTGGAAATGCCCCGACTGCGGCGTCGGCAAGGCCGATTTCGAGATGATCGAGATCTCCGCCCCGGCCACCGCGGCGGCCCAACCGGTGCTGGCCGCCGTGCCGACGCTCGCGCCGACGCCGGCCCTGCCGCAAGGCCCGGTCGTCATCATCGGCAGCGGCCACGCCGGCTACGCCCTGGCGGCGGCCGTGCGTGCGCAGAGCCCGCAGGCCGAGATCGTGATGCTGAGCCGCGAATCCGGCCATCGCTATGCCAAGCCGGCACTGTCGGTGGCCAGCTCGCAAGGCCGCAGCGCGGGCGAGCTGATCGACGAGTCGCCCTTCGAAGCCGAGCAACGGCTCGGCATGCGCATCTATCCGCATTGCGAGGTGCGCTCGATCGATCCGCTCGCCCACACCGTGTTCACCAGCTACGGCCCCCTGCCCTATGGCCAGCTGGTGCTGGCGCTGGGCGCCAGCCCGATCCGGCTGGACATCGCCGGGCGCAGCGACGCGCTGCTGAGCATCAACAACCTCGACGACTACGCGGCCCTGCAACGCCAGCTGCGCGGTGCCGCGCGGGTGGCGATCATCGGCGATGGCCTGATCGGCTGCGAATTCGCCAATGACCTGGCCGTCGCCGGCCATGGCGTGAGCGTGGTCGGTATCGGCCAGTGGCCGCTGGAGCGTTTGCTACCCGAAGCGGCCGGCCGTTATCTGCAACAGGCCCTCGCCTCGCAAGGGGTGGACTGGCATCTGCGCAATTCGGTGGTCGCCATCGACGGCGAGCCCGGCGCCTGGCACCTGAGCCTGGCCGATGGCCAGACGCTCGACGTGGCGGCGGTGATCTCCGCCGTCGGCCTGGCGCCCAATGTCGACCTGGCCGCCGCCTGCGGCGCCGAGGTCGGCCGCGGTATCCGCACCGACGCGCAGCTGCGCACCTCGCTGCCCGACATCTACGCGCTGGGCGACTGCATCGAGATCGACGGCCGGCCGGCACCGTATCTGGCACCGATCAATCACGGCGTCGAGGCCCTGGCCCGCACCCTCACCGGCCAGCCCACCGCGGTGCACTACCCGCCGATGCCGGTGCAGGTGAAGACGCCGGCGGCCCCGCTGAGCCTGCTGCCGGCCCCGGTCGGCATCGCCGGCGAATGGCGCATCGCGCCGGCCGACGACGGCCTGAGCTGCGCCTACCACGACGACACGGGGCGCATGCGCGGTTTCGCCCTGATCGGCCAGACGGCGCAGAACCAGCGCCGCGGATGGGTGCAGGAATGCAGCCTCCTGGTCGCCCAAGAAGCCGCCTGACAACGCGAGGCCCGACATGAATCTTCCCTACGACGACAAGACCTGCGGCTGGTATGCCGCGCTGCCGCCGCCGCGCCCGGTGCAATCGCTGCGCGGCGAGCAGATCGCCGACTACGTGGTCATCGGCGCCGGCTTTGCCGGACTGGCCGCCGCCCGCCGGCTGGCCCACCACGAACCGGAGGCCCGCATCCTGCTGGTAGACGCCCAGCGCGTCGCCGAAGGCGCCTCGGGCCGCAACTCCGGCTTCGTGATCGACCTGCCGCACAAGTTCGCCCTCGAACATCCGGACCCGGCCCACAAGCAGCGCCTGCTGGGCTTGAACCGGGCGGCCATCGCCCAGTTGCAATCGCTCATCGACACCCACGGCATCGACTGCCAGTGGTCGCATGCCGGCAAATACCAGGGCGCGGTGGGCGAGCGCGGGCTGGCCTACCTGGCACATTTCGAGAAACTGCTGTCGGATCTGGGCGAACCCTTCCACAGCGTGGAGGGCCCGGCGCTGCAGAGCGTGCTGGGCACCTCGCACTACCGCCGCGCGGTGTTCACGCCGGGCTGCTACCTGATGCAGCCGGCGGCGCTGGTGCGCGGCATGGGCGACTCGCTGCCGAAGAACGTCGAGCTGCTGGAGAACTCGCCGATCACCCGCCTCGAGCGCGACGGCCGCGGCGGCCATGTGCTGCACGGCAGCGCCGGCCGCATCCGCACCCGGCGCCTGCTGCTGGGCACCAGCATCTTCACCCAGGAGTTCGGCTACCTGAAGAACCGGCTGCTGCCGGTAATGACCTTCGCGAGCTGGACCGCACCGCTCGACGACGCCCAATGCCAGCGCTACACCGGTCGCTTCGACTGGGGTCTGACCCCGGCCGACCATGCCGGCACCACGGTGCGCATGACGCAGGACCGCCGGCTGATCATCCGCAACACCTACAAGCATGTGCCGAAATACGGGCGCAGCATCGACGATGCCATGCGCGCACGCATCCACGCCGATCACCGCAAGGCCTTCCTGGCGCGCTACCCCGACCTCGCCGATGTGCCCTTCACCCACACCTGGGGCGGGGTGTACGCGATCTCGCGCAACTTCACCAACTTCTTCGGCCAGCTTGAGGACGGTGTCTTCGCCTCGGCCTGTGACAACGGCGTGGGCGCCGCCTGGGGCACCATCTCGGGCACCTTGCTGGCCGACCTCGCGGTCGGTGCCGACTCGGCGCAGCTGCGCGACATCCAGGCCGTCACCGGCATGCCCTCACGCAATCCGCCCGAACCCTTCCTCGGCCTGGGGGTGCGCTCGCGCATCAAGCTGGCCGCCTGGAACAGCCGGAGCGAACTATGAACGCGCAAACTGAAACACGGCTGGGCGTGCAACGCGTCGACCATGTGGATCTCGGCTTCGTGGTGCGCGGCGGCCCCCCCGGCGCCGCCTATGTGGCACGCGCCCTGAGCGACGAGGTGTCGCCGAACATGGGCGTTGGCTTCGCGCGCTGGGAGGGCGCACGCGTCACATGGACCACGCTGTACGAGGAAGTGATCTTTCCGATCGAGGGTTGCCTGACGGTCGAGGCTGACGGGCTCGTTCATGAGGTACGCCCGGGGCAAGTCCTGTGGATTCCGAAATGCACCGCGCTGGTGTATTCGGGCTTCGCTTTGTTCGGCTATGTGGTCTATCCCGGAAACTGGAAGACGCAGTGCGACGAGGTCTGTCCGGACAACCCCGGCGAGTGCCAGCAAAAGCGCTGACAACCATCACGATGCACTGACAGGTCCGCCCCAACGGCAGGTGTTTTCCGCTTGATGCTGCAGCGCGAGCCAGCGCACGCTGGCACCATTCGGCAGCACTGGGGCCACCGGATCCAAACGAGGCGACAGGAACACCCTCCCTATGAAGATACAGCCGCTTCCTCCGTTCAAGGCGCTGATTGCTTTCGAATCCACGGCCCGCCTGGCCAGCTTCACCCGCGCCGCCTCGGAGCTCAACGTCACTCAGGGCGCAATCAGCCGACAGATCGCATTACTCGAAGACATGCTCGGCGCCCATCTGCTCGATCGCACGACGCGCTCGGTGTGCCTTACACCCACCGGCGAACAATACTTCCAGGCTTCGCGCGAGGCCTTGCTGGCGCTGGCCGAGGCTACCCATCAGGTCAAACGCTGGCATGGCGATCAGCAGGTCACCGTGGCCACCAGCACGGCGCTGGCTTCGCTCTGGCTGCTGCCGCGGATTCCGGAATTCAACCAACGCCATAACGGAATCGACCTGCGCATCGTCGCCTACGATCATGTCAAGGACTACCGCAAGCTCGAATGCGACCTGGCGGTTTACTACTGCAAGACGGCGCCACCCGATATCAAGAGCACGCCGATCTGCGGCGAGGCGGTGTTCCCCATCTGCAGCCCCGACTACCGTTCCCGCCATCCGATGCTGGCCACGCCGCAGGACCTCGCCCAGTGCACCTGGCTGTGGCTGGACGAGTCCGAACGCGACTGGATCAGCTGGACCGAATGGTTCCGCCGGCTCGGCCTGCCACCCGTCATCCCCCGCAACAAGATCAACCTCAACAGCTACGCGATGGTGATCCAGGCAGCGCTGAGCGGCCAGGGCGTGGCCCTGGGCTGGAGCAACCTGGTCGATCCCTACCTGAAGGCCGGCACGCTGGTGCGGCCAATCCCCGACGCGCTGCAGACCGAGGGGCAGTTTTTCGTGCTGGAGCCCACCGGGCCCCATGAACGGCGCCGGAGCGTGGCCAGCTTCAGGCAGTGGCTACTGTCGCTCGAATAACCCGACACACCCATTCAGACCCGCTGCAACGGCGCCGCACGAGGCGTCCGCCAGCGCACGCGTGTTGTCGGCAAGTCCCTGATGAACATTACAAAAAATCATCAATCCGGCCCGAAAAAATCGTTTGTTCCGGTCCGGCGATTTCTTAACAATCGAAGCATCCGATTGATCTGGATCAAGTCCATTCCGACCCGCCATCCGCGTCGGACGATGTGACCGCAGTACATCACTCATAAATAGAATCAGGAGACACCCATGAGAGACATCAGCAGCAGCCTCCCGCTGCCCGGCGACGCCAACGCCCAGTTCTTCGGACTGGACTTTCACAAGGTCATTTTTCCGGTCTCGGTGATGCTCATCATCGCCACGGTGGCCACCGCGCTGAATGACCCGACGGCCTTCGGTGCCAGCCTCGAAGCGACCAAGGGCTGGATTCTCAAGCACTTCGATTGGTTCATCATGATCATGGGCAACCTGTTCGTGTTGCTCTGTATCGGGCTGGCAGTCTCGCCCCTGGGCAAGATCCGCATGGGCGGCGCCGATGCGCGGCCCGATTTCGGCCTGCTGTCGTGGTTCTCGATGCTGTTCGCCGCCGGCATGGGCGTGGGCCTGCTGTACTGGGGGGTCGCCGAACCGGTGGCCGCTTATACGGCCTGGTGGAAAACGCCATTCAACGTCGCCGCCAACACGCCGGAGGCGATGCATGCCGCGATGGGCTCAACGATGTTCCACTGGGGTCTGCATCCGTGGGCGATCTACCTCAGCACGGCGCTGATCGTCGGTTATTTCTCCTACAACAAGGGGCTTCCCTTCTCGCTCAGCTCGGCCCTCAAGCCGCTCATCGGTGAGGCCTACAAGGGGCCCATCGGCCATTGCGTCGACGTGTTCACCGTCGTGCTGACCACCTTCGGACTGGCCACCTCTCTGGGCCTGGGTGCCATGCAGGCCACTGCCGGCATCCATCATGTGCTCGGCACGCCGAACAACTTCCTGATGCAGGCCGTGTTCATCCTGTCGGTGTGCGGCATCGCCGCCGTCTCGGTGTGGCGCGGCATGGACGCTGGCGTCAAGCTGCTGTCGAACATCAACATGGGCCTGGCCCTGCTATTGCTGATCTTCGCCATCTTCGGTGTCGGCGTCGCGGTGTTCCTGTCGGGCATGATCAGCACCTCCGCCGACTATGTGAGCATGTTCGTGCCGCTGGCCAACTGGATCGATCGTCCCGACCAGGACTGGTTCCAGGGCTGGACGGTGTTCTACTGGGCCTGGTGGTGCACCTGGGGCCCGCTGGTCGGGGTGTTCGTCGCCAAGGTATCAAGGGGTCGCACCATCCGCCAGATGGTCACCGTGGTGATGCTGGTGCCGACCCTCGTCGCCATCGTCTGGTTCACCGCCTTCGGTGGCGGCGCCATCGCCCAGGTGGCGGCGGGCTCCGGCACGCTGGCCGGCGGCCTCAAGGATGTGAACATGGCCATCTTCCAGTTCCTCGAGGTGCTGCCGATGTCCGCCATCACCTCGCTGCTGGTGGTGCTGCTGCTGGTGATCTTCATGGTCACCTCGGTCGACTCGGGTGCGCTGGTGGTCGACAACCTTGCGGCCGGCGGCATCCCCGAAACACCTGTGCCCCAGCGGGTGCTGTGGGTCGGCCTGATCGCGCTGGTGACCATGGTGCTGTTCGTCATCGGGGGTGACAGCGCGCTGAAGGGCGTGCAGGCCGGCGCGGTCGCCATGGGCCTGCCCTTCATGGCCCTGATGCTGGTGCTGATGATCGGCTTCGTCAAAGCCCTGATCCAGGACGCCCGGGCATGAGCACGCTGGTCTCGAACAGGCCGGCCCCAACCATGAATCGCGCCCATCCGCGCCGCATTGGCCCCGCGTCGCCACAGCCCGCCGCCGATGCGGCCGGCGCCCTCAACATGCACACCCTGGGCCCCGGCGAAGAAGCCCTCGCCGAGTGGGCGCAGGCGGGACTGACGCTGCCCGATCTGGCCGCCATGCGGCGCCACCGACTGGCGCGGGTGCGCCAGCAGTTGCGCCGGGCCGACTACGCCGGCATCGTGCTCTACGACCCGGTCAACGTGCGCTACGCCACCGACAGCACCAACATGCAGGTGTGGCTGCTGCACAACGCCAGCCGCTACGTGTTCGTGCCGGCCGACGGCCCCGTGGTGCTGTGGGAGTTCGACCACTGCGACTTCCTCAGCGGCCACACCGATGTGGTCGACGAGATCCGCCCCTGCGTGCCATGGTTCTATTTCTGTGCCGGCGATCGCATCCCCGAACAGGCACAGCGCTGGGCCGACGAGATCGCCGCACTGGTGCGCCAGCACGGCGGCGGTAACACCCGGCTGGCCATCGACCGCTGCAACGCGGAGGGCGTCGCCGCGCTCGAAGGGCTTGGTATCCAGGTGCACAACGGTGAAGCGGTGATGGAGCGCGCCCGCGAGATCAAGGGCGAGGACGAGATCCGCGCCATGCGCTGCGCCATCCATGCCTGCGAGCAAGGCATGGTGGTGATGCGCCAGCATCTCGAGCCGGGCATCTCGGAGCAGCGGCTGTGGAGCCATCTGCACGCCGAGAACATCGCCCGCGGCGGCGAGTGGATCGAGACCCGCCTGCTGGCCTCCGGCCCGCGCTGCAATCCGTGGTACCAGGAATGCAGCAGCCGGACGATCGAGAACGGCGATCTGGTGGCCTTCGACACCGACCTGGTCGGCAGCTACGGCATCTGCGTCGACACCTCGCGCACCTGGCTGTGCGGCGACCGCGCCCCGAGCCCGGCGCAGCGCGACATCTACCGCCGCGCCTGGGAGCAGGTGCAGCACAACATCGCTCTGCTGCGCCCCGGCGTGAGCTATCACGAGCTCACCCACCGCGCGCTGCGCTACCCAGCCGACACGTTCCGCCACTACACCTGCCTCTACCATGGCGTGGGCCTGTGCGATGAGGCACCGATCATCTACTTCCCGGAGGCCTGGCAGGGCTTCGGCTACGACGGGGTACTCGAGCCCGGCATGGTGATGTGTGTCGAGAGCTACCTCGGACGCATCGACGGCGGCCCCGGCGTCAAGCTCGAGGAACAGGTGCTGATCACGCCCACCGGCCATGAGGTGCTGACCCGCACCCCCTTTGAAGACACTCTTTTGCGTTAGCCCGGCCGGGCGACCGGCAATCCCCCCCCCTTTTTTGCGCGGGCGGCCTCTTCGGAGGTCGCCCGTTTTGCGGAGCTTTCATGAACCTGCCCGACGTGGTCGGACTCATCGGCGTGATCTGCTACCAGATCGCCTACGCCGGCCTGCAACTCGGTCGCCTCCAGCAGACCGACGTGCGTTACATCGGCCTCAATATCCTGGGGCCGGGCTGCCTGCTCTTTTCCCTGTTTTTCTATTTCAACCTGGCGTCGTTCATCACCCAGGTGCTGTGGATCAGCCTGACCGCCATCGGTCTGGTCAAGATTCTCCGCAGCCGGCGCCGCGCCGCCCAACCGGACACGGCACCCGACGCAAGCCTGACGCCACCGCTGCCGGGCGCCCACAGCCGGGCCGCCAACGGCGCGCCCAAGCCGCGCAAGCACACCCGCCCCAAGCGCTCGCGCCGGGCCCGGGCCCGCCATCGCAAATCGTCGAAACCCTGACATCATGGATCTGCCTGCCCACCAACTGACCATGACGGTGCTGATGACCCCCGAGATGGCCAACTTCTCCGGCAAGGTGCACGGCGGCGCCATATTGCGGCTGCTCGACCAGGTGGCCTATGCCTGTGCCAGCCGCTATGCGGCGTGCTATGTGGTGACGCTGTCGGTCGACCAGGTGATGTTCCGCCAACCGATCAGAGTCGGCGAACTGGTGACCTTCCTGGCTAGCGTCAACTACACCGGCAAGTCGTCGATGGAGGTCGGCATCAAGGTGCTGGCCGAGAACATCCGCACCCAGGAAGTGCGCCATGCCAACAGCTGCTTCTTCACCATGGTGGCGGTCGACGACGACGGCACGCCGATGGCCGTGCCGCCGCTGAGGCCCTTCAGCCCCCGGGAGAAGCGCCGCTTCGCGGCGGCCGAAGCGCGCAAGGCCCTGCGTCTCGAACTGTCACGGCGTTTTGCCGAAACCCACGGCGAGGCCTCCCCCTGACGAAGCGGGTCGGCGGGCCGGCACCTACTTCAACGAAAAATTGACCCGGCTGCCGGCCACGTCCTTCGGGTCCGCCGCCTCCGGCTTGCCCGCCGCCGACGGCGTGACCATGAACACCCGCTCGGCGCTGATCTTGCCAACCCCCACCAGCCAGTCGCGCACCGCCTGCGCCCGCGCCTTGCCGAGGGCGGCCAGGTCGGCCTCAGTCACCGGCGCGTTCTTGAGCATCAGCGCCCGTGTCTGGTCGGGCGGCAAGGACTTGGTCAAGCCGACGAAATTGCGCGGCTTGCCCTCGAACTCGGCCTCGTCGTAGGCCTCGGCCAGCAAGGCATCGCGCTGGTCGGCAGGGATCTCGATGTCGTCGAGCGCGGGCGGCGTCTTGCCGGCGTCGAGCAAGGCCTCGCGCTGACGCTCTTGCATGCGCGCGAGCAACCACTGTTCGCGCAGACCGGGTTCGTCACGCGCCGGATCCACGTGGCCGCTGAGATCGATCTTGAGCGCCGGGCGATCCGTGAGCGCCTTGGCCAGGGTTTCGAGCTTCTTGACCGTCTCGACGGACAGCCGATGCGTGCCGGGCGCGAACTCGGCGTAAGACAGCTCTTCACCGCCACCAAACACCGAACCGAGCAGCGCAAAAGGCGAGGTCACCGCCTTGCCGATGAGGTTGAAAAACGCGCGCCACACCAGTCCGGCAACGCTGAACTGTGGGTCGTCGAGCGACCCGCTGACCGGCACCGACAGATCAATCTCGCCCTTGCCGTTCTTGAGCAGGGCGACCGCCAGTTGCACCGGCAGATTCACCGCGTCGGGGCTGTCGACCGCGTCACCAAAGGTGAGCTGATCGAGCAGGATCTTGTTCTCGGCGCTGAGCTTGCGGTCGGTCACCTTGTAGCTCAGATCGGCCGACAGCTTGCCCTTGGCAATGCCATAGCCGACATACTTGCCCGAGTAGGTCGACACGGTGGGCAGATCGAAACCGCGCATGCTGGCGGCAATGTCGAGATAGCGATCCTCGCGCAGCGGGTTGAGCTGGCCAGTGATGGTGACCGGCGCGGCATGGTCGATGGCGGCGGTGAGCGACAACGTGGCGAGGCTGTCCGCTGCGGTCGACAGGCCTTCGAGGGTGCCGGCCACTTCGGTCAGGTTGGCGTCGTAATTGGGGCGTACAAAGCGATCGGCAAAGGCCACGTTGCCCTTCTCGAGCACAATGCGATCGATGCGGATCGGCGGCAGCGCCGGCGATGGCGGCGCGAGCGTGGCCGTGGCCGCCGGTTCGGCGACGGCCGCCTGCGAGGCCCCGCCGTCAAACTCGCCTTGCATCACCGACGAGGCGGTGACGGCCGTAGGCGCTGCGACCTTGGCCGCGGCCTGAGCGGCAGCCGCCTGTTGGCTGTCTTTTTCGGCCGCCGTCATTTCGCGGAAGTTCAAGCGACCTTCGGCGCTGAGCACCAGTCGCGAGAAGAAGTCGCTCAAGGTGATCTCGGTCGCCGACAGCGACAGCGGATCGGTGCGCACATCGAGCCCGTCCACCGCCAGCCGCTTCCAGGTGAGCACATCGGTGTTGGCGCGGGTATCGACGGCGATCAGATCGGTGATGGCGGCATCGCCCCGAAAACGCACCGGCGGCGCGCTCTGCCCCGCCGCGGCCCCCACGCTGAGCTGCCCGCCCAGCGACAGATTGGCCGAACGCAGGCTCGCCTCGATGCCCTCGGTCGCATAGGCCTCGAAGGCGCGCAGCGGCAAGCGCTTGACGTCCAGGCGCATGTCCACCGCCAGCGAGGCGAGGTCCACCTTGCCCTTGGCCGCGACATAGCCGCCGGTGTTGACCACGGCGCTCAGCGTGAGCGGCACCGGCTCGCTCAGATCGGTGCCCAGCGGCCCCACCGACAGCTCGGTGCGCTCGATATCGACCACCACCGGTGTGCGCACGGCGCGATCTTCGAAACGCAGCGCCCAGGCGCTGAGATCGGTTTGGGCGAGGCGTACTTTCCAGGCCGGCTCGGCGGGCGCTGTCGCTTCGGGCTCGGCCGACGACGGCACGATCCGGGCAAGGTCGATGCTGCCATCGCGCGCGCGGCGCAGGCTCACATTGCCGCCTGTGCTGGCGATCCGCGCAACGGTCACATCGCGCGCCGCCGTATCCAGTGCGACGCCCGAGACCTTCAGCGACGCCACTTGTACCGAGGGCTTTTTCTGCGCGTCGAGTTGCAGCGCCAGCTTGGCCAGGTCGAGCTGGGCCTTCGCCACGCGAAGCCCGGCCGCGTCGAATTCGTAGGGCAGGCTGACGCCCACCGTGCCGCCCGTGAGCTTCGCACCAACCAGTTGCTTCGCGTAATACGGCGCGTAATGCGTCAGCGGCAGGCCACTGAGCGTCAGCGTGCCTGAGGCGCGCACCGGTGCAATGGCCAGCTGCCCCTCATGCGCGATCTGCTCACCCGCCTCGCTGCGCGCCGCCACCGTGAGCTGAGCGCTTTGCGCGCCATCGGTGGCAAAACCGCTGAGGCCGATAGAGATATCGCTGAGCGTGGTCGCGAAGGGCCCGGCCGGCGCCGCTGCATCGCTGAAATGGAACTGCCCGCCGGCCACCTCAAACTGATCGACCGCCACCCGAAACGCCGCCTCCGGCGCTTGCGCCACCGCCTCGGCCGGCACGGCTTCCGGCGCGGGCGGCATCAGCTGCAACACATCTATCGCGCCATCGGCCAGCCGACGCAGATGAATGACCGGCTGATCCACCTGAATGCGATCGATTTTCAGCGAACGACCGAACACATCGAGCAGGCCAATCGCCACGTCCACTTTCGGCAAGCGGACAACCGGGCGATCATCCCGATGCTGGACCTCCAGTTCGGCAAGCATTGCCGTGCCGGCGAGCGTCAGGCGCGGCCCCTGCCCCTTGGGCTCCGAAAACGCCAGTTCAAGCTGAGTGCTGAGCGCGCCGGACAGCAGTTTGAAGGCCGGCTCGAAGGGCAGATACGCGATGTAGGGCGTGATATCCAGCGCATCGAGTTCGATATCGAACACCGTCTCGAGGTCCTCGCCGAAAGGCCGTGTGCGGCCATCGAGCCGGAACGCCGTGCCATCGACCCGCGCCGACAGCGCCGGCTGCACATGCCGCTCAACCTCGGCCGGAAAGCCCGAAATGAAGGGCACGCCGACGGTCAGTTCGCGCAGCGTGTGCTTCGCGCCCGCCAGACGGTCGTCGACATCCAGCGAGCCGCCGGAGATCTGAATATTGTTGATCGAGAAGCGCGCCGGCCCCGAGGGCTCGTCAGGCGGCGCGTCGGACTGCGCAAAGCGCGCGACCACATCCGACCAGTTGTGCTGCGTGTCATCCACGCGCACCAGACGCAGCGACGGCGCGTCGATGTTCAGGCGTGAAAACACCAGCCCCCAGTACGCCAGCGACCGCCACTGCAGATCCGTATCAATCTGGCCGATGCGTGCCGCATCGGGCGTCCCATCGGCCTCGGCCACCGCCAGACCCGACAGCGACAGACTCAGGTTAAAGGGATTGAAACGCATGTCGTCGAGCGTGACTTGCCGCCCGAGCTGCTCACTGGCCAGCTTCGGCAACTGCCATTTGAGCAGCGCTGGCAGACCGAAAAACCCCACCAGCGCATACACCACCAAGGCGATGGCAATGCGCAAAGCCCACGTTCTGACGCGTGACTTGTGCTTTGTTGTCGGTGTCTCAGACTCGCTCATGCGCGCCCTCCTCAATCAACAACCAGCTTACCAGCGCTTGAGGCGTCCACACACGCGGCGATGATTGCAGTACGTGTCGGCTGCGTCAGGCCGATGGCCGGCAAGGTCGCCTCGAAAACCATCCTGGCCGCGTCCTCGCGCCGTCGCGCTTGCTGCATTCATCTACACGGCGGCGGGTAGAATGAGCCACTTACCAATGGTTTGGGCATTCCCATGAGCGCTGAAGTTGATTACACCAACAACCCGTTGCACGGCGTTGGCTTAAAACAATTGCTGACCGAAATCGTCGACCACTACGGTTTTGAAATTCTCTATGCCTATTTGAATATCAATTGCTTCAACAAAAACCCCGGCATTGATTCCAGCGTGAAATTTCTCAAGAAAACGGACTGGGCGCGCGAGAAAGTCGAGGCCTTCTATCTCTATCAATTCAAGAGCCTGCCTCGGGCCTCTGACGCGCAGTTTGAATTGCCGCCCAGAGAGCGCGTGATTCCACTGGATCAAACCCCCGGCGAGCCCGCTGAATTGAGCTTTGAAGACGCCGAGCGCCTGGCCGAGAAGCGCGCCAGAAAAGCGGCTTTGCGAAACGAACGCTTCTGATTCGAGCCGGATGAACGCCCACAGCGCATGTCGCTTGGGCTGAGGACGAAAGCCCAACACTCGGCGCGCGATGTTTGCTCCGCCGATGTTGGGCTTCGCTGCGCTCAACCCAAGCGACATGATGTCGCCGTGCGTTTCCAGGCGGCCGGCTTGGGCCAAATCCCGCCGCCCGTCCGCCTCGGCACTCGATTCAGGTGCCGCTCAAACCAGTGACACCTCGCCCCCCTACCGGACCAGCACGCTCATCAGCCACTGCTCAACATCGCGGATCTCTTCCATCACGATGCCGTGCTCGACGAAATACGTCTGCCACGTAATCGGGTAGCCGGCGGCGGTGAGTTGGGCGAAGGATTGCAGCGCGAAGTCGTGGGGGATCACGCCGTCGTCGCGGCCGTGGGCCATGAAGATTGGCACGTCGCGGTTGGCCGCGCTGGCCTCGTCCTTCAAGGTCTCGGCCAGCGGCAGATACGTCGACAGCGCGAGCACGCCGGCGAGGCGTTTGGGGTGACGCAGCGCGGTGTGCAGGGCAATCGCCCCGCCTTGCGAGAAGCCGGCTAGCACGATGCGCTCGTCGGGGATACCCCGGGCGTTTTCGCGGGCAATCAAGGCTTCGATCTGCGTGGCGGATTCATGCACTCCGACCGGGTCTTCGCGGCGCTTGGAGAAGTCCTGCGCGATGATGTCGTACCAGGCGCGCATCACATAGCCGCCGTTGATGGTCACCGGGCGCATGGGCGCATGCGGAAACACAAAGCGCGTGGGCGGCAGCGCGGCTTCATCGAAGGCATCGACCACCGGCTCGAAGTCATGCCCGTCGGCCCCGAGGCCGTGCAGCCAGATCACCGCGTGGGTGGGTTGCGGGCCGGTTTCGATTTCAACGCAGGGAAGCAGCTCGGCAGACATCGGGACTCCAGAATCAGATCAAAATGAACAGGCGTGTCACATTACACGAGGCCGGCCGATCATGTCGGCGAGGTCCGCGGTCAAGCGTGATCCGGCTATGCCAATGAAAAACGCCCGGCACGGGCCGGGCGTTTTCTTGACATCGATTGCGACTCAGAGGCTGGAGACGAACACCACCAGCACGCCGATCGGTGCAACAAAGCGAACGACCAGATTCCACAGGGCGAAGCCGCCGCTGCTCAGGTTCAGCTCATCGCGCACGCTATCGCGGTCCAGGCACCAACCGACGAACAGCACGGCCCCGAGGGCGGTCAGCGGCAGCAGGAATTTGCTGGTCAGCTTGTCGAGCAGGTCGAAGATGTTGTTGCCGAAGATCAGCACATCGCTCCACACGTTGAAAGACAGCAGCGCCGCAATACCCAGCGCCCAGATCACGGCACTGGCCAGCAGCGTGGCGCCGACACGACCCAGCGGGGTGCGCTCTTGCAGCAACTCGACGGACGGCTCGAGCAGCGAGATGGCGGAGGTCAGTGCGGCGAAGGTCAGCAGCAGGAAGAACATGCCGGCCAGGATCACACCACCGGTGACTTGGCCGAACACCAGCGGCAGGGTCACAAAGATCAGGCCCGGGCCGGCGGCCGGATCGAGGCCATTGGCAAACACGATGGGGAAGATCGCCAGACCGGCGGCCAGCGCGATCACGGTGTCCATGATGGCCACGGTGCGCGCCGCACGCAGCAGGTCGACCTTTTCGCCCAGGTAGGAGCCGTAGGCGATCATCACACCCATGCCGAGCGACAGGGTGAAGAAGGCGTGGCCGAGGGCGGCCAGCACGACTTCGCCGGTGAGCTTGGAGAAGTCCGGGGCAAACAGGTATTCAAGCGCCTGGCCGAACCCGCTCGAGGCGGCGCCGTAACCGACCATCAGCGCCAGCAACACGCCGAGGGCCGGCATCAGGATCTTGGAAGCACGCTCCAGACCACCTGCCACGCCCATCGCGACCACGCCAGCGGTCAGGACCATGAAGGCGGTGTGCCAGATGGTGAGCGAACCGGGGTTGCCGAGCATGCCGGAGAAGGCGGCGCCGGCGGCGTCCTTGTCCATACCGGTGAAGCCACCGCTGACGGCGTCGATCAGGTAAGACAGCGCCCAGCCGCCAATCACGCTATAGAAGGACAGAATCAGGAAGCCGGCCAGGGTGCCGCTGACACCGACCATCACCCAGCCCTTGCTGCGGCCATTGGCCTCGGCCAGATCGGCCATGGTGTTGATCGGGTTCTTCTGACCACGACGACCGATCATCCACTCGGCCACGATGATCGGCAGACCGATCATGGCGATGCAGATCAGGTAGACCGCCACAAACGCGGCACCGCCGCTCTGGCCAACCATGTAGGGAAACTTCCAGATATTGCCCAGACCCACCGCGGAACCGACCGCGGCGAGCATGAAACCCATGCGCGACGACCACTGACCGTGGCCTTGTTTGAGTGCTGACATGCGTGCTGTCTCCATCCTTGTTTAACAATTCGGCTCTCCGCGCACGCCCTGCTTGGCGCGGAAAAATTCGGCCGGATCACTCTTCTATGTATGTGATGTCGCGATCCGGCGTGTGCTGACTCAGCGCTTGAATCGAGCTTCGGCCAGTGCGTCGGCCACTTCTCCCGTCGGACGCTGTTCGGTGCTGGCACGCTCGAAAATCTCGAGCAGCGTGCCGTAAATGCCTTCGACATGGGCCAGCAGCGCGGCGCGGTCGAAACCGGTGCGCTCGTAGTACACGTCGATGATGCCGCCGGCGTTGATGACATAGTCCGGCGCGTAAAGAATGCCGCGACGCATCAGCTCGGAGCCGTGACGGGCTTCGGCCAGCTGGTTGTTGGAGGCGCCGGCCACGATGCGGGCCTTCAGTTGCGGGATGGTCTGGTCATTGATGACCGCGCCCAGCGCGCAAGGGGCGAACACGTCGACGTCCTGAGCGTAGATCGCGTCCGGCGCCACCACGACCGCGCCCAGCTCGGCTTCGGCACGGCTCAGGTTGTCCTGGTGGATGTCGGTCACCCACAGCTTGGCGCCGGCCGCGTGCAGCTGCTGTGCCAGATCGAAACCGACGTTGCCCACGCCTTGCACGGCCACGCGAACGCCGTCCAGCGAGTCGCGACCGAGCTGTGCTTTGACCGCCGCCTTGATGCCCACGAAGGTCCCCAGGGCGGTCGCCGGCGAGGGGTCGCCGCTACGCGTGCCACCGCCATCGGTCGGCTTGTCGACGATGCCGGCCACATGCGCGGTGCGCTCGGCCAGGTATTTCATGTCGGCCACGCTGGTGCCCGAGTCTTCGGCGGCGATGTAGCGGCCGTTGAGGTTGTTCAGGGCGCGGGCAAAGGCGTCGAGCAACGCGGGGGACTTGTCGGTGCGCGGGTTGCCGATGATCACCGACTTGCCGCCGCCAAGCTTGAGGCCGGCCAGGGCCGACTTGTAAGTCATGCCGCGCGACAGGCGCAGCACGTCATGGATCGCCTCTTCCTCGCTGGCGTAGGGCCACATGCGGCAACCGCCGAGGGCCGGGCCGAGGTTGGAATTATGGACGGCGATGATGGCTTTCAGGCCGCTGGCATCGTCGCTGACAAACACGACTTGTTCATGGTCGGCGAAATCGCGCAGGGAAAATACGGACATGCTGTGTCTCCTTCCTTCTTGGTATGGGCACCCTTCACGGATGCCCGAATGGATGCAGCACGCCCGCCGCCGTCTCTTGTGGCGACTTGGGCGGACGTGCTGCGGGTTTTAAACGACTTAGGCTTTGGCCTTGGGAGTATGACGAATCACTTTCGCTTCGCCCAGCGTGCTCTTGCCTTCGAAGCGCGCCATCAGCGTCTTTTGCTGATTGCGAGCGTGCTCGACATAGCGCTCACGCACATGGCCGAAGCCACGCATCTGGTCAGGCAGGTTGGCCAGCTCGACCGCCACTTCATGGTTGCCCGGCTTGAGGCCGGCCAGCACGGTGGCGATCAGCGCCTCGTACTCGGTGATCAGGGCACGATCCAGCTTGCGGTCGGCGCTGCGGGCGAAGGGGTCGAGGGCACCACCGCGCAGATGCTTGAAGCGGGCCATCAGACGCATGGCCTTGAGCATCCACGGGCCATAGGCACGCTTCTTCAGGTGACCGGTGGCGGCGTCCTTGTCGGCGAGCAGCGGCGGGGCCAGATGGAAGACCAGCTTGTAGTCGCCTTCGAACTGATCCTCGACGCGCTGCAGGAAGTCGCTGTCGGTGTACAGACGGGCCACTTCGTACTCGTCCTTGTAGGCCAGCAGCTTGTAATAGCCACGTGCCACGGCTTCGGTCAGCAGGGTGATGCCCGGCGACACGGCCTCTTCGGCCTTGCGCACGGTGTTCACCAGCGCCATGTAGCGTTCGGCGTAGGCGGCGTCCTGATAGGCGGTGAGCTGCTCCTTGCGACGCGCAATCACCTGATCGACCGTGGTCGACAGCGTGTGGTGCGCCGGCACATGCGCCGGCTGGGCGGCTTTGGCCACCACGGCCATATCCACCGCGGCCGCACGGCCCCACTGGAAGGCGGTGATGTTGGACTTGACCGCGGCGCCGTTGATCTCGATGGCGCGAATGATCGCGTCACGGGTCAGCGGCACCAGGCCTTTCTGCCAGGCGTAGCCGAGCATGAACAGGTTGGTGGCAATCGCGTCGCCCATGATCGCCGTGGCCAGGCGCGAGGCATCCAGGAAGTCTACCTTGTCCGCGCCGACGGCCTCGGCGATGCGCGCTTCCATCCCGTCTTGCGGGAACTGCGGGTCCGGATTTTTCTGTACGTCGCCACTGCGTGCCTGAGCGGCAAAGCCGCGCACGAAGTCGCTGGTGTTGCTCTTGTCGCTGTTGATGACCACGCGGGTGTGCTCGCTGCGCATCTTGGCAATCGAATCGTCGGAGGCGGCCACCACCAGATCGCAACCGATCACGGCATTGGCTTCGCCGGCGGCCACTCGCGCTGCGTAGAGCGACTCGGGCTTGTCGGCGATGCGTACATGCGAGAACACCGCGCCGCCCTTCTGGGCCAGACCGGCCATGTCGAGCACCGACACGCCCTTGCCTTCGAGGTGAGCGGCCATACCGAGCAGCGCACCGATGGTCACCACGCCGGTACCGCCGACGCCAGTGATCAGCATGCCCCACGGTGCAGCGGTACCCGGCAGCGTCGGCTCGGGCAGATTGGCGAACAGGGTCTCGGTCGGCGTGGCGGCCTTGCCTTTCTTGAGCGAGCCGCCTTCGATGGTGACAAAGCTCGGGCAGAAGCCCTTCAGGCAGGAGAAGTCCTTGTTGCAGGCGGACTGGTCGATGGTGCGCTTGCGACCGAATTCGGTCTCGACCGGCATCACCGACATGCAGTTGGATTTCTCCGAGCAGTCGCCGCAACCTTCGCAGACCAGGTCGTTGATGACCACGCGCTTGGCCGGGTCCGGGAAGGTGCCGCGCTTGCGACGACGACGCTTTTCGGCGGCGCAGGTCTGGTCGTAAATGATCGCGCTGGTGCCGGAGACTTCGCGCAACTCGCGCTGCACGGCATCGAGTTCGTCGCGATGACGGATCGGGGTATGCGCCGGCAGGCCGACGTCACCGGCGTACTTCTCGGGCTCGTCGGTTACCACCACCAGATTGTGGATGCCTTCGGCGGCGATCTGACGGGCGATGATCGGCACGCTCAGCTGGCCGTCGTGCGGCTGACCGCCGGTCATGGCGACCGCGTCGTTATAGAGGATCTTGTAGGTGATGTTCACCCCGGCGGCGATCGACTGACGGATCGCCAGCAGGCCGGAGTGCATATAGGTGCCGTCACCGAGGTTGGCAAACACATGCCGGGTGTCGGTGAACGGGGCCTGACCGACCCAGGGCACACCCTCGCCGCCCATCTGGCAGAAGGTCTGCGTCGACTCGGGCGACAGCCAGGTGGCCATGTAGTGGCAACCAATACCGGCCAGCGCCTTGGAGCCTTCAGGCACCTTGGTGGACGAGTTGTGCGGGCAGCCCGAACAATAGTGCGGAATGCGGGCGATGGCGCGGTTCGGCTTGGCCAGCGCGGCTTCCTTGGCTTCGAGGAAGGCCAGGCGCGCGGCGATGCGGTCGGAGGTGTAGTGGCGTGCGATGCGCGCGGCGATGACGCGGGCGATCATCGCCGGGGTCAGCTCGCCGGCGGCCGGCAGCAGCCATTCGCTGTGCGGCAGCGACCATTCGCCTTTCTCGTCGAACTTGCCGATCACGCGCGGGCGGGCCGACTCGCTCCAGTTGTAAAGTTCTTCCTTGATCTGGTATTCGAGGAACTGGCGCTTCTCCTCGATCACCAGAATCTCTTCCAGCCCCTCGGCGAACTCGCGCACGCCTTCGGCTTCGAGCGGCCAGACCATGCCGACCTTGTACAGGCGCAGGCCGATCTTGGCGGCCACGGCGTCGTCGATACCCAGGTCTTCCAGCGCCTGGCGCACATCGAGATAGCTCTTGCCGCTGGTGACGATACCCAGACGCGGCGTCGGGCTGTCGATCACGATCTTGTTCAGTTTGTTGGCGCGGCAGTAGGCCAGCGCGGCGTACAGCTTGTGGTGCAGCAGACGCTTTTCCTGCACCAGCGGGGGATCGGGCCAACGGATGTTGAGGCCGTCGGCCGGGATCGGGAAATCGGTCGGGATGATGGTCTCGACGGCGAAGGGGTCGACGTTCACCGAGGCCGAGGTCTCGACGGTATCTGCCAGGGCCTTGAAGGCCACCCAACAGCCGGAGTAACGCGACATGGCAAAACCGTGGATGCCCATGTCCAGGTATTCCTGGATGTCGGCCGGGGCCAGCACCGGCATCATCAATGCCTTGAACACATGCTCGGTCTGGTGCGGCAGGGTCGAGGACTTGGCTGCGTGATCGTCGCCGGCAATCGCCAGCACACCACCAAATTTGGACGTCCCCGCTGCGTTGGCATGGCGGAACACATCACCGGTGCGATCGACGCCCGGGCCCTTGCCGTACCACATGGCAAACACGCCGTCGTACTTGGCGCTGGGGTCGAGGTTGACCTGCTGGGTGCCCCACACCGCGGTGGCGGCGAGGTCTTCGTTGATGCCGGCCTGGAACTTGATGTGGTTCGGCTCGAGGAATTTCTTCGCCCGCCAGAACTCATGGTCCACGTTACCCAGCGGCGAACCGCGGTAACCGCTCACGAAACCGGCGGTGTTCAATCCGGCGCGCTCGTCGCGTGCGCGTTGCAACATGGGCAGGCGCACCAGCGCCTGGGTTCCGTTCAAATAGACGCGACCGCTGGGCAGCGTATATTTGTCGTTCAACGTCACTGTGCGCAGTGCGCCCGCTTCTGCATCCTTGTGGGGTGCGTTCATAGACCGTCTCCTCCATTGTGTGGTTTGGCCTTGTTTCGCTGAATGATAGGAAACGATCTCGTTATCGTAAAATCACAAGAATTCTATTTAGGTATCAATAAAAGTAATGGCAAGTGAAATCACACTCCGCCAGCTGCGCTACTTCACCGCCGCCGCCGAAACCGGGCAGTTCTCGATGGCCGCGGCCAAGATGTTCGTGTCGCAGTCGGCCATCACCAATGCCATCTTGCTGCTCGAAGAACGCCTCGGCGTCAAACTGTTCGACCGCCTGCCCCACGGCGTCGTCCTCACTGCCGAAGGCCACCGCTTCTATCAGCACGCCGGCAACATCCTCGACTCGGTGCAAGACGCCCTGCGCGAGCCGCGCTTCTGCGCCGACAGCCTCACCGGCAGCATCCGTATCGCCGCCACCTACACGGTGCTCGGCTACTTTCTGCCGCCGCTGTTCTCGCGTTTTCGCGCCACCTATCCCGAAGTCGACCTCGACCTGCACGACATGGGCCGGCTGGAAGTCGAAGCCGCCGTGGAATCCGGCAAGCTGGAACTGGGCGTGGTCGTACTCTCCAACGTAGAGCACCCCGAACGCTTCGGCCACCATGTTTTGATGCGCTCACGCCGCCAGCTGTGGGCCGCCGCCGGCCATCCGGTGCTGCAAACGCCCTACCCCTCGCTCGCCGACATCGCCACCCAGCCCTATATTTTGCTCACCGTCGACGGCGGCGAAGACGCCAACCGCCGCTTCTGGATCGACAACGGCCTGGAGCCCCGCGTGGCCTTCCGCACCAGTGTCATGGAAGCTGTCCGCGGCATGGTCGCTCACGGCTTTGGCGTCACCATCCTCAGCGACATGGTCTATCGCCCGTGGTCGCTCGAAGGCAAAAAGATCGAAGCCCGGCCGATTCTCGACGCCGTACCGCACATGGAAGTCGGCCTGATCTGGCCCAAAGACGCCAAGCTCTCCGAACCGGCCGAAGCCCTGCGGCAATTTTTGATTCAGGCCTGCGGGAGCTGAGTTCGGCTGGCGCACCGGAGCATCTCCCGTAGGGCGGATAAGCCACAGGCGCATCCGCCAGCGGTGCGACCCCGGGGCGTTGATCGGCGGATGCGCTTCGCTTCTCCGCCCTACAAGTCGCGATCCCGACGTAGGGTGGTCAGCTTGCCTGCCCACCCGCGATACCCCAAACAACCGACGATTGGTGGTCAGCAAAGCTGACCACCCTACAGCCCGACATGACGCGCTCCCGACGTAGGGTGGGCAGCTTGCCTGCCCACCAGCGGTGCCCCGCACAACCAATGAATGGTGGGCGGCAAGCCGCCCACCCTACGGCGCCGATGCTGGCCCGCGGCAACGGAACCCGAGCGGCTCAACGCATCTCGAAGGCTTCCTGATGAAAGCGCACCCGCCAGCGATTCAAGCCCTGGCGCAGGGCAGCGCCGAAGCCTTTGGGGCCACAGAACCACACATCGGCCGCGCCGCGCACCTTCATGTTCTCCGCCGTCAGCGGCGCCTCGCGGTCGGTGCTGACAACGGTCAAACGCACCGCCGGCAAGTTGGCACACAGCGCCGTCACGCGTGACACAAAGGGATCGGTGTCACGGTTGCGCACGCAGTAATACAGGTCGGCCGCGGGAACTGTCTCGGGCGTCGCCTGCATGGATTCCAACCAGGCCAGAAAAGGCGTCACGCCCACGCCGGCAGCCACCCAGATCTGCCGCGCACCGGTTCGTGCACGACGATGATCGAAGCAACCATACGGCCCCTCCACCGTCACCGCCTGCCCGACCTGTACCCGCCTCGCCAGCGTCTCGGTATAGTCGCCCAGCGCCTTGATCTCGAAGCGCAGCCGCCCGTCGCCGGCATCGGCGCTAGCGATGGTGAAGGGGTGCGGGCCTTCGAAACGGTCGAAGTTGAGAAACACGAACTGCCCCGCGCGATGCCCCGGCCAATCCGGCAGCTGACAGACAACCTCGGTCAGCCCCGCGGCGGGCGTGCTCACCGCTGCCACCGTCCCGGCATGACGCCGACGCTGACCGATGCGCCCGGTCAGCGCCATCAGCGCCGCCACCGACCCGGCCGCCGCCATCGCCGCCAACAGCCAGCCCACCGGTTGCGACCAGTAAGCCACCGGCGCCAGAAAGGCGGCATGGATCACCAGCATCAGATACAGCACCGGCATGGCCTTGTGCGCATAGCGCCACAGGTGAAAGGGGAAGCGCTTCCACAGCGTCAGCAGCAACATCGCCAGCAAGGCGTAGATCGCCCATTCGCCGAGTTCTTCGGCCATGTCGCGCAGCGCCTCGAAGATTCCATCGCCGTGCTCCTTGGACAAGCGCCCTTCGCGGCCCCACAGCGCCTTGATGACATCGTCGGACATCTCCACCAGCCAGTGCAGCGCGGCAAAGCTGATCGCCAGGATGCCGGCCCACTTGTGGGTGCGATACATCTTGTCGAGTCCGCCGAAGGCGCGCTCAAGCCAGGCCGGGCGGGTCGCCAGCAGCATGATCAGCGACATCAGCGAGAAGGCCCACAAGCCCGTGAGGTACAGCGCCTGATGGCGCAGCATCCACGGCAGGCCGCCGCCGGACTGATCCGGTGCGCCGCCCGCCAGCGCCCAGATCAGCGCGACGCCGGCGACATAGAGTGCGAGGAAGGTTTTCATGACTTTTCTCCCATTACCGCCACGACATAGTGGAGAACTCGTAGCGTGCGCGGGCCGGTCGGGGGCGGCCGGCGCGCAGCGAGCGAAATGTAGGCAAATGAGCCTTGCGGGCACCGCCCAATCCCGAGATGCCATGCGTAGTCGATTTATTCACAACGTCTCAATCGTCTTCGAAATAGCCGCGCTCGCCATCCACATGGCAGGCCACGCAGTTGGCCTTGCTGGCGATCTCCTTGCGCGTCCACTCGCGCGGCGACACCTCGCGATGCTCGCGCACCCATTTGGGCAATTCGGTGATGCGCTGCGGCGCGGCCGAGGCCGGCACGCCGCGCAGCCAGCGACGCATATCGCCATAGCCGGTGCTATCGGCAGCATGTGCGACCAGATAGGTGGTGATCTGTTTGGCGGTGGCCGCATCCACGCTGGCGTCTTCGCCAAAGTGGTTATCCAGCTCGCCCATCATCTTCTGCCACGAGCGCGCCGGCAGCAGCCCGGGCGGAAAAGCCATGTGGCAGCTGCCACACTCCTGGCGGGTGAGCGGGTCGGTCACCGGCGGGAAGAATTCATCGCTGCCGGCACGGGCGCGCTCCAGCATCACGGCGCCCGCGGCGAACAAGGCGGCGCCTACGGCGATCGATCGGATGAGGGTGGTCATGGTCTGTCTCCTGAACTTATTGGGTGGTCATGAAGGCGAGCCAGTCGCCCTTTTCGCGGGGCGTGCATTCGCGGCCCAGCACCTCGCGGCAGTTGCGCCGAAACCACTTCTCGACCTTGGCCGCGTCGGTGTAGCGCGTCGGCGCGACCGACACCGCCACCGGCTCGATGGCCTTGCCGACCGGCGTGCGGCCGGCAGCGCGCGTGTTCTCGCCATGGCAGCTGGTGCAACTCGGCGAGTCCGGCTTGCCGCCGCTGTGGCGGTCGCGGTGCAGCGCCTCGCCACGCGCCGCCGAAAATCCGGCAAACGCGGCGTCCGCGGCTTTGGCCTGCGCGGCATAGCCGGCGAGAATGTCGTCTCGCGGCGCGGCCTGCGCGGCCTGCGCGGCCGACATCATTGTCAGCGCGGCCAGAAACAAGAATCGGGGTCGTATCTGCATCATCTTCTCCACTCGGCATGGCCAGCATTCATCATGGTTCGCAGTGTGCGCAGCCGGGCCTGAACCCATCCTGAAACCGCTGTTCACCCCCCGTTCAGCTTCATCAGGGTAGAAAATAGGCATGAAGAGACGGAGACACGCCATGCGCTGGCTGCTTGCCCTGCTGCTGAGTACCACCCTGATCGCCCCCGGCCTGGCCGATAGCGACCACGACCGCGCCCGCCGTGCGCGCGACGCCGGCCAGGTGATGCCGCTGCCGGCCATCCTTGAACGGGTGGCGCAGGACTACCCCGGCCGGGTGGTCGAGGTGGAACTCGAAGACGAGGACGATCGCTGGATCTACGAGATCAAGCTGGTGCAACCCGGCGGGCGCCTGCTCAAGCTTGAGGTGGACGCCACCGACGCGCGCATCCTCAAAGCGCGCGGCAAGCAACGTGAACGGGAGGACCACTGATGCGCATTCTGGTTGTCGAAGACGAACCCACCCTCGCCCAGCAACTGGCTGACGCGCTGACCGATGCCGGCTACGCGGTCGACCGCGCCGACAACGGCCTCGACGCGCACTACCTCGGCGACACCGAGCCCTTCGACGCCGTGGTGCTCGACCTCGGCCTGCCGCAAATGGACGGGCTCACCGTGCTCGGCAAATGGCGCAACGCCGGTCGCAGCATGCCTGTGCTGATCCTCACCGCCCGCGACGACTGGCACCAGAAGGTGGCCGGCATCGACGCCGGCGCCGACGACTACCTCACCAAGCCCTTCCACATGGCCGAGCTGCTGGCCCGCCTGCGCGCCCTCATCCGCCGCGCCGGCGGCCACGCCAGCGCCCTGCTCAACTGCGGCCCGCTGTGCCTCGACACCCGCAACAGCCAGCTCACCCGTGACGGCCAGCCGGTCTCGCTGACCAGCCATGAATACCGGGTGCTGAGCTACTTCATGCACCACCCCGGCAAGGTGATTTCGCGCACCGAACTGACCGAACACCTCTACGCGCAAGACTTCGACCGCGACTCCAACACCATCGAAGTCTTCGTCGGCCGGCTGCGCAAGAAACTGCCCGAGGGCATGATCGAAACCGTGCGCGGCCTCGGCTACCGGCTGGTCGCACCGACATGAGCACACGAGCGGCCATGCACCGCTCGCTGCGCCTGCGCCTGCTCGCCGGTTCGCTGGTGTGGATTGTCGCCGCCGTGGCGATCACCGGCTTTCTGCTCGCCGATCTGTTCGGCCAGCATGTGCGCGAGCGCGTCGACGCCGAGCTGAACGGCCATCTCGATCAGCTCACCGCGGTGCTCGACGTCGCCCCCGACGGCAGCGCCACGCTGCGCCTGCCGCTCTCCGACCCGCGCCTGAGCCGGCCCTACGCCGGCCTCTACTGGCAGGTCGACGGCGGCCCGACCGGCGCCATCGGCCTGCTGCGCTCACGCTCGCTGTGGGACACCGCGCTGGCCGTGCCGCCCGACGCCCTCGCCGACGGAGAAGTGCATGTACACCAGGTCGACGGCCCCGACGCCAGCCAACTGCGCATGATGGAACGCCTGATTCGCCCCGCCGAGTTACCCGACACCGCCTACCGCCTGATCGTCGCCATCGACACCCGCCAGATCGACGAGCCGGTCGAAGACTTCGCCACCTTGCTGGCCATCGCGCTCGGCGTGCTCGCCCTCGGCCTGGCCGCGGCGGCGGTGCTGCAGGTCGGCGTCGGCCTCGCCCCGCTGGGGCGCATGCGTGACGCCCTCGGCGCGGTGCGCGACGGCCACGCCCGCCGGCTCGAAGGCGACTACCCGCAGGAGGTGCAGCCGCTGGTCGACGAACTCAACACCCTGCTCGCGCACAACGAAGCCACGGTCGAGCGCGCCCGCACCCAGGCCGGCAACCTCGCCCACGCGGTCAAGACGCCGCTCGCCATCCTCGCCAACGCCGCCCGCAACGACAGCAGCGACCTCGCCCGCCTGGTCGACGAGCAGGTTGGCGACGCCCGCCGCCAGGTCGACTACCACCTCGCCCTCGCCCGCGCCCGCGCCGCGGCGGCGGTGCAGCAAGCCGGCCTCAAGACCCCGCTGCGCCCGGTGCTCGACGGCCTCATCCGGGTCATGAGCCGCCTGCATGCCGAACGCAATCTGCACATTGCGCTGACCGACGTGGCCGACACCCTGGCCTGCCGGGGCGACACGCAAGACCTGCAGGAGATGCTCGGCAACCTGCTCGACAACGCCTGCAAATGGGCTCGCAGCCAAGTGAGCATCAGCGCCACCCTCAGCGACGGTCTGATCACCGTGCACATCGACGACGACGGCCCCGGCCTCAGCGAGGCGCAACGCACCGCCGTGCTGGCGCGCGGCGTGCGCGCCGACGAGCACACCCCCGGCTCCGGCCTGGGGCTGGCCATCGCGCATGATCTGGCCCGCGTGTATGGCGGCGATCTGCGCCTCGACACCGCCCCGCTCGGCGGCCTGCGCGCCACGCTGCAACTGCCCGCCGCCTAGCCCGGCCCCGTCGGGAGTCCCTACTGCCCAAAGGGTTTCAGCCCGACGATACTCACCAAAAAAGTGGTGCGCAGACTTGACGCATTCAAATAGGACCAATATAGTTCTATTTAAAACCACAACACTCATGGAGCCGCCCCAATGATTACCCCCCCGGCCATCCTTCGCCTGCTTACCGATTCGGCCCACTACTTTGGGCTGCTCCCCACGCCGGCGCTGACCGTCACCTTGCTTGGCACGTCGCATCGCCAGGCTCAGCCCACCCGGACCCCGGCCAACGACGGCCGCCATCGGCTCACCCCGATGGGCGACGAGGACCAGACATGCTGCGCGTAAGCAAACTGACCGACTACGGCACGCTGGTGCTCACGCACATGGCGGGCTTTCCGGACCACCTGTTCAGCGTCGCCGAGCTGACCCAGATCCTGCATCTGAACGCGCCGACGATCAGCAAGGTGCTCAAGGCGCTCGGCCGGCACGAGCTGGTCAGCAGCGTGCGCGGCGCGCGCGGCGGCTACGCCCTGGCGCGCCCCGCCACGCAGATCAGCGTCGCCCAGATCATCGACGCACTCGAAGACCAGCCCTTTGGCCTCACCGAGTGCAGCGCCACCGCCGGCACCTGCGACATCGAAGGCGATTGCCGCATCCGTGCCAACTGGCAGCGCATCAACACCGTGGTGCGCCGCGTGCTCGACGACGTCTGCCTCGCCGACATGGTGGAGCCCCTGCCGCTGGCCACCGAGGCCCGCATGGTGCGACACGCCACCCCCGCCATCAAATGCACACCGCAGTAACCAGGAGATGTCTTCCATGAAAACCGCCACCCCCGCCCGGAAGATCGACAGCTTTCTCGATCAGGAATACTCCGCCGGCTTCGAAACCCTGCTCGAGGCAGACACCCTGCCCAAGGGCTTGTCGGAAGACGTGATCCGCGTGATCTCGGCCAAGAAAGGCGAGCCCGAGTTCCTGCTCGAATGGCGTCTCGAAGCCTATCGTCGCTGGCTGACCATGACGGCCCCCAAATGGGCCGCGGTCGACTTCCCCGACATCGACTTCCAGGACATCGTCTACTACTCCGCGCCCAAGAAAAAAGACGGCCCGAAGAGCCTCGACGAGGTCGACCCCGAGCTGCTCAAAACCTTCGAAAAGCTCGGCGTGCCGCTGCACGAGCGCGCCCGCCTCGCCGGTGTGGCGGTCGATGCGGTGTTCGACTCGGTGTCGGTGGCCACCACCTTCAAGAAGGAACTGGGCGAGCACGGCATCATCTTCTGTTCGTTCTCGGAGGCGGTCAAAACTCACCCCGAGCTGATCCGCCAGTACCTCGGCACCGTGGTGCCGCCGAGCGACAACTTCTATGCCGCGCTCAACTCGGCGGTGTTCTCGGACGGCTCCTTCGTGTTCATCCCGAAGGGCGTCAAGTGCCCGATGGAGTTGTCCACCTACTTCCGCATCAACGCCCGCGACACCGGGCAGTTCGAGCGCACGCTGATCATCGCCGAAGAAGGCGCCTCGGTCAGCTACCTCGAAGGCTGTACGGCGCCGATGCGTGACGAAAATCAACTCCACGCCGCCGTGGTGGAGCTGATCGCGCTGGACGACGCCAAGATCAAATATTCAACGGTGCAGAACTGGTACCCCGGCGACAAGGACGGCATCGGCGGCATCTACAACTTCGTCACCAAGCGCGGCGACTGTCGCGGCGCCCGCTCGCACATCTCCTGGACGCAGGTCGAAACCGGCTCCGCGATCACCTGGAAATACCCCAGCGTGATCCTGCGCGGCGACGACTCGGTGGGCGACTTCCACTCCGTGGCGCTCTCCAACCACCGCCAGCAGGCCGACACCGGCACCAAGATGATCCACATGGGTCGCAACACCAAGAGCACGATTTTGTCGAAAGGCATCTCGGCTGGCCGCGGCAGCAACACCTTCCGCGGGCTGGTGCGCATCGCCCCCAAAGCCGAGGGCGCACGCAACTACACGCAGTGCGACTCGCTGCTCATTGGCGACCAGTGCGCGGCCCACACCTTCCCGACCATCGAGGCGCGCAACCCCACGGCGCATGTCGAGCACGAAGCCACGACCTCGCGCATCGGCGAAGACCAGCTCTTCTACGCCATGCAGCGCGGCCTCACCGCCGAAGACGCGGTGTCGATGATCGTCAATGGTTTCTGCCGCGAGGTGTTCAAGGAACTGCCCATGGAATTCGCCGTCGAGGCGCAAAAGCTGCTCGGCGTCAGCCTCGAAGGCAGCATCGGATAAGGATCGGGACGCAAGCACCGCAGCACGTCCCGTCAAAGCAAACTCAGGAGAATCACGCATGCTCGATATCAAAAACCTCAAAGCCTCGGTTGAAGGCAAAGACATCCTCAAAGGCCTCGACCTGCAAGTGAAGGCCGGCGAAGTGCACGCCATCATGGGCCCCAACGGCTCGGGCAAGAGCACGCTGTCACAAGTGCTGGCCGGCCGCGACACCTTCCAGGTGGACGGCGGCTCGGTCACCTGGGACGGCCAGGACCTGCTCGCCATGCCCATCGAAGAGCGCGCCCGCGCTGGCCTGTTCCTCGCCTTCCAGTACCCGGTCGAGATCCCCGGCGTGTCGAACGCTTACTTCCTCAAGGCGGCGGTCAATGCCGTGCGCAAACACCGCGGCCTGCCCGAGTTCGACGCCATGGACTTCCTCACCCGCGTCAAGGCCGAGATGAAATCGGTCGGCATGAAAGAAGAATTCCTCTACCGCGCGGTGAACGAAGGCTTCTCCGGCGGCGAGAAAAAACGCAACGAAGTGCTGCAGATGGCGCTGCTCGAACCGCGCCTGGCGATCCTCGACGAGACCGACTCCGGCCTCGATATCGACGCGCTCAAGGTGGTGGCCGACGGCGTCAACCGCCTGCGCTCGCCCGATCGCGCGCTGATCGTCATCACCCACTACCAGCGCCTGCTCGACTACATCGTGCCCGACCATGTGCATGTGCTCTCGCAAGGGCGCATCGTGCGCTCCGGCGGCCGCGAGCTGGCGCTTGAACTGGAAGAAAAAGGCTATGGCTGGATCGGCGACGCGGGCGAGATTCACGCCGCCCCGCCGGCCGCGGGAGGTGCCCAATGAGCGCTGTCGACACCTGGGTGTCTGCCTTCCACGCCGGCGCGGCCGTGCAGCCAGGTGCCGGCCTGCCCTGGCTCGCCGCGCTGCGCCGCGAGGCGCTGTACCGCTTCGCCGACGAAGGCTGGCCCACCCGTCGCCACCCGCGCTGGCAGCACACCTCGCTGGCCTTCATGGACCAGCAAGACTTCGCCGCCAACACCGTCGCGCCCGACGCCGCGGCCGCCCTCGCCCGCCTGCGTGGCGACGACGCCGGCCACTGGCTGGTGTTTGTCGGTGGGCGGTTCAATACGGAACTGTCCGACATCGGCGCCCTGCCCGCCGGCGTGCAACTGACCAGCCTGGCCGACGCGCTGGAGCAGCACCCCGAGGCAGTGCAAGCCGCCTTCGGCAGCGCCACAGACGGCGACAGCCCGGCCGCGCTCAACCTCGCACTGGCGACTGACGGCGCCTGGCTGCGCCTGCCGCGCGGCGTGGCGCTGGAGGCCCCGGTGCACCTGGTGTTCATCGCCGGCAGCACCGACGCCAGCCAGCACCTGCGCAACCTGATCGTCGCCGAGGCCAACAGCGAAGCGACCATCGTCGAGCACTATCTGGGCGAAGGCGACGCCACCACGCTCACCACCGCCGCCACCCGGCTGCAGGTGGACGCCGACGCGCGCATCACCCACCTCAAGCTGCAGCAAGAAGCCGAGCCCGCCATTCACCTGGCCAGCATCGACGCGACTCAGGCGCGGGGCGCGCAGTTTGCCTCGCACTCGCTATCCTTCGGTGCCCGGCTGGCGCGCAACGACATCCACACCCGCTTCGACGGCGAAGGCTGCGACGCGCTGCTCAATGGCCTGTATCACCTCGACGGCCGGCGCCATGTGGACCACCACACCAGCATCAACCACGCCCAGCCGCGCGGCAACAGCCGCGAGTTCTACCGTGGCCTGCTCGATGGCAACTCGCGTGGCGTGTTCACCGGCCGCATCATCGTCGCCAAAGATGCCCAGCGCAGCGACGCCATGCAGCGCTGCGACAACCTGCTGCTCTCGCGCGCAGCCGAAGCCGACGCCCGACCCGAGCTCGAGATCTACGCCGACGACGTGAAATGCGCCCACGGCGCCACGGTGGGGCAGATGGACGAGGACAGCCTGTTCTATTTGCAGACACGCGGCCTCGACGACGCCCACGCCCGCCGCCTGCTCACCTACGCCTTCGCGGCCGAAGCGCTCGACCGCATCACGCTGCTGCCGCTGCGCAAGCAAGCCCGCGCCGCGCTCATGGCGCGCCTGCCCGGGGGCGAACTGCTGGAGGAACTGTTGTGAACACCGTCGCTGATCCGCGCCTCGCCCTGGCGGCCACCGAGCTGCCGGTGGCGGACGACTTTCCCATCCTCGCCCGCCCGGTGCACGGCCGCCGCCTGGCTTATCTCGACAACGGCGCCACCACGCAAAAGCCCACGGCGGTGATCGAGGCCGAGGCACGCTTTTATCGCGAGTCGAATGCCAACATCCACCGCGGCGTGCACTGGCTGTCGCAACACGCCACCGAACTGTACGACGCCGCACGCGCCACGGTGCAACGCTTCATCGGCGCGGCGCGGGCAGATGAAATCATCTTCACCCGTGGCACCACCGAGGCCATCAATCTGGTCGCCAACACCTGGGGGCGCAAGCAGCTCACCGCTGGCGACGAGATCCTCATCACCACGCTGGAGCACCACTCCAACATCGTGCCCTGGCAGATGCTGTGCGAGCAGACCGGCGCGGTGCTCAAGGTCGCGCCGGTCAATGAAATTGGCGAGGTGGAGCTCGATGGCTTCGACGCGCTGCTGAGCCCGCGCACCCGGCTGGTCGCCATCACGCATATCTCCAACGCGCTGGGCAGCATCAACCCGGTGGCCGAGATGGTTGAGCACGCGCATGCGGTCGGCGCCGTGGTGCTGGTCGACGGCGCGCAAGCCGTGGCCCACCAGGCGGTCGACATGCAGGCGCTGGGCTGCGACTTTTACGCTTTCTCGGGCCACAAGCTCTACGGCCCCACCGGCATCGGCGTGCTCTACGGCCGTGCCGAGCTGCTCGCCGACATGCCGCCGTGGCAAGGCGGCGGCGACATGATCCGCACCGTCAGCTTCGAGCGCAGCACCTACGCCGAAGCGCCGCAACGCTTCGAGGCCGGCACGCCCAACATCGCCGGCGCCGTCGCGCTGGCGGCCGCCATCGACTATGTGCAAGCGCTCGGCATGGACCGCATCGTGGCGCATGAGCACGCCCTGCTCGCGCACGCCACCGCCGCGCTCAGCGCCATCCCCGGCCTGCGCATGGTGGGCACCGCGGCTCACAAGGCGGGCATTCTGTCCTTCATGATCGAGCACATCCACCCGCACGACCTGGGCACCATTCTGGACAGCGAAGGCGTCGCCATCCGCGCCGGCCACCACTGCGCCATGCCGCTGATGACCCGCTTCGGCATCCCCGGCACAGCACGCGCCTCGCTGGCCGTCTATAACAATGAAACTGACATAGCCGCGCTGGTCAGCGCCATCGACAAGGCGCAAACCCTGTTCGGCACGAGGAAACCCGCATGAGCGCCATGGACGGCAACCTGCGCGAGCTCTACCAGGAGGTGATCTTCGATCACAACCGCCAGCCGCGTAACTTTCATGACATGCCCGAGGCCGATCACCACGCCGACGGCCACAACCCGCTGTGCGGCGACCAGCTCACGGTGTATTTGCGCATCAATAATGATGTGATCGAAGACGTGAGCTTTGTCGGCCACGGCTGCGCCATCTCCACCGCCTCCGCCTCGCTCATGACCGAAGCGGTCAAAGGCAAGACGGTGGCCGAGGTCGAAGCGCTGTTCAAAGACTTCCACGCCCTGCTCACCGACACCCCGCCCGAGCGCGACTTCGGCAAGCTCGCCGTGCTCACTGGCGTGCGTGAATTCCCCGCCCGGGTCAAATGCGCCACGCTGGCCTGGCACACCCTGCACAACGCGCTGATCGGGGATCACACCCCGGCGCACACGGAATAAGGAACGCATCATGGGCGACGCCTACGGCGAAACCGACTCCCGCACCCTGCTGCGCGACTGCGCCGCAGTCAGCGTGCCCTGGGGTAACCCCGAAACGCTGGAAGTCGGCAACTTCGCACTCATCACCCAGCGCCTCGGCGGCTCGATTACCGTCATGTGCGGCGGCAACCTGTATCGCATCGACGAACGCAACGCCGACGCCCTCGGCCTCGAGCCGCAATTGCCGGCCACCCCGCCGCCCGCCGACACCGGCGAGCGCAGCATCGACAGCATCGAGCAAGCTGCGTGGACGCAGCTGGGCACCTGCTTCGACCCCGAGATCCCGATCGACATCGTCAATCTCGGCCTGGTCTACGCCTGCACCGCCGAGATGATCGCGCCAGACACCTACCGCCTCACCGTCAACATGACACTCACCGCGCCCGGCTGCGGCATGGGCACCGTCATCGCCGACGAAGCCCACGCCAAGCTGCTCGACATCCCCGGCGTCAAAGAGGCCGAAGTCAATCTGGTGTGGGACCCACCCTGGTCCCGCGAAATGATGAGCGACGCCGCCCGACTTGAAATGGGCATGTTTTAAACACAGGGCGCCGCCGCACCCACCGTAGGGTCGTCAGCTCCGCTGCCCACCAGGCATCGCTCGTTCGGGGCTTCGCTGGTTGGCCACCACCGTAGGGTGGTCAGCTCCGCTGCCCACCAAACATCCCACGTTTGGCGCACCCCTGGTGGGCAGACAAGCTGCCCACCCTACGACCATGTGACCCACACCGCATCACGCTATCGCCCGACAACACCACCGGAGCACGCACCATGATCGACGAAGCCTTCCACCCCGACACCCTGCGCTGCGTCCTGCTCGAAGGCATCCACGCCTCGGCCGTAGACGTGTTCGAAAACCACGGCTACACCCATGTCGAGCAGCACGCCACCGCCCTCTCGGGCGACGCGCTCACCGCCGCCATCGCCAAGGCCCACTTCATCGGCATTCGCTCGCGCACCCACCTGACCGACGCCGTGCTCGACAAAGCCCCGCACCTGCTCGCCATCGGCTGCTTCTGCATCGGCACCAACCAGGTCGACCTCGCCGCCGCCGCCCGGCGCGGCATCCCGGTGTTCAACGCCCCCTTCTCCAACACCCGCAGCGTCGCCGAGCTGGTGCTCGCCGAAATCATCATGCTGCTGCGCGGCATCCCCGAAAAAAACGCCGCCCAGCACCGCGGCGGCTGGATGAAACACGCCACCGGCTCGCACGAAGCGCGCGGCAAAACCCTCGGCATCATCGGCTACGGTCACATCGGCACCCAGATCGGCATCCTCGCCGAACAACTCGGCATGCGCGTGCTCTACCACGACATCGAAAGCCGCCTCGCGCTCGGCAACGCCCACGCCGTCCCAACGCTCGACACCCTGCTCGCCCAGGCCGACGTCGTCAGCCTGCATGTGCCCCAAACCCCCGCCACCCAAAACCTCATCAACGCCAAACGCCTCGCGCAGATGAAACCCGGCAGCCACCTCATCAACGCCTCGCGCGGCACCGTCGTCGACATCGACGCCCTCGCCCAGGCGCTGGCCAGCGGCCACCTGCGCGGCGCCGCCATCGACGTCTTCCCGCAAGAGCCCGGCGGCAACAGCGACAGCTTCACCTCGCCCCTCACCCGCTTCGATAACGTCATCCTCACCCCCCACATCGGCGGCTCCACTCTCGAAGCCCAAGAAAACATCGGCACCGAAGTCGCCACCCACCTCATGCGCTACGGCCAGAACGGCTCCGTGCTCATGGCCGTCAACTTCCCCGAGCTCTCCCTCCCCGTCCAACACGGCGCCACCCGCATCCTCCACATCCACCGCAACGTCCCCGGCGTCCTCGCCAAAATCAACGACATCTTCTCCGCCGCCGGCATCAACATCGCCGCGCAATACCTGCAAACCGGGCCAGAGCTGGGGTATGCGGCGATTGATATCGATGCCGCGCTGACGGCGGAGGATTTGAAGCGGCTGCGGGGGATTGAGGGGACCTTGAGGTGCCGGACGCTGGTGCGGTAAGCGGTTAGTCTCTTTGGCTGGGTGCGCCACCCATGGGGGATGTAGACATCCCTTGGGGGTGGCGCTTGCCGTTTACGGGGGGCTCGGGTTTAATTCCTGTCGGATATGACGATCCGCGACGAGTATTGCAACAACGCAGCCCTCTCGTCCGCCCACCAAAGTGACGCAATTGCCACTTGGTTTTAGGAGGGTCCACAACTGACTGGATCGTTGATTTTTAATAGATATTTCGATCTCCCGAGTGACGATTGCGGCGCTGTGATGCGGTGTTTTTCGTCGATCAGGAGGTCTACTTATAGGTTTTAGGAAAGTTATGGATACACTGCGCGCGATCTGGCCATTTGTCCTTGGGCAGCAGGAGCTGATCTTCCAAATCACGGGGGTTGCCGTGGTTGGACTATTGTAGTGGTCCAATTTCCTCGGACACCTCGATAGGTGGATGATCCATCCTGAGAGGAGAAACTGATGAACCGCAAACGCAGGACATTCGATGCAGCGTTCAAGCTGCAGGTGGCCCAGATGGTCCGGGAGCAAGGACTGAG
>NZ_VMNI01000008.1 GCF_007625205.1 Denitromonas ohlonensis | reverse complement strand
CGACGCAGAATGACCCCGCTCCGTGACTTGTTTGACCGCCTCGATTTTGAATTCTTCCGGGTAACGCTTGTTGCTCATGACGCCTCCTGTGCATGCCTGAGTTTAAGGCTGCAAAGCGTCTACCGGGGGCGGGGCGATTCAGACATTGTTTCCCCGTTTGAGCTATTTTGTTTCAATTGGCCTGTTTTTTTAGCACGCTTAGGGCGCAATAACCGAAGGGCATTGCGCCGGATGGAAGTCTCACGCCGGGGAGCCACGACCCATCTCGGCCGCAACCTCAGCTTCGTCTCTCAATCGTCTGAAAGAACGCGAGCATACGCCGACATGGTGCCTCTGCCGGGCATCCGGCGCAATGCTCTTCGGTTATTGCGCCCTACCGCTACGACGTGACGCTGAAGGGCCGCTGCAGCCGACCACCACCGTCTGGTGGGCGGCGAGCCGCCCTCCCTACAAGGGCCAGAACAGCGGGATGAGCGCGCTGGCCGTTAGCCAGGTGATGAGGTTCATCGGCACGCCCATGCGGGCGAAGTCGGTGAAGCGGTAGTTGCCGGCGGTGTAGACCAGGGTGTTGGTCTGGTAGCCGATGGGGGTGGCGAAGCTGCAGCTGGCGGCGAACATGACGCCGACGACGAAGGGGCGCGGGTCGACGCCGAGTTGCTGGGCGACGCCGATGACCACCGGGGTGAACAGCACCGCCACCGCGTTGTTGCTGAGAAACTCGGTGGCGATGGAGGTGAGCAGAATCACCAGTGAGAGCATTGCCCAGGGCGGGATGTCACTGCCGAGGCCGACCAGTGCGGAGGCCATCAGGGCGGCGAGGCCAGATTCGCGCATGGCGATGCTGATGGCCAGCATGGCGAAGATCAGGATCAGGATGGGCCACTCGATGGCTTTGTAGGCTTCGTCGGCGCGAATGCAGCCGGTGATTACCACAACCACGGCGCCGATCAGCGCCAGCGCTTCGATGGGCATTACATTGAGCGCGGCCAGCAGCATCACGCTGGCGATGGTGGCCAGGGCGATGGGGGCCTTGGTGCTGCGCGGGGTTTCGTGTTTGCCGTCGGTGAGTGCGAACAGGTCGCCGTTGTCGCAGAAGCGTTTGATCTGCGCCGGCGAGCCTTCGACCAGCAGCACGTCGCCAAACTGCAGCTGAAAGTCGTCGCCGATGTCGAGAATCGAGGCATTGCGCCGATGCACCGCGACCAGATGAATGCCGTAGCGCGCGGCGAGGTCGAGGTCGCGGATGGGGCGCTGCACATAGCGCGAGGTCTGGCCGACGATGGTTTCGACCACCACCACGTCGCGCCGGCGCAGGGTTTCGAGGTCGTGGGGGTCGTCGTCGCGGCTGTGCAGGCCGATGAGGTCGGTGCTGTGCAGGGTCACCATGTCCTGGCTGCGGCTGTGCACCACCAGCCGGTCGCCGACCACCAGCCGGGTGTGGGCGGGTGGCGCCGAGAAGGCTTCGTCGCCACGAAACAGTTTGAGCACCTGGATGTCGCCCTGGGTCAGCCGCGCTTCTTTGAGTGTGCGCCCGGCCAGGCGCGAGTCTTCGGGCACGAACAGCTCGGTCATGAACAGGCGGTCGCCGGCGCCGGAGAGTTGCTGGGTCAGCGTCTCGCGCACCGGTAGCAGGCGGTGGGCAAACACGGCCATGAAGCCGCAGCCGACCAGCGCCATGAGCATGGCCGGGGCGGTGATCTCGAACATGCTGAAAGGCGCCAGCCCCATCTCGCGCGCGACGCCGTCGACCAGGATATTGGTCGAGGTGCCGACCAGGGTGATCATGCCGCCGAGAATGGTGGCGTAGGAGAGCGGAATCAGCAGCCGCGAGGGCGCCACGCCATAGCGCCCGGCCATGGCGATGACCGCCGGGATCATCACCATCACCACCGGGGTGTTGTTGATGAAGGGCGACACCAGCACGCCGACGGCCAGCATGGCCAGCAGCAGGCGGCGCTCGCTGTGCCCGGCCATCGCGCCCAGCCAGTCGCCCAGGCGATCGACGCAGCCGGTCTTGCTCAGGGCGCCGCTGATGACGAACAGGCAGGCGATGGTGATGGGCGCGCTGTTGCTGAACACGCCGAGCACCTGCTTGGCGTCGAGCATACCGAGGACGAGCAGCAGGGCCACCGCGCTCATGGCGGCGACGTCGGGCTTGACCCATTCGCGCACGAAGCACACGAACAAGCCGAGCAGGACGACGCCGACGATCAGGGCATGGAGGGATTCGGGCAGAACCATGGTGCAGCGGTCTTCTGTAAAGGACTCGGAACGGCTGCGACGATAGCCCGCCGCGCAGGGAACGGGAATGAATAAACGGTTGTTTGCTTATACCGTTTGGGCCGGTCCGGGGGCGGTTGCCAGCGGGGGCGTGGGTGGCCACGAGGCGGCGCACGGCGTGACGGGATCATGTAGCTTGGGTTGAGCGCAGCGAAGCCCAACGTTCAGCGGTGTAATTGTGGAGCGCCGAACGTTGGGCTTCCTTCGTCAGCCCAGCCTGCGCTTCACTGATGACGAACAGGCAGGTGATGGTGATCGGCGCGCTGTTGCTGAACACGCCGCGCACCTGTTTGGCGTCGAGCAGGCCGAGGCCGAGCCGCCGGACCACCGCGCGCATCGCCGCCACGTCGGGCTTGACCCATTCGCGCACGAAGCAGATGAACAACCCGAGCAAGACAACGCCGACGACCCGCGCGGCGTGGTTCTTGGGGATGAACATGACACACGACGCAGGCCAGGTGGATGACGGGCGCCACATTAGCGCAGCCCGTAAAGAGCCGGAAAGAATAAAAGCTTATCTTCATATGTGTTTTTTTACGCGCCGGCGGTTCGCCGGATGGCGCTTTCAGGCCGCCCGTTGCCGCAGCAGGTGGCGGGGGCGATGGGGCCTAGTCGCGCCCGATGAACCAATCGCGGCCGGCGCTTGCCGAATGGCGGAATGTGTCGTGCCTGCCATCGCTCACCGTCCTGACCTGGAACAACGTGGCCGGTGGAGTCGTGCGCTAGCGTTGATCGGCGGGGGCGCCGCCCCGAACCATGGAGTCACTGATGAAACCCGAAGCCCCTTTCGTGCCTGACGCTGCCCCGCGCTGGCACGCCGTGCCGGCCGAGCAGGCGCCGCGACAGCTTGAGGTGGACGCCGCCAGCGGCCTGAGCGATGCGCAGGCACGCGAGCGGCTGGCGCAGTACGGCGCCAATGCGTTGGCCTCGCCACGTCGGCATGGGCCGTGGCTGCGGCTGGCGCTGCAGTTCCATAACCCGCTGATCTACGTGCTGCTGGTCGCCGGGGCGGTGACCTTTGCGCTCGAAGACTATGTCGACGCCGGGGTGATCGTGGCCGTGGTGCTGATCAACGCGGCCATCGGTTTCGTGCAGGAGGGCAAGGCGGAGAAGGCGCTGGAGGCGGTGCGGGCCATGCTGGCCAGCCACGCCACGGTGGTGCGGGGTGGTGAGCGGCACGAGATCGATGCCGCCGAGCTGGTGCCGGGCGACATCGTGCTGCTCGAGTCCGGCGCCAAGGTGCCGGCCGACCTGCGCCTGCTGCGGGTGAAGAACCTGCGGGTGAGCGAGGCGGCGCTGACCGGTGAATCGCTGCCGGTGGACAAGCACACCACGCCGGTGGCCGACACCGCCGCCATCGGCGACCGCCGCTGCATGGCCTACTCGGGCACGGTGGTGGGCTTCGGTCAGGCACGCGGCGTGGTGGTGGCCACCGGGCAGCGCACCGAAATCGGCCGCATCGGCACGCTGGTGGGCGAGGTGCAGACCCTGGCCACGCCACTGACCCGCCGGCTCGACCAGTTTGCGCGGCAGATCACCGGTTTCATCCTGGCGATGGGCGCGCTCACCTTCGCCTATGGTCACCTCGTGCGCGAGATGCCGCTGCTGGAGATCTTCCTGGCGGTGGTCGGGCTGGCGGTGGCGGCCATTCCCGAGGGGCTGCCGGCTATCGTCACCATTGTGCTGGCCATTGGCACGCGGGTGATGGCGCAGAACCGCGCGATCATCCGTCGCCTGCCGGCGGTCGAGACGCTGGGCTCGGTGACCGTGATCTGTTCCGACAAGACCGGCACGCTGACCAAGAACGAGATGACCGCCGTGCGCATCATGCTGCCGGCGTGCACGCTGGCGGTGAGCGGCGCGGGCTACGTGCCCGAGGGCGGTTTTCAGTGCGAGGGGGCGGCCGTCGAGGGCGGGCGGGATGCGGCCTTGCAGGCGCTGGCCCAGGCGGCGCTGCTGTGCAACGACGCGCGGCTCAAGCACGACGCCGGCGGCGGCTGGCAGCTGGTGGGCGACCCGACCGAGGGCGCGCTGCTGACCCTGGCGCTCAAGGCCGGGCTCGACGCGGCCGAGATGAGCGCCGCCACGCCGCGGGTGGACGAGATCCCCTTCGAGTCCGAACACCGCTTCATGGCCACCTTGCACCATGACCACGCCGGCCACGCCTTTGTGTTGCTCAAGGGCGCGCCCGAGCGGGTGCTGGGGCTGTGTGGGGACGCCGGTGACGGCCAGGCCTTTGACGCCACCGCCTGGCAGGCGCGCATGGAAGAGGCCGCCGGCGCCGGCCAGCGGGTGCTCGCCCTGGCGCGCTGCGACATGCCGGCCGGCACCACGGCCTTGTCGATGAGCGACATCACGGCGCGCTTCAGCCTGCTCGGCCTGGTCGGACTGATCGACCCGCCGCGCGAGGCCGCCGTCGATGCGGTGGCGCAGTGCCAGCGCGCCGGCCTGCGGGTGAAGATGATCACTGGCGACCATGCCGTGACCGCCGCCGCCATTGGCCGGCAGCTGGGCCTGACGGCCGAGGCGCCGCTGACCGGTGCGGACATCGAAGTGCTCGACGACGCGGCCCTGCGCCGGGCGGTGCAGCACACCGACGTGTTTGCCCGCGCCAGCCCCGAGCACAAGCTGCGTCTGGTGGCCGCGCTGCAGGCCGAGGGCGAGCTGGTGGCGATGACTGGCGATGGCGTGAACGACGCCCCCGCGCTCAAGGCCGCCGACATTGGCGTGGCCATGGGTAACAAGGGCACCGACGCCGCGCGCGAGGCGGCCGACCTGGTGCTGACCGACGACAACTTCGCCACCATCGCCCGCGCCGTGCGCGAAGGCCGGGTGGTGTTCGACAACATCAAGAAGTCGCTGCTGTTCATTTTGCCCACCAATGGCGGCGAGGCGGGGGTGATCCTGCTTGCGGTGTTTGCCGGGCTGGCGTTGCCGGTGACCGCCGGCCAGATCCTGTGGGTGAACATGATCACCGCGGTCACCCTGGCGCTGGCACTGGCCTTCGAGCCGGGCGAGGCCGGCGTCATGCACCGTCCGCCGCGCCGGCCGTCGGAGCCGCTGATTACCCGCGTGCTGGCCGGGCGCATCGCCTATGTGAGCCTGTTGATGGTGCTGGTGACCTTCGGCGTGTTCGAATGGGTGCTGATGCGTGGTGGCAGCCTTGAGATGGCGCGCACGGCGGCGGTCAACATGCTGGTGGTCGGCGAGCTGGTGTACCTTTTCAATGTGCGTCACTTCACTGCCTCGGCCTTTAGCCGCGAGATTCTCACCGGCAACCCGGTGGCGGTGTGGATGAGCGCCCTGCTGATCGGTTTTCAGCTGGTGTTTACCTACGCGCCGCCGATGCAGCAGGTGTTCCAGACCGTGGCGCTCGATGCGGCCACCTGGGGCGCGATCCTGGCCCTGGGTGCCGCCAAGTTTCTGGCCGTGGAAGCCGAAAAGGCCGTGCTGCGGCGGCTCAACATACGGAGCATGTGAATGGGTTTTTTCCGGCGCCTGCGCGCCAAAGTACCAACGCGAGAGCAGATCCACGCCAATCGCTGGCTGTCCTGGCTGGCGCCGTGGCTCGGCCATCCGCGCCTGTGGCACTGGTCGCGCCGCGGCGTGGCGATGGGCGTCGCGCTGGGGGTGTTTTTCGGCCTGTTGATTCCGGTCGCGCAGATCCCGCTGTCGGTGGGCGCGGCGGTGGTGCTGCGTGCCAACGTGCCGGCAGCGGCGGCGAGCACCCTGGTGACCAATCCGATCACCTTCGGGCCGGTGTATTTCGCCGCCTACCGGCTCGGCACCTGGGTCACCGGCGATCGCCTGCCCGAGCACGCCGCCGATCCGGCCAGTGCGCAAGACATCAACGCCGACGCCGGCATTTGGGAGCGCCTGCGGGTGATGGGCAAGCCGCTCATGATCGGCTTGAGCATTCTGGCCTCGCTGATCGGGCTGACCACTTACGCGGTCATCACGCTGGTGTGGCGCTGGCGCACGCTGGCGCGACGGCGCAATGGCGCGCATCGCCGCTGGCGACGCAAACCGGGTAGCGAGCCGCCAGGGAGCGATTGAGCATGCACGAGCCGTTTGCCGAGCTGGCCTTGTTGTTGCTGATCGCCGCAGCGGTGGGGGCGGTGGCGGTGCGGCTGCGACAGCCGGTGCTGATTGCCTACATTGTGGTCGGCATTGCGGTAGGGCCGGCGGGGCTGGAGCTGGTCAAATCGCATGATCAGATCGACCTGCTCGCTCAGGTCGGCGTGGCGGTGCTGTTGTTTCTGGTTGGCCTCAAGCTCGATCTGCAGCATGTGCGGCATATCGGCCCGGTGGCCCTGGCGACGGGGCTGGGGCAGCTGGCTTTCACCATTGCGATCGGCTTTGTGCTGGTTCTGGCCATGGGGCGCGACTGGCTGACCGCGCTGTATGTGGCGGTGGCGCTGACTTTTTCCAGCACCATCATCATCATCAAGCTGTTGTCCGACAAGCGCGAGCTCGAATCCCTGCACGGGCGTATCGCGGTGGGCTTTTTGATCGTGCAGGACATCGCCGTGGTGCTGGCCATGATGGCCATGAGCGCCCTGCGCGCCACCGGCGACGGCGAGGCGGTGTGGTGGCAGGTGGGCGGCGCCATCGTCGGCCGGGTGCTGATCGCCGCGGCCCTGCTGTATGTGCTGATGCGCTATGTGCTGCCGCCGCTGATGCGCACCATGGCGCGCTCGCAGGAGTTGTTGCTGATCTTCGCCATTGCCTGGGGCACGGCACTGGCGGCCTTTGGCGAGTGGGCGGGTTTCTCGAAAGAGGCGGGCGCTTTTCTGGCCGGGTTCTCGCTGGCGTCGACGCACTTTCGCGACGCGATCGCCGCGCGCCTGACCGGCATTCGCGACTTTCTGCTGCTGTTTTTCTTTATCGACCTCGGCGCCAAGCTCGACTTTTCGTCGCTGGGCGGCGAACTGTGGCCGGCGCTGGTGCTCTCGCTGTTTGTGCTGATTGGCAACCCGCTCATCGTGATGGCGATCATGGGCGCGATGGGCTATCGCAAGCGCACCGGCTTCATGGCCGGGCTGACGGTGGCGCAGATCAGCGAGTTTTCGATCATCTTTGTGGCCATGGGTATCACGCTCGGCCATGTCGGGAATGACGCGCTCGGGCTGACCACGCTGGTGGGCATCGTCACCATCGCGCTGTCGACTTACATGATCCTGTATTCGCAGCCCTTGTTTGAGCGGATCGGGCCATGGCTGAGTGTTTTCGAGCGCCGCCGTCCGCACCGCGAACTGGCGGTTGAACGCCAGCGACGGCCGGACTCGCCGCCGCAGGTCATCATCTTCGGCCTCGGGCGCTATGGCGCGCACCTGCTGGCCCGTCTGCATCACCACGGCGTGACCGCGATGGGCGTCGATTTCGACCCCGAAACCGTCCGCCGTCTGCGCCATCGCGGCTTTGCCGTGCGCTTTGGCGATGGCGAAGACCCCGCCTTTGTCGACACCCTGCCGGTGGAAACGGCGCAGTGGATCGTCACCACGCTGCCCACCTGGGAGTCCAACCGCGGATTGCTCCATGCGCTCCAGAGCCTGGCCGTGCCCGGCGTCATCACCGGCGTGGTGGGCGACGAAGTGCATCGACAGGCATTGCATGCGGCCGGCGCTAGCCGGATCATCAACCCATTCCTCGACTCGGCCGATCACACCGCGCAACTCATGGTCGATGCGCTCAACCCTTCGGAGGACTCGCCATGACCCGCCTGCATACCGTGCTTGCCACCACCGACCTCTCGGCGCCGGCCCGCCATGCCGCACAGCGCGCGGCGCTGCTGGCGAGTGAAAGCGGGGCGCGCCTCGAATTGCTGCATGTGCTTGAAAAAACCGCGCTCGACGCCTTGCAGGCGGCCTTTGTCGACCAGGATGCCGCGCTGTCCCAACGCATTCGCGACCTGGCCCGCGAGGCGCTCAGCCAGCTGGCGACCGACATCGGCGAGCCGTTGGGCGTCACCGCCGGGCTGCATCTGGAAGAAGGCGCGGTGCTCGAGACCATCGCTGCTCAGGCTGACCGCCTCGATGCCAGCCTGCTGGTGCTGGGCGCGCGTGGTACCGACTTCATGCGCCAGTGGCTGCTCGGCGCCACGGCGGAGCGCCTGCTGCGCAAGATCCGCCGGCCGATTCTGGCTGTCAAGCAGCCGCCGCGCGAGCACTACCGGAAGGTGCTGGTGCCGGTCGATTTTTCGCTCTGGTCGGCGGGTGCCGTGCGATTGGCCCGCAGCGTGGCGCCGCAGGCCGAGCTGACGCTCATGCACGCCTTCGAGCTGCCATACGAAGGCAAGCTACGGCTCGCCTTCGTGGAGGAAGACGTGATCCTCGGCCACCGCATCAAGGCCCGCAAGGACGCCGTTGCCCGGCTTCATCAGTTTGCTGCCGACGCCGGGCTCACCGGCACCGCCTGGCGGGTGTCGGTGATCCATGGCGACACCTCGATGCGCGTACTCGAGCAGGAAGAAGAACTCGGCGCCGACCTGATCGTGCTCGGCAAACATGGCGCCAACATGACCGAAGAGCTCCTCCTCGGCAGCGTCACCAAGCATGTGCTCGCACATGCGCGCTGCGATGTGCTGGCGGCGTATCGCTGAGCGGTGGTCTTTTCGTTCGATGGCGCGAGGCGTATCGTAGATCCATTCGTCATTGCACCAGCGACGCGTTGTGATGGTGGGCTCAGGCGGTCTGATTGCGCGTGGCTGGTGAATTGTCTTGGAGAATCGGATGACACGCTTGCTAATGATTGCCCTGCTGGCGGTGGCGGGCTGGAAGGGCTACGGCGCCTATCAGGACTACCACCACACCGCGCCTTTGAGTCTGGCCAATGCGGCGCAGCCATCCGCAGCACGGACGACCGAAATCCGACCCGCGGCGCAGTACGCCTGCGATGGTCGAACCCATTGCTCGCAAATGCGCTCCTGCGCCGAAGCCACCTTCTTTTTGCGGAACTGCCCCGGCGTGAAAATGGACGGCGACAACGATGGTGCGCCCTGCGAACGGCAGTGGTGCAACGATTGAACATGATTTGCGTCGGCCAAGCGCCCTGCTTGCGCCCATAAAAGGCCTGTCTTATGCCACTCGATATCGCCCTCGATCGCCCGGTCAAGGCCAACGAAGTGCTGGCGCTGTATCGCGCCAACAAATGGTCTGCCGCCGACAAGCCCGAGGCGTTGATGGCGGCGCTGCGCGCGTCGCACAGCCTGGTCACCGCACGCGTCGACGGCCGTCTGGTGGGCCTGGGCAATGCGATCTCCGACGGGCACCTGGTGGTCTATTTTCCGCATCTGCTGGTGCACCCGGAGTTCCGGCGCCAGGGGCTGGGGCGGCAGATGATGGCTGCGCTGCTAAAGCGCTATGCTGGCTTTCATCAGCAAATGCTCACCGCTGATGGCGACGCCGTGGCTTTCTACCAGGCCATGGGCTTTGAGCGCGCCGGCAAGACGGAGCCGATGTGGATCTACGCCGGCAAAGAGCATTGACGTACGCGAATCAACATGGGCTTTTTCGCGAAATCCGGGCTGCCATGACCCGTCGATCCGCAGTTAGGCCGCAAAGACGCAGCGTTTTCATCTAAGGTTTACCCTGGTTTCAAAGGGAAAACGCTGTCCAATGACTCAGTCTCAAACCGCAGTACCGGCCAAGGCCGGGTTCCATGCGCCGGTGTTCTATCCGGCATCCATTCTGATCATTGCGCTGGTGGCCTTCGCCGCCCTGGCGCCCGAAACGGCCAACGACACGTTCAAATCGTTGCAGGCGAGCATCGTGGCCAACGGCAGCTGGTTCTATGTGCTCACCGTGGCCATCATCCTGATGACGGTCACCTTCCTGGGCCTGTCGCGCTACGGCGAGATCAAGCTCGGGCCGGATCACTCCAGGCCCGACTACTCCAACCTCACCTGGTTTGCCATGCTGTTTTCGGCCGGTATGGGTATCGGCCTGATGTTCTTTGGCGTGGCCGAGCCGGTGATGCACTTCCTGTCGCCGCCGGTCGGCGACCCCGGCACGGTCGAGGCCGCCCGCGCGGCGATGAAGATCACCTTCTTCCACTGGGGCCTGCATGCCTGGGCGATCTATGCGATTGTGGCGCTGATTCTCGCGTTTTTCGCCTATCGTCATGGCCTGCCGCTGACCCTGCGTTCGGCGCTGTACCCGATGATCGGTGAGCGCATCTATGGCCCCATCGGCCATGCGGTGGATATTTTTGCCGTGATCGGCACGGTCTTCGGCGTGGCCACTTCGCTGGGCTACGGGGTGATGCAGGTCAATGCCGGCCTCAATCACCTGTTCGACGTCCCGGTCAGCACCACGGTGCAGATCGTGCTCATCATCGGCGTGACCGGGCTGGCCATGCTGTCGGTGGCCACCGGCCTCGACAAGGGCATCAAGATCCTGTCGGAGCTGAACATGGGCCTGGCGGTGATTCTGCTCATCGTCATGCTGGTGCTCGGCCCCACGGTGTTTTTGCTGCAAACCTTTGTGCAGAACACCGGCGCCTACGCTTCGGACATTGTCAGCAATACCTTCAACCTCTTCGCCTACCAGAAGACCGACTGGATCGGCGGCTGGACGATTCTGTATTGGGGCTGGTGGATGTCCTGGGCGCCCTTCGTCGGGCTGTTCATCGCGCGCGTCTCGCGCGGGCGCACCATCCGCGAGTTCGCCATGGGCGTGCTCTTTGTGCCCACCGGCTTCACGCTGATGTGGATGACGGTGTTCGGCAACTCGGCCATCGAGCTGATCCTCAACCAGGGCCAGGTGGCGCTGGGCGAGGCGGTGTCGGCCGACGTGGCGCTGGCGCTGTTCGCCTTCCTCGAGAACTTCCCGTTCTCCGGCGTGCTGTCGATGCTCGCCATGGTGATGGTGGTGGTGTTCTTCGTCACCTCCTCCGACTCCGGCTCGATGGTGGTCGACATGCTGTGCTCGCGCGGTCATGACAACACCCCGCTGTGGCAGCGCATCTACTGGGCCGGCGGCGAAGGCATCGTGGCCATCGTGCTGCTGCTGGCCGGCGGCCTCGGCGCGCTGCAGACCATGACCATCGCCAGCGCGCTGCCCTTTGCCGTGGTGTTGCTGGTGGCCACCTACGGCCTCATCAAGGCGCTGCGGATCGACCTCTACAAGCGCGAGAGCCTGCAGATGAACTCCGCGCCCGTCGGCCCACCGGCCGTCAGCGGCTCGTGGAAAGACCGCCTGCACAACATCGTCGACTACCCCACGCGCGACGTCGTGCAGCGCTTCATCGCCCAGATCGGCCGGCCCGCCTGCGACGAAGTGGCCGCCGAGCTCAAGCTCAAGGGCATTGACGCGACGGTGACCAGCACCGACCCCGACCACGTGGCGCTCAGCGTGGCGCACGGCGAGGAGATCGACTTTCTCTACCAGGTGCGCGCCCGTGCCCACATCAAACCGGCTTTCCTCAGCCCCGACGTGGCCGAGAGCGAGGTGGCCGAGGAGCAGAAGTACTACCGCGCCGAAATCCACCTGCGTGAGGGCGGTCAGGACTACGACATCATGGGCTGGTCAAAAGAAGGCGTGATCAGCGACATCATCGACCAGTACCACAAGCACATGCACTTTCTGCATCTGGTGCGCTGAACGCGCGTTGCCGGCAGCCGCTTGAGCGCGGTTTGCCGGCGCACGGGCTTCGCATGGCGTGTGTCATGCCGACACCACGCCTCGTCCTGAGCGAAGGCGAACGCTGGGGGGGCCGTGGCCTGCATGGTCGGCCACTGGTCGCTGTGTGGTCGCGGATCCTGAGGCATCGAAGAAAAGACGTCCGGGCGCGTGCTCGGCGCCACCGGACCGGTGGCATCCCAACGACTGGTGGAGCCCGACATCAAGTGGGCGCTGAGCCGTGCACATTGGCGGCAGGGTTTTGCCAGCGAGCCGGTGCGTGCGGTAGGCGCCCGCTTTGAGAAGGACGTCAAATGTCGGCGCGGGGTAGGGCATCTCGACCGGCACCCGACGGTTACGCCGGCGAGCTTTCGATCGCGTCCCGGTGACCAATCGCGCCCCTTGTGCCATCGGCAACTGCCTTTGGCGTCGCCGATGCCGTCGTGGTCCGACGGGATCGCGCAGAGTGCGGCATTTTCGTAGGCCTTGTCGAGCGCACGCCGCCGGTGGTCCGGCGTTTATCGGCGATGTCGCCGCCGCTGAAGGCCATGCACGCTTGATCGTTGTCCCGTTTCCCGGACTCGTCAGTGATCGCCTCGGGGGCGAGCCGGCGGGGTGAGGCGCGCCGTCGGCCTGCCCGGAGGGTCGCCGCCCGGTGGGATATCAACGGCGTGCTTTCGATGGCGCGTGCCATGGCTTGTGACGCCTGAAAACTTGATGCATATCAACTAGTTGCTTGTGTCAAGCCGGATTTTCATGTCGATGCCCGTCAATCATGATTTTCTGTAGCGGATTGCGGCAGATGGTGGATGGCGCGCCCGGCACGTGGCTCCCAATAATGGTGTCAGGCACGGCATGGGGCCGCGCCGCCATTGAGGAGACACACATGACCTGGGAAACCCCCGCCTACTGCGAAATCCGCCTGGGCTTCGAAGTCACGGCTTACGTCTACGTCCGCTAAGCCGGTTCGGGGCGGTGGCGGCTTGCCGCCTTCGCCCCCGCCATTGTCCAGAGGCTCGCCACCATGACCATCACATCGACCGCCACCGACCGCCGCCCGCAGCTGTCGCCCCACTTCATGTTCCGCTGGGAAGCCAGCCAGGACGCTTACATCCTGCTCTACCCGGAAGGGCTGATCAAACTCAACCCCTCCGCCGGCGAGATCCTCAAGCGCTGCGACGGCGAACACACCGTGGCCGAGCTGATCGCCGAGCTGCAGGTCGCCTTCCCCGGCCCCGCCGACGACATCGACCAGGGCGTGCGCGCCTTTCTCGACGTGGCCACCGACAAGGGCTGGCTGCACGCTTGAACCAGACAAGCAACAGGAGCACCACCATGCCAAAAGACAGCAACGGCCTCACGCTCGACGGCCAGGGCAAGCCCCTGTGGCTGTCCCTCGAACTCACCTACCGCTGCCCACTCAAGTGCAGCTGGTGCAACAACCCGCTGGACTTCGACGACTACGCCGCCCGCGAGCTGACCACCGACGAATGGAAGCGCGTGCTGCGCGAATCGCGCGAGCTGGGCGCCCTGCAGCTGGGCTTTACCGGCGGCGAACCGCTGCAGCGGCCCGACCTCGAAGAACTGGTGGCCTACGCCAATGAGCTGGGTTTCTACACCAACCTGATCACCTCCGGCATCGGCCTCACCGAAGAACGCCTGGTGGCGCTCAAGGCGGCCGGCCTCAAGCAGATCCAGCTCTCGCTGCAGGCCACCGAGGCCGCGGTTACCGACGCGCTGGTCGGCGCCACCGCCCACGAACGCAAGCTCGACGCCGCCCGCCGCATCAAGGCGCACGGCTTTCCGATGGTGCTCAACATGCCGGTCTTCCGCCAGAACATCGGCATGACCGACGCGATGATCGCCTGGGCCGCCGAGTTGGGCATTGAGTACATCGAGTTCGCCAACATCCAGTACTACAACTGGGCCCTGGTGAACCGCGACGAACTCATGCCCACCCTCGAACAGGTGCGCGAAGCCGAACAGGTGGTGCAGCGCTGGCGCGACAAGTTGGGCAAGAAGATGACCATCTACTTCGTCATCCCTGACTACTACGAGGGCCGCCCCAAGGCCTGCATGAACGGCTGGGGCGCCATCCACCTGACCATCGCCCCCGACGGCGTGGCCATGCCCTGCCAGGAAGCGCGCGTGATTCCCGGCCTCGAGTTCGAATCGGTGCGCGACAAGCCGCTGGCCTGGCTGTGGCACGAGTCGCCGCTGTTCCGCAAATATCGCGGCCTCGACTGGCTGCCCGAGCCCTGTGTGTCCTGCGACGAAAAGGAAAAGGATTTCGGCGGCTGCCGCTGCCAGGCCTTTTTGCTCACCGGCGACGCCGGCAACACCGACCCGGCCTGCGGCCGCTCGCCGCATCACGCCCGGGTGCGCGAGGCGACAGACACCGCCGCCCGCCCGCTGCGCTTCCGCAAGCCGTTGTTCAAGCGCGCCGCCGGCACCGTCACCACCGCCTTCCTGGAGGACTGAGATGCGCCACCCCTACGACACCGCGCGCGGCACCATCGCCCTCGGCGTGCTGCTCACCCTGGTGCTGGCGGCGCTGGTACGCCTGCTGGCCGGCTGAGGCGCGCCATGGACATGCTGCTCGACCTCACCGTGCGCTGGGCGCACTTCATCGCCGGCATCATCTGGGTTGGCCACAACTACTCCAGCGTGGTGCAGCGCCCCAGCTGGCAACCGCTGCGTGCCGAGGAGTTGAGCGATGACCGCAGCCCGCGTTTCCAGGCGCTGCTCAACCGCGAGCACGGCTTTTTTCGCTGGGCCTCGGTGGTCACCTGGTGTGCCGGCCTGCTGATGCTGTGGCGGCAGGGCTGGCTGAGCGACGCGCTCGCCCTGCAAGGCAGCCTGGCGCCGATTGGCGTGGGCATGTACATCGGCACGCTGATGATGCTCAACGTCTGGCTGGTGCTGTGGCCGCACCAGAAAAAAGTGCTCGGCCTGGTGCCCGCCAGCATCGACGAGCGCCTGCGCTGCTCGCGCATCACGCATCTGTCCTCGCGCACCAACACCATGCTGTCGATCCCGCTGCTGTTCTTCATGGCCACCGGCAGCCACGGCGGACTGCTGTGACCGCCTACAGCTTTGCCGCCGGCCCCGCGCGCCTGCCCGACGCCGTGCTCGATCGCGCCCGCGACGAGTTGTTCGTCCGCGGTGTCGATGGCGCTGCAGCGGTCGAGCGCCCCTTCACCGGCGACGCCTTCCGCGCCACGCTGGCGCATGCCCGCGAACGCCTCGCCGCGCTGCTCGGCCTGCCGCCCGGCTACCGCATCCTGTTCCTCGCCGGCGGCGCCATGCACCAGTTCTCGCTGCTGCCCATGAACCTGCTCGGCACCGCCCGCTGCGCCGCCTACGCCGACTCCGGCTACTGGTCGCAGCGCGCCATCGACGAAGCGCGCCGCTACACCGAGGTGGTCATTGCCGCGCGCTACATCGGCGCCGCCCCACTGGCCGCGCCCACCGCCGGCCGCTGGCATCTGCCGGCAGGCTGCGCCTACTGCCACATCACCCCCAACGAAACCGTCGATGGCCTGGCCTATCCCGAGCTGCCACACGTCGGCGCCGTGCCGCTGGTGGCCGACGCCACCTCCTGCTTTCTCGCCACACCGCTCGACATCACCCGCTTCGGCCTGATCTATGCCAGCGCCCAGAAAAACCTCGGTCTGGCCGGACTCACCGTGCTCGTGGTGCGAGACGACCTGCTCGACCGTGCCAGCCCGCAGCTGCCCACGGCGTTCAGCTACCGCACCCAGGCACAGCTGGACAGCACCTACAACACCCCGCCCACCGCCGCCATCCACGTGGCCGCCCTGGTTTTTGACTGGATCGCCGAGGCCGGCGGCCTCGCCGCCCTGGCCGCCGCCAACCGGCGCAAGGCCGAGCGGATCTACCGCGTCATCGACGGCAGCGGCGGCGCCTACACCGCCCCGGTGGTGCCCGCCCATCGCTCCGTCACCAATATCCGCTTCCACCTCGCCGACGCCGCCCTCACCGAGCGCTTCGTCGCCGAGGCCGAAGCCCACGGCCTGCATCACCTGCGCGGCCATCCCCGCATCGGCGGCCTGCGCGCCAGCCTCTACAACGCCATGCCCGACGCCGGCGCCAGCGCGCTGGCCGAGTTCATGGCCGATTTTGCGCGGCGGAATGGATGAACGCGCCGGCCCGGCCGCCCGACGGCAAGACGCCCGCATCCTCCGCGACGACGGGGCGAGGCGCTTGCATCGCGCCGCGTCGCATCGGGGGTATGACTCGGCGCGGTGGAAGCCACTCACCATCGAATCGCGATAACAGCCCGGTTACGCGAGTGCAGTGCGCCAGGCCGCACGGCGCATCGCTTGCGCCCGCGTGGCGGGGCAGCGTCTCCGTGAGCGCGCTGGTCCAGACACCGGCAAGCCGCATGCACTGGCCAGCGCCAAGCGTGTCGTGCGCTAAGGGCAGATGTCCCGCGTGACCGCGCCCCACTTGCCCTGGCACGATCGCCCCGGCCTCGCTGGCGGCATCGACACCGATGGCCGCCAGGCCGCCACTTTGCTGGAACTCGGCTTCGGCAGCGTCGAGTTCGGCTCCGTCGCCGCCCATCCGCGGGCGCCTAATTCGCTCGCCCCGCTGCTCGCGCGTCTGGCCGCCCTGCCACCCCGCAGCGCCGAAACCAGCGCCATCGGCATCGGCGTCGGCCTGTCGCCCGGTGCGCCCGTCACCGCCTTGCCGGCCCAATGGCTCAACGCCTTGCACGATGCCTGGAGCGTCGCCGACTACCTGAGCTTCAACCTCAGCGCCCGCGCCCGCCGCCCCCTCCTGGCACCGGAACACCACCCCATGCTGGCCGTCACCCTGCGCGCCCTGGTCCGCGAACGCAAGCGCTTGCCCCGGCATATCGCCCTGGCGCTCAAGCTGCCGCTCGGCGATCGGCACGACCCGCTGCCCGCCCTCGCCGATACCGCCGCCCACGCCGGCATTGACTGTCTTACCCTGGTCCTTGCCGATCCGCCCGCCCAGCGCAGCGAGCAACTCGCCCGACTCGCCGATCTGGCCCACCGGCTGGCTGGCGGGCCCGCCCTCGTCGCCGTCGGTGGCATCCGCAACGCCCGCGACGTCGACGACGCCCGCGAGGCCGGCGCCTCCGCCGTGCAGGTCCACCGCGCGTTTATTCACCGCGGCCCGGCCTGCCTGAAAGATCTGAGTAGGTAAGGCCGCGTCATCCGGCCGTTGTTGGACAATCTCGCCTCGGCGAACCGGACGCCTGGCGCACGAGACTCGCCGCCGACGCTAGCGGGGTGCCGTCACCCGCCACACCTTGCCCACTACGTTCCGCGCCGGCACAAAGCCCCACGTGCGGCTATCGCTGCTGTTGTCGCGGTTATCGCCCATCACGTAGTAATGCCCCGCCGGCACCTCGCACTCAATGCCCTCGGCGTCGATGCGGCAGTTGTCGCGCATCGGAAAATCCTGAATGACCTGAAAATACGGTCGCTCATCGCGGTCGTAGATGACCCGGTAGCGCGCGCCTGACAGTTGCTCTTCAAACTGGTGCATCACCGTTGCCTGCGCCGGGTCCACAAAATCGGCCACCGGCGTGCGCTTCACCGCCAGGCCGTTGATGCTCAACTGCCCGCGCCGGTAGCCCACCGTATCACCCGGCAGACCAACCACCCGCTTTGCGTAGCGAATCAGCGGTTCGACCGGATACGCGAACACGATCACATCGCCATGACGGATCTCGGCCGACACCGGTCGTTCTGCCACGGTAATGCCAAGGCTGCCGTAGTTGCCATACCCCCATTTGCTGACGATCAGCAACGCACCCGGCGCAATCGTCGGCTGCATCGACACGCTTGGCATCGAGAACGGCTCGACCACAAACGCCCGCACGCCAAATAGCACCAGCACGACGGCCAGCGCGCTGCCCAGCGCGGCATACCAGCGGCTGTACCACGGTCGCACATGCCCGGCGGGCCATTGCCCGGCCAGCCGGTAGGCGTGCCCCGCGGCCACTACCGACAGCGCCAGACTCGTAAGGCCGGCAGACAGCGCAGCCGGCCCAAACCAGAGAAAGCCAATCGCCGCCAGCGTGAGCAGCAAGTAGCTGCCGGCCCAGCGCGCGCTACCGGCGTAGAGCAGTCCAGCGGGCGGGGCGAGGAGGCCGAGGAGTGCGGCGAGCCATTTGTTTGGGGGGCGAGGGGTCATGCGGGGACGATATATGAAAATATTGAGACTCGCGGCCACCATCAGCACTTTCAACTGGAAAGCGTTGTTTGCTCCCCTGTTTTTTATATGACGTGCTCCGATGAGCGGGCGCCGTTGATAGGTCTGTGTCGTTCAGAATTCACCGTTTAGATTCAGCGGTGTTTGCCGACTGGCAGGCGGCCATTTCGCGGCGGCCATGCGTTCCTCGAACCATCGATGCATCGTCGCGTCCTCAACCGCGTACTCGCCGCGGGCTGATTTCCACACTAAGGCCGGCATGCGTGCGCGCAAGGCTTCCAGCGCGTTCTGTGCCATGGGTGGCGTCACCTTGGTGCCGATCTGCTGGCGGTAAAACGCCAGCGCTTCTGCATCGTATGGGCGAAAGCGAGGCCCCAGTTTCAGCATTCGCCAAAGCACCGCTTGTTCAAGCGGCTTGAGGCCGAGGTAGTCCGACTCCATCTGCGATTCGTCATCGCGTTGGCGCTGCAAGGCGGCGTCCAGCATGGCCAGTTCAAAGCGGCCGTCGAAGCTCGACAGGGGACTGAGTGCCTGACCGAGCGCTTCCATGAAGAACTGAGGGCGGTGGCCAAATCCTTCGAAGGCGCGGTTCAAGGTGTGACGATCCACCGGGCACAGATCGACGCGCTGCGCTTCGATCAAGTCAGCGAGAAAGTCGATGAATTGCTGGTCCAGCAATGGCATGCGCTGGATTTGTGATCCGTAGAAGGGCGCGCCGTTGGAATGAACCAGCCGCAGCAGTTTGTCGCGGTCCGAGCCCGACATGACGAGCATTAATTGAATCTCGTCGGGACGGTTCATCTGGTCGCGGGCCGACTTCAAGGCCGACATGGCGATTTCGCCAGCAGGGCTGGTCAGCGCATGCTGGGCCTCGTCGATGATCAGCGCTACCGGATTACCGGCAGTCTCGTTGAGCGCCTTCAGCGCATCCACCAGGGTCAGCCCGTCCACCTGGCCAATTTTGCTGGTATCCACGTGCAGCCAGCCGGCCAGATTAAGCTTTTCAAGCCCGGCACTTTTTGCTGTTCGCGCCACCACACCTAAATGCGGTTGCAAGGCCTTGCCAATGGCCTCCGCGATCAATTGACCGGGGTCGCGGGCCGCATCGGCCCACAGGTCGACGTAGACCACCACGATACCGGCAGCTTCAAGGGCTGGACACAGATCGCCGCGCAGGAAGGTTGTTTTGCCAGTGCGTCGAGGCGCCGCCAGAAACAGACCATTGTGCGCATCGCTGAAGCCGGCTTTGCCTTGCAACGCCACCGCCAATTCGCTGGCCAGTTTTAACCGGGGGAATGAAATCATGGGTTTATCGCAACTTATCGGAATATTGATAAATTATCCAATCGTGGATAAAAGTCAATAATCACGTGCTGGCCGGCATCGATTCGTGCGGGCGTAAATGCCTACGTCGTGAAACTCAGGATTTTTCGATCAATTTCACGCCTATAGCGATGTGCCTTCACAACGGCCAAACCCACAACAACATCGGCAAGCTGATCGTCACCACCAGGATTTCCATCGGTAGCCCGAGTCGCCAGTAGTCGCCAAAGCTGAAGCCGCCCGGGCCGAGGATGAGGGTGTTGTTCTGGTGGCCGATGGGGGTGAGGAAGGCGCAGGAGCCGCCGATGGCGACGGCCATGAGGAAGGCGTCCGGGGCGGCGCCGAGCTGGCTGGCGATGCTGATGGCGATGGGGCACATGACGGCGGCGGTGGCGGCGTTGTTCATGAAGTCGGACAGCGTCATGGTGACGATCAGCACGAGCGCCAGCGCGACCACCGGGTGCCCTTGGGCGATGCCGCCGAGCAGGCCCTGGGCGAGGGCATCGGCGGCGCCGGTGCTGGCCATGGCGCCGGCGACGGGGATGAGGGCGCCGAGCAGCACCACGACCGGCCAGTCGACCGCGTCGAAGAGCTTGTCGGGCGTGACGATGCGCAGCACCACGAAGGCCAGCACCGCGCAGGCGAAGGCGATGGCGGCGGGCAGCAGGCCGAAGGCGGCGCCGGCGATGGCCAGCGCCATGATACCGACCGCGGTGGTGGCGCGGCCGCGGTTGGGGATGGCGATGTCGCGCGGGGCCAGGGGCACGCCGCCGAAGCTGCCGGCGAAGGCGCCGAGCGCCTCGGGGGTGCCCTGCATCAGCAGCACGTCGCCGGCCCGGATCGCGGTCGAGCGCAGGCGCTTGATGCTCTGCCGGCCCTGGCGCGAGATGGCCAACAGGTTGAGGCCAAAGCGGGTGCCGATGTGGATGTTGCCGATGCTGCGACCGATCAGCGAGGAGGTGGGCATCACCACCAGCTCCTGCAGCTGGGTTTCGTCGGCATCGCTGGACTTTTTCTCCTCGTCGTCCTTGCGTCGTTTGGGTTTGTCGCCTTCGCCCTCGTCTTTTTCCGGCGCCTGCAGGCTGAGGCCAAGGTCGGCGAGTGCGGTGGTGAGCGACTCGGGGTCCGCTTCGATCACCAGGATGTCGCCCGCGCGCAGCAATCGCCAGGGGTTGGGGGCGGTCACGCGGAAGGCGTTGCGCACCATGCCGACCACCTGCGCGTCGGCCGCTTCGAGCGTGCGCTCGATCTCGTGCAGATGCTTGCCCACCGCCTTGCCGTCGGTGGTGACCCAAGCCTCGGTCAGGTAGTTGCCGGTATCGAAGCTGGCCGCGCCGCGGGTTTCACGGTGCGGCACAATGCGCCAGCCGAGCAGGGCGAGAAAGATCACGCCGCCGAGCGCCACGGCGAGGCCCACCGGGGTGAAATCGAACATGCCGAAGCTGCCTTCGCCCGTGCTGTTGCGGAAGCTGGAGACGATCAGGTTGGGCGGTGTGCCGATGAGGGTGGTCATGCCGCCGAGCAGGGTGCCGAAGGCCAGCGGCATGAGCACCTTGCCCGGAGGCAGGTCGTGGCGGCTGGCGGTCTGTACCGCCACGGGGATCAGCAAGGCCATCGCGCCGACATTGTTCATGAAGGCCGAGAGCACCGCCCCGACGCCGATCAGCACGGCGATGCTGAGCGTGGCGCCGGCCTCCGGCGCCAGCAGGCGCTGGGCGACGGCATTGACCACGCCGGTGCTTTGCAGGCCGCGGCTGAGCACCAACACCGCGGCGACGGTGATGACCGCCGGGTGGCCGAAGCCGGCAAAGGCGTCGGCCGCGGGCACCAGGCCGGCCAGCACGCAGGTCAGCAGGCCGGCCAGCGCGACCACATCGTGCCGCCAGCGCCCCCACAAAAACAGGCCGATGGTGGCGGCGAGGATGGCGAAGAGGAGGAGCTGGTCGGTCTGCATGGCGCTTACTGGCCGGGCGTGACCGGCCGGGCGAGTTGGTCGAGCATGGCCTTGACGGCCTTGATCTGCGGGCCGTTGCGGGTGGCGTAGTCGACCGACTCATAGCCCCACCAGTCCCAGCAGGCTTTGGGGTTGAACACCCAGCGCGGCCAGTTGCCCGACCAGGCCCAGCCGTAGCGCGGGGTGGTTTGCGGGTAGAGGACGACGAGGCGGTTGGCCTCGGCCCAGCGGTTGTAGCCGGCGCCGGTGGCGAAGCGATCGCCGATCTGGTCGGCGCTCTGGCGGCAGCCGTGGAAGGCCACGTGCACCTGGCAACCGCCGGCGCGGCAGCCGGTGGGGATGTAGGCGTAACCGGTGCCGCCCATGCCGGCACTGTCGGCGGCGCGGGTGAAGGGGGCCTGGTCGAAGGCGAGCAGTTCGCCGGTCGCCGCGGCGGCCTTGGGCTGGCGCGGGCCGAGCAGGTGGGCGAGCAACTGGCCGGCGGCGTCGATGCCCTCGCAACGGTTGATGTAGGGTGGCTCGGAGGTGTTGCAGGCGTTGGCTTGCGGGTCGTCGAGCGAGAGCATGGCGTGGCCGGCGTCGGGAACGGTCACATAGGCGATTTGTGTGGCGGCGACCCAGCGACGGTAGAGGGCGTCGAGCGCGTCCATGACCGGGCGGGCGACGGTGCGATCCTGCCCGCCGGTGAGCAGCCAGACGCGGTCGGCGGCAAGACCGGCGACCGGGTCGATGCGGCCGGCAGCGGCGTCTTCAGCCACCCGCGCGGCAGTGGCGGCGGCGTCGGGCACCGGCTTGCTGTCGCTGGGCTCCATGCAGTTGGACAAGGCCTGCCACATGCTGCCGGCGGCGCATTCATACGGCCCGCCGGCGAGCACGCCGACGCCGTCGACGATGGTCGAGTGGGCGACATGAAACTGCACCGCCATATAGCCGCCGGACGAAATGCCCGAGACGGTGATGTGATCTGCCTGCACGCCGAGTGCCGGGAGCGGCGGGGCGGCGTGGGCGGCCGAGGCAATCAGGAGGGCAACAGCGGATGAGGCGATGAAGCGCATGGATGGCCCAATAGAAAGTGACAGGGGCATGATCGGTGGATCGCGGTGTCCAATGCAAGCCGGCTGTGCCAAACTGACATTGTGTGATTTCGCGATACAGTGAAGCGCGCCCCCAATTTCAACAGGAGAAAGCTTTATGACGACAGTAACGCTGCATGGAAACCCGGTCGAAGTGGCCGGCCGTCTGCCCCAGAAAGGCGACGCCGCGCCGGCCCTGAAGCTGACCGGCGCCGATCTGGCCGATGTCGGCCTGGATGCCTTTGCCGGTAAGCGTAAGGTGCTGAACATTGTGCCCAGCCTGGACACCCCGACCTGCGCCACCTCGACCCGCAAGTTCAACGCCGAGGCCGCCAGCCTGGCGAACACCGTGGTGCTGGTGGTGTCGGCCGACCTGCCCTTCGCGGCCAAGCGCTTCTGCGTGGCCGAGGGCCTCGAGAACGTGGTGACCCTGTCCAACTTCCGCAGCCCGGCCTTTGCCAAGGACTGGGGGGTGGCGCTGGCCGATGGTCCGCTGACCGGTCTGACCGCCCGCGCGGTGGTGGTGCTGGACGAAGCCAACAACGTGACCCATTCCGAGTTGGTGGGCGAGATTGGCGACGAGCCGGATTACGCGGCCGCGCTCGCTGCACTCAAGTAAGCCTGCGGGCTTGCGCACACGACGGCGGACTGCGGTTCGCCGTTTTTTTGTTTGGTCTTGGAGTCTGCCGTGCGGTTTGAATCTTCCGCTTTCCGGTCGGAGGTGTTGCCATGATCCCTGCCCGCAACCTGATCGGGCTGGCAGTGCTGACCCTCATGTGGGGCATCAACTGGCCGGTGATGAAGCTCTCGCTGCGCGAGCTGTCGCCGCTGTATTTTCGCGCCATTACGATGAGTGGCGGCCTGCTGCTGCTGATCTGCTGGTATCGTTCGCGCCGCGTCAGTCTGAGCCTGCCGATGTCGGCGCTGCCGCAGGTGGTGGTGCTGGCGGTGCCGAATATTCTGGGCTGGCACGCGCTGTCGATTTTTGGGGTGCAGGCGCTGGCCTCGGGGCGGGCGGCGATTGTCGGTTTCACCATGCCGATCTGGGTGGTGATCATCGGCGTGCTGTTCTTCCGCGAGAAGATGACGCCGCGCTTGTGGATGGCCACGGCCTGCTCGGCCGGCGCGGTGGTGTTGCTGCTGTGGCACGAGCTGGACGCGCTCACCGGGCGGCCGGTGGGCGTGCTGTGGATGCTGTCGGCGGCCTTTTGCTGGGCGCTCGGAACCTTGTTGCTCAAGCGCGTGTCTGTGCCGCTGTCCACCGAGGCGTTGACGGTGTGGATGATCGGGCTGATCGTGCCGGTGGTGTGGGTGCTCGCGGTGTCGCTGGAGCCGGTGCCGAGTCTGGATTTTTCGCCGACCATGTGGGTGGTGCTGGTGTATGGCTTTGCCATTAACTACGGCATCGCGCAGATTTTGTGGTTTTCGATCGCGCGCAGCGTGCCGCCAGTGGCCAGTGGCTTGTCGATCATGTTCATTCCGGTGATCGGGCTGGGCTCGGCCATGGTGTTGACCGGTGAGCAGCCGTTTGTTGAAGATTATTTTGCCGCGGCACTGATTGTCGTGGCGCTGGCGACGACGCTTTTGATCGGGCGCCGAAGCAAACCGTGATCTTGCCCGTGGGGCGGCACGGCTTTTTTTTGTGAAAGGACACGGCATGGGGCGGACGTTTCGCTCGGGGCTCGCGTTGGCGGGCCTGGTATGGGCCAGCCAGACGCTGGCGATGGTCACCATCACGCTCGAAAACGGCGACCGCCTGCGCGGTGAGCTGGTGGCCGAGACGCCCACCGAATTGCGCTTGAAGCATCCGATGCTGGGCGATGTGGTGGTGGCGCGCGACAAGGTGCGCACGCTCGAAGACGGCGACACGGTGTCCCCACCGCGCCCGAAACCGACGATTGCCAGCGTGCCGGACAACGGCCTGCTCGGCTCGGGCTGGCTGACCGACTGGCGCCGCCGCATGGAAGTGGGCGTGAGCGGCGCCTCGGGCAAGTCGCAGAACCAGCGGATCAACGTCGGCTTCATGGCCGATTTTGAAGACACCGAAGAGCGCTGGAATCACCGCACGCGTTTTTATCGCCGGCAGTCGGAGGGCGAAACCACCTCGCAGACGCTATCGGTCGCGCTCAACCGCGACGGCCTGGTGCCGGGCTCGCCACGCTTCTATTTCACCGGCGGCCAATTTGTGCGCGACGACTTCAAGGATTGGGGCAACCGCCTCAACGTGAACACCGGTATCGGCTATCAGTTTGTGTCCACTGAGCGCTGGCGCTTGCTCGGCCGTAGCGGCGTGGGCGCGATCCAGACCTGGGGCGGTGACGACGGCAGCCGGTTTGCGCCCGAGCTGCTGCTGGGCGTGGACTTGAACTGGCGGGTGACGCGCCAGCATTCGGTCGCCCTGACCAATGCCTACCACCCCAATGTGCGTGAGCAGGGCGTGTTTCGTAACATTACGTCGGTGGACTGGGTGATCGACCTGGACAAGAGTCTGGGGGCGGGTCTGCAGATTGGCGTGACCAATGAATACGACTCGGCGCGCGAGCCGGGCGTGGGGCGCAACGACTTCAATTACACCAGCTCGCTGGTGTGGCGGCTGTGAGGGTGTTGGTGGCCGGATGACTCCGGCCCAGGCGAGCGGTATCAAAATGTGAGTTGTAGGGCCGGATTCATCCGGCCTTGGGCGACGTTGGATCGGCGTTGCCCAATCCGGCGGATTGAAGCCCGCCCTACGGGTCGAGCCCCTCGACGCTGATCAGCCGCGCCGAGCTGCATTCGTCGCGAATCGCCTTGAGGCCTTGATAGATCGGGCCGGTGTAGAAGTCTTCCCAGGCCTGAACGGACGGGAATTCGAGCACCACGATGCGCCGCGGCGACCAGTCGCCTTCGTATACCTTGTGGGCGCCGCCGCGTGCCAGATAGCGACCGCCGGCCGCTTCGAGCGCCGGTTTTACCTTCTGGATGAACTCCTGGTAGCGCGGCACATCTCGAATCTCGACATCGAAAATCACGTAGGCAGTCATGGGCAGCGCCTCCGGAGGGTGTCAGTGGGGCCGACTCAAAGCGTGGTGAGCCAGGCAATCTGCGGGCCGAACAGGTCGGTCAGGATCAGCATAACCGGTAGCGCGACGGCGTAGAAGCGCACCAGCCGGCGGATCGACGGATGCGCGCCGCCGAGCTCGAGAAAGTGATCGATCACCACCCGCCCCTTGAAGGCCATCATGGCGGCGACGGTCACCGTGACCCACAGCCCGGGGCTGCCCGCGTTGCCCAGCACGGCGCCGACCAGGGTGAGGCCGAGCAGTAGCAGCCAGGCGAGGGTGAGGCTGCGTTCGTTATGCATGCGTGGCGTCCTCATGGCAGCACGTAGAACAGCGGAAAGATCATCAGCCAGATCAGGTCGGTGGCATGCCAGTAGCAGGCAAAGGCTTCCAGACCGTCGTGATCGGTGGCGTCGTAGGCACCCATCCAGGTGCGGAACATCACCCAAATCAGCCCGAGCAGCCCCCAGCACACATGCACCAGATGGTTGAAGGTGAGGTAGTAATAGGCCATCTGAAAGACTTCGCCATTGCCCGACAGGCCCTGGGCGACATTCCATTGCACCTCGAAAAACTTCACCACCGGGTAACCGATGCCGGTGAACAGCGCCGCCGTGAGCCACTTGAGACAGGTGGCGCGCGCGTTGCGTCGCATGGCCATGACGCCCCGGGCGACGAAGTAGCTGCTGGTGAGCATGATCACCGTGTTGGTGACCCCGGCCAGGGTGGACAGTTGCTGTGGGCCGCCGCGGAAGGCGTCCGGGTGGTGGGCGCGGGCCACAAAGTAGACGAGAAACATCAAGGCGAACTCGGTGAGCTCGCAATAAATGCCGACCCAGATCGCCTTGTTGCCGGGGATGCGGCCGAGGACGGGCGCAATTGGCGCCGAGAAAACGGGTGTCGCGATCGACATCTGTGGTGTCGTTCTCAGTGGTTTGGGGTGCTTTCAGTATGGTCAGGCCGCCACGCCGGGGCCAGCGCGACGTGGCGATTTCTTGATGTGGACCAAGCGGGGCATCAAGGTGCCCGATGGACGGCGGTGTCGGGGGAGAATCAGCGCACGGTCGTGCCGGCGAGGCGTCCGCCGCGGCTGTCGAAGGCTTCGGCGCGCGGTTGGGGGGCGAGGCGGACGATGGACGTGTGCCCGCACCGTAGGCGCGTCGGGCGGCTCGAGAACAGGGGCCTGCGCGTCGGAAACGGCCGGGCGATTCGGGAGGGGCGATTCGTTGTATGTAAGCTCATGTTTTAAAGCAATAAGTTCGTGAAACATTGCAGGGCAAGTCTGGCCTTGCGCGGCGCAAGCGAGTAGAATCGCGGCCTTGCCTTTTTGCCGTTTCTCCGCGCAGGACGCGTCATGCTGTATCCCACTCGATTCGATGTCATTGTTGTTGGTGGCGGCCATGCCGGCACCGAAGCCGCGCTGGCGGCGGCGCGCATGGGCGTCAATACCCTGCTGCTGACCCACAACATCGAGACCCTCGGTCAGATGAGCTGCAATCCGTCGATTGGCGGTATCGGCAAGGGCCATCTGGTCAAAGAGGTCGACGCGCTGGGCGGCGCCATGGCGGCGGCCACGGATGAGTCGGGTATTCAGTTCCGCATCCTCAACGCGTCCAAAGGCCCGGCCGTGCGCGCCACGCGCGCCCAGGCCGACCGCGTGTTGTACAAGGCGGCTATCCGTCGCCGGCTGGAGAACCAGCCGAACCTCACGCTGTTTCAGCAGGCGGTGGACGACATCACTGTGTCGGGCGACCGGGTCACCGGCGTGATCACGCAGTTGGGCATCCGCTTCGAGGCGCCGACCGTGGTGCTGACCGCAGGCACTTTCCTCAACGGCCTGATCCATGTCGGCTTGACCAGCCATTCGGGCGGGCGCGCCGGCGATCAGCCGTCGATCTCGCTGGGTCAGCGCCTGAAAGAGCTCAAGCTGCCGCAAGGCCGACTCAAAACCGGCACGCCGCCGCGCATTGACGGCCGCTCGGTTGATTATTCGGTGATGACCGTGCAGCCGGGCGATGACCCGGTGCCGGTGTTTAGCTTTCTCGGTTCGGTGGCGCAGCACCCGGCGCAGCTGCCGTGCTGGATCACCCACACCAATGAGCGCACTCACGAGATCATCCGCAACAACCTCGATCGTTCGCCGATGTATTCGGGCGTGATCGAAGGCGTCGGGCCGCGCTACTGCCCGTCGATCGAAGACAAGATCCACCGCTTCGCCGACAAGAACAGCCACAACATCTTTCTCGAGCCGGAAGGGCTGGAAACGCACGAAATCTACCCGAACGGGATTTCCACCTCCCTGCCTTTCGACGTGCAGCTGCAGGTGGTGCGCAGCATCGCGGGCATGGAAAACGCGCACATCCTGCGTCCGGGCTACGCGATCGAGTACGACTACTTCGATCCGCGCAACCTCAAGCGCAGCTTCGAAACCAAGACCTTCTCTGGCTTGTTCTTCGCCGGCCAGATCAACGGCACCACCGGCTATGAAGAAGCCGCCGCGCAAGGCCTGCTCGCCGGTGCCAACGCCGCGTTGCAGGTTCAGGGCCGCGAGGCCTGGTGCCCGCGCCGCGACGAAGCCTATCTGGGCGTGCTGGTGGACGACCTGATCACCCGCGGCGTGGCCGAGCCCTATCGTATGTTTACCTCGCGCGCCGAGTATCGCCTCAGCCTGCGCGAAGACAACGCCGACCTGCGCCTGACCGAACAAGGCCGCGAACTCGGCCTGGTCGACGATGTGCGTTGGGCGGCTTTCTGCGCCAAACGTGAAGCGATCGAGCGTGAAACCGCGCGTCTCAAGGCGACCTGGGCGCATCCGACCCGCATTCCGGCGGCGGATGCCGAGCGCGTGGTGGGCAAGGCGCTGGAGCGCGAGTACAGCTTCTTCGATCTGCTGCGCCGACCGAATGTGCGCTATGCCGATCTGATGACGCTGCCGACCGCACCCGAGACGCCGGAGACCGATGCGCAGGTGGTCGAGCAGCTCGAGATTGCGGCGCAGTATCAAGGCTATATCGACCGCCAGCTCGACGAAGTGGCGCGTACCGCGCAGGCTGAATCAACCCTGTTGCCGCTGACGCTCGATTACAGCGAGGTGCGCGGCCTGTCGAAAGAAGTGCAGCAGAAGCTCGCCGAGCATCGCCCCGAAACCATCGGCCAGGCCGGCCGCATCCAGGGCGTGACGCCGGCGGCCATCTCGCTGCTGCTGGTCTATCTCAAACGCAAACGCGGCGCCGCCGCATTGAACGACGAAGTGAAACGCGCATGAGCGATATGGCAACGCTGGAACGCGGGCTGGCTGCGATGGGCATTGAGTTGCCCGAAGCCGCCCATGAAAAACTGGTGGCCTACGCCGCCCTGCTGGCCAAGTGGAACAAGGTGTACAACCTGACCGCGATCCGCGACAGCAGCCAGATGATGACGCTGCATCTCTTCGATGCGCTGTCGGTGCTGCCGCATCTGAGCGCGGTGACGCGCCTGGCCGATGTGGGTTCCGGCGGCGGCCTGCCCGGCATTCCGCTGGCCATCGCCCGGCCCGAACTGGCGGTCACCTCGATCGAGACGGTCAACAAAAAGGCGACCTTTCAGCAACAGGCGAAGATCGAGCTCAAGCTGGCCAATTTTGAACCGGTCTGCGCGCGGGTTGAAGAAGTGCGTCGCGATCCCGGTTTTGACGGCATCATTTCGCGCGCCTTCTCCGAGTTGTCGGACTTCATTCGCCTGACCGCCCACCTGCTGGCGCCGGGCGGACGTTTCTACGCCATGAAAGGCGTGTACCCTCACGAGGAAATCGCGCGTCTGCCCGAAGGTTTCGGGGTGGTCGAGTCGATCGAACTGGCGGTGCCGGCACTCGATGCCCATCGCCACCTGATCATCATCGAACGAAACGGAAACGCCTGATGGCCCGAATTTTTTGCGTGGCAAACCAGAAAGGCGGTGTGGGCAAGACCACCACCTGTGTGAACCTGGCCGCCGCTCTGGTGGCGCGCAAGCAGCGCGTGCTGCTGATCGACCTCGACCCGCAAGGCAATGCCACTGGCGGCAGCGGCATCGACAAGCGCACGCTGACCCGCTCGGTGTACCACTTGCTGGTCGGCCTGGCCGATCTGGCCGCCGTGCGGGTGAGTTCGCCGACCGGAAAATACGATGTGCTGCCGGCCAACCGCGATCTGGCCGGCGCCGAAGTCGAGATGGTCGGCATCGAAGCGCGCGAACATCGGCTCAAGGTGGCGCTGGCCGCGGTGCGGGAGGACTATGATTTTGTTCTCATCGATTGCCCGCCCTCGCTCTCGCTGCTCACGCTGAACGGCTTGTGCGCGGCCGATGGTGTGATCATTCCGATGCAGTGCGAGTACTACGCGCTCGAAGGCTTGTCCGATCTGGTCAATACAATCAAGAAGGTGCACGCCAACCTCAACCGCGATCTGAAGATCATCGGTCTGCTGCGCGTGATGTTCGATCCGCGCATGACGCTGCAGCAGCAGGTCTCGGCGCAGCTCGAATCGCATTTTGGCGACAAGGTGTTCAAGGCCGTGGTGCCGCGCAATGTGCGCCTGGCCGAAGCGCCCAGCCATGGTATGCCAGGTGTGGTCTACGATCGCACCGCCAAGGGCGCCGTGGCGTATCTGGACTTTGCCAAAGAAATGATCAAACGGGTGCAGACCCTCTAGGAAACGACTGACTATGGCGCCTCCGAAACTCAAAGGTCTTGGTCGCGGGCTGGATGCCCTCCTCGCGGCAAACGCAGACGATACCGAGAAGGGCGAACTGCAGGTCTTGCCCGTAGGCGCCTTGCAGCCGGGCAAATACCAGCCACGCACGCGCATGGACCCTGGCTCGCTCGAAGAGCTGGCCGCCTCCATCAAGGCCCAGGGCGTGATGCAGCCGATCCTGGTTCGCCCGGTGGGGCCGGATCGCTACGAGATCATTGCCGGTGAGCGGCGCTGGCGCGCCTCGCAGATCGCCGGGCTCGATACCGCGCCCTGCCTGGTGCGCGAGATCCCTGACGAGGCCGCGCTGGCCATGTCGCTGATCGAAAACATCCAGCGCGAAAACCTCAATCCGCTCGAAGAGGCGGCGGGTATCCAGCGCTTGATCGACGAATTCGAAATGACGCATCAGCAGGCCGCCGACGCGGTCGGTCGCTCGCGCCCGGCGGCGACCAACCTGCTGCGTCTGCTGCAACTGGCCTCGCCGGTGCAGGAGTTGTTGATGGCCGGTGACATTGACATGGGCCATGCGCGTGCGCTGCTGCCGCTTGATCCGGCCGGACAGATCCAGTTTGCCAATCGCGCGGCGGGACGAGGCTTGTCGGTGCGCGAGGTTGAGCGCTTGGTGCATCACGAGCTGAAGCCGCGCAGTCTGCGCGCCAAGGCCGCGCCCGATCGGGATCTGCTGCGTCTGGAAGAAGAGCTGTCGGATGCGCTCGGCGCGAGCGTCACGATCAAGGCCAATCGCAAAGGGGCGGGTGCGCTGTCGATCGGCTTTGGCAGCCTGGATCAACTTGAAGGTTTGCTCGGCAAGCTCCGTTGAGGGGCGGCAGTTGTCCGCGACGCACTGGAATAGGGCATGATGGCGCACCCGTGCCGATGCGGGCGAATCCCAAACGCGGCGGTCTGCTTCTATCGTTTGGCGCGGTGCGGCAAGAAGGCAAAATGAAACGCGAGCGCACTGTTGCGTTGCAAAATCGGTTTGACTTGGCTGCGGTAAACCCCTAGTATTGCCGAGATTTTTTGAGCCGCTGATCAGTGTTTTTTGTGGGTCAGCGCGTAAGGGAAGGGATGTTCAAGGCTGTCGGATTTCAGCTCATCGCGACACTACTCGCCGCGGTGCTTTCCGCAGCGCTGTTCGGCCCCAAAGGGGCGCTGTCTGCCGCCGCTGGCGGTTTGGCTTGCGTGGTGCCGAATGCGTTGTTTGCCTTGAAGCTTGCTGCCACCAGTGGTCGGCGGCCCGAATCTTACCCTGCTGCTTTTTTCGTCGGCGAGTTTATTAAAGTCGCCGCGATTGTGGGATTACTGGTGTTGGCAGCTACCTTGATCGAAGGTCTCCACTGGGGGGCGCTTCTGATCGGTATGGTGCTGGCGCTCAAGGCGAATTTGTTTGCATTTTGGGTGAAGAATTAACCATGGCTACAGCAGGGCACGCTCCCACCTCTTCCGAGTACATCGTCCACCACCTGACCCAGCTGAATACCTCGGGTCATGCCCAGGAAAGCGTCATTGACTGGTCGATCCTCAATATCGACACGCTGTTTTATTCCGTTCTGATTGGCGCGATTTCCCTTTATTTCCTGTGGCGTGCCGCCAGCAAGGCAACGTCCGGCGTGCCGGGGCGTTTTCAGTCTGCCGTCGAGATTCTGGTCGAGATGGTCGCAGATCAGGCCAAAGGTATCGTCCATTCGGCCGAATCCCGTAAGTTCGTCGCGCCGCTGGCGCTCACCGTGTTTGTCTGGATCTTCCTGATGAACGCGATGGACTTGCTGCCAGTCGATCTGCTGCCGCGCATCGGCGAGATGTTTGGCATTCCCTACATGCGCGTGGTCGCCACGGCCGACCTCAACGGCGCGCTGGGTATGTCGATCGGTGTGCTGCTGGTGTGCATCTACTACAACATCAAGATCAAGGGCGCCAAAGGCTGGATTCACGAGCTTTTCACCGCACCGTTTGGCAACCATCCCTTGCTCTATCCGGTGAACTTCATCATGCAGATGATCGAGTTCCTGGCCAAGACCATCTCGCACGGCATGCGACTGTTCGGCAACATGTACGCTGGTGAGCTGGTGTTCATGCTGATCGCACTGCTCGGTGGTACGGCGACGGTGATGGGCTTTGTCGGTCATGTCGTCGCCGGCACGGTCTGGGCGATCTTCCATATTCTGATTATCACCTTGCAGGCATTCATCTTCATGATGCTGGCGCTGGTGTATATCGGTCAGGCTCACGAGAGCCACTAATAAAAAGTTTCTTTTTAACCCCGGGTTTCAGCAGAAAACCGTTTTTTCTTTGAAGGAGTTGTCATGGAACACGTTCTGGGCTTTGTTGCGCTGGCCGCTGGTCTGATCATCGGTCTGGGTGCCGTCGGTGCATGTATCGGTATCGGCATCATGGGTAGCAAGTACCTCGAAGCGTCGGCTCGTCAGCCCGAGCTGATGAACGCGCTGCAGACCAAGATGTTCCTGCTGGCCGGTCTGATCGATGCTGCATTCCTGATCGGCGTTGGTATTGCCATGATGTTCGCGTTCGCCAACCCGTTCCAGCTCGCCTGATCTCCGGGTCGTTTGTTTTACCCAACGAACCATAAGGACATCGCAACGTGAATCTGAACGCTACCCTGATCGCTCAGCTCGTGGTGTTCTTCATTCTGGTCGTCTTCACGATGAAATTCGTGTGGCCGCCCATTGTGAAGGCACTCGACGAACGGGCGAAGAAGGTCGCGGACGGGCTGGCGGCTGCGGATAAAGCGAAGGCCGATCTGGCCCACGCCGAGAAGAAGGTTGTCGAGGAAATGCGCAAAGCCCGCGAGTCGGCTGGCGATGTGCGCACCTCTGCTGAAAAGCAGGCATCCACTCTGATCGACGAGGCCCGTGCCGAAGCTGGCCGCATCATCGCCGCCGCGCGTGAAGCAGCAGAAGGCGAAGCCGCCACTGCCGCTCAACGCGCCAAGGAAGCCCTGCGTGACCAAATTGCCATCCTGGCGCTCGCCGGCGCAGAGAAAATCCTGCGCAAGGAAGTCGACGCCAAGGCCCACGCCGAACTGCTGGCAAACCTGAAACAGGAACTGCAATAAGTCATGGCCGAGAACGTCACCATCGCGCGCCCCTACGCCGAAGCCGCTTTCAAGCTGGCTGAAGGGGCTGGTGCGCTGGGGCCCTGGTCGGAAGCCCTGGATCGGATGGCCTTTGCCGCCTCCGATCCCCAGATGAAAACATGTATCAACGATCCCAAGCTCGGCGCTGACAAGCTCGCCGAGCTGTTTATCGGGATCGTTGGTGGTTCCTTCGACGATGCGCAGAAGAACTTTGTGCATGTGTTGATCGAGAATGAACGTCTGCAGGTGCTTCCCGAGATCCGTGACCTGTTCGTTGCACGAAAGAACGAACACGAAGGCGTGCTGGATGCGGAAATTGTTTCCGCTTTCCCGCTCGACGACGCAGCGCTGAAGACGCTGACCGAACAGCTTGAAGCCCGATTCAAGGCCAAGCTGAGCGTGTCGGTGTCGGTGGACCCCGATCTGATCGGTGGCGTCACCATTACTATCGGCGATGACGTTATCGACGCCTCGGTCCGCGGCAAGCTCGCGAACATGGCCGCTGCGCTTAAGAACTAGGAGCATTGGAATGCAACTTAACCCCTCTGAAATCAGTGACCTGATTAAGAGCCGGATCCAGGACCTGCAGCTTGCCGCGACGTCGCGCAACGAAGGTACCGTCGTTTCCGTTACGGACGGTATCTGTCGTGTTCACGGTCTCGCCGACGTGATGCAAGGCGAAATGCTGGAGTTCCCCGGCAATACGTTTGGTTTGGCGCTCAACCTCGAGCGTGATTCGGTTGGCGCGGTGGTGCTCGGTGAATACGAGCACATCATCGAAGGCGACACCGTCAAGGCCACTGGCCGCATTCTCGAAGTCCCGGTCGGCCCTGAGCTGATTGGTCGCGTCGTGAATGCGCTGGGTCAGCCGATTGACGGCAAGGGCCCGATCAACGCCAAGATGACCGACAAGATCGAAAAAGTCGCCCCGGGCGTGATCGATCGTCAGTCCGTTTCGCAACCGGTTCAAACCGGTCTGAAGTCGGTCGACGCCATGGTGCCGGTCGGCCGTGGTCAGCGCGAGCTGATCATTGGTGACCGTCAGACGGGCAAGACCGCCGTCGCTGTCGACGCGATCATCAACCAGAAAGGCCAGAACATGTTCTGCGTCTACGTGGCTATCGGTCAGAAGGCATCGACCGTCGCTAACGTGGTGCGCAAGCTGGAAGAAAACGGCGCGATGGAATACACCATCGTCGTGGCCGCGACCGCTTCCGAATCGGCCGCCATGCAATACCTGTCGGCCTATTCCGGCTGCACCATGGGCGAGTACTTCCGCGACCGTGGTCAGGACGCACTGATCGTTTATGACGATCTGACCAAGCAAGCCTGGGCCTACCGTCAGGTGTCCCTGCTGCTGCGCCGTCCGCCGGGCCGTGAAGCTTACCCGGGTGACGTGTTCTATCTGCACTCCCGTCTGCTTGAGCGCGCAGCACGTGTGAACGCCGATTACGTTGAGAAGTTCACCAACGGTGAAGTCAAAGGCAAGACCGGTTCGCTGACCGCCCTGCCCGTGATCGAAACCCAGGCAGGTGACGTGTCTGCCTTCGTGCCGACCAACGTGATTTCGATTACCGACGGCCAGATCTTCCTCGAGACCGACCTGTTCAACGCCGGTATCCGTCCCGCGATCAACGCCGGTATCTCGGTGTCGCGAGTCGGTGGTGCTGCGCAGACCAAAGTCATCAAGAAGCTCGGTGGCGGTGTGCGTCTGGCGTTGGCCCAGTATCGCGAGCTGGCTGCGTTTGCGCAGTTCGCTTCCGATCTGGACGAAGCCACCCGCAAGCAGCTTGAGCGTGGTCGCCTGGTGACCGAGCTGATGAAGCAGCCGCAGTACGCGCCGATGTCGGTCGCGGACATGGCGGTGACCCTGTATGCCTCCAACAACGGTTACTTCGACGGTGTCGAAGTGAGCCGCGTGCTGGCATTCGAGGCCGCGCTGCACCAGTTCATCAAAACCAAGTATTCGGCTTTGCTTGAAAAGATTGCCAGCACCCTGAATCTCGACGGCGACGACGAGAAGACCCTGGCTGCTGCGGTCGACGAGTTCAAGAAGAGCTGGGCTTAAACCTGCGTACGGAGACGGAATATGGCAAGCGGTAAGGAAATCCGTACGAAGATCAAGAGTGTTCAGAACACTCGAAAGATCACGAAGGCCATGGAAATGGTGGCCGCATCGAAAATGCGCAAAGCGCAGGAACGCATGCGTGCCGCCCGTCCGTACGCCGAGAAGATCCGCCGACTCGCCGCGAACCTGTCTCAGGCAAATATCACCGAGTATCAGCACCCGTTCCTGGCCAAGAAAGATGACGTCAAGCGTATTGGCGTCATCGTGGTCACCACGGACAAGGGGCTTTGCGGCGGCTTGAACACCAACATCCTGCGCCAGCTCATGGGCGAGATGAAAGGGTGGCAAGCCAATGGGGCGACGGAAATTCGCGCCACGTGTATCGGTAACAAGGGCTATGGCTTCATGCAGCGGGTCGGCGTCAAAGTCGCCTCGCACGCCATCCAGCTCGGCGATACACCGCACCTCGAAAAGCTGATCGGTCCGGTCAAGGTCATTCTGGACGCGTTCCAGAACGGCGAACTTGACGCTGTCTATCTGGCCTATACCCGCTTCATCAACACGATGAAGCAGGAAGGTCAGGTCGAGCAGCTGCTGCCGCTGACCGGTGAGCGACTGGGTGCGCCTGAAGGGTCGTGGGACTACCTGTACGAGCCCGACCCCCAGGTGGTGATTGATGAAATGCTTGTGCGTTACGTCGAAGCCCTGGTGTATCAGGCTGTGGCCGAGAACATGGCTTCCGAACAGAGCGCGCGGATGGTGGCAATGAAGGCTGCTTCCGACAATGCGAAGACCGTCATTGGTGATCTGCAACTGGTCTACAACAAGACCCGTCAGGCCGCCATTACGAAAGAGCTCTCGGAAATTGTCGCTGGTGCCGCTGCGGTCTAACGGATTATTGATTTAAGGAAAAACGATGAGTACTGGTACGATCGTTCAGTGCATCGGCGCGGTGGTGGACATCCAGTTCCCGCGCAATGAGATGCCCAAAGTTTATGACGCCCTGAAGCTTGAGGACGCAGCAAACTCCTTCGCCGAAGCCGGTCTGACCTTCGAGGTTCAGCAGCTGTTGGGTGACGGTGTGGCGCGTACGATTGCCATGGGTTCTTCCGATGGCCTGCGCCGCGGCATGAAAGTGGCCGGCACCGGGCAAGGTATTTCGGTTCCCGTCGGTCACGGCACCCTGGGTCGCATCATGGACGTGCTGGGTCGCCCGATCGACGAAGCCGGCCCGATCGATTCTGACGAGCTGCGCCCGATTCACCAGAAGGCCCCGAGGTTCGACGAGCTGTCCCCGTCGGTCGAACTGCTCGAAACCGGCATCAAGGTGATTGACCTGATCTGCCCGTTCGCCAAGGGCGGTAAGGTCGGTCTGTTCGGTGGTGCCGGTGTGGGCAAGACCGTGAACATGATGGAGCTGATCAACAACATCGCCAAGCAGCACGCCGGTCTGTCGGTGTTTGCCGGTGTGGGTGAGCGCACTCGTGAAGGTAACGACTTCTATCACGAGATGAAAGACTCCAACGTGCTCGACAAGGTCGCGATGGTGTTCGGTCAGATGAACGAGCCCCCGGGCAACCGTCTGCGCGTCGCGCTGACCGGTCTGACCATGGCCGAGCGTTTCCGTGACGACGGTCGTGACATCCTGTTCTTCGTCGATAACATCTACCGTTACACCCTGGCCGGTACCGAAGTGTCCGCGCTGCTGGGTCGTATGCCTTCCGCCGTGGGCTATCAGCCGACGCTGGCTGAAGAGATGGGTCGTCTGCAAGAGCGGATTACCTCGACCAAGGTGGGTTCGATTACCTCGATCCAGGCCGTGTATGTGCCTGCGGATGACTTGACCGATCCCTCGCCCGCAACGACCTTCTTGCACCTCGACTCCACCGTCGTGCTGTCGCGTGACATCGCTGCGCTGGGTATCTACCCCGCCGTCGATCCGCTCGACTCCACCAGCCGCCAGCTCGATCCGCTGGTCGTTGGCGAAGAGCACTACAACGTGGCCCGTCAGGTTCAGCAGACGCTGCAGAAGTACAAGGAATTGCGCGACATCATCGCGATTCTGGGTATGGACGAGCTGTCGCCGGAAGACAAGCTGGCAGTGACCCGCGCTCGCAAGATCCAGCGCTTCCTGTCGCAGCCCTTCCACGTTGCTGAAGTCTTTACCGGTTCGCCGGGCAAGTACGTCACGCTCAAGGACACGATCAAGGGCTTCAAGATGATCGTGAGCGGCGAGTGTGATCAGCTGCCGGAGCAGGCCTTCTATATGGTTGGTGGCATCGAAGAAGCCATCGAGAAGGCCAAGACCCTCCAGTAAGCATGCCCAATGCCCCGCCCCCTTGCGGGCGGGGCAGAATCGGAGGATAAAGCTATGGCTATGACCGTTCATGTAGACATCGTCAGCGCGGAAGAAGAAATTTTTTCCGGCCTGGCTGAATTCGTCGCCCTTCCGGGCGAGACGGGTGAGCTCGGCATTCTGCCGGGGCACATGCCGCTGATGACCCGGATCAAGCCGGGTGCGGTGCGTGTCAAGGTGCAGAATCAGGCTGAGGAAGAGCTGATTTTTGTGGCAGGTGGTTTGCTGGAAGTTCAGCCGGGTCGTGTGACCGTGCTGGCCGACACGGCCATTCGTGGCAAGGATCTCGACGAAGCGAAAGCCCTCGAGGCCAAGCGTCGCGCCGAGGAAGCCTTGCAGAATCAGAAAGGCGATATCGATTATGCCGCGGCGCAAGCCGAGTTGGCTGAAGCGATTGCCCAGCTGGCGGCCATCAAGAAGCTGCGTAACCCGCGCCACTGAGTCTCACTGCAGTGTGTTTGCAAAGAAAAAGCAGCCTTCGGGCTGCTTTTTCTTTGGGGGTGCCGGTGCGGGTTTAAGTCGCGGATGCCTCGGTGTGGGTCAGTCGTTTGATGCGCTTGTCCAGGCGACTCATCGTGTCGCGAATGTGCCTCAGTCGCTCGGCGTGCAGAAGCAGCTCAGCTTGCGGGACCAGCAAGCGCCCTTCGTGGGCAAGATACTCGCTGGCGTTGGCGGCAAGCCGCCCACCGGCTTCTGGAATGGCCTGCACGATGTGGCTGGCTGTCAGGTGCGCACGACGGCCGATGATGGGGCCAAAAATACGCGCCAAGTCGGCCTCGCCGTCCCAGCGAAGATGGCGGAAGACGAAGCTCAGGCTGTCGGCCAGATCCGCCTGACCGCTGATCTTGACCTGTGACATCGCGGCGTCGACGCCATCCGGCAGCTTGGCCAGCGCATCCGGTGCCAGCGTGATGGTGACCGAGGGGGTGATGTCCGGGGCACTTTCCGCGACGTAGCCGTCGGGCCCAATCGAGAAGCTCAGGCTGACGCCGCCGATGGCGACGGCCGCTACCGCGCCTTCGTGTTCACGAAGGCGCTTGCGTGCCCACTCAGCCTGCGCGAGCAGGTGATTGATGCCGCCGGTGGCGACCGTTGTGAGCATGCGTCAGTGGGCTTGCTGAATGCCGGAGATCAGCCAACCGCCATCGGCGGTGATCGGCTTGGTCAGGTGCCAGACTTCGTCGAAGGCTTCCGGTGCCGCGTCGCGATTTTCGCGGATCAGGCCATGGAAGCGCACGCTCACGATATAGCGTTCGGCTTCGGTGACCACCTCGATGACATCGGCCGTGAGGTCGACCACGTCGGTCTGCTGCCCGCCATCGGCACGCTCGTCGAGCTGCATCTTGACCTCGGCGAAGACGTCCGGCGTGGTGAAGGCGCGGATGTCGTCCAGATTGCCTGCGTCGTAAGCGGCCTGCATGCGGATGAAGTTGATCTTGGCTTGACGGACAAAACCAGCTTCGTCGAAGTCACTTTGTGCGGCTGCAGCGCTGCTGCCACCGGCCGGCGCGGCATTGAAGCGCGTTTCGGCGGTGTCGTTGGTCGGCGCGGGGCCGGCGTATTGCATGCCCTGCGGTGCGCGCTGAGTGGCGCCCCCCGCGAAGCGACGGAAGAGCTTGAAGGCGACGAAGGCGAGCAGTGCCATCAGCAGCAGGCTGCCGAGTTCTTCACCCATGCCGAGGTGAGAAAACAGGGCGGCGAGGCCGAGGCCGGCAGCCAGACCGGCAATCGGACCGAGCCAGCTATTGCGTTTGGGGGTTGCGTTGGCGGCGGCGCCAGCCTTGGGCGCGGTGGGTGCGGCTTTGGGGGTGGCCGCGGGCGCGCTACGCTGCATACCAAAGGACTTGCTACCGCCGAAGCGCTTGGCTTCAGCTTCTCCGGCCGACAGGCCGAGCGCGAAGGCGCAGGCGATCAGGGCGACAAAGCTACGAATCATTGGATACTCCGGTCAGTGGATTTTGAAGCCCCGGTGCAGCGCGACAACGCCACCGGTCATGTTGAAGTAATCGACCTTTTCGAGGCCGATTTGTTCCATCAGGGTTTTCAATTCTTCCTGGCCAGGATGCATGCGGATCGACTCGGCCAGGTAGCGATAGCTGTCGGCATCGCCGGCGACCTTCTGCCCAAGCCAAGGCAGCAGCTTGAAGGAGTATAGGTCGTAGACGGGTGCCAGCGGCTTATAGACTTGCGAGAACTCGAGTACCAGCAACTGACCACCGGGCTTGAGTACACGGCGCATCTCGGCGAGCGCCTGGTCCTTGTGGGTCATGTTGCGCAGGCCGAAGGCCACCGTCACGACGTTGAAGTAGTTGTCGGGGAAGGGCAGCTTCTCGGCGTCGCACTGGGCGACGGGCAGCGGATGGCCGCGGTCGATCAGGCGGTCGCGACCATGCGAGAGCATGGCACCGTTGATGTCGGTCAGCCAGACCTGCCCGGTCGGCCCGACGCGTTTGGCAAAGGCCAGCGACAGGTCGGCGGTGCCGCCGGCGACATCGAGCACGCGATGGCCGGCACGCACGCCGGCGATCTGAATGGTGAAGGTCTTCCAGATGCGATGCAGACCGAGCGACATCAGGTCATTCATGATGTCGTAATTGCTGGCCACCGAGGAGAAAACGCCGGCAACCCGTTTGGCTTTTTCGGTTTCGGCCACCGATTCGAAGCCGAAATGCGTGGTTTTGTCGTTCATCAGTGCTTGTGTCCTGCGCCGCAGCCGCCGCCCGTGGCGGGGCGGGTGGTGGTGTCGATATCGCGGCTGGCGTTCTCTGCCGTGAGCCGCGCAAGGTAGTCTTGCCACAGGGTGTCGTGTTGCTCGCCGAGCATGAGCAGGTAGTCCCAGGAGTACAGCCCGCTGTCGTGCCCGTCGGAAAAGATGATCTTGAGTGCGTAGTTGCCCACCGGCTCCACGCCATTGACCCCCACATCGCGTTTGCCGGTTTGCAGGACTTCCTGCCCGGCACCGTGGCCGCGGACTTCTGCCGAGGGCGAGTAGACGCGCAGGAATTCAAAGGGCAGCGCATAGCGCGCACCATTGTCGAACGCGACCTCAAGCACCCGGGACTGGGTGCGCAGGACGATGTCGGTGGGGAGGGGTGTGGTCGAGTCGAGGCCAGCCATGATGCGCCACCCGGGCGTTTGGGCCCGTAGAGTTAACGGAGTGTGCAATGATACCTGATGGCAGGCGCCGCTTACATTTGAGCGGCTGGCGAGTTGGGCGGCGCAGGCGCGACGTTGCGATGGCGTGACGTGTCATGAAACCGTCAAATAGCTGCAATAGACTGTCGCACAACGATTTGGAGTGTCGATCATGTCCGCCAATATTCTCGTCGTCGAAGACGAGCCCGCGATTCAGGAACTCATTGCCGCCAACCTCGGACGCGCGGGTCATCACGTGATCCGCGCCGCGGATGCCGAGACGGCGCAGCGCATCGTGCGCGAGGCTTTGCCGGATCTGATCTTGCTCGACTGGATGCTGCCGGGGATGCCCGGCATCGATCTGGCCCGCCGGCTGCGCGCCGAGGAGCGGACGCGGGATATTCCGCTGATCATGCTCACCGCGCGGGGCGAAGAGCAGGACAAGGTGCAGGGCCTGGAGACCGGGGCCGACGATTACATCACCAAGCCCTTCAGCCCGCGTGAGCTGGTGGCCCGGATCAAGGCCGTGTTGCGCCGCCGGGCGCCTCAGGCGACCGAAGATCCGGTGTTGATCGGTGGTCTGCTGCTGGACCCGGTGACGCATCGCATCACCGCAGGCGATACACCGATCTCGCTCGGCCCGACGGAGTTCCGGCTGTTGCACTTCCTCATGACCCACCCCGAACGGGTGCACTCGCGCACCCAGTTGCTCGACCAGGTCTGGGGCGACCATGTGTTTGTCGAAGAGCGCACCGTCGATGTGCACATCCGCCGCCTGCGCTGCGCCCTTGAGCCGACCCTGCATGATCGCCTGATCCAGACCGTGCGCGGCAGTGGCTATCGCCTCTCCGCCCAGACGGACAGCGAATCGACCGTGCGATAATCGAACGGTCGTCTTGGCTGACAGGGGATTCGCCATTCACACTGCACGTTATGTCTGGACGGCGCTCGCCGGCGCATTAGCGGTCCTCGCGATTGTTGCCACGCTGTGCGCTATCCTGATTTCGCCCTTGCTGGGGAGTCTGGTCGCGCTTGGTGGCGTGTTATGGATGCTGTTTCAGCACCATGCCCATCTGGCCCGCCTGGTGCGCTGGGCCCACCGGCCGATCGGTCAGGCCCCCTTGCCCCAGGCGAGCGGCCTGTGGGATCTGGTCTATTCCGATCTGAATCGCAACGTACGGCAAGCGAGCACCGAGCGCGCCAAGCTCAGTGCGGAGCTGGCGCGCTTTCGTGATGCCAGCCAGGCCATGCCGGACGGGGTGATGTACCTGTCCCTGACCGGCAGCATCGAGTGGATCAATCGTCGTGCGGCGGAAGACCTCGGGCTCGATCTCGCCCGCGACCGCGGGGCGCCGATTACCAATCTCGTCCGCCAGCCCGACTTCGTGCACTACCTCGAGGCGGGTGATTACAGCGAGCCTTTCCTGTTTCATCCGGTTCGGCGCAAGGGCGCCGCCTTGCTGGTTCAGGTGATTACTTTCGGTGACGGCCGGCGGATGGTGATTTCACGCGATGTGACCCAGATCGAAAAACTCGAAACCATGCGCCGCGACTTTGTTGCCAATGTGTCGCATGAGCTGCGCACGCCCCTGACCGTGGTGTCCGGCTTCATCGAAACCGTGCTGGACGGTCTGGACGATGTGCCGCGCGAAGATGTGTTGCGCTACCTGGGCATGGCGCACGAGCAGGCCGCCCGCATGCAGCGCCTGATTCAGGATTTGTTGATGCTGTCCGCGCTGGAAACCGGGGCGCCGCAGCCGGTCGAGGATGTCTTTGACGTGGTCGGGCTGGTGCGTGAAGTAGCGCGCGAAACCGAGGCGCTGTCCGCGGGGCGTCATCAGGTGACGGTGGTCGCCAGCGACATGTGCCGGATCCAGGGCAGCGCCAAGGAGCTTCACAGCGCCTTTGCCAACCTGGCCAGTAACGCGATTCGGTATTCACCCAATGGGGGCGAGATTCAGCTGCGCTGGCGATTGCTGGAGTCGGGCGCCGGGGAGTTCTGTGTGAGCGACAACGGCATCGGCATTGCGCCGGAGCATATTCCGCGGCTGACGGAGCGCTTTTACCGGGTCGATCGCGGGCGCTCGCGCGAGACCGGGGGTACCGGCCTGGGCCTGGCCATCGTCAAGCATGTGCTGACGCGGCATCAGGCCGAGCTGAAAATCACCAGCGATCCGGGTGAAGGCAGCTGTTTTTGTGCCGTGCTGCCGGCACGCCGGATTGCGCCGACGCGATCTTGACGTGGCGCGCCGCGCCGCTCAGGACCGCCCCAGGGTAGTGAATTCCACCCGGTCGAAGTTGCTGCCGCGGGTCACCAGGCGGGTGAGCCGGATCTGCATGGCTTCACCGCCCATCTTGAGCTCGACAATGCGTTGCGACTGATACCAGCCGGCCGGCAATACCAGGCTGGGGCCGGCCTTCAGTGCCGGTACCGCCGGTAGCAGAAAGCCCAGCTTGTACGGATCTTTCGCGTTCGCGTGCAGACCGATCAGGCGGGCGGCAACGCCCTCGGGCAAGCCCGGCATGACATGGACGCCGAGCTCCATCACGCCGTCGGGTCGATACATCAGCCAGCTGATGTGCGCCAGCAGATAGTGCTGACCATCGGGCGGACGGATGCCGACCAGTTGGTGGTGTTCGAATCGCTTGGCATTCGGTTGCGACTGAAGGCGGAAGCCGCCCACGGATTGGTCGAGAATTTCCCACAGCTGGGGGATGTAGCCACGTTCGATGGCCAGGCGCTTGAGCGCCTCGGGCTGCATGGGCACCTCTTCGGCGCGCTCCCCGAAGGTGATGGCGGCGATGTCGGTCTGCAGCGGGTTGAAGGCGCTGATTTTTGGCGATTCGAAGGGTTTGCCCAGCACATAGAAGCCAATCGCTTCCCACTCCGAGCACATGCCGAGGCGACCGCGCGTGGCGCGGCGGGTGTAGCGACGGCCGGCCGAGGCGAGACCCCAGGGGCGGTAGAGCGAGAGCAGCAGGCGGCCGCCGGCTTCGGTCGAGCAATCGTCGCCGAGGCCGAGTGAGGTCGGCGTAACACCTTGCTTGAACTGGGTGAGGACGGCCTGGATCTGGCCGGCCAGGCGGCTGCCGTCAAAGCGGCGCAGGTGCGGCGAGCTGGTCAGCGTGGCGATCGGGCGCAGGCCGTGGTCGCGGCTCAGGTCCATGGCGTAGGTGCCGGGTTTGTCGGACTCTTGCGGTAGATGCAGGGTGCAGTAGGGCGCGAAGCGCTGCGCCCAGCGGCAGACCCAGACGAACTCGCGCTGGCTGCGGCCAAAGGGGTTGGACAGGTCGACCAGCAGCACGGCGACATAGGCCTCGACGCTGCTTTGCGCTTTCCAGACCTCGTTCAGCGGGTCGGCCACCCGGGTGCGGGCGACGCCTTGTTGTTCGGCCACGGCGTAGCCGGCATGGAAGTCCAGCCACAGGCCCTTGGGGACTGCGCGATGGGCCCGGAAGTATTCGAGCAGCACATTACCGCTGTAGTGCAGCCGGCGTTGCAGCAGCGTCGGACGCTGCGCGCCGAGCGCCTCGCGGGTGGCATCACGTTGGGCGATCTGAGCGTAAGACTGGGCGAGTTCCTGCCACAGCTTGACCACCTTGGCGAGCGTCGCCTCCTCCAGGCTGTCGGGCGGCAGCGGATGATCGGCGTAGCGTTTGGCGAGTTCTTCCTGAACGAAAGCGATCGACGAGCGCGCACTCTCCAGTACCTCGAAATGCAGCTCGGGCGATGGCGGCGTGGCATGCAGCGCCGCCACAATGGCCGCGAGCGTCGTGTGGCTTTCGCCCACGTTGACCGGGTTGAGGTTCCGGATTGTCGCCAGCGCGACGGTCGGATCGGAATAATTCATGGTGTCCCTTTTGGGCGCGTTATTGTTTTTGCGTCAAGTGATGCTGCACTGCGTCTGACTGCCCTGCATGATGACCTGCCCTGTGCTCACGATCAATCATCCGTTCGGCCAATCCATTCGGTCAGCGCAATCGCCAGTTGGGTGTCGCTGACCGCCGGCTGGGCGGGGGCGGCGCGTTTTGGCGCAGCCCAGATGGGGTCTGGAAAGTGGGCATCGTCGGCATAGCGGGCAATGACGTGCCAGTGCAGGTGCGGCACCATGTTGCCCAGGCTCGCCAGGTTGATTTTAGTGGGCGAAAACACTTGGCGCACGGCGGCTTCTGTCGCCAGGGTGATGTTCATCAGATGGGCGCGATCGGCCACCGCCAGATCCGTCATTTCAGCCACATGCGCATGCCAGATCACCCGACAATAGCCGTGATAGTGCGCGTCGGCGACCCGAATGACACGGCATCGGTCGTCGCGCCACAGTACGCGTTCGGCCTCAGGCTGGCACAGCGGGCAATCCATCGGATCTCCTGTTGACGCAAAATGTTTCAAAACAATTCAAAGTGCAGTATGCCTCCAAATTTTGTCCGCGTCGTGACGGTATGTCACGTTGACGGACAGCTTTCGGAGCGAAAAAACGGGCGTGTAACGTAATTTTCCATCGTCATCGGCGCGCCGTCGCAGAAGGTCAGCAAGGTGCCCGGGGCGATGGTGTGCCAGGCCTCGTTGTCGGTCAGCGGCGTGGTGGCAATCACGGCCACCCGGTCATCGGGCGTGGTGACCTGATCGAAATCGATGGTCACGTCCTGATCGGTGAGGTGGGCCTCGGCAAAGGGGGCCTGCCGGATGATGTAGCTGAGCCGTGAGGCGCAGTGCGCAAACAGCTTGTCGCCATTCGAGAGCAGGAAGTTGAACTCACCGAAGGCGCCGATCTCGGTGGCCAGTTCGCGCAGTGTTTCGTGCAATTCGGCCACCGGCGGCGGGCCGTCGGGAAAGCGCTGCGCCAGCGTATTGAGGATCTGGCAAAAGGCGCGCTCGGAGTCCGTCGTACCGACGGGCCGAAAGCGGCCGCTGGGTTCGGGGGCGTAGGTTTTGAGGTCGCCATTGTGGGCAAACAACCAGTATTGCCCCCATAGCTCGCGCATGAACGGGTGGGTGTTTTCGAGCGTGATGTCGCCATGCGTGGCCTTGCGGATATGCGCGATGACGTTGAGCGAGCGGATAGCGTAGCTGCGTACCAGTTCAGCCACCGGCGACTCGATGCTTGGCCGCGGGTCGAGAAACACGCGGCAACCGCGCCCTTCAAAGAAGGCGATGCCCCAGCCGTCCTGGTGGATATCCGTCAGCCCCCCGCGGGCCTGGAAGCCGGTGAAGGAAAAACAGATATCGGTCGGCACGTTGCAGTTCATGCCCAACAGTTGGCACATGAGGGGATCCTCGGTTGGGGGCTCTCTCTATTCTAGGCGGTTCCCGCCGGAAGCCCGAGTGAAGATGCGTAACAGGCGCGCGCGATTGACGCCAAAATCGGAGTAGCCGCTGCAGGCGGCGCTGCGCACGGCGAGCTGGCCGTCGGGGCGCTGGATGACATGGGCTTCGTCGACGAAGCCGAACAGTCGGGAGCGAAAGTGGGCGATGAACCACTGCGGCCCGTTAGCCACGATCTCGCTGCGCGGCTCGGCCAGTGCGGCCTCGCGTAGTGCCTCAAGCGTCAGGCCGGCCGGTGGTGTGATGCGACGCTCGTCCGTCGGATGCTCGGTGGATACGCAGTTGGGGCGGTCGGTGCAGGGCAGCAGTTCGCTCGCCGCGTCGGCCACCGGCGGGCCGCTGCAGCTTTGCCAGGGAGTTGCCGCGAGGGCCGGTGAGGTCAGCGTCATGAGCGTGAAGGCAATGGCGGCGAGCGAGGGCGTGCTCATCGACCCGGGATCTTGGGTAGGTTCTGCATCATCTTGTTGAGGTCGATGCCGCCCATGCCTTGCGGCATGTCGGGCAGGATCACGTCGCCGACTTTCTGCCCCGGTCGGCAGGGGCCGAGCCACTTGGCCTCCATGCGCATGCGGGTGCTGGCCATGCCATTGAGCGGTGGGGCGAAGGTGCTGGTGAGCTGGCCGGCGTAGCGGCTGGCAAAGTCGCCGCTGAAGCTGCCTTTGGTGGTGACCTTGCTGCCTTCGGCCTGACAGACGGATTCGATCAGCACCCGGTCGTCGACGCGCACGACATGGGTTTTGTCGCAGCGGCCGGCGGCTTCGTGGCGGGCAAGATCATCGAGGTTTTCACCCACGCACACATGCGCGCGATGGGTGAAGCCGGGCAGCTGATCCATCTGCATGGCGTGTTCCCACAGGCCGGGCTTGCGCTTGGGAATGTCGGTGTTGGCCAGCGCGGGGGCGGTGGCGAGGGCAAGCAGTGCGGCGGTGCAGCAGATGAGGCGCATGGCGGTCTCGGAACGAGGGAGTCAGGCCGCCAGCATAGCAAAAGCCGCGACGCCGCGAAGGGCGTCGCGCGGGCGGGTGTCAGCCGCCGAGTTTGCTGCGCAGCACCTCGTTGACCTGAGTCGGGTTGGCCTTGCCGCGCGACGCCTTCATGACCTGCCCGACCAGCGCGTTGAGCGCTTTTTCCTTGCCGGCGCGGAACTCTTCGACCGACTTCGGGTTGGCGGCGAGCACCTCGTCGACGATGGCTTCGAGCGCGCCGCTGTCGTTCATCTGCTTGAGGCCTTGGTCGGCGATGATCGTGTCGACATCGCTGCCCGCGTCATTCCACAGCGCGTCGAAGACTTTCTTGCCGGCGTTGTTGGAGATGGTGCCGTCGGCGATGCGTGCGACCAGCGCGGCCAGCTGCGTCGGGCTGACCGGCGAGTCGGTGATGTCGCGCTCGGCCTTGTTCAGGCGCGCGGCCAACTCGCCCATGATCCAGTTGGCGCAGGGCTTGGCCAGTGCGTCGCCGGCGGCAGCGACCGCGGCTTCAAAATAGGTGGCGGCGTCGCGGCTGGATGTCAGCGTGATGGCGTCGTAGGCCGACAGGCCCCAGTCGGCCTCGAAGCGCGCGCGCATGGCGCCGGGCAGCTCGGGCAGCGCGGCGCGGGTGCGCGCGATCCATTCGTCGCTGATGACCAGCGGCAGCAGGTCGGGATCGGGGAAGTAGCGGTAGTCGTGCGCGTCTTCCTTGGAGCGCATCATGCGGGTCTCGCCGGTGTCCGGGTCGAACAGCACGGTAGCCTGCTCAACGCGGCCGCCGTCTTCGATGCGCTCGATCTGCCACTGAATTTCGTAGTCGATGGCCTGCTGCAGAAAGCGGAAAGAGTTGAGGTTCTTGATTTCGCGGCGGGTGCCCAGTTCGGCACCGGGGCGGCGCACCGAGACGTTGGCATCGCAGCGGAAGGAACCTTCCTGCATGTTGCCGTCGCAGATGTCGATCCAGCGCACCAGTGTGTGCAGGGCGCGGGCGTAGGCCACCGCTTCGGCGGAGGAGCGCATGTCGGGCTCGGAGACGATCTCGAGCAGCGGCGTGCCGGCGCGGTTGAGGTCGATGCCGCTCATGCCGTGGAAATCTTCGTGCAGGCTCTTGCCGGCGTCTTCTTCGAGGTGGGCGCGGGTCAGGGTGATGGTCTTGTCGTAAGCCGCATCACCTTCGCCGACCCGCACCGTGACCTGCCCGCCCACCACCACCGGCAGCTCGAACTGGCTGATCTGATAGCCCTTGGGCAGGTCGGGGTAGAAGTAATTCTTGCGGGCGAACACGCTTTTCGGCGCAACCTGGGCGTCGATGGCGAGGCCAAAGCGGATCGCGCGTTCGACCGCACCCTTGTTGAGCACCGGCAGCACGCCGGGCAGGGCGATATCCACCGCGCTGGCCTGGGCGTTGGCTTCGGCGCCAAAGGCGGTGGTGGCGCCCGAAAAAATCTTCGAGGCGGTGTTGAGCTGGGCGTGAATCTCCAGCCCGATGACGACTTCCCAATCCGGTCGGCTCATGGCGGTGTGCTCTTTGTGTCTATCGGGGCGCCGCAGATCGACGCCCTGTCATTCAATTCAGTCGCAGCGGCCGACCCGGCGGTCAAACAGGATCGGCAGCGCATCGTAAAAAACGGCCTGCGGCGCGCAGTGCGCCGCGCAGTTGTTATAGGCCAGCACCACTTGCGGGCCTTGCTCCCAGAGCATCAGCGTGCAGCCGCTGTCGTCGCGGGCGCGCAATTCGATGCTCGGCAGGATCTGGGTTTGTTCGAAGTCGGCCAGCGCAAACTCGCAGGCGCCCTTGGGTTGCGCCACCCGGGCGCGCAGATAGCGCACCTGGCCTTGCGCCACCTCGACATCGGCCTGCACGGTGTGTTTGCGCTCGTCGCGGGCGGCGCAGCGCATGGCCAGGTCGATGGGGGCTGCGGTCATGGCGCGGCCAGAGCGCGTGGCGCGCGGGGCTGGCGGCGCAGGCGGTGTGGCCGCCAGCGGCTCGGCAGGCAATTCGCGCAGCTCGGGTTGCGGCGTGGGCAGAATGATGGGCTGCTCGGGCCTGCGATCAGGCGGCGGAAACGGCGTGCTGCAGGCGGCCAGCAGCACGCCCGTGCCGAGCACGGCGAGCCGGCGGGCGCGCCATGGGGCGAGTGCGAGGGTGCCGGTTGCCTGCATGCGGGGCGCGCCGGGTTCAGCCCACCGCCGGCATGCGCCGATGCCAGTCCGTGGCCTGCTGGAAGCCGTGGGCCACATTGAGCAGGCGGGCTTCGTCGAAATAGTTGCCGATCAGTTGCAAACCGACGGGCAGATCGCCCGCGCCGGTGCCGCAAGGCAGCGACAGACCGGGCAGGCCAGCCAGGTTGACGGCGATGGTGTAGATGTCTTGCAGATACATCTGCACCGGATCGTCGCTCTTCTCGCCGATCGGCCAGGCCACGGTGGGGCTGGTCGGGCCGGCGATGACGTCGCAGTGTGTGAAGGCGGCGATGAAGTCTTCGGCGATCAGGCGGCGCAGCTTCTGGGCTTGCAGGTAGTAGGCGTCGTAGTAGCCATGCGAGAGCACATAGGTGCCAACCAGAATGCGGCGTTTGACCTCGGCACCAAAGCCCTGGGCGCGGCTCTTGCTGTACATGTCGGCCAGATCGACATATTCGGGGGCGCGGTGGCCGTAGCGCACGCCGTCGAAGCGCGACAAGTTGGAGCTGGCTTCGGCCGGGGCGATCACGTAATAGGCGGGAATCGCCAGCTTGGCGTTGGGCAGGCTGACTTCGACGGTGGTGGCGCCGAGCTGGCGGTACTGCTCGAGTGCGGCCTCGGTGGCGGCGCGAACGTCATCGTCCATGCCTTCGGCGAAGAATTCTTTCGGCAGGCCGATGCGCAGGCCGGCCAGCGGCTTGCCCAGCTCACGGGTGTAGTCCTCGGTGTCACGCTCGACGCTGGTCGAATCGCGCGGATCGAAGCCGGCCATGGCTGACAGCAGCAGCGCGCAGTCTTCGGCTGAGCGGCCAAAGGCGCCGCCCTGATCGAGCGAGGAGGCGTAGGCGATCATGCCGTAGCGGCTGACCACGCCGTAAGTCGGTTTGATGCCGGTGACGCCGGTGAGCGCGGCGGGCTGGCGCACCGAGCCGCCGGTGTCGGTGCCGGTGGCCATCGGCGCCAGGCGCGCGGCCACGGCGACGGCCGATCCGCCGGACGAGCCACCGGGCACGCGGGACGCGTCCCAGGGGTTCTTGGCGGGGCCGAAATGCGAGTTTTCGTTGGACGAACCCATCGCGTACTCGTCCATATTGGTCTTGCCGAGCATCACCGCGCCGGCGGCCTTGAGCTGGCTGACCACATGGGCGTCGTAGGGGCTGACGAAATTTTCGAGCATTCTGGAGGCGCAGGTGGTGCGTACGCCTTCGGTGCAGAACACGTCCTTGTGCGCCAGCGGAATGCCGGTCAGCGGGCCGGCCGTGCCGGCGGCAAGGCGGGCGTCGGCGGCGCGTGCCGCGCTCAGTGCGCCGTCACGGTCGACCGTGATGAAGGCGTTGAGCGACGGGTTGAGCGCGTCGATACGATCAAGAAAGAGCGTGGCGAGTTCGACGCTGGAGAGCGTCCCGGCGCGCAGGGCGGCCGCGAGGTCTTTGAGACTGGCTTCGATCATGGCTGTGTGGGGGCCGCGGCGGGCGGATTACTCGATGACTTTCGGAACCAGGTACAACCCGGCTTCGACTTGCGGAGCGACGCGCTGGTAGGCGTCGCGGCGGTCGGATTCGGTGACGATGTCGTCGCGCAGGCGCTGGGCAACGTCTTGCGGGTGCGACATGGGTTCAACCTGCGACGTGTCGACGGCCTGCATCTGCTCGATCAGGCCGAAGATGTTGTTCAGTTTGTCGAGGGTGTCCTGCGCCTCGCCTTCGCCCAACTCGATGCGGGCCAGCCGCGCAATGTGACGAACCTCGTCGATGGACAGAGACATGGGGAAACAAACCTGCTTAAATCACAAGGGTTTGTAGGTTATCATAATCGTTTATCTTCCCACTGCCCCACAGCACTTCCCGGGATATTCATGTTCGGTTTTCTGCGCTCTTACTTTTCCAACGACCTCGCCATCGACCTCGGCACCGCCAATACCCTCATTTATGTGCGGGCCAAAGGCATCGTGCTTGATGAACCGTCGGTGGTCGCCATCCGCACCGAAGGCGGACCCAACGCCAAGAAAACGATCCAGGCGGTCGGCCATGCGGCCAAACAGATGCTGGGCAAAACGCCTGGCAACATCACTGCCATCCGGCCGATGAAAGACGGCGTGATCGCCGACTTCGTGGTCACCGAGCAGATGATCAAGCAGTTCATCAAACGGGTGCACGACACGCGCCTGTTCTCGCCCAGCCCGCGCATCATCGTCTGCGTGCCCTGCGGTTCGACCCAGGTCGAACGCCGCGCGATTCGCGACGCGGCCCTCGCGGCCGGTGCCAGCCAGGTGTATCTGATCGAAGAACCGATGGCGGCGGCCATTGGTGCCGGCCTGCCGGTGGCCGATGCGACCGGCTCGATGGTCGTCGATATCGGCGGCGGTACCACCGAAGTGGGCGTGATCTCGCTGGGTGGCATGGTGTATTCCGGTTCCGTGCGCGTGGGTGGCGACAAGTTTGACGACGCCATCGTCAATTACATCCGCCGCAACTACGGCATGCTGATTGGCGACACCACGGCCGAGAACATCAAGAAAGAAATCGGCTCCGCCTTCCCGGGCTCTGAAGTGAAAGAGATGGAAGTGAAGGGCCGCAACCTGGCCGAGGGCATTCCGCGCAGCTTCACGATTTCGTCCAACGAAATCCTCGAAGCGCTCAACGAGCCGCTCAACCAGATCGTCTCAGCGGTGAAAATCGCGCTTGAGCAGACCCCGCCCGAACTCGGCGCCGACATTGCCGATCGCGGCATGGTGCTGACCGGCGGTGGCGCCTTGCTGCGCGATCTCGACCGTCTGCTGATGGAAGAGACGGGCCTGCCGGTGATCGTGGCCGAAGACCCGCTCACCTGCGTTGCCCGCGGTTCGGGCATGGCGCTCGAAAAGATGGACAAGCTAGGCTCCATCTTTACTTCTGAATGATCGATGCGAACGGGCGCGTGCGGTCCTGCGCCCGTGGCACCGCTTGCAACGCAGCCTTGAAGTGATGCCGTGGTAGGTCACGCTCCTCCACCTATTTTCCGCCGTGGACCCGCCCCGCTGGTCCGCCTGTGGTTTTTCGTTATCGTCTGTCTGGCGATGCTCGTCGCCGACCTGCATTTCCGTTATCTCGAAGTGGTGCGCCAGACCTTGTCGGTGGTGCTCTATCCGGTCGAAATGGCCGCGGCGACGCCGGCCGAGTTCGTCAGCAATGCGTCCAAGTACTTCGCCACGCTGATCAAGGTGCAGCGCGAGAATCGCGAAATGCGCCGCAAGGCGCTGGCCGACGCCGAGCGTCTGCTGCGGCAGACCGATCTGGAGCAGGAGAACACACGCCTGCGCGGGCTGATGGCGATGTCCGAGCGCATCAGCGTCACCTCCGTCGCCGCCGACGTGCTCTACGAAGCGCGCGATGTGTTCTCGCGCAAGGTGATCGTCGATCACGGCTCGCAGCAAGATGTCACCGCCGGTCAGGTGGTGGTCGATGAACTCGGGGTGGTCGGTCAGGTCACACGGGTCTATCCCATTCAATCCGAGGTGACCTTGCTGACCGACAAGGCCCAGGCCGTGCCCGTGCGGGTTGAGCGCACCGGTCAGCGTGGCGTGGTGTATGGCGCGGGCGAAGGCATGCTCGAATTGCGCTATCTGCTCGCCAATGCCGATGTGCAGCCGGGTGACCGGCTGGTCACCTCCGGGCTGGACGGCCTCTTTCTGCCCGGCCTGCCGGTGGCACGGGTGGTCAGCGTCAATCGTGAGTTGCAGGCCTTTGCGCAGATCGTGTGCGAGCCGGTGGCGCGGGTGGGTCATGCCGCGCAGGTGCTGATCCTCGGCCGCGCCCAGCCAGCGCCCGAGCGTCAGGTGCCCCCGGCCGACACGCCGAAGGATTGACGGCATGCAACCGACCCACCGCTCTCGCCGCATCCTCCGCCCGGTCCGCATCTGGTTTGTGTACCTGTCGCTGTTCGTGGCCTTGTTGCTGTCCTATATTCCGACCGGCCAGTTGCCCGGCGTGCCTGACTGGGTGGCGCTGCTGCTGGCCTTCTGGTGTGTGCGCGAGCGCCAGGTCGTCGGTATGGGCGCCGCCTTCGTGTTCGGGATATTGGTCGATATCGGCCATGGCGCGGCGATGGGGCAGCACGCCCTGGCCTATGTGCTGCTGGCCTATGCCGCCAATGCGGTGTCGCGGCGGGTGCTGTGGTTCGCACCGATCCAGCAGTCGGTGCAGATCCTGCCGCTGCTGCTGGGCGCCCAGGTGGTAATGGTGCTGGTACGGATGATTGCCGGTGCCGAGTTCCCGGGCTGGAGCTACTTCCTGAGCAGCGCGACCGGTGCGCTGCTGTGGTTGCCCCTGCATTTCGTGTTGTTGCTGCCTCAGTACCAGCCCGAAGACCGCGACGACAACCGGCCGATCTGAGATGACCGAGTTTCGTTCCCCCGATCAGGAGGTCAGCCGGCTGCGCGTGCGGCTGGTGGTCGCCGGCGTGTTCATGCTGCTGTGCCTCAGCCTGCTGGCGGCCCGGTTTGTGTATCTGCAGGTGATGCGTTTCGACTACTACCACACCCGTGCCGAAGACAACCGGATCGCGCTGGTGCCGGTGCCGCCCAATCGGGGCGCCATCGTCGATCGCAACGGCAAGGTGCTGGCGCGCAACTTTGCAGCCTACACGCTGGATATCACGCCCTCGCAGGTGGAAGACCTGGACGAGACGATCGACCGTCTTGCCGAGATTGTGGATATTTCGGATTACGATCGGCGCCGTTTCAAGAAATTCCGCGAAGAGAGCAAGTTCTTCGAGAGCGTGCCCATTCGTACCAAACTCACCGACGAAGAGGTTGCGCGCTTCATCGCCCGGCGCTATCTGTTCCCCGGCGTGGACGTGCAGGCCCGCCTGTTCCGCGAGTACCCGCAGGGCGATCTGCTCGGGCATGTGGTCGGCTATATGGGGCGGATCAATAACCGCGACGTCGACCATATCGAAGCGCGCGGCGAGACGGCCAACTACCGTGGCACCGAGCATATCGGCAAGCGGGGGCTGGAAGAGAGTTACGAGGCCGAGTTGCATGGCAAGACCGGCTCCGAGCAGGTCGAGGTGGATGCCGGCGGGCGCAAGGTGCGCTTGCTCAGCCGCCGCACCGCGGTGCCCGGCAACAGCTTGATCCTGACCGTGGATGCCGGCCTGCAGGCCGTCGCCCACCAGGCGTTCGGCGAGCGACGCGGCGCGCTGGTGGCGATCGAGCCGTCCACCGGCGGCGTGCTGGCGCTGGTGTCTTCGCCCAGTTTCGACCCCAACCTGTTTGTGGACGGCATTTCGGTGGCCGACTGGCGAGGCCTGAACGAGTCGCCTGACAAGCCGCTGCTCAACCGCGCCATTTACTCGGCCTATCCGCCGGGCTCCACCTTCAAGCCCTTTATGGGGCTGGCGGGCTTGAGCACCGGCAAGCGCACGCCGCAGCAGGCCATCGCCGATCCGGGCTTCTATGTGTTCGGCGGTCACCGTTTCATGGACGACAAGATCGGCGGGCACGGCATGGTCGATCTGCACACCTCCATCGTGCAGTCGTGCAATACCTATTACTACATGCTGGCGAATGATCTGGGCATTGAGGGGATTGCGGATTTCATGCGCCCCTTCGGTTTCGGTCAGCTCACCGGCATCGATCTGCCCGGCGAGGCTGACGGCGTGCTGCCGTCGCCGGACTGGAAGCGCAAGCGTTTCAAGAAGCCGGGGCAGCAGAAATGGTATGGCGGCGAGACCATCTCGGTCGGCATTGGTCAAGGTTACAACGCCTACACGCCGCTGCAGCTGGCGACGGCCTTGTCGGCGCTGGTCAACGATGGCGTGATGTTCAAGCCGCATGTGGTCAAGTACGTGGTCGATCCGCAAACCGGCGCCCGCCGCGAGGTCGAGCCCAAGCCGATCCGCCAGATTCCGCTCAAGCCGGCCCATCTGGCGGCCGTCCGTGCGGCCATGGTGGATGTGAACAAGACCGGTACCGGGGCGCGTGCCTTTGCTGGCGCGGAGTATTCGGCCGGCGGCAAGACGGGTACGGCACAGGTGTATTCCTTGAAAGGCACCAAATACAAGGAAGGCAATGTCGCCGAGCGACTGCGTGACCACTCGTGGTTCATCGCCTTTGCGCCGGCCGACAAACCGCAGATTGCCTTGGCCGTGCTGGTCGAAAACGGGGGCTTTGGTTCGCGCTCGGCCGCGCCGATTGCGCGTCAGGTCATCGACTATTATCTGCTGGGCAAACGCCCGGCCGGCCAGGCGTCGGAAGACGAAGACGCCCCGGCGGACCATTGAGGAAGGCCGGCTGATGGAACTGCGCTTACATCCGGTGGCCCTGATCCGCGCCATCTTGCGCCCGATCGATCCCCCCTTGTTTTTGCTGCTGACGGTGCTGCTGGCGGCGGCGCTGGTGGTGATGCAAAGCGCCTCGCCGGCTCGGATGGAGGCGCAGCTGGTCAATACCGGCGTGGCGCTCGCCTTGATGTGGGTGACGGCGCGCATTCCCTCGGCGCGCTTGCTGTCGCTGGCGATGCCGCTGTATGTGGTCGGCGTGGTGTTGCTGGTTGGCGTGGCGCTGTTTGGCGAAATCTCCAAGGGCGCACAGCGCTGGCTGGATCTGGGCGTGGTCCGCATTCAACCTTCCGAGCTGATGAAGATCGCCATGCCCTTGATGCTCGCCTGGTTCTTTCAGCAGCGTGAAGGCGCCATCGGTTTTGTCGAATTCGTGCTCGCCGGCGTGTTGCTGGCGGTGCCGGTCGCCCTGATCGTCACCCAGCCGGATCTGGGCACCAGTTTGCTGGTGGCGGCGGCGGGCTTGTACGTGATTTTCTTTGCCGGCCTGAGCTGGAAGCTGATCGTGCCGCTGGTGCTGGTGGCGGTGGTCGGCTTGGGCTCCATCGTGGCGTTTGGCGACACGCTGTGCCAGCCCGAGGTGGATTGGCAGGTCTTGCGGGAGTACCAGAAGCACCGCGTGTGTACGCTGCTCGATCCGACCTCCGATCCGCTCGGCAAGGGCTTCCACATCATCCAGTCGACCATTGCGATTGGCTCCGGCGGGATGTTCGGCAAGGGCTGGATGCAGGGCACCCAGACGCATTTATCCTTCATTCCCGAGCGCCACACCGACTTCATTTTTGCCGTCATGGCCGAAGAGTTTGGCTTGATCGGCGCCTTGGTCTTGCTGGTGGTGTTGTTCATGCTCCTGCTGCGCGGTCTGATGATCGCCGCGGTCGCGCCGACCCTCGGTACGCGGCTTCTGGCCGGCGCCATCACCATGATTTTCTTCACTTATGCCTTTGTGAACATGGGGATGGTCAGTGGTATCCTGCCCGTCGTCGGGGTGCCTTTGCCTTTCATCAGCTATGGCGGCACGGCCTTGGTGACCTTGTGCATCGGGGTCGGCATCCTGATGAGCATCCAGCGCGAGCGTGCGCTCAGCCAGTCCTGACTTCGCGACCCAATGCGTCTATTGTCTGCCCGCCTGTTGTTGATGTGCCTCGCCGCCACGCTGGCGGCCTGCTCCAGTGCGCCAACCAGCAAGGGCGGCGGCGCGGTGCCGGGCGCCATCCCCGATTTGCCGCGTCGTGGCGGTGGTTACTACAAGGACGACGGTCCGGGCGACAACGTGCCGGCCGACCTGCACACCATTCCCGACGCGGTGCCGCGTGACGAACCCGTGCATCGCGCCAGTACGCGGCCTTACACCGTGTTCGGCAAGGACTACGCGCCGATGGCGGTGCGCGACGACTTTCGCGAACGCGGTCGGGCTAGCTGGTATGGCCGAAAGTTTCATGGCAAGAAAACCTCGATCGGCGAAACCTACGATATGTACGCCATGACGGGCGCACACAAGACCTTGCCGCTGCCCAGCTATGTGCGGGTGACCAACGTGGCCAATGGCAATTCGGTGGTCGTGCGCCTGAACGACCGCGGCCCCTTTCACTCGGGGCGGATCATCGATCTGTCCTACGCGGCGGCCTACAAGCTCGGCTACCTCGGGCAGGGCAGCGCGGAGGTCGAGATCGAAACCGTCGGGCCGGACGACGCACCGGTGCTGCGTGCCGCCGAGCCGACGCCGCCCGTTCATGTGGCCGCCGCGGCGCCGGTGGCAAGCGCAACCGAGGTGGCGTCATCGCCTTCTGTCGACCCGGCCGCCATCCTCAACGGCGCGCATGTCACCGCCTTGCCGTCGACGGATGAGGGCGTGTACCTTCAGCTGGGCGCGTTCCAGACCCGCGACAATGCCGAAGGCTTTCGCGGCCATGTAGCGGCCGAGCTCGACTGGCTGCGTGAGCGATTGTCGGTGCTGGACCACGACGGCCGATTTCGTCTCCAGGCCGGGCCGTATGCCAGCGCGGCCGTCGCCCGCGCAGTCGCAGCGCGCATCGCCGATGCGCTGGATGTCCAGCCTTTCTTGGTGTCGCGTTGAACCGACGCCCGCGATTTTGGTCAGGCACTGCGGTCGGCCTATAATCGTCCGGCCTTAGCTGGCGTTGGCTAATCGCCTTTTTCCGTGTTTTTTCAGGATTTCCCCTTGCCCATGCGTTTCTTTGCTGTATTGCTGTTTTCGTTGATGTCTCTCTCGTCGCTGGCGCAGAGTGCCCCGCCGCCGGCGCTGGCCGCCAAGGCGTGGTTGCTGGTCGACTACGGTGCCAATCAGGTGCTGGCCGCGCATAACGCCGAGGAGCGTATCGAGCCGGCGTCCTTGACCAAGTTGATGACGGCCTACCTGACCTTCTCGGCCTTCAAGGCCAACACGCTCACGCGCGAGCAGGTGATCCCGGTGTCCGAGCGGGCCTGGAAGATGGGCGGCTCGCGCATGTTCATCGAGCCGCGCCATGAAGTGACGGCCGACCAGCTGGTGCACGGCATGATCATTCAGTCGGGCAACGACGCCAGCGTGGCGCTGGCGGAGGCGATCGCCGGCTCCGAAGAAGCCTTTGCCGAGCTGATGAACCGCGAAGCCAAGCGCCTTGGCATGACCGGCACCCAGTTCAGGAACTCGACCGGCATGCCGGACGACCAGCACTACACCACCGCCCGCGATCTGGGCGTGCTGGCGACGGCGGTGATTCGTGACTTCCCGGAGGACTACCGGCTGTATTCGGAAAAGGAATACACCTACAACAATATCCGTCAGCCCAACCGCAACCGCTTGTTGTGGATGGACGCGACGGTCGACGGCGTCAAGACCGGTCACACCGAAGCGGCCGGCTATTGCCTGGTGTCGTCGTCGGTGCGCGGGCCGCGCCGGCTGATTTCGGTGGTGCTGGGAGCGGATTCCGATGGCGTGCGCGCGCAGGAATCGCTCAAGCTGCTCAACTACGGCTTCCAGTTCTTCGACACCGTGACGCTTTACGAAAACGCCGCGCCGGTGTCGCGTTTCCGCGTCTGGCAAGGCACGGCCGAAGAGGTGCCGGTCGGCTTCCTCAAGACCTTCGTGTTGTCGGTGCCCAAGGGCCAGGCCGACAAGTTGCAGGTCAGCCTGAACAGCGTTCAGCCGCTTGAGGCGCCGGTGCATAAAGGTCAGGAAGTCGGTGCGATGACGCTGTCGCTCGACGGGCAGGCCATCGGCACTTATCCGGTGGTCGCCCTCGAAGAAGTCACCCTGGCTGGCTGGTTTGGCCGGATGTGGGATGCGATTCGCTGGTGGATCAAGAACCTCTGAGACGGAGTCTGACATGAGCGTGTGCTACCTCAACGGCGATTGGCTGGAACTGTCCGAAGCGCGGGTGTCGCCGATGGACCGCGGCTTTCTTTTTGGCGACGGCGCCTATGAAGTGCTGCCGGCTTACTCCGGCAAGCTGTTCCGCCTCGACGAACACCTGCGCCGTCTGGAGCAGACCCTGTCGAGCATGGGCCTGCCCAACCCGATGAGCCGTGACGAATGGCGCCAGACGCTGCGCGGCATCGTCGAACGCAATCCGTGGCCGGATCAGTCCATCTATCTTCAGGTCACGCGCGGCGTGGCCGAGGTGCGCACGCACGCCTATCCGGCGGACGTGACACCGACCGTGTTTCTGATGAGCGAAGCGCTGGTCACGCCCTCGGACGAGATGCGTGCGGCTGGTGTGGCCGCGGTCAGCTCGGCCGATTTCCGCTGGCTGCGGTGCGATCTCAAGACCGTCTCGCTGCTGGCCAACTGCATGCTCAAGCAACTGGCGGCCGAAAAAGGCTGCATGGAAACCGTATTGTTCCGCGACGGTTTCCTGACCGAAGGCGCGGCCTCGAGCATTTTTGTGGTGCACGACGGCGTCTTGCATGTGCCGCCCAAGAGCCATCTGATGCTGCCCGGCATCACTTACGATGTGGTGCTGGAACTGGCCCGCGACCGCGGCATGCCTTGTCAGGTGCGCGAAGTGCTCGAAGAAGAGGTCCGCTCGGCCGACGAGCTGTGGATGACCTCTTCGACCAAGGAAGTGCTGCCCATCACCCGTCTGGATGATCGCGCCGTCGGCAAGGGCAAGCCCGGCCCGATGGCCGAGCAGATGATCGAGTGGTATCAGGACTACAAGAACCAGGTGATGCGCCGTGGCGGATGAGCCCAAAACCTCGCTGATCGACTTCCCCTGCGCCTTCCCGCTCAAGATCATGGGCGTGAAGGTCGACGCCTTCGCCCAGACCGTGGCCGAGGTGGTGCTTAAGCATGACGCCAGCTTCGACCCGGCCACCATCGAGATGCGCCCGTCCAGCAAGGGCACCTATCTGTCGCTCACCTGCACGGTGTGGGCGGTGTCGCAGCCGCAGCTCGACGAGCTCTACCGCGAGCTATCCGGTCACCCGATGGTCAAGGTGGTGTTGTAAGGCCATGACAGTGGCCAGTTGCGTGCGGCGCGATCTTGGCCGCGTCCCCTACGAGCCCACCTGGCGCCAGATGCAGGCGCTCAACGACGCGCGCGACGCGAGCACACCTGACGAGTTGTGGGTGCTTGAGCACCCACCGGTCTACACTCTAGGCATGGCCGGCAAGCCAGAGCATCTGCTGTGCGAAACCGATATCCCCATGGTGCGCATCGATCGCGGCGGCCAGATCACCTATCACGGCCCCGGCCAGATCGTGGTCTACCTGCTCATTGACCTGCGTCGGCGTGGCCTCAAGGTGCGCGAAATGGTGCATCTGATGGAGCAGGCGCTGATCGACACCCTGGCCGACGATGGTCTCGCCGCCGAGCGTCAGAACGGTGCGCCCGGGGTGTATATCGGCGGAGCCAAGGTCGCCGCACTGGGTCTGCGCGTCAAGAACGGGTGCAGCTACCATGGCCTGAGTCTCAATGTCGATATGGACTTGACACCATTTACCTGGATCAACCCCTGCGGCTATAGTGGCCTGCAAACCACCCAGCTTCGCGATCTGGGCGTCGACACCGAGCAAGCCGTCGTCGCCGATCGTCTGATTGGTCATTTAGAACGCCTGTTGCCGCCGCTGCGCGCAGGCGCGTTGGAATCAGCGTCCGATTGAAGGCGCGATGAATCAATGAAGGAAACCCCCATGGATACCCCCTCCCGCAAACAGCGTGGCGCCGAGAAAACGGCCCGCATCCCGATCAAGATCGTGCCCGCCGAGCGCCTGCGCAAACCCGAGTGGATCCGCATCAAGCTCGGCAGCGGCGAAGAGGTCGAGCGCTTCAACGAGATCAAGGCCACGCTGCGCGACCAGAAGCTGCACACCGTGTGCGAAGAAGCCTCCTGCCCGAACATCCATGAATGCTTCGGCAAGGGCACGGCCACCTTCATGATCATGGGTGACATCTGTACCCGTCGCTGCCCCTTCTGCGATGTGGGCCATGGCCGCCCCGATCCACTCAACGCCGACGAGCCCAAAGACCTGGCCAGCACCGTGGCCGCCATGCGCCTCAACTATGTGGTGGTCACCTCGGTCGACCGCGACGACCTGCGCGACGGCGGTGCCCAGCACTTTGTCGAATGCATCCGCGCCGTGCGTGAAGCCTCGCCCAAAACCAGCATCGAAGTGCTGGTGCCCGACTTCCGTGGCCGCATGGACATCGCCCTCGAAATCTTCGATCAGGCACCGCCCGACGTCATGAACCACAACCTCGAGACCGTGCCCCGCCTCTACAAGCAGGCCCGCCCCGGTTCCGACTACGCCTACTCGCTCGAGTTGCTCAAGCAGTTCAAGGCGCGCCACCCCGAGGTGCCGACCAAGTCCGGCCTGATGGTGGGTTTGGGCGAGACCGACGACGAGATCCTCGAAGTCATGCGCGACCTGCGCGCCCACGACGTCGAGATGCTCACCATCGGTCAATATCTGCAGCCCTCCGGCGGCCACCTGCCGGTCTTGCGCTATGTGCACCCCGACACCTTCAAGATGTTCGAAACCGAAGCGCTCAAGATGGGCTTCAAGAACGCCGCCTGCGGCCCGATGGTGCGCTCCTCCTACTGGGCCGACCAGCAAGCCCACGGCGCCGGCGTCGTCTGATCTGCGCTCCGACGGGTCAGCCGCGCTGGCCCGTCCCGGCTCAAATGCTCGCTTCGGCGGGCATTTTTTCTGTCGTCTCGCGGCACGTGCACGGCAGCTCCGATCGCCGCGCGCAATGACGCCGCCAATTGAAAACATGCGTGAGCGATGCCCGCCGGGCGGGGCGTCCGGTGCTACAGTGGCCGTTCAAGGATGGCATCCATGGAGATCTCCGATGCGAACACTGATTCGAACCCTGGCCGTGCTGGCCATTGCCTTGCCGGCCTGGGCCGGTGGCCTCGACGGCCTCACCAATAGCCAGGCCACCTCGGGCCTGCGTGAAGCGCTCGACCAGGGCGCCCGCGCCGCGGTCAGCCAGCTGGGCCAGAACGGCGGCTTTTTGAACAACCCCAAAGTCCGCATCCCGCTGCCCGGTGTGCTCGAAAAAGCCAAGCCGATTCTCAGCATGCTCGGACGCGGCAAGGACATGGACAAGCTCGAAACCGCCATGAACCAGGCCGCAGAAGCCGCCGTGCCCGAGGCCAAGACCTTGCTGGTCGACGCGGTCAAGCAGATGAGCGTGGAAGACGCCAAGAACATTCTCACCGGCGGTGAGGATTCGGTGACCCGTTATTTCGAATCGAAAACCCGCGAGGCGCTCACCGGCCGCTTCATGCCGGTGGTCACCGAGCAGACCAACCGTCTGTCGCTGGCCAAGCAGTACAACAAGCTGGCCGACAAGGCGAGCGCCACCGGCCTGCTCGAGGGCGATGAGGCCTCGGTCGAGCAGTACGTGACCGCCAAGGCGCTCGACGGGCTTTACCTCACCATCGCCGAGCAGGAGCGCGCGATTCGGCAGAACCCCATGCAAGCCGCCGGCTCGCTGGCCAAGCGGGTGTTTGGCGCCCTCGGTCGCTAGATCCGGCAGGCGCCGTCGTGCGTCAGCGCCAACCCAGGATGGCGCTGACGATCAGGGCCATCATCATCACCAGGCCAATCCAGGCGGCGACGCCGACCAGCGTGATGCGGTTGGCCACGCCATGCGCCAAGTGACTGTCGCTCACATGAAGCAAGGGGCCGACGCCGTGGCGAATGAGCGCCACCGTGCCCACCCAGGCCAATGCGCCAACCGCCAGGTTGAACCAAAGGCTCGGCACCAGTAACGCCAGCGACGCGAGCCACAGCGGGACTGGTGCGATCGCCGCCAGCGAGAAGCTCTGGTCGAAGCCGGGGCGGTCCGTTCGAGCCTGAGTGATCTGCCGGATCAGGTCGGCCATCATGAACACCATGGCCACTTCGACGACAAAGAACACGCCGCCGACGATCAGCGCTTCGGTGATGCCCAAGGGCGGTTCGAGCAGCGGAAAGACCTGGCCGGGGTGGGCCATGTTGGCGTAGGCGTACATCAGCGGTGGCAACAGCGATAGTGGCATGACCACCGCCAGCAGCATCTTGTTGACGCCCGGATGCATGCGTTCGACATCGCGCCAGCCGTCGGTCTCCGAGACCAGCATGCGGGGAAGATCGGTGAGTGTCATGGTCGTCCTCCTTGAAAGGTGGCGCCGACCCGTCGCCGGCGCCGGGTGCATGACACTAGTGAGACCGATGGCGCGCGCAGAGGTTCGCGTCCGTCCCCTGGTCGGCCGGGCAGGCGCGGCGCGCCGTCCCGGCGTAAAATGTGCCTCGCGCCGCCCCGTCCGGGCGGCGCCGTTTTTCATTCTCAGGTCCCATGTCCGCACACCTCAACGCCCCCCAGCGCGAAGCGATCCGCTATCTCGACGGCCCCTGCCTGGTGCTCGCCGGCGCCGGCAGCGGCAAGACGCGAGTGATCACGCAGAAGATCGCCCACCTGGTCGAGACCTGCGACTTCAGCCCCAGCAACATCGCCGCCATCACCTTCACCAATAAGGCCGCCAAGGAAATGCAGGAGCGCGTCGGCGGCCTGCTCGGCGGCGGCAAGGCGAAGGGGCTGACGGTGTGCACCTTCCATGCGCTGGGTGTGCGCATGGTGCGGCAAGAGGCCAAGCATTGCGGGCTCAAACCGCAGTTTTCGATTCTCGATGCGGCCGACGCCAACCAGATCATCGCCGACATCGTGGCCGACGCTGACCGCGCCTACGCGCGCTCGCTGCAATGGGTCATTTCCGGCTGGAAGAACGCCATGATCCCGCCCGAAGAGGCGGTCAAGCTGGCCAATGATGATGTGTCGGCGGCCGCCGCGAAGGTGTACGGCGAGTACGAGCGCACCCTGCGCGCCTACCAGGCGGTCGATTTCGACGACCTCATCGGCCTGCCCGTCCGGCTGCTCGAAGAAAACGACGAAGTGCGCGAGCGCTGGCAGAACCGCCTGCGCTACCTGCTGATCGACGAGTACCAGGACACCAACCGCGCGCAATACCGCTTGCTGCGCCAGCTCTCCGGCGTGCGCGGCGCGTTTACCGCGGTGGGCGACGACGACCAGGCCATCTACGCCTGGCGCGGTGCCGACGTCGAAAACCTGAATCTGCTGCAGACCGACTACCCGCGCCTCAAGGTCATCAAGCTGGAGCAAAACTATCGCTCCAGCGCGCGCATCCTCGGCGCGGCCAACACGCTGATCGCCAATAACGAAAAGCTGTTCGAGAAAAAGCTGTGGTCCGAACACGGCCCCGGCGAGCCGATCCGCGTGGTGGCCTCGCGCGATCCGGAAGCCGAGGCGCAACTGGTGGCTATGCGTATCCAGGCGCACCGCTTCGAATTCAAGACCAAGTTTTCCGACTACGCCATTCTCTATCGCGGCAACCACCAGGCGCGCCTGTTCGAAAAGCAGCTGCGCAACAACAAGATTCCGTATGTGATCTCTGGCGGCCAGTCCTTCTTCGACAAGGCTGAGATCCGCGACCTGATCAGCTACCTGCGGCTGATGGTCAATGGCGACGACGACCTGGCCTTCATCCGCGCCATCACCACCCCGCGCCGTGGCGTGGGTGCCGGCACCATCGAAGCCCTCGGCCGCTACGCCGGCCAGCGCCATGTGAGCCTGTTTGAAGCGGCCTTTGAAGAGGGCGCGGCCCACCATCTCAACGCCCGCCAGCTCGAATCGGTGCAGGAGTTCGGCCAATTCATCAACAAACTGGCCCACCGCGCCGAGCGCGAAAGCGCCGCGCAGGTGCTCGAAGCCCTGCTGCACGAAATCAACTACGAAGGCTGGCTGCTTGGCAGTTTCGATACCCGCGAGGCGGAAACCAAGTGGAGCAACGTGCGCGACTTCGTCGAATGGCTGGGCAGCAAGGGCGAGAAAGACGGCAAGAGTCTGCTCGAACTCACCCAGACCATCGCCCTCATCTCCATGCTCGACAAGAACGACGAGGAATTCGACGGCGTGCAACTGGCGACACTGCATGCCTCGAAAGGCCTGGAGTTCAAGCACGTCTTCCTGATTGGGGTGGAAGAAGGCCTGCTGCCGCACCAATCGGCGCTGGACGAAGGCAACCTCGCCGAAGAACGACGGCTGATGTACGTCGGCATCACCCGCGCCCAGCGCTCGCTCACGGTCACCTGGTGCGAACGCCGCAAGGCCGGGCCCGATGTGCGCGTCTGCGAAGCCTCGCGCTTCATTGGCGAGATGGGCGAGGGCGTCGCCGTGGCGAAAAAAAACGACGCGCCAGTGAGCCAGGATGAGGGGCGGGAACGGCTGGCGAATCTGCGGGCCCTGCTGGGGAGCAAGTCCTAGGGCGGAAGCCACCGTCGGTGAGAGTCCGGCGGGTGCGGTCCGCGCCATCTCAACATTGCCGGCCAGGATCTCAAACGCGTGCGACGTGAAAGGCGAAATAGTCCGAAGACGTGCGTCACGTCAGTCGAGGCACGGAGGTCGCGAGTCGATAGCGATTCTTTGGCTGGCGATTGTCGGAGTGGTCAGCCATGCATGAGCGCTAGCAGGACCCCGTTTCTACACAGCCGACAAAAACGACTCGTGACTTCGAGGATGGTGCTCTTCAGCAGAGCAATCACCGATTGCAGCCGTTCCTATTCGAGTCTCTACCGGCGGCCCTGCACTAAAGCTGCTCACTTAGCCGCTCGGCCAGAAAATTGACCAAAGCAGAAACACGGGTTGCCAAGGCCTCCTGTTTGTAAAACACCGCCCACACTGGCTGCGCCCAAGGGAGTGTTTCAGATTCCAGGACGGGAACTAGATTGCCACTCAGCACATCCTGACGGGTCAGGAAGTCGGCGAGGCAAACCACGCCGGCCCCAGTTAAAGCCAAGTGTCGAAGGGTCTCTCCGCTGGAGGCGGCAATCACAGGAAGCACGGGCAATCCATCACCCGTTTGTTGGGGGAAAGGCCATATATTGAGCGATATGGGCGCCGTGAAACCAAGTATCCGATGCCGCAAAAGCTCGCTGGTATTCGCTGGTGTTCCATGACGGGCCAGATATGCCGGGGACGCTAAAACGCGGAGGCGGCTGGAGCCCAGCTGTCTGGCATTCAGGGTGGAGTCGGCCAATGGGCCGATGCGAATAGCCAGATCGGCTCGCTCATCAATTAGATCGACCACAGTTTCCCCGCTGATCAACTCGAGTCGCACCATGGGGTAGGCATCCAGAAAATCCGCCGTCAGGGGGGCGATCAAGTGGTCCAAAACGGGCGTGGCCGCATTCAGGCGAACCAAGCCTGATGGTTGGGACAGGCGGGCGGCCAGTTGATCTTCCGTGTTCTGTAGCTCAGCAAGAATTTTTCTGGCGCGTGCCAACAACCACTCACCTTCTTCTGTCAGGCTCAGTCGTCGTGTGGTTCGCTTGATCAGCGTCATGCCGAGTTGCGCTTCCAGCCGTGAAATGGTTCGACTGACCCCCGATGGACTCTGTCCAAGGCGCTCGGCAGCGGCCGAAAATGAACCCGAATCTATGATCGAAACAAGACCAATAAGGGCCTCCAAGCTAAGCATTGTTGACTCCGAGTCAAAAGTGTAATGTAGCTGAAGCGATTTTTCTTTGCTTGAGCCAAGTTCAAACTGCGACGCATCGTTTACCCATCAAGGACAAAACCATGCCTCTCGCACTTTGGGCGCTGACACTCAGCGCCTTCGCTATCGGAACGACTGAGTTCGTGATTGTTGGACTGATCCCGACGATTGCCGCCAGTCTGAATGTCTCTGTCCCTTCGGCTGGGCTTCTGGTCAGTCTGTATGCCCTGGGGGTGGCCATAGGCGCGCCGGTATTGACCGCGCTGACAGGACGTGTGCCACGCAAAAAACTGTTGTTGGGTTTGATGGCTTTGTTCACTTTTGGCAATCTGGTTGCCTGGATGGCACCAGGCTATGAGGCGCTCATGGCAGCGCGTGTGCTCACCGGGTTGGCACACGGCGTATTCTTCTCCATTGGATCCACCATCGCCACCAGTCTGGTGCCCAAGGAAAAGGCCGCTAGTGCCATTGCGCTGATGTTCACCGGGCTGACCGTTGCTCTGGTCACCGGCGTGCCGCTGGGTACCTTCATCGGCCAGGCATTTGGCTGGCAATCGACTTTTCTGGCTGTCTCACTGCTGGGCGCGATTGCGTTTGTCGGCAGCTGGATTCTGGTGCCAAACAACCTGGCACAAAGCACGCCGGCGTCGCTGATGGCACAGTTCGCGGTGTTGAAAAAGCCGCGCCTGCTGCTGGTGTACGCGATGACTGCCTTAGGCTACGGAGGCTCGTTCATCGCCTTCACCTACCTCGCGCCGATTCTGCAAGAAGTCTCTGGTTTCTCTGCTGGCAGTGTCAGCCTGGTCATGCTGGTATATGGGGTGTCGGTCGCGTTTGGCAACATCTGGGGTGGCAAACTGGCAGACAAAAAAGGGCCGATTGGGGCGCTTCAGATTGTCTTTGCGCTACTCGCACTGGTGTTGTTTGCGCTGACTTTCACTGCTTCCAACACCTCGTTTGCGCTGGCAACGGTCTTGGCATGGGGGGCTGTTGCGTTCGGCAACGTACCGGGCTTGCAGGTGTATGTGGTACAGCGCGCCGAGCTTGATGCACCTGAGGCTGTGAATGTTGCCTCAGGCTTGAATATCGCCGCGTTCAATATCGGGATTGCAGGTGGTGCCTGGGGCGGTGGGCTGATCGTTGCTCAATTTGGTCTGATGGCAACACCTTGGGTCGGCGCGCTGGTCGTGCTCGGCGCACTGGGGCTGACAACACTGGCCGGGCGGTTGGATCGCCGAGATGGCATCCAGCCCAGCGCCAGATCAACCCATACGGTTGCGGCTCATTGAACTCATGTTGGCCTTTGACCGGGGCAGCACGCGTAGGTTGGGCTGACGAAGGAAGCCCAACATTTGGTGTTTCATGATTGCGCGGCTGAATGTTGGGCTTCGCTGTGCTCAACCCAACCTACATGGTGCCGTTGCGCACCTACGACGGACGGCTCCGGGTCGATCGCCGTCTCTGCCCTGAATGATTTGCCAAAGTGAAGTATGCGCAGGTGCGCATTGCGGCCTCGACCCGGCCAGGACGCGCGCATCGGAAGCGCCCGATTACGCCGCGAAACAGCTCAGGCGGGAATTTGCTGACCGATTGTCTGTCAGAATCCGCATCGCCTCGGTGCGTCACGTGTGTGCGCACGGCATGGGAGTTCGCCTCATGATTGCCCGTCTGTTGACTGTTCTGGTGTGTCTGCTTTCCCTCAACGGCTGTGCCAGTTCTGCGCTCCAGCAATCGTGGAGCGCGCCGGATGCGCAGGCTCATGCGCTGGGCAAGTCGGTGGTGTTTGCCCAACTGGCTTCGGAGGCCGACCGGCGGCGTTCCGAAGATCTGTTTGCGCAGGTGCTGGCGCCGGCGATGGACGTCTCCGCTGGCTATGCGGTGGTCGGTGAGTCGGTGACTGATGCGTCGGCGCTGGCCAGGGCCAAGGCGCAGGCGCTGAAGCTCGGTTACGGCTCGGCGCTGGTGGTGAAGGTGGTGTCGACCCGCGACGAGCGGGTGTACCGGCCGGGCAGCCCCTTCATGTTTCCGCCGGGCTTCGGTTACTACGGTCGGCACGGCTATATCGGCCATCCGTTCATGATGGATCCGGGCTACTACGAGACGCTGCGCGTCGCGGTGGTGGAGTTGAGCCTGTATGCCTTGCAGGGCGAACATCTGGTGTGGAGTGCCAATGCCGAGGTGATCGACTCGGCCAACCTGGAGGGCGTGGTGCGCCGGTTGGCCGACGCGATGCTGAAGGACTTGCTGGCCAAGGGCGTGTTGCCCTAGGCCCAGCCAGCGCTTCCGATCGACAACTACCTCGTTGTGCGCCCCCACGGAAACGCGCTGCGCGGCGCGAGTTGTCCGCCGGCCTGGCCGAGCGCTTCGGCGATGCGCAGGCCTTCGTTCCATTTGGCCATGCGCTCCGAGCGCGAGAACGAGCCGACTTTGAGCTGTTTGGCCCCCCAGCCGACGGCCAGGTGGACGATGGTGGTGTCTTCGGTTTCGCCCGATCGCGCCGAGACAATGCTCTCCCAGCCCGCCGCGCGCGCAGCGTCGAGCGCGGCGCGGGTTTCGGTCAGGGTGCCGGCCTGGTTGGGTTTGATCAGCGCGGTGTTGCAGGCGCCGAGTTCTGCGGCGCGGTCGATGCGCGCGGCGGTGGTGCAGATGAAGTCGTCGGCCACCACCTCGACACCGGGGCCGGCGGCGAGGGTAAATTTGCGCATGCCTTCGGGGTCGTCCTCGCCGAGCGGGTCTTCGATCGACACGATGGGGTAGCGGGCGAGCCAGCCGAGCAGCATCTCGGAGAGGCCGTCAGAGTCGATCTCGCGGCTGTCGCGGGCCAGGGTGTAGCGGCCGTTTTTACCGAAGTCGCTGGCGGCGATGTCGAGCGAGATGGCGACATCCTGCCCCGGCGTGTAGCCGGCGCGTTCGATGGCGCGCACGAGAAATTCCAGCGCCCGGTCGTTGGTGTCGAAGGCCGGCCAGTAACCGCCTTCGTCGGCCACGCCCTGCAGCAGCTTGGCTTCGCCCATCAGGGCGCCGGCAGCGCGATAGACCTCGGCCACCATTTCCAGCGAGTGAGCGTAGTCGGTGGCGCCGACGGCGATGACCATGAAGTCCTGCACGTCGACCCGGCGTCCGGCATGCGCGCCGCCGCCGAAGATCTGGATCTCGGGGAGCGGTAGTATCCGGTCTTGGCGATCGCCGGCCAGATAGCGCCACAGCGGCATCCGCAGCCCGGCCGCGGCAGCATGGGCAATGGCCATGGACGTGGCGACCAGGGCGTTGCCGCCGAGGCGATGCTTGTTGGGTGTGCCGTCGAGGGCGATCAGCGCGGTATCCAGCGCGGCCTGATCGGTGGCGTCGCGACCGGTGAGCAGATCGGCGATCTCGCCATTGACCGCGGCCAGCGCGCCTTGCACATCGTGTCCGCCAAACGGGGCGCCGCCGTCGCGGCGATCCAGCGCTTCGCCGCTGCCGGTGGAGGCGCCGGCCGGGGCGATCGCGCGCCCGACGGCACCGCCGACCAGGGTGATTTCGGTTTCCACGGTGGGGCGGCCGCGAGAGTCCCAGACCCGACGGCCTGTGACGGATTGAATCTGCGTGCTCATGCGTCGAGTTCCTTGTTCCAGGCCGTCGATACGTCGGACAGGCGGGCCGGGGGTGAGTGAAGCAACGCACACGCACAGCGGCGCACATGAGCGCGCTGGGTGTCGTCCGTCAGGTATTCGGCGGGTGATTTGCCATCGACCCGCGCCAGCAGCAGCCCGGGCAGCAGGCTGGCAGCGCGCGCTTCGAGGGCGTCGGCCGGCTCCCAATCCACCTCGGCCAGATAGGCCGTGCTCAGTGCGGCGAAGCAGGCCAGGAAGTCGGCGCGCGCGGCGGGGTTCCACAGGCACTTGAGCAGCAGGTGGTTGAGGCAGAAGGCCAGATCGAAGGCCGGGTCGCCCATGCAGGCGCATTCGGCGTCGAGAAACACCGGGCCATTCGGGCCCAGCAGGATGTTCTTCGGGCTGACGTCGCCGTGCACCATGGTGCGGTGGATCTCACCGGTGCGCTGGCTGAGGGCAAACAGCGTGTCGCGTAAATCGGGGTGCGCCAGCGCGGTGGCTTCGAGATAGGGTTCGAGCCGGATGGCGTGGAAGATGTCGTTGGGCCAGAACAGCGCGGCGACGTCGGGCTTGTTGGCCGTGGCGGCGTGAATGCGGCCGAGGCGGCGACCGACTTCGGCGGCGTCGCGCGGGTTGGCCCGGCCATCGCGCAGTTCGGTTTTCCAGAGCCGATGATCTTCGGGCGGCAGATAGCTCATGGCACACAGCATTTCGTCCGGATCGTGCAACAGCACTTCGGGCACGGCCTCGGGCAGGATCGCGTGGACGACGCGGAACCAGGCGACCTCATACTGGTTGCGCTCGACCGGTGCCTGCCAGTCGGCGGCGACCTTGAGTTTGGAGAGCGCCCGCTTGACGCAGAAGCTGCCGCGCGACGTGGTGACCTTCCAGATGTCGGACGAGACACCGCCGGTCAGCGCTTCGAAAACGGGCTGTTCGGCAGGGTTGACGAGCCCGGCTTTCTGGAGCGTGGCGAGCAGGCGCGCATCGGGTTGTGCTTTGTCATTCATGGCGAACTCCACCATCAGTGAATGATCTGCACTTTATTGCGCAAACGTTTGCGCGTCAACTTTTCCATGTAGTGAGGGCCTGTTTCTGATAAAACAGGCTTATTGAAGATTTCGTTTGCGCAAGGCGCATCCCAGGTTTGTCATGGTCACTATCAAGGACATTGCTCGTGAGCTCGGCGTCTCGCCGTCAACGGTGACGCGCGCCCTCGCCGGCAATACGCGGATCAGTGCGGAGACCATCCGTCGCGTGCGTGAGCAGGCCGAGCAGATGGGCTATGTGGCCGATTCGGCCGCCCGCGCCATGCGCAGCGGCACCAGCGCGCTGATCGGCCTGCTGGTGCCGGACATCCAGAACAGCTTTTACGCGACCATGGCGCGCATTGCGGCCCAATGCTGTCAGCGCGCCGGTTACCAGCTGGTGCTGTCGGTGACCGAGGATGATCCCGAGATCGAGGAGCGCCATGTCCGCGCGCTGATCGGTGCGCGCTGCGCGGGGGTGATGGTGGTGCCGACCGGCGGCGTGACGCCCGCGACCTGCCAGTTGTTGTCCGGTGTGCCGACGGTGCAGCTCATCCGTCGGGCCGAGGGCTTGCGGGCCGACAGTTTTGGGGTCAATGATCGCCAGGCGCTCTTCGCCGCGACCGGCTACCTCCTCGATCTGGGGCATCGGTGCATCGCCTTGCTGGTGGGTGACAAGACGCTGGACACCGCGCGTGCGCGTTTCAATGGTTATGTGGATGCCTTCGCGGCGCGTGGCTTGCAGCCTGATATCGACCTGGTGTGCGCGGGCGCGCCGCGTGCCAGCCAGGGCAGCGAGGCCTTGCGCGCGCTCTTGTCGCGGCGGGTGCCGCCGACGGCCATCGTGGCCGCCGGCGCGGCGCTGACCGAGGGGATGCTCGATGCAGTGAGTGCGCACTACGGCAGCACCTATCCGGACGTGTCCTTGCTCGGCTTTGGCGACACCGCAGCGTTTCGCTGGTGGCAGGGCGAGGGATTGAGCACGATTGCGCTGCCGATCACGACGATTGCCGAGGCGGCCGGGGCGCGTCTGCTGGCCTTGATCAAAACGCCTCGCGCGGCGGCGCCATCGGTCGAGTCAGTGAGCTTTGATACGAGCATGGTGTTGCGCGGTAGCGCCCGACCGCCGGTCGAGCGATCTTAGGCGGTGCATGAAAAAGGGGCGCACCGAAGTGCGCCCCTTTGGTCTTCGCTGCAGCCGGCTTATTCGCCGAGATACGCCGCACGCACCTTCGGGTCGGCCAGCAGTTCCTTACCCGTCCCTGTGAGGGTCAGCTTGCCGCTTTCCATCACGTAGCCGCGCTGGGCGAATTCGAGTGCCAGGTTGGCGTTCTGTTCGACCAGCAAGATGGTCACGCCTTCGTCCTTGACCGTCTGCACCACTTCAAAGATCTTCTCGACCACCAGCGGGGCGAGGCCCATGGAGGGTTCGTCGAGCAGCAGCAGCTTGGGCTGGGAGAGCAGGGCACGGCCGATGGCGACCATCTGTTGCTCGCCGCCCGACAGCGTGCCGGCCACCTGCGCCAGACGTTCCTTGACCCGCGGCAACATGGTGTAGACCCGCTCGAGGTCGGCTTCGATACCGGCCGTGTCGTTACGGATGTAGGCGCCCATGCGCAGGTTCTCTTCGACCGTCAGACGGGTGAAGATGCCGCGGCCCTCGGGCACCAGCGCGATGCCTTTGCGCAGGCGCTTGTGGGTGGGCATGGCACCGATGTCTTCGCCGTCGTAGGTGATGCTGCCGCTGGCCACGCCCAGCGTGCCGGAGATGGCATTGAGCGTGGTGGTCTTGCCGGCGCCGTTGGCACCGATCAGGCAGACCATTTCGCCTTTGTAGAGCTCGAGACTGACGCCCTTGACGGCCTGAATGCCGCCGTAGGCGATCTTGATGTCGTCGAGCTGGAGCAGCGGGGAGGCGGGGTTAGTGTGCATGCTTGGGTCCTCCCAGGTAGGCGCTGATCACGGCCTCATTTTTCTGGACCACGGCAGGCACGTCTTCGGCAATCTTCTTGCCGAAGTCGAGCACGGCGACCCGGTCGCACAGGCCCATCACCAGCTTGACGTCATGCTCGATGAGCAGCACGGTGATGCCGTCGTGGCGGATCTGTTCGATCAGCACCTTGAGCTGGCCGGTTTCGGTGGCGTTCATGCCGGCGGCGGGTTCGTCGAGCGCCAGCAATTGCGGTTCGGAGGCCAGCGCGCGGGCGATCTCGAGACGGCGCTGGTCGCCGTACGAAAGGCTCTTGCAGATGGTGTGGGCGAAGCGCTCGATGCCCACATACTTGAGCAGTTCAAAGGCGCGCTCGGTGGTCAGACGCTCCTCTTCGATGGCGTGCTTGCTCTGCATCAGGATGCCCCACAGCCCGGCCTTGGTGCGGATGTGATGGCCGGCCATGACGTTTTCGAGCGCCGTCAGCTGACCGAACAGACGGATGTTCTGGAAGGTGCGGGCAATGCCCTGCTGCACCACCAGGTGGGGCTTGCCGGTGGGCAGCTCGGTGCCGTTGAAGACGAACTCGCCGTCATCGGGAATGTAGGCACCGGTGAGCACGTTGAAGAAGGTGGTCTTGCCGGCACCGTTCGGGCCGATCAGGCCGTACACCTCGCCCTTGTTGATGGTCAGCGAGACATCGGACAGGGCGGTCAGACCGCCGAAACGTTTGCCCACACCGCGGGCTTCAAGCAACTTGATCATCAAGCGCCTCCCTTGAGCAGCTCGGGACGGGAGTAGCGTGCGTGGGCGGGCACCAGGCCGGCCGGGCGCAGCAACATCATCAGAATCATGGCCAGCGACAGCAACAGCATGCGCAGCACTTCGGGGTCGAGAATCACGGTGCCGAACAGCGCTTCCTGCACGGGCAGGGCGATGTTGCGGAGGATCTCGGGCAGGGCGGTGAGCGCCAGCGCGCCGACGATGGCGCCGGCGATGTTACCCATGCCGCCGAACACCACCATGGTCAGCACGGCGATGGATTCCATCAGCGAGAAGGATTCCGGCGACACGAAGCCCTGGAAGGAGCCGAACAGACCGCCGGCCACGCCGCCAAAGGTGGCGCCGAGCGAGAAGGCCAGTAGCTTCATGTTGCGCACGTTGATGCCGATCGCCTTGGCAGCCAGCTCGTCGTCACGCATGGCAGCCCACGCGCGGCCGACGCGGGAGATCTGCAGGCGTTTGATGAAGACGATGGAGCCGATCACGCAGAGCAGGAAGAAGTAGTAATACAAATACAGGTAGTGGATCTTGAAGTCGCCGATGGTCAGGCTTTGCGACAGGTTCCAGCCGAACAGATTGAGCGAATCCAGGGCGTTGATGCCTTGCGGGCCGTTGGTGATGTTGACCGGATGGTTCAGGTTGTTCATGAAGATCCGGACAATTTCGCCAAAGCCCAGGGTCACGATGGCGAGGTAGTCACCGCGTAATCGCAAGACCGGGAAGCCCAATATGATCCCCGCCAGCGCCGCAAACGCGGCCCCCAGCGGCAGCACGATCCAGAAGGGCATGTGCACACCGAAATGCGGTGAGGCGAGGAAGGCCCAGGTGTAGGCGCCCACGGCGTAAAAAGCGATGTAGCCCAGGTCGAGCAGGCCGGCAAAGCCGACCACCAGGTTCAGGCCCAGGGCCAGCATCATGTACAGCAGGGCGAAGTCCAGGATGCGCATCCAGCTGCGACCGAAGTAGGCGGCAATCAGCGGCGCCACCAGCGCCAGGATGATGATCAGCCACTTGGTGAGCCGGGGGTTGCGTTTGCCCAGATAGGGGACGGCTTCGATGAGTTCGTTCATGGTGTGATCCCTCCTCAGGCCCGGTCGGAAACCCGCTCACCCAACAGGCCGGTGGGCCGGAAGATGAGCACGATGCCGAGAATGACGAAGGCGAAGATGTCCTGGTAGCTGGAGTTGAGGAAGCCGAAGGTCATGGTTTCGATATAACCGGCGCCGACCGCTTCGACCAGCCCGAGCACGATGCCGCCAAGCATGGCGCCGCCCAGGTTGCCGATGCCGCCGAGCACCGCCGCAGTAAAGGCTTTCAAGCCGGGCATGAAGCCCATCGCGTAGTGCGCGATACCGTAGTTGCTGGCGAACATCACGCCGGCCACGGCCGCCAGACCGGCGCCGATGACAAAGGTCAGCGCGATGATGGCGTTGGTGTCGACCCCCATCAGGGCCGCGACGCGGTGGTTTTCCGCCGTGGCGCGCATGGCGCGACCGAGGCGGGTCTTGGTGACCAGCAGGATCAGGCCGGCCATCACCAGCGCCGACACGATCACGATGGCGACCTGAACCGGGGTGACAAAAACGCCCGGAATCGGCTGCATCGGTGCGGTGGAAATCAGCTGCGGGAAGGTGTGATAGTTGCGGCCCCAGATGATCATGGCCAGCGTCTGAAGCAGGAAGGACATGCCGATCGCGGTGATCAGCGGGGCCAGTCGCGGTGCGCCGCGCAGCCGCCGGTAGGCCAGTCGTTCCATCAGGAAGCCGAGGATCATGCACACGGGCATGGCGACGAGCACGGCGATCGCCAGCTTGAGCAGCGGCGCCATGTCGGGCGCGACGCCCATCAGGATGAGCAGGGTCTGCAGCGCGGTGAGCGCGCCGATCATGACCACTTCGCCGTGGGCAAAGTTGATCAGACCCAAGATCCCGTAGACCATCGTGTAGCCCAGCGCCACCAGCGCATACACGCTGCCGACGACCAGACCATTCACGATCTGCTGTAATAAGGTTTCCATATCGCACCTTTTGCTTGGTGTGTGACGGAGGCCGTCGCCCCGGTGCCGGGATGATTCCGGTCGGGTGTGCCCTTGTGGGGCCGAGGGGCGGGGTTCCGTGTTGCTGTTCTCAATCCCGCAGCGCGGGTTGTTTGCTGAGTCCTTCCGATGTGCCGTCCGACCGATGCGCCAGACGGAAACCGGAATAATTCAGGGGCCGCAACCACTGTGGATCGCGGCCCCCGGTTGTGGGCAAGCCCACGTTCTACAAGTGCCTCAATTCAGATCAGGGGACCGGATTCCAGCCGCCGTCCTTGAACTGATACACCGTGATGGCGCCTTCCTTGATGTCGCCCTTGGCGTCAAAGGCGACGTTGCCGGTGACGCCCTGGAAGCTGATCGCCTTCAGTGCGGGCAGGTACTTGGCCGGCGAGGTGGAGTCGGCCACTTTCATGGCTTCGATCATCGCGGCAGCCGCGTCGTAGGCATACGGTGCGTAGATCTGCACGTCGAGGTTGAAGCGCTTCTTGTAGCGGTCCTTGAAGTCCTTGCCGCCCGGCATCTTGTCCAGCGGCAGGCCGGCTTGCGTGCAGTATGTGTTGCCGCTCAGTGCATCGCCCGCGAGCTTGAGCATCTCGCCCGAGCAGGCACCGTCACCGGCCATGAACTTGGCGTTGATGCCCAGCTGCTTGAGCTGGCGCACCATCGGGCCGGCCTGAGCGTCCATGCCGCCGAAGAAGATCACGTCCGGGTTCTGAGCCTTGATCTTGGTCAGAATGGCCATGAAGTCGGTGGCTTTGTCGTTCGTGAATTCACGTGCGACGATCTTGCCGCCGGTGGCTTTGGCCGACTTTTCGACTTCGTCAGCCAGACCCTGACCGTAAGCGGTGCGGTCATCGATGATGGCGATGTTCTTGGCGCCGAGGGTACCGGTGGCGAACTTGCCGATCGCGCCGCCTTGCTGGACGTCGTTGGCGATGGTGCGGAACACGCCGGCGTAGTTCTGCTGGGTCAGTTTCGGGTTGGTTGCCGACGGGGAGATCATCGGGATCCCGGCCTGGTGATAGATGCGCGAGGCCGGGATGGTGGTGCCGGAGTTCAGGTGGCCAACCACCCCGGCGACTTCGGCATCGACCAGACGCTGAGCGACGGTGGTGCCGGCGCGCGGGTCGGCCTGATCGTCTTCACCCATGATTTCGAACTTGATCGTCTTGCCGCCGATGGTCACGCCCTTGGCGTTGTATTCCTCGATGGCGAGCAGGGCACCGTTTTCGTTGTCCTTGCCCAGGTGGGAGATGCTGCCGGTGAGCGGGCCGACGTGGCCAAGCTTGACCACCATGTCGGCGGCGCTGACGCCGCCGCTCATCAGGCCGAAGCCCAGGCCCATGATCGCAATAGCGATACCGGTTTTTTTCATGTCTCGTATCCTCCAGCTGACTCTTTTGTGAGTTTGGGTGGTTCCGATTCCGACCGGTTCGACATGAATCGGTCGGGGTGTGGCTTTCCGCTGTTCGGACCACGCGTTTGTGTGCCTCGTGGTCGGTCTTTGTTCTCTGTCCGCACCCGCCCTTTTTACGGGGTGGGCGAATGGTACGAAAGGCGCAAAGGCAAAGGTGTGCTTATTCTGCAAAAAAACCGATAGGGAAAGAAAAATTTTTGCCTGAAAAGCGGGTCGCAAGGGCGGGCATGGCATGCCGCAGTGCAATATGCCGGAAGATATGTTCTTTCCGTGTCGGACGTCTTCCGAAACGGAATCTCGTCAAGTCTCTGTACCGCTTGGGTTGCCGGGACGATGGTGCAGACAGTCGGCACAAATGCGGTGCACCAAAAATGCCGTATAGGGGGTTTCCCTAGTGTGCCCCGCAAAACATGTCCGCTGCGTCACCGATTTTTCCGGATTTCCGCCGTTTCGCGGCCGCCGTCACGCCGCGAGCCGTTTCGATGACCAAAAAAAACCGCCCTGTTTCAGGCGGCTTTCTGTTTGAGACAATTGCGGAGCGTTCAGGCCCCAACTCAGTCGCCAAAAACCGCGCTGGTATAGACCTCCTGAACGTCGTCGAGACTGTCCAGTGCGTCGAGCAGGCGCTGCATCTTGGCCTCGTCGTCGCCGGTCAGTTCGGTCTCGTTCATTGGTTTCATGGTGACTTCGCCGAACTCGGCCTTGAAGCCCGCGGCTTCGAGCGCGTCCTTGACGGTCGAAAAGTCGGCCGGCGAGGTGACCACCTCGATGGAGCCGTCGTCATCGGTGATCACGTCTTCGGCGCCGCATTCGAGCGCGGCGTCCATCAGCGCTTCTTCATCGACGCCGGGGGCGAACATCAGCTGGCCGCAGTGGCTGAACTGGAAGGCCACGCAGCCATCGGTGCCCAGGTTGCCGCCGTACTTGCTGAAGGCGTGGCGCACATCGGCCACGGTGCGTACCTTGTTGTCGGTCAGGCAATCGACGATCACCGCCGCGCCGCCGATGCCGTAGCCCTCGTAGCGCGCCTCTTCATAGCTGACGCCTTCGAGCTGGCCGGTGCCGCGCTTGATGGCGTTTTCGATGTTGTCCTTGGGCATCGACTCGCCGCGGGCCTTGTCGATGGCCAGACGCAGACGCGGATTCGATGCCGGATCGCCGCCGCCCATCTTGGCGGCCACGGTGACTTCCTTGATCAGTTTGGTGAAGACCTTGCCCCGCTTGGCATCCTGACGGCCTTTGCGGTGCTGGATGTTGGCCCATTTGGAATGACCTGCCATAGCGCCCTCGACTCCTGCAGACTTGCTGTTCGAAAAGCCGCCATTATACCTATCGACCCGGGTGTGGCGGAGCCCCGGTCCGCACAAGCGGCGACGAGTCTGCTAGATTGCACACGATAGGCATGACAACCGGATCGGGAGTGACCGCATGAAGTCTCTATTTTCAATGCTGGCCGTGATGTGGCTGGCGGTGTTTGCCGTGCCGGCCGGCGCCCAGGACCTCACCTTCCGTGGCTGCACCGACGCAGCCGGTCGCGCCGTGCCCAGTCGGCTCGATGTGGAATCGCCCTCGCTGGTGATGACGCAGATGGGCAAGTCCCGACCGCTGATTGTTTACAACCCGCGCGCGCTCCCCGATGTGACCGACGCCGTTCGCGCCTTTCTGTATGCCCATGAGTGCGCCCGTCACAGCCTTGGCATCACCCGCGATGTGCCGACCGCTGAGGCGGCGCACCGGGCCGACTGCGAGGGTCTGGCCACGCTGCAGCGCTCGGGCATGCTGGTCGAGGCGGGCGACGTAACGGCCTTGCAATCCATGCTGGTGTTCTCGCCCGAACAATGGGCGCGGGTGCCGGGACCGCCGCGCGGCTTTGACCTCAACAGCTGCCCGACGCGTCGTGCCATGCCACAAAGCGATCCGGCCTGGAACCAATGTGTGCACCGCTGCGGCGATCGGCTGTTCCACTGCGGCCAGAGTGCCAGCTGCCTGGCCACCTACAACAGCTGCCAGTCCGCCTGCCGGCGTTGATGTTTTTCGGGGCGAGGTGTTGTCACCACGCCCCGTCGCCGTGCCAGGGCTGCGATGTGACGTCACCCTGGGCTAGACTATGGCGATTCCCTCTGCCCGGACCCCGCTCATGATCGAACCGCTTGTTATCGCCAAGGCCGACGGCCGCGATGTCGCCCTGTTGCCGCGCCTGGCCAACCGCCACGGACTGATCACCGGCGCCACCGGTACCGGCAAGACGGTCACCCTGCAGCGCCTGGCCGAGTCCTTTGCCAGCATCGGCGTGCCGGTGTTTCTGGCCGACGTCAAAGGCGACTTGTCGGGTATCGGCGTGGCCGGCACGGCCTCTGAAAAGCTGATGAAGCGGCTCAACGCCATCGGCATCGAGACCTTCGAGCCGGTGCAAAATGCCGCGGTGTTCTGGGACGTGTTCGGCGAGTCCGGCCATCCGGTGCGTGCCACCGTGTCGGACATGGGTCCGCTGCTGCTGTCACGACTGCTCAACCTCAACGACACCCAGAGCGGCGTGCTGCAGATCGTCTTCAAGGTGGCCGACGACAACGGCCTGTTGCTGCTCGATCTCAAAGACCTGCGTTCGATGGTGCAGTTCGTGGGCGACAACGCCAAGACCATCAAGACGCAGTACGGCAATGTCTCCACCGCCTCCATCGGCGCCATTCAGCGCGGCCTGCTGACGATCGAGGAGCAAGGCGGTGATGTGTTCTTCGGCGAGCCGATGCTCGACATCGCCGACCTGATGCAGACCGGCGCCAACGGTCGTGGCGTGATCAACGTGCTGGCCGCCGACAAGCTCTACAACAACCCCAAGCTCTACTCCACCTTCCTGCTGTGGCTGCTCGCCGAGCTGTTCGAGCAATTGCCCGAGGTGGGCGATCCGGACAAACCGAAGCTGGTGTTCTTCTTCGACGAAGCCCATCTGCTGTTCAACGACGCCCCCAAGGCGCTGCTCGAAAAGGTCGAGCAAGTGGTGCGCCTGATCCGCTCGAAGGGCGTCGGCATCTACTTCGTCACCCAGAACCCGCTCGATGTACCCGACTCTGTGCTCGGCCAGCTCGGCAACCGGGTGCAGCACGCGCTGCGCGCCTTCACCCCGCGCGACCAGAAAGCCGTCAAGACCGCCGCTGACACCATGCGCGCCAACCCGGCCTTCGACGCCGCCGAGGCCATCACCGAACTCGGCGTCGGCGAGGCCTTGATCTCCTTCCTCGATGAAAAGGGCCGGCCCAATATCACCGAGCGCTGCTTCGTCATCGCGCCGGGCTCGCGTCTTGGCCCCATGACCGCCGCCGAGCGGCAGCAGACCGTCCATGGCTCGCTGCTCTTCGGGCATTACGAGAATGCGCTCGACCGTGAGTCGGCCTTCGAAAAAATCCAGGCCGGCTTCGGTCAGGACAAAGCCGAGGCCGACGCGCCGGCGGCGACCAAGGCCCCGGCGGCAGATGAGGGCGGCTTGTTCGGTGGTCTGGGTGGCATGCTCGGCGGGATGTTCGGCGGCGGCAAGTCGAGCCGATCTGACAGCGTCATCGAGTCCGCCGCCAAGAGCGCCGCGCGCAGCATCGGCACGCAAGTCGGCCGGGCGATCATCCGCGGTGTGCTCGGGTCGATTCTCGGCGGCAGCACCCGCCGCTAGCGCCGGCGCGGTGTCAGGCCGGCGTGGCCCGGCCGGCGCGCAGGCGCTCCGCGGCGCGGCGCGACAGATCGGGCCGACCAAGCGTGAGTCGATTGGCCGCGGCCAGGGTTGCCAGCGCGCGCAGGCTCACCACGAGCACACGGCCGTCGTTGGGGGCGAGCAGTAAACGCATCAAACCCTTCGGCGTACGGCCGGCCAGCACACCTTCAAACACCGTGCCATCGGGCAGATTCAACGCGACGCGATCTCCCTCGACACAGGCTGACCAGGCCGCAGGCAAGGCTGGTGCGCTGCTCACATGACCGTTGTGCTGAAAGACCAGCAATCCCTCCGGTGTGGTGCGCAGTGCCGGCGGACGCTGGATGGCGGTGTGGCGAATGGGCGGCAGGATGGCGCCTCGCACCACGGCCGAATGCAGCTCCATGCACGGCGCCAGCGCCCGCGATACGGTGTCTTCGTCGAGGCCGAGTTCGGTCAGCCCGGAGCGCAGTTCGCCAACCAGCGCCGGTAAGGCCCTGAGTAGCACGGCGCGCTCTGCTGCATCGGTCTCCCCGGGGGCGCTGCGGATCAGGCGGTGGGCGGTGTCGAGCCGCGCGCGCCATAGCCGGTCGTCGCGTTCGCGGTGCTGGGCCGCCTGGGCAAGAGCCTGTACCCAGAAGCGCTCAAGCAGGGTGACCAGCACCGGGTGGGTGTCGGTCTGCAGCATGGCGTTGATGGCGTTCGACGCGCTTTGCAGGGCGAGCTCCTTGCGCTCGGCACGCGCGGCCGCCACGGCGTGCTCCGCCAGTTGTTCCGCAAACAGGTTGGTCAGCTCGGCGAGCAGGAGGTCGACCGTGGCCTGCGCCCGGCCGCAGTGCGCCGCGTCCAGATCGGGCGCGCCGGCCAGTTCTTCAAGGGTGCCGCCCAGGCGCGGCAGCACCGCCGTATGCCGGCTGGCGGGCAGGGCGTAGGCCAGACGGACGGTCGAATCGAGCAGCTTGAGCACGGGGCTGTTTGCGTCGTCGACCAGATCGGGCTGGCGCAATGCGCGGCGCAGGGTCGGCGTGTGCAGGCTGGCCAGGGGTTGGCGTAGTGCCGTGGGCAGTGCCGTGTCGTCGGCAATCACCTGGAACAGCGCGTCGACGATGTCGATTGCCAGGGCGCGGTCGGGCGTGAGGAGCCCGGCGATTTCACGCAGCCCCAGCCGGAGCTCGTGGGCGTCGCCCGGCACCGTGCCGGCGAGTCGCGCTTCGAGCCGTTCGAGTGCCTCGGCCAGCCGGGTCGGATCGACCCCCGCGGTCGATGCTGCCGGCGCCCCTGACTGACGTGCGAGTTGTTGGCGCAGCGCGCCCAGATCGTCGCTCTGGCCGGCGGTGTTGGCACGGCGCGTTTGGCTTGGCGTTGTGTTTTGACGGGGGGCCGGGGGCGCCACCCCGGCGGCCGCGAGTCGCGCATCGAGCTCGGTGTAAAGGCGGGTCAGCGCGTGCCGCAACGGCGGTTCGGCACGCACGAGCAACTGCTCGCGCGCCTGTGCCGGCAGATCGGCGGCTTCGGCCAGGGCGCGCAGCGCCTCACAGGCGGTCTCTGGCGCCAGTGGCGACATTTCGGGTTCGAGATCGGACTGCTGGAGCACGGTGACCAGCCGCTGATGGACCCGCGCCAGTTGCGATCCGCAGGCCTCGCGCAGGCGGCGCGCGAGGTCCGACAGGTCGATGGTATAGGTCAGATCGTCTTCGTCGATCAGGCTGATGCGCGAGGCGGTCAGACTGCGCACGGCATCGAAGCCGCGCCGGTCGCGCACCCCGGTGAGCTCGTCGTAACGCTGTCCGGCCGCATCCAGCGCACGTGCGAGCCAGGCCTCGTCACGGAAGCCCAGGTCGCGAAAGACGGTGTCGAGCATGCTCAGCAGATGGCGCCTGCAGTCGGCAACGGGTAAGACGGGGCTTGTCGGCATGATGATCGGGTAGCGAACGACGTGGTGAGCAGTGTACGCGGTCTTTGGACGCATCGCACGTCTGTTCGCAAGCACGGCCGCGCGCTTGGGTCTATAATATTAGCTTTTACTGATGGAGATAATCATGCGGACCACTTTGCTGTTTTCGGCCTTGCTGCTCGCCGGCCCGGCTGCGGCTCAGGACATCGAAGCCCTCAAACGCGACACCCGCGAAAAAGCCCTGCCGGTGCTGCCCAAAGTGGTCAAGATGATGCAGGACACCGTCGCTGCCGAAGGCGTGGCGGGCGCCATCCCGGTGTGCAAGGAGAAGGCCCCGGCGCTGCTCAAGGCGCGCGCTGAAGAGCTGGGCTGGAAGATGCGCCGGGTCAGCCTGAAAACCCGCAATCCCGAGCGCGGCATGCCCGACGCGTGGGAGACCGCGCAACTGACCTCCTTCGATGTTCGCGCCGCCGCCGGCGAACCGGCGACTGCGCTCGAAGTGGGTGAGGTGATGACCCAGGCCGATGGCACGCAGATGTTCCGCTACATGCGCGCGATTCCGGTCGGCGACGTGTGTTTGAGCTGCCACGGAGCAACGGCCGAGATTGCGCCGGAGATCAAGGACGAACTGGCCAAGACCTACCCGCAGGACCGCGCCACCGGTTATTCGAAGGGCCAGATCCGTGGTGCGCTCACCATCGAGCGCCCGCTGTAAGCGATGGGGGCGTATCGTTCCGAATCGTGTTCAGGAGGGATGCGCCCGTGGCGGACGAGTACTACTTTGACGAAGGCTGTTTCATCACCGAGCTGCACAATACGGCGGACGACCCGGCTGTGTCGGTCGCCCGTGCGCGGGTGCCGGTCGGCGTCACCACGCGCTGGCATGTGCTGGCCGGCATTGCTGAGCGCTATCTGATCGAGTCCGGCGAGGGCGAGGTGTGGGTCGGCGACGCGCCGGCGCGTCAGGTGGCCGCAGGCGACACGGTGGTGATTCCGCCGGGGCAGCGCCAGCGCATTCGGAATATCGGGGTGAGGGACTTGTCCTTTCTGGCCGTGTGCACACCCCGCTTTGTCCCGTCGGCCTATACGGACGTCGACGTCGCCAGCTAGTTTGGCTGCCGGTGTTGCGGTTGTCATTGGTCGCGTCTACAGGCTAAATCGAGCCCTCGCCTGTTGCCGGTTCCCGTATGTCGCAGTTCAGCCCCGATTCGTCCAGCCCCCATGATTTGCCCTTGATGGGCCTCGCACTCGGCGTGCTGGCCGCGGTGGGCTTCTCGTTCAAGGCGATTCTGGTCAAGCTGGCCTATCGGCATGGCGTCGATGCCGAAACCCTGCTCGCGCTGCGCATGCTGTTCAGCTTGCCGTTCTTTCTGTTCATGGGCTGGCAGGGCAGCCGGCGCGCGATGGCGCCGCTGGGCTGGCGCGACTGGCGCGCGCTGTTCCTGCTCGGGCTGTCGGGTTACTACCTGGCCAGCTATCTGGATTTCCTCGGTCTGGGCTATATCACTGCCGCGCTCGAGCGGCTGATTTTGTTTGCCTATCCGAGCATTGTGGTGATCTTGTCGGCGCTCTTTCTCGGCAAGCCGCTGACCCAGCGAACCGTGGTTGCGCTGGTGATGTGCTATGTCGGCGTGGCCTTTGCGGTCGCTCATGATCTGACACTGAGTGACGACACCACCGATGTGATGATCGGCAGTGCGCTGGTGTTTGGCAGCGCGGTGGCCTACGCGCTGTACCTGATGGGCAACGGTCAGGTGGTGGGTCGGCTCGGCGCGGCGCGGGTGACGGCCTGGGCGTCGACCGTGGCTTGCGCGCTGAGCATCGGGCAGTTCTTGATACTTCGGCCGATTGCCGCGCTGGACCAGCCCTGGCAGGTGTATGGGCTGGCGATTGCGATGGCGCTGTTCTCCACCGTGTTGCCTATCTGGTGTGTGAGCGAGGCGATCCGCCGCATCGGCGCCGGGCCGGTGGCGCTGACCGGAAGCCTCGGCCCGATCGTGACGCTCGGCCTGGGTGCCGTGATGCTCGACGAGGCCATCGGTGTTGCCCAGTTGGCGGGTGGCGCGATGGTGGTGGGCGGCGTGCTGGTGATGGCGCGCGGCAAGTGCTGAGCGCGGTCGGGGAGCTTTTTGGCGTTTTGGGCGTCATAACCGGTGTGCCCACCGTGAGGAGCGACGCCATGACCCCGGAAACCGTGGAAGTGCTGATGGAAGACATTGAGCGCGAAGACCCGCTCGATTTCGGCATGCTGTCCATCGACGAGCATGACGCCCGCTGCCTGATGGCCAATCACTTTTGCGAAGTGGATCGCAAGCTGACCGAGAGCGGCCTGGATGTCGAGGCCCGTCTGGAGTTGATGACCGCCATTGCTGCCCACGCCATGGTCGAGAACATGTTGCTCAACGTGCAGCGCCTGGAGGACAGAGGCGCGGGTGAAGACGTGCGCGCCTGGATGCGCCGGCACGGCATGGGTTGAGCGGCGCGCCGGCTCAGTCGGGCGCCGGCTCGCCAAACAGCGCCGGTGATTCAGTGACCAGTGCGCGCAGGAAATCCCACACTACGCGCACCCGGCGCAGGCGAAACAGGTCAGCCGGTGCGGCCAGCCACAGCACACTGTGGGCCACGATGTCGCCCGGCAGAACCTGCACCAGCGGGCTGTCGGTAGGCACCGCGTACGGGGCGAGCATCGCCAGCCCCAGCCCCGCTTCGGCCGCCTGCGCCTGCGCCAGCATGCCGGTGCACGAGAACACCCGCCGGGGCGCGTCCACCAGGCGGTCCAGATAGCGCAATTCGTCGCTCATCAACTGGTCCTGCACATAGTCGATGAAGGCATGGCCGGCCAGATCGACGCGGCTGTTTATCGGTGAGTGCCGCGCCAGATACGCCGGTGAGGCATAGAGCACATAGCGAAACGCCGTCAGCCGGCTGACCACGTAGCGCCCGCTGGTGGGCGGCTCCAGCGTCACGGCCAGGTCGACCTCGCGGCTGGCCAGGCTCACAAAGCGGTGCTGCAGCAACAGTTCGACCGACAGCTCCGGGTGGTCGTTCAAGAGCGCGGGCAGGCGCGGGGTCAGCACGCGCGTGCCGAACACTTCGGGCACGCCGAGGCGCACCGCGCCGGCAATTGCGCCGCCCACGCCACCGGCAGATTCCTCCGCCCCCAACGCGGCGCTCTCCATGGCCTCGGCATGGGCCTGCAGTGCCTGGCCGGTGTCGGTCAGCACATAGCCATCGCGACGGCGGTCAAACAGTGTGGCGCCGAGCGCGGTTTCGAGCCGAGACAGGCGGCGCGCCACAGTGGTGTGATCGACCCCGAGACGGGCGCTGGCGGCGGTCAGCGTGCCGGTGCGGGCGACCTCAAGAAAATGCCGAAAATCCGTCCAGTCAATGTCCACGGCTCACTCCGGATTGATGTGCAAATATGCACAACGATGCGGTGAGTATGCGCTTTGTTCTGCTTTTATGGGGTGATAAGGTCCGCTGATACTGCACGCCATGCAGCGATCTTGACGAGGACAAGCAAATGAATTTGAAAGACAAAGTGGTGGTCGTGACCGGCGCAGCCCAAGGCATTGGTGAAGCCATCGCCCGACGCTGCGCGGCCGAAGGTGCGGCCATCGCGGTGTGGGATCTGGACGCCGATGCCGCCAAGGCAAAGGCGGCTGAACTGAGCGAAACCTACAATGTCACGGCCTGCGGTTGGGCCGTGAATGTGGCCAATAGTGCGGCGGTCAAGAACGCGGCGGCAGACGTGATCGGCGCGTTCGGGCGCATCGACGGCCTGGTCAACAACGCCGGCATCGTCGCCGACGCGCAACTCAAGAAGATGAGCGAAGAACAGTGGGACCGCGTGATCGGCGTGAACCTCAAGGGCGTCTACAACTGCACGCGCGCTTTCGTGGATACCTTCCTGGCGCAGGGCAGCGGGTCGATCGTGAATATCTCGTCGGTGGTGGGCGTGTATGGCAACTTCGGCCAGACCAACTACGCCGCCGCCAAAGCGGGCGTGCTCGGCATGACCAAAACCTGGGCCAAGGAGTTGGGCCGCAAGGGCGTGCGCAGCAACGCGATCTGCCCCGGCTTCATCGCCACGCCGATTCTCGCCTCGATGCCAGAGAACGTGCTCAAGAGCATGGAGTCGGAAGTGCCGCTGGGCCGCATGGGCGAGCCAGCCGAGATTGCTGCGGTGGCCGCCTTTTTGCTGTCGAAAGACGCCAGCTACATGAACGGCGCGGTGCTGGAAGTCTCTGGCGGCTTGACCATTTAAGGGCGCCGCGATGACGATGCAGGCGGCAATGGTCGGCTGGGCGCACACGCGTTTCGGCCGGCTCGACGATGAAACCCTCGAATCGCTGGTGTTGCGGGTGACGACCGAGGCGCTGGCCGACGCCGGCGTCCCAGCGGACGAGGTGGATTCGATCCACATCGGCAATCTGGGCGGTTTCGACGCCCAGTCTTTTCCCGCCGCTTTGCCGCTGCAGGCCGCGCCGGGGCTGCGCTTCAAGCCGGCCACGCGCTACGAAAATGCCTGCGCCAGCGGCTCGGCCGCGCTGCATGGCGCGCTTGATCGCATCGCTGCGGGGCGCAGCGGCGTGGCGCTGGTGATTGGCGTCGAGAAGATGAACGCGCTCACCACCCCCGAGGTGGCCCGCGTGTTGGCCGGCTGCAGCTACCAGCCCGAGGAGGGGCAGCTGAGCTTCCCCGGCATTTTCGCGCAGATGGCCCAGGCCTACTTCGACCGCTACGGCGAACAGCTCGACGCGCTGGCCCACATCGCCGCCAAGAACCACGCCAACGGGGCGCTCAACCCGTATGCCCACATCCGCAAGGATCTCGGCTTCGACTACTGCCGGCATGAGTCGGAACGCAACCGCATCGTCGCGCCGCCGCTCAAGGTGTCGGACTGTTCAACGGTCGCCGACGGCGCTGCAGCGATGATCGTGGTCGCGCCCGAGCGGATTGGCGATTTCCAGAAAGCCGTGGGCTTTCGCGCCACCGCCCAGGTCACCGACTACCTGCCCATGTCGATGCGCGATGTGATTGCCTTCGAGGGACCGCGCCGCGCCTTTGCCCAAGCGATGACCGCCGCTGGCACGTGTCTGGACGACCTGGCCTTCGCCGAGGTGCACGACTGCTTCACCATCGCCGAGTTGCTCAGCTACGAAGCCATGGGCCTCGCCCAGCAGGGCGAGGGCGCGCGGGTGATTCTCGATGGCATCAGCCGACGCGACGGTCGCCTGCCCATCAACCCTTCTGGCGGCCTCAAGGCCAAGGGCCATCCGGTGGGCGCCACCGGCGTGTCCATGCATGTGATGAGCGCCATGCAGCTCACTGGCGCGGCGGGTGACATTCAGGTGCCCGACGCCCGACTCGGCGCCGTGTTCAACATGGGCGGCTCGGCCGTGGCCAGCTACGTGAGCATTCTCGAAGCCATCAAATAACCGGCAAAGGCGGTCCGCAGAGGCCGCCCGCCACGGAGGAGGAGACAATCATGCAGATTGACGGACTGATCGCGCATCACGCGCGCTATCGCCCCGAGCACACGGCGGTGGTTTTCGGCGGCCAGCGGCTGAACTGGGACCAGTTCAATCGCCGCGTCAATCGCCTCGCCCACGCCTTTCGCGCGGCCGGCATCGACAAGGGCGACCGCGTCGCCACCGTGCTGCCCAACTGCCTGGAACTGCTCGATATCTACTGGGCCTGCGCCAAGCTGGGCGCCGTCGTCGTGCCCCTGTCGCCCCTGCTGACCACCGCTGGGCTCGAATCGCTGATGCGCAACGCTGCCCCCAAAGCCGTGTTCGCCTCGCGCGAAACCGCCGCCATCCTGCTGCCCGCCAAGCCGCGGCTCACCTCGCTGCGCTGCTGCGTGCTGGTCGGCGCGCTGGCCGATGGCTGCCGGCCCTACGCCGACTTCACCTCCGGGCGCTCCGAGCGCAACATTGGCGCCGAGATCACGCCCGACGACATGTTCAACATCATGTACACCAGCGGCACCACCGGCCTGCCCAAGGGCATCGTGCACACCCACCGCATCCGCGCCCATTACGGCACGCTGTTTGCCAACGCCTGGCGCATGGGGCCGGAGTCGGTGGTGCTGCATACCGGCGCCATCGTCTTCAACGGCGCCTTCGTCACCCTCATGCCCGCCTTCACGCTCGGTGCCCGCTACGTGCTGGCCGAGCGCTTCGACGCCGCCGCGACGATCGACACCATCGCCGCCGAGGGCGTCACCCACACCATGATGGTGCCCTCGCAGATCGTCGCCCTGCTCAACGCCCCCAACTTCGACCCCGCGCGCCTGCAGTCGCTTGAGATGCTGCTCTCGCTCGGCGCACCTTTGTCGGTGGCGCACAAGGACATCCTCGAAGCCGCGCTGCCCGGCCGCTTCTACGAGCTGTATGGCCTCACCGAAGGCTTCGTCACCATCCTCGACCGCGACGACGCCACGCGCAAACGCGGCACCGTCGGCGTACCGCCGCCCTTCTTCGACATGAAGATCGTGCGCGAAGACGGCAAGACCGCGGCGGTCGGTGAGATCGGCGAAATCGTCGGCCGCGGCCCCATCCTCATGCCCGGCTACTACCGCCGCGACGACCTCACCGCCGACGCCATCCGCGACGGCTGGCTGTACACCGGCGACCTCGGCTTCGTGGACAAGGACGGCTACCTGAGCCTGGTCGACCGTAAAAAAGACATGATCGACTCCGGTGGCGTGAAGGTGTACCCCCGCGATATCGAAGAAATCCTCATCCAGCACCCCGCCGTGCTCGAAGCCGTGGTGTTCGGCATCCCCGACGAAAAATGGGGCGAAACCCCCGCCGCCGCCGTCACCCTGAAAACCGGCCAGCACATCGACGCCGAGGCCCTGCGCGAATGGACCAACACCCGCGTCGGTGCGCGCTACCAGCGCCTCAGCACTCTCGGCTTTCTTGACCAGTTCCCGCGCAATGCGGCGGGCAAGATTCTCAAACGGGAGTTGAGGGAGCCGTACTGGGAGGCGGCGGGGCGGCGGATTTGATAGGTGCTCTTGCCATTATGGATGGGGTTCGGTGACGCGAAGCGTTGCTACTAACTCGACCGTCTTGTGATCAAGGGGTACCGAAACAAACTGCCGGCCGTCACTTCCGGTATTTGCGACGAAGAGATAGGCGCGGCCGCCGGAGATATCGATTAACCGTCCTTGGACGTTTTCACCTGCACCATTCTCGTCGCGAATACGCACGCATGGCGCCACTCGGGCTTGGCGAAGATCACACGTCTGTGCAGTTATCACTTGGATCTTTGCATCGGCGCTTCCGCTGGATACCCCCAGAGAAGGGATATACACGACCATGACAAATAGCAAAGAAAGCACGAGGCTCATGATCAAATACACCGCGCTGGCGGCGGAAACAAAACCCAACGGCACTGCCAGCCAGCCGAAATACCCCAATAGTCGGGATCGACGAGGTGTCAGCCGGCGAAACACCCGAAGGGCTGGCGCGATGTAGTGATGTGCTCTGAGTGCTGTGGTCATTTGGCCGAGTGTTGGCCTGATGATTGGGCGCCAAGCCTGGGTCAGGTAGATGGCGATCGTCAATGTTATGCCAAGTGCCGCCATCAGCAGCTGGACTGTTTGGCTTGATAACCACGATTCTAGCCATGAAAGAAAGGTTCCCAGATTCCATATGCGGGCCATCGGCTCTGTCCAGTGCATCAACGGCCGATAGCTGCGCATCAGAAAATCCAGCGGCGACCGTCCGACCATTTCTGGGCTTAGGCCGAAGGGTTCCAGGTACGCAAGATCGTACCCGTAGCCGATTAGGGTCAAAGCCAGCGTCAGCACCGAAATCAGCAGTGCGAAACTCGTTGCCCAACCAGCTACGCCCAGTCGGCACTTGTGTGGTGGTGGGGCTTCGGTGAGGGTGTTCTCCATGATTGCGAATCAGCTCCGATCAAACACTACCCGGCGGCGCACATGGCCGTCGCTCTCTCGTCGCGTGTCCGTCATGCGCTTGACCGTCAGTTCAGTGATCTTGTCCTCCATGTCCAGCAGGTCCTCATAGTCCGAGTCTTGCATCACCGGGAAGCTGCCGGGAGATCTGGCGTCCTCTGCCAGCATGCGTCCCTCGAACGCGGTGAGCGTTTCGCCGCGACGCTGCTTATCCTTAGCTAACTGCAGCTTTTCGGCCCTGTCGTAGGTGCCCAAGGGGCCGGCAAGATAGAACGACGCATGTGAATCGTGCACATGCTCGTCAAAGAAGGCATGCACCGGTTCGGGCACCTCGCTGGTGCGCGCCGCTTCATCGATGGCCGCCTGATACACGGGTGTCGATGTTGCCGGCGGTAGCTGGCGGCCGGGTATTGGGTGCATTGTCCGGCGTCGCTCCATGTCGTCTTTCCGGCGCTTGCGCTCCATTGCCCGGGCAACGTCGCGCTGGAAGTCGCCCTCACTCGCCGTCAGGTCTTCGCGGTCTTGCGCATTGGCGCGCTGGTAGCTGGTCAGCTTCTTGAACTGCGGCGCCACGCGCAGGCGCCAACGCCAGTAAAGGCGCATGTGCTTGAACAACAGGTCTTCGACCTTCGCCGCCGAGCCGGCGGACCAGACGGTGTAGTCGCGGAAACGGGTGGCGAGGGTGGGGTCGATTTTGAGGTCGTCGACGACTTCGTCCTTGTTTTCAGTTACAAGCGTCGTGGGATCGAGCAGCGGCACCCCTGACTTGCGCGCTTCCAGATACATATTCACCAGCGGCACCTGCGAGGCCAGCAAGGCCCGACGGCCCGGTGCCTTGCCCTGTTCGCCCGGTGCATAACCACCACCCACATCCGAATGCGCGCCTGGGTACACCACTTCAACGCAATTGGCCGGATAGGCCGCGCCATCGCGCGCCGTGCTCAGCGGGAAGGACTTGCGGATTTCGTGTGCCGCCACATAGTGCACACAGCGCTCGATGGCCGGTGAGATGGCCATGCTGCCGTCCGCCCAGTCCATCAAGCCATCACCGCCAATCGGCGACGAATCGGCCAGGCCCACCGAGGCCACGGTATCGAACAAGCCCATGAACTGGAAACGGATCGGGATGCCGCAAAACGTATAAGCACCGGCCTCGGACTTGCAGCATTCCAGAACCCAGTTCGCCCAGGCGCGCGCCTGCGCCGCCCCGCGAGAGAAACCGAAGGTCGAGACGTTGATCAGTGTGATTTCCGGTTTCTGATGGGCGATGGACTGCCGCAGACGGCGTTCCGCCTGTTCGAAGAAAGCGCGTCGTTTGCCCGAGAAGAGCGTCCAGCCATTTTTGAGGGTGTCTGGATTACGGATGGACGTTTTGGCTTCGCCAGCCGCTATGAGGTTGCGGCCATGGATGGCCCAATTGACTGCGTTGTAGAGCTGGATCATGGCCCAGTACAAGCGGGCCTCGCCGCCGGTGGCCATGGATTTACCATTGGAGGACTCAGTCGTCTCGCCGATCTCGGGAAAAGCCGTCCCTACACCGGGGACGTAGTAGGCGTAATAGCCTTCTTTTCGTTCATCTCGAAACGCATCATGCAGCACGACAACATTGGAATGGCTGCGCGCGTTCGGGTTCGGAATCAGCTCCTGGTCGCGATGCTTGTTGTTATTGGTGCCATCAAAGAACATGCCGACCCAAATGGTCTGTCGACAGCTGGGTTTCTTCGTGTCGGCGATACAACCGTAGGCGGCAACTCGCTGAGCTTGCTCTCGGGCAGACAATGCGCGCAGACCGGGGAGGTTTGTTGGGGGCGTAGTGGCGCTCATGGCTCCATGAACCTCTTCATTTCTGCGTCTGTGAATGGGCGCTGGTCGATGTCTCCGAGTTTGGAGAGGAGTTTTGACGGATGGCCTGCGTGCCAAGGGCTCTTGTCCGTCACATAAATCTTGATTTCGTCGTTCGGCAGGAAGAACACCTGGGTTTCGTCAAGCACGTCGTACGGCTCGATGGGGACGGTTTTCTTAAGAGTTTTCTTGGGCCAGTTCCCTACGTTTTCCAGTGTGCATTCCGATGACTTTGGTACTCCACAATCGCTTCGTCGCCACTCGACCGTCACCTGCAGCCCCTCATGCCACTTGTTCGGAATCATCACGCAGCACACCGAGCCCCCGCCGCTGCCAATGCCTACGCCGCTACCCCAGACACCATCAACGTAAAACTCCTGAACGCCCTCCGAGCTGAAGTTGTAGCGCGACAAGGAACTGGCCGTGATGTTCGGGTCGGGCCGGTCGTCGTTGGTGACATCGCAGGCGGTCAGCGTCAGTAGCGCGAACAAGGCGCAAAGCGTGGCGCGCCATCGGGCGGGGTGGATGAGGGTGTGAATCATTGCGGCTCCGATGCTGAGGCGACGGCGGAAGCATCCGCCATGGCTTCGATTTGATCCCAGATGTCATTGTCCCAATTCGCCAGCGCATCGGTAAATCGCAATGTGCCGCGACGGGTTGCGTCGAAGGTCGGTACCAGGGCCGGGAGCGTGTGGAAGTGTTCGGATGCGCTCCAGGCGAGGGTGATGAACTGGCGTTGATCGGGGGCGTCGGTGATGCCGTGGCTGCGGGCAATGCCGAGCAGCGCGTCAAGCCGGCGCCACAGCGCGGCGGGTTCGGCGTTGGGGATGATTTCGGGGGTGTGCTCGTTCAGCATGTCGAACAGCGTATCGGCTTCGGCGGTTTGCATGAGGGCGGCAAATTGCGCGTCGTTGAAGCGGATGCTGGTTTCGTCGCCGAGGGGGGCTGCGGCGTTGGCTGGCGCGATATTCGTCGTCTGTAGGGTGCCGTCACGAGCGACCCAGGCCCATCGACGCGCCGTGTCGGCGAGCCGTGTCGTTTGTGCCGGATCAAGAATGCCAAGCACATTGGGCAGGATGCGGGTGTCGGCGTAGCGGCAGTAGAGCCGGGTGTCGTCGGCACATTGCGCGTCGGCCAGCCACTGCAGCGTGTGACACTCGGGCGCTCCGTCGCGTGTTGCGACTTCAAGCACCGACAACGCTGGGTGGCCATCGGTGAGCGAGAGCAGGCGTTCAAGTGCCGATGCCTCGACTGCTCCCAGAGCGAATAGCCGAGGTCCGAGTTCGCCGTATGCTGCGTAGCGACCGCCCGCGAGGAGCGGCGTCGACGGCCCAATTGCACGGCCGAGATGGCGATGCGCGCTTGCGTCGAGCATGCTCATATCGACCAGGGCATAAGGGGCGTGCGATGCGTCGGCGCAGTGTGCCAGCCACTGCACCAATTGCGTGGCAAGGCCGGCGTGATGAGCGTTTTGCAGGAAGCGGGGCATTGTGTCGTCCGTCCTTACTGCATGGTGGCGAAGGGGGATCCCGCTTTCATCGCTGCCAGCAGACACTCCTTGCAGACGGTTTGCGGGAATGTCGGTAGTCCATAGTCGCCACGCGTCGGTCCGGCAAAGCTCTTCTTGCTCGCATGCACCGTAATCGTGCCCGGGCACTCGACCGTGATCCCGCCATCGATGGTGATGCTCGCGCCGCCCTCGGTGGCCAGCACGATGCGTTTGCCGGCGGCGAAGTCGATGTGTTCGGTGATCGAGACCATCTCCAGATCGTCGCGCGCTTGAAACTTCATCTCATCGCTTTGCGCCTGCATCTCGATGTCGTCTTTGGCAGCGATCATGGTGATGCCGGTGTTGTCCGCGCCGGCCCGAATGGCGCCGGCGAGCAGGCCGATGGCCTGGCCGGTGTGGATTCGGGTTTTGCCGGCGACGGCGAGGTTGGTGTCCTCGCCGCTGATGAGGCTGATGGTTTCGCCATTACTCAGCTGAATGTGCCCGCCGGCGACGAAGCCGAGGCCGGCTTTGGCGGCCTGGATGATGGCGGCGTCCGTGAGGTGGGGGAGCTTGCCGGCGGTGGCGGTGTTCTTTTGCTTGGCGTCGGCCAAGGCGGCGTCGAAATCGGCGCCGTCGACCATGCCGCGGGCGACGGTGTGCAGGGCCTTGAGCGGGGCGGCGTTTGGGTCGATGGCGCTTTGCTGGGGACCACCGCTGCCGATGGCGGCGGCGAGCTGCACGGTTTGATGGGTGGCGGCGGCTTTGCTGAGCGTTTGGGCGAGGGCGTCGGCCTGACCGAGCAGGGCGGCGGCGGGGGCCATGTCGCCGGCCGGCTCGGCGTCGGTGTGCTGCGCCCAGGTGCTCAGGGTGATGCCGCGCGCGGCGCGCAGCGCGCCCCAGGCGTCGGTGCGTAGCTCGGCGCCGGTGCCGCGGAAACTGCCGCGGTAGTTGTCGGCCTGGTGGATGAGGTGGCCGAGGTTGAGCTGCGAGGCGTATTGGGTGCTGTGCACGGCGGCGCGTTGCTGGTTGTCGGTGTCGTCGAAGACCAGCTGGTTGTGGCCGGCGAAGCGGCCATGGGCGCCGAATTCCTTGGTTTTGAAGCCACTGAGCGCGGCGGCGTGATTGTGTTGGCTGGCCGCTGCGCCGTGCCAGGCGGGGCTGTTGCCAGCGGTCAGATTGCCTTGCGCGGCGGGGCTGTGGTCGGTGGATTGCTCGAAGACTGAGCGGTCGACAGGCTTGGCGTCGGCGCCGCCGGGCGTGGGCGTGATGCCGCCCTCGCCCTGCCCGTTGTAGAGCGCGCCGAGCACCAGCGGGCGGTCGATATCGTTGCCGAGGAAGGTGACGAAGACTTCCTGCCCGATGCGCGGTAGCGCCTGCCAGCCCATGCCGGGGCCGGCCTGGCGCGTGACCACGCGCACCCAGCAACTGCCGCGGTCATCGGCGGTGTGGGCTTGCTGCCAGTGAAAGCGGATCTTGATTCGCCCGAGCCGATCGCACCAGATCTCGTCAGCGCCATTGGGGCGGGTTTCGCCGTTGGGGCCGACGACGACGGCGCTCATCGGGCCATGGACGGTGGGGCGCGGGTTGAGGCGGGCGCCGGTGTCGTCGGTGAGTTGGGGGCGCCAGGGGCGTGTACCGGGCTGTGCCTCGAAGGCGTTGGCGTAGCCGCGCTCGGCGGCGAGGGCCAGGGCCTCGGTGGGGAGGGCGTGCGGTGCGCGGATCGGGGCGGCGTCGTCTTCGCCGGTGGTGGCCTCGTCGATCATCAGCGCGGCCGCACCCAGGCGTTTGGCGATGGCGGCCATGGGCTCACCGCTCAGGTTGTTGATGCCGATGTGGGTGAGCGCTAGCAGGCTGAGGCGTGGCGGTTCGGCGGCATTGGCGGTGGCGGCGGGGATGGGGCTCGGCGCATCGAGCAGGTCAAACGCGGTGCCGGGGCGGAAGCTGCGCACCGTGCTGCGCCCCTGGAAGGTGGTGTGACGCGCTTCGAGCGCTTCCATCATCAGGTGCTGGTAGCGCTCGGCTTCGCGCGCGTTGGCAAAGGCGTAGAGGCCGGCGTCGTCATAGGCTTCCAGCGCCGGGGCCTGTGTGCCGCCGATCGACAGCGCCGTGGGCAGGCTGACGGCGACGGCGCGCTTGGCTTTGTAGTCATAGCTGAGCACGGAGCCGATGGCCGCGCCGAAGCGTCGGCACTCGCCAAAGGCGACGATAGCGTCTTGATCTTCTTGCGAATCGGCGCGGTGAAAGCGGATGCCGCGGCCGCCGTTGGCGTGCTCGGAGAGCGCATCTTCCGGCCAGCGCGGGCTGTCGGCAAACAGGCGCAGGCGGTGGCCGGCCGGCGCGCCGGTGTCGTCTTCGATGCACCAGCCGATGCCCTCTTCGGCCAGCAGGCGCGAGACGAAGGTGTAGTCGCTTTCCATGTATTGCACGCAGTAGCTGCGCGGGCGGGCATCGGCGAGAAACTCGGCCACCTCCTCGCTCCAGTGCCAGGCGGCATGCTCGGCGTAGTCGGCAAACACCGCGTCGACGATTTGCACCACAGTCTTGTCCTGAAAGACCCGGTTGTGCCGCCCCCGCGAGAGCAGCCAGGTCCACGGCACCAGCGTGATGCGGTAGCGACAGAAGCCGCCGTCGGCGCCGAGCTTGAGCACCGAGCGCACCAAACCCGAGCGCGAACTGCGGCTGCCGTCGGACAGCGTGCTGTGCAGCGTGACCGCCTGGCCGAGCATGTGTTTGAGCTCGATGAAAGCGTCGGTGGAGAGCAGATCGATGCAGAACTCAAAGCCCGACGACACCGCCTCGGCGCCCCACCAGGCTTCGACAGGCAGGTCGAAAGCGGCGTCGCGCCATTCAAGCGCGAACAGGCGGGTGTCGGAGGAGAAGGGTGAGAACATGTGAGCGCCCTGAGATCAGCGGGCACTCATTTTACATAAATTATGACGTTTGGAATTGCCGGAAGATGCCGGAGGATCAGCGGGGCTTCTTCGGTTTTCGGTTGCGCAGGGCACAGTCGATGGCCAGACGGGCCCAGGGAGCCATCGCCGCCGGGCTGTCGAGGGCTTCGTCGGGGGCGGTCCAGTAACCCATCGAGAAGGTTTTGCCGTCCGCTTGTGTGTAGATGAAGCGCTGGCAGCCGGCGTCGGCAAAGGCTTGTTCGCTTTGCGTGTCGGCTTTCAGATAGAGCGTGTCCCAGGCCTCGAGGGCGAAGAACAGCTCGTCGAGATAAAAGCCCCAGCCGCCGAACATGGGTTTGACCCGGATCGAGCCCAGCGGCGCGAACAGCTCTTGCGCGTGGGTGACGATCTCGGGGGGCGGCTTGCGGGGCATGGCGGGCGGCGGGTCAGGCTTTCAGGCCGAGGCGCTCGACGATGGTGCTGGTCGGGCCGGCCATGTTCATGCAGTAGAAGTGCAGGCCGGGCGCGCCTTCTTCGATCAGCCGCGCCGTCAGGTCGGTGACCACATCGAGGCCGAAGGCTTTGATCGAGTCGGTGTCGTCGCCGTAGCTCTCGAACTTGCGGCGCATCCAGCGCGGGATCTCGGCGCCGCAGGCGTCGGAGAAGCGGGCGAGTTTGGAGAAGCTGACGATGGGCATGATGCCGGGCACGATGGGGATCTCGATGCCCATGGCGACGCATTCGTCGCGGAAGTGCAGGTAGGCGTCGAGGTTGTAGAAATACTGGGTGATGGCCGAGTTGGCGCCGGCGTCGACCTTGCGCTTGAAGGCGGCGAGGTCGGACTGGGCGGTGCGCGCCTGGGGGTGGTATTCGGGGTAGGCGGCCACTTCGATGCTGAACCAGTCGCCGGTTTCGCGGCGGATGAATTCGACCAGTTCGTTGGCGTAGCGCAGCTCGCCGGCTTCGACCGCGCCGGAGGGCAGGTCGCCGCGCAGGGCGACGATGCGCCGGATGCCCTTGTCCTGATAGCGCTTGAGAATGTCGCGGATGCTGTCACCGGTGGCGCCGACGCAGGACAGGTGCGGTGCGGCGGCGAGGCCCTCGGCCTGGATCTCGAACACGGTTTCGAAGGTGCGCTCTTGCGTCGAGCCGCCCGCGCCGTAGGTGACGGAGAAGAACTCCGGCTGCAGCTGGGCGAGCTGGGCGCGGGTGCCGCGCAGTTTGTCGACGCCGGCCGGGGTTTGCGGCGGGAAGAATTCGATGGAGAAAGGTGTCGGGTTCATGCGTCGTCTGTCAGTTCGTTGAGATGGGCGGCGAGGAAGAATTCGCGGTTGCCGTCGCCGCCGGTGATCGGGCTGTCGAAGTAGTCATCGACGGTGAGGCCGGCGGCTTCGGCGGCAGCGCGGATGCGGGTTTCGACGCCGGCGTAGAGGCTGTGGTCGCGCACGATGCCGCCTTTGGCGAGACCCTCGCGGCCGACTTCGAATTGCGGTTTGACCAGCGCCAGCACGCGGCCGCCGGGGCGCAGCAGCGCCGGCCAGCGCGGGATCAACAGGGTGAGCGAGATGAAGCTGGCGTCGCACACCAGCAGGTCGAAGCCGCCCTCGGGCCAGGCCTCGCCGAGGGCGGCGGGGGTCAGGTCGCGGGCGTTGAGGCCTTCGAGGCAGGTGATGCGCGGCTCGTCATGCAGCGAGGAGTGCAGTTGGTCATGACCGACTTCGACACCCACCACGCGGCTGGCGCCCGATTGCAGCAGGCAGTCGGTGAAGCCGCCGGTGGACTGACCAACGTCGAGCACCGTGAGGCCGTGGGCCGACCCGTGGCAGTGCGCCATGGCGCCGGCCAGCTTGAGCCCACCGCGCGAGACGTAGCGATCCTCGGCGTCGGGGACGACCAGCAGTGGCGCGTCTTCGTCGAGCGCGAGCGAGGCTTTGCTGATGGTTTGATCGCCGAGGCGCACCCGGCCGGCGGCGATCATGCGCTGTGCGGTGGTGCGCGAGGGGGCGAGGCCGCGGGCGACGAGCAGGCTGTCGACCCGTTGCAACCCGTGCCGGTCGACCGCCGGCGCAGCGTCGACCGTGGGGGTCGGCGCCGGGCGGGCGGTACGGCGGTGGAAGGACTTCACGGGCGCGCCCGGCGTGTGCTCATTTACTTGACCTTGATGACTTCGACCGGGTGTTCGTAGACGTCTTTGCGCTTGTCGTAGAGCGGGATGGTGGTGCCGCTGAGACGGTTGCTCTCCAGATCGGCCAGGTCGACGTCGGCGACCACGATCTGCTCGATGTTGGCGGTGCCTTCGGCGGCGATGCCGTCGCGCGCAAAGGCGAAGTCCGAGGGGGTGATGATGCTGGCCTGGCCGTAGTGCAGGCCGAGGCCTTCGACGGCGAGGTTGCCGACGGTGCTGGTCATGACCACGAAGACCTGATTTTCGATGGCGCGGGCGTGGCAGCAGTAGCGTACGCGCAGGAAGCCCTGGCGGTCATCGGTGCAGGAGGGCACGAAGAGGATGTCGGCACCGGCCTCGCAGACCATGCGGGCGAGCTCGGGAAACTCGATGTCATAGCAGATCAGGATGGCGATCTTGCCGAAGGGGGTGTCGAACAGGCGCAGCTGGTCGCCGGCGTCGGTGTTCCACTTCTCGCGCTCCCAGCGGGTGCGGTGGATCTTGTCCTGCTCGTAGATTTCGCCGGTGGGGGTGAAGTAGTAAGCGGTATTGAGCAGGCGGCCGTCTTCGGTCAGCGTGGGGTGGCTGCCGCCGATGAGGTGCACGTTCCACTGTGCGGCCAGCTCCTGCATCAGATCCTTGTAGCGCTTGGTGTAGTCGTTCATGTTGCGCACGGCGTCACGCACATCGGTGGTGTCCATGAAGGACAGCAGCTGGGTGGTGAAGATCTCGGGCAGCAGCACGAACTGCGGTTTGTAGTCGCCGGCGGCTTTCATGATGAAGCGCACCTGGTTTTCGAAGCCCGACCAGTCGTGGATCTGACGCAGCAGGTATTGAACAGCCGCAATGCGAACGATCACAGGGCAATCTCCTCGGGGATGGTGGTGGGTCGCGTCGGATCGTAGTCGCGATTGAGCCAGACGATCACCGAGGCGCAGCCGTGCGACTGTTCGTCTTCGGGGATGTAGCCTTCAATTACGCCGCAATAGCTGAAGCCTTCCTTGATCTGAAAGCTCAGCACCTGGTCGCGCAGGTCACCCCACACGACTTTTTGCGCATAGAACTCGGCACTCATTTCATCGGCGTAGCGGTGGTAGCCGGGCAGCCGGCCGCAGGCGATGATGCGTCGCAGATTCATGGCACGGCACAGCGTGCGTCGCGCTTCGTACAGCAGATGACCAACGCCACTGCCTTGCATCTCGGGGGCCACAAACACCTCGGCGCCATAGAGCGTCTTGCCCTCGGGGTCGTGGTGCTCAAAGGTGCCGGCACCGGTGATTTCTTTCCAGGTATGCGATTCAGCCCAGTCGTCCCACAGCACGATCATGGAACTGGCGCAGCCAACAATGCCGCTGTCGGATTCGGCCACCACCTGACCTTGTGGAAACACCTCGAGCTGCTCGCGCAGCTTGCGGCGACTCCAGGGCGGAATCGAGGGGTAAACGCGGGCTTGAAGCTCGATCAAGGCGGGAATGTCGTCTGGCCGAGTCTGGCGCACCCAAGGACGAGTCATGCGGTGTCTCCTGCGTGAATGGCCCCGACTGCCTGCGGGCGCAGAGTTGGCAGTCGGGGGCCGTTGCTTCAATCAATAACGATAGTGTTCCGGCTTGTACGGGCCAGCCTTGGGCACGCCGATGTAGTCGGCCTGCTCGTCGGTCAGCTCGGTGAGCGTGACGGCCAGCTTCTTGAGCTGCAGACGGGCAACCTTCTCATCCAGGTGCTTGGGCAGCGTGTACACGCCCACAGGATACTCCGCCGTGCGGCTGTAAAGCTCGATCTGCGCGATGGTCTGGTTGGCGAAGGACGAGCTCATCACATAGCTCGGGTGGCCCGTGCCGCAGCCCAGGTTCACCAGTCGGCCCTTGGCCAGCAGGATGATGCGTTTGCCGTCCGGGAAAATGATGTGATCGACCTGCGGCTTGATCTCTTCCCACTCGTACTTTTCGAGCGCGGCGACTTCGATTTCGTTGTCGAAGTGGCCGATGTTGCAGACGATGGCCTGGTCTTTCATGGCGGCCATGTGGTCGTGGGTGATCACGTGGAAGTTGCCGGTGGTGGTCACGAAGATGTCGCCATGGCTGGCGGCGTAGTCCATGGTGACCACGCGGTAGCCTTCCATCGCGGCTTGCAGTGCGCAGATCGGGTCGATTTCGGTGATCCACACCTGCGCCGACAGCGCGCGCAGCGCCTGGGCTGAGCCCTTGCCCACGTCGCCATAGCCGGCGACCACGGCGATCTTGCCGGCGATCATCACGTCGGTGGCGCGCTTGATGCCGTCCACCAGCGACTCGCGGCAGCCATACAGGTTGTCGAACTTCGACTTGGTCACCGAATCGTTCACGTTGATGGCCGGGAACTTGAGTTCGCCGCGCTGGTGCATCTGGTACAGGCGGTGCACGCCGGTGGTGGTTTCTTCGGTCACGCCCAGGATCTTCTCAAGGCGGGTCGAGTACCAGCTCGGGTCGGTGGCCAGCTTGGCGCGGATGGCGGCGTACAGAATGGTCTCTTCTTCGGAGGTCGGCTTGTTCAGCACCGACAGATCCTTCTCGGCGCGGGCACCCAGATGCAGCAGCAGCGTGGCATCGCCGCCGTCGTCGAGAATCATGTTCGAGTAGCCGCCATCGGCCCACTCGAAGATGCGGTGGGTGTAGTCCCAGTAGTCGGTCAGCGTTTCGCCCTTGACCGCAAACACCGGCACGCCCGAGGCGGCGATGGCCGCGGCGGCGTGGTCTTGCGTCGAGAAGATGTTGCACGAGGCCCAGCGCACTTCGGCGCCCAGCGCGGTCAGCGTCTCGATCAGCACCGCGGTCTGGATGGTCATGTGTAGCGAACCGGTAATGCGCGCGCCCTTGAGCGGCTGGGTCTTGGCGAATTCCTCGCGGATCGCCATCAGGCCCGGCATTTCGGTTTCAGCAATGTTCATCTCGCGGCGGCCAAAGGCGGCCTGGGAGATGTCGGCAATTACGTAATCGTTGAAGTCAGTCACAGCGTTCATCAAAGAACTCCTGGCTATGACCGGGGGGAGGCGGTACGGCACCGTGGCCGGCTCACGCACCTCCCGTGCCCGGCACGGGTTGATGTCGTGAGCGCCGTTGGTTCTCACCGCGTGTTGCTGCGGCTTCCGAGCCTGGGGCGTCGGTCAGGGCAACCTGACGACCTCGCAGCGCTCCTCGGAAAAGGCAGCCAGTATACGACAAGGCGCTGAAAAAACTGAAATCCGGGCCGACGAGCGAGGCTCAGGAGCTGCCTGGGCGGCAGGCCTTGAGCACGGCGGCGTCGTCTTCCTCGGCCCATCCGAGCGTGCAGGTGCGTTGCAAAACGGCTTGCGCCGCCACGCCCAGCGTTGCCGGCTGATCGACCGCGCGGGCGCAGTCCAGCGCCAGGCCGATGTCCTTGGTCAGAATGCGGGCGTGGGCGCGCGGGGCGAAGTCGCCGTCGAGCGCGCGCGGCATGCGGTCGGCCGCCATCCACGACTGGCCCGAGCTGGCGCAGACCACGTCGAGCACCGTTTTGGGATTCAGGCCCAGCCGCTCGGCCAATGCAAAGGCTTCGCCGGCGGCGGTCAGGTTGATCGCCGCGAGCAGGTTGTTAACCAGCTTGGCCTTGGCGCCGTCGCCGGGGTGGGGGCCGATCACGAAGCGCGGCTCGGCCAGTTGCGCCAGCAGCGGCGTGAGCGATTCGATCAGTTCCGGATCGCCGCCCAGCATCATGCTCATGCTGCCGGCCCGGGCGCGTGCCGGGCCGCCGGAGATCGGCGCGTCCAGCGTCTTCCAGCCGGCGCGGGACAAATGCTCGGCGCAGTGCGCCACATCGTCTGGCGCGATGGTGCTGCAGATCAGCACCGCGCGGCCGTCGCCGTCGACGGTGGCCACGCCATCGGCGCCGAGCAAGACCTCGCGAGTCTCCTCGCCGGTGCCGACCACCGTGATGACCACATCCACCGACTCGGCCAGCGCCGCCGGGCTGGTGGCGATGACGGCGCCGGCGGTGTGGGCGATGGTCTCCGGCCCGCGGCGCAGATCGCGCACCGTCAGCGCGACGCCCCGCTCGCTCAGATTGAGGGCCATGGCCAGGCCCATGTTGCCAATGCCGATGATGCCGACGCGCATCCCGTGCTCCTGAAAGTCCGCGCCCACGGGCGTATCGCCCGACTCTACCGCCGTCGCGCCCGCTCGGCTACGCGCCCTTGCCGGCGGCGGTGCGCCGATGCCGCCACAGGCTCACGATCAGCGTCAGCACCGTCAGCGGAATCACGAAGCTCAGCATGGCCGAGGAGAGCATCGGCGCGGCGGCGTGGTGCTGCGCCGAGAGCACCAGAAATGCGGTGTAGGCGATGTAGTAGCCCAAAAACACCACACCCTCCCAGCGCGCAATTTCACGGCCGGTGATGAACACCGGCAGGCAGGCGAAGGCCACCGCCAGCATCACCCACATGTCGAAGCTGCGTGCCGCTTCCGACACCGGCAAACCGTTGGCCGACACCAGCCCCGCCGCGCCGAGGCAGCCGAGGATATTGAACAGATTGCTGCCCACCACGTTGCCCACGGCAATGTCGCGCTCGCCACGCAGGGCGGCCATGATCGAGGTGGCGATCTCCGGCATCGAGGTGCCGATGGCCACCACGGTGAGCCCGATCACCAGATCGCTGACGCCGAAGGCCCGCGCAAAATGCGTGGCCGCGCCGACCAGCCAGTCCGCCCCCAGCACCAGCAGCCCCAGGCCGCCCAGCACCAGCAGGATCTGCGCGGGGCGCGAGGCGTCCCAACCCGCCGCTTCGGGCAGCTCGTGCAGCGCTTCTTCGTTTGCCTTGGCCGAGCCACGCCGCGCCTGAACAATCAGAAATACGGTGTACACCACCGCCAGCGACAGCAGCACGCCGGCTTCAAAACGGCTCAGCGTGCCGTCGGAGGACAGGCCCACCAGCAGCGCCGACACACCGATCAGGATCGGCACCTCCTGGCGGATGATCTGCTCCGATACCGCCAGCGGCACGATCAGCGCCGAGATGCCCAGAATCAGCAGAATATTGGCGATGTTGCTGCCCAGCACGTTGCCGATGGCCAGATCCGGGTTGCCGTCCAGCGCCGCCCCCACCGACACCGCCACTTCTGGCGCGCTGGTGCCAAAGGCCACCACCGTCAGGCCGATCACCAGCGGCGAGATGCCCCACGACAGCGCCATGCGCGAGGCGCCCCGCACAAGTGCTTCGGCGCCGGCAATGAGGGCGATGAGGCCAAGAACGAACAGACCGAGTTGAGCAAGCATGAGGAGCGCGCGCTAGAGAGAATCGTGGCGCCTTTGAGTGCTATTTGAATGCCAAGTTCCGTGTACCGCCTGTCGTCGCCGGGGCGTCTTAGATCTCATTCCAACGGTATACTTCGGCTTCAACCCCGACTCTATTCGTCTTATGACCGACTCCGACACGCTTGCTCATACCCTGGCCGTCAGCACGACCGTGGAACAACGCATGGTCGGCGTGCGCGCGGTCACCCAGCGGGTGCAGCGTGTGGGCGGTGCCCCCTGGCGCAGCATTGTCGCCATGTTGGCGCTGTGGATGGTGATTGGTGCGCTGGTGGGTTTCTTTGGCGCGGAGATGAAGGCGCTGCCCGGCGGTCAATGGCTCCCGCTCGTAGTGGTGGTGCTGGTGTTTATCGTCCTCATGCAGCGCGCCCAGGGCAAAGTGCTGCGGCGGGTGTCGGCCCAACAGCCGGGCGAGTTTCAACTCACGCTGGCCGACGAGGCGCTGGTGGTCGTGCATGCCGGCGCCACCACGCGCCTGCAGTGGCCGAGTGTCGCCGCGCTCGAGCGCATTGGCGATTTGCTGCTGATTCATCTGAACACCTGCGATGTGCTGACCGTGCCGCTCGCGTGTGTTGAACCAGACGCCGACGCCTGGTTGGCCCGCCTCGAAACGCTCAGCGGTCACCATGTCACCATCGGCGCGGTCCCGCCGCCCGAGCCGGACGCCGCCGATCAGGCCCGCCCCTGGCGTGATCTGTTCAGCAATCTCGCCGCGGGTGTGGGCCTCCTGCTGGTGCGCGCCAAGGCCACCGCCCGGCTCAAAGTGTCGCCGGCGCAACTGGTCTGGCTGCTGCTGTTCGATCTGCTCCTCATCGCCTTCGGCAACTGGTTGCTGGTCGGCACCGACAGCGAGTTCAACCGCTACGGCATGGCATCGGCGATGTTCTGGGTGCCGCTGCTGCTGCTCACCGCCTGGGCCTCGGCTCGCGCCGCCGATGACGACCGCAAGATGCTGCCCGGCGCCGTAGCGTTGGTCGCGGTGGGCATCGTCGGCACATGTATTCAGTACGCCGCCATTCTCGGCTTCCCGCTGCTCGGCGAGGGGTTCGCGATGGCAAGCGCCTACCTCTACTGGGGTTTTGTCGCCTGGCTCGTCATCGCCTCCATCGTCGCTTTGGCGCGGGCGCAGCAGCTCCTGCCCGAGCAACGCATGGGCGCCGTGCTGGCCGTGCTCGGCCTGCTCATCGCACCGCAGTGGCTGTTCAAGGACAACAGCAGTCTGTGGATTCCGCACTACGACGAAACCGCGGCCGCCGCCGAGAGCGACGCCGCGCAGGCCCGCTACGCCGCGGTCACCCACGAAGCCATCCTCTATACCCAACCGGCGCTGCTCGACGACGCCCTCGCTGCCATCGCGCCCGGCCGCCTCGGCGTGCCCGAACTGTTCGTGCTGTCGGTCGGCGGCCATGCCAATCAGGACGTGTTCCTGCGTGAAGTGCGCGCCGTCGATACGCTCTTCCGCGAGCGTTTCGACGCCGAGGGCCGCAGCCTGGTGCTGGTCAACAACCCCGCCACCGTCAACACCTTGCCGATTGCCAGCGTCACCGCGCTGGCGCGCAGCCTCAAGGTGTTTGGCCAGCGCATGAACGCCGACGAAGACGTGCTGGTGGTTTTCCTCACCTCGCACGGATCGGAAGAACACCGCTTCGACCTCAGCCTGTGGCCCTATCGTTTTGATGAACTCACGCCCGAGGTGCTCCGCCACCAGCTCGACGCCGCCGGCATCCGCTACCGCGCGCTCATCGTCTCTGCCTGCTACTCCGGCGGCTTCGTGCCGGCGCTGGCCGATCCCAACACGCTGGTCATGACCGCCTCCCGCGCCGACCGCAACTCCCACGGCTGCAGCCACAGCGCCGACTGGACCTTCTTCGGCCGTGCCCTGTTCAACGAAGCCCTGCGCGACACCTACGCGTTCGACACCGCCTTCACCCAGGCCAGCGCGGCTGTTGCCGTGCGTGAAGCAGCCGAAGGCTACGACCCGTCCGAACCGCAGATCGCCCTGGGCGAGGCCGTCGCGCCGGTGCTGACGGCCATCGAACGACGCTTGCAGGTGAACGCCATGGGGCAAGGGCAGATGGCGGAGACTGTTCTGCCGGCTTCGCGCGTCGCCGCTCGGTAGCGCGCTATCCACGGTGCGAGTGAGGTGGTCGTGAAGAAAACGGTAGTGAAAATTGGCTTCGGGTTTCTGCTGGCGGGACTGATCGCGGCGATCGTCGGCGCGTATCGCGTTGGCGGCGCGACGGCTTGTGCCGGCCAATGTGCGGTTCGCGGCAAGGTTTCCGAGTACACGCCACCGGTTGTGGGCTATCGCGGTCACGTGGTCAAAGCCGAGATCTGTCGGTGTTTCTAGTGCGGCGGTGCGGCGAGGCCGGGCGGAACCGCGAGCCTCTGATCCGCCGTCGCTCGGCTTGCATCAGTCGTCCTTCGCCATCAGCGCCCGCTCCACAAAATCCAGCCGGTCCTGCCCCCACAACACCTCCGTGTCGCCGCTGGCCGAGCCCAACACCCTGGTCGTGACCGCCTCCCGCGCCGACCGCAACTCCCACGGCTGCAGTCACAGCGCCGACTGGACCTTCTTCGGCCGCGCCGCTGCAAGGGCGCTAGCCGGCAGTCATGGCGGGCGTACAGGCTTTCAATCTATGCCAGCGTCGTTTATGGTTTGGCCCTCGCGCAACTGGATTGAGTTTGCAAGATGCGACGTCACATCAACACGCTGAACGGGCTGATCACCCTGATCAACGACGATCCCTTGGCCCCGTCGCCGGATCTGCCCGTGTCGTCTGTCCTCGCGCAGATGATCGAGACCGTGGTCAAGACGACGAACCTGTCGATCAATATCAACAGCACCACCGGCGGCGTCCATTCGCCGCGCAGTTTCCACTACCATGGGCAGGCGCTGGACATTAACCGGCTCGATGGCAAACGGATCGACGATGTGAGCAACGGGGCGGCGGTTCAGGTGTTTCAGCAGGCGGTTGCGGCGCATGCCGATGTGGCAGAGTGCTTTGGCCCGTTCATCAATATTCGCAAGCGCGGCGCGCTGGTCGAGCAACGACCCGATTTGCGCATTCGCCATGTGAACCACCTTCATATTTCGTCACAGACATGATGCGCAAACGACTGCTGGCCGTGCTGTTGGCACTCACCGTGACGGCCTGCGTCCATGCACCGTCGCTGGTGCAGTTTGCCAATAACGCAGAGCTTGTCGCACAAAGCCCCTCGCCCATGGCGCCGCTCTTTGTGCGCCTGTTCCGGCTTCAGGCCGTGGGGGAATGCGATGGCCCGCGCTGCCCCGAAGTCACGATGCAGATTGCGGTGTCGGAATCGGGTGAATACCCGCGGCAAGCGCTCTTCGCCACACCGCCCGCCGACGACTGGCAGTTCGTCGAGTGGGGACAGTCGCCGCGAGACGAAGCGGACATCGGCCCGGTTGTCTTCACCTTGAAAACAACCCGCGACGGCGCATCGCGCTTGCAGCGTTTTGCGGTGACGCTCGACGGCTTGCGTTCCCTGGATTGATTCCGCAACGCCCGGACGCCGCACCGACGCCGGCCGAAGGCCGCCCGGTCAATCCGGCTCAGCGCCCAGCGCTCTTTCCACAAAATCGAGCCGGTCCTGCCCCCAGAACACTTCCGTGCCCACCACACAAGTCGGCACGCCAAACACGTTGGCGCGGATCGCGTCTTCGGTATTGGCCGCCAGCGTGTCGGCGTGACCCGGCGCGCCTGCCTTGTCCAATAGCTCGGGCGGCAGCAGCGTGGCGACAAGCGCGTGGCGCACCACGGTGTCGTCAGCGAGGTTGCGGTTGTCGGTCCATAGCGCTTTGCCGAGGGCCACGGTGAGGGGCAGCGCGTTGAATCCGGCATCGACGGCAGCGAGCACCGTGCCGATCGCGAGGCTTTCATCGACCGGGAAGTGCGCCGGTTGTATGTGCATTGGCACGCCCAGCCATCGGCTCCAGCGCGCCAGTTCCTGCAGTCGATACGCCTGGCGCGCCGGCGGGCGGTCACGCAAGAGCTGACTGCCGGTGGCGGCGAACAAGGTCGGTAGCTGTACCGGCTTGAGCCGCAGCTCGGCCCCCGTGCGCTCGACAATGCCGCCGAGCTGGCGGGTGGCGAGGTAGCTCCACGGGGAGTTGAGGACGAAGTAGTAGTCGAGGGGCTGGGGCATGGGGGCGGCGTCCTGTCGTTTTTATGGGGTGGCGTTGGCGGATCGGCGATCCGGGGCGCGACAGGAGCATGCTGGCACAGGCGGGATGTTGATTGCCAGCGGGGTTGGCTTTCGGTTTTGGTGCTTTCGACTTGTTATCGTTGGCCGGGTCTCGCCCCGGCGGGCGAGTAACTTCTTTGTCGCGACAAAGAAGTTACCTAGAAAACGCCCCCGCTGTACCGCCGGCTTCGCCGGTCCCCTCTCTACGCCCGCGCCCGGCGGGTCGTGTCGCAAACTCGCCCTGCGGGCTCAAACAAGCGACACGACAATTCCCGCCGTCCCCGGCCTCCGTTCGGCGCTACAGAAGGGGAGGGCCACGCGGGCTCGGCTCCGCCATCGCCCGCGCGGTGCCGTAGGGTGGGTGGCTTGCCACCCACCATCGCTCCGTGATGCGGCCAAATGGTGTATCTCAAAACCGGCCGCCGAAAGCCGCGCGGCCGATCACCCCGGAATCAGCGCCACCCCAATCAACCAACCATGCAGGCCAAAGACGAAGGCGACGTAGAGCGCCAACCCGCCCACAATCGCAATCACATCATTGGCCTTGCCCGCCGGCAGCGCCGGCAACGCACGCGGGGCGCGGCGCTTGAGTGAAATCCGGTCGGCCACCGCCCAGATGAGAAACCCCCCGAACAGCAACACATCCGCCAGCATGCCATTGGCCAACAGATGCGCCAGCGCCCACAGCTTGGTCGCCACGAGCGTCGGATGCCGCGCAACGCGCTGAATGCGGCCGGGCAGATAGGTGGCGAGAAACAGCGGAAATACCGGCACGAGCAACAGCAGCGCAAGGTGCCGCAAGCCCATCGGCGGCGTGTAAAGCACCACCGGCTCCATCCGCGCGGCGCCATAGCCATAAATGATGAGCACAAAGCCCGCCAGCGACACCAGCGAGTACAGCCCCTTCCACCCCGCCTCACCGAGGCGGGCGTGCATCCGGTCGCGCCAGGGCGCGTTGAAGATGGATACCGAGTGCGCGCCGAGAAACAGCAGCAGGCCAAGGATGAGCAGGGTCATGGGTGAGTCTCCGGAAGCGGTTGCGTTCGACTGTGCCGGTCGATTGTTGCTCGGTCAAGACAGAACCTTTGTCGCCAAGAGCAGGGCAATGAAATTTTGGATTTCAAGACTTGCCCCTCAAGCTCCGGCGAGTTCGATATCGCACTGCTGGTTCTGCGGAAGAACGCTGAGTCGGTGATTACTTCAGTCCATCCCTAGATGTTGAATCTTAAGACCTGTTACCGGTGATTTCTGATACCGAATGGGCATGAATCGCGCGCAGGACTCGTACACCGAGGACCCGGGTGTTCAATCGTGCACCCGCAGCGCTGCAGACCGGCACGTTCAATCGGTCGGCGATTTCTCGCAAGAAGGGATGCGTCGGGGTCTGAATATCACCAGAGCGGAAGATTCGAATCGTTCCTGACTCCATTTGCTGGACAAGAAACTCTTCGAATTCGGCTTCGTCTCGAACAAAACAGTCATCGACACCTTGTTCATCCTCTCGGAAACAATCCTGCTCCGTCAGTTCCTCCTGTGCCTCACATGCATCGTCGGGCTCTCCTTGTTCCGCAACTATCGCCCTGATAATCAACGAGCCCAACTGTCTTGTGTTCAACGTTATGCCAGTTGCGCTTACGACTGATACATTGAGCCGCGGCGCCAACTCGCGAAGCACGGGTTTGACGGGCGTGACCAGCCCGCCATTCCGCTCGGCCTGAATGGTTCCGTTCTCTAGTTCACGTAGAGTTGTGCCTTGATAAGTGACTTCGCGGACCGAACGGAGATCGGAGTGTTTAGGCGCTCCTTGCGCCAATGCCGCAAGTTGCAAACGACGCATGCCGTCTTGACCAAGCTGCAGACGCGGCACCAACGAAGTAGCCAGCTCATCAAGAAGCGTTTCAACTTGCATGTCCTCCGTATTTACGCGCAGAACAATGATTCGATCGACCTCGGCAAGCGTTGTCTCCCGAAAAAGGACCTGCCCTCGAATCGCCTGCCGAGCGGTCGTCTTCACGGAGATTCTCTCACCCTTTTCACTCACGACATCATATCCCGGCTGATTCACCCGATTGGCTAGTTGCCCATTTGTCGTCATTGCAACATAAAGCTCCCCGATTCGACCCACCAAGTGTCTCAATTCGGTTGGGGCAACACCCCATTGAAGCTCGCGTTCAAACCACGCCATGGCTTCGCCAAGGGACTGAATCAATTGCATCTGTGTTAGAGCCATCGTCTACTTCCGTGCGCAAAAAATTAGACAAAACCAAGTGTTTGTGGCCTTGGTGCAATCAGTTGAGTGTTTGTCGGGACAAACTACCTCTGGAATCGCAATGCGTTTCGGCAACATACTTGCGAGCCGTCTCGGTGAATTCCTGCCGAGCCGTATCATCCAAGGCTGCAAAGAACTTTTGCTGCCGTTTTAATGCTTCCGAACGCCATGGCTCCTCAGGTTCCAATTCCACCGCAATGCAAAAGTGAAGCAGGGCATACTGATGATTCTCTTCGAGAATTCTTCCTTCCCAGTGAAGCTCGCCGAGCTGAATATGTGCGCTAGCAAGTAGAGAATCAGCAGCGAATCTAAATAGCCGAACTGCGACTTCTTCGTTCGAGCTGTTTAGCTGGCCGTTTAGATGTAGCAAGCCGAGGTTCATTGCAGCCAACTCATCTCCCTGCATCACGGCCTTTTCATACCATTGCGCGGCCTCCTCAAGGTCACGGTGGCCACCCCGTCCCATTTCGAGCATCCGTGCATAGTGCATCTGCGCGTCCCGAATCCCCTCGGCTGCCGCGAATCCGTACCAGCGGCGTGCTTGTTCAGGGTTGCGCTCGCCACCCTCGCCGTAGTCCAACATGTTGCCAAGAAAGTACCCAGCCATCGAGTGCCCCATCTCGGCGGCGACCTGATATAGCCCTTTTGCAGCCACCCGGTCCACGTCAAACGGCGAAGGCTCACCTGTCTCGTCGTGCATAAGCGCGAGGTGAAAAATTGCTTCCGCTTGGAGTGCCCCCGGCGTTTCCGCGTGCTCTGCAATGATTGCAATGGCTTGGTCATCGCCCCTACGTGCTTTCTTTTCTAAGTCGCGAAGGTATTCTTGGTTCTCCGACAATCGCGCGTTCATGATCACCCTCCTTGTGCAAAACGTACGCGTACGACCTGAGACTGCACTCAATGGACATTGGGTCGTTTCGACCAACGGCATTGAAGCCACAAGTTGGAAATCGGTTCTTCAGGCAAATTCTTGAATACCGCGACTTCGGGGAATAGGGCACAGACCACGTTTTTTTCGCCCCTAAACCGTGGTCTATCCCCTATTCCCGAGCGTCGGATGCCGCGCAATGCGCTGAATGCGGCCGGGCAGATAGGTGGCGAGAAACAGCGGAAACACCGGCACGAGCAGCAGCAGCGCAAGGTGCCGCAAGCCCATCGGCGGCGCGTAGAGCACCACCGGCTCCATCCGCGCGGCGCCATAGCCATAAATGATGAGCACAAAGCCCGCCAGCGACACCAGCGAGTACACCCCCTTCCACCCCGCCTCACCGAAGCGGGCGTGCATCCGGTCGCGCCACGGCGCGTTGACGATGGATACCGAGTGCACGCCGAGAAACAGCAGCAGGCCAAGGATGAGCAGGGTCATGATCAGATCTCCGGATGCGGTTGCGTTCGACTGTGCTGGTCGGTTGTTGCACGGTCAAGACGGAAACTTTGTCGCCGTGAGCATGGCACCAAAGCGCTGGATTTTAAGAGCTGACCCCCGAGCCCGATGGGCTGGGACCAAACACGACGCGACCCTCGGGGTGAAACGACACTAAGTGCCGACGCCGTGATTTCTCCTGAGTGTTGAAAGCAAGAATACAAGAGCTGAGCTGATCGCGACGCAGCCAATGAATAAGCCAATAAAGAAAATGGAGCTATGGAACCATAACCCAATCAATGAGTTCGCCATTGCGTTTGCGGCAATCCCGGCTTTGCTAAATCGGTAGGCATTGACAAAGTCTGCATTTATATAAAACAGCAGAAAGATTGTAGTTCCGACAAAAACTGTCCCATTGACAAGTAGAATATATGGCTTGAATTTATGGGTGTTGGTGGTTGTCGTTGAAAGTATGCGATTGCTATTTTTCCAATCTGTTTTAACAAAGGAAAACAGCATTGAAAAAAACAGCGCGCTAAGAATAGCGGTCGGTGACATCAACACAAGATCTGGGTTGTTCGAGATCAGTGAAATCTGTTTGTATAGTGAAGGCTGGCAGAACGACTTCACAGCAAGCATGGTTTCGTGAAACACAGGTTCTGTGCTGACGTAACGAAAAAGAATGAGCTGGATAAAAATCAGGCATGATCCATACGCCATTCCGAGCAGCGTTGGGTTGTGGCGTTGATTGGTGGATTTCAAGACTTGACCTTCGATGGTTATTGCACCCTACATCCTGTGCGCCATGAGGGCTGCGAAAGGATAAGCAGTTGCACTAACAAGGATGCAGATGATGCCTTGCTCCCGAGTGAGCCAGCCTCGCGAAGCGACCGCAAACCGAAACCACCCCCAGACGCCACCGATTAGAACCACGGCGCCAGCAAGCGCCGACTGGAACGACGTAGAACTCATTCCGCCCCACACGGCGCCAAAAATGGCGGCGGAAAGAACCGCGACGACAGTGCTGGTTGGCGGTGCATCGACAGCGGAGGTGGACGACGGATGTGCCGTCTCCTCCCACACGATGCCAGCGAGCATCCCGAGTGCTGCGAAGGCGATCCCCTGAAGGCCGGAGAGCCAGGGGAACGCCTGAACCAGAAGAAAAGCGGTGACGCTGCTGACGACGAGGCACACGGCGACTCGCCAGTACAGCAGCAGATTGATAACACCCAATATGGCGTCGAGATTCATTGTGTGTGCGGTGACATTGTGTGCGTCATTCGGTTACACCATGCGGCGGAAGGCGCTTCGCTTTTCCGCCCTACGCGGGCTGTCTTTCCCGTCAAACGCGACATGTTGGGTTATGGAATGTCTCGAGCCAGCCGCAAGCCACGGTTAAACTGCCTACTGTTAATGTTTCCAAAACTTCGTTTTGATATGCGGAGAGAGTTTTCACATCCGTGGTAAGTATTTTGGAAGAGACCAACAACCCACCAGCTGCCACCGCGGACTGAGCTCAAGCATTCGTCGGGTTTATACGTTTCAGCCAGTTTGTCTACTAGCCCGCCGGCAGGTTTCCCCTGTTTGACTGCGCTCCCGTCAGCGGGTAGTGCTTCGTAATTATCCAAAAAACAGTCTTGAACATAAGTCGTTGGGCCTCCAGCCATGTCGAAGAGCCCAAATGAATTTGATTCATAGGAGCCTACAGGTTTCACTCCTTCCGTGCCACGAACGGAACAATTTCCTTTTCCCTCTTCGTACGTGTCACCCCAGTGGTAAGCGCCATCTTTCCCCCCACTTGCAGCCCACTCGTACTCAGCTTCAGTTAATAGGCGATAATTTTTATTTGTTACCTTGCGGAGCCAATCAGCGTACGCAAGAGCATCATGCTTGTTGATGCAAACAACTGGGTGGTCAAACGACTGCTCATAGCCTGGGAAAGCCCATCCGTGTTCTGAGCCCAGTTGCCAGAATATGCTGTTGAACAGGCAACCTTTGATGCCAGAGTCTGATTTGTATCCGGTTTTCTTTACGAAATAGGCAAATTCTCCAAGAGTAATTGGATTCTTTGAAACTAAGAACGGCTTTTTTATTGCAATTCTCTTTAGTGGCTTTTCATTGCTATCTGCTTTCTTGTCTCGCCCGCCAATAGAGAACTCGCCACTAGGTATTGCAACCATTTTTGGCGCGAAATGTTTATCCCAGATTTCAGTTGTTGATAAATAGAAAAAGGTCACCCTATCGTTGGCATCGATCGATCTGTCTTTCTTTGTTGCTTGTTCGGGAGCTTTATCAATGATCGATTTCAATTGGTTTTCATTGTCAGAATTTGACGATTGCCACTCCCCATATTCTCTTGAGCGCCGTTGAATCCAAGAGGTCGAGACACTTTCCAGTAGTTCAGTCTTCTTCTTTTGTGCTTCAGCAGTGATTTTTGGGTCCTCTGCGGGATTGAATGACGTACAAGCTGATGTAAATACTGCACATAATGTTAATGGAATTAACAGGACACGGGATTTAGCGCGATTCTGAACAGAAAGATGCATGGATAAAATCTCAGTCAATTGTTTGGCAAGTGAGTCCAGTCTGGAAATCGCATAGATTGAAACGCCGTGAAAAGGAGTGGGATCAGATCTCAATTCTGTTCGCGTAGATGGCATTCCGAGGTCATGGGACTCCGGGGGCAGGGTTTTAAACCCAACGTTCGAGCGTGTCAGATCGACTCGGATCAAGCGGGTGCTCAACCGATCAGAGTCAATCACTATCGTCGTAGCGGTAGCCACGACAAAAAAGAATATGCCTGAAGAATCGAGGCTCTGCCAGTCTCTTGGGGCACGATCGACCCGCCCTCTGCCGCGCCAACCGGAGGATGCGGCGGGCGGAAAGAGGGGCTTCGCTGTTTGAGCCCGCAGGGCGAGTTTGCGAAGCACCCCGCCCGGCGTGTCCGGAGGGCGGGGACCCCGAAGGGGCGCGAAAGTGGGCCGTGCTTCTTTGCCTAGCTTTCTTGCACGAGCAAGAAAGTAGGTCGCTCGCCGGGGCGAGACCCGGCCAACGTCCCGTCGCACCGCGACAACCGGTTGAGTCTCACCGTAGCGTTGGCAGAAGGCTCAGGCACGGCGCCCGCGCCGCCGCTTTAGTTCAACGCAATATTCAAAGACACATGCGCCCGCGGCCGCTTGTCATGCAGCTCCGCCGGATTCCCCCGCAGCGGCTGACCAATGACGATGCGCCCAGTCACTTTTTCGGAAAAGTCGAACAACACGCCAAAGCCAACACTGGTCAGGTAGTCGTCATGCGTGCTTTCCTTGAGGTTGCCCGGCCGGTAAGGCAGCGCCCCACCGTGGTCGATGAAGACGATGCCGTGCAGCGTGGGGCCGTCGGGGTCGGCGGCCTGGTATTCCTCGAGGGTGCGGCCGATGCGGAGTTCAGCGGAGACGAAGTAGCCGTTGCGGCCTGAGAGCAGGCCTTCGGAGAAGCCGCGCACGGTGTAGGCGCCGCCGATCTGGAACAGTTCGCTGGCGGGCAGGAAGCGGGTGTCCGACAGTTGCAGGCCGCCGCGCAGCAGAAGCTGGAAGCGTTCGGAGAGGCGGTCGAAGCGGGTGGCGCTGCCGCGGTAGTAGAGGAAGCCCTGGTCGCCGCCGAGGGCGGTGATGCCGGAGGCGAGTGAGTGGTCGACATACCAGGCGGTGTCGTCGCTTTGATGCTCGCCGGAGATGCCGGCGGTGAACACGCGCAGGTTGAGTTTTTCCTGCTCCAGGCCGCCGAAGGCGCTGGACGATTCGCGGGCCGAGAGGCGGCCGTAGACCGACCACATGTCTTCGAGCGTGACGATGAGCGGGTAGGTGAGGCCGGCGGTGAAGTCGCTGGAGCTGCCGGTGATGTCGAGCGGTTCGAAGGGGCCGTCGACGATGCTGATGTTGCCTTTGCTGGCCGAGAGGTCGAGGCGCAGGTCGTGCCAGTCGAGCGGTAACGAATAGGACAGCGCGTAGTTTTCGGAGCCCTCGGTGCGGGTGGCGAGGAACTGCAGGGTGTCGCTGCGGCCGGCGAGGTTGGCGAAGCGGGCGTTGAAGCCGCCGCGGGTTTGGCCCACGGTGTCGCGCCCGGCGTTGTCGAAGAACACCGAGAACTTGGTGCGTGGCGGCTCGACGGCGGTGATCTCGACGTCAGTGGTGCCGAACTTGCTGCCAGCCACCACACCGGCGCGCAGCTGGGTGCTGTGCAGGCGGTTGAAGCGCACCAGCGCGGATTCGAGCACCGGCACCGAGAGCAGCTGGTCGGCTTCGAGCGCGACGCGATCGGTGATGAAGGCCGGGTCGATGGCCTCGGCGCCATTGACACGCACATCGCCCACTTTGGCTTCGACCAGGCGGAAGCGCACCTGACCGTCCTTGACGGTTTGCGGCGGCAAGATGGCGCGTGCGGTGGCCTGGCCGGCGGCGGTGTAGAGCGCGTTGAGGGCGTCGATGGCTTGCTGCAGGTCGGCGAGGCTGACCGTCTGCCCTTCGAGCGGCTTGACGATGGCGTCGATCTGGCCCTGGGTCAGGATCTCGGAGCGGTCGATGAGGATCTGCTCGACGCGGATGGTTTTGGCGGTGCTGGCTGGCGCGGCCGGGCCGCCTTGCGGCACCGAGATTTCGGGCGCCACGGGGCGTTGCTGGATGCGTTCGTCACGCAGTCGCCGGTCGATTTCCTGTTGCTGTTGCTGCTGGATGGCGCCCGGCGATTCGGCCGTGCCGGGGGTTTGCGCCATCACCAGCGAGGTGGCCATCATCAGCCCCAGTCCTGCGGCTTGCCGCGTGATCGTTCCCTGCATTGATTGTCTCCCCATCCTCAAAGGTCTTCGCACGCGTTCGGCTCGCCGGGCTTGCCGCATTCGAACAGATCCGGATCGACGAACACCAGGCCACCGGCGGCGGTGGCGTAGTTTTCGGCGGCGCCGGCGGCTACGCGGTTGCTCTTGTCGTTCTTGGTTTGATGATCCAGCGCGTTGAGCTGGCCGCGGCTGCGCAGGTCGGCCACGCCGCCCGGGTTGCTGAACACCACCTTACGCGGATTCTTGGTGATGATGAAGGCGCCGATCAGCGCCGACTCGGGCGTGACCACCATGTCGTACAAGCCGCTGAGCGTAAAGGCGCGCACATCGAAGCCGGGCTGGAAGGCGCGGTTCTGGTGATCGACCCGTATCGCGAAGGCCGGCGTGTAGAAGGCGGCGTAGTCGCCCAGCTGGCCGTCGGTGACGGTGAACAGCGGGGTGGTGGCGGTGGTCTGGCTGGTGTTGGCAAACAGCGTGCCGATCGTCACCGAGCTGCCGCTGGCCAGATTGAGCGTGACGTCGCTGGCCATGCTGCCGCCCACGCCGCTGGCGTTGATCATCAGCGGCTGGGCCGGGGTCAGCGGGGTGGCGACCACGTCCATGGTGTCGGCCTGCAGGTCGAGTTGCGGGGTGCGCACTTCGACCGGGGCGCCGGTGCCGATGCCCTGCGGCGCGGTGATGAAGGCCGAGGTGGTGGCGACAATGTCGGGGCCGGCGGTGCTGCTGCCTGCCACGTTGCCCGTGCCGTCGCTGCCGGCGGAGATTGCGACCGTGTCGGTGGCGATCTGGCCGCCATCGAAGCGCACGTCGTCGCCGGCGGCGATATCGACACTCACCGGCGCGGTGACTGCGCCTTCGACGACCACGTCGGTCCCGCCGATCACGCGGATCTCGGTGCCGGCGTCCACCTGATGGAGGATCAGCGGCAGGCTCGGGCTGCGCAGGAAGGCGCCGGTGCCGGCGTTGGCGGTGAGGTAGCCGGTGTCGTCGGTGTCGCTCTCAAGCCGCGGTCCGAGGCCGATGTCGAGGAAGTTGCTGGCGCTGCCGAGGCTGCCGCCGGCGAGCAGGTTCAGCGTTTGCGAACGGATGTTGGTGTCGTCGGTGTTGAAGGCATCGACGATGGACCCCGGCGCGGTCAGCCAGATGCCGGCGCGTGAGAACAGGGTGTCGACCGCCAGATCGTTGCCGAGCTGCGTGATGAAGATGTCGCCGTCGGCGCGGGCGATCAGCGGATCGTTGTCGCCCAGTTGCACCAGCACCGGCTGGGTGGCGGAGCCGATGTCGCCCTTGGCCGATTCGAGGATCAGGCTGCTGGCCACGAAGGACGGCAGGCCGGCGCCGGCGCCATGCATGATGCTGCCGGCGGCCTTGAGGCGGGTCTCTCCGGTGGAGAGAATAGCGCCCACATTGACCGAGGTTTCGGAGGCGAGGAAGACATCGCCGGCCACGGCGTTGCCGGCGCGGTCGGTGACCGTGAGCAGACCGTTGCCACCAACGACCACCGGCTTGCGCTGGGTGACGCTGGCGATGCCGCCATTGATGCTCAGGTCGTTGCGCTCGGCAGCGGCCAGGGCGACCTTGTCGTCATCCGAGATGAGGCCCGGATTCAGGCTGAGGTCGATCATGCGGGTCAGGCCGGTCTCGCCAATGCCCTGGTCGGCCAAAAGCGTGACGCTGGTGCCAGCCACGTTCGGGTCCTTGAGCACCGGGTTGGTGTCGGTGGTCTCCTTGAGCAGACCCGGCGAGAAGGCGATGCCCAGCTCGTGCTCGCTCCACGACGAGCCCTTGAGTTGGGCGTCGCGTTCGGTCTGCGTGGCGGCGTAGGCAAAGCCGTCCTGATAGCCCACCGGGATGAGGTTCTCGTAGACCGGCGTGGCGTACAGCTTCTCGTGCAGGGCGCGGTACTCGTCGGTCTTGTTCTTGCTGTAGTCGCGCACCAGGGTGTCGATCTCGGTCTGCGTTTTGCCTTGCTGGGCCAGGCTGTCGCGCATGGCCGTTTCCTGCGCGGTACTCAGCGCCACCGTGTGGTTGGCGTCGAAGCTGCTCGGGTCGGCCTGCTGGTTCCGGATCTGCCAGTAGATGCGGTATTCCTGGCTGGCACCGGCCTCGAAGGCGGCGATGGCCGCTTGCTGCTTCTCGGCGTTCTTGGTGGTGTTTTCGAGCAGGGACAACTCTTCCCACAAGGTGAGCAGTTGCGCGTAGGTGCGCTCGTCGCGGGTTTCGAAGGGGTTGTTGTCAATGATGCGGCCCGGCGTGCGCACCTGCACGTCGCCGGTGGTCGAGGTGATGCTGGAGACCAGCAAATCGGCTCCGAGGTTGCCGATCCAGCTTTCGCTGTCGAGGAAGATGCTCTCGCGGGCGGCGGCGGTCACGCCGTAGAAGCGACGTTCGGCCAGGTTGCTGGTGAAGCCGGCCTTGATGCGGAACGGGTCGGTGGCGCTGCCGATGCTGCCGTTCTCGGAGACCAGCTCGATCTGGTTGCCGGTGACGCTGGACAACGGGCCAGCCATGCTCAGGTGGCCGTCGGCGGCGATCAGCACTTGGCCGAGGCCGGCGTTGGCCGCGCCACCGGCGCTGACGATGCCGATCGACAGATCGCCATTGGCCTGGCGCAAGGCCAGGTTGCCACTGGCCACCGCCGCGTTGAGCGTGCCGCCGTTGAGGTCGATATTGACCGGGTTGGCGTTGCTGCCGGTGGTGCCCACGCTGTAGGACGCCGCAAAGTTGAGCGTCTGGCCGGTGACCAGTGCGTCTTCGCTGCCCTGCAGGATGGACTGCCCGGCCTTGACCAGCGCCGGGTTGCTGGTGACGCCCACGCCCGGATTGACGCCGGCCGTGATGGTGGTGTCGCCGAAGCGGTTGTTGATCAGCCCGTTAAGGGTGACGTCGCTCTTCGAGTTGATGGCCACCAGGCCCGTATCCTGACCCGAGAACTCGACGTTGATCGGGTAGTCCGCCTTGAGCGAGAAGGTGGTGATGGTCTGCGTGCCGGTGCTCTGGGTCCACTTGGAGTGGTAGTCCTGCGCGATGCAGACCGTCCACCAGTTGCAGTCGGTCCACTCCTTGGTCTTGGTCCAGTGGTCGGAGGTGGTCCGGGTGTCGGAGGTGGTCTTCAGCGGTGTGCCGGTGAGGCTGGTGTCGCGCAGCAGGTAGGTGCCGTCGTCCAGCCGGCGGGTGCCGGTGGTGTAGGGGCCACGCTTGGATTCGACCGTGCCGGAGGGGCGGGTGCGCAGCGCCGAGATGCCCAGGAACTGCGTGCCCGAGAACTGCCAGTAGGTGTTGGTCGACTTGTCCGTGGCGGTGGTCCACACGTAGCGCAGGCCGGTTTGCGGGTCGTAGGTGGTGTTGCGGCCGTCGGCGGCGGTGGTGTCGGCCCCGGTGAAGCGGTAGTTGGGGTTGAACACGCTGCCTTCCCAGCGGCCGGTCTGGTCGAGCATGACCGTGTTGTTCTCGCGGGTGATGACGGTGTGGATGGCATCGCTGGTGCCGTTGGTGGTGTTCACCCGCTGGATGTCGGTGATGTCGATCACCCCGCGGACGCCACGACCGCTGCCGTCGGCATCGGTGCCGGTGCTCAGGTTGTTGACCACCACCGCGCGGTCGGTCGGGTTGGTGACCACGATCTGGCCGAAGCCATCGAGCACCTTCAGGCGCGAGGCGCTGCCTGCGGTGTTGAGGATCTGGCCGTAGAGCTGGATGTAGCCGCCCTTGACCGCTTCGCCGTCGAGCACGAAGCGCCCGCCGGTCACGCTCGGGTCGTAGCTGGCGCCGATGTTGCCGTAGTCGGAAATCAGCGGGTAGAGGCCGCCGAAGCTGCTGGTGCGCTGCGCCCAGCCGCTGGTGCCCATGTCGGTGTGGGCATAGCTGGCGTTGGCTTCGATGCGGTTCAGCGCGGCGTTGAACACCACCGCGCCGCCCGCTGCGGCCAGCGTGGAGTATTGCGGGCCGGTGCTGTTCTTCCAGTTCTCCACCAGGGTGTCGAGCGCGCTCTGGTTGAGGCCGTACAGGCTGGCCGGGCCGGTGAGCACCGGGGTGGTCGGCAGGGTGATGTTCCAGGTTTCGATGCCGCTCTGGACCAGGCCGTTGATGTTCAGGTAGCGCGCGCTGATGAACACGCTGCCATTGGCCACGATGCCCTTGCCGGCCGGCGTGCTCGTCTGGCCGCCCTGCACGTTGGCGGCCGGATCGCCCGAGGAGTGGTAGAAGCCGTCGACAAAGCTCTGCACGAAGTCGCCGTTGTCGGCCTGCACGTCGACCTGCGCGGCGCGGATGTCGCCATCGACGTAGATGCTGCCGGCCTGGCTATACACGCGCACCAGACCGAGCGGGTTGCTCACGTCGTCCGAGAGCTGGATGTCGGGCGAGGGGGCGGGCAGATTGGCGTTCTTGGCGCTGTTCGGGTCGTAGTTGCTGATCACCTCGATCTGCGGCAGGCCGGCGCCATTGTTGTGCTTGGTCTGCAGCGTCAGGCTCGGTGCCTGGTTGTTGAGGTTGATGCGGCGGATCTCGTTGTTGTCGTTGATGAGGAAGCCGTTCTGACGGATCTCGCCGCCGCTGTCGCTATCGACGGTGAGTTTGCCCAGCACGAGGAAGTCGGGCGTGTTGTTGACGATGCTGATCTTCGCGTCGCCCGGTGCGCGCAGCGCGCCGGTGCCCGTCAGGTTGTCGGCGGTCACGTCGATGTTGCCCAGCCGCACGGTGATGTCGTCAACATGCATGAAGTCGGCAATCGGGCCGTTGGCGGGCACATCGGACAGGCCGGGCAGTTGCGCTTCGAGCGCCACCAGGTCGGTCTGTGCCGTGCCCAGATCGGTTTCATAGCCCTGCACCGTCGTGAGGTTTCCGGCCACCGTCGTGCTGGCGCCGGCCACGGTTGCATCGGCGCCGTTGATGCTGCCGGCCAGGGTGCTCACGTCGCCGCGCAGGCTGGTGTTGCTGCTTTGCAGGTTGGTGACGGCAGCGACCCGGCTACTGTCGGCGCTGCCATTGGCAAAGCGGCTGCGCAGGGTGCTCTGCAGGCTGTTGATGGTGGTGTAGGTGCTGTTCAGCGAGCCAGCCTTCTGGTCGAGCAGGGTGCTCTTGGTGGCGATGCCGGCCAGCAGGCTGTTGGCGGTGCCCAGTTCGCTGGTGGCGGCGCTGCGGTCGGTGTCGTTGAGCGCGCGCAGGGCGTCGATCTGCGACTGCGCGCCGTTGGTGGCAAGCAGCGTGTCGATCTGGCTCTGGCGGCTGGCGATATTGCCCAGCAAGGTGTCGATGTTGGCATTGCTGGTGGCCAGCGAAGTGCGGTCGGCGCTGAGCTGGCCCTGCAAGGTATTGATGTCGCTGCGCAAGCTGGCCGCCGTACCCTGCTGGCCAATCAGGTTCAGGTAATCACCGTCGGCGGCGTTGAAATTACCCATGCCGGCGAGGTTGGTCTGGATGGTGGCGTTGTTGCCGTTGATGCTGTCGGCGCGCAGCACGACCGTGCCGGCGTCGGTGGTCAGTGTGGTCTGCGCGGTCAGTGCGCCGTCGGTGGTGGTGGTGGCCCCGTCGGTGGTCGATACGATGTCATTGCCGAGGCTGTCGATCTGCGCTTCTTTCTGCGCGATCTCTTCGAGTTTCACTTCTTTCGGGCTGGGGTTGTTCCAGTTGCCCGTGTTGAAGTTGGTGCCGTTGGGGTCGCCGCTGGCCAGGCCGAGTTCGACCAGCTTGAACTGCAGGAACTTGATCTCCGACTCGTAGGCGCCCACGGCCACCGGGTCGCCCGAGTACTGCTCCATCAGGCTACGCAGCTTGTCGATGCGCTTCTGGATGTTGGCGGCCAGGCCAACGGCCGGATCGATGGTGTAGTTCACCCCGTCGGTCTTGCTGACCTTGAGGCGCCACAGCACGCGACCATCGGTGCCGGTGACCGGCGAGGCCACCACGTTTCCGCTCGCGTCGACCAGCTCGTATTCGAGGGTCAGCGACTCGAAGCGGTGGATACCGGCCAGCGCGGAGCCCTCGATCTGCGCAGTCGAGCTGCCGCCGACCACGGTTTCGCCGCCTTCGATGTCGAAGGACACGTCGTCGCCGCCAAAGGCATTGCTGATGCCGCTGACGATGCCGGAGGCTGCTTCGCGGTAGATGTCCTTTCCGATACCGACATGGTGGGCGTCGATCTTGCCCTTGTCGGCGGCCAAGGTGATGTCGCCGGCCGTTTCGATGGCGGCGGTGCCCAGCAGCTGCACCGAGGCGTTGCTGGTCACGGTGGTGCGCGCATCCGGATCGGAGTTGATCGGGAAGGCGGTCTTGTTCCACAGACGCACATCGGAGTCGGCCTCGATATCCGTGCGGGTGCCGTCGCTGGCCTGACCGCCGCCCAGATGCACGCCGCCCTGATCGGCCAGCAGCCGTGCGCCGGACCTGACGATGGCGGTGTTGTTGCCGGTCCAGGTCGACCAGGCCTCGCCCATCGGCGCGCCGGCCAGACCGTAGGTGTCGGACGACGAGCGCGTGTCGAGATCGACCCGCGAGCGCGTGCCGGCGGTGATGTCGCCGGTGTCGCTGGTTACCTGGGCGCCGGCGCCGAATTCGGCCGTGGCATTGCCGGTGGCCGTGAAGTGGGTTTCGGTTGCCGCGACAGCGACCAGACCGCCCGAGTCGAGCTTGGACTTGTCGTGCCCGATGACGTCGTTGAAGGCATCCATGCTGAAGCTGCCTTCGCCCAGTGCGGGCATCAGCCCATGCACTTGTGCGTTCTGGCCGATGCGCGCGACGGTGGTGAGCGTGACCGTGCTGCGGCTGCTGCCGGCGGCGGCGTTGAGCGCGCCGCCCGAGCCGGATTTGATGTTCCAGGCAGCGGAGTCGGCGTTGGTGGCTGCGTCTGCCGCCACTGAACTGGCGCCCCACCAGAACTTGTGGGCGCGGTTGTTGGCGTCGATGTCGACATGGTTGGCATTGATGCGGCCGTTGTCGGCCACCGTGGCCTCCACCGTGCTTTTCACCGTGTGGCGGGCCTTCGAACCGCTGGCGCCGACCGCCGAGGCCGACACGCTGTCCACCTTGCCGTTGAACTGGGTGGTGTGGTCGGCGGTGAGCGTGACGGTGCTCGCGTTGAGGCTGTGTGTCGCGTCACCGCTGCCCACGCGTGCCGAGGTGTCGCTCTCGCTGAAGGTGCCCACACTGGCGGCCGAGCCCGAGATCAGGCCGCCGCTGCCGGAGACGGCGGTGGCAATGTTGTCGTCGGTGCCGACGGCGGTGACGCTGATCAGGCCGGTCAGGCCGCCCAGACTGGCGACCTGTACGCCGTTGCCGAGGCTGGCGTGGGTCTCGGTGTCCGAATTGGCATGGCCGATGGTCGCACCTGCGGCGAGCACGCCGCCGATCGACACGCCGGTCACGTCGGTACGCTGGCGGGTGTTGTTGGTGGCGTCCACATTGACGTTGCTGGCCACCACGAGCTCGCTGTTGTCGCCGAGCTTGGCGTCGACCTTGCCGTTGTTGTTGCTCTCGGCGTAGGTGGCATTCACCCCGGCGAGCAGGCCGCCCGCTGCGCCCAGCGCGTAGGCCGAGGTGCCGCTGCCGAGGATGGCCTGGGTGGCGGCGATGCGCACTTGATTGGCGGTGATGCGCGCACCCGCGCCGATGGCGGCGTCGATGTCCGGTGCGCTGGTGGCGGTGGCGATCGAGGCGCCAATACCCACACCGCCGGCCACATTGACGCCGATGGCGTCGGCGTCGGCGCTGCTGCGGCCGGTCGCGTTGACGTTGGTGGTACCGCTGACCTTGATGCGGCTGTTGTCGCCGATCATGGCGCTGACGGTTGGAGTCGTCTTGGCGGTGGCCACCGAGCCGCTGGCCGCCAGACCGATGCCCGCCTTGCCGGCAATCGATTCGGCTTTGGCGGTGGTACTCGAATCGGCGGTCACGGTCAGGCTATCAACCGTGTTCACCGACTGGCCGGCTAGCAGGTTGTCGCCTGCGCTGGCGGTGGTCGAGCCGCCCAGCGTGGCGGTGGCCACCGAGGCGCCGACGGCCGCGCCGCCGGACACGCTGACGCCGACCGCTTCGCTCTCGGCGGTGCGGTCGTCGCTGGCCGAGACGCTGACGCCGGTGGCGTCGACAATCTGCACGCCGTCGCCGATGGCGGCGCGGGTGGTGCTGTTGTCGGTGACGATGGCGACCGCCGCGTCGGCGGCGAGGCCGCCGTAGCTGCCGGCAAAGCCGGTCAGGTCGCTGACGGTTTTGGTGTGGGCGCCTACCGAAATGGCACCGCCGCTGTTGAGTGTGGCCAGTGCAGCCACATCGGCCGCCGTGCCGGCATTGACCGCCACGACGCCGACGCCGACGCCCAGACCCACGCCGCCCACCGACGCACCGCCGGCCAGCACTTTGACGTCGATGTCCTGACGCGCGTCGATGTCGATGGCGCCGCCGGTGGTGATGTTGGCGTCGCCGATGGTGGCGGTGGTGCCGGCCGTGTTGGCGCCGGCCAGATCGCCCGAAATGCTGACCCCGGCGCGCGCCGTCTGCGATTGCGTGCCGGCGTTGCGAATCCGCGCATCGTCCGAGCCGGCGAGCAGGCTGTTGATGCTGCCGTCGCTGGCCTGGTCGTCGGCGTAGCTGTTTACATCACCAAAGTCGCCGCTGTCGGACTTGAGCTTCTTGCGCCCTTCGGCGTCGAGGCCGCTGCCCACGCTATACACCGAGATGCCGCCGGCGATCGCGCCGATGCCGCCCGCGGCGCTGACCGTGATCGAGTCAATGTCGGCGTCGGTGAGCGCGTTCACATCCACATCGCGCTTGGCCGAGACCTGCGCGTTGTTGTCGATCAGGGCGGTGGTGTCGTTCTTGATCGTGCCCACATCCACGCCGCCGGCCGCGCCGACGGCGCCGCCTGCCAGCGAGCCGGTGTAGGCGTCGAGCCTGGCGTGGTTCTTGGCGCTGACGTTCACATCCTGCGTCGCGCTGCCGTTGGTTACGCCCTGGTTGATCAGCGCGCCGTTGCCGATGACGGCGGTGGTGTCCGAATCCACACTGGTGACGGTGACCGCGCCCGACACGCCGGCGTAGAAGCCGCCCGCGCCGCTGGCCGCGACCGAGAACAGGTCTTCGCTGGAGTTGGCTTCGACCATCAGGCCGGTGATGGCATCGCGGTCGGTGAGGTCGTTGCCCGATAGCGCCTGCATGCTGGCGGTGTTGTTGCCGCGGGCATTGACCGTGGCGCCCACGCCGACGCCGGCGGTGGTGTCTTTTTCGATACGCGTCACGCCGACCGCGCCGCCCACGCCAGCCGCGCCGAGGCCGACCGCGAGGGTGCCGTCGACCACGTCGGTTTCGGTGTGATCGGTGGCGACAATGCGCACATTGCCGTCGGCATCGACCACCGAACCCGTGCCGGTGGTGGCGCTGGTGACGTTGGTCATCGACAGCACCGAGGTGGAGCCAGCCACGCCGACCGTGCCGCCCACGCCCAGACCGGCGGCGATGGAGAGGATTTCTTCTTGCGCGCTGGCGATCACCGACACGTCCTTGCGGGCACGCACGTCGGCCGAGTCGCCCACTTTGGCGGTGGTGGTGTGCTTGGCCACCAGCACGTCGGCGGCGGCGCCGATGCCGACCGCGCCGGCGCCCGAGGCGGAGCCGGCGATGCCCATCTGGTAGTGGTCGTTACCCGCCGCGACGAGCACCGACTGGCCGGCGGCGGCGCCGGTGCCGGTGTTCTGGTTGATCTGCGCGTTGTCGGCGATGTCGGCGGTGGTGTTCGTGGTGATGACGTTCACATCGCCGGCCAGGGTGATGGCGGCGCTGCCCGCGGCCGAGCCGGTGGCCGAGATGGTTTCGATGTCGTCCTGGTTGGTGGCGGTCACCGCCAGGCCCTGGAAGCCGGTGGCGGTGCCACGGATGCCGGTGCGCTGGCCGGTGAGGGCCTGGCTGTCGCTGCCGTCGGGGTTACTGGCGGCGGGGGCGCTGATTTCGCCCTCGTCGGTGCCGTTGGCGGTGTAGGTGGTGTCGAAGCTGCCGTCGGCCACGGTGACGCCGGTGGCCTTGCCGAGCGCGTCGACGGTGGCGCCGGTGCCCACGCGGGCGGTGACGGTCTTGTTGATGATCGCCACCGCGGCCGAAGCACCCACGCCCGCGCTGCCGCCGAAGGCGCCGTTGCCGGCGATCATGTCGATTTCGTTGTCGTCATCGGCCGAGACGATCACGTTGCCGTCGCTGTGCACCGTGGCGCCGTCGGCGATTTCGCTCTTGGTGGTGACGTCGACCACATACACCGAGGCCGAGCCGGCGATGCCGGCCGAGCCGCCGACCGACAGCGAGGCGGCGACCGAGGTGATGTCCTCTTCGCTGCGCGCCTCGACGGTGACGGTGTCGTTGGTTTTGACGTTGCCGGCCACGCTGGCGGTGGTGGTCTTGCCGATCAGGCCGACGTCGGCGCCGGCGCCCACGCCGCCGCTGCCGCCGAAGGCCACCGCGCCGGCGACGCCGAGCAGGGTGGTTTCGTCGGAGGCGCGCACGGTCACGTCCTGCGTGCTGCTGCCGTCGTCGAGCGGGTTGATGGTGGCGCCGCTGCCGATGGCGGCGGTGGTGGTTTCGGTCAGGTCGGTGACGGTGGCCGAGCCCGCCACGCCGGCGCTGCCGCCGCCCGAGCCGCCGGCGGCAATGGTTTCGATGTCTTCATGCGAGGTGGCGGTGACGGCCACGCCGCGGGTGGATTCGGTCAGCAGCGTGCCGGCGCTGTTCTTGTCGCCAGTGGGCACATCGATGGCGCCCCGCTTGCCGCGACCGGTGGCGCTGCCGTCGATGCGTGCTTCAACGGTGTTGTTGGTGATCAGCACCGAGGCCGAGGCGCCGATGCCGGCCTTGCCGCCGCCGGCCACGTTGCCGGCCAGGCTGAAGAGGTCGACATCATCCGAGGCGCCGACATGCACGTTGCCGTCGGCGATCGCCGTCGAGCCGGCGTCGATGCTGGCTTTGACGGTGTTCTTGGCTTGCACCACCGTGGCCGCACCGGCGACGCCGGCTTTGCCGGACACCCCGCCGGCGGCGGAGATGCCCTCGATGTGGGTGCTCGAATCGGCCTTGACGGTGATGTCGCCGGCCGTCGATTCGGCGTTGGCGTTGTTCTTGAGGCGGGCGTCGACGATGTTGTCGACATCGTTCCAGGCGAAGGTCACGCCCACGCCGGCCGAACCGGTGGTGGCACCGAGCGCGCCGGCCAGGCCGAAGATGCGCGAGCTGTCGGTCGAGAGCAGCGCGATGTTGGCGGCGCTGTCGACGCCGTCGCCGCCGCGGGTGCCGGCGATCCAGGTCTTGGTGCTGTTGTCGATGGTGTTGATGGTCACGGCCGCCGCGCCGGCCATGGGGCCCTTGCTGGCGCCGATGGCGGCCGAGATGGTGTCGATGCTGTTGTCGGTGGTGGCGGCGACCGAAACCAGCCCGGTGGCGTCCACATCGCTGTTGGCGATCCAGCTCTCGGTGTCGTTGTCGAGCTGGTTCCAGCTGAAGGACAGGCCGATGCCGGCCTTGCCGCCAAAGGCGATGGCGCCGGCGATGGCGCGGATGGTCGAGTCGTCCAGCGCGGTGAGGCCGACCGTGCTCACGCCGGTGAGCAGCACATTGCTGAGGTAAGTCTTGGTGCTGTTGTCGATGTCGTTGATCGACACCGAGCCGGCCACGCCGACCTTGCCCTTGGTGCCGGCGATCGAGGCGGAGAGCGTTTCGATGGTGCCGGTGGTCTTGGCGTCGGCGGTGAGCGGGCCGGTCAGCGTGAGCGTGGCGTCGTCGGCATAGGCGGCGGTGGTGCCGGCGAGCGAGTTCTGCGCGTAGGAGCCGGCCAGCGCGTTGCCGCTTTGCTGGGTGGAGATGGTGACCGCGCCCGAGAGGGCCGACAGGGCGAGGGTGTTGGTGGCGTCGAGGTCGAGCGCGGTGGCGGCCGAGATGGTGGCGCCATCGGACACATAGGCCTTGGTGTCAGCCGTCACGTCGTTGATCGACACATCGGCTGACACGGCCACGCCGAACTTGCCCTTGCCGGACTTGCTCGCCGTGCCGCTGCCGCCGCCGTCCTGCGTATCGCTGGCGCCGGCGGGCATGTCGGTCTGGGCCTTGCTGTCGGTGGCGAGCGCGCCGGCGACCGAGTAGGCGCCTTGCGAGACTTCCGACACGGCGACCAGATTCACCTTGCCGGTGGTGCTGATGTTGCCCAGCGCCGGCACGAGGTCGAGGCCGAGCGGGTCGAAGTTGCCGATATAGGCGGCCACGTCGGAGACGATGGTGTTCACCGACACCGAGAAGCCGATGCCGACCTGGCCCTTGGTGGCGACTACGCCGCCGGCCACCGAGATGTTCTCCAGATCGCCCTTGGCATTGACGGTGATGTCGTCGCCGGCGGCCACCGTGGCGTCGTCGTCGATGGCGGCCGTGGACGTGTTGGTGAGGGTGTTGATCGACACCGCGCCTTCCACACCGACCGCGTCGGAGCTGCCGCCGGCCTCGGTGACGGTGACCACGCGCTGGATGTTGGTGGCGTCCACGTCGACCGCGTTGGCGCTGTTCACTTTGGCGTTGCCGCGGATGGTGGCGCTGGCGTTGGTGTCGATGCTGATCAGCCCGGCGGAGCCGCCGAGGGCCGCCTTGCCGCCGCTGGTGCCGAGGAATTTCTTGGACAGGATGCCGACCGCGCCGGTGAGGCTGATGTCGTTCTTGGCGCTGACCTTGACCGACTGCGTGGCCAGGCCGGGGATGGCGGTGTAGCGGGTGTTGATCTGCGCGCCTTCGTCAATATAGGCGGTGGCGTTGTTGTCGAGGTCGAACAGGTTCACGCCCACGGCCAGGCCGATGCCGCTCTTGCCCTTGGCTGAGTTGATCGAGTAGGTGGTGAGGAACATGTCCAGCACGCCACCTTGCAGGAAGTTCAGGATCTCGTCCGGATCTTCCCAGTCGATCTGCCAGGGGTAGGGCACATGGGTTTGCGCGTCGACCAGCAGCGCGCCCTTGGCGTCGACCGTGGCGCCCTTGCCGATGAAGGCATTGGCGGTGTTCACAAAGCTGCCATAGGCCACCGAGCCGCCCACGGCCGAGCCGGTGGAGCTGGTCTTGGCGCCGGCGCTGGAGCTCGGGTCGTCGGTGACCTTGGCGGTGACCGAGATGCCGCCCGCGGCTTTCACGTCGGCCAGCGGCGCGATCGAGGCGGTGGCGGTGTTGTTGCCGGTGGTCCACGCCACCGCACCGGCGGCGTTGAACTTGCCTTCCTTGATGCCCGGGAAGAGGAAGCTGGTGAGGCGGTCGGCGGTGGTCGGGTTGATCTTGCCGGTGGCCTTGAGAATGCCGCCCACCACATTGCGCTGGATGCCGGCCTTGAAGTTGGTGATCTTGGCCGAGATTGACGACGGGTTGCCCAGCGTCGCCGCGTTGGCCGAGTTGCCCTCTTCGATGTCGGCATTGGCGGTGACGCTGACGTCGCCGGTGGTGGCTTCGGCCGTGCCGCCCAGGGTGGCGGTGGTGGTCGAGGTGGTCTCGCTGATGGCCAGCGACAGGCCGACGCCGCTGCCGCCGGTGTTCTTGGCGTCGGCGGCGGCGTTGATTTCGGCCTCGGTCTGCGCGTCGACGCTGATCGAGCCGCCGGTGGTCGTGGTGGTGTCGCCGACTTCGGCGATTGTGGTGATGTTCGTGTTGGCGCGCACAAAAGTGGCGTCGACCGGCTTGTTGATCGAATTGACCGTGGCGGTCACGTCGATCTCGGTGTTGGTGTGGGCCTGCACCGTCAGTGCGCTGGTGGCGGTGATGTTGGCGGTGCCGACCACGCGGGCGCGGGCCTCGGCGGTGGATTCACCCCACGCCGCCGAGAACAGGAAGGGGCTGCTGAAGGTGGGCTTGGCGGCCGAGTCGGCGTCGGCGCCGATGGTGACCGTGTCGGTGCCGATGATCAACGACGCGCCGTCGATCAGCGTGGTGGCCTTGGCGGTGGACAGCGCCACCAGCGGGACGGAATTGAAGTCGAAGAGGTTGTCATCGAGTGCGGTGATCAGCGGGCCGTCGGGGTCGGGCAGCCAGCTCTGGTCGAGCAACTTGGTGACCGTGCCGAGGATTTTGTAGGACAGCGACGTGGTGGCGGTCGAGGTGATGTCGATCGTGTTGCCACGGATCTCGCTCTTGATGGCGCCGCTGTCGCCGATGGTGGTGGTGGCGGTAGCGATTTTCTCGAAGCCCGAGCGGGCGCCGGCGTGGCTGCTGATGCTCACCTTGCCGCTGCCGGTGACTTTGCTGCCCAGCACCGTGGTGGTGGCGGTGGCTTTGGTGGTGACGCTGAGGAAGGCGCCGCCGATGCCGTCGATCGGGTCGTCCAGCTCCTGGTCGATCTGGCGCTGGGCGTCGGCCACGCTCAGCGCCGGGTTGTTTTCGAGCAGCTCCTGCACCAGCGAGGTCTCGGCGGACGAGCGGATGGTGATGTCCTTGCCGGTGACGGTGGCTTCGGTCAGCGACACGCTGGCGTTCACATCGCGGTTGGCGCCGATGGCATCGAGCGTGCGGCCTTCGACCGTGACGTCGCCGCCGGTGTGGCCCGGTGTGGCATGGGCGAGCAGACGGCTGCCGGCTTTGAGCTCGACATTCGAGGCGCGCAGCGTGAGGTCGCCCGAGTCGCCTTGCGAGGCGTCGGTGGCGTGGTTGCCGGTGGTGGGGTTGGCGATGTCGCGGGTGGAGATGGTGATGTTGTTTTCGACGGTGATCGTGTCGTTGGCGATCAGGGTGAAGTCGACACCGTCGGTGTAGGTGTTGGCGGTGACTGCTTCGATGTTGTTGGGGTCGATCAGCACCGAACCGCGCTTGCCGTTGGTGGCATTGGCTTTGAGCGCGCCGCCTTCGAGGCGGACAGTGTCGGTAGCCGAGAATTCGATGTGGCCGCCGTCGCCGGAGATCTCGCCGCCGCGGGCCGACAATTCGCCCTGGGTGGCCAGCGTGGCCGTGCCCTCGGCCCACACGCGGATCTTGCCGCCGTCCGAATTGGCGCCATGGCCATCGGCCGACACCCGGCCGCCGTCGGCCACGGTGATGTCGCCGCCGGCGTCGATACGCACCCGGCCGGCGGCTTCGCCCGCCGCGCCATCGGCCGAGACCAGACCGGCGATGTTCACGGCATCGGCCGCGACGATGCGCACGGTGTCGCCGTCCTGCAGCATCTGCGCGCCGGCTTCGAGGCCGTCGATATTGACCAGTGCGCCAAAGCCGGCATGCGCTGCCGCGCCGGCTTCGATGCGGGCGCCGCCGACGATGCTGACGTTAGCGGCGGCCAACTGCACCGCACGCGCCGCCTTGACCGAACCCTTGACCGTGATCAGGCCGGATTCGGACAGCGGGATCTCGCCACGCAAGGCCTGATCGACCGCTGCGTCGTCAATCGCCCCGCCCGGGCCGATCAGCCGCTCCATATAGGCCGGTGTCGGCGTGGCCACGGTGAGGCTGCCCACGTTGATCTGCCCTTGCGCGCCCACGACCATGCCGTGCGGGTTGAAGAAGAACACGTTGCCGCCGATGCGCCCGTCTTTGTAGGCGTTCATCACCCCGTCGATCTGGCTGCGTTCGTTGCGCACCAGATTGAGCAGGTTGGCGGTTTGCTGCGGCAGGTGCAGATTGACCGTTTGCCCCGAGCCGATGTTGAAGCGCGAGAAGGAGTTGAAGGCGTTGTTGCCTCTGACCGTCGCCGTGGTGATGTCGGTGACCGCCCCGGCCTGCGTCAGCGTGGTCGCGGTGCGCCCGTCGGTGACGATGCCGGGTTGTCCCGCCATGGCCATCGGGGCCGCGAGCAGCAGCCAGCTCGAAAAGGCATTCAGGAAGGCGCAGCGGCGCAATACGCAAAGATATTGACGACGCAGATAGGTCAGGGCCCCTTGACTCACGGTACTTCTCCCGGTTGGTGCATCGCGGGGGCGGGGATGCTGGCGCATCGCCGGTGAGACAGGACTTGGCGTTCAGCCCGCCGCGAAGTGAATTGCTGAGGCAGTGCCGGTGGGGGCCGTGAACATGCGCATCGGGCCATCGGTTCTTGCCGCGGTCCCTGTCTGGCTGTTGAGTGCCGGTATCAGGGGCGTTCGAGTGCAGTGTTCTTGAGGATTGGCTGACGGAGGTGCGTCGGCCAAATTGACGCAGGTCAATAATATGGAGAGGTGAAGCAAGACATGTACCGCCCTGTGCAAACTATTGTTACATAAGCGATCATGGCTGCCGATGGCATAGGTCACGGTCATGCAGTGTAAAAAATTCCGACACTTTTTGACTTGTTGCGACGGATTGGCGCGGCCGCCGGCGGGCCTTCGACGACCGTTTGGCGCGGGTCTCGGCGGAGTGCGCGATGGCGGTGTGACGGATGGCTTTACACCCGGCGGGATGCGCACGCCCGATGCGAGGCGTATCGGCCGCTGGCGATCAGCGGGGCTTGCCCCGACGCCGTTGGCGGAGGCTCACGGCAATCAGGGTGATGACCGAGAGCGGCAGGGCAAAGCCCAGCATGGCGATGGTGAAGGTCTTGAGCGCACCGCTGCCGGTGGCATCGAGCACCAGGTAGATCACGTAGGCAATGTAGTAGGCGATGAATACGCCGCCTTCCCAGCGGGCGATCTCGCGGCGCACGAGAAACACCGGCAGGCAGGCGACCGCGACGGCCAGCATGACCCACAGGTCAAAGTCGATGGCCGCGGCGGGCACCGGCAGGCCGGTGGGCGAAATCAGACCGGCCAGACCGAGGCAGCCGAGCAGATTGAACACATTGCTGCCCACGGCGTTGCCGATGGCCATGTCGCGCTCGCCGCGGATCGCGGCCATGACCGAGGTGGCGATCTCGGGCAGCGAAGTGCCGATGGCGACCACGGTGAGGCCGATGACCAGATCATCCACGCCCAGCCAGCGGGCGAAGAACACCGCAGCGTTGACCAGCCAGTCGGCGCCGAGCACCAGCAAACCGAGGCCGGCGGCGACCTTGAGCAGATCCAGGCTCCAGTGGCCATCGGCGCCCGGCGCGGCCAGATCGCCAAAATGGGTCTGTTCGGCCTGCGAGGCGCGGCGCGACTGGCGCACCAGAAAAATCAGATAGGCGATCAGCAGCGCGAGCAGCAAGCCGCCTTCGGCCTGGCCGATCTGGCCATTGGCGGCGAGGCCGACGACCAGCGCCGAGGCGCCGATCATGACCGGCACCTCCTGGCGGATGACTTGCCCGGCAATCGACAGCGGCGTGACCAGCGCGCCGATGCCGAGAATCAATAACAGGTTGCAGATGTTGCTGCCGACCACATTGCCGATGGTCAGCGCCGACTGGCCGGCGATGGCGGCGTCGATGGCCACCGCGATCTCGGGCGCGCTGGTGCCGAAGGCGACGATGGTCAGGCCGACCACCAGCGGCGACAGGCCAAAGGACAGCGCCAGGCGCGAGGCGCCCCGCACCAGCACGTCGGCGCCGACGGTGAGGGCGATCAGGCCGGCAAGGAAAAAGAAGAGTTGTGTCATGGATCGGGCGTGAAATGCCTTGACGAAAAAAGCCCGCCATCGCGGTGGCGGGCCTTTTGGGTCACTGAGCGTGAATCAGTTCAGGGTGGCCCACTTGCCGTCCTTGAACTGGAACAGCGTGGTGCCGCCCGACTTGATGTCGCCGAACTTGTCGAAGGCGATCTGGCCGGTCACGCCTTCATACGAAATGCTCTGCAGCGCCGGCAGGTACTTGGCCGGTGCGGTCGAGCCGGCCACCTTCATGGCTTCGATCATCGCCATGGCGGCGTCGTAGCTGTAGGGCGCGTAGAGCTGCACGTCGGTGTTGAAGCGCTTCTTGAAGCGCGCCTTGAAGTCGGCGCCCTTGGGCATTTTCTCCATCGGGATGCCGGCTTGCGAGCAGAAGGTGTCTTCCTTCAGCGCTTCGCCGCCGAGCTTGAGCATTTCGCCGGTGCACACGCCGTCACCGCCGAGGAACTTGCCGGTGTAGCCGAGCTGGCGCATCTGGCGCAGCATCGGGGCCGCCTGGGCGTCCATGCCGCCGTAGAAGATCGCGTCCGGCTGCTGGCCCTTGATCTTGGTGAGGATGGCCATGAAGTCGGTGGCCTTGTCGTTGGTGAATTCGCGGCCCACCACTTGTACGCCGTAGCCTTTGAGCGCGTCAGAGAAGGCATCGGCCAGACCCTGGCCGTAAGCGGTGCGGTCGTCGATGATCGCGACTTTCTTGAGCTTGAGCGATTCGGCGGCGTACTGGGCCATCGCGGCGCCCTGCTGCAGGTCGTTGGCGATGACGCGGAAGGTGACCTTGTAGCCCTGGCGGGTCAGTTTGGGGTTCGTGGCCGAGGGCGTGATGACCGGAATGCCGGCCTGCTCATACACGCGCGAGGCGGGGATCGAGGCGCCGGAGGTGACGTGACCGACCACGCCGACGACTTCGGCATCGGCCAGACGCTGGGCGGCGGTGGTGGCCATGCGCGGGTCGGCCTGGTCGTCTTCGCCCATCAGCTCGAAGGTGACCTTCTTGCCGGCAATCATGACGCCGGCGGCGTTGGCGTCTTCAACCGCCAGACGGGCGCCGTTCTCGCCGTCCTTGCCAATGTGGGCGATCGGGCCGGTCAGCGGGCCGGCGTGGCCGATTTTGACGGCGTCAGCATGGGCAACACCGAGGCCGAGGCCGAACAGGGCCAGTGCGAGTACTGTTTTTTGCATTTTGCTAGCTCTCCTGGAAGCTATCGAGTGTCAAAATGGGACTAACGCTGGCCGGTGTGGTGCGAAACAAACTGCTCGCGCATCCCGCCGACATCGCGAAAACGCTGCGTCAAACCCCCGCCATTCTAGCGCCGGGGGCCGTGCGGCGCACGGATCCGCCCATTTTCGACGGAGGCCTCATGAAGAAGTTGCTGTCCCTGCTGTGTGGTGTGCTGAGCCTGTTCGGCCTCAGCGCGTGTGATCAGTTCGTCATCGACGACCTCAAGCCCGGCGTGTCGACCGGCTTCGAGGTGCGCGACAAGCTCGGCCCGCCGGGGATCGAGTGGCGCAACGAGGATGGGTCGGTGACCTGGGAGTACACCCAGCAGCCGCAGGGCACCACCTGCTATCTGATCACGGTCGATGGCCGCAATATCGTGCAGAAGGTCGAGCAGGTGCTGACCGAAGCGCAGTTCGCCCGCATCCAGCCCGGCTTGAATCAGGATCAGGTGCGCCGCCTGCTCGGCAAGCCGGCCAAGACGCAGTACTTTCAACTCAAGAACGAGACGGTCTGGGACTGGCTGATCGACAATAGCAACGGGGCCGAGCCGGTCTTCTTCAACGTTTATTTCAATCCCAAGGGCCAGGTCGTGCGCACGGGCCGAGACATCGAGTACAAGGGGCGCTGATCATGAAAATGTGGCTGGCGGTGTTGCTGGTGTTGGGTGTGTCGGCCTGCGCGACGCGGCCGCCGATCGCGCCGGGGCAGTCGGCGGTGCAGGTGCGCTCCGAGCATGGCGCGCCGACCCGGATCATCGTGCAGCCCGGTGGGGGTGAGTTGTGGCAATACGCCACCCAGCCCTTCGGCACCACGTTTGTGCAGGTGAAGTTCGATGCGACCGGTCAGGTGATCGAGACCTGGGATGGCCTCGCCGCCGACCGCCTGGCCCGCATCCGGCCGGGCATGACGGTGGTGCAGGTGATCGACCAACTCGGGCCGCAGCGCAGCGTCGAGCATTTTTCGCTGTCGGGTGAGACGGTGTATGACTGGAATATCAGCAATATCGGCAACCCCGGCACGGCCACCTATTTCAATGTGCATTTTCGCGACGAGGTGGTGCTGCGCACCTCGACCACTTACGAGTATCCGCGCGACGGCCGGTTTTTTGGCGGGTTCGGGATCGGCGGCGGAAGTGGCTCCGGGGTGGGCATCGGCATCAATATCGGGATCGGGACGCGCTAGAAGGCTGTCGGACTTGAGTGATCGTCGTGAGCCGCGTGGGAGAGTGAGGTCAGATTCGGTCGGTTTTGAGGCGCATGGTGGTGCTATACAACGAAAAATCGGCCGGATATGGACCGCTCTCCCACCGGCGCAGCAGATCAGCCTTAAGTCCGACAGGCTCCTAGGGTGTGTCGGGTGTTGATCGCAGTGCGTCGAGCGCCGTGACAGCCTCGGGGTAGTTGAAGCGGTTCACTTGCGAGACGAGGCCTTGGCCGGCCGGGCCAAAGCAGGCCTTGATCAGCGCCGCGTTGGATTGCAGCAAGGCGTTGGCGCGCATGTCGCTGGCTACCAGTAGCGGGCGCAGTTCGGCCAGCAGGCGCGCGGCCGCCTCGGGGTCGGCGGCGATCGCCGGTGGGTTCGCCGGTGCTGGCGGAGCCGTGTCGACATCGACCGGCAGCCAGCGGGCCAGCATTTCGTAAAGCTGGGCGGGTTCGACCGGTTTGGGGATGAAGTCATTCATGCCGGCGGCGCGGCAGGCCGCCTGATCCTGCGAAAACACGTTGGCGGTCATGGCCAGGATCGGGGTGGCGGCGTAGCCCGGCAGGGCGCGGATGGCGCGCGTGGCGTCGAGTCCGTCCATGACCGGCATCTGCACATCCATGAGGATCAATGCGTAGGGCTGGGCGCGGGCCATGCGCACCGCGACATCGCCATTCTCGGCGCTGTCGACATGCCAGCCCTGAGCGTCGAGCAGGGCGAGGGCGACTTCGCGATTGATCTCGCTGTCTTCGGCCAGCAGCAGGCGCAGGTTTTGCGGGCTGTCGTGGGTTACGGGCGCGGGCGGACTGGGCTGGGGCGCCGGGCGGCATCGCGCCTGGCCGCGCGGCAGGCGCACGGTGATCCAGAAGGTGCTGCCGAGGCCGGGGGTGCTGTCCACGCCGACGCGGCCATCCATCAATTCAGCCAGACGGCGGGTAATCGCCAGGCCGAGGCCGGAGCCCCCGTATTTGCGGGTGGTCGAGGCGTCGGCTTGCTCGAAGGCATTGAACAATTGCCGACGGGCCTCCGGCGTGATGCCGATGCCGGTGTCGCTGACTTCAAAGCGAAGGTTCAGGTGCGTGGGGGTCTCGCCCTCTAGCCGCGCGCGCAGTGTGATTACGCCCGCTTCGGTGAACTTGACGGCATTGCCGGCGTAGTTGAGCAAGGCCTGGCGCAAGCGGGTGGGGTCGCCGCGCACCCACAGGGGGTGACCGATACCGTCAACCTCGATGGCCAGCGACTTGTCCTGCGCCTGGGTCGCGATCAGGGAGTGGACCTGGTCGAGGACGGTGTCGATGGAGAAGTCGAGCTGCTCCAGCTGCAACTTGCCGGCCTCGATCTTGGAGAGGTCGAGAATGTCGTTGAGCAAGGTGAGCAGATGGCGGGCCGAGATTTCGACCTTGGCCAGTCGCTCGGCCTGTTTCGGGGTGGGGTGGTCGCGGCTGAGCAGGTGCGACAGGCCGACGATGGCGTTCATCGGTGTGCGGATTTCATGGCTCATGTTGGCCAGGAAGGCGCTCTTCGCTCGGTTGGCCGACTCGGCTTCGAGCTGCGCCTCGACCAGTTGGGCGGTGCGCGCTTCGACCAGCTCTTCGAGGTGGTGGCGATGGCGGGTCAGTTCGTCGGCGACGCGCTTCTTTTCGGTGATGTCTTCCTTGACCGCCAGATAGTGGGTGATGCGGCCGTCGGGTTGGCGGATCGGGCTGATGATGGCGAATTCGGTGTACTCGCTGCCATCCTTGCGCTTGTTGTATAGCTGGCCCCGCCAGACCTCGCCGCGGTCGAGCGTTGCCCACATCTCGCGATGCACCTCGGGCGGGGTTTTTCCGGAGTGCAGGATGCGCGGATTCTGGCCGAGCACTTCTTTGGCGGTGTAGCCGCTGATCTGGGTAAAGGCCTCGTTCACATACTCGATATTGGCCTCCAGATCGGTGATGACGATGCTCTCCGGACTTTGCGCGACCGCCAGCGACAGCTTGCGGATCTCGGATTCTTCGCGGTTGCGGGCAATGGCGATGGCCGCCACATGGGTGGCATGGTCGATCAGCTCAAGATGCCAGCGCGAGGGCGCGGTCGGCTGGGTGTAGTACACCGCAAAGGTGCCCAGGACGGTGTTGTCTGGCGCGAGAATCGGTGTTGACCAGCATGCGCCCAGCCCATACTGGGCCGCCAAGCCTGCGTAGTTGGCCCACAGGGGGTCGGTGGCGATGTCTTCGACAATGACTTGCGTGCCGCGAAAGGCCGCTGTGCCGCAGGAGCCGGCACTGTCGCCGATCGGGGCGCCGTCAGTGGCGGCGACGTAGTCGGGCGGCAGATTGGGCGAGGCACCATTGAACAGGCGGCCCTGCGCCGCGTCGAGGAGCAGGATGGATACCAGCATGCCGCTGCCCTGCGCTTCGATGGCGCGGGCGAGGGCGTCCAGGGTGTCGGCCAGGGGGGCGCCGGTGGCCACCAGTTCGAGTGTCTGATTCTGGGTGGCCAGGGTCTTTTCCGCGCGGTGCAGTGGCGTGATGTCACGCGAGACGCCAAACAGGCCAATGACCCGGCCGTCGGCGTCATGCAGGGGACCTTTGGTGGCCATGAACACCAGGTCGCCGTCGGTCGTGCCAAGGTGCTCCTCGAACGTGACGACGGCGTTGGACGCCATCACATGGCGGTCATTGGCCATGACCTGAGCCGCCGCTTCGGGGTCAAACACAGCGCAGTCGTTCTGGCCGATGATCGTCTCGGCCTCAGCGCCGGTGAGCCGCTCGGCTTCGCGGTTGAACAGCAGGTAGCGGCCGTCCAGGTCCTTGGCAAAAATGGCGTCTTTTGACCCCGTGACCACGGCGTCAAGCAGGCTCAGCGCCTGCAGACCTTCGGCTTGTGCGGCGTAGGCGGTCTGGGCGGATTGCGTGATCTGACGGATGAGCCGGCTGACGAGGGCGTACAGCAGCACGGTGGTGACGACGACAAAGGCGAGCCCCTTGAGGGTGTTCGCCATCGCCAGATGGGCGGGATCGCTCAGCAGATGTTCGACGATCCGGTCAGAAAAGACGATCCACAGGCCGGCGACCAGCGCGTAGATCAGCGCGATGCGCAGCACGCGCCCGCGTTGCTGTTCGGCGAGCGGCGGGGACGGTGTGTCATCCGCTGGCGGCAGGTCCAGTGCGGGCGCGGAGGGTTTATGGGGCGTCATTGTAGCGCTCGGCGATGTCGACGAAGGTGGTGTAGTTGGCCTCGAAGGCGTCCACCACGGCCGGGTCGAAGTGGCTGCCGCGGCCGGCCAGGATGATGTCGCGGGCGTCGTCGGTGGGCATGGCGGGTTTGTAGCTTCGGGCATGGACCAGCGCGTCGAAGACGTCGGCCAGTGCCATCAGTCGTGCCGAGACCGGAATCGCCTCGCCGGTCAGGCCGTCGGGGTAGCCGGAACCGTCCCAGTGCTCATGGTGGCTGCGCGCAATTTCCTTGGCCAGCGAGAGAAACGGCAGTGCTTCGCGCACATCTTGCTCGGCCTGTTCGATGGCGGCTGCGCCCAGGGCCGAGTGGGTTTTCATGACTTCCCATTCGGCCCCGTCGAGCTTGCCCGGCTTGAGCAGGATGTGGTCGGGAATGCCGACCTTGCCGATGTCGTGCAAAGGGGCCGAGCGGGCCAGCAGGTCGATGTATTGCGGGGTCAGTGTGGCGGTAAATCGCGGGTGAGTGCTCAGGCAGGTGGCCAGCCGGTGGACATAGGCCTGAGTGCGCAGCAGGTGGTTGCCGGTGTCGGTGTCGCGGATTTCGGCCAGGTGGGCGAGCGCCCGGATGCTGACCGCCTGGATGTGTTCGTTGTCGGCCATGCGCCGCGTAATCTCGGATTCGAGAAAGATGTTGTGATCGCGCAATACATCGCGCGCGCGCTTGGCTTCGAGTTGGGTGCGCACGCGGGCGAGCACCAGTGCCGGGCGGATCGGCTTGGCGATGTAGTCGACCGCGCCGAGGGCCAGTCCGTGTTCTTCGTCCTGCGTGTCGGTGAGGGCGGTGAGGAAGACGACCGGGATCTCGCGGGTGGCGGGGTTCTGGCGCAGTCGGCCGAGCACGGCATAGCCGTCCATGCCGGGCATCATGATGTCGAGCAGGATCAGGTCGGGTGCGGGCTGCGTGGCCGCAATGACCAGCGCGCGCTCGCCGCTGGTGGTGGCCTGCACGGTGTAGTCGGGCTGCAGCACGTCGCCGAGCACCGCGAGGTTCTCGGCGGTGTCGTCGACGATCAGGATGCGGGCACTGGTGTTTATCGGGGACATGCGCTCTCCACCACGCGTTACGGGTACATCGCTGTTGTGAGGGCAGTGTAGCCATCAATTGAGATAACGGCACGACCGCCTGCAGCTTGTGCGGTTTATCGCCCGCGGCTGGCGCGGCGTGTGCGGATATCCGCACGGTCAGCGCTCGGTCGGGCGATGAGTGAATTGCTAAGTGCATGATTTTTTAGAATGAATGTGGGTGTCTCAGGAACTGGCCCGACACTTGCAATAATGTGTCAGGTCGGGCGCGACCGGTGGTGAGTCTCCCTCCCTTTCTTGCCGCCGTGTCGTTTGCCCGCCGACATAACCATCCATGGAGGAGACCACCATGAAATTCATCCGTACCCTGGGGTTCGCAGCGGCAGCCCTGATCGTGTCGACCGGCGTGCAAGCCGAGCAGAAGTTCATCAACGTGCTGACCGGCGGCACCAGTGGCGTGTATTACCCGATGGGCGTGGCCCTGTCCAAGCTGTATGGCGAGGCGCTGCCGAATGCCAAGATCAGCGTGCAATCGACCAAGGCCAGCGCCGAAAACGTGAATCTGCTGCAAGCGGGCCGGGGTGAAGTGGCCTTTGCGCTGGGCGATACGGTGTCCAACGCTTACAAGGGTGTGGAAGAAGCCGGCTTCAAGAAGCCGCTGACCAAGCTGCGTGCCCTCGGCGCGATCTACCCCAACTACATCCAGATCGTGGCCTCCAAGGAATCGGGCATCAAGACGCTGGCTGACCTGAAGGGCAAGCGTATTTCCGTGGGCGCCCCCAAGTCGGGCACCGAACTCAATGCCCGCGCGCTGTTCAAGGCGGCTGGCATGAGCTACGAGGACTTCGCCAAGACCGAGTACCTGCCCTTTGGCGAGTCGGTTGAACTGATGAAGAACCGTCAGCTCGACGCAACCCTGCAGTCGGCCGGCCTGGGCGTGGCCTCGCTGCGCGACCTGTCTTCCGCGATCGAGATCGTGGTGGTGTCCATCCCGGCCGACGTGGTCGAGAAAGTCGGTGACCCGGCCTACGCCGCAGAAGCCATTCCGGCCAACACCTACACCGGCCAGACCGAAGACGTACCGACCGCTGCCGTGCGCAACATCCTCGTGACCCACGAAGATGTCGACGCTGACGCCGTGTATGCCATGACCAAGGCCATGTTCACCAATATGGACCAGATGGTGGCGGCGCATGCGTCAGCCAAGGGCATCACCCTGGAAGGCGCCGCCAAGGCCCTGCCGTTGCCGCTGCACCCGGGTGCCGAGCGTTACTACCGCGAAGCGGGCGTGCTGAAGTAAGACTGTGTGAGCGCGGCGCGCCACGGGTGCGCCGCGGCTGTCACTCAACCGGGGCGGTGCGTGTGCGCGGCCCCGGTTGCTCCCCGCTTCGCATCGCACGGGTCGGGGTTATCCAAACCAAAGGCATGCCGAGATGGCGTGTGAGGAGATCACCATGTCCGAAACTGCCGGACACACGGCGGTGCCCTACGGCTGGAGCGAGGGGGGCGTTGCCCGCACCCTGTTCCTGATCGGCGTCGCTTTTTCCGCATTCCAGATCATCACGGCCTCGCTGAGTCCGCTGTCGTCGCAGATCGTGCGCGCCCTGCATGTGGGCTTCCTGCTGCTGATGACTTTCGGTATTGCCGCCGCCGTTCGCCCGCGCCTCGACGCGCAGGGCGTGGTGTTGTGGCTGATTGGCATCATCGCCTTCGGCATGGCCTTTTATCACTGGGTCTATGAAGGCGACCTGATCCTGCGGGCGGGTGACCCGACCGATATGGATCTGATCATCGGCGCGATCACCGTGGTGATGGTCTTCGAAGCCGCCCGCCGGGTCATCGGTCTGGCGCTGCCGCTGATCTGCCTGAGTTTTCTCGCCTACGCCTTGTTCGGCCAATACCTGCCGGGCGACTGGGCCCACCGTGGCTATGCCTGGTCGCAGGTGATTGACCAGCTCGGCTTCGGCACCGAGGGCATCTACGGCATCCCGACCTATGTGTCGTCGAGCTATATCTTCCTGTTCATCCTGTTCGGCACCTTCCTCGAACAGGCCGGCATGATCCGTTTGTTCACCGACTTCGCGCTCGGCACGGTGGGTCACACCCACGGCGGTCCGGCCAAGGTGTCGGTGGTGTCCTCGGGCCTGATGGGCACCATCAGCGGCTCGGGCGTGGCCAACGTGGTCACCACCGGGCAATTCACCATTCCGCTGATGAAGCGCTTCGGTTACTCCAGCGAGTTTGCCGGCGGCGTCGAGGCGACCAGTTCCATGGGCGGGCAGATCATGCCGCCGGTGATGGGCGCGGTGGCCTTCATCATGGCCGAGACCATCGGCGTGCCCTATGTCGATATCTGCATCGCAGCGGCGATTCCGGCCGCGCTGTATTTCTTTACCGCCTTCCTGATGGTGCACCTCGAGGCCGGCCGCAAAGGCCTGGTCGGTCTGCCCAAGAGCGAATGCCCCAATGCGCTGACCGCGCTCAAGCGCGACTGGCATCTGCTGCTGCCGCTGGCGGTGCTGGTGTATCTGCTGTTTTCGGGCTTCACGCCGCTGTTCTCGGGCACGGTGGGCCTGGCGCTGACCGCGATCCTGATCTTCGGTGGCGCCATTGCGCTGCGGGTCAAGGGCACGGCGCTGCGGGTGGTGTTCTGGGTGGCGCTGGCGCTGGCCTGCTCGGCCTTCCTCAAAGTGGGTATCGAGGTCTTCTTCGGCATCATCGCCGTGCTGGTGGTCGGCTGTTTCATGGTGAAAGGCGGTCGCGACACCCTGCGCGTGGCGGTCAATGCGCTGGCCGAAGGCGCACGTCATGCGCTGCCGGTGGGCGTGGCCTGCGCATTGGTGGGCGTGATCATCGGCTGCCTGACGCTGACCGGCGCGGCCACCATGTTTGCCAACACCATCATCGACCTGGGTCGCGACAGCCTGATCCTGTCGCTGGTGCTGACCATGCTGGTGTGCCTGCTGCTGGGCATGGGCATCCCGACCATTCCCAACTACATCATCACCTCCAGCCTGGCCGCGCCGGCGCTGCTCGAACTGGGCGTGCCGCTGGTGGTCAGCCACATGTTCGTTTTCTACTTCGGCATCATGGCCGACCTGACCCCGCCGGTCGCGCTGGCCGCCTTTGCGGCCGCGCCCATTGCGCGAACATCGGGCATGAAGATTGGCATGCAGGCGCTGCGTATCGCGATCGCCGGTTTCGTCGTGCCTTACATGGCGGTGTACACCCCGGCGCTGATGCTGCAGGGTGACTGGACGGTGCTGTCGGTGCTCTACATCGTGGGCAAGGCGGTGGCGGCCATCATTCTGTGGGGCGCGGCGAGCATCGGCTATCTGGGCGCGCCGCTGGGCTGGCCGATTCGCGTGATCGCCGGTATCGGCGCCGTGTTGCTGGTCACCGCGCAACCGCTCACCGACGAGCTCGGTCTGGCCGTGGCGGCGGGCGTCATGGCCTTCGCCTGGTGGCGTCGCCGGACGGTGGTCGCCGCCTGAGTGGGTGCGCGTCATGTTGGCGGTCGGCGCGACACGCCGTAAGCTGGGGCGCTCCGACGCCGACATTGACGCCATGCCGCTGACCCGAACTGTCTATCGCTTCCTCCAGCCGCTGCTTGTGCTCGGCGCGCTGGCGGTGGTGCTCGGCGTGGGCAGTTATCACGCCTTTCTCAATCGCGAGGCGGCGCAGGTGGCCGAAGCCAGCCAGCTGCGCCTCGACTTCTACCGCCGCACGCTGGAGCAGACGCTAGAGGAATTCCGCCTGCTGCCCAACGTGCTCGGCCTCGACGGGCGGGTGCAAGATCTGCTCGCTGGCGGGCAGGGTGGCGAGCAAACCGCGGCCGTCAATCGCTATCTCGAAGCGGTCAGCCAGGACCCGGTCATCCATGTCATCTACCTGCTCGATGCGAGCGGCTCGGTGCTGGCGTCGAGCAACTGGCGCGAGCCGAACTCCTTCGTTGGCAACAACTACAGCTTCCGGCCGTATTTTCATGAAGCCATGTCAGGCGAGCCGGGGCGCTTCTTTGGCGTGGGCGTGACCACCCAGGAGGCCGGCTATTTTCTGTCGGCGCCGGTCTATGTGGATGGCACCCTCACCGGCGTGGCGGTGGTCAAGATCCGGCTCGATGCCCTCGAAGATGCCTGGCGCCGTTCGGGTGACTTGCTGCTGGTGGCCGACCGGCGGGGTGTGGTGGTGCTGGCCTCGTCACCGAGCTGGAAGTATCGCAGCCTGTTTCCGCTCTCTGGCACCGATCGCGAAGCGCTGGCGCGAACACGGCAGTATCTGAACGCCGACCTGGCACCGCTCAAGGCCACCGACGGTCAGCCCATGCTGACGCCCGATGGCCGGGGCAGACGCCTCAGCCTGGACAACGCCTCGCTGCCCTTTGTGGCCGCCGACGGTCAGGCGCAGGCGCTGCTGTCCGAGTCCATCGAACTGCCCGACTACGGCTGGCGGCTGCTCATCCTGGCCGACCTGACCGACGCCCGAAAACTCGCCACCGTGATGGCGGCCGCGCTGACCTTGGGCGTGTTGCTGCTGTTGATGGCCATCGGCCTGTGGCACATGCGTCGGCGCCGCACGCAGGAGCGCCACGCCGCGCGCGCCGCGCTCGAGCGCGTGCAGGCCGATCTCGAAGCGCGCATTGCCGAGCGCACCGGTGACTTGCTCACCGCCAACCGCACGCTGGAGGCGCGGGTTAGCTCGCTCAAGGACGCCGAGCAAATCCTGACCCGCACCCGGGACACCGCGGTGCAGGCCGGCAAGCTGGCGGTGCTCGGGCAAATGGCGGCAGGGGTGACCCACGAACTCAACCAGCCGCTGGCGGCGCTGACCACGCTGGCCGATAATGCGCGCCGCTTCATCGAGCGCGACAAGCCCGAGGCGGCCGCCGACAATCTTGAGCACATCTCGCGCGTGGCCCAGCGCATGGGCCGCATCGTCGCGCAGCTCAAAACCTTCTCGCGCAAGAGCGGCGATGCGCTCACCCCGGTGGACGTGGCCGACGCCATCGACAATGCGCTGCTGCTGGTCGAATCGAAACGCCAGAGCGCCGACGTGACGGTGTCGGTGCGCCACGGCGTGCCCGGCCTCACGGTCAAGGCCGACATCACCCGGCTGGAGCAGGTCATCGTCAATCTGGCGGTCAACGCGATTGATGCGATGGAGGGCGCGGCCGCCCGTGAGCTGTCGATTGATACCCGCATCGAGGCGGGCGAGGGCATCATCTGTCTGCGCGACACCGGCGGCGGCATCGACCCGCAAGTGTGGCCGCATCTGTTTGAGCCGTTTTTCACCACCAAGCCGATTGGCAAAGGCCTGGGCCTGGGGCTGGCGATCTCGCGGCTGATCGCCGAGAGCCTGCACGGCTCGCTCAGCGCCGCCAACGATGACGGTGGCGGGGCCTGTTTTGAACTGCGCCTGCCACTGGCGCGAGGGGAGTTGTAAGCGCATGGCCGAGCATCGACCGCATGTGATCGTGATCGAAGACGACCCGCAGGTGCGCCTTGGCATCGAGCAGGCGCTCGAGCTGGACGACCTGCCGGTGCGCGGCTTCGATGCCGCCGAGCCGGCGCTGGCGCGCATCGGGCCAGACTTTCCCGGCACCGTGGTGTGCGATGTGCGTCTGCCGGGCATGGACGGGCTCGCCCTGTTGCGCGCGGTGATGGCCATCGACCGCGAGATTCCGGTGGTGCTGATCACCGGCCACGGTGGCATCACCATGGCCGTCGCCGCCATGCGCGAAGGCGCCTACGATTTCATCGAAAAACCGTTTTCTTCCGACCGGCTGGTCGAAGTCGTGCGCCGCGCCCACGACCGCCGCGCGCTGGTCATCGAGAACCGCCGCCTCAAGGCCAGCCTGTCGGCCCGCGAAGCCGTGCCGCTGATCGGCGATGCGCCGCCCATGCAGCGGGTGCGCCACACCATCGCCGCCATCGGCCCGACCGAAGCCGACGTGCTCATCTACGGTGAAACCGGCACCGGCAAGGAAGTCGCCGCGCGCGCCATCCATGCCGCCAGCGGGCGAAGTGGCGAGTTTGTGGCGATCAACTGCGGGGCGCTGCCCGAGACGGTGTTCGAGTCCGAAATCTTCGGTCATGAGGCCGGCGCGTTTACCGGCGCGCTCAAGCGGCGCATCGGCAAGATCGAGCATGCCCGCGGCGGCACCTTGTTTCTCGACGAAATCGAAACCATGCCCGCCATCTTGCAGGTCAAGCTGCTGCGGGTGCTGCAGGAGCGAGTGGTTGAGCGCCTCGGCAGCAATGCCGCGATTCCTGTGGATTGCCGCCTCATCGCCGCCAGCAAGGCCGATCTGAAGGCCTTGTCCGACGCCGGGCAGTTCCGCAGCGATCTGTATTACCGCTTGAATGTGGTCGGCCTGGAGCTGCCGCCGCTACGCGAACGCAAGGCCGACATCCCCTTGCTGGCCGGCCACTTCCTGCGTGAAGCCGCCGCCCGCTACCGCTGCGACCCACCGATGTGGGGCGAGGACGACATGGCGGCGTGGATGGCGCAGGACTGGCCCGGCAATGTGCGCGAACTGCGCAACGCGGTCGACCGCTTCTGTCTCGGCGTGGCCGTGCGTCGACCGGCCGCCGACACCACCGGCGGTTCGCTGGCCCGGCAGGTCGAAGGCTTCGAGCGCCAGGTCATCGAATCCGCCCTGCGCCAGACCCACGGCAACGTCACCTCCGCCGCCGAGCTGCTCGACACCCCGCGCAAGACGCTCTACGACAAGCTCAACCGGCACCACCTGTTTCCCGAGGATTTTCGGGGGGAGTGAGGCCAGGATTTCGTAGGGCGGATAAGCGCAGCGCATCCGCCGATTCTCGGCGCAATCATGACCGATGGCGGATGCGCCTTCGGCTTATCCGCCCTACGAGAGGCGAGCGTGTCCGGTGGCCGTTGTGTGTCAGCGGCGTAGGGTGGGTGGCTTGCCACCCACCAAAACAGCGCCGTAGGTTGGGTTGAGCAACGCGAAGCCCAACATCCGATGTGGCAGGATGCACCAATGTTGTGTTGGGCTTCGCTACGCTCAACCCGACCTACGACAGGGTGACGGGCGGATAAGCAAAGCGCATCCGACCCGATGCCTCAGTGCCCCTTCAGCGCGTAAATCCCCGGCGCATTCCGCCAGTAGCCCTTGTAATCCATGCCGCAGCCAAACAGGAAGCGGTCGGCGATGTCCATGCCGGTGAAGTCGGCGCGCATGCCGGGGCTGGCTTTGCGGTCATGGTCTTTGTGCACCAGCACGGCGGTGTGCACGGCCACGGCGCCTTCGGCCTGCAGGTGCTCGACGATGGCGGTCAGGGTGTGGCCTTCGTCGAGGATGTCGTCGAGCACGAGCACGGTGCGGCCGCGCAGGTCCTGGGTGGGGCGGACGCGCCAGTCGAGCAGGTTGCCTTGCAGGGCGTGGCCGTAGCGGGTGGCGTGCAGGTAGGCGACTTCGAGCGGGAAGTTGAGTCGCGGCAGCAGGCGGCCGGCGAGGATCAGGCCGCCGTTCATGACCACGAAGACCAGCGGGTTGGTGTTGCGCAGCGGCTCGGTGATCTCGGCGGCCATGCGGTCCAGCGCGGTTTCGACGGCGGCGTTGTCGGCGAGGCAGTCGGCCTCTTCCATGGCGCGGCGGATTTCTTTCATATCAACAGACATGGCAATTCCAGATTCGGTGTTTAGTGGCCGGCGTAGTCGACCAGGGTAAAGAGTTCGAGGCCGGCGGCGCGCAGCAGGGCCGAGCCGCCCAGCTCGGGCAGATCGACGATGGCCGCGCCTTCGACGATGGTGGCGCCGAGGCGCTCAATGAGTTTCTTGGCGGCCATCATGGTGCCGCCGGTGGCGATCAGGTCGTCGATCAGCAGCACGCGATCGCCGGGTTTGACGGCGTCGGTATGCAGTTCGACGGTGGCCGAGCCGTATTCGAGTTCGTATTCTTCCGACACGGTCGTGAAGGGCAGTTTGCCTTTTTTGCGTACCGGCACGAAGCCGACGTTCAGCTCATGGGCGACCACCGCGCCGAGGATGAAGCCGCGCGCGTCGATGCCGGCGACCACGTCGATGTGCTGCGGCATGTAGCGCACCACCAGGGTCTGCACCATGAGCCGGAAGCTGACCGGGTCTTGCAGCACCGGGGTGATGTCGCGGAACTGAACGCCCGCCTGCGGCCAGTCGGAGACGGTGCGGATGCGCTGGCGGAGGATCTCGGCGGCGCTTTGCATGGTGTCGCTCACAGGAAGATGAACTTGACGAGGAACACGCCGGCGATGACGACCACCGCCATCGACAGATCACGCGCGCGGCCGGCCAGCAGCTTGATGACCACATAGCTGAGGAAGCCAAAGGCGATGCCGTGGGCGACCGAGAAGGTGAAGGGCATGGTGATGGCGGTGATGACCGCGGGGGCGGTTTCGGTCATGTCGTCCCAGTCGATCTCGGCCAGGCCGCGGGTCATGAGAATGGCGACATAGATGAGCGCCGGGGCGGTGGCGAAAGCGGGCACGCTGCCGGCCAGCGGGGCGAGCACCAGTGCGGCCAGAAAGCACAGCGCGACCACGACGGCGGTGAGGCCGGTGCGCCCGCCCACGGCGGTGCCGGCGGCGGATTCGATGTAGGCGGTGGTCGACGAGGTGCCCATCGCGGCGCCGGCGGCGATGGCGGTGGAGTCGGACAGCAGGGCGCGCGACAGGCGCGGCAGCTTGCCGTCCTTGTCGAGCAGGCCGGCGCGGTGCGCCACCCCAATCAGCGTGCCCGAGGCGTCGAAGAGCTCGACCAGGAAGAAGGTCATGATGACGGTGAGCAGGCCGGCATTGAGCGCGCCGGCGATGTCCATCTGCATCAGCGTGGGCATCAGCGAGGGCGGCGCGGCAAACACGCCGCCGAAGCTGCTCTGGCCGGTGAGGATGCCGGCGACGGTGACCACCAGGATGCCGATGATGATCGCGCCCGGCACCTTGCGGTGGGCCAGCGCGGCGATGATCACGAAGCCGATGGCGGCGAAGATCGGGCCTGGCGCATGCAGATCGCCGAGGGTGACCAGGGTGGCCGGGTGCCCGGTGATGATGCCGGCGTTCTTGAGGCCGATGATGGCCAGGAACAGGCCGATGCCGGCCGAGATCGACAGCTTGAGCGAGTGCGGGATGGCATTGACGATCCATTCGCGGATGCGGAACAGGCTGATGATGATGAACAGGCAGCCGGAGATGAACACCGCGCCCAGTGCGGCCTGCCAGGTGAAGCCCATGCCCTGCACGACGGCAAAGGCAAAGTAGGCATTCAGGCCCATGCCCGGCGCCAGCGCGATCGGGTAGTTGGCCCACAGGCCCATGATCAGCGAACCGAGTGCGGCGGCCAGACAGGTGGCGACAAACACCGCGTCTTTCGGCATGCCCGCGGCCGACAGGATGTCGGGGTTCACGAAGATGATGTAGGCCATGGTCAGAAAGATGGTCAGACCGGCCAGTACCTCGGTTCGCACGGTGGTGCCGTGGGCCCGGAGTTGGAAGAACTTATCGAGCATGGTGGGGGTAGCTTGCGCGAGAAAACACCGGATTCTATTGGAAGCACGACCGTTCGCCCACCGGGGGGATCAAGTCTGGGACGGACGGCGCTTGGCAGAGTAAACTAGCGCGATTTGCTGCGACGCACCCTGCGCCCGGTAGCTACTTCGATTTTGCCCGCCGCCATGTCCATTACCGAAATCTCCCATCCGCTCGTCAAGCACAAGATCGGCCTGATGCGCGAAGCCGATATCAGCACCAAGAAATTCCGCGAGCTGACCGCTGAAATTGCCCGGCTTCTGGCGTATGAGGCGTGCCAGGACTTTCCGCTCGAAACGGTGACCATCGCCGGCTGGGCCGGGCCGGTGGAGGTGGAGCAGATCAAGGGCAAGAAGGTGACGGTGGTGCCGATCCTGCGCGCCGGCCTCGGCATGCTCGATGGTGTGCTCGACATGATCCCCAGCGCCAAGGTGAGCGTGGCGGGCATCGCGCGCAACGAAGAAACCCTGCGCCCCGAGCCCTATTTCGAGAAGTTCGTCGGCCATCTGGCCGAGCGCATGGCGATCATCATCGACCCGATGCTGGCCACCGGCGGCTCGATGGCGGCGACGGTCGAGATGCTCAAGCGCAAGGGCTGCACCCATATCAAGGCGCTGGTGCTGGTCGCCGCGCCCGAGGGCATCGCGCTGATGGCCGAGCAGCATCCGGATGTGGACATCTACACCGCGAGCATCGACAGCCACCTCAACGAAGTCGGCTACATCATCCCCGGCCTCGGGGACGCTGGCGACAAGATTTTCGGGACCAAGCACGGGTAATCACCAGGCGATCCGGACGCCGTGGCGGGTGATCCCCGCAGGCGCTCCGCACACACCAGAACGCAAACAGGGGCACGACCCCGTTCAGGAGAAATGCAGCATGCGTGAGCTTCCCATCGAGGGTGCCGATCCGCTCTGGCGCCAGGCCATTGCCGGCGCACAGATTTTGTTCGTGGCCTTTGGCGCGCTGGTGCTGGTGCCGCTGCTCACCGGCCTCAACCCCAGCCTGGCGCTGCTGGGCGCGGGCGTGGGTACGCTGCTGTTTCAGGCGGTGACCGGCCGGCAGGTGCCGATTTTCCTGGGGTCCAGCTTCGCCTTCATCGCGCCGATCATCTACGCCACCCAAACCTGGGGCGTGTCGGCCACCATGGGCGCGCTGGCCTGCGTGAGCCTGGTTTACTTCGTGTTTGCCGCGCTGGTGCGCAAGCACGGTGCCGAGATCGTGCATCGCTTCATGCCGCCGGTGGTGATCGGGCCGATCATCATGATCATCGGTTTGTCGCTGGCCGCGGTGGCGGTGAACATGGCGATGGGCAAGAGCGGCGATGGCAAGATCGAGTTGGTGCCCTACGCGACGGCGATGGCGGTGGCGACGGCCTCGCTGCTGACCACGGTGGTGGTGTCGATTTTTGCGCGCGGCTTCCTGCGTCTGGTGCCGATTCTGGCGGGCGTGCTGGTCGGTTACGTGCTGAGCGTGATGCTCGGGCTGGTCGATCTGAGCAAGATCGCCGATGCGCCGTGGTTTGCCCTGCCGGCCTTTGTGACGCCGAGCTTCGAGTGGGCGGCGGTGCTGTTCATGCTCCCGGTGGCGCTGGCCCCGGCCATCGAGCATGTGGGCGACGTGGTCGCCATCGGCGGCATCACCGGCAAGGATTACACCGAGAAGCCGGGCCTGCATCGTACGCTCGCCGGCGATGGCCTGGCGGTGTTGTTTGCTGGTCTGATCGGCGGCCCGCCGGTGACCACCTATTCGGAAGTGACCGGCGCGGTCACGCTGACCCGCAACTTCAACCCGGCGGTGATGACCTGGGCCGCGGTGCTGGCCATCTTCATGGCCTTTTTTGGCAAATTCAACGCCATTTTGCAGTCGGTGCCGGTGCCGGTGATGGGTGGCATCATGATGCTGCTGTTCGGCTCGGTGGCCAGCATCGGCCTGAAGACGCTGATCGCGGCGCGGGTGAACATGGACGAGCCGCGCAATCTGGTGATCGTCTCCACCGTGCTGGTGTGCGGCATCGGCGGGCTGGCGGTGAACCTCGACGGCTTCAGCCTGCAAGGCGTGAGCCTGTGCGGTGTGGCGGCGATCGGCCTGCATCTGCTGCTGCCGGAGCGTCGCAGCGCTTGAATGAACGAGAGGGCAGCGATACTGTCATCTGTAAGCCAGGTCGCGACATGGCGCTCGCGACCCTCGACCGCTCCGGTGGCGAGACAACAAAAAAACGCCCCGCTAGGAGAGCATTGAATGACCCTTCGTTTTGTCGAAGCCTGCAAGCTGCCCAACCGTTTCGGCGTCTTTACGCTGCATGGCTTTGAGGATACCGACACCGGGATCGAGCATCTGGCCATCACCCATGGCGACATCGCCGACGGCACGCCGGTGCTGGCGCGCATCCACTCCGAGTGCCTGACCGGCGACAGCCTGTTCAGCGAGCGCTGCGACTGCGGCTATCAGCTTGAAGCGGCGATGCGCCAGATCGTGGCCGAGGGGCGGGGGGTGATTCTGTACCTGCGCCAGGAAGGCCGCGGCATTGGCCTGCTCAACAAGATTCGCGCCTACAAATTGCAGGACGAAGGCGCGGACACGGTCGAGGCCAACGAGCAACTCGGCTTCCCGGCCGACATGCGCGACTTCGGCATCTGTCAGCCGATGCTGGCGCACTTGGGCGTGAAGTCACTGCGCCTGATGACCAACAACCCGCGCAAGCTCGAGAGCATGCGTCAGCATGGCTTGATGGTGGTCGAGCGGGTGCCGCTGCAGGTTGGGCGCAATCCGCACAACACCGACTACCTCGATACCAAGGCCAACAAGCTGGGACATCTGATGAAGCCCGCCGTGGCCTACCGCGCGCCCCACCGTAAAGCAGATGGTGGGGCGTCGGCGCCCGAGCGGGAAACCGCCTGAGCGCTCAGGCGGTAGTGGAAATCAGTTCAGGCAGGGCAATTTTGTTGTCCTTGCTGAACTGGTAGTCCTTGAACACATGCTCGGCGGTGAGTAGCTGATAGCTGCCGTCGTCGTTCTGGCGCGTGGTGTCTTTCAGGCGATAGGTGTAGTGCCCGCAGGTCCAGCACTCGAAGTTGCGCATGTGGGTGCACAGACAGGTCTTGTCCATCACCTTGACGCGCTTGGCGCCGGGATGCAGCGCGACTTCGCGGTTGTAGGCTTCGATGTACTGGCAGTTGCCCTTGGCGTCGAGCAGGTAGCCGTAGGCTTCGCAGTTCGGGCGGATGCCGTCGCCGATCGCCGGGCTGCTCTTGAGCATGCGCATCGGATAGCCGGTGGGCGAGATCTGATTCACCTCGATACCGTCTTCTTCGGCCGTCAGGTAGTGCTGTTGCACGTCTTCAGGCAGGCCGCATTCATGCGTGACCGTAAAGCGTGTGGCCACCTGAACCGCGGCGGCGCCGGCTTCGAGGAAGTTCACTGCATCGGTGCCGGTGAAGATGCCGCCGGCCGGAATCACCGGGATCTCGAGCTGCTCGGTTTTCAGCCAGGCCTGGATCTCGTTGGTGATGGTGGCCAGGTCGTACTCGGCCCAGTCCATGCCAAAGCCGAGGTGACCGCCGGCCAGCGGGCCTTCGACCACCACGTAATCGGGCAGGCGACCGGTACGGGCGCTCTTCTTGAGAAACAACTGCAACGCGCGCAGCGACGACACGATGATGCCCAGATGCACATCGCGGAAGCGCGGGTGATCTTCGATCAGGGCGAAAGAGCCCAGGTGCAGACCGGCGGCCAGGGTGATGCCCTCGATGCCGGCATCCATGGCCGCTCGCAGACGAACGCGCAGGGTTTCCCTGGGCGCGTTCATGGTCAGCTTTTCCATGCAGTTGATGAAGATCAGCCCCGGGCCGCGTTTGGCCTCCATGGTGGCGCTGACGTGGCGAGCGGTCGCCTCGGCGAGCATGTCCATGTTGAACTGCACGACGGACTTGTCGGAGTTCGCGACGTTGAATTTGTACTGCTGGAGTTTGTCCTTGACGTACTTGGTCTTGAAGCGGCGGTCAGACACCGTCGGCACCATGGCATCGGAAATATGCCCGACACCGCCCAGGCGCGCGGCTTCAAGGGATAGTTCGGCGGCGGAAATATCCACCCCCATGCCACCTACCATAATGGGCACGAGCTCGTGCTTGCCCAGTCGCAGGCGGAAATCATCTACGCATTTCATTCGGTCAGTGCCCCCCATGGCTGAACCACCATTATCGCGCACTCGCCTGATTTACGCAGGTTTTTGCCGGATGAACTGAAAATGTCCGAGTGAAAATGACGTTGTCACTTGCCGGACGGCCGTGATGACCGGCCTTTCGGCGCTTGCCGGTCACAGGCTGATGTCGTAATCGACGGTCAGTGGCGCGTGGTCGCTGAAACGTTCGTCCTTGTAGACCGACGTGGCCCTGGCGGTGAGCGCGGTGCCCGGCGTGGCGATCTGGTAGTCCAGTCGCCAGCCCACGTTCTTGGCCCAGGCCTGACCGCGGTTGGACCACCACGTATAGCACGCGTCGGTCGCGTCCGGATGCAGGGTGCGATATACATCGACCCAGCCCACTTCGTCAAACAGGCGGGTCAGCCAGGCGCGCTCTTCGGGCAGGAAGCCGGAATTCTTCTTGTTGGACTTCCAGTTGGTGAGGTCGGCCTCGCGGTGGGCGATGTTCCAGTCACCGCAGATGATCACCTCGCGGCCGCTGGCGATCAGCTCGGCCATGTGCGGCATAAAGATGTCCATGAAGCGGTACTTGGCGGCCTGCCGTTCTTCCGAGCTGGAGCCAGAGGGCAGGTAGAGGGAGACCACCGACAGCGTGCCGAAGTCGGCCTGAAGGTAGCGGCCTTCGGCATCGAATTCGGCGTTGCCCAGGCCTTCGATCACCCGGTCGGGTGCGCGTCGGCTGTAGATCCCGACGCCGCTGTAGCCGCGTTTGTCGGCGCAGTGGAAAAATCCGTGGTAACCCGGCGGGGCGAGCATCTCCTCGGAGAGGTCTGGGCGCTGGGCCTTGAGCTCTTGCAGGCAGACGATGTCGGCGCTCTGATTCGACATCCAGGCAAAAAAGCCCTTACGTTCTGCCGATCGGATGCCGTTGAGGTTGATAGTGATGACGCGTAACATTCGGTGTCTTGAGAATCATTCTGATTGAGGCCAACGTGGATTTTAGCCGGGATTTCATTGCACTGGCCTGTGACAAGGGCGTGCTGCGCTTTGGCGAGTTTATGACCAAGGCGGGGCGCAAGTCGCCCTATTTCTTCAACGCCGGGTTGTTCAACGACGGCGCGTCCTTCGGCGCGCTGTGCAGTTTTTATGCGCGGGCCATACTCGCCTCAGGGCTTGACGCGACCATGCTGTTTGGCCCGGCCTACAAGGGCATCCCCCTGGTGGCCGGCACCGCCATGCGGCTGGCCGAGCAGGGCGTGAACCTGCCCTACTGCTTCAACCGCAAGGAAGCCAAGGACCATGGCGAGGGCGGCACGCTGGTGGGCGCGCCGCTGGCCGGCCGGGTGTTGATTCTTGATGACGTGATCTCCGCCGGGACTTCCGTGCGCGAGTCGGTCGAGATCATCCGCGCGCATGGCGCCACGCCTGCGGGCGTGGTGATCGCGCTCGATCGCATGGAACGCGGGCAGGGCGCTTTGTCGGCGGTGCAGGAAGTGCAGGCGCAATTCGACATGCCAGTGATCGCCGTGGCGACGCTGACCGATCTGATCGGCTATCTGGGCGACAGCCCCGATCTGGCCGCCAACCTGTCGGCCGTGCAGGCCTATCGCGACGCCTATGGCGTTGCACCGCAAGGGTAATGCTCATGATGATCCGCTGCCTGGCTGCGATCGGCCTGATGTTCGCCAGTGTGCTGAGTACGCCGGTGAGCGCGGCCGGCGCGATTTTGTGTTGTGAAAGCGCCGAAGGGCGTCGGGTGTGCGGCGATGTGCTGCCGCAGGCCTGCTACGGCCGGGCTTACCGGCGCGTGGCATCGGACGGCACCGTCATCGAGCGGATCGCCGCGCCAATGAGCGAGGCCGAGCGGATTGCGGCCGAGCGTGAATCGCGCCTGCGCGAACTCGAAGACGCGCGCCGCCGTAGCCAGCGCTTGCAGGACCGGGCACTGCTCGACACCTACCGCAGTGCCGCCGATATCGATCAGCGCGAGAGCCGCGCCATAGGTGAAATCGAACACGATCTGGCCAAGGCCAAAGAGCGCCAGGTGCAGTTGCAGCAAAGTCATGAGCGCTTGCAGGAAGAGGCCAAGCTGCACCCGACCGGTGCCGTGCCGGCCGATCTGACCCAGGCCATTCGCGACAATCAGTCAGAACTGGCTGCGCAGGAAACCGTCATCGACGCCAAGCTCAAGAACATCGAAGCCGTGCGTGCCCGTTACTCGCGCGACCGCGAACGCTACCGGTCGCTGACCAGCCCCGCCGCGCGCTGAGCGGCGCCAACACCCTTCGGGAGGCCTGATGGCATCCGAATCCCGCATCGTCCGCGCCGCCTGTCCGCATGATTGCCCCGACACCTGCGCCATGCACATCACCGTCGAAGATGGTCGCGCGGTCAAGGTGCGCGGTGCAGAAGACCATCCCTTCACTCATGGCGCCTTGTGTACCAAGGTGGCGCACTATCTCGACCGCGTCTATTCGCCCGACCGCCTGACCCACCCGATGAAGCGCGTCGGCAAAAAGGGCGAAGGCCGTTTTGAGCGCATCAGCTGGGACGAAGCCCTCGACACCATCGCCACCCGTTTTGCCGAGATCGCCGCCGACGACCCGCGCGGCATCCTGCCCTACAGCTACGCCGGCACCATGGGCCTAGTGCAGTCCTCGGGCATGGACCGTCGCTTTTTCCATCGCCTCGGCGCCTCGCTGCTCGATCGCACCATCTGCGCCTCGGCCGGCAGCGCCGGCTGGAAATCCGTCATCGGCGCCTCGGTCGGTACCGACCCCGAGTCCGTCGTCGATGCCAGGCTCATCATTATCTGGGGTGCCAACCCGGTGGTGTCCAACCTGCACGGCTGGCGCTTCATGCAGCAGGCCAAGCGCAATGGCGCCCGGCTGGTGTGCATCGACCCGTGGCGCACGCAGACGGCCGAGAAGTGCGACCTGCACCTCGCCCCGTTGCCCGGCACCGACGGCGCCATCGCGCTGGCGATGATGCAGGTGCTGATCGCTGACGACCTCATCGACCGCGACTACATCGCCCAGCACACCCTCGGCTTCGAGGCATTGGCCGAGCGGGTGCGAACCTGCACGCCCGAATGGGCTGCGCCGCTCACCGGACTGCCGGCCGAGGCGATCCGCCAGCTCGCCCGCGACTACGGCAGCATCCGGCCGAGCGTGATCCGCCTCAACTACGGCCTCAATCGCTGTGCCGGCGGTGGCACGGCGGTGCGCAACATCGCCTGCCTGCCCGCGCTGGTCGGCGCCTGGCGCGACGCGGCCGGTGGCGCGGTGTTGTCCACCTCGGGCAACTTCCCCATCGACACCGCGGCGCTCGAGCGCCCCGACCTCTACCCGAATGCCGAGCGCTTCCCGCCGCGCACCATCAACATGTCGCCGATCGGCGAGGCGCTGCTCACCGCCAGCGATCCGCCGATCCGCGCCCTTTACGTTTACAACAGCAACCCGGTCGCCGTCGCGCCCGACAGCAACCGGGTGCGCGCCGGCTTTGCCCGCGAAGACCTGTTCTGCGTGGTGCATGAGCTGTTTCAGACCGACACCGCCGACTACGCTGACATCCTCCTGCCGGCCACCAGCCAGCTCGAACATGTCGATGTGCACAAGGCCTATGGTCACCTGTACGCCGTGGCCAACACGCCGGCCATTGACCCGGTCGGTGAGTCGCTGCCCAACAGCGAAGTCTTCCGCCGCCTTGCCCTGCGTCTCGGGTTCGACGATCCGGCCTTGTTCGAAGACGACGCCACCATCGCCGCCGCGGCCTTCGTCCAGCGCGACGCGCGCAGCCTCGGGCTGAGCGAGGGCCTGGCGACGCAGGGCTGGGCCCGCCTCAACCTGCCGCGTCCCTTTGCGCCTTTTGCCAAAGGTGGTTTCCCGACGCCGTCCGGCCGTTGCGAATTCTTTTCGCAGACCTTGGCTGACCAAGGCTTCGATCCCTTGCCCGGCTGGGTGCCGCCCATCGAATCGCCGGTCAGCAACCCGACGCAGGCCGCACGCTTCCCGCTGGCCATGATCTCGCCGCCGGCGCGCAACTTTCTCAATTCCAGCTTCGCGAACCTGCCGCGCTGGCGCGATAAGGAAGGCGCGCCAACATTGGAAATCCACCCCGACGACGCCGCCACGCGCGGCATCGCCGATGGCGTGCGCTTGCGCATCTTCAATGATCGCGGCGCGTTTCACGCGCTGGCGGTGATCACCGACCGGGTGCGCCCCGGCGTCGTCGCCGCGCCCTCGGTGTGGTGGCAGAAGTTCTCCGGCGACGGCGAAAACGCCAACGCGGTCACCTCGTCGGCGCTCACCGACATCGGTGGCGGGCCGGTGTTTTACGACTGCCTGGTCGAGGTTGCGCCAGCCTGAGCGTCCTTTAACCTGCCGCTTCGCGTCAGGCCCCCCGAGGGGGGTCAAGGCCGCTTGGGGCGGCCCGGCGCGTCCTCACGTGCGCCCCCAGACCTGCCGCTTCGCGTCAGGCCCCCCGAGGGGGTCAAGGATGCTTGGGACGGCCCGGCGCGTCCTTGAGCGCGGCCGGGTTCATACACAGCGCCAGCCAGGCGGTGAGTAGCAGCATCAGCGTCATGCGTGGCATGTCGAGCAGGCTGTCGAATACGCCCACCGCCACAAAGCCCGCGAGCCCGGCCAGCACCGGCGCGGCGAACGGATGTGCACGCGCGCGGCCAAGGCCGACCCGGCCGGCCGCCGCGAGCAGCATCAGGCCAAGCATCACTAGCCCGAGCGCGCCTTGCTCGACCCACACGTGCAGGAACAGACTCTTGGCATGCCAGGGCAGGTGGTGACGGTCGGAGCTGAAGAACCAGCGATCCACGCCGGCCTGAAAATCGCCATTGGCGACCAGCGAGCGACCGGCGTTGTCGATGACCTCAATGTCGTCCACATCCACCGGGGCTCGCCCGTCCGTGGCCAGCGACAGCACGCTGGGCCGGTAGTGTTGTCCGGCGCCGGCGGTGAGGCTGCCTGCTTCCATTGTGCCCTGTACCTCGGTCCAGGTCGGGTTGTTAGCCTTGACGATGGCAATCGCGCAGGTCTGGGTGTACAGCAGGTGTTTGCGGCAGATTTCGAGATGCAGGCTGGAGCGCGCTGGTGCGCGCAGCTTCATGCGGTAGTGGAAGGGGCCGGTGGTGTCCGCGGCCACCCGCTGTGACACCCGGAACAACTCCCCGAAACCCAGCACATAGCGTGCGGCGCCGAGGCGGCTGAAGCGCTGACCGTCTTCATCGGGCAGCTCCCACGAGCCGGCATTGGCGGCCAGCGGGCCGGACCAGAAGTAAGCGTCCGGATAGCGCCCGAGGCCGAGGCCCAGCCAATGATCGGCGGGGCTGCGCAGCAAGGCGGCGCCTTCTTGCCAGTGCGCGACGCGGCCCTCCAGATCCTGGCTGACCGTCGAGAAGCGCTCGCCCATGTAATAGCTGGTGGTGCCGGTGGCCAGCGCGCCGGCCACGCCGAGGACCAATAGCGCGTGCGCCAGACCGTCGCCTGCCTGATGCCACAAGGGGCGCGGCAGCATGAGTTGCACGGCGAGGAGGAGCAGGCCGACGCCGGCGGCGGCAACAATGCCGGCTTCGCCCGCGCCTTCGCCCCAGTAGCGACCGACCACCGCCGCCGACACGGCGCAGGCACTCGTCAGCGCGAGTCCGGCGAACGCCGGAGCGGTGGACTCGGGGCGACGCAGACTGATCGCCGCAGCCGCCAGGGCCGACAGGCACAGCACGCCGAAGGCGAGATACGGGCCTTTGTCGAGCATTGGGCTGAGCAGCGTGACGGCGCCGAGCAGCACACCCGCGCCGAGCGCCAGCAGGCGTTGGCCGGGCTTGAGACGGCGGGCGACATCCCCAAACAGATAGGCCGCCAGCGCGAAGCCGATCAAGGCCGCTAGGCCGCGATAGCCGCCGCCGGCGAAGGCCGGCATGGCCGCGCCGATCAGCACTGCCGCCGCCAGCCACGCGCCGCCGGGCAAGGGGCGTGGACCGTCAGGGGCGCCGGGGGCCGCAGTCGGGCTGGCCCGTCCGGCCAGCAAGAGCAACACCAGGCTGACCCCGACCGCGGCATACAGCCCGCGCGAGAAGGTGGTCAGGATCGCGTAGCCGCCAACGGCCAGCACCGCCAGAAAAAGCAGGCGTTGCGTCAGGTCGCGACTGCGCAGAAAGCCGGCCAGCGCAAAGGGGAAGCTCAAGGCCAGCCAGGCATCGAGGGCTGCGCCGCCGACATGCATCTCCCAGAACAAGCCAGTGGTGCGGTAGTCCGCCGAGAAGTTGGTGAGGCCGGGGAAGGCGTCGCGCTCCCACACCGCCACCAGCGAGGCGGTCAGCAGGCCGAGCGTCATGCCGAGCGTGAGTCGGTCAAACGCGGCCGCACCGCGCGCGCGGCCGGCGGCGTGCAGGCAGGGCAGCAGCATCAGCAGCAGGATCGGCGCCTTGAGCAGGCGCAGGCCGTTGAGCGGGGTCTTGTAGCCGGCGAACAGGCTGGCATCGAAGGGCGGCAGCGGAATCGGCGTGCGCCAGGCCGACACGCCGTAGCTCACCAACCACAGCACGGCGATCAGCAGCGCGATCGGCGAGAGCCGGAAGGCCGGCGCGCCGCGCACCGGCACGGGCGGCGCCAGGGCTTCGCGCAGACCGACGCCGGCGACCACCGCCAGCACCAGGGCGTCGCTTTCAGTGAAGTGGATCCAGCCGGTCAGCGGGGCGAGGTCGATGATTGGCCACAGTGCCGGCAGGACGATCAGCCAGGCGGAGGGGCGCGCCAGACAGGCCATGACGGCGAGTGCTGCAATCGCGGTGGCGGCCACCCGATCAAGCGGATGATGCCAGGCCCACAGGCCGAGCGCGGCTAGGGCGACCACGGCGCTGACGGCGAACCACAGACGTGCCAGCGGTCCGGTGCGGTGCGCCTGCAGGGAGGGCATGGGTGCGTGCATGGAGGGGCATCGAGTCGGCAACGACAACATCCTAACCGAACGCCATCGCGTCGTCTGCCTCGCGCGGGGCGGCGCGCATAAAAGCCGTTATCATCGCCGCCATGTCTGCCACCACGCCGCCCCGCGCCTGGATCGCCCTGCATGCGGCGGTGTTCCTGTTTGGCAGCGCCGGCCTGTTCGCCAAAGGCTTGCCGCTGTCGGCGGAGGCACTGGTGTTCGGGCGCACCGCCATTGCGGCGGCGGCCCTGTGGCTGTGGCTGCGCTGGCGGCCGGAGGCGGGGCGCTTTCGCGGCTTGAGTCTGCTCGCCGGGCCGCTGCTGGCGGTGCACTGGCTGAGTTTTTTTGTGGCGATTCAGGTGTCGTCGGTGGCCATCGGCTTGATGGGTTACGCCAGTTATCCGCTGTTTGCGGCCCTGCTGGCGGCGCTGGGGGGCGAGCGGCCGAAGCGGGCGGACTGGGTGTGTGCCGGCGCCGTGACGCTGGGGCTGGTGGTGCTGGTGCCGCACTGGCGCTTCGGCGACAGCACGCTCATCGGTCTGGCCTGGGGCGTGCTCTCGGGCTTCAGCTTTGCGTTGCTCGCCAGTATCAACCGGCGCATCAGCCGCAGCAGCGGGCCGGTGCGTCTGGCCATGGCGCAGAACGCCATCGCAGCCTTCTGCCTGATGCCGTTTGTGGACGGCGTGATGCCCAGCGGTGCGACGCAGTGGCTGTGGCTGATCGCGCTCGGCGTGGTGTGGACGGCGCTGGCGCACACCTTGTTCATCGCCTGCCTGCGCCATGTGCCGCCGCAGACCGCGGCCGTGGTGGCCTCGCTTGAGCCGGTGTACGGCATTTCGCTGGCGGCCTTGTTGTTTGCCGAGGTGCCGGGCGTGCGCGAATGGATTGGCGGCGCCTTGATCATTGGCGTGACGGCATGGACCACGCTGCGGCGCCCTTCAGGGGCGTGACAGTTAGCCTGTGGACCGCAGGCTAACTGTGAATACGCCCTAGTGACCGGCGTATGATGACGCATCTCATTTGCGCGTCCCGCCGGTCATGTCCGACTCCGATACCCTCGCCGCCGTCACCGAATTGCTCCGTCAGGCCAAGCGCATTCTGTTCATCACGGGCGCCGGGCTGTCTGCCGATTCCGGCCTGCCGACCTACCGGGGCATTGGCGGCCTGTATGACGACAAGCTGACCGGCCATGGCATCCCGATCGAGAAGGCACTCTCCGGCCAGATGATGGCCAACCGGCCGGAGGTGAGCTGGACCTACCTCGCGCAGATCGAAGCCAACTGCCGTGGCGCCCAGCCCAACGCGGCCCACCACGCCATTGCGCGGCTGGTGGCCGATCGGCCTGGCTCGATGGTGTTTACGCAGAATGTGGATGGTTTTCACCGCGACGTGGGCACGGCCAATCTGGTCGAGATCCATGGCAATTTGCACCAGCTTGAGTGCACCGAATGCGGCCGTGGCCGCCGCGTGCCCGACTACGCCGGCCTGCAGATGCCGCCCGGCTGCCCCACCTGCGGCGGCGTGATGCGCCCCGACGTCGTGTTGTTTGGCGAAGACCTGCCGCGTGACGGCATCTTGCGACTCGAACACATGTTGGTCGAAGGCGTCGATCTGGTCATGAGCATCGGCACCTCCAGCGCCTTCCCCTACATCGCCGGCCCGGTGATGTGGGCCGCCGACGCCGGCGTGCCAACGGTCGAGATCAACCCCGGCGAGACGCGGGTGAGCGCGCAGGTGACGCACCGCCTGCAGATGGGCGCGGCGCATGCTTTGGGCGAAATTCTGACGCGCCTCGGCGTGGCGGCATGAGCGTCTTTCGGCCCGACGCCACACCAACCCCGCCCGCCGACAGCCGGGGCACCCGCGCGGCGCTGATTTTTGCGCTCACCGCCGAGCGCCTGTCGCTGTGGTACGAGCACGGCCAGTGGCCCACCGAAGCCCAGGGCGCCACCCTGCTCGCCGACTGGCTGTCGCGCACCCGACGCAAATTGCCGCTGGCCGAACGTCGGCATTTGTCGGACCTGAGCGATCAACTCGCCCGCCACCTGGCCGCCACGCTGTCGCGCGAGGCCGGACTCTTTACCACGCACGAGATGATGGAAGCGCTCGATCCGAACTACGAATCCGAACACGCGCGGGCGCTGATGGCCGAGTGCGAGCGCCTGCTCGATGGCGAGGCGGACGCGCGGTGACGCGGCCTGCGTGCACGCCTCGGGCGAGACGCGCCTGATCGATGCATTGCACCGCGCCGTCTATGAGGACTGCTTCAGGAGCGCCAGACGGATCTGCTCGATCGCGTGTGAGGGGCTGAGGCCTTTCGGACAGACTTCGGTGCAGTTCATGATCGTCCGGCATCGGTAGAGGCGGTAGACGTCGTCGAGATAGTCGAGGCGTTCGGCGGTGGCTGTGTCACGGCTGTCGGCGATGAAGCGATAGGCCTGCAGCAATCCGGCGGGGCCGATGAACTTGTCGGGGTTCCACCAGAACGACGGGCAAAAGGCGCTGCAGCAAGCGCACAGGATGCATTCGTAGAGGCCATTGAGCCGTTCGCGTTGCTCGGGCGTTTGCAGGCGTTCGCGTTCCGGGGGTGACTCGGGGTTGATCAGGTAGGGCTTGATGGAATGGTAGTGGGCAAAGAACAAGGTCATGTCCACGATCAGGTCGCGAATGACCGGGAAGCCCGGCAGTGGCCGTAGCACGACGGGTTGCTTCAGCTCATCGAGCGATTGCAGGCAGGCCAGACCGTTGCGCCCGTTGATGTTCATTGCATCCGAACCGCAGATCCCTTCCCGGCATGAACGCCGGAAGGACAGGGAGTCGTCGACGCTCTTGAGGCGGATCAGCACATCGAGCAGCTTCTTGTCGCCGGCCTCCGGCGTGATGTCGTAGTCCTGCATGCGCGGTTGCGCATCGGTGTCGGGATTGAATCGATAGATGCGCAGCTGCATGGTGGTCTCCTACGTGGCGCCGTGGGTCGCGAGGACGAGGACCACGCGGATCAGCGTCGCGGCGAGGACCAGAAGGATCGCGCCCAGCAGAGCCAGGCGCAGCCCGCGGGGCTGAACGTAGTCGAGCACGATGTCGCGCGCGCCAACCCAGCCGTGAACCGCGAGCATGACGAAGATCAGCACGGTCAGTACGGCACCAACAGGCGTGGTCAGCAGGGCGTACCAGCGGGTGTAGTCGAGTGGCTCGCCGAGCAGCAGCCACATGAGGCCGGCGAGCACGGCGGCCAGCAGCATCACGGCAGTGAAACGTTGTGCGACCCAGGCGCGCTGGCCGGAGAAGAGCCTCACCATAGCCCCCTGACAAGGATATAGAGCGCGATGATTGGTGCCGCAATGAGTGCCGCCCGTGCGCTACGGCGCGCCTGTGCCAGGCCGCTGCCGATGCCGACATCCATGAGCAGGTGGCGAATGCCGGCCAGCACGTGGTGGGCGAGCGCCCACGTGGCCAGTGCCAGAATCAGTGTGCCCGATGCTGACGTGGCGGCGGCCCGCAGGGCGTCGAACTCGGCCGGGCTTTGCAGCGAGCGCGCCAGCACGCTGGCGAGCAACGGCAGCGCGATGAGCAACAGCACGCCGGAGACGCGGTGCGCGATCGACGCAATGGCGCCGATCGGAAAGCGTATCTGCCACAGATTGAGGAACTTCACCGGAGCGCTCGATGGCGTGCGCATGATCATTGCTCCTGCTCAGGATATTGGTCCGGCGCGAGTTCGCAGCCGCAGTGGGCTTCGGCGGCGATGGCCGCATGCAGTTGTCTGAAACGGCTGTCCATGAGTGCACCAAACAGCGGGTCCTGGGTTGTCTCGCTGGCGGCGTCAATGTGCTGCCAGTCGGCATCTTCAAGGACGCGCAGCGCGGTCGGGAAGAGGATCAACTCTTCAACCGCCATGTTGTGGCGGAGGCGTTCGGCATACAGCCGGAGGTTGGGTGAGACGATCTCCCACGACAGCGTTTCGCCGCGCGCTGCTGACTCGAGATCGCGCATCAGGGCGTCGCCCTGATGGGCCAGCGTAACGTGCTGTGCCTCGATCTCGTCGGCGATTCCGGCCGGCAATACCTGACGCCTGCGCAGTTGCTCGACGATGCGATCTTCCAGTGGGTGGTGTGATACGTCGGGGAAGTGCGTGAGGTAGTACAAGGTGTCGACAAGCACGGCGAGATCGCCAAAGGGCGGCGTTGCCGTTACCGAGGCGTGGTCGTCAAGGAGCCGTACCAGCAGCGTCAGATTGGCGTGTTCGGCGTGCAGTCGGGCGAGCGTCGGGGTCATGGCCTGCGCCGGCTCAGCGTTGCGCCTTGTCCATGGTGTCGATGGCGAGGGCCGAATGCGCATAAGCGGCCCCGGCGCGCATCTCTGACGCTACCCAGATGGCCTCCATGATTTCTTCTTCGCTCGCGCCGTGCTTCAGCGCCGAAGCGGTGTGGCCATGGATGCAATAGGGGCATTGCGTGATGTGCGCGGCAGCGACTGCAATCAGTTCCTTGGTTTTCCGATCCAGCGCTCCGGGGGCGAACACTTGTTCGCTGAAGGCCTTGAAGGCTTCGAGCGGCCCGGGGGCCAATGCCTTACGTTTGCGGGCGATGGCGCCGCTGGACGGTGGATAGAGCGATTCGGTCACGGTCATCTCCGGGTTGGCAGAATCATCCTCAACCGACAGGCGTTGCGCCAACAGAATCGAAACGCCTGTCGAGCCGGCGTGCGAACAGTGCTGCATTTGAAATCGCTTTTAAACATAGCATCAAATGACATGTAATTCGTGGAAAGCGAATCCTTGGGCGATGGCCGGCGTGACACTGAGGGCCGGATCGACGTGCCGCTTCTCTGATGCGGTGCGCACCGGGGCAGGTTCGGGACGTTGAGTGATGTATTTTGATGCATCGAGGCCGGGTCGCCGCGACGCACGCTGCGTGTCTGTCGGTTGGCGGACGCCGCGTCGTGCTGCAGCATGCCCCGGCGTGCCCGTCGCGAAAGCCACGCTTCAAATCCCCCCGCCATCCTCCGACACCAACACCCGCCGCACCGGTGTGTCCGTCGCCCGTACGACCGTGTTTCGGCCGCGGTTCTTGGCCTGATACAGCGCCCGGTCGGCGCGGTTGATGAGGGCGTGGGCGTTTTCGTGGTGGTTCCAGGTGGCGACGCCGAAGCTGGCGCTGACGGTGCCGACAACCTCGAAGGGCACGTCGGCGATCTTGGCGCGCAAGGCTTCGGCCACGGCCATGGCGGCGTCGATGGGCGTTTCGCGTAGCAAGATCATGAACTCCTCGCCGCCGAAGCGGGCGGCGCAATCGGAGCTGCGCAGCAACTCGCGCACACGCACGGCGGTGTGCTTGAGCACGTGGTCGCCGCTGTCGTGGCCGAAGGTGTCGTTGATGCGCTTGAAGAAGTCGAGGTCGAACATCACCACCGACAGGCTGGTGTTGTGCACGCGGGCCTCGGCCATTTCGGAGGCCAGCCGTTCGAAGAAGCGGCGGCGGTTGACCAGATCGGTGAGAAAGTCGGTGGTGGCGAGTTCTTCGAGCCGACGGTTGAGCCGCGCCATGGGTTCGATGACCATGGTCGACAGCGCCAGGTTGAGGCCGAGAAACATCAGTCCGAAGATGACGACCAGCGACACCATGAAGCTGTTGAAGGTGGTGCGCGCTTTTTCGAGCGGGTAGAGCATGGGCACCTGCACGATCTGCATGCCAATGGTCTGCCCCAGCTTCCATCCGTAACCGCCTTCCTTGCCGTAGACCTTGACCATGCTCTCGGGTGCCAGCGCGGGGTTGCCGTGGCAGCTCAGGCAGCTCGGGTCGGTGAGGGTGATGGGGCGGGCGACGTAGAGCGTTCGGGCAATGCCGCTGCCGTGGACGCCGGACAGCTCGACCGCATCGCGGGGCGACTTCTTGTGCGCCGCGGCGAGTTGTTCGATCAGGTCGGCTTCCCAGGCGTTGGCGCGGTCGCGCGGGTTGGTGGCGTCGAGCGCGGCTTCGCGGTATTCATAGCCGGGGTAGCGGTTGGACAGGCGGCGCAGGGTTTCGACCGCCGCGAAGGCGGGCACCGTTTGCGGCAAAAACTGGTCGGCGTTGAGCGGGTCGAGGTGTGGCTTGATATGGTCGGTGGTGTAAGCGCGGATGGCCAGCGCGGTCTCCATCATCACCTGCGAGTCGTAGTGCACCTCGTCGAAGGCGCTTTGCTCGAGGAAGCGATAGTAATAAACGCCCGCGCCGACGAGGCTGATCACAAAAATGGCGATCAGGACAAGGTTGAACTTGAGCCGCAGCAGCGCGCTGCGGGCGGTGTGGGGGTGTGGCATGTGGGGTCTCTCTGTCTGACGCACCGTCTGTGCGGTGTCTGTCAGCCGGGGGGTGCCCGGTAAAAAAGTGTGTCGCATTGTCGCACGCGACATGGCCAACGCCAACGTCGTAAGTGTTTTGCATGGCACGGGTTCGCGGCGCTGGTGCGGACAGATTGTCGAGCATTGGATTCGCTGCGTCTCTGGGCGCCGGGGTGCATCGTCCGTCATCATGGCGGCATCGGTCTTTTCGAGCCTGTCCATGTCACGCACCACCACCGCGCCCAACGCCGACGAAGAAAACGCCATCGCCCGGCGCAATGCGATGCTGTACGCCGCCTGCCAGGCCTTTGGCGGCTCGGCGGGGCCGATCAACATCGCGCTGGGCGGCCTCGCCGGCAGCTTTCTGCTCGGCCCCGACAAATCACTCGCCACCGCCCCGGTCACCGCCTACACCCTCGGCGTGGCGCTCGGCGCCTTGCCGGCGGCGATGCTGATGCGCGCCGTCGGGCGCAAACGCGGTTTCATGGCCGGCGCGCTGATTGGCATGGCCGGCTTGGGCTTTGCGGCGTGGGCGCTGGTGGCACACTCGTTCTGGCTGTTTTGCCTCGCGCTGCTGATCAACGGCCTGTCCGGCGCCTTCGTGCAGCAATATCGTTTCGCCGCGGCCGACCGCGGCATGGCCGACTTCAAGGCCAAAGCGATTTCCTGGGTGCTGGTCGGCGGCATCGCGGCGGCCGTGCTCGGCCCGCAAGCGGTCATCCTGACCAAGGACTGGCTGCTGCCCGTGCCCTTCGCCGGCGCCTTCCTGAGCGGCATCGCGCTGTTGGGCGCGTCGCTGCTGGTGATGCTGTTTCTGGCGCCTTCGGTGCCGGTGCCGCCCGTGGCCGGCGTGGCGGCCGACACCGGGCGGCCGCTCGGCGAGATCATCCGCCAGCCGCGCTTCGGCGTCGCCGTGCTGTGCGGCACGGCCGCCTACGCGCTGATGAGCCTGGTCATGACCGCCGCGCCGCTGGCGATGATCGGCTGCGGCTTCACCGCCGACGAATCGACCCTCGGCATCCAGTGGCATGTGCTGGCCATGTTCGGCCCCAGCTTCTTCACCGGCAGCCTGATCGCCCGCTTCGGCAAACCGCGCATCGTCGCCACCGGCTTGCTCATCCTCATCGCCTGCGCCGTGGTCGCCCTGATGGGTGTCGAACTCGCGCACTTCTGGGGCGCACTGATTCTGCTCGGTATCGGCTGGAACTTCGGTTTCATCGGCGCCACCGCCATGGTCACTGAAACCTACCGGCCCGAAGAAAAGGGCAAAGCCCAGGGCGCCAACGACTTCATCCTCTTCGGCACCGTCGCCTTCGCCTCCTTCGCCTCCGGGCAACTGCTCAACGCCTGGGGTTGGGGCACGGTGAACGCGATCGTCTTTCCGGTGGTGCTGATCAGCCTTGGGGCGCTGGTGTGGTTGGCGCGGCTTGAGCGGATGAACGCGATGGCGGGTGAGGTCGTCGGTCGGTGAGTCGGGTGCTTGGCGGAGCTACATCACTGGCGCGTCGTGAAGCAGGCCGAGCCCGCCGTTCTCATTGAAGTCCATCCTGATGCGCCGGTCGGCCATGGCGGCGCGGCCGTCGGAGCCGCGGGTGGCTCTATCCGATTCGAGTTTGGTTGGCTGGGGTGTATTCAGTGGGGATCTGGGATGTGCTCCGACGCCAGTGGGCAGCGAGATATTCACCCTATGGCACAGCCGGAGCAGCCGGCGGCGCGGCGCAACAGGTGTTGGCTGTCTCTTGGCTGGAGCCGACATCCATGGCTCGGTTCTACGGCGTTTTCGTGGCAGTGTTGCTTACCCGATATCAATGCGCCAGAAATTCTTTCTTGATACTCTTGCGCACCATTTGAATATCAGGAAAGGATTCACTAGATCATGCGCTTTCTACAACTCAACGGGCTCGGCGCAATCGTTCTCGTCGCCGGTCTGCTGCAAGGGTGTGCAACCCAGCTTCCGATCACATTTGCCGTTGACGTGGATACGCCAGAGCCGTCGCAGCACGCGTACGTCTCTGCTGACCAGGACCAGCCCAGGTCGCTTGCGTTCAGCCACCAGATTCCGGCCGGGCAGGTGCAGGCCAACGGGCCCGTTCTGGCCTACAAGTTCCAGCAGGAAAAGAAAGACATCGACACACCGAAGTTCTTTACGGATGCGCTGAGCCGTGAGCTCAAGGCCCGCGAGTTGCCGGTCGACCTTAACGGAACGGCCGATGATCAGATTCAATTGCTGAGCTATGAATCGATATCTCACCGAAACAACGGGTTCTCCCCCCTGGTGATGATCGCCATGGTCAAGCTCAACCTGATCGAAAACGGAACGAATCACCGCATCGCCGCGATGATCAAGCGTGCGAAGGTACCCGTCTGGACGGTGGTCGAGTCCCGTTTGGTCGAGGCGACAATCAACCAGCCGCAGGAGCTGCTCGTCAAGGAAGTGGCTGCGAAGGTCAATCTGGCGCTATTCAAGAACCGTCTTGCCGACGAGCAGGTGGATGCGCTGATCGATAGCGTGCGCGGCAATGCGGGCAATGCGGGCGACGAGGATCTGGCATACCAGCAGGTCTACGAGTTGGGCTTCTCCAACAACCCCAGGGCCCTGGCCGCGTTGCGCGAGTTCAGCGCGTCAGAGGCTGAATACATTCGTTTGGCAGCGATTTCCGGCATGGGCATGCTCGGTGGCGAGGTTGTGCTGGATGAGCTGAAGGCACTGTATCAGTCCGGCAAACTGTGGCAGGACAGGGCCGTCGCCCTGAAGGCCATTGGCGACATCAACTCACCGGACGCACTGGTATTCCTCAAGCAGGAACAGCAAAAGTGGCAGGGCCAGACCAGCCAGGAGGCTGTCTGGAACAGCAAGCTGATCGCACTGTATCTGGACTGACGGTTCTGGATGCCTCGAAGCGAGGGGGCATCCCCTCGCCATGTGAATCCCGAACCACTGACACGACCGGGGACGGGGGTTTCTCACCTTACCGTCCCTGGCACCAGGGTGCCGCCTGATGGCTGTTGCCACCATCTGGTCTTGACGGCACATCGCAGATTTCCCGCCTACCTCATTCCGCGCTAAGGCGCTGCGGTGTGGTGTCCCGCACCAGTCGGAAGCCGATCAACACATGCTTCATTCCCGCCGGCCGGTGTGGCGGTCCATGCGTAGCGCGGGCCGGCGGCTTTTTCCGATTCGAGTTCGGTCGGCAGCGCGGCAGTGGGGCCTTGGGATGCGCTCCGAAGCTGATGGGCTGCGGGCTGGCCACCCTACGGCAGGATGGCCCAAAGACACGCCACGTAGGGTGGCTTGCCGCCCACCATCGCCCGCTGACCGTTCACTCCGCAGGAGCGATCCGCAGCCATCCGGGGGTGATCGGCCCAACGACGAGGGCGACCGTGTCGGTGCGGCCGGCGGTGTTGAGTTCGGCGATGAGGGCGGCGTGGAGTGCGTTGCCGGCGGCTTCGTCGGTGGCGGCGACGGTGAGTGTCCAGTCGGTCGGCGGCAGGGCTGTCAGGCGTGCGGCGAGCGCCGTGGGGGTGATGTCGAGCGGCGCGTCGATCGGCTCGACGGCGGCGTCGGCCGCGATGGCTTCGTCAGCTTCGGCACGCATGGGGGCGCCAATGGCGGGGGCGCTGCGCAGGGCTTTGGCCATCATTGGCGGTGCGCCGGCCGGGGGTGGCGGGGCGAGCGCCGGCGAGGGCGGGGCGGCTTCTTGGATAGGTTCAGCGCGGGGCGGCGAACTGGCAGCCGGTGCGGCTTCCATGGCGCGGGCGCGGGGTGCGGCTTTCATGGCCATGGCAGGCGGCGCGGACGCGGCCGGTGCGGCGTCGGCCATCATCGCTGCGGGGGCGGCGGGCCGGGGGGCGGTGCGTTTGGCTTCGCGTTCCAGCGTGTCTTTTTGGCGGGCACGGGCGATCCTGGCGGGGGCGGCTTCGGCCTTGCCGAGGCGCTCGGCGAGCTGCGGTTTGGGCGCGAAGGCGAGGCTGTCGTTGGCGGCGCCGGTGGCGCTGGCCATGGGTTCGGCGGCCAGCTCGGCCGATGCCTCGGCGCGTGATTCGACGGGTGCGGGGGCGTGTATCTGCGCCGGCATCGGCGGCGGCGCGGCGGGCTCTTGCACCATGCGCAGGGCGACGCTGACGGCGAGCGCGGCGGTGAGGGCGGTGCTGATGCCGGCGAGCCAGGGCCAGCGTCGGCGGTGCGTGCGTGGCGCGGCGACCGGCGTGGGGTGTTGCCGGGCGAGCCAGGCGGCGGTGGCGGGGCTGACTTCGGCGCCGAGGGCGTCACTCGCCTTTTTGCCGGCGGCGAGTTCGGCGAGCAGGGCGTCGCGGCGGGGGGCCTGGGCGGTATCGATGCGCTCGGCTTCGGCCATGATGGCGTCGAACAGCGCGGCGGGTGGCTCGAAGCCGGCCTGGGCGGGCGGCGCGTCCAGCGCGGCGAGGATGTGCTCGAGCAGGCGCGGTGGCGCTTCGAACACGGGCTGCGCGCGGATCAGCGCGGCGAGCGGGCCGTCGCCGGCGATGAAGCGGTCTTCGGCGCGGCTCATGGGGCGCGCTCCAGCTCGGTGCGCAGATGGCGGAAGGCGTAGCGCAGGCGGCTCTTGATGGTCTCGAAACCGACGCCGACGGTGGCGGCGATGTCGTCCACGCTCATGTCGGCAAAAAAGCGCAGGGCGACGGCTTCGCGTTGCTGGGCGGGCAGGGTGAGCAGGGCGGTGTGCACCCGCTGGCTGTCTTGCTGCAGGGCGAGGACGGTGTCGGGCGAGAGGTCGCCGTCGTCGCTGGCTTCGGGGGCGGCGTCTTCGGGTGCGCTGTGGCGCTGCCAGGCGCTGCCGCGCGCGTCGAGCCAGAGGTTGCGGGCGATCTGGAACAGAAAGGTGCGAAAGGCCGCCGTCGGGGTGTAGTCGCCACAGCGCGAAAGCACCCGGATCCAGGTGCTTTGCGCGATGTCTTCGGCTTCGCCAAGATTGCCTTGTGCCAGCCAGGCGAGGTAGTTGAACAAGGCGCGGTTGTGGCGGTTGAACAACTCCGCCGCCGGCTCGCGCACGATGCCGCGGGCGACCAATAGCATCAGGTCTTCATCGGGCAAGGTGGCGAGCGGCGGCGTGTCGGTCATTCGAGCGGGGCGGTGGCTTGGGGCGGCTGAGGGCTGAGCGCGGCGGCCAGGTCCATCAGCCGCAGCGCTTCGCCACGATACCCGAATTGATCGGTGCCGAGGGCGCCCGCCGCGAGGGCGCGGGCATCGGCGATGGACCACTGGCCGGTGTAGCTGCCGCCACGCAGGATCTGGCCAAAGCCGGCGATGGCGCTGGCGAAGCGGAAGTTGTCGCTGGTGGTGGCGATGGGGCGGGCGGCTTCGCGGCGCACCGGGTGCTCGATGAGCTGGCTGGTGCTGGCGTGGGGTTGCTTGTAGCGCAGGCGCACATGGGCGAGTTCGGCGCTGCGGGCGACGGTGGCGGTGGCCGGGCGCGGGTCGCTGCCATAGCGCAGCGGGTCGATCAGGCCGCGCTGGCCGACCGGGGTGAGTTCATACAGCGCGGTCACCGAGTGGCCGGCGCCGATCTCGCCGGCGTCGATCTTATCGTTGTTGAAGTCTTCGCGGCGGAGCATGCGGTTTTCGTAGCCGATCAGGCGGTATTCGCTGACCGCCGCCGGGTTGAACTCGACCTGGATTTTCACGTCCTTGGCGATGGTGGCGAGCGTGCTGCTCATCTCGTTGACCAGCACCTTGTGGCCTTCCATCAGCGTGTCGATATAGGCGTAGGCGCCGTTGCCGGCGTCGGCCATCTGCTCCATGAGTTGCTCGTTGTAGTTGCCGGTGCCGAAGCCGAGCGTGGTGAGTTGTACGCCAGTGGCGCGCAGTTGCTCGACGCGCGCCTTGAGCTGTTCGAAGTTGGTCTGGCCGACGTTGAAGTCGCCATCGGTGGCGAGCAGGATGCGGTTGATGCCGCCTGGCACGAAGCCAGCCTGCGCGGTCTGGTAGGCCAGCTCGATGCCGCTGGCACCGGCCGTGCTGCCGCCGGCATTGAGCGCATCGATGGCGGCGAGGATGGTGGCCTTGTCACTGCCCGACGTGGCCGGCAGGGCGAGGCCCGAGGCGCCGGCGTAGGTCACCAGCGAGATGCGGTCCTGCGGGCGCAACTGCTGCACCAGCAGCTTGAGCGAGCTCTTGAGCAGCGGCAGCTTGTTGGCCGAGCGCATCGAGCCGGAGACGTCGACGAGGAAGACGAGGTTGGCTGGCGGCAGGGTCTGCTTGGCGACATCCTGCCCCTTGAGGGCGACGCGCATCAGCAGGCGCTCGGGGTTCCATGGCGATTGGGCCAGCTCGGTATGCACGGCGAAGGGCGTGTTGCCGGTGGGCGGGGCGTCGTCGTAGGGAAAGTAGTTGATGCACTCCTCGACGCGCACGGCGTCGCTCGGCGGCAGGCGGCCTTCGTTGAGAAAACGGCGCAGGTTCGACCAGCTGCCGGTGTCCACATCGATGCTGAAGGTCGACACCGGGGCGGTCGCCACCTGATGCACGGGGTTGGTGGCTATGTCTTGATAGCGCTCGCGGTCGACCGGCTGCGGCGGGGCGATGCTCGGCAGGGGGTGGGGCATGGCGTGCATCCGCTTGGCCTCGCCTTTCATGGCCAGCGATTCCATGGCGCGCTCGCGCGGGGCGGCGGCCACAGCGGGGGCACTGACCATGGGGGCGTCGTGTTCGGGGTGAAGCTCATTGATGGCATCGACGCTGCGGCCGACTTTGGCGGGGGCCTCGGGGGCGGCTGGCGGCACGGCCTGGCCGGTGGCGTCGGCCATGGGCGCGCGGCCATTGGGGGCGCAGGCGCTCAGGATGAGGCAGAGGATGAGGGGGGTGGCAGTGCGTTGCATGGTCGGTGTCCTGTTGGGCGGGGTGATGTCCATGAAACGAAGCCGTCGGCGTTTTGGGGTTAAACCGGGTGGTAAGCAAATGTGTCGGCAAGACCCGGCGGAACTTGGCGGCGCCGATGGCCTCTGAGTGAGTGTGCCGCGCGATGTCTGGCGCGACCTTGGGAGGACACGATGATCCGATGCGACACCGCAAGGTTCTGGATGGCCCTGCGCCACATGTTGATGATGCTGGCGCTGTTTGGCGTGATGTCGGCGCAGGCCGCGACGGTGCGCGTGCTGCAGGTCGACGGCGTGATCGGCCCGGCCTCGGCGGACTTCATCCTGCAAGGTCTGGCGGATGTGGGCGAGGTGGAGGCGGTGGTCATCGCCCTCGACACCCCCGGCGGGCTGGACACCTCGATGCGCCAGATCATCAAGGCGATTCTCGCCTCGCCGGTGCCTGTCATCACCTATGTGAGCCCCGAGGGCGCGCGCGCCGCCAGTGCCGGCACCTTCATTCTCTACGCCAGCCATCTCGCCGCGATGACGCCCGCCACCAACCTGGGCGCCGCCTCGCCGGTGGCGGTGGGCATGCCGGGGGGCACCAAACCGACGCCCAAACCCGGCGACGCCGCCACCGATCCGGCCGAGCCGGCGGGCAAAGCCGACGGCCTCACCCCCTCGCTGGGCGCTGACACCCTGGCCCGCAAGGCCACCAACGACGCCACCGCCTACATCCGCAGCCTGGCCGAGTTGCGTGGGCGCAATGTGGAGTTCGCCGAAAAGGCGGTGCGCGAGGCGGCCAGCCTGTCGGCCGAGGCGGCGCTGCGCGAGGGGGTGATCGATGTGATCGCTGCCGATGTGCCCGATCTGCTCAAACAGATCGACGGCCGCGAGGTGACGCTGCCGAGCGGCAAGCGCGCGCTGCAAACCGCTGGCGCCGCCATCGACACCCAAGTGCCGGACTGGCGCCACCAGGCGCTGGCCGTGCTGGCCAACCCGCAGCTCGCGCTGGTGCTGATGATGATCGGCTTCTACGGTTTGTTTGTGGAATTCACCAGCCCCGGCTTTGGCGTGCCCGGCGTGGCCGGCGCGATCTGCCTGCTGCTGGCCATGTATGCCTTCCAGATGCTGCCCATCAACTGGGCGGGCGTCGGGCTGGTGGCCTTGGGACTGGTGTTGATGACGGCGGAAGTGTTTCTGCCCAGCTTTGGCGTGCTCGGCATTGGCGGCATTGCGGCGATGGTGCTCGGTGGGCTGTTCCTGATCGACAAGGAAGCGCCGGGCTTTGCCGTGTCGCTGCCCTTTATTGTGGGCACGGCAGTGGCTGCTGCCGGGCTGATCTTTCTGGCCGGCACGCTGTTTCTCAAGAGCCGCGGCCGGCCGCTCGCCAGCGGTGCCGGGCAGTTGCTTGGCCGGGTCGGTGAAGTCACGGCCATCGACGGCGCCGAGGCCTGGGCGCATGTCGATGGCGAGCAGTGGCAGGTCCGCAGCGGCCAGCCCCTGAGCGCCGGTCAGCGCATTCGTATTACCGCCATTGACGGGCTGGTGCTGTCCGTCGAACCTATCGATTCAGGGAGTCCCTCATGAGCTTCGATACCTTCACCGGCATCGCGCCGGTCCTCATCCTGCTCGTCGCCCTGCTGGCGGCGTCGATCAAGATCCTGCGCGAGTACGAGCGCGGCGTGGTGTTCACGCTCGGGCGCTTCACCAGTGTGAAAGGGCCGGGCCTGATCATCCTGATCCCCGGCATCCAGCAAATGGTGCGGGTGGACCTGCGAGTGGTGACCATGGATGTGCCCAGCCAGGACGTGATCTCGCGTGACAACGTGTCGGTCAAGGTCAACGCGGTGGTCTATTTCCGGGTGGTCGATCCGCAAAAGGCGATCATCGCGGTCGAGAATTTCCTGATGGCCACCGGCCAGCTGGCGCAGACGACCTTGCGCGCGGTGCTCGGCAAGCATGAGCTCGACGAGATGCTCACCGAGCGCGACCGCCTCAACCTCGATGTGCAGAAGATTCTCGATGCGCAGACCGACGCCTGGGGCATCAAGGTGGCCAACGTCGAGATCAAGCATGTGGACATCGATGAATCAATGATCCGCGCCATCGCCCGCCAGGCCGAAGCCGAGCGCGAACGCCGCGCCAAGGTGATCCATGCCGAAGGCGAAAAGCAGGCCGCGGTCGCTTTGCTCGAAGCCGCCCAGATGCTCGCTATCGAACCGGCCGCCATGCAGCTACGCTACCTGCAGACGCTCACCCAGGTGGCCGGGGATCGCACCTCGACGGTGATCTTCCCGGTGCCGGGCGATCTGCTCAACGGGCTGTTCAAGCAGGCCATGGCCAAGCCGCCCACCCCGTAGGGCGGATAAGCGAAGCGCATCCGCCGACCAACGCCCCGAAGCGGCACCGATGGCGGATGCGCCTGTGGCTTATCCGCCCTACCGGGCGGCAGTTCCGTCGGAGGGTGGGCAGCTCGCTGCCCACCATAGGTGTCGGACGCGGCAACAAACGGGCAAGCGGGCGTAGGTTGGGTTGAGCAACGCGAAGCCCAACGCAACAACGCGGCGCCTTGGGGCCTTACCTGTTGGGCTTCGCTACGCTCAACCCAACCTACTCGACTGCCCACCGTCGGTGCCGGACACGTCGGCAGACGGGCACGAAGGTATCGGCCGGATTTGGTGGGCGGCAAGCCGCCCACCCTACGGGAATCAGCCTCAATCGCCGACCGGGGTGTCCCGCTGACGTGCTACGCCGCGCCCGCGATGACGCGAGATACGGCTGTTCTCATCCGGGCTGGCATGTCGGCCAAGGCGGCGTCCTGCGTGGTTCGGGCTGTAGGGTGGGCAGCGAGCTGCTCACCATCGGTGCCGGATGCGGCAACAAACGGGCAAGCGGGCGTAGGTTGGGTTGAGCAACGCGAAGCCCAACGCAACAACGCGGCGCCCTGGGGCCTTACCTGTTGGGCTCGCTACGCTCAACCCAACCTACTCGACTGCCCACCGTCGGTGCCGGACACGTCGGCAGACGGGCACGAAGGTGTCGGCCGGATCGGGTGGGCGGCAAGCCGCCCACCCTACGGGAATCAGCCTCAATCGCCGGCCGGGGTGTCCCGCTGACGTGCTACGCCGCGCCCGCGATGACGCGAGATACGGCTGTTCTCGTCCGGGCTGGCATGTCGGCGGGCGGCCATGTCGGCCAGGGCGGCGGCGACTTTGTAGTTGATGCTGTTGCGCGGCATGGCGCCTTTGCTGTCGGGGGCGCCGGCGGCCAGGCCGGTGAGGATCTGCATGGCCTGGTCGACGGTGGTCACCGCGTGCACATGGAAGCGCCCTTCGCGGGCGGCGGCCACCACGTCTTCGCGCAGCATCAGGTGGCGCACGTTGGGTGCGGGGATCACCACGCCTTGATCGCCGGTCAGGCCCTGCGCGAGGCACAGGTCAAAATAGCCTTCGATCTTTTCGTTCACCCCGCCAATCGCCTGCACCTCGCCAAACTGGTTCACCGAGCCGGTGACCGCGAGATTCTGCCGGATGGGCACCTGCGCCAGCGCCGACAGCAGCGCGCAAAGTTCGCCCAGCGAGGCCGAGTCGCCCTCCACCGGGGCGTAGGACTGCTCGAACACCAGGCTGGCGGTGAGTGACAGCGGCTGGTGGCGAGCGTAGCGCGCGGCCAGAAAGGCGGTGAGGATCAGCACGCCCTTGGAGTGGATCGCGCCGCCCAGATCGGTTTCGCGTTCGATGTCGACCACGTCGCCTTCGCCGACGCGGGCGGTGGCGGTGATGCGCACCGGATGGCCGAAGTGCTGGCCGGCCAGCGATACCACCACCAGGCCATTGACCTGGCCGGCGCGCTCGCCGGAGGTGGAGATCAGCGTGGTGCCCTCGATGATCGACTGGCGCACCTGCTCGGGGTAGCGCGCCATGCGTCGGGCGCTGGCGGCGAGTGCGGTGTCGATGTGCGCCCTGCCAATCGCCGGCGCCGTCTCGCCGCGGGCAAAGTGGTCGGCCTCGCGCATGATGTCGGAGATCAGGCGGGTGTGCAGGGTCAGGCGGTCGGCGGCTTCGGCCAGCCGGGCACCTTCCTCCACCAGCCGTGCCATGGCGCCGCGGTCCAGCGGTAGCAGCTGGGCGTTGCGTGCCAGGGTGGTGAGCAGGCGGGCGTAGCGTTGTTCGTTGTCGGGCGTGCGCGGCAGGTCGTCGTCAAAATCGGCGGCCACCTTGAACAGCTCGCCAAACTCGGGGTCGTGGTCGGTGAGCAGGTAGAAGGTGTCGCGGTCGCCGATCATCACCACCTTGAGCGCACAGGGCGCGGGCTCGGGCTCCAGGCTCAGCGTGCCCGACCAGCTCTGCGCCTCGGCGGGCGGCTCGATGCGGATCTCGCCGCTGCGTAGCGCGCGCTTGAGGCCTTCCCAGGCATAGGGCTGGGCGAACATGCGGTCGGCGTCGAGGATCAGATAACCGCCGCTGGCGCGGTGCAGGGCACCGGCGCGGATCAGGTTGTAATGGGTGACCACGTTGCCCATCTGGGTCACATGCTCGATGCGGCCGATGAGGTTGCCGAAGCCGGCGTTGGTTTCGTGCACCACCGGCGCGCCTTCGGTGGCGGTGTGGTCGACCAGCAATTTGATCTGGTAGCGGTGGAAGCGGCTGCCGTCTTCGGCGGGGGTGTCTTCTTCTTCCTCGCCGGGGCTGATCCAGTTGGCGCCGGAGTCGAGCAGGTCCTTGCGGATGGCGTCGAAGAAGGCCAGCACCTGCGGCAGGTCGGCGTATTTCTCGCGCAGCGGGCGCAGCAGCAGCGCCACGGCGGGGCCGAGCACTTCGCGTTCGGCGCGGTCGATGGCGTCGCGCAGCTCCTGACGCCAGCTGGGGAAGTCGTCGAGCAGGTCGGCCAGGCGGTCGCTCCAGTCGCCGACCTTCTTTTCGACGGCGGCCTGTGCGTCCTTGGGTTGGGCTTCGAATATCTCCGGCGTCATCGGTTCGCCATCGACCGTCGGTGCAAACACGAAGCCCTCGGCGGTGCGCAAAAAAGCCAGCCCGTCGGCATGGCATTGCTCGCCCAGTTCGCGTAGCGCGCCTTCCTCGCGCGCCTTGTGCGCTTCTTGCAGGGCCGACACGCGGCCTTCATGCGTCTCGCTGTCGAGCGCGTCGTCAATCGCCGGGCCGAGTTCGCGGATCAGGGTCTGCATGTCGGTGCGCAGCTGCGCGCCGCGTCCGGCCGGCAGGCTGAGTAGCTGCGGGCGCTGCGGATCGTCGAAGTTGTGCAGGTAGCACAGGTCGGGCGGCACGGCGCGGGTGGCGGCGTGCTCCTTGAGCAGGCGGTTGACGATGGCGTGGCGGCCGCTGCCGTGCGCGCCGAGCACAAACACGTGGTAGCCGGGCTGGTGCATGGCCAGCGCAAAGCGCAGCGCCTCTTCGGCCCGGCCCTGGCCGAGCGACACGGTGGCGTCGGGCAGGCCGGTGAGTTGCTCGGTGGTGTCGAAAGGAAAGCTGGCGGGGTCGCAGAGGGTGCGCAGGCGGTGGTCGGGCAGGGCGGGCGAACCGGCCATGGGAGCGTGCTCCGGAGAAGAGGGGATGCGCAATGTTAACCGAAGCCGGACCGGGCGGGTCGATGCTGCCAATGCGGAAGACGACGATGGCATCACGTACTTCACGAGCCCGGCGGCAGGTGCCATCAATGGCGCGCAGCGTGCCGAGGTGAGTGCGGTCGAACAGGGCCGGCGCGGTGTCGTTGATGGCGCGGATCTGGCCGCTCAGTGGCCGTGATGAAACGCCCGCTGCGCCAGACGCAGCTTGGCGGCGCGTTCCAGCTGGTCAACAAAGTCCGGAAAATCGAGCTGACAGCGGTCCTGCCATTGCAGCGCCAGTTTGCGCAGCCGGCGCCAGTCGGGGCGAAAGGCCCGATCGTTGAACGCGAACAGCAGGTGGTTGCCGTCGTCGCGAATCGGAAGAAGGATCACGCGGTCATCGAAGACGTCGAGCGCCGTGCCGATCAGCCCACCGTAGAGCGATGGCTCGCCGGCCAGGTTGATGACCAGCATGCCGCGCGCCGAGAGCTTCTCCGCCGCGTTTTCAAAGAACACCCGGTTGCCTAGCGTGGGCGCGTAGCCCGTGGCGTTGAAGGCATCGACCAGCAGCACGTCGATGCCTGCCTCGGCATGTGCCAGGTAGTCGGCGCCGTCGGTCTGAAGGATCTGCAGATGCGCATCGTCTGGCGGCACCCGGAAGGTGTCGCGCAGGGCGATCACGTCGGGGTCGAGCTCGATGGCGGTGAAGTGCGTCGTGGGCAGGTGCTGGCGGCAGAACTTGACGATCGAGCCGCCGCCCAGGCCAATCAGCGCCATGCGTTGCGGCCGCGGCATGAACACCATGAACAGCATCATCTGCTGGGTGTAACGCAGGGCCAGGGCGTTGGGCGAGCGCGTACGCATCGCGCTCTGGATCAGGCGCAGCGTGAAATACAGGGTGAGGTGCTCGCCGTCATCGACGACGAAGGGCCGGGGGTAGCGGTCGTCGAGCAGCTGGGCGCTGAGCGCGACGGGATCGGCAGTCGGGGGTTCGAGCAGCAGCACACGGCCCGGCTCGGTCATGAAGGGGCTGGGGATCTCGAACAGCGACGGCTTGGGCGGCATCAGCGCGAAAACAGCAGAAACGGGAGGCGTCGATTCTAGCGTGTTGCCGGCATGGGCTGGGCGTCGCCTGAGCTAAAGTCGCGGCGCGACGAGGACGTTGTCACTACAGGTGTCACGGAAACCGCCGTGTGTTTGAGGTAGCTTGTTTCCCATGGTCCTGGCAAAACTGAGTCTTCGAGTGCTGTTGTGCGCGGTGTTGGCCGTGGTGCTGATGCCGATCGCGGCGCGCGCCGAGGGGGGCAGCCTTTTCCCCGAGGAGGCGCCGGTTGTTGCTCGCCTGCTGGACGACGGCATTGCCGCCGAAGCGGTTGGCTTCGCCGCCGGTGCCGAAGCCCGCTATTGCTGGGCGGCGCGGCTCGGCAGCGTCGAGGGGCAATATCGCCTCGGCCGCTTCTATCAGACCCATCCGCGGCCAGGGGTGGGCCCCACGGTAGCGACCACCTTGCTCTCGTTTGCCGCGCAGCGCGGCCATCTGGCGGCGCAAAAGCGGCTGGCCGGGCGCGCGCCCGGTCGCATCGACACCCCGGCCTGCTTCGAGCAAGTGCTCGATCTCGCGGTCATCAAGACGCTCGGCCGTGTCATTTCGCGTCAGGAAGTCCAGCGCTATGTCGCCGCGCTGCCGGTCGGTCGGCGTTCGCATGCGCAGATGGTGCAGCGCCTCGCGCCGCGCTTTGGTGTCGATCCGCGTTTTGCGCTCGCCATCGTGCGCAACGAGTCCGGCTTTGATCCCAAGGCGCACTCGCCCAAGAACGCCATGGGCCTGATGCAGCTCATTCCCGAAACCGCCAGACGCTTCGATGTCGCCGATGCCTTCAACCCGGAACAGAACGTGCGCGGTGGGCTGGCCTACCTGCGCTGGTTGCTCGACAAATTCGACGGCGATATCGCCCGCACCGCGGCCGCTTACAACGCGGGCGAAGGCGCGGTGGTGCGCTACGACGGTGTGCCGCCCTACCCGGAAACCCGTGAGTATGTGGCGCGGGTGCTGGGTTTCTATCGCGCCAGTCAGCATGTGGCGCCGGGCTGAGGGGCCGGGGGCGCCGGCTTCAGCGTGTGTTGGAATGCAAGGTCTGACCCGATGTCGACTTGTGGTGGCGCCGTGGCACACCTTGGTGGGTGGCGCATGGTCGGCCTCGTCTTCCTGACGTGTCACAATGTCGTGCTGCGCCATCCCGGCGCAATGGATAAATCTAGCGAATAACAGGCGACGGTATGACCGATCAGGCGATGGACAGCGTGCGCACGGAGATCGCCCAGATCATCGATGCGCTCGAGACGGGCAAGTACAAGCGGGTGCGCAAGCGCCTGCGGCACATGCATCCGGCCAAGATCGCCAGCCTGATCGAAACCCTGGATGACGCGCTGCGGTTGTCAGTATGGCAGCAGGTCGACGCCGCGCATGAGGGGCGGATTCTCGCGCACCTGACGCCAGAGCTGGCGCGCCAACTGCATAGCGAATCCGGCGAGTCGATATCCACCGAAGAGGAAGCGGCTGCAGCCAGCGAAGCGCATCACGCCAGCACCCAGATGCGCGAAGTGCGTGAAGCGCTGGCACTGGGCAAGCTCAAGCGGGTCGGCAAGATCCTGCACGCCATGCACCCGGCCAAGGTCGCCGGGCTGCTTGAATCCTTGCCGCCCAAAGAGCGGGTGGACGCCTGGAGCATGGTCGAGACCGACCGCGCCGGGAAGGTGCTGAGCTATCTGCACGACGAGAGCTGCGCGGCGCTGGCGATGGAGATGGACCCCGAGGATCTGGTCGTCGCGGTGCGCCGGCTCGATCTCGATGACCTGGTCGACTTGATCCAGGCGCTGCCCGAAGAGGTCGGCCACCAGTTGCTGCAGGCCACCGACGAGCGCCACCGCGAAAAACTCGTGTCGATGCTCTCCTACCCGGAGGACTCTGCCGGCGGCTTGATGAACACCGACCACATCTCCGTGCGCCCCGACGTCAAGGTGCAAACGGTGCTTGGCTATCTGCGCCTGCTCAAGACCCTGCCGGTGCAGACTGACAAACTGATGGTGGCCGACCGCAAAGGCGTCTATCAGGGCGCGCTGCGCCTCAGCACCTTGGTGACGGTGCAGCCCGAGCGGCGGGTGGCCGATATCATGGACACCGAGATCCCGGCCATTCCGGTCGACATGCCCGACGACGAAGTCGCCCGCCTGTTCCAGGATCTCGACCTGCTCTCCGCCCCGGTGGTGGACGAACACAACAATCTGATCGGCCGGATCACCGTCGATGACGTGGTCGACCAGATCCGCGAAAGCTCCGAGCGCGCGATGATGAACATGGCCGGTCTCGACCAAGAAGCCGACATCTTCGCCCCCGTGCTCACCAGTTCGCGGCGCCGTGCCGTGTGGCTGGGCATCAACCTCGTCACCGCCTTTCTCGCCGCCTGGGTGATCGGTCTGTTTCAGACCACGCTGGAGCGCGTTGTTGCGCTCGCTGTGCTCATGCCCATCGTTGCCAGCATGGGCGGCATCGCCGGCAGCCAGACGCTCACCCTGGTGATCCGTGGCATGGCGCTCGGCCAGGTGGCCGGCGGCAATGCGCGCGCCTTGTTGAGCAAGGAGATGGGCATCGCTGCGCTCAATGGTGTGGTGTGGGCGGTGGTGGTCGCCGGGCTGGCGGTGGTGTGGTTTGGCGACTGGCAGATTGGCGGCGTCATCGGCGCCGCCATCCTCATCAACCTGCTGTTCGCCGCCCTGGCCGGTCTCATCGTGCCCCTGGTGCTCGACCGCATGGGCATCGACCCCGCGCTGGCCGGCGGGGTGATTCTCACCACCGTCACCGATGTGATCGGTTTCTTTGCCTTTCTCGGGCTGGCGACGGTGGTGCTGTAGGCGCGCGCGATCTGGCCGGATGAATCCGGCCCTACGACCGCGCGCGTGTCGATGGCCTTTGTAGGGCCGGATTCATCCGGCCTGGGCCGCGCCCCGCCTCACGCCATCTCCCCGCACAGCGGCCGGCCGATTTGCGCGCGCACGGCCGCCGCGTCGCCGCCCTCGGCGAGCAGCACATGCAGCTTGGCAAAGGCGGCCTCGGGCGTCATGTCGCCGCCCGGCACCACGCCGATGCGGTTGAGCACCGCGCCGGTGGCGTAGGCGCCCTGGGCTACCGGGCCGACCGGGCACTGGCTGGTGTTGAGCACCACCACGCCGCGGTCCACGGCGCGCGCCAGCGTGTCGATCAGCGCGGCGTCGCCGTCGGGCACGTTGCCCACGCCGTAGCTGGCGAGGATCAGGCCGCGCACGGCGGGGGGTTGGAGCAGGGCGTCGACCACCCGCGCCGGCAGCCCCGGCCAGATCGGCAGCACCGCCACCGCCTCGGGATCGAAGTCCGGCAGCGTGAAGCGCCTTTCGGTCGGCGCCAGCAGGCGCTCGGGGTGGACGGTGATGTCGATGCCGATGTCCGCCAGCGGCAGACAGTTGGGTGAGTCGAAGGCGTCGAAGGCGACGCTTTTCAGCTTGCGGCTGCGGTTGCCGCGCAGCAGGCGCTGGCCGAACAGCAGGCCGACTTCGCGCACCGTGCCGCCGGCGGCGATCTCCAGCGCGGCGCGCAGGTTGCCGTCGGCGTCGCTGCGCGGCAGCAGCAGCGGGATCTGCGCGCCGGTGAAGATCACCGGCTTGTCGGTGCCGCGCAGCAGGAAGGACAGCGCCGAGGCGCTCCAGGCCATGGTGTCGGTGCCGTGCAGCACCACGAAGCCGGCGTAGTCCGCCCAGCGGCTGACCAGCGCCTCGGCAATGCGGCGCCAGTGCGCCGGTTGCAGATTGGCGCTGTCGATCAGCGGGGCCAGCTCGATGATGTCGCAGGCCGGCGCGCTCGCCGCCTGCAACCGTGCGCCGAGCGCCTCGCCGAAGCCGGCCATCGGCCGCAGGCCGTCGGGCGAGCCGGTCATGCCGATGGTGCCGCCGGTGTGGAGGACCAGCACGCGGGCGTTCATCAGGCGGCGCGCTGCGGCGCGAGCATCGATTGCGGGCTGAGCAGCAGGTCGAGCTGCGCGGCGCTGAGCAGACCTTCGCCGATCACCAGCTCGCGCACCGTGGCACCGCTGTGGAGCGCCTGCGCGGCGATGCGCGAGGCGTTGGCGTAGCCGATGTGCGGCACCAGCGCGGTGATCACGCCGATGCTGCGGTCCACATGCGCCTGGCACTGTTCGCGGTCGGCGCGGATGCCGCGGATGCAGCGCGTTTCGAACATGTGGCAGGCCGCGCCGAGCATCTTGAGCGAGTTGAGCAGGTTGTAGACGATCAGCGGCTCCATGGCGTTGAGCTGCAGCTGGCCGGCTTCGGCCGCCATGGTGACGGCCAGATCGTTGCCGATGACCTGGTAGGCCACCTGGTTGACCGCCTCCGGGATCACTGGATTGACCTTGCCCGGCATGATCGACGAGCCCGGCTGCATCGGTGGCAGATGGATCTCGCCAAAACCGGTGCGCGGGCCGCTGGAGAGCAGGCGCAGGTCGTTGGCAATCTTGGAGAGCTTGACCGCCAGGCGCTTGAGCACGCCCGAGAACAGCACGAAGGCGCCCATGTCGGAGGTGGCCTCGACCAGATTCGCCGCCGGCACGATCGGTTTGCCGGAGATCTCGGCCAGGTAGCGCACCGCCAGCGCGGCATAGTCGGGGTGGGTGTTGATGCCGGTGCCGATGGCCGTGCCGCCGAGGTTCACCTCGCACAGCAGGCGGCACACATCGTTGAGCCGCTCGATGTCTTCGCCGAGCGTGACCGCAAAGGCGTCGAACTCCTGGCCGAGCGTCATCGGCACAGCGTCCTGCAACTGCGTGCGGCCCATCTTCAGTACGTCGGCAAACTCGCGGCCTTTGGCTTCCAGCGCGGCCTTGAGGCTGGCGATGGCGGCGATCAGCGGCTCGGTGGCCAGTTGCAGGCCCACACACACCGCGGTCGGGTAGGCGTCGTTGGTCGACTGCGACTTGTTCACATCGTCGTTGGGGTGCAGGTACTCGTAGGCGCCCTTGGGGTGGCCGAGCTGTTCCAGCGCCAGGTTGGCGATGACTTCGTTGGCGTTCATGTTGGTCGAGGTGCCGGCGCCGCCCTGGATCAGGTCGACCACAAAAGCGGCGTGCAGCCGGCCGTCGGTGATCTCTTCGCAGGCCGAGAGGATGGCCGCCGCCTTGTGCGGGGCGAGCAGGCCGAGGTCGCGATTGGCGCTGGCCGCGGCGGCCTTGACCATCGCCAGCGCGTTGATGAAGTGCGGAAAGTGGCTGATCGGCACGCCGGTGAGGGCGAAGTTGTCGACCGCGCGCTGGGTCTGCACGCCATACCAAGTGTCGGCCGGCAGGCTCATGTCGCCGAGCAGGTCGTGTTCGATGCGGGTTGTCATGGGGTTCGATCCGTGAAGTCGGAGAAGGCCCGGGGCCGCTGCGGCCCCGGGGTGTCAGGGGTGAAGCTCAGGCCGGTTGCAGGCGGGCCTTGGCGTTGCGCGCGAGGTCTTCGGGCTCGATCACCCAGGCCTCGGGGTCGATGTCCAGATCGGCGAAGCGCTTGGCGTCGAACACCGGTTCTTCGATACCCGCGGCAATCTGCTCGTCGTAGTCGCGCATGATGCGCAGCCCCGGCTTGAACAGCATTGCCAGCGCCAGCAGGTTGGCCAGGGCGAGGAAGCCCATGGTCACGTCGGCAAAGGCAAACACCGTGCCCAGGTCAGTGGTGGCGCCCCAGCCGCACAGTCCGATCGCCACCACGCGATACGCCGTGGTCAGCGGGCGGTTCTGATCGCTAAAGTAGCTCAGACTGTTCTCGCCCAGGTAGCAGTTGTAGATGATGGTGGTGAAACCGAACAGCATCAGCGCGATACTCACGAAGACGCGCCCCCACTCGCCCACATGGCTGGCCAGCGAGGCCTGCGTCAGCGCCACGCCGCCGATGTCGGTGGCCGCGCCCGGCTCATACACCGTGCCCAGCAGGATGATGAAGGCGGTGCAGGAGCACAGGATCAGCGTGTCGATAAACACCGAAAACGCCTGCACGATGCCCTGGTTGGCCGGGTGCGGCACATAGGCCACGGCCGCCACGTTGGGCGCGCTGCCCAGGCCGGCCTCGTTGGAGAACAGGCCGCGCTTCACGCCCATCAAAATGGCCGCGCCGATGCCGCCGCCGATCGCCGGCTCCAGGCCGAAGGCGCTCTTTACGATGAGCGCGATCACGCCCGGGATCTGCTCCAGGTTGAGCACGATCACCCCCACCGCGATCAGCAGGTAGCCGATCGCCATCACCGGCACCAGCACCTCGGCCACCTTGGCAATGCGCTTGACGCCGCCGAACAGGATCACCCCGATCACCACCGCCAGCACCGCGCCGGTGGCCAGCACCGGAATGCCGAAGGCGTCTTCAAACGACGTGGCCACCGCATACGACTGCAACGCCGTGAAGCCAAAACCGAAGGTCATCAGCAGCAGCACCGAATACAGCGCTGCCAGCCAGCCCCACTTGGCGCCCATGCCGCGGGCGATGTAGTGCGCCGGGCCGCCGCGGTAGGTGCCGTCGGGCTCGGCCTTCTTGTAGGCCTGCGCCAGCGTGCATTCAAAGTAGCTGGTGGCCATGCCGATCAGGCCCACCACCCACATCCAGAAGATCGCGCCCGGCCCGCCGAGCGTGATCGCCACCGCCACGCCGGCAATGTTGCCGCCGCCCACGCGGCCGGCCACCGACAGCATCAGCGCCTGGAACGAACTCAGATGGCCGTGCTGGTCTTTCGAAAAAGCCTGGTTCGCGCCGAGGATGCGGAACATGCGGCCGAAATAGCGAAACTGCACGAAGCGCGAACCGATGGTGAACCACAGGCCGAGGCCGATCAGCACCACGATCAGCACTTTGCCCCACAGGAGGTCGTTGAGCAGATCAAGCATGACGCGGCCCTCCGCAAACGGTCAGTCGGCGGGCGGTCGTGAAGGGCAAAGAAACTAGGGTTGTGTGCATGGCAGGTCTCCATCTGCGGCTGCAGCCGCTGTTGTGTTTTTCATGCCGGACGGCAAACCCATTTCAACAAGCGATGGGCCACACGACAATTTGACGGAGTGGGTCAAAACGTAGCGCATTGGCGCGCAAACTGCGCCATACTGCGCCAGACGCAGTCAATGACGGGCACGTATCTACCCCGGGAGCCCCCCATGCACGATGATTTCGCGCGCAACCTGCGCCTGCTGTGCAGCTACTACAAATCCATTGCCGAAGTGTGCCGGCGGCTCAATGTGAACCGCCCCCAGTTCAACCGCTACCTCAGCGGTCGCTACCGCCCCTCGGCCAACACCCTGCGGCGCTTCTGCGAATTCTTCGGCGTCGAAGAACACGAGATCCTGCTGCCCAGCGCCCAGTTCGAACGCTTGGTGCAAGTGCGCCCGCGCCACACCCCCGCGCCCGAACCCACCGCACCCGAAGCCCCACACCTCGCCCACCTCAAGGCCATCGGCACCGCCGGGCTCGACAAATACCTCGGCTACTACTTCGAGACCTACCGCTCGATGGCCTGCCCCGGCAAGATCCTGCGCACCCTGGTATGCCTGGAACAACGCGACGGCCGCGTCTACTACCAGCGCACCGAACGCCTCGTCGAACACCCGCACGAAAAGGCCTACCACGGCATCTACCTCGGCATGGCCCACTTCCTCACCGACCGCATCTTCCTCGCCGACTACGAATCGCTCACCGGCCTGGAAATGACGCAGACGATCCTCTTCCCCTCCTTCAAGAACCGCGTCACCCGCCTCACCGGCCTCAAGCTCGGCGTCTCCGGCAGCGGCGAACGCATGCCCTGCTGCGCGCGGGTGGTGTACGAGTTTCTGGGTCAGACGATTGATGTGCGGCGTGCGCTACGGTTGTGTGGCTTGTATGATCCGGATGATGCAAGGGTAGATGCCGCGACGCGGGCGGCGGTGGTGAATGATGTGATGCCGGGGGAGTGGCATTTTCGAGGGCGGTTTTGAGAGGATGCTCAAGCGCAACTCGTGTTCATGGGTGCGGTGTTGAAATACGATATTCACGCGCAGTCGTTGGCAGGTGGCTGGTGCGCGGCGCTGTCGTTGGCCGCGTATGGATGCGACTGGATGCAGGGCGCGGCGCAGGCTTAAATTCGCCCTGGTGCAATGGTGACGCTACTGGGCCGGCCGGTGGTTGCCGGCTTCCGCGTGCGTTTGACCCGAAGCTTGTGTTGCACTCCCAACACAAGAACTGCGCTTGCGAGCAGCAGTAACGTTGCCGGTTCTGGGACCGAGACCATGTAATGCATGCCAATCATCATCCGGTCAGTCGCGGAAAGTGGTCGAATACCTTCCATGACATCGAAGCCGGTTTCGGTCAGCACGCCGTCGTCGCCCATGTTGTGGTCGAGGCCGAGTGCGTGCAGAAACTCATGAGCCGCAACATTGGCGATGTAGTCGCCGTTCGGGATATCCAGCGTGTTGGCGTAGAGGTCGATAAAACCTCGTTCGATCTCGCCATGGGCCTCGCCTTCGATGAAAATTGCGCCGTCGGGTGAGACGCCGCCGTTACCACCGACCTTGGTCCCCGGAGGCGGAATAATGCTCACGTCGATAATGCCGCTTGTGACATCGGCGGGAGGCTCACCATCCACATACATGACTTGGATCTTGGGTATTCTGATCAGAATCTGATCAATGCCGTTCTCGAAATTTTCTCGATCCGAGTCATTAAGTGCTGCCGGGATGTAGATCTTGATCGTGCTGGGTTCCTTCCAGCTGGCAGTGCCCAAGTTTCCTAGCTTGATAAATCCGGCGTTTGCCTCGCCGACGAAGAGTGCGGCAATGAGCACGACCAGGAAGTAGGAACTCAGTCTAACCAAGCGGGCTATCGGACGTGCCAACGAAAGCCTATCTATCGCATGTTTGAGGCCAATAGCTTGCCGTCGTGTACGTATTCTCCCACTCCAAACCAATCCACCAAATCCAATGCCGAGCAGAAACAAGCTGGTCGGCTCTGAAACAAACTGCACACGCCCGGCAATTTGTCCGCCAAGCTGGTCGAATGTGCCCGCCAAGAAAATTTGGTCCTGAGTCAAGGACACTGTCACCGTTGCCAGCCCGGTTCCATCACTTGGACCGATGCTGTCATCGGTCTGATCAACGACGTCCCCAAACGTGATGCCAAACAGCGTCTTTCTATACTGACCCTGCGAAATTGTGTGCCGAGTGATTCCGTCGTCAAAAGTATGTTCGATTTTCGGTGCAATTGTGTGCCGATCTGTAATCCAGTCCACGATGCCATCGATGAACGCGACCGAGTCGAAATTGAGTCCGTCAATAGCCGCAGCCAGATCGACATAACTCCATGAGCCCGTGCCGTCCCAAATGTCCCCACCAACATTACCGACGCTGGTATAGCCTCCTGTGTTTGTCGTGAGATCGAACACCCCGGTGAATGTCATCGAGACTGCTTGTCCGGCATACGTTCCGGTCAGATCGAACATCCAGCCGTTCGCCGAAAAATCGCTTGAGTTGAAGCTCATGACATCGCTGGACAAGCCATAGACGTCTTGCATCATTGACACCGTCATGGCCACCGTCTCGCCAACGACAAAAGCGTTCTTTTCGACCGCCGTCAACAACCCAGCCCGAACCGGATTTGCGAGGGGGCCGCATAACGACTAAGGTTAGATCGTGATCGCGAAGCGAGCCACGATCTGAACCGTTTGTTGGACGAGCCCGGCCCTCGGGCAATTTAGCTCGACTCTTCCCCTGCAAATATCTCTCGATGATCCGCCCCGAACGGGGCGGTT
>NZ_VMNI01000014.1 GCF_007625205.1 Denitromonas ohlonensis | reverse complement strand
CGGGTCGACGATGACCTGGTATTCCTTGACGAAGCCGCCCACGCTGGCCACCTCGGCCACCCCACCGGCCTTGGTCAGCTGGTAGCGCACATACCAGTCCTGCACGCTGCGCAGGTCGGCCAGCGACTGGTCCTTGCCGGTCAGCGCGTACTGGAACACCCAGCCCACGCCGGTGGCGTCCGGCCCAAGCTGCGGCGACACCCCCTCGGGCAGGCTGCCCTGCACCGAGCTGAGGTACTCGAGCACGCGCGAGCGGGCCCAGTAGATGTCGGTGCCGTCGGCGAAGATCACATACACATAGGAGGCGCCGAACATCGAGAAACCGCGCACCACCTTGGCCTTGGGCACGGCCAGCATGGCGGTGGTGAGCGGGTAGGTGACCTGATCTTCGACCACCTTGGGCGCCTGCCCAGCGTAGGGCGTATAGATGATGACCTGCACGTCCGACAGGTCGGGCAGCGCATCGAGCGGCGTCTGCTTGACCGCATACACGCCGCCGGCCACCACGGCGACGGTGGCCAGCAGCACCAGGAAGACATTGCGCGCCGACCAGTCGATGAGGCGATCGAGCATCTCAGTGCCCCTTGTGCGCGGCGGCGGCCGGATCGGCCTTTTCCATCTTGATGATCACGAACTCGCCATCGCCCCGGTCTTCAAACGTAAAGCGCAGCGGCTCGCCGGGCAGCAAGCCCTTGGCAACGTCTGCCGAATCGAGGCCAAAATCCATGGTCATGGCCGGCCATTGCAGCGCAGGAATCGGGTCGTGATTCATCGACACGCTGTTCGAGGCGGCGTCGAGCGCATCGATCGAGCCGACCGCTTCGTAAGTCTTCGCCGCGGGTTTGGCCTGCTCCGGCGCGGCGAAGGCCGACAGCGCCGCCTTGAGATTGCTCTCGGCGTCGATCAGGAAGTTGGCCGCCACCACCACCTCGTCGCCGTCGGCGATGCCTTCGAGAATTTCGATGTGGTCGCGACCGCGCTGACCCACCCGCACCGGCTGCGGCGTAAAGCGCCCCTCGCCCGCGACCCGCAACACCACCTGACGCTCACCGGTGTCGATCAGCGCCGACCGGGGCACGGTCAGACGCGGCTTTGCGCCGCCGTCGGCCAGCTCGACATGCGAGAACATGCCCGGGCGCAGGAGCCCGTCACGGTTGTCCAGCTCAAGGCGCACCGGCGTGGTTCGCGTGGCGACGTTGAGGGTCGGGTAGAGATAGGTCACCTTGGCGTCGAAAATGCGATCGGGAAAGGCCTCGACCCGCACCGTGGCCGGCTGGCCGACCCGCACCCGCGCCAGATCCTGTTCATATACATCGGCAATCACCCACACGCTGGACAGATCGGCAATCCGGTAGATCGCCATGCCGGGCGCAAAGCGCATGCCTTCGACGGCCTTTTTCTCGAGCACCACGCCATTGGCGGGCGAGTTGAAGGTGATGTTGCTCGCGCTACCACCCCCGGCCGCCACCTGCCAGTGGCGCAGGCGCTCGCGTGCCGCACCGAGCAGCCGCTGCGCGCTGTCACGGGCGACCGGGTCGGACGCGCCCGGCCCCTTGACCAGTTTTTCAGCAATCTCAACTTCCTTGCGTGCCGACACCAGCTCCGGGCTATAAACCGAAAACAGCGCCTGACCGCGCTTGACCGGATCGCCGCTGGCATTCACATACAGCCGCTCGATCCAGCCCTCGAAGCGCGGCGACACATCGTGGATCGCGCGCTCGTTAATCTCGACCCGCCCGACGGCCCGCAGCGCCGCGTCGAGCGTCTGCATCTGCGCCCGCGCTGTCTTCACGCCCAGGGTTTGCAGGCGCGCCGGGCTTACCGCCACCGCGCCGCTGTCATCGGGGGCGTCGTCGGCATAGACCGGAATGTAGTCCATGCCCATCGAGTCCTTCTTGGGTTCCGGCGAGGTGTCGGGCAAGCCCATCGGGTTGCGGTAATACAGAATCTTGCGCTCGCCCGCAGCGGGTGTGTCGCCATCGGCCGCGGCATGGGCCTCGGGCACCGGCGGCATCGGGCCGGGCCGGGCAAGAAAGGCGCCGCCCGCAGCGGCGGCGACGACAAGCGCCAGAACAAAAAGGGGTTTCACAGGGGCGCTCCGGTCAGTTGTTCCAGTTCGATCACCCGCACGAAGCGGTCGACATCGGCATCGAGCAAGGCCAGGCGGGTGCGCAGGATCTGCCGCTCGGCCTCGATCACGGTATTGAAATTCACCCGGCCGGTTTCATAGCCTGCCTCGGCCGCGGCATAGGCCGCCTCGGTCTGCGGCAGCAGGGTGTCGCGCAGCAAGCGCGCCTTGTTTCGGCTCGCTTCAAAACCGGCCCAGGCCTCGCCGATGCGTCCTTCGAGGGCCGCTTCGGCGGCCGCCACACGGGCCTCGGCCGCGTCCTGCATGCGCTCGGCCTCGCGCTCGCGCGCACGTCGGGCTGATTGCTGGAAGGGAATCGTCACTTCGAGCATCACATCCCAGCTATCGGTGCCGCTGCGGGGGCGGTTATTGGTCAGCGCCAGCGCCATGTCCGGGTAGCGCTCCCGATAGGTCAGGTCCCGCGTGTGCCCTGCCGCGCGTTGGCCGGCACGCAGCCGGGCAAGCTCGGGCGAGGCCTCGCGCAGGTGGCTGCGCAGCTGCACAAGATTGAGTTGATCAGGGCTCGCCGGGAGCGCGGCAGGCACGGCCAGCGGGGCATCGGCCGGCCGGGTCAGCGCGGCATTCATCCGCGCGGCGGCCTCGCGCTCACGCCGTTCGACCTCGAGTAGTTCAACGCGCAGGGCGGAGATCTCGCTCTGCACCCGGATCGCGTCCTGTTGCGGCACCAGACCCACACCGTAACGGGTGAGCACGATGGGTTCGAGTGCGCCGAGCAGGCTCAGGGTGCCTTCCAGAATCTGGCGCTGCCCGGCCGCCTGGTAGTGGCGGGCGAATGCGGTCTTGACCTGCGTCTCGACGGCAAGACGGGTGCCGGTCTGCTCCGCGTCGGCCTGCCCCACGCGGGCTTCGGCCACCGCCGCGCGCAGATCGCGCTTGCCCGGAAAGGGAATCGGCTGGATCACCCGGTAGCGCGTCTGCCCCACTTCGCCCGGCACCAGCGACGCGCCGCGCCCGGACATGGTGTTGGTGGCATCCATCAGTTCGAGCTGGAAGCGCGGATCGGGCAAGACGCCGGCCGGCTCGACTCGCGCCTGTGCCGCCTCGACCTCGAATCCGCTGGCGCTCAGCGCCGGACTGCGCGTGAGCGCGTACTGGATCAAGTCAGGCAGATTGCCGCCCAGCGGCGCTTCGTCGGCCAGCAGCGAGACACTTGTCGCGGACAGCAGCGCGCACGCCAGTCCACGCAAAGCACTCAGCTTGCGCACCCGTTTTGTGGAGGACATGGAAGCTCCGGAGTTCGAACCGCAGAGAGGGCGCGCCTGACGGCGCACCCCGCAAAGGCTGTTACTGGGCCGCTTCCATCATGGTCACGGTCAGCTTGCCGTCGCGATCTTCGGCCATGAAACGCACCTTGTCGCCCGGCTTGCGATCCTTGAGCATCGCGCCTTCGGCATGGAAGGTCATGGTCATGGCCCCCATGCCGAGGCTGTGCAGCGGGCCGTGCTTGATGGTCACGCGCCCACCGGCGGCGTCGAGCTTCTTGATCTCGCCGTCCGACATCTGCGCCTTCTGCTCCGCCATCGGCATGGCGCCGTGGCCATGCCCCGAACCGGCCAGAACCGGTGCGGCAACGCCGAGGCCGAGCGAAAGGACGATGGCAGCGGACAGGATTTTCATCATGATGACTCCAGTGGGGTGGTTGAACCTGAATGGCATGCAGTATGGTGCGCCGGCACCGTCGGGCGGCTGACGCGAAGATGACATTTCCGTCATCTTCGCGCTGCCGTGACCTCAATGCTGGTGCGACTTGCCGTCCGGGTGGACATGCGTCTTCCGGGCAGGCGTGGGGGCGGCTTCCGGTTCGGGCGCCGCGTCATGATGCGAGGCGACGTTCGCCGTCCCGTGGTGATCCCCCACCGGATGGTGATCGTCATCGGCGGCCGCCGCCGGGTGCTCATCCATCATGTGTTCGCCGCCACCATGCGAGTGGCCATCGCTCGCGGCCACCACGGCCATGTAGTCATCGGCGCTCATCGACGGCATGCGTTGCAGGAAGGCCACCATGTCCCATATGTGCGCGTCACCCATGCTCTTGCCCCAGGCCGGCATCCCCGAGGCCTTGATGCCGTGCTTGATGGTCCAGAACGCTATCGCCGGCTCCGTCGCGGCCAGAGTGAGGTTCGGTGGCGCGGGATACAGCCCCTCGCTCAACTCGGTGGGGCCGCTGCCCGGGCGCAAGTGGCAACTGGCGCACATGGCGGCGTAATTGCCTGCGCCACGGCGTACCTGCGCCTCATCGTCCAGCGCAGGCACCTCGATCCCGCTGGCACTGGCCTCCACAGCGCGCGAGCGCGCCAGGTTGAAAAACTCCAGCACAGTGTCGCTGTGCGGCTCGTCGGCCGCGACACTGACCGCACCGCTCATCACCATGCCTGCACCGGCCACGCCCAGACCCGCGAGCGCCGTAAGAGCGCCCATGACAAATCGATTCATCGGACTTTTCCACGCGATAACATGGCGTCCAGCCTGAGGCTCTCGGGTCGACCCGGACCTGACCGGCAGATTACATCTTTGTTATCTTTCCGCGGTCGCTCGCCTGTCGGGCAAAATGGACACGGACCCATTCGGAGGGGTGCAGTGCGCATTCTCATCGTCGAAGACGAAACCAAGACAGGCGACTACCTGAAACAGGGGCTCACCGAGTCAGGCTATGTCGTGGACCTCGCGCGCGACGGCATGGACGGCTTGCACCTGGCGCTGACCGGCGACTACGACCTGGTGATCCTCGATGTGATGCTGCCCAAGCTCGACGGCTGGCAGGTGCTGGAAACGGTCCGGCGCAGCGGGCGCGAACTGCCGGTGCTGTTCCTGACCGCACGCGATCAGGTCGAGGACCGCGTCAAGGGGCTTGAACTGGGCGCCGACGACTACCTCGTCAAACCCTTTGCCTTCGCCGAACTGCTCGCGCGGGTGCGCACCCTGTTCCGTCGGGGGCGCAATGGCACGGAACCCACAGCCCTCACCTCCGCCGACCTTGAACTCGACCTGCTCCGCCGGCGCGTCACCCGTGCCGGCAGGCGGATCGACCTCACCGCCAAGGAATTCAGCCTGCTTGAGTTGCTGATGCGCCGCCAGGGCGAAGTGTTGCCGCGTTCGCTGATTGCCTCACAGGTGTGGGACATGAACTTCGACTCCGACACCAACGTGATCGAGGTCGCCGTGCGCCGCCTGCGCGCCAAGGTCGACGACCCCTTCGAGCCCAAGCTGATCCGCACCGTCCGCGGCATGGGCTATGTCCTCGAAGCCCCCGACGCGGCATGAGCGGGCGCATTTCGCTCACCGCGCGGCTCACGCTGCTGTTCGCCGTCGCCTCCAGCACCGTGCTGCTGGCGCTCGGCCTGGTCATCGGCTCGGCGATGGAGCGCCACTTCGAAGAGCAGGACATCGATGTCCTGTCCGCCAAGCTCGGCCTGATCGCCCACACCGTACAGCGGCATCTTGGCGCTCGCCTGCCCACGCCGCTGCCGCCGATGCTCTCGCACACCTTCATCGGCCACGAGGCGATGTCCGTGCTCGTGCTCGACAGTGACCACAGCACCCTGTTCGAAGCCGGCGACGCGCACTTTCCGACCATGGCACCCATCGTCACCGCCGGCGCCGACACGAGCCGTCCGTTTGTGTGGACGCAGGCGTCGACGGTTTATCGCGGCCTGTCGATCCGCATCACCCTGCCCGATCACCCCGGGCGTGAATTGATCGTGGCCGCGGCCATCGACATTGCCCATCACATCCAGTTCATGGATGCCTTCTCTCGCACGCTGTGGGCCTTTGTCATTGGTGCGGCGCTGGTCAGCGGGCTACTCGGCTGGCTGGCGGCGCGTCGCGGGCTGGCACCGCTGGCGATCATGGCCACGCGTACCGCGAGCATCACAGCCCAGCACCTCGACGCCCGGCTGCCCGAGGCGCAGATGCCGCAGGAGTTGCACGCGCTGGTGGCGAGCCTGAACGCCATGCTGGCACGCCTTCAGGAAGCCTTCACCCGGCTGTCAGACTTCTCATCGGACCTCGCCCATGAATTGCGCACGCCGATCAGCAACCTGATGACCCAGACCCAGGTGGCGCTGTCGCGCGCGCGCTCCACCGAAGACTATCAGGACATCCTCGCCTCCAACGCCGAGGAGTATGAACGCCTGTCGAAGATGATTGCCGACATGTTGTTTCTCGCCAAGGCGGATCACGGCCTGGCGATCCCCAATCGCGAGACGGTCGACCTGCGTGCCGAGGTCGATGCGCTGTTTGATTTCTATGACGCGCTGGCCGAAGAAAAAACGATCCGGCTGGTCGTCGAGGGGGCCGCGTCCACCAGCGGTGATCGCCTGATGCTTCGCCGCGCCCTGTCGAACCTGCTCTCAAACGCGGTACGCCACGCCGCCGCCGACAGCGTCGTCACGGTGAAGCTGACAATGACGGCGGGCGCCGCCGAAATTCAAGTGAGCAACACCGGCGACGCGCTGCCCCCCGAGGCGATCGGGCGTCTGTTCGAGCGCTTCTACCGCGCCGACCCGGCGAGGCAGCACACCAGCGAAGGCGCCGGACTGGGCCTGGCGATCACCCATTCGATCATCGTCGCGCACGGCGGCAGCATCGCCGCCGAATCGCACGCGGGCATCACCACCTTCTCCCTCACCCTGCCGGCCGGGGCATGGTCAGGCTGAATCGCCCGGACATCGGTGAAATTCCCATTTTTCAGAAGCCTGCATTCATGGTTCGCTTCTTGGATCAAGCCGGGTCGCCTCACAGGCCACCGCCACCTTGGAGCCACCAGCTTTTGTTGTCAGCATGGGGCTACGCGCAAGATCCCATTGCATCTGTTGGCGCGCTCGAACGAGTCCGCTCGCACTGACAGCGCCATCCGAGCAGCAGGGTTTTTCTTTAGGTACTTTCATATTACAATCCGCGCCCATGCGCCGTTTGCTGGTCACTCTCTTCTTGGTCTTCATGCCGCTACAACTCGGTTGGGCGGCGATGAGTGCCTATTGCCAGCACGAGTCAGGAACTGCCGCGGATCATGTCGGGCATCACGAACACCGCCATCAAGTCAGCGAGCGCGATTCTGACGAAACCCCCGGCGGGAAACACCTCGATTGTGGCTTCTGCCACTCAGCCTGCGCAGCGGCCCTCACCAACTGCGCGAATTCGACCGTATCAGTCGGTCCAGCCGTGAAGGCTGCATTCCCGCCACTCTTGCTCTCTACCGCACCCGCCACGGAACCCGAACGTCCCAAGTGGCTGAGCCCTGCCTGATCGGCAGGGCATTCGCGACGACTCCTACTTATCCCCCTCCGCACCGAGGTGGGGTGTGCGTCCCTAGCGGTGATCAGACCGCGTCCTGCCGATTTTCCGTGCCCTATTACTTACGGAGAATTGGATGTACAGCAAGAATCGCATTACCTGGCTGCCAGGCGCGTTGCTCGCGTTGGCGGCCACTGCGGCATGCGCGCAAAACGTGCCTGCCGCCACGCCTTCGACAACGCTGAAGCAGGCATTCGACGCTGCATGGGCCCGCCAGCCAGAAGCGCTGGCGGGAGACATGCGTCTGGAAGCCGGTCACGCCCGGCGATCAAGCGCCGATAGCTGGACGGCCGAACCCCTGTCGATTGAACTCGCAGGCAAGACCGACCAACTCGATCGCAATGAAGGCAGTCGTGAGTTCGAAGTCGGCATAACCGTCCCTCTGTGGCTTCCGGGGGAACGAGCCGCTGCCGGCTCCCTTGCCGAGGCCGAAATCAGTGCAAGCACAAGTCGCAGCCTTGCGGCGAAGCTGCGTACTGCCAACGCCGTACGGAGTGCGTATTGGGACTGGCAGCGCGCATCCATCGACGCCGGCCTCGCCGGTGAGCGCCTCACGAATTTTCGCAATCTGGCTTCTGACGTCGCGCGACGAGTAAAGGCCGGCGAGTTGGCACGTGCGGATCAGCACCAGGCGGACGGAGCGCTTGCGGGGGCGGAGGCCTCTTTGGCCGAAGCCGAGAGCGCACTGGCCGCAGCCATGCTTACGGTGCGAGCAGTCACCGGCGGCACCGCGCTCCAGCTAGCGCCTGGAAATACATCTATTGAACCGGAGCCTTCCGCAGGCAGGGAATCACCGCTGCCTGACGCTGAGCACCCGGTCGTTTCAGAACTGTTGGATCGGAGCGAAGTGGCGCGGCGAGCTGCAACGCTTGCAAGCACACAGCGTCGCGCCAACCCTGAACTGACTCTCGCAACAACCCGGGAACGCGGGGCATTTGGTGACGCATGGCAGCAAACAGTAACGCTTGGTGTGCGCATTCCTTTTGGCTCTGACTCCCGCAACCGCGCAAGCATCGCAGCCGCAAGCGCCGACGCAATTGAGGCAGAAGCACAGCTGACACTTGAACGGCAGCGCGTACTGAGTGACATCGACACTGCACGCAGTCGAGTGAAATCGGCACGAACCCAAATCGCCGCAGCGGAGCATCGTTCGCGACTCGCCGGCGAGTCGCGCGCATTTTTCCAGAAAGCATTCCGTATAGGTGAAGTCGATTTGCCGACCCGGCTGCGTATAGAGCTGGACGCTGCTGAAGCCGATCGCCAGCTCGCCAGCGCGCGTATCGAGTTTGCAGCGGCCATCTCCGCCTTGCGTCAGGCAATGGGCCTTCTTCCAGAATGAATATCAGGAACCTAGAAATGAAAGCACTTAGTAGTGTCATGGCATGGTGCATTGCCGCCCTGCTCTCGAGCGCCTCGCCGCACACTTTGGCCGGCGAAGGACATGATCATGGCGAGACCCCCGCGCCCGCCGCCGGCCCCGCCCTGCCTAGATTTACGGCGGCATCTGAACTCTTTGAGCTCGTCGGCATCGTCAATGGCAAGAGGATCACCCTGTATCTTGACCGCTTCGACGACAACAGCCCGGTCGAGGGCGCAAGTCTGGCGCTCGAACTCGGCGGTGTTTCCATCCCTGTCGAAAACCATGCCGTCGGAGAATTCGAGGCCACGCTTCAGCAGGAACTCGACTCCGGCGTCGTCGCCGTAACCGCAACGGTCATCGCCGGACAGGAAAGCGATCTGTTGGTCGGTGAACTAGATCTGCACGATGACGACGCCAGCACGCTGGCGGTAGCCGACGCGCCCGAGTGGAAGGCTTACGCGCCGTGGCTGGGTGCCGGCGTAGCCGCGATTGGACTCATCGGCTGGGCCGCGCAGAGAAAGGGAAGTGTTCGCAACGGTCAGGCAGGGGGTGCAGCATGAAGTCGAAGATTCTGATGCTCACACTGTTCCTGGCGGCGACGAGCGCCTCGTGGACTACCTTCGCAGGCGAGGGGCATAGCCATGGAGACGAGGGGCCTGCTGCTGCCAACACGAACGGCCCGGCGCGCCAGCCCGATGGCAGTGTTTTCCTCCCCAAGCCTGCTCAACGCCAGATTGCGGTACGCACGATTGTTGCAGAGACAGGCGAGTTGCCACGTACCTTGGCGCTCGCGGGGCGGGTGGTCATGGATCCAAACTCCGGCGGCAAGGTACAAGCGCTGGTCGCCGGTCGACTCGAAGCAGGACCGGGCGGCCTGCCCGCGTCAGGACAGACCGTAGAAAAGGGGACCGTGCTCGCGTATGTCGTGCCCTCTGTTGATCCCATCGAGCGCTCGAACCAGGTGGCCCAACTCGCCGAACTGAAGGCGACAAGGTCGCTTGCGGAAAAACGCCTGGCACGCCTGAGAGATCTTGCCGATACCGTTCCCCGAAAGGAGATCGAGGCGGCGGAGAGCGAACTGGCGAGCCTGACGGCAAGAGCCAAGGCAGTCAGCGGCGGACTCGGCAACCGTGATGCATTGGTGGCCCCGGTGTCGGGGGCGATTGCGTCAAGCAATGCCGTCGCCGGACAGGTTGTTGATGCGAGGGAGCTCATTTTCGAAATCGTCGACCCCCGACGAATGCGGGTCGAGGCACTGGCCTACGACACCGATATGACCTCTGACATTGCTGGTGCGAGCATCGCGGTTGGCGAATCGCGTGTGCCACTTGAGTTCATAGGTGCCGCAAGGCGCTTGCGAGAACAGGCTCTACCGCTGTCTTTTGCCGCCACGGGGGAAGCGCTCGAACGGCTGGCGGTGGGGCAGCCACTTGAAGTCTATGTGCAGACGCGCAGCACGATTGCCGGCATCCGGGTTCCCGCCGCATCGGTGCTGAAGAATCCGGCAAACCAGACCATTGTCTGGGTCAAGACCGCAGCCGAGCGATTCGAGCCGCGCACCGTCACCGTTGCTCCGCTCGACGGCGTCACCGTGGCGGTGACATCGGGCCTTGCCACAGGCGAGCGCGTCGCGACCGGCGCTGCGACCTTGATCAACCAGATTCGCTAACGGAGCACCCAACTGATGTTCAAGTGGCTATTAGACAACAGCCTGGGCAACCGCCTGCTGGTGATCATCGCGAGTATCGTGCTGATGGCCTACGGCGCATTCACGCTGTCACGCTCACCAGTGGATGTATTCCCCGATCTGAACAAACCGACCGTGACCATCATGACCGAATCGGGCGGCATGGCTGCCGAGGAAGTCGAGCAACTCATCACCTTCCCGCTCGAGACAACGATGAATGGTCTTCCGGGGGTAGAGTCCGTGCGCTCGATTTCTAGCTCAGGACTGTCGTTCATTTACGTGACGTTTGATTGGAGCACGGAAATTTTCCGTGCCCGGCAGATGGTATCCGAGCGGCTTTCCGCAATGGAGGAAGGACTACCAGCGGACGTGATTCCGCGGATGGGGCCGATCAGCTCGATCATGGGCGAGATCATGCAGATCGCGATCCCGATCGACACCATGAAGATGTCACCGATGCAGGTGCGAGAGTACGCAGACTGGGTGCTCCGCCCGCGGTTGATGGCCATCCCGGGCATCGCGCAGGTCATTCCGATCGGAGGCGAAGTTCGGCAGTTCCAGGTACAGCCGGATACTCGAAGGATGGCCGAACTCGAAATTTCGCTTGATCAGCTCGAGTCGGCAATACGCGGTTTTTCGTCGAACACATCGGGTGGCTTTCTCGAGTTGAACGGGCGCGAGTACTTGATCCGCAATCTCGGCCGCACCTCAAATCTTGACGACCTGAAAAACCTCGCAATTACGGCAAAGGAGGGACAGCCAATCCTGCTGAGGCAGATCGCGTCGGTTACCTTTGCCCCCGCCATCAAGCGCGGTGACGCAGGTTTCGAAGGAAAGCCCGCGGTCATTCTGGGAATCCAGAAACAACCCACAGCGGACACAATCCATCTGACACGTTCCATCGAGACTGCGCTCTCTGAAATGGGAAAGTCGTTGCCGGAGGGCATGGAGGCGCCACAGGTAACCTTCCGTCAAGCGAGTTTCATTGAGGCCTCGATCAGCACGCTACAGGGCAAACTCATTGGTGCATCGGTATTTGTTGCGGCGATCCTGTTTTTCTTCCTTGGAACCCTTCGCCCGACCGTGATTGCGCTGACGGCAATTCCGGTATCGATTTTCATGACCGCCCTGGTTTTCAAGTATTACGGGCTGTCAATCAACACAATGACACTTGGCGGGCTCGCAATTGCCATCGGTGGGCTCGTTGACGATGCAGTGGTTGGTGTCGAGAACGTGTTGCGGCGACTGAAGGAAGATCGCGTCAAGCATCCCGAGCACCATCTACACCCGATCGAACTGGTTGCCAGCGCGACCATGGAAGTGCGTTCGGCCATTCTGTACGCAACCGTGATCATCGTCCTCGTGTTCTTGCCGCTGTTCGCATTGCCCGGAATGGAAGGCAGGCTCTTTGTGCCGCTGGGCGTGGCGTTCATCGTGTCGACACTCGCCTCGCTGGTGGTGTCCGTGACGGTAACGCCCGTGTTGTCGTTTTACCTGCTGCCACGCATGAAGTCCCTGGAGCATGGCGATACCCGTGTTCTGGCCTGGCTCAAGGCGCGATATCGTAACGGCCTGCAGGCCGTCCTCGACAGGCCGAGAGCGGCAGTGGCCGCGGGAGCGGCTGCCATTCTCGTTGCAGCGGCGGCGGTTCCTTTCTTCCCGACAACGTTCTTGCCTCCATTCAATGAAGGGACGCTGCTCATCGGCATGCGCCTCAACCCCGGGGTAACGCTCGCCGAATCGACCGCACTCGCACAACAGGCCGAGGTATTGGTCAAGCAGGTGCCTGAAGTCACCCACGTCGGACGCCGCAGCGGACGCGCGGAACTGGACGAACATGCCGAAGGCGTGCACGTCAGCGAGCTCGATCTTGGACTCATTCCTACGTCCGAAATGACTCGCTCAATGGGAGAGATCACTGCCGACATTCGCTCACGACTCGTCAATATGCCGGCCGCAATCGCGATCGGACAGCCGATCTCGCACCGGATCGATCACATGCTGTCGGGCGTGAGGTCGCAAATTGCCATCAAGATTTTCGGAGAAGATCTCGATACGCTTCGGGGGCAGGCCGACGCCCTGCAGGCGCGCCTGTCCAGCATTCCAGGGCTTGCTGACCTCGAAATCGAGAAGCAAGTACTGGCGCCGCAGATCAAGGTACGCATCGACTATGCGGCCGCAGCTCGCTACGGCGTCCCTGCGCCCCAAATCCTGGCTACGCTACAGAGTCTGGTCGAAGGCGAAAAGGTGACGCAGATCGTAGAGGGCGGGAGGCGCTTCGCGCTGGTCGTGCGCCTGCCGGAATCTGCGCGCTCCGTCGATGGACTCGCGCAGATCCTTGTGGAAACGCCCACGGGGCATGTTCCCTTGTCGAAGCTCGCCTCCATCGAAGACGGCGACGGTCCCAATCAGATCAGCCGCGACGACGGCAAACGCCGTATCGTGTTGTCGGCCAATGCCCAGCAGCGTCCGCTGTCGGAGGTCGTCGCGGATATTCGTGCGACCGTGGCCGATATGAAATTGCCCGAGGGGTACTTCATCACGCTAGGTGGGCAGTTCCAGGCACAGGAAGAGGCCTCCAGACTCGTCGGCCTGTTGTCACTGATTTCGCTGGTGCTGATGTTCGTGGTCCTCTTCAGCCGCTACAAGTCCGTACGCCTCTCAGCGCTGATCATGGCAAACATTCCGCTCGCGCTCGTAGGCGCCGTGATCGGCCTTTGGATCTCGGGGCAACCGCTGTCGGTTGCAGCATTGATCGGCTTCATCACTCTGGCGGGCATATCGGTGCGAAACGGCATTCTGAAGGTCAGCCATTACATCAATCTGATGCGTATCGAAGGTGAGAGTTTTGATCACAAGATGATCGTTCGCGGCTCGTTGGAGCGCCTGTCGCCAGTCTTGATGACCGCTCTCGTGACCGCGTTTGCACTGGCACCGTTGCTATTCGAAGCGGAACGGCCAGGTACTGAGGTCCTGCACCCGGTCGCGGTGGTTATCTTTTCGGGCCTTATCAGCTCGACGCTGCTCGACACCTTCCTTACCCCAGTAATGTTCTGGCTCTTCGGTCGGCGTGATGCCGAGCGCCTGCTCTCTGATCACAATGCCGAAGCTTTCTGAACGTCATCGACGCCTCATCAACGAAACCCGAAAGGAGAAAAAATGAAGATTTCAAAACTGATCGTTGCGGTAGCCCTGTGCGCCAGCTTTTCAGCCATTGCCGCCGGCAAACATGACCATGGCCACGAGCACGAAGCCCTTCACGGTGGCGTGGTTACCGAGGTCAAGGACGTGGATCTGGAACTCGTAGCCCAGCCGGATCTCATTCAGTTGCATCTGCGCGATCACGGCAAACCCGTCGATGTCGCCAATGGCAGCGGGAAACTGACGATCCTCTCTGGCGCCGAAAAGCAGGAAGTCGAGTTGAAGCCCGCAGGCGAGAAACTTGAAGCCAGGGGGGCCTTCAAAGTCGGCGCTGGAACAAAGCTTGTCGCCGTTGTGACCGTGCCAGGCAAGCCCACGCTGACGGCGCGCTTTGCTCTCAAGTAACGTTTTTCCCGGTGGTCGCCTGCATGCAGGAGGGGACCACCGGCCTACGACTCGGCTGAAAAACATATCGGCGACGAAGGCCGCAACGCCGCTAGGCGACACACCTTTACAACCTTCCTGACACGCAATCGGGCATCTAGAAAAGGATGACGAACGGCATCATTTCCTCTTCGAATAAGCAATCGTGAGCAAGGCCCTGCCAGACGACATGACCAATATGCAAAGACCTCGACACCCTCCATCCTCAGTACAGCCATTGATTGACGCCATCAAGATGGATGATTTTAAAGCGCTGCAGCAGCTGCTTTCACTCGGCTCTCCAGACCAGCATCGCGACGCTCAAGGCTGCTCGGCGTTGTTCCACGCAGTCTATTGGCGAAAATGGACAATGGTCGAGGCACTGTTGAGCCATGGCGCGAACATCGACCTACAAGACGTCTCCGGCTGGACGCCACTATTCTGGGCAGCCTTCAATGGACATGCTGACATCGTTTCTCGACTGCTTAAGCTAGGCGCAGATCCAGACATTCGATCGCACGAAGGCGACTTTGCGCTGTTCTGGGCTGTATTCAAAGGCCATATCGATGTCGTACAAGTAATTGTTTCTGGCGGGAGCAAATGCGATGCTCTCGACGACTCTGGACTGAATGCGCTTGAATTGGCAGCCCTGGTTGGTCGCGACGACATAGTCCAGGCAATTAAAGACGCGCAGAACGCCGCTGATCGAAAGCTTCATTGAGATGGTCGTGATGGTCTTCATCGTTGAATCGACAGCCTGATCTATCAAATCGACAATCACCGCTTTCTCAATCACCACCGAACGAACGCAACCAGATCGGCGTGCTGGGAGTAAACATGTCGCAGTTCATCTCCATAGTTTGAAGACCCATTCTGCTCCCGAAGCCCCGAGGCGATCGGGCGTCTGTTCGAGCGCTTCTACCGCGCCGACCCGGCGAGGCAGCACACCAGCGAAGGCGCCGGGCTGGGCCTGGCGATCACCCATTCGATCATCGTCGCGCACGGCGGCAGCATCGCCGCCGAATCGCACGCGGGGCACACGCGCTTCATCATCACCCTGCCCCTCGCGCGCTGATCAGTCGGTCTTGCCGAGCGCCTTCTCCAGCACCTCGCGCACATCGGGCGACAGATCCTTCTCGCCGACCAGCGCCTCGATCTGCTCGCGGGCCAATGCCTGCTGCGCCGGGGTGAGGCGCCGCCAGTTTTCCAGCACCCGTGCCATGCGTGAGGCGACCTGCGGATTGCGCTTGTTCAGGTCGCGGATACGATCGGCCCAGAAGCGATAACCGGCGCCGTCGGCGCGATGGAACTCGGCCGGGTTGGCGCGGAAGTAGGCGCCAAACAAGGCGTAGATCTTGTTCGGATTGCTCAGACTGAAAGCCGGGTGCGACATCAGCGCCTCGATGCGCGCCAGCGCCGGCTCGGCGGAATCGATCCAGCGCCAGGCGCCGGCCTGGATGGCGAACCACTTGTCCATCACCAGCGCATCCTTGGCAAAACGCCGCTCGAAATCGGCCAGCGCGGTAGCGGCCTCGGCACTGGCCGGGCTGTGCACCAGCGCGGCCAGCGCGCCGAAGCGATCGGTCATGTGGCCCTCGCCGGTGGCGCGCGCCAAGGCCCGCTCAACGCCTTTGGCCACGCCCGCGGCGCACAGGTAGCGCTGCCCCAGATTGCGCAGCGCGCGCCGACCGGCGTCGGTCGGGTGATAGCGGTACTCGCCCGCGACGGACAGGCGGGCGTCCAGCCCCAGCCAGCTGTCGCCGAGCCGCTCGCCGATGCTGCGCATGAGCACGATCAGTGCACGACGCAGCGCGACCGGGTCCGCCGGCGTCATTTGTTCGAGCAGATAGGCTTCGGCCGGCAGCGTGAGTGCGACGGCGCGGTAAGCCGGGTCGAGCTTTTCGTTGTGCAACAAGGCGCCAAAGGCCGTCATGAACGCGTCGGGCACTTGCGGCAAGACGCCTTTCGCAGCGTCGGCCGTCATCGCCAGGATCACCCGCACCATGAACCGCTGTGCAGCGTCCCAGCGATTGAAGGGGTCGGAATCGTGGGCCATGCGGAAGGCCAGCCGGCGGTCGTCTTCGGTCAGCTCGAGAATGACCGGCGCCGAGAAGCCGCGCAGCAGCGAGGGGACAGGCTCGGCGTCAATACCCTCAAACACTAGGGTGGTGCTCGTGTCTTTGAGCTCGATGAGTCGGGTGGTCGCCCCGGCGCTAGTCTCACCGGCCAGTGTCAGCGGCAGGTCGGCGCCTTTCGGGCCGATCAGACCGAGCGCGACGGGCATGTGCAGCGCCTCGTCGCCATCGGGGCGCTGCTGGGTGAGGGTCAGCGTGTATTGACGCGCGGCAGCGTCGTAGCGCCCCTCGGCCAGCAGACGCGGCGTGCCGCGCTGGCTGTACCAGCGCATGAACTGGTCGAGATCCACCCCGTTGGCTTCGGACATGGCTTCGACAAAGTCGTCGCAGGTCACGGCCTGACCATCGTGGTAGCTGAAGTACAGATCCATGCCGTTGCGGAAGCCTTCGGCCCCGAGCAGCGTGTGCAGCATACGGATGACCTCGGCGCCCTTCTCGTACACCGTGGCGGTGTAGAAATTGTCGATGGCCTGGTACTGGTCGGGGCGGATCGGGTGCGCCATGGGGCCGGCGTCTTCGGGGAACTGGGCGGTGCGCAGCATGCGTACGTCCTCGATGCGCTTGACCGCGCGTGCCGACTCACCCCCGGCGGCGGCCAGCATGTCGGCCGAGAACTGCTGATCGCGGAAGACCGTCAGGCCTTCTTTCAGCGTGAGCTGGAACCAGTCCTGGCAGGTGACGCGGTTGCCGGTCCAGTTGTGGAAGTATTCATGCGCGACCACGCTCTCGATGTGCTCGTAGTCCACATCGGTGGCGGTATCGGGTTTGGCGAGGACGAACTTGGCGTTGAAGATGTTGAGGCCCTTGTTCTCCATCGCGCCCATGTTGAAGTCGCTGACGGCGACGATCATGTAGCGGTCGAGATCGAGTTCCAGACCAAAGGTCTTCTCGTCCCAACGCATCGAATGCACCAACGAATCCATGGCGTGATCGGCGCGGTCAAGATTGCCGTCCTCCACCCACACCTGCAGCAGCACCTCGCGGCCAGAGCGGGTCTTTTCGGTACGCTCGAGCACCACCAGATCGCCCGCCACCAGCGCAAACAGATAGCTCGGCTTGGGGAAGGGATCTTCCCAGATGGCAAAGTGGCGGCCACCATCCAGATCACCCGAATCCACCAGGTTGCCGTTCGACAGCAGCACCGGGAAAGCGGCCATGTCGGCCTCCAGCGTGACGGTGAAGCGCGCCATCACATCCGGCCGGTCGGGGAAGCAGGTGATGCGGCGAAAACCCTCCGCCTCGCACTGTGTGTACAGCCCGCCGCCCGAGTGATACAGGCCCGACAGCTCGGTGTTGGCCGAGGGATTGATCTGCGTGACCACCTCGACCAGCGCGGTATCGCGCTCACCGAGATCAATTTCCAGACCGGTGTCGGTTTCGCGCAGCGCCGTCTCCGCCACTTCGACACCATCGACGGTGAGCGACACGCGCGTGAGCCCTTCGGCCATCAATACCAGCGGCCCCGCCCCTCGGCGCTCGCAGTGCATGCGGTTGCGCACCACGGTGGCCTTGGCGTCGAGCGTGAAGTGCAGATCCACGCTCTGCACGGTCCAGGCCAGCGGCTGGTAGTCGATACGGCGAATGGTCGGGGCGTGTTCGGTTTTCATTCGAGAGGGCCTTGTCGTCGGCTGCGGTGATCGCGAAGCCTGCAGTGTACCGGCGGCGGCGGCCAATTGCAGCCGGCGCGCAGCGATAGCGCCCGCCTATGTTCGCCATTGGTCATTCCAATTTCATTCGGCGCAATCGGCCACCTATGTTGAAACTACCTTCCGGCATGTGTTCGCCGGTTGGGCGCCATCCGATCACTTTGGAGAACGACCATGCAACTTAAGGGAAGCAAGACCGAGGGCAACCTGAAAGCGGCGTTTGCGGGCGAATCCCAGGCCAATCGCCGCTATCTGTATTTTGCGAGCAAGGCCGACGTCGAAGGCTACAACGATGTCGCCGCCGTGTTCCGCTCCACGGCCGAAGGCGAAACCGGCCACGCCCACGGCCATCTGGAATATCTGGAAGCCTGTGGCGACCCGGCCACCGGCCTGCCCTTCGGCGCCACCGCTGACAACCTGGCCGCCGCCATTGCCGGCGAAACCCACGAGTACACCGACATGTATCCCGGCATGGCCAAGGAAGCCCGCGACGAAGGCTTCGATGAGATCGCCGACTGGTTCGAAACGCTGGCCAAGGCCGAGCGCAGCCACGCCAACAAGTTCCAGCGCACGCTCGACGAGGTCAAGGCCGACGCCTGAGCACGCGCCGCCGCCGGCACACGCCGGCGGCGTCTTCACCGATCACATCAAAAAAGGTGCCCCATGGCGTCCAACGGAATCGTCCGCGAAGGCAGTCTTGAAGCGCCCACGCGCCACCCGCTCGACTGGAAAAACCCCGACTTCTGGGACGAAGCCGCGCTCGACGCCGAACTCGAACGCGTCTTCAACGTCTGCCATGGCTGTCGGCGTTGCGTGAGCCTGTGCGGCGCCTTCCCGACGCTGTTCGATCTGGTCGATGAGGGCCCGACCGGCGAAGTCGATGGCGTGCCCAAGGCACGCTATGGCGAGGTGGTCGATCAGTGCTATCTGTGCGACATGTGCTATATGTCGAAATGCCCCTATGTGCCGCCGCACGAGTGGAATATCGACTTTCCGCACCTGATGCTGCGCGCCAAGGCGGTCGAGCGAAAACGCACCGGCCCGCGCCTGCGCGACACCGTGCTCTCCTCCACCGACAAGACCGGTTTGTTCGCCGGCATCCCGGTGGTCACCCAGACCATCAACGCGGTCAATCGCACCCAGCCGATGCGCGCGCTGATGGAGAAGACGCTGGGCGTGGACGCCAAGGCCTGGCTGCCGAGTTTTGCCACCCGCAAGTTCCGCTCCGCCGCGGGCGACGCCGTCGCCACCGAGGTCAAAGACGGCCAGCGCACGCCCGGCAAAGTCGTGCTTTTTTCCACCTGCTTCATCAATTACAACGAGCCGGGCATCGGACTCGACTTGGTGGCGATTCTCGACCACAACGAGATCCCCTGGCGGCTCGCCAAAAAAGAAGCCTGCTGCGGCATGCCCAAGCTGGAGCAAGGCGATCTGGACGGCGTCGAGGCGCTCAAAAACATCAACATGCCGCAACTGGTGGCGCTGGCCCGCGAGGGCTACGCCATTCTGACCGGCGTGCCCTCCTGTACGCTGATGTTCAAGCAGGAGTTGCCCCACATGTTCCCGGACGACCCCGATGTGCTGGCCGTGCGCGACGCCATGTGGGAGCCCTTCGAATATCTGGTTGCCCGCCACAAGGACGGCCTGCTCAAGACCGACTTCAAGGACAAGCTCGGAAAAATCGCCTACCACGTGCCCTGCCACGGCCGCGTGCAGGCGATTGGCCGCAAGACTGAAGAATTCCTCAAGAAGATTGCGGGGCTTGAAGTGGACACCACCGAACGCTGCTCCGGCCATGCCGGCACCTTTGGCGTCAAGAAGGAGTTCCACGCCATGGCGATGAAGATCGGCCGACCGGTGTTTCGCAAGATGGCCGAATTCGAACCCGACTTCATCAGCTCCGACTGCCCGCTGGGTGGGCATCATCTCGCCCAGGGCATCGAACAGAATCACCAGAAAACGCCCGAGCTCGCGCACCCGATCAGCCTGGTGCGGCGCGCCTACGGCATCTGAAGGAGAGCCCCGCCCATGCCGCATCTGACCCGCAACGCGCTCTGGTCACTTGAAGAATACGCCGAGCGTCGCCCCGCGTTCCGCCAGGAGGTGATGGCCCACAAGCGCCGTCGCGCCGTACATCTGGGCCCGAACGTCACCTTGTTGTTCGAGGATGAAATCACGGTCCGTTATCAGATCCAGGAAATGTTGCGCATCGAACGCACCTTTGAGGCGGCGGGCATTCAGGACGAGCTGGACGTGTACAACCCGCTGATTCCGGACGGCAGCAACCTCAAGGCCACGATGCTTATCGAATACCCCGACCCCGAAGAGCGAGCGGCTCAGCTGCAGGTGCTGCGGGGCATTGAAAGAGCCGTGTGGGTGCAGGCCGAAGGCTGCCCGCCCAGCTTCGCCATTGCCGATGAAGATCTCGACCGGGAGAACGACACCAAGACCTCATCGGTGCACTTTCTGCGCTTCGAGCTGAGCGAGGCAGCGATTACCGCGCTCAAGAATGGTGCAGCACTGGGGATGGGTATCGACCACCCCGCCTACACGGTGGCCCTTGAGGAAATTGCACCGGAAACGCAGTTCGCGCTGGTGTCGGATTTGCACTGACACAACTGGCCAGCGACGCCTGGGCACGGGTCGAACACCATCGGGCGGTCTGCGCCATCGCAGTGCTAGGTCAGCATGTCAGGCGCACAAAAACACAAAGGGGCCAACGAGGCCCCTTTGTGTTTCTTGCATCAAGCGCCGAACTTATTTCGTTTCCGGCGCCGGTGCATCGCGCAACGCATCCATCAGCGCCGCGTTCGGATCCGGCTCGGCAGCCGGGGCCGCACCGCCACCATCGCTATCTTGCAGGCTCGGGAAGGCCGGCGTGTCGTATGCACTGCCGCCACCGTAGCTGTTCTGCTGGATGTTGATTTCCACGGCATCGAGATCAACCTCGACATGTTCATCAAGCCCGCCGGTAACGATCCCCGGGAAAACCAGAATCATGATCAAGGCGAAGACCTGGATGGCGATAAAGGCAATCACCCCACGATAGATCTGCATGGTCTTGATGCCGGCAATCGTCTTGCCCGTCTGGGTGTCCTCATAGGATGTCGATGGCGCCACACTGCGTAAGTAGAACAGGGCGAAACCGAAGGGCGGCGTCAGGAACGAGGTCTGCATGTTCATGCCGATCAGCACCAGGAACCACACCATGTCGATGCCCAGCTTCTCAGCCACCGGCGCGAACAGCGGCAGCAGGATGAAGGCGATCTCGAAGAAGTCGATGAAGAAACCCAAGACAAAGACCAGCGCACTGACCACCACCAGGAAGCCCCACTGACCACCCGGCACCAGGCTGAACAGGTGCTCGACCCACAGGTCACCGTTGACCGCGCGGAAGGTCAGCGCGAACACGGTGGAACCGATCAGAATGAACATCACGAAGGTGGCCAGGTTACCGGTGGTATCCAGCGCGCTGCGCACCATTTCGTAGTTCAGACGCTTGCGGATCCAGGCCAGTGCCAGCGCACCGACCGCGCCCATGGCGCCGCCTTCGGTCGGCGTGGCCAGACCGATGAAGATCGTGCCCAGCACCAGGAAAATCAGCACCACCGGCGGCACCATGGCGACCAGCACCCGCATCAACAGTGCCTTGCCTTGCAGCGTACGCGCCTCTTTGGGCAAGGCCGGCACGGCGTCTGGTTTGACGATGGTCATCACGAAGATGTACAGCACCAGAAGACCGACCAGCATCAGCGACGGGATGATCGCACCGGCGTAGGCATCACCCACCGACACGCCAAGCACGTCGGCCAGCACGATCAGCACCAGTGAGGGCGGAATGATCTGGGCCAGCGTACCGGAGGCGCAGATCACGCCAGCCGACACTTCTCGCGAGTAGCCGTAGCGCAGCATCACCGGCAGGGAGATCAGGCCCATCGAGATCACCGAGGCCGCCACCACACCGGTGGTTGCCGCCAGCAGCGCGCCGACAAAAATCACGGCGTAAGCGATACCGCCGCGGATCGGGCCAAACAGCTGCCCCGCCGATTCGAGCAGGTCTTCGGCCATGCCGGAGCGCTCGAGGATGATGCCCATGAAGGTGAAGAACGGAATGGCCAGCAGCGTGTCGTTGGACATGATGCCGAGCACGCGCTCAGGCAGCGCCTGCAGCAAGGCCGGCGTGAGCATGCCCAGTTCGATACCGACAAAACCGAAGAACAGACCGTTCGCGGCCAGCGCAAACGCCACCGGGAAGCCGCTGAGCAAGAAGATGATCAGCGAGCCGAACATCAGGGGCGCCATGTTGGCGATCAGAAACTCAGTCATTTCGTGCCCTCCTGAGCATCACCGCCAGCAGCCACACCATGCTCCACCGGTTTTTCCAGCGGGTCGGGCCCGTGGCCCGTCAAAAACGCGACCCGTTTGATCAGTTCAGAAATCGCCTGCAGCGCCAGCAGACCGAAACCCACCGGAATCAGCAAACGCACCGGCCAGCGGATCAGGCCGCCGGCATTGGAGGACTCTTCCATATTCACGTAGGAATCGACGAAGCCGGGCCACGACATCCACATGATCATGGTCGCGACCGGGATCAGGAAGACCACGATGCCGATTACGTCCACCCAGTTCCGGCCCTTGGCCGACATGCGGTTGGAGATCAGGTCGATCCGCACATGCTGGTTACGCAGAAAGGTGTAGCCCGCACACAGCGTGAACACCGCCGCGAACAGATACCACTGAACTTCAAGCATCGCGTTGGAACTGAGGCTGAAGCCGTAACGGCTGAAGGCGTTGCCGGCGCTGATCACGGATGCGGCCAGCACCAGCCAGATCGTGAATTGCCCGACGCGTGTGTTGATCCAATCGATCAGCGCAGCAAGTTTCAATAATAAGGACACGGATCGTCCCCTCCCGACTCGTTTTAGAATGGCCAGACACCGACTCGCAGAATCCGGCTTTTAACGGGCCGCATTATCCCGTCTCCCCACGTTCAGGCATATCAGGGGAAACGCCTAAGCCCTCCTGACAATCAAACAAACACATGACTCAAATCCTCAGCATCTGCCTCGTCCGCCACGGCGAAACCACCTGGAACGCCGAGCACCGCCTCCAGGGCCATACGGACATTCCCTTGAACGACACCGGCCGGGCCCAGGCAGCCGCCACGGCCCGCCTGCTGGCCGCGCACCGTTTCGATGCGGCTTACACCAGTGATCTGAGCCGTGCGGCCGACACGGCACGCGCCATTGGCGAGCGCATCGGGCTGAACGCCACGCCGATGGCGGCCCTGCGCGAACGTCACTACGGCGTCTTTCAAGGGCTGACCTACGACGAAGCGCAGGTTCGCCATCCCGAGGCCTACGCGCATTTCAAGGCCCGAACACCCGATCATCCACTGCCTGGCGGGGGCGAGAGCCTGAGCACATTTGCCGGGCGCATCGCGACGGCGCTTGACGATCTGGTGCAGCGCCACGCAGGTCAGCAGATTCTGGTCGTCGCCCACGGCGGTGTCCTTGACATCATCTATCGCATCGCCAGCGGACGCTCGCTGAGCCAGGCGCGCGACTTCAAAATACCGAACGCCGCGCTCAACTGGATCCGCCACGAGGCACCGGCCACATGGTCGATCGATCAATGGGCGGAAGAGGCTCACCTGAGTGCCGCCCGCGACGAATTGCCCAACAGCTGAGCACGCCTGCCGGTGGGAATTTCCGCCAATCTGCTGATAGAATTCGCTTTTGACCCTGCCATAGACCCAAGACCATGTTTTCCAAGAAAAACACGCTCGCCAGCACCGATCCGGAACTGTGGGAAGCCATCACGGCTGAAAACCGCCGTCAAGAAGCCCACATCGAACTGATCGCCTCCGAAAACTACGTGAGCCACGCTGTCATGGAAGCCCAGGGCTCCCAGCTCACCAACAAGTACGCCGAAGGCTATCCGGGCAAGCGTTACTACGGCGGCTGCGAGCATGTCGACGTGGCCGAGCAGCTGGCCATCGACCGCGCCAAGGCCCTGTTCGGCGCCGAGGCCGCCAACGTGCAGCCCAACTCGGGCTCGCAGGCCAACCAGGCCGTGCTGATGGCCTTCCTCAAGCCGGGCGACACCATCATGGGCATGAGCCTGGCCGAAGGCGGCCACCTCACCCACGGCATGGCGCTCAACATGAGCGGCAAGTGGTTCAACGTGGTCTCCTATGGCCTCGACAAGAACGAAGCCATCGATTACGACGCCATGGAGCGTCTCGCCCATGAGCACAAGCCGAAGCTGATCATCGCCGGCGCCTCGGCCTACTCGCTGCGCATCGACTTCGAGCGTTTCGCCAAGGTCGCCAAGGCCGTTGGTGCCGTCTTCATGGTCGACATGGCGCACTACGCCGGTCTGATCGCCGCCGGCTTCTACCCCAACCCGGTGCCACACGCCGACGTGGTCACCACCACCACGCACAAAACCCTGCGCGGCCCGCGCGGCGGCCTGATCCTGATGAAAGAGGAACACGCCAAAGCCATCAACTCGGCCATCTTCCCGGGTCTGCAGGGCGGTCCGCTGATGCATGTCATCGCCGCCAAGGCCACGGCCTTCAAAGAGGCCATGAAGCCGACGTTCAAGAATTACCAGGAACAGGTTCTGGCCAACGCCCGCGTCATGGCACGTGTGCTCGGCGAAGAGCGCGGCCTGCGCATCGTCTCGGGCGGCACCGAAAGCCACGTCTTCCTGGTCGACCTGCGCAACAAGCATGTCACCGGCAAAGTGGCCGAAGCCGCACTGGGCATGGCGCACATCACGGTCAACAAGAACGCCATTCCGAACGACCCGGAAAAGCCTTTTGTCACCTCGGGCATCCGTCTCGGCTCGCCAGCCATGACCACCCGTGGCTTTACCGAGATCGAAGCCGAGAAAATCGCCCACCTGGTGGCCGATGTTCTTGATGCGCCCGACGACGTGGCCAACCTGGAGCGCGTGCGCGCCCAAGTGTCCGCGCTGTGCGCCAAGTTCCCGGTCTACGGCGACTGAGCACCGATCAGCGGGCGCCAAGTGCGCCCGCTGGCCCGGACACCTCCCCCACATGAAATGCCCCTTCTGCAGCGACCCCTCGACACAGGTCACCGATACCCGTGAAAACGAGGACGGCGACATCGTTCGCCGTCGTCGTCGCTGCGTCAAATGCGACAAGCGCTTCACCACCTATGAGCGCATCGACCTCAAGATGCCGCATATCGTGAAGCGCAACGGGCATCGCGCTGAGTTCGATCGCAGCAAGGTACTCGCCAGCATGACGCTGGCCCTGCGCAAGCGCCCGGTGGCCGTCGAAGACATCGAAGCCGCTGCCGCCCGCATCGAAGGCAAACTGCTGGCCATGGGTGAGCGCGAGCTGCCCTCGGTCAAGGTCGGCGAACTGGTGATGCGTGAGCTCAAGAAGCTCGACAAGGTCGCCTATGTGCGCTTCGCCTCGGTCTATCGCAATTTCGAAGACGTCGACGCCTTCTCAGAAGCCGTGCGCGAGGTGTCACGCACCCGCGGTCGCCCGCCCAAGTCCGACTGACCCCATGGGTTTCTCCGCACTCGACCATCAGCACATGGCCCGTGCGCTGCAACTGGCCGAACAAGGCCTCTGCACAACCACGCCCAACCCCCGCGTCGGTTGCGTCATCGCCCAGGGCGACACGATCGTCGGCGAAGGCTGGCATCGTCGCGCCGGCGAGGCACACGCCGAAGTCCACGCCTTGCGCGCGGCAGGTGCCAAAGCGCAAGGCGCGACCGCCTATGTCACGTTGGAGCCCTGCGCCCACCACGGCCGCACGCCGCCCTGCGCCGATGCGCTCATCGCCGCCAAGATCGCGCGTGTGGTCATCGCCATGGGCGACCCCAACCCGCTGGTGGCCGGCCAGGGCATCGCCCGCCTCGAACAGGCCGGCATCCCGACGCAAGTCGGTCTGCTCGGCGCCGACGCGGCGGAGTTGAATCTCGGTTTCGTTTCGCGCATGACCCGGACGCGGCCCTGGGTGCGCCTGAAAGCAGCCACGACGCTGGACGGCAAGACCGCGCTCAACAACGGTGTCAGCCAGTGGATTACCGGCAGCGCCGCACGCGCCGATGGCCACCGCTGGCGCGCACGCGCCTGCGCCATCCTGACCGGCTTCGGCACCGTTCGCGCCGACGACCCGCTGCTCACCGTGCGCGATGTGCCGTGCAGCCGGCAACCACTCCGCGTGCTGGTCGACGCCCGTTTTGAAGTCAGCCCCACGGCCCGCCTGTTCAATGGCGACCCGGTGCTGGTGGTGACGGCGGTATCGAATCCGGAAAAAGCCGCGGCGCTCGCCGGGCGCAATGTGGACACGCTGCAGTTACCCAACGCACACGGCAAGGTCGACCTCCCCGCCTTGCTCAGCGCGCTCGCCCAACGTGGCGTGAACGAACTCCATGTCGAAGCCGGCTTCAAGCTCAACGGCTCGCTGCTGCGCGAAAACTGCGTGGATGAACTGCTGCTCTACACCGCACCGATGCTGGTCGGCGATAGCGCTCAAGGGCTATTCAATCTGCCCGAGCTGACGTCGCTGGAACACGCTCGCCAGCTCGAATGGCGCGACGTCCGCCTCATCGGCAAGGACGTCCGGCTCATTGGCCGCTTTCAACCCGCCGACTGACCGCACACCGCGCAGGCCGGGTCTTTGGATAGACCAATGCCGCGCCACTCCATGTTCAGGCCGTCGAGCAGCAATACCCGCCCGGCCAGCGATGTGCCAATCCCCGCCAGCAATTTCAGGGCTTCAGCGGCCTGTGCCGCGCCAATGATGCCGGTGATCGGGGCGAACACGCCCATCACCGCGCAACGCACCTGCTCCACGTCTTCGCCCTCGGGGAAGAGACAGTGGTAGCACGGGCTCTCATCGCCACGCAGGTCGAACACATAAAGCTGCCCGTCGAAACGAATGGCCGCGCCAGAGACCAGCGGTTTGCGGTGAATGTGGCACGCGCGATTGATCGCATGCCGTGTTTCGAAGTTATCGGAGCAGTCGAGCACGACATCGGCCGCCGCCACCTCCTCCAGCAGCGCCTCGCCCGACAGGCGCCGCGCCAGCGGCACGACCTGCACCTCAGGATTGAGCCGGCGCAGCGTGGCCTGACCCGACAGCACCTTGGGTTGCCCGACCGCCTCAGCGGTATGCAGGATCTGACGCTGCAGATTGGTCAGATCGACGTCGTCGTCGTCGACCAGCACCAGTGTCCCGACACCGGCCGCGGCAAGATACATGGCCGCCGGCGAGCCGAGGCCGCCCGCGCCAACCACCAGCACACGCGCATCGACAAAGGCTTGCTGGCCCTCGACACCGATTTCGGGCAACAGAATATGGCGGCTGTACCGCAGGAGTTGATCGTCATTCATGGCAGCAGTCGCGCGGGATAGGCTTACTTGTAGTCGCGCAGTTCGACCGGCGTTTCGTCATGATCGCCGTGCGGATGGTGGTCATAGACCTTGATGTACACCTCGTTGGACTGCTTGATCAGCCGTTCGGGCGACTCAATGTTGTGGCGCTGCGTCTCTTCGCTGAAATACACCAGCGCGCGCACCAGCTTCACATACAAGGAGTTATCCAGATGGAAGCCGGCATCGCGCAGCGCGTTTTCGAGCAACTCCAGCGAAAAGTCGAGTACCGAGTACTCGACCACGACACATAATTCGCGCGCCCCCGGCTCCGCTTTCAGCCCACGCAAGCGACGCAACGCCCCCAGGGCGCGCTCAACCTGCCCGGGCGGCAAGGGGCGAAAGCGGATCTCACGCGTCTTGATCAGCCCGCTGGCGCCAGCACCCGCATGAGATTCATGCCGCCTGCCCGCCAGCTTGTAGGCCGTTTCACGGCGCATGATTACCCCCTTCGCGTCATGGTTACTTGATTACTTTGCATTCTGGACGATCTCTCGCCCCTTGAGAAGGTTCAAGGCCTGCTGAAACTGGAAATCTTCCTCGCTGGCGGGCTCGATCCGCTTGAACGGCGTATCGCTGGCCTTGTCTTCCTCAGTGGCCGCACGCGCTGCTTCACGCACCGCCAGTGCCTTGCGCTCGGCTTCCGGGTCCTTGTCGTTCTCAAGGTGACCGCGCAGGTCCGCCTCGCGAATACGCATCTGCGCCGAGGTGTCCTGCGGATCTTCGACCTTGTAATCCGGCTCGATGCCCTTGGCCTGAATCGAACGCCCACCCGGCGTGTAATAGCGCGCCGTGGTCAGCTTGATGGCGGTGTTGTTGGTCAGCGGCAAAATGGTTTGCACCGAGCCCTTGCCGAAGGTCTGAGTGCCGAGCACCTTGGCGCGCTTGTGATCCTGAAGCGCGCCGGCGACGATCTCGGACGCTGACGCCGATCCACCGTTCACCAGCACAACCATCGGCACATTCTTGACACCGGCCGGCAGGTCTTTCAGGAAGTCAGTCCGCGTGCCACGAAGGTAGTCATCGGGCGTGGCCAGATACTTGCGCTTGGCGTCCGGCGTACGACCGTCGGTCGACACCACCAGCGTATCTGCCGGCAAGAATGCCGCCGACACACCTACCGCGCCATGCAGCAAGCCGCCCGGGTCATTGCGCAAATCAAGCACCAGGCCAGCGAGCGGTCCCTTGGCATAGAGCTGCGTCAGGTGCTCGGCCAGCGAGGCAGCCGTGGCCTCCTGGAACTGCACCACGCGCACATAGCCGAAGCCTGGCTCGACCAGCTTCGACTTCACGCTGCGCACCTTGATGATCTCGCGCACGATGGTCACCACCAGCGGCTTTTCGTCGCCCTTGCGAACGATGGTCAGCACGATCTTGGTGTTCGGCTTGCCCCGCATCTGCTTGACCGCATCACCCAGCGACATGCCCTTGACGGGGGTCTCGTCGAGTTTGACGATCAGGTCGCCGGCCTTGACGCCCGCGCGGAAGGCCGGCGTATCTTCGATCGGGGAGATGACCTTGACGAAGCCATCTTCCATGCCGACCTCAATGCCGAGGCCGCCGAATTCGCCCTGCGTCCCCACTTGCAGATCCTTGAACGCATCGGCATCCAGATAGGCCGAGTGCGGGTCGAGCCCGGTCAGCATGCCGCTGATCGCGTCGGTCAGCAGCGCCTTGTCTTCCACCGGCTCGACATAGCCCTGTTTGATGGCATTGAACACATCGGCCAGCGCGCGCAATTCCTGCATGGGCAGCGGCGCCAGAGCCGCCTTGTCGGCATTGGCCGGAAAATTCAGACTGATCAGGACGCCCGCACACATACCGGTGAAGACCAATCCAAACTGCTGCAATTTGCTACGCATGACGACTCCAAACGATGGGGCATCGCACCACGGCGCAGCCCCCGAAAATTCAATTCAGGCGGATCCAGTCCATCGGATCCACCGGCCGCCCCTGATGGCGGATCTCGAAGTATAGCCCCGGCTCGGGGTTTCCTCCGCTGTCGCCTGCTGCCGCCAGCACCTCGCCGGCAGAAACGCGTACGCCGTTGGACTTGAACAGCGCGTCATTGTTTCCGTACACCGTCAAATAGCCCTGACCGTGGTCGATGATGATGAGATTTCCGAAGCCGCGCAACCAATCCGAGAAAACCACTTCGCCATCGGCCACGGCATGCACCTCTTCGCCACTGTTGGCGCGAATGAAAATGCCCTTCCAGGTCGTCCCGCCTGACGCCCTGTCAGCACCAAAGCGCCCGATGATCGCGCCACGCAAGGGCGGTTTGAGCTGCCCCCGCAGCGCCGCAAATGCTTTGCCACGCGTGCTGCTATCCGCACTTTCGCGCGAGGCGCCCACCACCGGATCGCTGGAGGTTCTCGGGGTCGAGACCGGCGGCGGCCGCGGACGTGCTCTGGCTCTCTCCAACTCGACCATCAAGGCACGCAAACGCGCTTCGTCGCGCTGAAGATCAGCCACGACCTGCTTTTGCGCCTTCAATTCCTTCGACAGCGTCGCCACGATCTGCCCCCGCCGTGCGCGCTCTTTCTTCAGATCCGCCATCTCCCGGCGCTGCACCGCCTCGAGCCGCACGACCTCGGCACGCTTCGCCTCGGCCTCGGTTTGCTGCTGGTGCTGCAAGGCCATGGCTTCACGCAAGCGGGTGACAATCGCCTGCTTCTCCCGACCAATCTGCTCAAGGTAAAACGCGTCGCGAGCGAGCTGATTGGGCTCGCGCGCGCTGAGCAAATAGGCGACGCCCGGCTCGCCACCATGCTGGTAGTAGCGCCGCAGCCAACTGGCCAGCGCCGCTCGGCCAGTCGCCACTTGCGCCTCGGTCTCCCGCAACGCGGCCTCGACCTTCAGCACCGCGGCATCGGCGCGCTTGCGCTCACGTACCAGTTCGCGGACCCGGCGCAAGATGCGCGACACCGCCACATCTGCCTGCTTGAGCGCCTTGGCGGCCTCGGCATGCGTCGTTTCGGTATCGGCCACCTCGGCTTGCGCCGAGCGCAGACGCGACTTGACGGCGTCCAGATCGCTGCGTGATGACGCGATTCGGCCGCTCGTATCCTCGGCAACAACCGAAGCGGGAAAGACGGCGAGCGCCAGCATCAATGCCAGCGCCGCCGATGGCCGCCCGCACGTTGCGGCAAAAAAGGTCACGTCCTCAGGCCTTGGCTTTGCCCTGCCCTGCGACCGCTGCGGCTGCCGCCTTGATGGTGTCTTCATCCGCCAGATAGTAGCTACGGATCGGACGCAGATTGGCGTCGAGCTCATACACCAAGGGCTGGGCGGTCGGAATGTTCAGGCCGACGATATCGGCATCGCTCACCCCGTCGAGGTATTTGATCAGCGCGCGCAGGCTGTTGCCGTGCGCGGCAATCAGGATGCGGTCACCGGCCAGTACACGCGGAATGATCACCGTCTCCCAATAAGGCACGACGCGTGCGACGGTGTCTTTCAAGCACTCGGTGTGCGGGAAGCGGTCCGCCGGCAGGCTGGCATAGCGCGGGTCATTAGGCGTCAGACGCTCATCACCGGCCTCCAGCGCCGGGGGTGGCACATCGTAGGAACGACGCCACTTCAGCACCTGATCATCGCCAAACTTCGCGGCCGTCTCGGCTTTGTTGAGCCCCTGCAGCGCGCCATAGTGGCGCTCATTCAAACGCCAGGAGTGCTCCACCGGCAGCCACAGCGCGGCCATGTGCTCGAGCACGATATTGAGCGTCTTGTTGGCGCGCTTGAGCACCGACGTGAAAGCCACGTCGAAGGCATAGCCCTCGTCGCGCAGCAGGTCGCCGGCTGCGCGCGCTTCTTCCACGCCCTTGTCGGTCAAATCAACGTCAGTCCAGCCGGTAAACCGGTTTTCCTTGTTCCAGGTGGACTCTCCGTGGCGAAGCAATACGATCTTGTACATGAGGAACTATCTACTCGCTAAGGTGGTAAACATGGGTTCTTGCGTCGCGCCAAGTCGCCGCTACAGCAAAAAATGGTATTTTATTACATTCATCTTTGTCGAATCGATCGCTGATCGTGAATAGTCATCCCATTGTTGATCTGATCGGCAAGACCGAGCAGATAGAAACCGCCGCCCGCGCCCTCAAGGCCATCTCCCATCCGCTCAGGCTCAAGATCCTGTGCGTCATCGGAGAAGGCGAAGTCTGTGTACAAGACATCGTCGAGGCCGTCGGCACATCTCAGAGCAACATATCCCAGCACCTGGCCATTCTGCGTGACAAAGGCGTTCTGCTCACCAGAAAGGACGCCAACCGGGTGTATTACCGGGTCGGAGACCAGCGCACATTGCAATTGATCGTCCTCATGCGCGAGGTCTTCTGCGGCGAAGCGCCCGCTCAGCCCTGACATTACAAGAAGGAAATTTCCGTGGAGTTCTTGCAGCAAAATTGGTACTGGGCAGCCTTGGCTGTCGCCAGCGGTGCATTCCTGTTGATTGAAACCCTCCGCCAGCGCGGCGACAGCAGCAGCCTGTCCCCGGTGCAGGCCACACTGATGATCAACCGCGAAGACGCGGTCATCATCGACGTGCGTGAGCAGAATGAATTCCTGAGCGGCCACATTCCCAACGCCCGGCACATTCCGTTCGCGGCGCTGGAGAAGCGTTCGGCCGAGATCGAAAAACTGAAACAGCAACCGATCATCGTATGCTGCGCCTCCGGTGCACGCTCGAATGCGGCAGCGGCCACGCTGCGCAAACTCGGCTGCGAAAAAGTGTTTAACCTCCAGGGCGGCATCGCAAGCTGGCAACAAGCCGGCCAGCCGGTCAGCCGCAAGAGGAAATAAGCATGGCACCCAAGATCCGCATGTACGCAACCCTGGGCTGCCCCTACTGCGTTCGCGCAGAAGCGCTGCTCAACCAAAAGGGCGTCACCGGCATCGACAAGATTCGTGTCGACCTCGACCCGGCACGGCGCGAAGAAATGATGATGATCACCGGCCGCCGTACCGTGCCCCAGATTTTCATCAACGATTTGCATGTGGGCGGGTGCGATGACCTCTACGCACTCGACCAGGCAGGAAAGCTGGACCCGCTTCTGAACGCCGAAGCGGCCTGAACACCTTTTATCACTCTCAAACAAGGCTCAGACATGCCCGAAACCAACCAAGCCAACGCCGCTGAAAACACGCAACCCGTCTTCACCATCGAGAAGCTTTACATTCGTGACCTGTCGGTCGAGGTGCCCAACGCACCGACGATTTTCCTCGATCGCGAAACCCCGCAGATCAATGTGCAACTGCGCACGGATACCAAGGGCATCGACGCAGGCGTCTATGAAGTGGTGCTGACCGTCACCGTGACCGCCAAGATCGGCGAAGAAAAGACGGTGTTCCTGGTTGAAGCCGCGCAGGCCGGTATTTTCCAGATTCGCAATGTGCCCGAGTCCGACATCGAACCGATCATGATGATCGGCTGCGCCAACATCCTGTTCCCGTATGCCCGCGAAGCAATCTCCGACGCCGTGACCCGCGCTGGTTTCCAGCCCGTGCTGCTGGCACCGGTCAACTTCGAGGCACTGTACCAGGCGCGTCAGCAAGAGCAGCAAGGCGCCGGTCAGGACACCCCGGTTCAGTGAGCATGCGCGCCGCCCGCCTCATTGCATTGATTCTGGCCGGTGCGGCCTGCGCGCCGGCCGCCGCTCTGGACTTCCGGGCGACGGCCGGGCCCGCGATTCTGTACGACACGCCGTCAGCCCAGGGCAAGCGCGTGTTCGTCGCGTCTGCCGGCAGCCCGTTCGAAGTGGTCGTGACCCTCGAAAAGTGGGTCAAGGTCCGCGACCGTGACGGCCATCTGGCCTGGATCGAGCGTAGCGCCCTCGCCAATGCCCAGACCGTTGTCGTTACCGCGGATCGCGCCACCATTCGCCAACAGGCGGCGGACGATGCGCCGACGAGTTTCGATGCCGTCCGCGGGGTCATTCTCAATGTCTCCGGCCCTGCCAGCGGAACCTGGCTGCCGGTACGGCACGCCGATGGCGACCGCGGTTTTGTCCGCCGGGTTGACGTCTGGGGTCAATGATTCTCACCGCTGAACCGTCACATACGCGTGGCGGTGACGCCCTGCCAGGAGTCGGCCAAGCATGAAGATCACCGTTTATGGCGCCGGCGCCTGGGGTACGGCACTGGCCATCGCCTACGCCAAATCGCATCAAGTCACACTGTGGGGGCGCGACACCGACGCCTTGACCCACTGCGCCGAAGCGCGGGTCAATCAGCAACTCCTCCCCAACGCGCCCTTCCCTGACGCACTTGTGGTGGAGCCAGATCTTCATCGGGCCAGCCAGCATGCCGAACTGCATCTGGTGGTCACACCCGTCGCCGGTCTGCGCGATATTGCCCGTCACCTGGCGGCAGAACACCTGACCGCCCCGCTCATCTGGGCCTGCAAGGGCTTCGAGTCGGGCACCGGAAAACTGCCACATCAAGTTGTCGCCGACGAACTGGGCGCCGACTATCCGTGTGGCGTGCTGACCGGCCCGAGCTTTGCCGCGGAAGTCGCCGCCGGGCTCCCCGCAGCCATCACCCTGGCCGCGCGCGACGCGGCCTTCGCGTCCGTCTGGACAGGGCATCTGCACCAACCCCGGTTACGCCTCTACGCCAACGACGACTTGGTCGGTGCCGAGGTCGGCGGCGCGGTCAAGAACGTCATGGCCATTGCAGCCGGCGTATCTGACGGCCTGGGCTTCGGACTGAACAGTCGCGCCGCGCTGATCACCCGCGGCCTGGCTGAAATGGCTCGCCTCGGCATTGCGCTTGGCGCCCGCCATGAAACCTTCATGGGGCTGGCGGGCATGGGCGATCTGGTCCTGACCTGCACCGGCGACCTATCACGCAATCGCCGGGTCGGTCTCGCACTGGCCGAAGGCAAGCCACTGCCACAAATTCTGAACGAACTCGGCCACGTCGCCGAAGGCGTACCGACCACGCGTGAAACGATGGGTTTGGCACATCGCCATCACGTCGAGATGCCCATCACCGAGGGCGTCAACGCCCTGCTCTCGGGCACGCTCAGCGCGCGCGAAGCGGTCGAGCGCCTGCTCGCACGCGATCCACGCAGCGAGTGAGCTAAGCGCCGCCTTCGTAGCCCTGCTGCCGCCACGCCTCATAGGCCACGACAGCCACCGCATTCGACAAATTCAAGCTGCGATTGCCCGGCCGCATTGGGATGCGCACGCGCTGCTCATCACTGAGCTGGGCGAGCATCTCGGCCGGCAAACCCCGTGTTTCGCAGCCAAACAACAGGACATCGCCGGGCTGATAACGTACCTCGTTGAACCCTCGACCGCCGCGCGTCGTCACGGCATAGATCTGGCCATCCGGCACACTGGCGCGAAACGCCGCCCAGTCGGCATGCGTCTGGACGTGGGTCAGTTGATGGTAATCGAGGCCCGCACGCGCCAGCGCCTTGTCGGACATCTCGAAGCCAAGCGGCTCGATCAGATGCAGACGTGCGCCAACATTGGCACTCAGACGAATGGCGTTGCCGGTATTGGGCGGAATTTCCGGCTGGTAAAGGACGATATGGAACATGGTGCGGCATTGTGCCCGCAGGACTCGCGCGGATCAACGCAGGGGCGTGCGCGCAATCACCAAATTGCTCACTGCCGCGGCGCCCGCCTTTTTCAGGCAGGCCGCCAAGGCGCCGAGCGTCGCACCGGTGGTCATCACGTCATCGACCAGCAACACTCGGGCGCCATCCACCGGCATCCGGCAATCAAAGGCATTGCGAAGATTCTTCTTCCGCGCCGGCCACGGCAGCCCGACCTGATCGGCCGTCGCGCGCATTCGTGTCACACCGCGTGTGGCAACCGGCATCTGCCACACACGGCCCAACGGGCGGGCAATCTCAAGCGCCTGATTGAAGCCGCGCTCGGCCAAGCGCCCGGCGTGCAACGGCACCGGGACAATCAAATCCACCGCGGGCGCCGGCATGGCGCGAACGACACATTGCGACAAAGCCACAGCCACACCAAAGTCGTGCCCGTACTTGAGGCGATGCACCAAACGATCGACCGGATAGTCGTAGCAATACAGCGCCGTCGTGGCATCGAATGCCGGCGGATGTTTCAGACACCGGCCGCAAAGCGCCCCGCCCGTGCCCGGCAATGCACACTTGGGGCACGCAGACAGGCACAATGGCAGGTCGCGGCGACAACCCGCGCACAAACCATCGGGGTCACGCATGCTGGCGCACAGAACGCAGCGACGCGGCCAGAGAGACCGCCACGCTACACCCAGCACGCGCTGCCATCGGGCAGGCTGGTTTGACAAGGCATCCCTCAATCGTGGAACATCCATAATTTTGAATTACAGCAAAAAATCCTCATCATGACAATGACTTCCCAACACTCCGCGCCGCAAACGGCACCCGCCCCTCAATCGACCGATGGCCGCAAGTGGAAGGTCGCTGAAATTGAGGCATTGCTCAAGCTGCCGTTCAACGACCTGCTCTTCCGCGCTCAGCAAGTGCATCGCGAGCACTTCGATCCGAATGCTGTCCAGCGCTCGACGCTCTTGTCGATCAAGACCGGCGGCTGCTCCGAAGACTGCGGCTATTGCTCGCAGTCTGCCCGCTACGATACCGGGCTTGAGCGTGAACGCTTGCTCGCGCTCGAAGAAGTCCTCGAAAATGCGCGTGCCGCCAAGGCCAAAGGATCGAGCCGCTTCTGCATGGGCGCCGCCTGGCGCGGGCCGAAAGACAAAGACCTGGAGCCCGTGATCGACATGATCCGCGAGGTCAAGGCGCTCGGCCTCGAAACCTGCGTCACCCTCGGCATGCTCAAGGATGGTCAGGCCGAGAAGCTGCGCGACGCCGGGCTTGATTACTACAACCACAACATCGACACCGCACCTGAGTTCTACGGTCAAGTCATCACCACGCACACCTTCCAGGACCGCCTCGATACGCTCGACCGGGTGCGCAACGTCGGCATCAACGTGTGCAGCGGCGGCATCGTCGGCATGGGTGAAAATCGCCGCAATCGCGCCGCCATGATTGCCCAGCTGGCCAACATGAACCCGCCGCCCGAGTCGGTGCCCATCAACAATCTGGTCGCCATCGAAGGTACGCCCATGGCCGACAACGAGCAGGTCGACCCGATCGAATTCGTCCGTACCATTGCTGTGGCGCGCATCACCATGCCGAAGAGCTTCGTTCGCCTGTCGGCCGGTCGCCAGCAAATGAGCGACGAGATGCAGGCACTGTGCTTTGCCGCCGGCGCCAACTCGATGTTCTACGGCGACCGCTTGCTGACCACCGACAACCCGGAAACCGATCGCGACGAGGCACTGTTCGCCAAGCTCGGACTGAAGGCCATCTAAGCGCTTCATGGCAGGCGACTTTCACCTCGACGCCGGCAGTGTGCGGCGGCATTTCGACGCCGCCGCGCGCAGCTACGACGACGTTCTGGCACGCGCTGTCGCCCAGCAGATGGATGAGCGCCTGGAAGGCATTCTCCATCAGCCAACGTCGATCCTCGACCTGGGCTGCGGCAACGGGCGCGATCTGCGCCGCCTGGCGGAACGCTACCCCAAAGCCCGGCGCGTCGGCGCCGACATTGCGCCTGCAATGCTGCAGCAGGCCGCCCCAACGGTCGGCCGATTGCAGCGCCTGCTCGGCCGCGGCGACCAGATACAACTGACCGCCGCCGATGCCTGCGCCCTGCCCTTCGGCCCCAGCCAGTTCGACATGCTGTGGTCGAACCTGATGCTCAACTGGCTGGACGACCCGGCACCTGCGTTGGCCGAAATGGCACGGGTCATGAAAGTCGGCGGCATGCTGATGTTCGCCACGCTCGGCCCCGATACGCTGCGCGAACTGCGCGACGCGTTTGACGACGCCGAGGGCTCCCGCGTCCATCGCTTCATCGACATGCACGACATCGGTGATGCGCTGGTCGGTGCGGGGTTCAGCGACCCGGTGATGGACATGGACACGCTCACGCTCACCTATGCCGATCTGGACAGCCTGTTCGCCGATCTGCGCCAGTCGGGCAGCACCAACGCCAGTGCCCTGCGCCCCCGTGGCTTGAGCGGCAAATCCGGCTGGGGAAAAGCGCGAGAACGCTACGAGGTGCGGCGCATCGACGGGCGACTCCCCGCCACCTTCGAAATCGTCTACGGCCACGCCTGGAAACCCGCACCGCGCACCACCCCGGACGGCCACGCCATCATCCGATTCCAGAGCCGGCCCGGCGGACCCAAATGAGCACCGCACCGGTCTGGCTGTTTGACCTCGACGACACGCTGCACCACGCCAGCGCGCATATCTTTCCGCACATCAACCGCAGCATGACCGACTACATCATGCAGCAGCTGGCGGTGGATGAAGGCCAGGCCAACACCCTGCGCAACGACTACTGGCACCGCTACGGCGCCACGCTGCTCGGTTTGATGCGCCATCACGACACCGACCCGGCGCACTTCCTGCGCGAGACGCATCGCTTCGACCAGCTCCACAACATGGTGGTGTTCGAGCGCGCACTACGCCATAGCCTCAAACGCCTGCCGGGCCGAAAAATCGTGTTCTCAAATGGCCCCTCGGCGTACGCCCATGCCGTGCTGAGCGTCATGGGACTTCGTCGATCTGTCGACAGCGTATTCGCCATCGAGCAAATGCGTTTGCAGCCCAAGCCCGGTCACCGTGCATTTCGTCGCCTGCTGGTCGAGCACAACTTGCAGGCGTCGCGCTGCATTCTGGTCGAGGACAGTCTGGCCAACCTGAAGGCCGCCAAACGTCTGGGCATGCGTACGGTGTGGATCAGCCGTGCCGGCGGGTGTCCGGCCTACGTCGACGCCAAATTTTCCAGCGTACTGGCGCTGCCCCGGGCCCTGAGCCGCCTCGGATTCAGCCGCCGAGCGGCAGGCGCATAAAGCACGCGCCGTCGCCATAGGCGGCCATCACCGACCGCTCTGACGACACGATCGGCACAAAGCCGAAGCGCTGCCAATACTCCGCCGCGCTCGCCAGTGACACCAGATTGAGTGCTTCATGGCCTGCAGCAAGCGACCATTGCTGGACCGCCGCAAACAACGCGGCGCCAACGCCGCCGCCATGGGCACGAGGTACCACGGCGAGGTCGTGCAAGAAACCACACGTCGACACCGCAGCCGCGGGCAACGCGGTATGTAGCGGCGGTGGCGCATCGCCGGGCCAGTCATGCGCAAACACATAGCCCGCCATGCCTGCTGCGTCGCAAGCGACCCAACACGCTGCGGGACTGCGTTGCCGCTTGGCATCGAGCACCTCGGCCGCTTCCTGATAGGCATCACCATAAGCGAGCCGCTGCACCACCAAGACGGCGGACAAATCGTCGGCCGTCATCGGCCGCAGGGCAAAGCTCACTTTTCGGCCGTCAACCAGCGCGCCGCATCCAACGCAAAGTAAGTCAGCACGCCATCGGCACCCGCCCGCTTGAACGCCATCAAAGCCTCGAGTGCGCAGGCTTTTTCGTCGAGCCAGCCATTGGCGGCGGCCGCCTTGAGCATGGCGTACTCACCGCTGACCTGATACACAAACGTCGGCACCTGCAATTCGGTTTTGACCCGGCGGACGATATCGAGATACGGCATGCCCGGCTTGACCATGAACATGTCCGCGCCCTCGGCGATATCCAGCGACACTTCGCGGATCGCTTCATCGGAGTTGGCCGGGTCCATCTGGTAGGTGTATTTGTTACCGCCACCCAGATTGCCAGCCGAGCCCACAGCGTCACGGAAGGGGCCGTAATAGCTCGACGCGTACTTGGCCGAGTAAGCCAGGATACGGGTCAGAATGTGCCCGCCGGCATCGAGTTCTGCCCGAATGCGCGCGACGCGACCATCCATCATGTCCGACGGCGCCACGATATCAGCACCGGCATCGGCGTGGCTGCGCGCCTGCTTGGCCAGCGCCTCCAGCGTTTCGTCATTCAAGACGTAGCCCGACGCATCGATCAGGCCGTCCTGACCATGACTGGTATAGGGGTCAAGCGCCACATCGGTGATCACACCTAACTCGGGAAAGCGTGCCTTGAGTTCGCGCACCACCGTCTGCACCAAGCCTTCCGGATTCCACGCTTCTTCGGCGGCTTCACTCTTTTTTTCGGTTTCGATCACCGGAAACAGCGCCAGCGCGGGGACCCCCAAGGACACCGCCTCTTCGGCGACACCCAGCAAACCATCCAGCGACACACGCTCAACACCGGGCATGGACGCCACGGACTGTCGCTGACCCTGGCCGGGCAGCACAAACACCGGGTAGATCAGGTCGTTGACGCTCAGCTCGTTCTCGCGCATCAGGCGGCGGGAAAAGGCATCACGGCGCATGCGGCGCATACGGGTGGCAGGAAAGGCGGGATTGGAAGTCATCAGATCACTCGAAACAGAAAGAAACATAGAGAAAAAGTGTGCCGGGAACTTTCTTGCGCCGCTTTGATCTAGGAGAACAGATGGCGCAAGCCGTCTCCCGCTTCACCTCCCTGAGCGGGAGCCCTGCCCCTCAAGCAGGGCGTTCAACCCCCGGCTTTCTCCCCTTTGGCCGGGGGTCTATTTTTTTCAGGCGTCGTCGGCTTCGAGCACATCGCCCGGCAGCGCTTCCAGCCATTGGCGCACAACGCCATCGACTTCATCCATTCCGGTCTTTTTCAGGCTCGAGAACATCTGCACGGTCACCGCATCGCCCCACTCGGCCAGCCCTTTGCGCGTCGCGGCCAGGGTTTTGGCTTGCTCATTGCGTGTCAGTTTGTCGCTCTTGGTCAGCAGCACGTGCACCGGCCGACCGCTGGGTGCAAACCAGTCGAGCATCTGACGATCGAGTTGGGTCAATGGGCGCCGGGAATCCATGATCAACACCAGACCAATCAGATTCGGGCGTTCGCGCAGGTAGTTTTCGAGCAGCGCCTGCCACTGGCGACGAATTTTTTCGGGCACTTCGGCATAGCCGTAGCCCGGCAAGTCGACCATCACCGCGCCGCAGCGTAGCCGGAAAAAATTGATCAGCTGGGTTCGACCCGGCGTCTTCGACACAAAGGCCAAACGTGTATGCATCGCCAAGGTGTTGATGGCACTGGATTTTCCAGCATTGGAGCGTCCTGCAAAGGCGATTTCAGCGCCATTAGGTGGTGGCAGACCCCGGGGTTCGGCGACTGAGATTTCAAATTCGGCGTGACGGAAGAGGGACATTCGGAAGGCACTATGGGGAAAAGGGGCGGGTGTTGCATCGCGCAAACCTAGCAAGCTGTTATAGAATATCAGGATTTGAACGACCGACAACGGCACCCGAGGACATCAAGATCATGCTGAAGCGTTCCCTGCTGCTTTCCCTTTTCCTGGCCGCTGGCAGTGTTCAGGCCGAACAAAAAGCCCCCGATCTCGAAAAAGGCAAGCTGACGGCCGAGGGCATCTGCGCCGGCTGTCATAACCCCGACGGCAATAGCCCGCTGCCTGCCAACCCGAAACTGGCGGGTCAGATCCCTGAATATCTGGCCAAGCAACTCACTGAATTCAAATCCGCCGACGGCAATCCGCCTGTTCGCGTCAATGCTGTGATGAACGGCATGGCAATGGCGCTGACTGACGAAGACGTCATCAACGTGGCGCACTATTTTGGTAGCCAGACGCTGCAACCCGCCGTCGCCAAGAATGGCGAGACCATCGAATGGGGCCAGAAACTGTGGCGCGCCGGCGATGCCACCAAAGGCCTGCCCGCCTGTGCAGCCTGCCACGGCCCCGCAGGCAAAGGTCTGCCGGCTCAGTTCCCGCGTCTGTCTGGCCAGTTTGCCGAATACACGGCCGCTCAGTTGAAGGCCTTCCGTGCCGGCGAACGTGCCAACGATCCGGCCAAGATGATGCAGATGATTGCGCTCAAGATGACCGACAAGGAAATAGAGGCCGTATCAGACTTCATCGCCGGACTGCGCTGATTCGTTAAAGCGCACCGACGCCGTTAAAAAGGGAGTGATTCGTCACTCCCTTTTTTCATTGGCACCATCCGTCGCATGACGCCTGACACCTGGGAGGAACTTTCCCCGCTTCAAGCGCCAGGTCAACAATCTGATACTGATCATCGACGCGCTTGCCCAGGCAGCGTCGGGCAACGACAACGCCGCCATTCAAGCCGCCATTGGCGATGCAGGTGAGACATGCAAATGCCTGCCACCACACGTGCCGCAAAGACATGCGGAACAAACAAGGCCGATCAGGAAGCTTGTTTAGACTGACGTGGCGCGGATAACACGACCAACTCGGCTTCGCTAAAACCTGCCGTGCGTCGCGCGGGAAGATTGAGGGGCGGCTTGGGCCACGGCGCATTGAATTGATCAATCAGCGCCAGATACGTTGCTTCTGGCGCCAGCCCCCGCTGCGCGCAGAAGTATCGAAACCAGTGGTCACCGAGCGCCACATGGCCGATCTCGTCGTGCAGGATGACCTCCAACACGGCCAATGTGGCGGCATCGCCGACATGACGCAGCTTGTTCATGATCGGCGGTGTCGCATCCAGTCCGCGCGCCTCTAACACGCGCGGCACCAGTGCCATCCGGGCAAGCGGATCATCCGCCGTTTGAACGGTCATCTCCCACAAGCCGTTGTGCGCTGCGAACCGCCCATAGTCGAACCCCAGCGCCTGCAGCCGTTCGCGCAACAAGCCGAAATGCATCGCCTCTTCGACGGCGACCCGCACCCAACCATGATAGAACGCATCCGGCAATCCGCGGAAGCGATAGGCACAGTCGAGCGCCAGGTTGATCGCATTGAATTCGATGTGGGCAATGGCGTGCAACAAGGCGGCGTGACCGTCGGGGCTGCCGGGACGGCGCTTACGCAGCTTGTTTGGCGCCACCAGCTCAGGACGCGCTGGCCGACCGCACTCAACGATTGATTCGGGCGGCGTGTTGTCATCAATACACAACTGGCCGGCATCAAACGCGGCTTTCAGGGCATGCACACGCGCGCACTTTTGCTCGACATCACATTCGAGCAAGGCACTGCGCAAAGCCGAAAACAAGGATTCGGGCGCGCGCAGTGCCGCCATCAACGCATCATGCCTGGCAGCATCCCCTTCATGCCACGCATCATCTTCGACATGCCGCCCTTGGAGAACTGCTTCATCACCTTCTGGGTCTGTTCAAACTGTTTGAGCAGTCGATTAACCTCTTGCACCGGCACCCCGGCGCCGCTGGCAATACGCCGCTTGCGCGATGCCTTGAGCAGTTCGGGCTTGGCGCGCTCGAGCGGCGTCATCGAATTGATGATGCCTTCAACGCGACCAACCATTTTTTCTTCGGCCCCGCCCTGCAACTGACTGGCGGCTTGCGCGAACTGTGCGGGCAGCTTGTCCATCATGGATGTCAGGCCGCCCATCTTGCGCATCTGGCCGATCTGCTCCTTGAAATCATTCAGATCGAAGCCCTTGCCCGACTTGAGCTTCTGCGCAAAGGCCTTGGCCTTGTCCTCGTCGACGCCGCGGCGCGCGTCCTCGACCAGACCCATGATGTCGCCCATACCGAGAATCCGGGACGCCATGCGCTCGGGGAAGAACTCTTCCAGCCCATCGAGTTTTTCGGCCACACCGGCGAACTTGATCGGCTTGCCGGTCACGTGACGCACCGACAGTGCCGCACCGCCACGCGAGTCACCATCCAGCTTGGTCAACACAATACCGGTCAGCGGGAGCGCCTCGTTGAAGGCCGCCGCGGTATTGACCGCGTCCTGACCCAACATGGCATCGACCACAAACAGGGTCTCGACCGGCAGGATCGCGGCATGCACGGCCTTGATCTCGGCCATCATCGCTTCGTCGATGGCGAGCCGTCCCGCCGTGTCGACCAGCAACACGTCAAAGAAGTGCTTGCGGGCGTAATCCAGCGCCGCCAAGGCGATGTCGACCGGCTTCTGGGTGGTTTGCGACGGGAAGAACTCCACGCCGGCCTGCCCTGCCACGGTTTTAAGCTGCTCGATTGCCGCCGGCCGATACACGTCGGCCGACACCACCAGCACCTTTTTCTTCTTGCGCTCGCGCAATAGTTTGCCGAGCTTGCCGGTGGTGGTCGTTTTACCGGCGCCCTGCAAGCCCGCCATCAGCACCACGGCAGGCGGCTGTGCGGCGAGATTCAATCCTTCATTCTTCTCCCCCATGAGGGCACACAATTCATCGTGCACCACACCGACGAGGGCCTGCCCCGGTGTGAGCGAGCCGACCACCGCCTGGCCGACCGCCTTCTCGCGCACCCGCGCAACGAAGTCCTTGACCACAGGCAAGGCTACGTCGGCTTCCAGAAGTGCCATGCGCACTTCACGCATCGCGTCCTGAATGTTGTCTTCGGTCAGCCGGGCGTGGCCACGGAGGGTTTTGACGACTTTGGAAAGCCGCGTGGTCAAATTGTCTAGCATGATGGTCCGGGAATCTGGCTTGGAGTAAACTTGCGAAATGCCATCGATTCTACTGCATCTGCTGCCCGCCTCCATGTATGCCGCGCTTGGCGTGCACTTCTGGCGTACCCGCTGGCACCCCTCCGGCCATACACCACGTCGCGGCCTATCCGCTCTGGAGCGCGTCGCGCTCCTCATTGCCCTGCTCGCCCACGGCGCGGTGCTCCATGGCGAACTCTTCCCTGGCGAAGGCATGCATTTCGGCTTTGGCACCGCCATGTCGCTGATGGTGTGGCTCGCAGTGCTTTTTTACTGGATCGAAAATTTTTTCTCGCGGCTGGACGGCCTGCAAACCTTCGTGATGCCGGCCGCCGCCGTAGCGGCGCTACTCCCCGGGCTGTTTCCACCACCGCACTTGCTGGATAAAGCCGATTCGCCTGCGTTCCGGGCGCATTTTATCGTGGCCATGCTCGCCTACAGCCTGTTCACCCTCGCCACCTTGCATGCGCTGCTCATGGCCATTGCCGAAAAGCGACTGCACAGCGCGCGTCTTTCGAACGCCTTTGCCTCTCTGCCGCCATTGCTGACAATGGAACATCTGCTGTTCCGCCTGATCCGCATCGCCTTTGTGCTGCTCACCCTGACGCTGATTTCGGGCGTCGCCTTTTCCGAAGTGCTATTCGGAAAAGCCTTTTCAGTCGACCATAAAACGGTGTTCGCCGCGATCTCATGGCTGCTCTTTGGCGCCTTGCTGGTCGGTCGCCATCTGTGGGGATGGCGCGGAAAACTTGCCCAGCGCTGGACGATTGCCGGCTTCGCGGCCTTGATGCTGGCCTATGTCGGCAGCCGGTTTGTCATCGAAATTCTGCTTCAACGCGCGGCCTGAATCCGGAGTCGCCGCCTTGACATCACCGCATCGCGCCGGAATACTCGACGCTCCCCTTTTCGCCTAGCAGGCCGTGACCGACATTCCTCTTTCAGTGCAGATCTCTGCGCTCGCCTTGCTGTTGGTGTTTTCCGGCCTGTTCTCGATGGCCGAAACAACCATGATGGTCGCCAACCGCTATCGCCTCAAATCCATGGCCTCAAGCGGCCATCGAGGTGCCACTCTGGCGCTGAATCTGCTCGGGCAGACAGAGAAGCTGCTCGGCGTCATTTTGCTGTTCAACAATCTGGTCAACGCTGCCGCCGCGACACTGGTGAGCGTAATTACGATTGCCTTGTTCGGCGAGGAGCGCTGGGCGCTCGGCGCGGGCACACTTGCCGTGACCTTCATGATCCTCGTTTTTTCAGAGATCACGCCAAAGGTGATCGGTGCAAGGTATGCCGACCGACTCGCGGTCATCTACGCCTTTCCGCTGACTTTTTTGTTGCGCGCCTCCTATTTTGCGGTCTGGTTCGTCAACTTGTTCGTCGCCGTTCTCCTGCGCGCACTCCGCCTCGCCCCTCAAGGCGAAAACGGACAAGACCAGGTCTCGACAGAAGAGCTGCGCAGCATGGTTCTCGAGGCGGGACACGTCATCCCGTCAAAGCACCGCAGCATCCTGCTGAACATGTTTGAACTGGAAGACATCACCGTCGAGGACGTCATGACGCCAAGAGGCGCCATCGAGGGCATCGACCTGTCGGACACCATCGAAGATATTCGCCAACAGCTGGCAACGAGCTATCACACCCGTTTGCCGGTGTTCGACGGCGAAACCGACAACGTCGTCGGCATCCTGCACCTGCGCCGCATGCTCAGCCATACGCTTGAAGAGCGCCTGGACCATGACGCCTTGCGCAACATACTGTCCAAGCCCTACTTCATTCCGGCAGACACGCCCGTCTACTCCCAGCTTCAGTTCTTCCAGGAGAACAAGCAACGCATGGGCCTCGTCGTGGACGAATACGGCGAATTGCTCGGCTTGGTCACCGTCGAAGACATCATCGAAGAGATGATCGGCAAGTTCACCACCAGCGCGCCAGCCGGCGGTGATCACCTTGCGTGGCACGCCAGCGACAGCGTTCTTGTCGACGGTGCGCACAATCTGAGAGACCTCAATCGCAAATTAGGCCTCAACCTTCCGGTAAATGGTCCGAAAACAGTGAACGGGCTGATTGTTGAATACCTCCAGGATATTCCTGAGGCCGGACTCTCAATCCGGATTGGCGATGTACCCATCGAAGTGGTGCAGACTCAAGATCGCATGGTGAAGACCGCACGGCTGTTCAAACCGCGGACATAAACCAAGTTGTGACAAGGGTTTGCGCCTGAAGCTTTACAAGGCACATCAAGCGATGCAACATGCTATGTCGGATCCATAACAGGTGGTCATGGCTGCAAATCCTCAAACTGCGCTCACGGGTCTTGCGCGCGCACTCGTCCAACAAAACCGCCTGACAGAGGCGGACGCTGCGGCGTGCACGTCCGAACAGCAAAACAAGGTCAACGGCTTCATTCTGGAAGCCGCTCGCCGAGGCCTGCTCGGTGAACGGGATATCGCCCGCTTCGCTGCAGACACCTTCGGCCACCCCTTGCTAGACATCTCGGCGCTCGATCCGAGCAATATTCTGGTCGATGCGATCGACCGAAAGTTGATCGGAAAGCACCATGTCCTGCCGATCGCCAAGCGCGGCAATCGCCTGACCGTCGCACTCGCCGACCCCACCAACCTGCGTGCACTCGACGAAATCCGCTTTCAGAGCGGCCTGTCTGTCGACCCGGTGGTTGTCGAGGCGAGCAAGCTGCTTGCAGCCATCGACAAGCAAGGCGAGTCCGCGAAGGAGACGCTCGAAGCGCTCACCGGCGACGAATTCGACATGGACATGCTGGAGCAGGACACGCCCAGCGAAGCCGCCGCCGACGATGCACAGGCAGAAGTCGATGACGCGCCAGTCGTTCGATTCATTCAGAAGGTCCTGATCGACGCCATCAATGAAGGGGCGTCGGACATCCATTTCGAACCCTACGAAAAGTATTACCGCATTCGCGTACGAACCGACGGCACCTTGCGCGAAGTGGCGCAACCGCCCCTGGTGTTGCGAGAGAAAATCGCTGCCCGTATCAAGGTCATCTCGCGTCTGGACATCTCGGAAAAACGCGTCCCCCAGGACGGCCGGATGAAGCTGGTGCTTTCCAAGAACAAGGCCATCGACTTCCGGGTATCGACGCTGCCAACCCTCCATGGCGAAAAGATCGTCATGCGTATTCTCGACCCCTCCTCCGCCATGCTGGGCGTCGACGCGCTGGGTTACGACCCCGAACAGAAGGCCGCATTACTCGAAGCCATTGAGCGCCCTTATGGCATGATTCTGGTCACCGGACCCACCGGTAGCGGCAAAACCGTTTCGCTCTATACCTGCCTGAACATCCTGAACAAGGCCGGGGTCAACATCTCCACCGCCGAGGATCCGGCTGAAATCAACCTGCCCGGCATCAACCAGGTCAACGTCAACGAAAAAGCCGGTCTGACCTTCTCTTTCGCGCTCAGGGCCTTTCTGCGGCAAGACCCGGACGTCATCATGGTTGGCGAAATTCGGGACCTCGAAACGTCCGAGATCTCCATCAAGGCGGCACAGACCGGGCACTTGGTGCTATCGACCCTGCACACCAACGACGCGCCGACCACGCTTGAGCGTCTGCGCAACATGGGCGTTGCGGCGTTCAACATCGCCTCGTCGGTCATCCTGATCACTGCCCAGCGCCTCGCAAGACGCCTGTGCACCTGCAAACAGGCGCTAGACATCCCGCACGACGCGCTGATTGAAGCCGGCTTTTCCGAGGCGGATCTGGACGGCAGCTGGAAGCCCTACGGTCCCGTAGGCTGCGATAAATGCAAGGGCAGCGGCTACAAAGGCCGGGTCGGCATCTATCAGGTCATGCCGATCACAGACGAGATCGCCCGCATCATCATGAACAACGGCAACTCAATTGAGATCGCCGCGCAAGCGGAGCTCGACGGCGTGATGGACCTTCGCCGCTCGGGCCTTCGCAAGGTCAAGGCCGGCATGACTTCTCTGGCAGAAGTTCTGGCGACGACCAACGACTAATTCGAGGCACGACACACATGGCAACCGCTACCCGCTCTACTCGCCGCACAGCCCAAGATGTCAAAGAGCATCTCTACGACTGGGAAGGCAAGGACAAGAAAGGCAAGATCATTCGCGGCGAAGTCCGCGCAGGGGGTGAGGCGGTTGTCCAGGCAACGCTACGCCGTCAGGGCATTCTCGTCACCAAGGTCAAGAAGCGGAAGCTTTCTCGGGGCCGCCGCATCACCGACAAGGACATCGCGCTATTCACTCGCCAGATGGCAACCATGATGAAGTCCGGCGTGCCACTGCTTCAGGCCTTTGATATTGGCATCAAGGGATCGGGCAACCCCTCGCTGGGGCGTTTGCTGAATGACATTCGCAATGACGTTGAAACCGGCAGCAGTTTGTCGCAAGCGTTTCGGAAGCACCCGCTTCACTTTGATCAACTCTTCTGTAATTTGGTAGCGGCGGGCGAGCAAGCAGGTATTTTGGATAGTCTGCTAGATCGCCTTGCAACCTATAAAGAAAAAATCATCGCCATTAAAGGCAAGATCAAGTCGGCACTTTTCTATCCAATGGCGGTCATTGTCGTCGCCACTTTGGTGGTGTCGGTGATGATGATCTTCGTTATTCCTGAATTCAAAAATGTGTTCGCCAATTTTGGTGCAGATCTTCCCGCCCCAACACAGATCGTAATCGCCATGTCAGACTACTTTGTCGACAATTGGTACATTGTTTTTGGCGGTCTCACCGCGATTATTGTCGGCTTGAGCATGGCATATCGAAGATCAGAGAAAGCTCAGAACGCCATGGATCGTTTCATCCTTCAGGTACCGGTCATTGGCGATGTCATCCGGAAAGCCACAATTGCACGCTGGACCCGTACACTTGCAACCATGTTTGCGGCTGGGGTTCCACTGGTGGAGGCGCTTGACTCAGTCGGTGGCGCGGCCGGAAACCATGTTTACAAAGTCGCAACCAAACAGATCCAGTCGGACGTCAGCACAGGCACCAGCCTTACCGTATCCATGCAAGGCGTTAAGGTTTTTCCGACCATGGTTGTACAAATGGTATCCATAGGTGAAGAGTCCGGACAACTCGACGGCATGTTGAGCAAGGTCGCTGATTTCTTCGAGCAGGAGGTAGACGACGCAGTCGCGGGACTATCTCAGTTGCTTGAGCCAATGATCATGGTGTTTCTAGGTACTGTCATCGGCGGCCTAGTCGTCGCCATGTACCTCCCGATCTTCAAACTCGGCGCCGTCGTCTAACTTTCCTGGCCCGCCCTGGACCCCGGGGCGGCACCAATCCCTCATGACCGAACTCTTCAACGAACCGACAGCGCTCGTCGCACTCAGTTGCCTTCTCGGCCTGTTTGTCGGCAGTTTTCTGAACGTCGTCATCCATCGCCTTCCCACGATGATGGAAAACGAGTGGGCGCAGCAGGCGGCCGAAATGCGCGGGGAAGAAGTCAACGCGCCAGCCCGTTTCAATCTGGCCACGCCCCGCTCCCGCTGCCCACACTGTGGCACCCAGGTCACCGCCATCGACAACATTCCGGTACTGAGCTATCTGGTGCTCCGCGGCCGCTGTCGTCACTGCAAAGCGCCAATCAGCCGGCGCTACCCGAGCGTTGAAATCGCCACTGCGGCCCTTTCAGCACTTGTCGCGTGGAAGTTCGGCAACAGCGTCGCCACCCTAGGCGCCCTGCTGTTCGTCTGGGCGATGATTGCATTGACGTTTATCGACCTGGACACCCAACTTTTACCCGACACCATCACCCTGCCACTGATCTGGCTTGGACTCCTATTCAACCTGGGCGGCACGTTTACGTCCTTGCACGATGCGGTGGTTGGCGCTGTCGCGGGGTATCTCTGCCTGTGGTTGGTCTTTCACCTTTTCCGTCTGGTCACCGGCAAGGAAGGAATGGGTTACGGCGACTTCAAGCTACTCTCCGCCGTTGGCGCCTGGCTTGGCTGGCAAATGCTGCCGCTGACCATTCTGCTGTCCTCAATTGTCGGTGCAACAGTCGGGATTGCCTTGATGCTCTTCGCTCGCCATGGGCGGGACACACCAATTCCGTTTGGCCCCTACCTCGCCGCGGCAGGCCTGCTGGCCCTCTTTTTCGGTGAAAGCTTGAACGCGCGTTACCTCCAGGCGTTCTGACACCAGCGCAAAATCAAATCAGTGCTACGCCTGCGCGACACTGCACACCGCTTCCCGCACCATCGCCAATAAGATAGACTTACGGGCTTGATTTTTCGGAGCTTGTCATGCCGATCTACGCCTATCGCTGCACCGATTGCGGTGCTCAAAAAGATCATTTGCAGAAGATGAGTGATGCACCACTGACGGTCTGCCCCGCCTGTGGCGCGAACGCCTACACCAAACAGCTCACCGCGCCCGGCTTTCAGCTGAAGGGCTCGGGCTGGTACGCCACCGACTTCAAAGGCGGCAGCGCCAGTGCGCCCACCAAAACCGAGGCTGCCCCGACCTCCGGCACGACCGACGCCAGTTGTGGCGGTGGCTGCGCCTGCCACTGACCGTATCGAATGAAGAAATACTTCGTCACCGGGCTCCTGATCTGGATCCCGCTCGCCATCACCTTCATGGTGATCGCCTGGATCGTCAGCACGCTGGATCGAATCCTGCTGTGGATACCTGAGCACTGGCAGCCCAAAGTCTTGCTCGGGCTCGACATTCCGGGCATCGGCGTCGCACTCACCTTGCTGATCATTCTGCTCACCGGCTTGATCGGCGCCAATGTGCTTGGCCAGCGTCTGGTGCTGGTCTGGGAGGCATTGCTCGCGCGCATCCCGGTGGTGAAATCCATCTATTCAAGCGTCAAGCAAGTATCCGACACCCTGTTTTCCAGTTCCAGCCACGCGTTCCGCAAAGCGCTGCTGGTTCAGTATCCCCGCCAGGGTGCCTGGACCATCGCCTTCCTCACCGGAAAGCCGGGTGGCGACGCGGCCCGCCATCTGAGCGGCGACTACATCAGCATCTACGTCCCGACCACGCCAAACCCGACCTCGGGGTTTTTCCTGATGGTCCCGCGCGCAGACGTCATCGAACTGGAAATGAGCGTTGACGAAGCGCTCAAGTATGTCATTTCAATGGGTGTGGTCACGTCCGGCAAAAAGGCCGACATCGCCGAGCTCGCCCCGGTCAAACCCTAACAACTCGGGGCGATTCGCCCCAAGCGTACAAAATACGGAATCAGAATCATGCGTACTCAATACTGCGGCCAGGTCACTGCCGCCAACCTCGACCAGATCGTCACCCTGTGCGGCTGGGTGCACCGGCGGCGGGATCACGGTGGTGTGATTTTCGTCGATCTGCGCGACCGCGAAGGTCTTGTTCAGGTGGTCTGTGACCCCGACCGCGCCGACATGTTTACCGTGGCTGAGTCGCTTCGCAACGAGTTTGTCGTACGCATGACGGGCAAGGTCCGACGCCGCCCTGCCGGCACCGAAAACGCCAACCTCACGTCCGGCGAAATCGAAGTGCTTTGCCACGAGATTGAAGTCCTCAACGCCTCGGTCACGCCACCGTTCCAGCTCGATGACGACAACCTGTCGGAAACCACGCGCCTGACCCATCGCGTGATCGATCTGCGCCGCCCGGCCATGCAACGCAACATGATGCTGCGCTACAAGACGGCGATGGCCTTCCGTCGTTTCCTCGATGCCAAAGGCTTCATCGACATCGAGACGCCGATGCTCACCAAGAGCACGCCGGAAGGCGCGCGTGACTACCTGGTGCCGTCGCGGGTTCATCCGGGTCACTTCTTCGCCCTGCCCCAGTCGCCGCAACTGTTCAAGCAACTGCTGATGGTGGCCGGTTACGACCGCTACTACCAGATCACCAAGTGCTTCCGTGACGAAGACCTCCGGGCCGACCGGCAGCCCGAATTCACCCAGGTCGATATCGAGACGTCCTTCCTGGGCGAAGCCGAGATTACCGCGCTGATGGAAGAGATGATTCGCAGCATTTTCAAGGAAGTGCTGGACGTCGATCTTCCCGCGCCATTTCCGCGCATGAGCTACGCCGAAGCGATGTCACGCTTCGGCTCGGACAAGCCCGACCTGCGTGTAACGCTCGAAATCACCGATGTCACCGACGCCGTCAAGGACGTTGCCTTCAAGGTCTTCTCCGGCCCGGCCAATTCCGACACCGGCCGGGTCGCTGCCATGCGAATCCCCGGCGGCGCCCAGCTTACCCGTGGCGAAATCGACGAATACACCAAGTTCGTCGGCATCTACGGCGCCCGGGGTCTGGCCTACATCAAGGTCAACGACATCACCAAACTGAGCGATGAGGGCCTGCAGTCGCCCATCGTCAAAAACCTGCACGCGCAGGCGCTGGCAACCATCATTGAGCGCACTGGTGCGCAAAACGGTGATCTGATCTTCTTCGGCGCAGACAAGACCAAGATCGTGAACGACGCCCTCGGCGCATTGCGCAGCAAGGTCGGCCACGAGAAGGGCTACGTCAATGGCAAGGCCTGGGAGCCGCTGTGGGTGGTGGATTTCCCGATGTTCGAGTATGACGACGAAGACAAGCGCTGGACCGCCTGCCACCATCCCTTCACCAGCCCCAAGGACGAACACCTCGACTTGCTCGTCAGCGACCCGGGCAAGTGCCTCGCCAAAGCCTATGATCTCGCATTGAACGGCTGGGAGCTCGGCGGTGGCTCGGTACGTATCCACCGTGCCGACGTGCAAAGCAAGGTGTTCAGCGCGCTGGGGATCGGCGACGAAGAGGCCCAGCAGAAGTTCGGTTTCCTGCTCGATGCGCTGAAATACGGCGCACCGCCGCATGGTGGCCTGGCCTTCGGCCTCGACCGCATCGTCACCATGATGACCGGCGCGGAGTCGATCCGCGACGTGATCGCTTTCCCCAAAACGCAGCGCGCCCAGTGTCTGCTCACCGAGGCACCCTCGCCCGTCGACGACCGCCAGTTGCGCGACCTGCACGTCCGTCTGCGCCAGAAAGTCGAAACCTCGGTGGAGGTCACCAAGGACTAATCCCGGCGGAATGGCTCAAAGACACAACGAGGCGACTTCGGTCGCCTCGTTTGTTTTGGTGCGTTCACTCAAGATCGGCCTTAAAAAGCCGACAATTCAGCTTGAGTCCCTTTTCTACGGCACCGCCACCATGCCCGACCTGTCCGCCGTTACCGCCCTCGTCATCGAGGCCAACCCCAACATGCGCACTCAACTGCGCAACATGCTGGGCGAAAGCGGGGTGGACAAGGTGCAGCTTTCCGTCTCGGCCGGCGCCGCGGTGCGCAAGCTACGCGATGCGCGATTCGACCTCATTCTGTGCGAATACCACATCGGTGACGGCCAGGACGGCCAGCACCTGCTCGAAGACCTGCGCCACAACGGCATCATTCCACTGGCTACGCTGTTCATCATGGTCACCGGCGAGCGCCAGTATGAAAAAGTCGTCTCCGCCGCCGAGCTGGCGCCCAACGACTATGTCCTCAAACCCTTCGCTGCCGACACGCTTCATACCCGCATCGTGCGCGCCATTCTCAAACGCGACGCACTGCTTCCGGTTTACAAGCTGATCGAATCCGGCGACATCCCAGGCGCGCTACGAGCGAGCATTGAGGGCGAACGAGAGCATCCGCAATATCAGCTCGACTTTCTTCGCCTGCGTGCCGAACTCCACATTTCGGCCAGCGAAGCCGATGAAGCCGAAAAGGTCTACCAAAAGGTTCTAGAACTTCGTGCCATTCCGTGGGCCCGCCTTGGCCTCGCCAAGGCCCTCTACATGCGCCAGCGCTATGGCGAAGCGGAAGATCTGCTCACCGGCCTCGTCGAAGAGAACGATCAGTTTCTCGACGCGTATGACTGGCTGGCGCGCACGCGTGAGGCCGCGGGCGAGCTGGCCAAAGCCCGCGACATCCTCGCCCGTGCGACGGCGGTTTCCCCGCATCGCGTTGGCCGCCTGCGCCGACTGGGCGCCATTGCACTTGAAATGGACGATTCCCATACCGCCGAAGCCGTGTTGGGCGAGGTGGTACGCAAAGGCAAATATTCAGACTTCCGAGACCCAGACGACCACGTGTGGCTCATGCAGGCACAGATCGGCAACGGCAAACTTGAGGACGCCGCGGCCACCTTGCGTGATCTCGACCGGACCATGGCCACCACCGAGCGCGGCAAACTGTGCACCGCGCTGTCCTCCGCCATGCTCCACGGCAAACTCGGCGACGACGCCAAGGCGAAGGCGGCGGTCGAGTCGGCGCTGACTGAGTCGCGGCGGCTCGGCACGGTGTCGCTCGGCCTCAAACAACAGTTGGCAAAAGCCTGTTTCGACCACGGCATGGAGGCGGCAGGCTCGGAAGTGGTGCTCGACATCATGCGAACGGCCGACACCCCGCGCGCCATCGAAAACACGCGCAAGATGCTCGACGCGCGAGGCTATTCGAATCTCGCGCAAGACCTCGAAAAACAAGTTCATCACGAAGTCCGGGCGCTTGTCGCCACGGGCGCCGAGAAGGCCAAAGCGGGTGACTTTGATGGCGCCGTCGACGAAATGCTCAACGCCGTAGGCAAAATGCCCAATAACGTCCATGTCCTCTTCAACGCCGCGCTGGCCTTGCTGCGCCACATCGAGAACCGCGGCTGGAGCGAGCAGTACGCCAGTCAGGCCCAACGGCTCATCGACCGGGTTCGCCGTCAGGACCCGAACAACGCCCGCCTGCCCGCGCTGAAAGACTTCCACACCACGCTCAAGGCAAAATTCGGCATTCGCGACGTCAAAGTCTAGGCTGACACGCGCGACGCAACGGAACTGCTACACTCCAACCACCAACCGGTGGATGGATCGCGCATGCGCCGCCTGACCCAAACCTTCGTCGTCTTCCTGCTTGCAGCGTTTGCACTGCTCCCGGCCTGTTCGCGCGACGCGCCTCCTGGCACCGCGTCAGCGCCCAGCGAACTCGCTTGGCTGCCACCTGAAGCGCTGAGCACCCTCGATTTGATCCAGCGCGGCGGCCCCTTCCCCTACAGCAAAGACGGCACGACATTCTTCAACCGCGAAGGACTCCTGCCCCGACAATCGCGCAGCTACTACCGCGAATACACCGTTCCGACACCCGGAGAACGCACGCGCGGCGCACGTCGCATCGTCGCCGGCGGCAATCCTCCTGAAGTGTTTTACTACACTGCAGATCATTACCGCAGTTTTCGACGCATTCCGGAGACGCGATGACCGCTCCCCGCCCCAATGACGACCACGGCCTCGCACTCGACGGCCCCAACCGCATTTTGTCCATGCGCCCTGGCGACACAGAAGCCATTGTTTCCGCCGCCCAGGCACGCGAGCGACGCATCATCGATGTCGCCCTCGATGGACTGACCGACAAAGCACAGATCCTCGACGCCCTCGCCCAGCGTTTCGACATGCCGCGCTGGTTCGGGCACAACTGGGACGCGCTCTACGACTGCCTGACCGACCTCTCATGGCTGCCCGCCAAGGGCTACGTCTTGATCCTCACCAACGCCGCTCCTGACACCGGCACCGCGTCTATTCTCACGGACCTGCTGACCGACTGTTGTGAGCACTGGCAGGAACGCAGCGTACCGTTTCATGTCTTCGCCCAAACCGCGCGCAGCGCCGACACGGCGTGATCGCTGGCGGCGAGAAACGCCCCCGCTCCGTGCTGGTGGTCATCCACACCCCTGCGATGGACGTCCTGCTCCTGCATCGGCAGCAGCCCTTTGACTTCTGGCAATCCGTCACCGGCAGCCTGGAGCCGGACGAAACACCCCGCGAGGCCGCCGTCCGCGAAGTCTTCGAAGAAACCGGCCTGTCGGCGCCCGACTACGCTTTTCTCGACTGGGGGCTGAACAACCGCTATCCGATTCCTCCAAAGTGGCGCCATCGCTATGCCCCCGAAGTGAGCCACAACACCGAAACGGTGTTCAGCCTGTGCTTGCCAACACCGCTACCAATCACGCTTGATGCAGCGGAACACCATGGCGCCGAATGGCTGCCCGCCCGAGACGCCATCGACCGCATCTGGTCCTGGACCAATCGCGACGCGGTTCGGCTGTGCGCACGCATTGACCCACGCATCTCGGCGACCTTCACCCGGCATTTAGCCTCAACCAGCAAGAACTGAAACATCTGCTTGCGTCCTCGTCACTTGAAAAACCGTGCCACGCCACTATTTTTTCAAGCGGGAATCATCACCCATTTGACAAGGAGGATCTCATGAGCAACATCACACGCCACGATCCGTTCGAAGACTTCTTTCGCGGATTTTTCGTACGCCCTGTCGAGTTTGGTGGCAATGCCACCGAGGCGCCGCAGATGCGCGTCGACGTCAAGGAAAGCCCCGAAAGCTATGCCGTTCACGCCGAACTACCGGGTGTCACCAAAGACGACATCCATGTGAGCATCGACGGGCCCGTCGTTTCAATCACGGCCGAACGCAAGCAACAGTCCGAGCAAAAGGACGGTGAACGGGTGCTGCGCACGGAACGCTACTACGGCAAAGTCTCACGCAGCTTCCAACTCGGCCAGGATGTTGACGAAGCGCGCGCCGGCGCGAAGTTCGTCGATGGTGTGCTGGAACTGACCCTACCCAAAAAAGCAGCGGTGCAAGCCAGACGCCTGACCATCGAGTAAGCTACCCCCGCCCGGGCACCGTCCACTGGCGTTGCCCGGGCGAGCGGTTCACACTGGCGCCAACCCTGCTTGACTGGAAACCGGCGCCCATGCTCCGACGCACACATCGCGGCCTACTCGTACTAAGTGCCCTGCTGGCGCCCGCGGCTGCCATGGCGGCCGAATTGCGCGTCGGCCCCAACGAACCCATTCAGCGCATCGCCGAGGCCGCCCGTCTCGCCCAGGACGGTGACACCGTCAGCATCCAGCCGGGCACCTATCGTGGCGATGTCGCGCTGTGGACGCAAAACCGGCTAACCATCCGCGGTCTGGGCGACGGGCCGGTACTCGAAGCCGCCGGCCAGTCAATCGAAGGCAAAGCCATCTGGGTGATCCGCGGGGGCGACATCCAGATCAACAACATCACCTTCCGCGGCGCACGCGTGCCGCATTTGAACGGTGCAGGCATCCGTTTTGAACGCGGACGCCTGAGCATCACCAACAGCCGCTTCATCGACAACGAAAACGGCATTCTCACCAGCAACGATCCAAGCGCACGACTCTTTGTCGAAAACTGCCAGTTCGACAACGCCCCCCGTCACCCCGGCGCGCTGCATCATTTGCTCTATGTCGGCCAGATCGACCGGTTCACGCTGCGGGGGAGTCGCCTGCAAGGCGGTTACAACGCCCACCTCGTCAAAACACGCGCCCGAAGCAATCACATCGAATACAACTGGATCGTCGATGGCCCCGATGGCGAGGCATCCTATGAGCTGGAATTTCCCGAAGGTGGCCTCGCCACGGTCATCGGCAATACCATCGGCCAATCAGCCAACACCTCAAACACCACCCTGATCAGCTATGGCGCAGAAGGCTATCGCAGCGACGAAAACCGCCTCGCACTCAGCCATAACACGCTGGTGAACGAACGCCCCACCGGTGGCATATTCCTGCGCATCTGGCCCGGAAAAACCGAGACAACACCGGTAGTCATCGCACGAAATAATTTGTTGGTCGGGCTCGGCGCCTTTGCCCTCGGCAACCCCGGCGAGTTCATCGACAACCCCAGCACCATCCTGCCAGCCGCCTCGAGCGAGCACGCCATCGATATTCGGCTGGCGCCCGATACATTACTCCGCGGCCATATCAGCGCCGCACCGACATGGCGCGACATCCCCCTGCAACCCACACACGAATTTCGCCATCCCGCCGGCACCGTGGCACTTGAGCCCCCTCAACGCTGGGCCCCCGGGGCCTGGCAAACCCCCCGGCCACGTTAAACAAACACGCGCCGGCTTTGCGGCGGGGGGCCGGGCCGTTAGAATCAGGTTTTATCTCACCCCTCGCGACCGCCTAGATGAGCACCGACACGCCCACCCCGATCACGCCGGCCCGCAAAGCCGCCATCCTCTCCGAAGCGCTGCCCTACATCAAACGCTTCTTCGACAAGACCATCGTCATCAAATACGGCGGCAACGCCATGACCGACCAGCACCTGAAGGATTGCTTCGCGCAAGACGTCGTGCTGCTCAAGCTGGTCGGACTCAACCCGGTGGTCGTCCACGGCGGCGGCCCCCAGATCGAAAGCCTGCTGGCCCGTGTCGGCAAGAAAGGTGAGTTTATCCAGGGCATGCGCGTCACCGACGCCGAAACCATGGAAGTGGTGGAAATGGTGCTCGGCGGCCAGGTCAACAAGGAAATCGTCAACCTGATCAACCAGCACGGCGGCAAGGCCGTCGGCCTGACCGGCAAGGACGCGCGTTTCATCCGTGCAAAGAAACTGCTGATGCAAAAAACCGGCGCCCCGCTCGGCGACGTGGTCGACATCGGCCAGGTCGGCGAAATCACCCAGATCGACCCCAGTCTCATCTCCTTCCTCGACAAGGGCGACTTTATTCCGGTGATTGCCCCGATCGGCGTGGGCGAAGACGGCGAAACCTACAACATCAACGCTGACGTGGTAGCCGGCAAGCTCGCCGAAATTCTCAAGGCCGAAAAGCTGGTACTGCTGACCAACACCCCGGGCGTGCTCGATCAGAACGGCAAACTACTGACAGGGCTCACACCCAAAGAAATCGACGGCCTCGTCGAAGACGGCACCCTGTCCGGCGGCATGCTGCCCAAGATCGGCTCCGCACTGGATGCCGCCCGCAGCGGCGTCAACTCGGTCCACATCATCGACGGCCGGGTCGAACACTGCCTGCTACTTGAGATTCTGACCGACCACGGGGTCGGTACGATGATCAAGAGTCGTTAGCCTTCTTTGGCGGGGTCTTCGGCGCCACAGGCGCGGGATCCCGCCACTTTCCGGCCCGCTTGAGCTTGTCACGCAAACCCGACAGCGGAAACCCAAGGCTGTACGCTTTGTGGGCGCTCGTGAGCGCCTCTTCGTATCGCTTAAGTTTTACGTAAGCCAATCCGAGGTTGTAGTGCAGGTTCGGGTTGTTTTCCGCCATTTCCTGCGCACTTTCCAGTTTTTTGATCGCGGCCTCGGCCCTCCCGTCGTTCAGGAGATACAGGCCGTAGATCATTTTCACCATGGCATCGTCTCGCCGGAAGGCTTCCGCACGGCGCATATAGCACTCGACTGAATACAAGGCACCGCGCGGCTTTGCCGTCTTGTCGCGAATGCCGAGATTCATCATCGAGATCAAGGCTCTGTGATGATTCGGGAATTTCCCCAAGGTGTAGCCGATATCGCCGCCCACACTCGTGGTTTGCCCTCGGACCAAACGTTCAGTCAGTGGATCAAAGTGCCGATTCTCAACAACAGGCAGTTTGTCCTTGTCAATTCGATAGTCGAGCGGATGATCATTACTGAAAAGCACGCCACACTGGAGTGGTAGTTCCTGCGCCATCGCAAGCGGCGCCATCAGCGCAATCCACAGCGCGGTCGCCCGGCGCAACCAAACAGACCAGTGAGCTTTCATGTCACTTTCTCCAACAAAAACGAATCATTACAACGTAGCATCACACCGCCCTGCAATCTTCACCCACTTGGCCGTAGCATCAGCCACTGCATTTCTATGGGACGCCGATGAAAACGTATGATCGGCCGCTTTCAGGTGCAGAAGGTCAATCCGGTCACCCGCCACCAGTTCAGAAAACAGCGGCACCTCCGCTACAGCCTCTTCGAATTCACGAGCGACGTAGTCACGCCCGCTTAGAACGATGAGACTTCGACCATGTGCCTGATGCAACGCATCGACAATTTTTCCGGCCAGTTCCGGGGCATTGGACTCGCGCGTTTCTCGCGGTCCAATCAAGTCCGGAATTGTTCCTATAAAGCGCCGTATTGCGTCACTCAGGCGGATTTGGCCACGCAATAACTTTCGCCAAAAATCGGCGTCAAGCAACCTCTTGGGGTAGTAATGCTTCAAATAGGTTCGCGCCTGCGACGACGCGGTTCGAACCCAAGGATTGAGCAACACCAAACCACAAACGCGGGGATCGTTTGGCGCATAGATCGCTGCGGCCGTTGCGCCATCGCAAAGCCCCCAAAGAACAAACCGGGACACTGAAGGCTCGACTTGCGAGAAAACCGCCAGCGCAGCTGATATATCTTCAGCCGTTGCGGCAAATCCGAGCGGCTCACCACTGGCGTCGCCCATGCCACGCACATCGAAACGAAAGCTCGCGATACCCTGCTCCGCCAACGCCCGGGCCAACAATACAAACTGGCGATGGCTTCCAGCACGGTACTGCGGCCCCCCAACAACAATAAGAACCGCTACGGACGCGGGCTTCTCGGGCCGGCACACAACGCCAACCAACAAATCACCCTGACACGAAAAGACCAGTGGCTGCTCACTAAAGCTCACCGACGCCCCCATTGAGTGCATCAAGCGAGACAACCGGCAAGCTCAGAGCCACGGAAATTTCCTGGGTGCGCCAGAACGCCGGCCCGGTGACGGTCGCCCACGCATAGGGAATACTCATCGCTGACCATTTCTGCTGAAGAGCTATTGAATTTGGCCCAGACACCCCTTCAGAGGCGAGGACTTCAATCACAGTCGTGGTCGACTTCAAGGAGGGGAACGCTTCCAGCGATGCGGCTTCCAGCCCCTCAGCCAAGTACGGGGACAACGTGTAGCCAGCGATTTCGACGCTACATCCCGACGCGAGGTCTTGGCGTGTGCGGGCCATAACAGCCCGCCCATCAGAATCCCCAAGCATTTCACCCGCGGCTTTCAAGAACAAGAACTGAGTCAGGTGCTGTTTGCCGTGAATCACTGGCTGCCAAAATAACGTTGGCACATCAATCTGCCGCGACCTGAGCCAATCGGTCACCAGCAAACAACCTGCACGCATTGACCAAAGCACCGGGGTGACGCCAAATCGCTCGCTCAACCAAGTGTAGGCCGCATCGATATCGTCTTGCCAGCCAAGCCATTCAGCATCGGAAAAGTCGCCTCCGCTGTCGCCGCAACCCGAGGGATCCAGCAACATGCTTGCCCAACCATTAGCTGCAAAATAGTCAGCAGCCAAAGCCACCATGCGCCTGGACTTATTCATTTCTTCTGCAAACGCTGGCACAAAGAGCACGCACCCCTTCAGCGCCTCAGACGGTATTTGCAGCAAGCAGAAACGGCCCGGATCAAACGGGCCGGGGAGGAAAAACGCCTCCCTTGACTGTGTCGTCACCGCAATTTGCCGGAAACAAATTCCACTAGGGTGCCTACACTAGCGAAGGTACGTCCGTCGATATCATCATCTTCGACGATGAAACCAAAGCGCTCTTCGAGCAGGTTGATGACACCGACGACAGCCATCGAATCCAGTTCAGGCACCGCACCGAGCAAGGGCATTTCAAGATCATAGGCCATGGCCCGACCATTGAGTGCGAGCACATCGTCCAGTACGAGCAGCACTTCGTGCTTGATATCCAAGTCAAACCTCCAAGCGACTATTTGAGCATGTCCGCGAGGATGACACGGAGATCACCGCCCAGCGAGCAGGTTGTTATTATAGGGGTCGATTTCCGTCGGCATGCATGAACTGTTACCCAGTGCCCCTGCCATCGCCAACTTCCCAGCCCCTTCCCAGGCTGTCATGCAAAAAAAACGTCTCCTGATGGTCGCATACCACTTTCCCCCAATCCAAGGGAGTAGTGGTGTTCAACGCACGCTGCGTTTTGTCCGATATCTGGCAGAGTTCGGATGGGAGCCACTGGTACTGACCATCTCTCCCCGTGCCTACGAAAAGTGCGCTGACGATCAAATGGCTGACATCCCCGATGGCACCATCATCAAACGCGCCTTTGGTCTGGATGCGGCCCGCCATCTGTCAATCGCCGGACGCTACCCGTCCATCGTTGCCCTGCCAGACCGCTGGGCCAGTTGGCAGCCGGCTGCCATCTTCGCCGGACGACAACTGATTCAGCGCTATCAACCAGACGCGATCTGGTCGACCTATCCGGTCGCAACTGCTCATCAGATTGGTGCGAGCCTTGCAGAGAACAGCAAACTGCCATGGATCGCCGACTTCCGCGACCCCATGGCACAGGACGATTACCCAACCGATCCGGCACAATGGCAGCGCTTTTCACAACTTGAGCAACGCATTGCCCGAACTGCCGCGTGCATGGTGATGACGACCCCCGGCGCTTTGAGCATGTATCGAGACCGCTTTCCCAGCGCTGCCCACAAGATGCGCCTCATCGAAAACGGCTATGACGAAGCGGCATTCGCGGGCCTTACGCGCGATACCGCGCTCACCGACGGCTACCTCACGCTGCTTCACAGCGGCATCGTCTACCCCGACGAACGGGATCCGCGCCCACTGCTGTCCGCTCTGGCGCAGTTTCAAGCCAGCAACCCGAGGCTCGCTCAGCGCCTCAGGCTGCGATTTCGCGCACCGGTCCATTCCGATCTCCTGCGCAAGCTGGCTGAATCAAACGGCGTGGCAGACCTGGTCGAAATCCTGCCGCCAATCGGTTACCGCGATGCATTGGCGGAAATCTGTCGCGCCGACGGCCTGCTCATTTTGCAGGCGAGCAATTGCAACCAACAGATCCCGGCAAAGCTCTATGAATACTTGCGTGCTGGTCGTCCGATCATTGCGCTCACCGACCCCAAAGGCGACACCGCTCAAGCACTCTCCCTGGCAGGCCTCAACAACGTCACCCCACTGAACGATACTGGGGCGATCGCAAAAACTCTGGAAGCCTTTTGTGGTGCGCCGTCCTCATCACCCCTTCCAGAGCCCAACGTCGTTGCTCAGTCATCACGCCGGGCCCGCACCGCCGCGCTTGCGGCCGTGCTGGACGACGCCGTCACCCAGAACAGCTGACCGCAGGCACTCAACTAGCGCCAAACAGGTCGCCGGATTCTGCCCCTAACCGCTTGCGGTCAATTTTACCGTTGGGATTGCGCGGCAACGCCTCACTACGCACCAGAACCTGCGCCGGGACCATGAAGGCCGGCAAACGCTGGCGACACACGTCGAGTATCTTGTTGGTCACGGCGGCAGCATCCTCTTCCGAGTAGGCAATCAACACAACGGCCTGTCCCAGCACCGGATGCGACACACCAATCGCCGCCAGTTCGTTGGCCGCTTCTGCGCTATAGGCAACTTCTTCCACCTCCGCCGGGCTGACCCGATAGCCGGAGGTTTTGATCATCTCATCGCGTCGGCCGACAAAGTACAGAAAGCCGGCCTCATCCTTTTTGACCGTATCACCCGACCACACTGCCATTTCTGGCATCGGCAAGCCCTCGGGCTGACCCGGTGCGGGCCGGAAACGCTCGGCTGTCCGGGCCGGATCATTCCAATAACCCATCGCCACATGCACACCACGATGCACAAGTTCGCCCGGCTCGCCTGGCTCGCAGACACCGCCATCTTCACGCACAACCAGAATTTCGGCGTTGGGGATCGCCCTACCCATGGAGTCCGGTCGTTGATCGACTTCGGCCGGCGGCAGGTAAGTCGAACGAAAGGCCTCCGTCAAGCCATACATGAGAACCGGCTTGGCCCCCGGCAGATTGCTGCGCAAACCAGCCAGGACCGTCGCCGGCATATGACCACCCGAATTAGTGAAGTAGCGCAGATGCTCACGCACCGATTCGGGCCACTCAAGTTGTGCCAACTGCACCCACAGGGGCGGCACCGCGGCGAGGCCAGTAATCCGCTCACGAGCCACGGCACGAATCACATCGCGCGGCAACAGATAATTCATCAGCACAGCACACGCGCCAACATAAAAAGCTGTGGTGAGCTGGTTCAGGCCGTAGTCAAAACTAAGCGGGAGCACCGACAGAATCCGGTCCTCCGGGGTGTTTTCGAGGTATTCCGACACGCTGGCGGCGCCAGCCACCAGATTCCGGTGCGACAGCACCACACCTTTGGGGCGACCGGTGCTACCGGAGGTGTACAGAATTGCCGCCATGTCCGCGTCGATGGCGCCGCTTGCGGTGAAGGGCTCTGTCGGCCGATCCGCCCAAACAAGCAACGAGGCGCCTCTCGCATCTATACCAGGAACCGGGGACGTACCGACAACGACGATCGTGCGCAGGTCATGGCAACGCGGCAGAACCTCACTCAGCAAACTCAGGCGTTCAGGCGTCGTCACGAGCACGCGCACATTGCAATCGGTCAGAATGTGCTCCACTTGCTCTGGTTTAAGCAATGGATTGACCGGCACGAAAACGCCACCAGCCCGCGCGGCGCCGAAAAGCGCAAAAACCGTCTCAGCACGCTTGTCGAGCCACACTGCTACGCGTTCATGGCGCGTCAACCCCTGAGCCGAGAACATCGCCGCCGCGCGCCCAATTTCCGTATCTAGCTGCGCATAGGTGATTCTGCGCTCACCCTCACATAGCGCCAGCGCATCCGGGGTCAGGGCAGCATGCTTTGCTGACAATTCGTGAATCAGTCGGGCCATTCTTGCTCCTTTGTCCTGCAATTGGTTCCACGTCGGCGATCATGCAGCGCAACTGCACGACGGCGGGGCATTATCGCGCATCTTCACGTCATGACGCCCACGGCGCCTGCGAACTACGTCATGAAGCGACCACGATTGCGGTGCAACATTGTCCATGACCTGCCGTGGCCGACATCACGAAGAAGTCCGCCACCATGGAGTATCCTGTGCCCTTCGCCGACCGCCCCAAGACGCAATGAGTTCCGACACCCCATCGTCACCGCCGCTTCGCACCAAGGTCCTGTTCGGTGCCGTATGGATGATCGCAACTCGCTGGTCTCATCGCCTCCTCGGGTTGATCAGCACAATGATCCTGGCCCGCCTGCTGATGCCGGAGGACTTCGGCCTCGTCGCCACGGTTGTCGCCGCCGTCGCCATCATGGATGGCTTCTTCGATTTTGGCTTCGATCTGGCGCTGATCCGCGACCAAAGCGCTGGGCGTGCAGAGTTTGACGCGGTATGGACACTTCGTTTTCTCAAGGCCTTGCTGTTTGGCGGTTTGCTGATGGCCTCATCCCCCTGGATCGCTGACTACGCTCAAGCGCCTGAAGTGGTCAACATCAGTCTGATCATGGGTTTGGGTATCGCCTTCAAGGGGCTGGAGAACATCGGCGTCGTTGTTTTCCAGAAAGAACTGCAGTTCGACCGCCTTTTCCGTTTCCGTCTGTTCCCACGCCTGATCGGGGTCGCCGCCACCATCGGCCTTGCACTCTGGCTGCGCTCATACTGGGCGATTGTTCTCGGCTCATTATCGCGCTACATCTGTGAGGTCTTATTCAGCTACTGGATGAGCGATTACCGCCCGCGCTTTCGTATCACCGGCATGGGCAAACTGTGGCATTTCTCGCGATGGATTCTGGTCAACAACGTCAGCCGCCAGTTATTCAACGCGATCGATCGTTTCACCCTTGCCGGCCTGGTGTCCAAACGCGACTTGGGCTATTACACGGTCAGCGCAGATGTGGCGAGCACGGTGACGGTCGATCTCATGGGCCCGGCAGGCTCAGCCTTGGTCCCCGGCTACGCCAAGTTGCAGGATGAGCCCGCACGCCTGCGCAGCGCCTTCCTCATCTCGACGGCCGTGTTTATTGCACTAATCACGCCGGCCTCCATTGGCGTATGGTGCTTGGCACCCGAGCTGACCGCCGTGTTGCTCGGCGACCAATGGCATGCGGCCGCCCCCATCATTGGCCTGTTTGCACTGGTCTGGCTGTTTTATGCCATCGCGGAAAACCTCGGCAAATTCATGACCATGTCGGGTATGCAAGACAAGGCAGCGCTGATCGGACTGGGCAGAACGGCGCTGTTTCTCGCCCTGTTCTACCCCCTGTTTCAGTGGGGCGGAATCACGGCCCCAATTGTGCTGAAACTGAGCCTGTCGGTTCTCGAAATGATTGTGTTGTTTTCCTGGTGTTCCCATCGGCTGGCACTTCCGCTGCCAGCGCTCCCTGGCATGCTCTGGCGCCCCGCTGCTGCCGCAGGCGCCATGGCGCTGGCACTGACTTACCTGCCGTTACCCTCCGAATTTCCGACCCTAGCCACACTGGTAGTAAAATCCGGGCTTGGCGCGCTGGTGTACACACTTGTCTCCCTTGTACTTTGGCTACTCAGCGGCCGCCCCGCCGGTTTGGAGGCAGCACTCACCAGCTTGATCGTTCACCGCCGCGCCGAGCCCGGCGCTGTATCCTGATGGTCCGCAAACAGATTGACCGCAACGACCGGCCAGAGCAACGCCAGCATGAGCGCATCGCCAATGACTGACCGAATTCTGATCCTTGACGCTGACCTGGCCCCCGCCCTGTCGGTCGCACGCTCACTCAAGGAGATCGGGATAGCCGTGGACGTCGCCAGCAATAACGACCATCCGATTGCTGCGTATTCACGAACCGTCGACGCGTGCCTGAACTACCCCGACCCACTGGAGCGCCAGTCCGAGTTCATTGACTGGATTCGAGAGATCACCAAACAAAGCCGTTACGCGTTAATCATCCCGGTTACCGAGCGCACCGTCGCGCCACTGCTCAAGTACCGCGATCGCTACGACGACAGCCGAATCGCCATGGCTCCGACGGACAGTCTCCGGCTGGCGCTGGACAAAGCCCAGACCGTTGCGCTGGCTGAATCTGTCGGCATTCCCGTGCCACGCAGCGTGCTGGTCGACGATATCGCTCAGCTCGATGATGCGCGAGCCCAGTTCAGTTTTCCAATCGTCATCAAACCCGCCAGCTCGGTCGGAGCAGACCAGTCCAAAAACGTCCAGCTCACTGTCAGCTACGCCTTTGACGACAACGAACTGCGCGCCCAGGTGAGGCACGCCCTGCGTTTTGGTCATGTCATCCTGCAGGAGTACTTTCGCGGCGAAGGAGAAGGCATCGAACTGCTCGCTGACCAAGGCAAGGTCGTCTATGCCTTTCAGCACCGCCGACTGCACGAAGTGCCACTGACCGGCGGCGGCAGCAGCCTGCGTATGAGTGTCGACATTACTCCCGCCCTGCTCGACGCGTCACAGCGCTTGATGGCGGCCATGAAGTGGCATGGTGTGGCGATGGTTGAGTTCAAGCATGACCCGGCCTCCGGCCAGTTCCGCCTCATGGAGGTCAATGGTCGCTTCTGGGGCTCCCTGCCTCTGGCCGCTGCAGCTGGAGCCAATTTCCCCGGCATGCTTTACGAGCTACTTGTCAAAGGCCGGGTAGAAGAACACCCCCCAGCGCGCATTGGCGTCTACTGCCGCAACCTGTCGCGCGATGTTTACTGGCATGAACAAGTGCTTCGCAAGAACGCGCCGACCCGGCTGGTCAGCATTCCTGGGTGGCAATCCGTCCTCAAAGACGCACTGCTAATGCTCAACTGGCATCATTCATTCGATGTCCAGCGACTGACCGACCCCAAGCCGGGCTTGGTCGACGCCTGGCGGATCGTCAAAACCTACCAAGAGCGCTTTGCGCGCATCCAGGCCGACAAAAAAATCCTCAAGACTCAGCGCGAAGCGTGGCAGAACGGCACCATCCGCGACATAGTTCGCAAGTCAAATCACATACATTTTGTATGCTACGGCAACATCAACCGAAGCGCGATTTCCGAGCGATATGCAAAATCGGTGTTTGAACGCCCCGTCACCATATCGTCGTCAGGCTTTCATCCCGTCGTCGATCGTGCAGCGGATCCCGTGATGATTGACGTTGCACACGATGCCGGTCTGGATATGACGGGATGGGCTTCAAAGCAGCTCAAACCGACTGTCGTTGCCGATGCCGGAATTATCTTCGTCATGGAGCTAGATCACTATCGAAAAGTGTGTCAGGCACATCCGGACGCGGCAGATCGAACATTCTTGCTGGCGCTCGCTGATCCGCGAGAACCGAGGAGTCTCGATATTGAAGACCCCTACGGGAAGCCCGCTACAACCTATCGTTCCGTGTATCAGCAGATCGCTTCCTGCATCGACAGGATCGCCAGCGCGCAGGACTGACCCGCGCTGAACCAGACGAATACGTTCTTTGCTCACGCAGGTTCGACACCACCCGTGCTGCGGCTTTGCAACAAGACAAAAATCAATGATCGAGAGAATGAATCAATCAATCCCTACACCATTTTTCTCCGTAGTCATTCCGACGAGAAACCGCTGCGGCCTCTTCAAAATCGCGCTTGATTCCGTTCTTTCGCAAGACTGCACCGATCTCGAAGTCATCATTGTTAACGACGGTTCAACGGGCGCCGACCTGGAGGCCTACCACGCGCTTGAATTGGCCTACCAAGGCAAGGCCAGCTTCCATTACCTGGTCCATCGTCCCAACGGTCATGGCCAGAGTTATTCCATGAACTTTGGGGCTGGGCAGGCTCGAGGGAAGTACCTGTGCTTCCTCGACGACGACGACGCCTGGATCGATCCGCATCACCTGCAGCGCTGCAAGGCTTCGATCGAAGCCCAGAAAACAAGCACGGATCTCTACTTTACCGACCAACGCGCATTGTTTTCCGACGGCCGTCCGAACAACACACCGCTATGGATTTCGGGGGTCGAAAAATTCGCCCACGGCGCACCCGACGCCAATGGCACCCGCCGCATCTCTGCTGCCGAGTTGCTTCAGGCCGGAGGTTTTGCACACCTGAATTGCAGTATCTACCGACGCGAATTCTGGCTTGGATTCGGCGGTATGGATGAGAACATCCGGTACGAATGCGACCGGGATATCTACATGCGGGGCATCGACGCAGCCGACTGCATTCTCTACAACCCGGCAGTCGTGTCCGAGCACAATATTCCTGACCCAAAAAAAATCCAACAACATGTCGACTGCGATCTCGATCTTCGAGAAAAAGATCTATCAACTGCGCGTTTTCGACAAAGGCATCCTGCTCTCGCGCAACAAGGCGGTCGTCGCTTTTTCAAAGCGTGCGAAGGCCTATGAGCTCAAGAAAATCGCCACCACGCTCGTCGAAACCGGTCGCTACACTGAGGCTTCGTACTACATCAGAGAGACCCTACTGCTGACCTTCAGCCCCAAGTGGCTAGGCTACTTCCTGTACTGCCACTGGAAGCAGCTAACCAGCGGCGCGCAAAGCTAAGGCGCATCATCGATGTCGATGCTCAGCGCTTTCTTTGCCAACCCGCGTCTTCTGTTCACCGCGAAGAACGTCTTTTTGTTGAGCCATATGCGGGCCAACACAACGCTGTTCGGCCACATTCTCGGCAGCAGTCCAGATGTCGAAGGCTACTACGAGATGCATATCAGCTACTACAGCTGGAAAAGCCTGTGGCGGCAGAAAATGTTGCACTTTTCGGATCATTCGGCCAAGCCATCAAGCCGCATCCTTTTCGACAAAGTACTTCACGACGGCCATCACATTACACCGGCGATGCTCACCCGCAACGACACGCGCGCCCTGTTGATGATCCGGGAGCCCGAGCAGTCCATCAAAAGCATCGTGACGCTGTATCGAAAAACCAGTCCGGACCTCCCGGAGGCCACGATCCAAGGCGCCGCCACCTACTACATCGACCGGCTCGAGACGCTGGCCGCCATCGCCACGACAATTCCAGGTAAATACTTCTACCTCGATGCCGAAGCACTGGTCAGTGCAAGCGACGACACGCTCGCTGCAATCACGCAATGGCTTGGTCTTTCCCAACCGTTGACTACCGAGTACGAGTTATTCGAACGTTCTGCCAAAGGCAATTCGGGAGACAACTCCGATGCGCTTAGATCGGGCGCGATTCAAGTCAAGAAAAGCAACTACGCCGATATTGAGCTCCCCCCAGAACTACTGAATCGCGCCAGCGAAACCTATGCCCGATGCCGGGAAAAGCTGGTTCAGCATGCGGATCAGTCGATGACACACCGGCGCTGACCGCGCCCGCTCCTGACCTGCCATTCTTATTTGATCAAACACGATATTCTCAGGACACTACCGATGAATGCACTCGACCTGACGCGCGACCTCCTTCGCCAATGCTTGCAACTTGGCGCACGCGCCGACGCGCTGACCGCCGACACGCCACTGCTGGGCAACTTCCCGGAGTTCAATTCCCTGACCGTCGTCGCACTCGTGAGCGCAATCGAAGAGCAACTCGGCTGCGAAGTGTCCGATACCGAGATCAATGAAGACCTCTTCCGCACGGTCGGTAGCCTGTCCAGCTTTATCGATGCAAAACTGACCTGAGCAACTCGCACCCATGGCGATCAATCCCCTGTTTCTCGACTCGGCCGGCGCACGCCTGTTTGCTCTGGCATATATGCCCGCCGGCACCCCACGCGGCGCGCTACTCTACATTCCGCCCTTCGCCGAAGAAATGAACCGTTGCCGGGCGCTTGCTGCCGAACAGGCACGCGCCTTGGCGAACGCCGGGTACGCCTGCCTGTTGCTCGACCTGTTCGGCACCGGAGACAGTGAAGGAGAGCTCGAAGCGGCATCGTGGGACATCTGGCAGCAGAATGTCTGCGATGCGGCCGACTACCTGGCTGCGTCCAGCGGCTGTCACATCACGCTTTGGGGCTTGCGATTGGGTGGCCTGCTTGCGGCAAGCGTTGCAGCGAAGCACCCAAATCGCTTCAAGCAGGTTTTGCTGTGGCAACCCACCGCTGACGGCAACCTGTTCATGAATCAATACCTGCGTCTGCGCGTGGCGAATCTCATGGACCGCGGCCTGCCGGCGGAAACCACTCAGTCCATACGTGAAGCGCTGTCATCCGGCAGCGTTGTCGAAGTCGCGGGCTATCCATTGTCCGCGCCGCTGGTCGAAGGCATCTCAAGCTGCAAGCTGGCTGCGATGGAAGGCTTGAGCGGGATGCATATCGACTGGTACGAAAACGTCGCAGAAGAAGGGGGCGCACTATCGATTGCCACCCAACGCGCCGTAGACGCCATGGCGAGCAAAGGCGTCAAGATCAAAACCCACACGTTCGCCGGCGCACCGCTATGGCAATTGCACAAACGCGATGCTGCCCCCGCATTGATCGCGCAAACAACACAACAGTTTGCTCAGGAGTAAGTGGTGCTGTCCGAAGAAATCCCCATCGCGTTTGACTGCCAAGGTGAGCAATTGGTTGGCATCGTCCACCGCCCCGAAGCTCCTCGACGCCAAGGCGTGCTGGCCATCGTGGCCGGGGGCCCGCAGTATCGCGGCGGCTGCTGCCGGCAACTGCTGGTCATGGCGCGCACGTTTGCTACTGATGGCACTCCCGTGATGCGCTTCGACTATCGCGGCATGGGAGACAGCGAAGGCGTATTCAAGGGTTTCGAAAGCACGCACGCTGACTTGCTGGCAGCCATCGAAATCTTCAAACACCAAGTGCCAGAGCTTGAGGAGGTCATTCTCTGGGGCGGCTGTGATGCTGCCTCTGCCAGCCTGATCAACGCCTGGCGCCTTCCTGAGGTGAGCGGCCTGATCCTCGGCAATCCATGGGTCCACTCCGAACAAACCGAAGCACGGGTTGCGATCAAGCATCACTACAGCAAACGCATCTACGAGTGGTCGTTCTGGCGCAAGGTGCTGACCCTGCAATACAACCCGCTACCAGTTGCCGGCGGCATGCTCAAGTCGCTGCTCAGAAAGCGCGCGCCGGCACCCGCAAGTGCTGGCGCCACCGATTTCGACGCGCGACCATTCCAGGAAAAAATGCGCGAAGGACTGAGTCACTTCAAAGGCCGGATCCTGCTGCTGATGAGCGGGCGCAGCCTGCTCAGCAAGGAATTCGATGAACTGGTGGCGAGCGATACGCGCTGGCAAACCGCGTTGAAAGCCCCTGCGGACGTCGCACGCCACGATGTTGCAGAGGCGGATCAGGCGTTCTCCACCATCGCCGCGCGGGATGAGATCATCGCCACCGCACGCCAGTGGCTGGCGCAGTGGCCAACGCACTGACCATCACGCCCGGCGCATCACACGTTTAACCACTCGACGCCCCATTTCACTCAGCGCTGCTATCGCGCCGCGCAGCCGACGCGGATTGTAAGCCCGCAGCCCGCGACGCTCGCGGCGATGAGTCATCCAGTCGCGCTTGTAAGCGTCGTCGCCGATCAAATAATCGACTTCGTCGACGCACTCCTCATCAAGCACTCGCTGCATAAGCGCAGCCGTCAACAAACTACCTGCGGACCATTCAGTGTGCGCCTCATCGTAGGCTAGCTTGTAGATGGCCGCATGCCCTTCACGCACGACCCAGATCTGAGCCGCGATTGGCGCATCGTTCAAACGAGCCACGCCCAAACGCAACCAACCCCGATCCGCGCACAGCCGCAGGAAACCCGGAATGAACTCGGGAAACGGCTCAGCACGCTTCCAGCTTGCGTTGTACACATGCTGATAGGCGGCCATCGCAGTATCCAGCGCCTCGCCCCCAGTGACCACATCAAGATGGCCTCCGGCAGCGGCAAATTTCTTTCCTTTGCGTTTCAATGTGCTGCGCAGTGAGCCGGGCCGGCCGGCCAGATACGCCGCATAACGCAAGCCACGGGCCGGCAAATACCAATTGCCGAAGCAGAAGTAATCGAAGCTCACCAGTCCTGCAGCCTCCAAGGCCTGGCGCAGAGCCGGATAACGCTCATCCTCTGGCGCAAGCGGCTGCAGATCCAGGCTGTAGGCGCGCTCAGACGTCATCATGTCGCGCAACAAGACGCTCATGTCTGCATTGGCGTGCAACTGTGGCGCAAAGCATGCAGTATAGAAGTTGCCGAGCGCCGCAAGGCGACCCGCCCCATCCGAACGCACCGGCAGTGCGGCCAGCAGACCGCCACCGCTTTCCAGCACCCAGACCGCCGGCGCAGACTGAGGTGGCAACGCGGTGTGTGCCAGCAGTCGATACCAGTCCCACTCGGTGTCAAAACTACTCGCCCGCCACCCCTTCGGCTGCGCCTCGGCTGTCGCTTCGGTCAGATCAATTCGGCAACACGACATCTCCACTCCGCTTGTCATTTCTTCGATGGCACACAAGCCACGCACCAACGGCGGTCCGTTGTAGACTCCAACGGCAAACTGCCACCGTGAAAGACGCCCTGTGCCACCGCGCTCGCCGCGGGCATGCTAACAGGATTCGCCGCGCCCCCTGACAACCGACCACACCACACGACGCCATGACCTCGAATTCACGCGCCCCAGCCACTCATGCTCCGATGGAGACCTTTTCGATCGCGTATGGCGAGTTGATCCTTGGCGGCCAACCGCTGACACGTCTCGCGGCACGCGTCGGTCGGACGCCCTTCTATGCCTACGAACGCGCCGCCATCGACAACCGTATCACCGAATTGCGCGCCGCCTTTCCCACCACCATCAAGCTGCATTACGCCATGAAGGCCAATCCGATGCCAGCACTGGTCGCGCACATGCGTGATCGGGTCGACGGTATCGACGTGGCATCAGCCGGCGAAATGAAGGTGGCTCTCGATGCTGGCGTCGCACCGACTGCCATCAGCTTTGCCGGACCGGGAAAACGAGAGGCCGAACTACACCAGGCTGCGGCGGCCGGCATTCTCATAAATGTCGAATCGGAGCTGGAACTCGATCGGCTGGCATCCATCGCCACACAAACCGGCTGGCCAGTCAGGGTCGCGCTCCGTGTCAATCCGGACTTCGAGCTCAAAGCGTCCGGCATGAAGATGAGCGGCGGCCCCAAGCCCTTCGGCATCGACGCCGAGCGCATCCCTTCCGTACTGGGCCGCATACGGCAAACACTGCTGCAGTTCGAAGGCTTTCATATCTTCTCTGGCTCGCAGAATCTCAAATGCGAAGCCATCATCGAAGCACAGCAAAAAAGCTTCGCTCTGGCCGTCGACCTCGCAGCCCATGCACCGACACCGGTGCGCAGCCTGAACTTGGGCGGCGGCTTGGGCATTCCCTACTTTCCCGGCAACATGCCCCTGGATCTGGCACCGATCGGTGCCAATCTGGCTCAGATCGCCGAGCAGGCGCGCCAGGCACTCCCAGAAGCCGAACTGTGCCTCGAACTCGGCCGCTTCCTGGTCGGCGAGGCCGGCGTCTACGTATGCCGAGTCATCGACCGCAAAATCTCGCGCGGCGAGACCTTTCTCGTGACCGACGGTGGTATGCACCACCATTTGTCCGCCTCGGGCAATTTCGGCCAGGTCGTGCGAAAAAACTATCCACTCGCGATTGGCAACCGCATGGATGCCCCGGCAGACGACATCGTATCGGTGGTGGGTCCGCTGTGCACACCACTCGATCTGCTCGGCGAGCGCATGCCGCTAGCGCATGCCGAGGTCGGCGATCTGGTGGTCGTCTTTCAGTCCGGCGCCTATGGGGCCAGCGCCAGTCCGCAACAGTTTCTCGACCATCCGCGCGTAACCGAAGTACTGGTTTGATCCTGACACGATGACCCACCCCCAACGGACCGGACTGGCCGTCAGCGCGCTGCTGGTCATCGGCATGCGCTGGTCAGACCGCTTGATCGGCCTGGTCAGCACGCTCGTGCTGGCCCGCCTGCTGGTGCCCGAAGATTTCGGCATCGTGGCGATGGCCTCAATCATGGTCGGCCTGATCGATGTCCTGCTCGATCTGGGCGTCCACGTTGCTCTGATCCACGCCAAAGACCCCAGCCGCGAAGACTATGACACGGCCTGGACCCTGCGCATCCTCCAGGCCGGCATCTCGGCGAGCCTGATCGTACTGCTCACACCACTGGCGGTGACGTACTTCGGTGACTCGCGCGTCGGCCCGGTCCTCTACGTGATGGCCTTGTCGGTGCTGATCGCCAGCAGTGAAAACATCGGCATTGTCGACTTCCAGAAACACATGGCCTTCGGCCAGGACTTTCGCTTTTTCTTCTATCGTCGCCTGGCCGGCTTTGTCGTGACCCTCGCCGCTGCGTGGTGGTTGCGCTCCTATTGGGCGATGGTCATTGGCGCGCTCACGGGCCGCGTGGTGGGCGTGCTGTTGAGCTACCACATGCACGCCTTCCGGCCACGACTGGGGCTCAGCAAGATCCGACAACTCTGGTCCTTCTCGCAGTGGGTGCTGGTGCGAAATATCGGCACCTACGTGGCGACCCGCGTGGACAAATTCGTGGTCGGCGGTCAAGGTGCCGCGGGTATGGGCAGCTACACGCTGGCCGATGAAATCGCCGCCATCCCCACTACTGAGCTGCTCTCACCGCTCGGGCGCGTGCTGTTCCCGGCCTTCGTCGAGCAACGTGACCGGGGCGACAATCTCCTTCGCAGCTTTTCGCTTGCCCTTGGCGTACAAACGCTCGTCGCGGTGCCGGCCGGTGTCGGCTTGGCCATGGTGGCTCCCCAGGCTGTGCCACTGCTGCTGGGCGATGCCTGGACAATGACCATTCCCCTCATCCAGATCCTCGCGCTGGTCAACGTCGTCGGCGCCATTACCCACAGCAGTATCTATCTGTTGCTCGCGCAAGGGCGTGTAAAAGCACTCGCTGCCATTGCCTGGCTGGAGCCGGCCATGTTTCTCGCACTGGCACTGGCATTTGCCCAGGGGGCTGACCTGAGCGGAATCGCACTCATACGTCTGGGTGCGGTATCGGCAGGCGCCATGCTGTTTTTTGGCCTGGTTTTACGATGGACCCCTGACCTACGGCTCAGCGCCCTGATCGGCCAGATATGGCGCCCCCTGGCTGCTGCAGGCGGAATGGCCGCCGCGCTGCACTGGCTACCGCAACCCGCCCTACCTCTCATGGCCGTATTGGCACTCAAGATCATCGTCGGCGCGGCCACCTATGCCGTTTTGATGCTTGCGCTGTGGCGTTCCGCACGAATGCCAGACGGCGCAGAGCGCTACTGTCTTCAGAAAATCCGCATACTATGGGCCGATCTGGCCAAACGATATTCAAGGCAATGACTCAGCACACTTCGCTCGATCTTTCTTCGCTCTCAACCGCAAGCAATGCGTCGCCGCTACCTCAGCGCGCGCCAAAAGAACGGCTCCAATGGCCACACGCCGAGGCCGCGCTCAGCGACAAACTGATACTCGACGAGCGCGATGGTGTGTTGTGTCTGAGTCGTGGCAAGCCGGTTTTCAAGCCGGCCGATTTTGGCGGTGAAGACATTCCGGCCTCGGCGGCAGCCGCCTGGCGCATTTTGTACGCCAAATATGGTCAGAACGCACCAAACCACGTTCAGGGCCGCTTTGCCATTGCCATCGTGGATCGCAATGCGCAATCGGTTTTTCTGGCGACCGACCGTTTCGGCACGCACCCATGGTGCTTCACCCGGCGCGGCAGCCGGCTCCTGTTCGCCGACCGGGCGGATGCGCTGTCCGACAACAGCTCCGAAATCGACCCGCAGGCGATTTTCTCCTACCTGTTCCATCACGTCATTCCAGCGCCGCAGACCATTTTCAAAGACATCCAGCGCCTGGAGGGCGGCCACCGGCTTCTCTGGCTCGAAGGCAAATTGCAGATAGACGCATGGTGGCGACCGACCTTCCATGAACCGGCACGGATGGATTTCGCCGAAACCAAGCAGCAATTCCTTCATATCGTCGAAACTGCCGTCGCCCGTGCTGCCGAACACGGCAAAGTCGGGGCCTTCCTGTCCGGAGGCACCGATAGCTCCACCGTCGCTGGCATGCTCGGCAAGGTCACCGGCAAACCTGCAGAAACCTATTCGATGGGGTTCGACGCCAGCGGCTACGACGAGATGGACTTCGCCCGCACCGCCTCACAACATTTCGGCACCCACCACCACGAATACTATGTCACGCCTGGCGACTTGCTCGAAGGTATCCCGAAGGTCGCGCAGCATTACGACCAGCCCTTCGGCAACTCCTCCGCCGTGCCCGCCTGGCTCTGCGCCCGCTTTGCCAAACAGGACGGCATCGAGACACTACTCGCCGGTGACGGCGGCGACGAACTATTTGGCGGCAACACCCGCTACGCCAAACAGAAAATCTTTGGCTGGTACGACGACGTCCCCGGCGCTCTGCGCCGAAGCCTGCTCGAACCGGTATTGAACCTCGACATCAGCAAGCGAATACCTATCGTAAAAAAAGCGGCAAGCTATGTAGAGCAAGCCCGCGTGCCACTCCCCGATCGAATCCACCAATACACGCTGCTCGTCCGGGTCGGCGCAGACAATCTGCTCACCCCCGACTACCTCAGCCAGATCGATCAAGGTGCGCCTGATCAGGCGAGTCGAGATGTCTGGGCACGCATCAAGGCCGGCAGCGATCTCAACCGCATGCTCGCCTTCGACTGGAAGTACACGCTGGCCGACAACGACCTGCCCAAAATCCTCGGCACCACGGATCTGGCAGGCGTCGGCGTCGAATTCCCTCTACTTGACGACGCCCTGCTCGATTTCTCGCTCGCCCTGCCGCTCGACTATAAACTCCGAGGGTTCAAGCTTCGCTGGTTTTTCAAGGAGGCGCTGCGCGACTTCCTGCCCGAAGCGATCATCAAGAAGCAGAAGCACGGATTCGGCCTCCCCTTCGGCGTCTGGGCCTGCCAGCACGCCGGTTTGCGCAACCTCGCCGGTGACACACTTGGTCAGCTCAAAAAGAGAGGCATCATCCAGCCGGCCTTGATCGATCGCCTCATCGACGAGCTACTGCCAGCGCACCCGGGTTACTACGGTGAACTGGTGTGGATTCTGATGATGATGGAGTTGTGGCTTTCCCGGCCGGCAACCACGCCCGACGCTTGATTTGACGACGCCTGTGTGAAGCAACGCCCGCCAGCCCACCATCCATCGGATCGGCATGGTCTCACCCCTACGACCTTTGCCAACCAGTGACATTTTTCTCGGCCTGAAGCCACCCCAACGTCGTACGCTCTGGTCATCCAGCGATCCGTATCGCATCTATTGGATATGCACCAGATCGCTCCGACACCGGAAAAAACCAGGGGAAAGAGCGGTCAACACCACTGGGAGCCCCATGACCGCCACAGCCGAAGTACCGCTCGTCGTCGACCTTGACGGCACGCTGACACCGACCGATACCCTGCTGGAGTCACTGATCAAGCTGGTCAAACAGTCTCCGCTCAATCTGGTCTGGATTGCATGGTGGTTGCTGAAAGGCAGAGCGCGATTCAAGGAATCCGTGGCCCAGAAGGTAGAAATCTCTGCGGCCCACCTGCCCTATCGCCAAGCGCTGGTGGACTATCTGATCCAGCAGAAATCGGCCGGACGGAGGGTCATCCTCGCCACGGCGGCACATCGATCGATTGCCGAGGCCGTGTCCGAGCACCTCGGTCTCTTCGATGCAGTGCTCGCCACCGAGCACGACAACAACCTGAAAAGCGCGTCAAAGCTGAAGGCCATACGGGCCAAGGTAGGCAACGAATTTGCGTATGCCGGCGACTGCGCCGCCGACCTGCCGATCTGGAATGCCGCCACCGCAGCCATACTGGTTTGCGTGTCGCCAACCACCGCTAGCAGGCTCAATGCGTCGGTGCCTATCGAACGCAGTTTTCCTGAAGAATCGGGTGGCATCGCGGTCTGGCTCAGGGCGCTTCGCGTACATCAGTGGTCAAAGAATCTCCTGCTATTTGTCCCGCTGCTCACCGCATTCTCGTTCTTCGATGCCGGCAAGCTGTTTTCCGTGCTTGTGGGATTCATCGCTTTCTCGCTCGCCGCATCAGCGACATACATCGCAAACGACCTGCTTGATCTCGAAAACGACCGGGCACATCCAAGAAAGCGCTCACGCCCCTTCGCCAGCGCCTCGCTCCCGATCACCCACGGCCTCATCGTCGCCAGCCTTGCGTTGACGATTGCCGCAGCCCTGGCCTTGATGGTATCGCCGGGTTTCGCACAACTACTTCTGCTCTATCTGGTCATCACAAGCGCCTACAGCTGGTTCCTGAAGGAATATGTCATTATCGATGTCATTGTCCTGTCGCTGCTCTACACCTTGCGCATTCTCGCGGGATCAGTTGCCTCGGGCATTCCGATCAGTTCCTGGTTGCTCGCTTTTTCCGTGTTCATTTTTCTCAGTCTGGCCCTCGTCAAACGCTGCGCCGAACTCATGACACTTGGCGAGCTCGGCAAAGATGCGACGCAAGGCCGGGATTACCGGGTGACAGACCTATCGGTGATCTGGCCGCTCGGCGTTGGCGCAGCCCTCTGCTCAGTGGTGATCTTCGGACTCTTTATCAGCGACGGGGCAACCCGGGCCCGCTACGCCACGCCGGACCTCCTGTGGTTGGTCGCAGTTGGCCTTATCTACTGGTTGACGCGGCTGCTTATCAAGACCTCACGTGGCGAGATGAATGACGACCCGATCGTGTATGCCGTCAAGGATTTCGGGAGTCGAGTGACCGTTCTCGGCCTGATCACCTTGATGCTGACAGCGCATTTTCTGACGCTCGGCGGCTGAGGTACCTCGCCGCCAGCTTGGCTGGCTTCCAGACCCACATGCCCATTGCCTCTCGACTGGAACACCGTATGAAAATCCTTTTCGCAGCACTCCTCAGCATCTGCTTGTCGGTTTCCGCACAGTTCTTCCTGAAAGCGGGAATGAGCTCCGCCGTAGCCAAGAGCTTCAGTGAGAATCCGTTGAGCGCAAGGTCGATTCTCGAACTCGCGACCAACATGCACATCGTGACCGGATTTGCACTGTATGGCGTAGGTGCCATCGTCTGGCTCTCCGTGCTGGCCCAGTGGGACGTCAGCAAGGCCTATCCGATGGTTGGCCTGGGCTTCGCCCTGACCGCGGGCATCGGACTCATGTTGGGTGAACAAATGACACTGTTCAGACTCGTGGGCGTGAGCATGATCTGCATCGGCGTGGCGATGGTCGGTCATAGCTAGGAGGTCACTTACGATGGCAACGCTACTGCACTCACCGATGCCGATCGCCATGGGCGAGCCATCGAATCAAGGCGATCATCTCGAATGGAAATGGCTCTCCGTTGTCATTTGCATCGGCCTCGCAATGCGAGCCGCGGCAATCGTGCTTTATCACCACACGCCGGAGAGCGATGAGATCGCCTATGCCAGCATGGCGATGAACCTCATCAACGGCCACGGCATTGTTGACTACAAGGGAAACCATGCCATGTATAGCGTGGGCTACCCGCTGTTTGTGCTGGCACCGGTTTTCTCACTTTTCGGCGAAAGCACCTTTGCTGCTCGGATTGCCAATGTGCTGCTGGGTGGGGTCTCGATCCTGCTGTGCCATCGCGTGGCCAGGGAGGCCGGCGCAAACCGCAGCGGGCGTATCATCGCCGCCGCGATATGGGCGCTCTACCTGCCGGCCAGCGTCTACGGCGTCTACCTTCTGAAAGAGAATCTGATGGTGCCCTTGATGCTCGCTGTCATGTGGTGTGCCCTCAGACTGTCAAAACGGCCATCCCCGGCGGCGGCCGTCACCTGCGGCTTGCTGCTCGGTGCCATCGCGCTGACCGGCAGCGCCGCCTTGTCGCTCGGCGGCGCCGTCGCGTTTGCACTGTGGGTGTGCCCTGCGTCGTTCTATCGACGCGGTATCCTCGCGCTTTGCATCGCTGCGGGCGTCTGTTCGGTATCGGCGCCGTGGATTGTTCGAAACATGAATGTACTAGGGGCGCCGGTGTTGAATACCAACGGCGGATTCAATCTCTATCTCGGTAATAATCCGGCGGCAACCGGCATGTTTGTTTCAATCGTCGATACCCCGCGGGGAAAAGGCTGGGAAGCGTTTCGGCTGGCCCAGGGGGAAGTCGAAGCGTCGGAGTCCCTCAAACGCGACGCCATTGCATGGATCATGGAAGACCCGGCGCGTTTCGCCGCATTGATGGTAAAAAAGGCGGTCTATTTCTGGACGCCCCCCCTTCATGCGGGAAAAGGTGAGGCAAGCGGCGTTGAATCCATCATCCGCGTACTGTGGGCGATACAGTTCGCCATCATGGTCCTGGCCGCGCTCGGCAGCATTCTGACCCGACATATCAGCAGGCCCCACCTCATCACCCTTTGGCTCGCGATCGCTGGATACACCGCGGTTCACATGCTTTTCTATGTCATATTCCGGTACCGGGAGCCGATCATGCCGATACTGGGTATCATTGCAGCACTCTCCCTTCAGCCCCTGCTTTCCCGAACCGGGCGGTTCACTAGAGCATCCCGGAAGCACGCCCTGCCGGTGCACTCGGACTGACGCCCAAGCGCCGCCCCGAGCCCGCGCTCTGCCCACAACCTGCTCAAGCTCACGTTGCCATGAAACTCGCTATCCTCGTCGTGTACTTCCTGCGTGACGAAAACATTCCCATACTCGACCTCCACCTGAAGTCGCTCACCGAGTTCACGACGGATGATTTCGTCATCTACGGTGTCGCCCCGCGCGTCAGCGATACGGTCAGGTCGCGGCTGGTTGGCGTACCCAAGCTGGAGATGGTAGAGATCGAGCCGACCGATTTCGTCGGCTCGAAAGAGCACTCCTATTATCTGAACAAGCTCTGCGAGCATGCCATCGCGAACGGCGCCGAGCGCCTGTGCACGATGGATGTGGATGCCTTTCCTGTTCTAGAGGGCTGGAACCAACACCTCGAGTCGGAGATCAGCGCCGGAAACCATCTGGCGGCCGTGTTTCGGGAAGAAAACAACGACACCGCACTGCCACACCCCAGTTGCTGCTATTTCTCAAGCAGCTTCTTCCGCCACTACGCCCCGACCTTCCTGCCCGACGACAGCGTAATGGCTGGACCCGAGTTCAGCGAGTTCCTGCACGCTACCGGCCAGAAGCCGGACTCCGGCATTGGCGTCGGATTCACGGTCTGGAAGCACCAGTTGCCATGGAAGCGGCTATATCGCTCCAACAAGCGCAATGACCACTATCTGCTCGCCGGCTTGTATGCCGACACGATTTTCCATCTCGGCGCCATGTCCTGGACTGACCGGGATTTCAGGAAAGACCGCAGCACCTCGGCGCTGACGGCCGGACTCGACAGCTTGGCAGTACTTTTGCGTCGGGCGGGCTTGTTCCGCGGTCCCGTCGCAGGCCTTTGGCGGCGAGCCAATTTCGCCGCCAGCCGGCCGCTGGTACGCAAGACCAACAACGTCTTTGAAAACATCCTCGACCGCCTCAAGACGGATCCGCGAGGCTACATCCGCTACCTGCGCGGCGAGTAGGCGCACCGCCAATTTTTGCGACAGCGAAGCACCAGCGTGCCCAGCCGTCGCAGCAACGCTAGTCGGCGCCCAGGATGTGATGCTGGCGCAGCGCCGCGATCACCTGATCGGCCGACGCCTCGATGGAACTACCCACAGTCTTCAACCGAACTTCCGCCTCTTCCGGCGCCTCATACGGCGAATCGATACCAGTGAAGTTCTTCAACTCACCCCGTCGCGCTTTCTTGTAAAGCCCCTTCGGATCGCGCTCTTCGGCGACTTCGAGCGGGGTGTCGACAAACACTTCGAGGAACTCGCCCTCTTCCACCAGGGTGCGCGCCATGCGCCGCTCTGAGCGGAAGGGGGAGATGAAGGCGGTGATGACGATCAGGCCGGCGTCGACCATCAGCTTGGCGACTTCGGCCACACGGCGGATGTTCTCGACACGGTCGGCATCGGTGAAGCCGAGGTCCTTGTTCAGACCGTGACGCACGTTGTCGCCGTCGAGCAGATAGGTGTGGCGGCCCATGGCGTGGAGCTTTTTCTCGACCATGTTGGCGATGGCCGATTTGCCGGCACCGGACAGGCCAGTGAACCACAACAGGCAGGGTTTCTGGCCTTTCATGCCGCCGCGTGCCGCCTTGTCGACATCCACATGCTGCATGTGGATGTTGTGCGAGCGGCGCAGAGCGAAGTGGATCATGCCGGCGCCGACGGTGTTGTTGCTGAGCCGGTCGACCAGGATGAAGGCGCCGGTATCGCGGTTATCGGTGTAGGCGTCGAAGGCGATCTGGCGGTCGAGGCTGAGGTTGCACACCGCGATGCCGTTGAGATCGAGCTTCTTGGCGGCCACGTGTTCCATGGTGTTGACGTTCACCTGATACTTGATTTCGGTGACCGTCGCCGTGACCATTTTGGTGCCGATCTTGAGCAGATAGGCGCGGCCGGGCAGCATCGGTTCGTCGTGCATCCAGACGATGGTGGTTTCGAACTGATCGGCCGAGCTGGCCGGGTGTTCGGCGATGGAGATGACGTCGCCACGGGAGACATCAATCTCATCGGCCAGCGTGAGTGTGATCGACTGGCCGGCCACGGCCTGCGGCAGATCGCCATCATGCGTGACGATACGCGCGACGGTACTTTCCTTACCCGAGGGCTGAACACGGATGCGGTCGCCCGGCTGGATGACGCCGCTGGACACGGTGCCGGCAAAGCCGCGGAAGTCGAGATTGGGGCGGTTCACCCATTGCACCGGCAGGCGGAACGCCGCCTTCTGCATGCGCTCTTCGTCGATCTCGACAGTTTCGAGAAAGCCCATCAGCGTGGTGCCGTGATACCAGGGCAGCTTGTCACTGGGGGCGATGATGTTATCGCCCTTGAAAGCCGACAGCGGGATGAAGGTGACATCCTCGATACCGATGCGGGTGGCAAAATCGCGATAGTCTTCAACGATCTTGCGGTAGGTCTTTTCCGAGTAGTCGACCAGGTCCATCTTGTTGATGGCGACCACGATGTGGCGGATGCCGATCAGCGACACCAGGTAACTGTGGCGGCGCGTCTGGGTAAGGATGCCCTTGCGCGCGTCGACCATCAAAATGGCGACGTCGGCGGTTGAGGCGCCGGTGACCATGTTGCGGGTGTATTGCTCATGCCCCGGGGTGTCGGCAACGATGAACTTGCGCTTGTCGGTCGAGAAGAAGCGATAGGCCACATCAATGGTGATGCCCTGCTCCCGCTCGGCGGCGAGGCCATCGACCAGCAAGGCGAAGTCGATATCCTCGCCCTGGGTGCCGTATTTCTTCGAGTCGGCTTCGACCGCGGCCATCTGGTCTTCGAACAGCATCTTGGATTCGAACAGCAGACGCCCGATCAGGGTGCTCTTGCCATCATCCACACTGCCGCAGGTAATGAAACGCAGCAGGCTCTTGTGCTCGTGGCTGCGCAGGTATTCGCCAATATCGGAGGCGATGAGATCGGATACGTGGGCCATTAGCAAGCCTCCTGCAGGGCCGCCCCAAAGGCGGCTTCAGCCCCCACGGGGGGCAGCGAACAAATGTGAGCGAAAGGGCGCATCGGCCGACCATCCGCCGGGCCGCCCCAAGGATGGGCGCAGCCCCCTCGGGGGGCAGCGAACAAAGTGAGCGTGGGGGCCATCAGAAATACCCCTCCTGCTTTTTCTTTTCCATGGACGCGGCAGAATCGTGGTCGATCACCCGGCCCTGGCGCTCCGAGGTTTTCGTCAGCAACATTTCCTGGATGATCGCCGGCAGCGTGTCGGCATCGGACTCGACCGCCCCGGTCAGCGGATAGCAGCCCAGGGTGCGGAAACGCACCTTGCGCATCATCGGCACCTCGCCGGCCTTGAGCGGCATGCGTTCGTCGTCGACCATGATCAGCGCGCCATCGCGCTCGACCACCGGACGCGCAGCCGAGTAGTACAGCGGCACGATCGGAATGTCTTCGAGGTAGATGTATTGCCAGATGTCCAACTCGGTCCAGTTCGACAGCGGAAACACCCGCATCGACTCGCCCTTGTGCTTGCGCGCGTTGTAGAGCTTCCACAACTCGGGGCGCTGCACCTTCGGGTCCCAGCGATGCTGCGCACTGCGGAAGGAGAAGATACGCTCCTTGGCGCGCGATTTTTCCTCGTCGCGCCGGGCGCCGCCAAAGGCCGCGTCGAAGCCGTACATATCGAGCGCCTGCTTGAGCCCTTCGGTCTTCATGATATCGGTGTGGATCGCCGAACCGTGCGTGAAGGGATTGATGTCCTTCTCGACGCCTTCGGGGTTGATATGCACCCGCAGGTCCAGGCCAAGCTCCTTCACCATCTTGTCGCGGAAGCTGTACATCTCGCGAAACTTCCAGCGCGTATCCACATGCAGCAGCGGAAACGGCGGCTTGGCCGGGTAGAAGGCCTTCATGGCCAGATGCAGCATCACCGCGCTGTCCTTGCCGATCGAATAGAGCATGACCGGGTTGTCAGCCTCGGCCACCACCTCGCGCATGATGTGGATGCTTTCGGCCTCGAGCCGTTGCAAATGGGTCAATGTCATTGCTGTCCTCTTGCGAAAACCGTGTTGATCGTCGCTGGCCAACTGCGCCAACGCCGCGTTGTTCGAATCATACGATACTGCCGGGGACGCCTCGGGCGCGCGATAGCGCACCAGCACCAGCCGCGCCGCATTGGCCGCTAGCCAAGCGGCCACTGAGGCGACCTGCGTGATGTCGGCCCCCACCCAGTGCAACTGCAATGGCCGGCCAGCCAAAGTGCACATCCGTTCCAGAAAATCGACCACGGCCAGCGCCTGCAGCGGCACGGCGACGATGCGCCAATACAGGCGACCGCGCGGCCCGCGCGCAAACAGCACGGTTCGCGTCGCGTCCAGGCGCTGCTCGCCACACCAAAAGCGCGCGCGCGAATCGAGCGCTGGGGGCTCGGGCGCATCGTGTTTGGTCGACGCGCGAAGAACAGTCTGCCAGTCGGGCGGATCAATGCCCCAGCTCGCCACATAGCGCGCCACCGTGCGCTCACCCAGGTCGATGTCAAAGCGACGCACCAACCAGCGGGCCACCGCCTGGTGCTGCCACAACCCACCCGCTTCGCCGGCGCGCTCGGGCGAACACACCAGAAACGCATCGCGAATCTCGGCTTCGACCGCCTTATCGATCGCGCGACCGCTCCCGACCGGCCGCCCCTGCGGGCGCACATCCACGCCCGCCCAACCGGCCTGCGCAAACGCTTTCGCCGCGGCAACAACGGTCGGCACCGACAAGCCGGTCGCCGCCGACACTTCGGCCAGGGTCCGCCCCTGTCGGCGCAGCTCAACCGCCCGCCGTCGGGCCTGGTTCAGCGCATCGCCGGTCAAACGCGGCGGCATGAATCGTTCAATCGAAGTGGCATGGTGATATATTAAACATTTATTTGGCCTGACTCAGTGTTAAATAATTAACTGCCACGTCACCAACATGGCGTGTCTGCATTAACCTGCCCCATCTGCCCTGCCCACGGAGTCCCCGAATGCTTGATCGCCTCGCCCTGCTCGAACGCCTGATACCCATCGTCCGCGATGCGGGCGATCTGATCATGAAAATCTACGGCACGGACTTCTCGGTCAGCGGCAAAGCCGACCAATCTCCCGTCACCGAGGCTGACCAGCGCGCAGAGGCGCTGATCCTTCCCGCACTCGCCGCACTGTTGCCCGGCACGCCCATCGTCGCCGAAGAAGCCGTCGCCGCGGGCAAGATCCCGAGCGTTGGAGCACGTTTCTGGCTGGTCGATCCGCTCGACGGCACCAAGGAGTTCATCAGCCGAAACGGCGAATTCACCGTCAATATCGCCTTGGTAGAAGACAGCCAGCCGACCATCGGCGTCGTTCTGGCACCCGCGCTGGACCGCCTGTTCGCCGGCGCGGTCGGCCACGGCGCTTTCATCGAGGACGCTAACGGGCGCCGACCAATTTCGGTGCGCAGTGCACCGCCCGAAGGCCTCACCGTTGTCGCCAGCCGATCACATGGCGACGCCACCGCGCTCGACATTTTCCTGGCCGGACGCAAGGTCGCCGAACTGCGCGGTGCCGGTTCATCGCTCAAGATCTGCCTGGTCGCCGCCGGCGAGGCCGATCTCTACCCACGTCTTGGCCGCACGATGGAATGGGATATCGCCGCGGGCCATGCGGTCCTGTCAGCGGCGGGCGGGCGACTCACCCGAACCGACGACACGCCGCTGACCTATGGCAAGCCCGATTTCGCCAATCCGCATTTTGTCGCCGCGGGCGCGGCAGCCTGACCGGCACAACGCCCCTTCATGACCGCCACCTGGGTTCTGCTCTCACTTGCCCTGCTGGTCGCGCTGCTGGTGCATGGCCGCCTGTCACCCGCGCTGCTGTTCTGCGGCTGGGCCGGTGGCTACCATCTGCTGGGCTTGATCAGCGAGCGCGAGCTTCTTGAGAGCTACGCCAACCCCGGGCTGGCCGTCTTGCTGTTGCTGCTGCTGATCTCGCTGGTACTGGAACGCGCGCCGCTCATCGAGCGCTTCTCGGAGACGCTCCTCAAGGGCGGCGAACGCCTCGCCACCTTCCGCATGTGTCTGATCACCGCGGCCTGCTCTGCCTTTCTCAACAACACCGCCGTGGTCAGCACCTTGCTGGGCACCATCACCCGCCAGCGCCATCACCCCGCATCGCGCTTGCTGCTGCCGCTGTCCTACGCCGCCGTGCTGGGCGGCATCACCACGCTGGTGGGCACCTCCACCAACCTGGTCGTCAATTCCTTCGCCGAGCGCGCTGGCCTGCCATCGATTTCGATGTTTCAAATGACCACCGTCGGCGTGCCCGTGGCCTTGGCGTGCATTGTCTGTCTGACGCTCGTCGCCCGCTGGCTACCCGTGCGCACCGGCGACGACGGTGGCCCGCGCCAAGCCTATTTTCTGGAGGCCCGACTGACAGCCGGCTCGCCCCTCATCGGTCGCAGCATTGAGGCCAACCGCCTGCGCAACCTCGACGGGCTGTTTCTGGTTGAAATCGTTCGGGGCGGGCGACTCATCTCTCCGGTATCACCCGAAGAAATCCTGCATGCCGACGATGTGCTGATCTTCACCGGCGAAGTCGAGAAAATGCAGGTCATCGACCGCTTCCCCGGCTTGCAAGTGTTTGGCACGCGCGCAGACGATCTCTTGCGCTCCAACCTCGTCGAAGTCGTTATTTCCAGTGATTCGGAGTTGGCCAACCGGACCTTGCGCGAGGTCGACTTCCGCACCATGTTCGACGCGGGCGTGGTCGGCATCCGCCGCGGCGATAAACGCCTGACCGGGCAGCTGGGCCGGATACCGCTCCGGGTCGGAGACGCCCTGTTATTGGCCGCTGGCGCCGATTTTGCCCAGCACCGCAATCTGGCGCGCAACTTTCATCGCGTGGGCGGCGCCCCGCTGCACCCCAAGCTCACGCAACCGCAAACCCGTTGGGTGGTCGGCGGATTCGCCAGTGTGATCATCGCCGCCGCGACCAACGTGCTGCCTCTGTTTGCCGGGCTGCTGCTCTTGCTTGGCGCCTTTCTGGCCAGCGGACTGCTCTCGATGGCCGAGATTCGCCGGCGATTCCCGTTCGAACTGATTCTGGTCATCGGCGCCGCCCTGGCCATCGCGCGCGTGCTCGAATCCTCGGGTGGCGCGGCCATCATCTCGGACTTTGTCGCCCATGTCTTTGGCGATCTGGGCGTGTGGGGCGCGTTCATCGGCATCTATCTGATGACGGTGATCCTCACCGAGGTGGTCACCAACAACGCTGCCGCCGCGCTGGCCTTCCCTATTGCGCTGTCGACCGCCCACGCCTTCGGAGCCGACCCCACCCCGTTTGTGATGCTGGTGGCCTATGGCGCCAGCGCCGGCTTCCTGATCCCCTTCGGCTATCAAACCCACCTGATGGTCTATTCGCCAGGGCGCTACCGGGTGATGGATTTTGTGCGCACCGGCACACCGGTCGCGCTGGTCTATGGAACCGTGGTTTTACTGCTGGTGCCGCGGGTGTTTCCGTTCTTCCCCTGAAGGCTCAGCTCGACAACAGATTCTGTAGAAGCCTTAGACCGAAACGATATTTCGTTCGGTCCCACGGCGTGAAACGCGGGAGTTGAAACACGTCGCTATCGCGCGTGGCGGCGCCCCAAACCGTTGCCACGGCGGCATCAAACCCCAGCTCGGCCGCCAGCCTGGCATGCTCTGAGCGATAGTCTTGCTCGGGTTTTCCGTTCGGATAGGCAAACAAGCCAATGCGCTCGCCGAGCAAGGCTTCAAGCTGGGTCTTGCTGTCAGCCATCTCTTGTCGCGCCGAATCCAGCTCGGTGGTCGCAAGAATGGGATGCGTCACGGTATGCGCCCCCACCCCCATGCCGGCCCGATGCCATGCCTGGAGCTGATCCGAGCGCATCATCAAATCATCTGGCAACATCGCTTGCGAGGCATTGGCAATCGCCGCCACCTGCGCTTGACGCGAATCGGCCGGGAGGTGCTTGGTGCGCGGAATCAGGTAGTCAATCGCTTGGCGCTTTTCGGCAATCGTCCCGGTCGCGATCACGCCGAGACCGATCGCGGACAGATCTAGTTGAGCGAGTGGCGTACGACGTACCGATTCAATCACCGTATCGTTCCACATGCGGCCACCATCCAGGAACCCGGTCGCCACAAACAACGTCGCCGACGCGCCATGTCGCTGAAGGATCGGCAGCGCATGGGTGAGGTTATCCGCGTAGCCATCATCAAAGGTAATGGCGGCCGCCCGAGCCGGCAGGTCACCCCGCCGCATTAGGTCAATGCCCTCGGCGAGCGGGACAACCCGAAACCAGCGGCAAATCCAGCCCAGCATCCGATCAAACGCTGCAACATCCACTTCGGCCGGAAATAAGGGGTCAGGCGTCGGCAATACCCGATGAAAGACAAAAATGCTCAAGCGGGCATTGCCGCCCCGGGTGCTGGCCAGATGAAATGCCGGTCGCATCAACATGGCGGATCTCAACCGCTCACTACTGACGAGGCGCGTTGATGAGATGGCGTCTCACCATTTCCCACCTCAGCAGAAGGCACCACGTCTTCAGGCGCCTTGACCAGCACCTCTTTCACATAGCGCTCCGTCGCAAGCAGGATAATCATCAGGTAGAACGGCATGTCCCAGTAGGCGAGACTCAGGAAGGCGCCCCCGACCGCAAATCCGACCAGGCTCACCTTGGTCATGTTGCCGAGCATGGCAACCCACTCGAAGCGGGCACCACGCCCTTCCATCGCTGCCAAACGGCCGGCCACGCGGTAGGTCAGGATCCAGAAAAGCAGGTATAGCCCCAAACCGATGTAGCCGTGGTCGCCAAGGATCTGAAAATAAATACTGTGTGCCACCAGAACCCAGTCTGGATTCGGCGCGTAAGCGTTGAAAACCACCGGCGAAGCCGTAGCAAAACCCGCGCCGAAAATGCGATCGTTCGCGATATTGATGGCCATATGCCAGGCGTTGATCCGACCCAACGCCGACAAATCCTCTTCATAGGTTTCGATGGTTTCCATACGGGAAAACCACTCTTCTGGCATCAACATCAGAATCGCCGGGGTCAAGGCCAGAAACAAGAATCCCATCGCCACCTTCGACCGGCTGCGCCACCACATCATCGACGCCATCGCGATGATCGCCAGCAACGCGCCGCGTGAGTGACTTCCAATCGCCGCGACCGCACATAATAAAATTGACACCATCAGACCGCGGGTCAACCATTTTTCGGGAATTCGGCTAACCAGTACAAACTCACGCGCCAGCGTCGCCTGTTTCGCCAGAAAATAAAGCAGTGGAATAGAGATAATCAATGCCAGTGCGAGTTCATTGTTCCCCTGCACCAGACTTGATGGGGGCCCCCACACGCGGAACTCACCGCCCGTTGTCAGGGTAAAGATGCCGCCCTTGACACCAAAAAATGCAATAGACCCCACGACCACCCAGATCAGTCCGACAATTTGCTCGCGACTCGCCACGAGCGCACCAACGACCAAGGTCATTCCCAGCACCTTGAGCACATCAATGAGCTTGGTCTGGCTGGGTTCGGGCAAAATCGCGGTAAACGACGTCAGTGTCATCCACAAAATCATCAAAATCAGTACAACGGCGGGTCCGCCGGTTTGCCAGCGGATCGCGCGCATCGAGAACAACATCCCCAATGCGATGATGACCACTGAGGCCATGGCAAAAGGCAGGTCATAAGCAAAACCCCAACCCAGACGGTGGGGGTTCATCAAGCCGATCCAGACCCATAGCAACGCACCGTAATACGGCCGCTTAAGCGCCACAAGCGCCCCAAAAACAAACAACGCGGTAACGATCAGATCCCGCACGTTGCAACTCCTGTATTCATCACCCTATCTACCCTGCAATCTTGCTGATGACATAGCGGAACTTGCCAGAGCGCTCCGGCGCGACTTGCGCCACCTGTTCCACCACAATCTCCACCGAGGCACCAAGACGCGCCTGCAGGCCAGATTGAATCAATGCGACATCCCCGTCCGAAAAGCCTTCACCCGGCTCCACCTGCACCCGCGTCAGCGTCAGCGTTTCCTGAATGATCTTGAACGCTCGCACGGCAGGAATATCGCGCAATACATATATCAGTGACAGGCCATGCATCACGGTGCCGTCGAGCGCGATGACAAAATCCGTGCTCCGCCCCTGGATTTCTTTCAATACCGGCAAACCGCGACCGCAGGCACAGGGCGTGTCATCAAGTACGCCAATATCCCCGGTGCGATAGCGGATGAACGGAAAATCACGCGTCGCCAGATGAGTCACAACGATTTCACCGGACTGCCCTGACGGCAGCACCTGGCCCGACGCGTCGACGATCTCGACGACAATATCTTCGGCCGTGATGTGCATGCTGCCCGACGGGCACTGATGCGCAATAAAGCCAGCGTCGCGACCGCCGTAGCCGTTGGCCACCGGACAGCCGAACAATCGTTCGATGCTTTCACGCTGGTCATCGTACAAGCGCTCCGAGGTCACAAACACCACCCGAACACCCAGATCGTCCAGCCGGATGCCCCGCTTTTCGGCATGCCGGGCAATATGGCTGATCGCTGACGGATAGCCAAACAACATGGCGGGGCGTCGCGCGCGAATGCGAGCCACAAAACCGTCGAGCTTCGTCTCCGACATTTCAAACGCCGGCATCAACTCGGTACGCATCAGTGCATCGCGGAACTGACGCACCCGGTCCTGCGCCCCCAGTTCAATCGGCGAACCCCAAACAACAATCTCGCGATCGCCGATATCGACATCCCACCATCGCGTAGCGCGCCATTTGGCCGCCACATCGTGAGTCACTCGCTCATCGCCGATGAAAAATATCAATGGTTCGCCGCTGGAGCCACCGGTATTAAAACGCGCCAGAGCACGCGCATCGTCGGCGCGCAAGGCCTCGGTGTTGGCGCGAATGAGCGGCTTGGTCAGGAAGGGCAATCGCTGCAGGTCGGCCACCCGGCTGATCTTGGCCGGGTCAAATCCCGCATCCGAGAAGACCTGCCGATAGTACGGAACATGCGCGCCAACATCCGACAGAAACGCCCGGAGACGATCGCGTTGAAAAGCCTCGAGTTGCGCCGCTGGCCACCATTGGGACGCCTCCATGGCGCGGCGCACGCGCACGGTGTCGTGTTTCTTGAGCCGCTCCTGCAAGGGAAACACCGCCTGAGACACAAATCGCGTGTAGACACTCATGACCGCGCGCCCTCCACCGAAGAATCGACCTCCGGCAAACCACCCAAGGCCCGTCGATACACCGCCAGCCACTGCGCACTGACCGATGCCCACTGATAGCGCACCACATCAGCAAGGCCAGCCTCGACCAGTCGCTTTCGCAAGGCCGCGTCCTCCAGCAGGCGGACGACCGCTTGCGCCATCGCTTCCGGCGCATCGGGCGGCACCAGCAGTGCGGTCTTTTCGTGCTCGACGATATGCGGCACGCCACCCACGTCGGTCGACACCACGGCCACGCCACTGGCCAGCGCCTCGAGTACCGAATTGGGCATGTTGTCGACCCGGCTGGCATTGATCATGACATCCGCCGAGCGATAAAGATCGGCCATCTCATCCCGATCCAGTCGGCCGGTAAATCGCACGGCGGAGGCAATCCCCAGCGCCTCGGACTGTGCCTGCAAACTGGCCAACTGCGGCCCGGTTCCAGCCACCGACAGCGTCGCCAAAGGCACTGACTGGCGAATCTGCGCAAAGGCCTGCAGTGCCACGTCGATGCCGTAAATCGTCTCAAGATTTCTCGCGACCACAATGTGAGCCGCCGCGCCAGCGACCGGCGCGCCAGACGGGCGAAAACGCTGAAGATCGATGATGTTCGGCACGATCTCGCCCGCCATGCCGTAGCCTTGGAATACCGCCTGCAGATAACCCGACGGCAGGGCCAGCGCCGCCACATGGCGCATGGCCAGGCGCACAACACCGGCCGATCCGCTCAGAAAGCTTCCGGCTTCACCACCGCGATAATTCACAACGACAGGCACCCCGCGCAAGCGGGCCACGACAATCGCGGGCACCGCAAACAAGTGCCACGACCAGCCGGAATTTGCCATCAGATGCATCAAGCGCCCCTGGCCGCAGGCACGCCACAGATCAACGAGATACGGCACCAGACGAAACGCCGCGCGAACGCCTGGCAGTCGACCAGCCCATTGGGGGCGATAGGCCGCATTGGTCTGCACCACCGTGACCCGCGCACCTTCGCTGCGCAACAATTCGGCCAGCTGACGGGTCTGATTGGCCATGCCACCGGCAGGCGGCGGCAAGGGTCCAACCAAAACGAGACGCAAAGACTTGAAGCTCATGCAACGTCAGCGCCGGCCAGACGACCATAGACCGGGATGTAATTCGCCACGCTGTTCTTCCAGTTGCGAACCTCTTCCACAAACTGCCGACCGGCCACGCTCATCGCGCTCCATTGATCACGGCGATCGAATAGCGCGCAGATCGCATCGGACAGCGCACCCGCGTCGCCCGCCGGGAACAACACGCCGGTTTCACCGTCGCGAATCAGCTCGCGATGACCGCCGACATCCGACGCGACAAAGATCCGCCCCTGCGCCATCGCCTCCAGCGGCTTGAGCGGCGTCACCAGCTCAGTCAGGCGCATGGCATGGCGCGGATAGGCCAGCACATCGATAAGATCGTAGTAGCGCTTGACCTCGCTGTGCGGCACCCGGCCCGGCATGATCACCTTGTCGGCAACACCCAAAGCCGCCGCCTGAGCGCGCAAACGGTCCTCCTGGGAGCCACCACCGACCAGCAACAAGCGCAGATTCGGGCGCTGGACAAGCATCCGGGGAAACGCATCCAGCAACAGATCGAGGCCTTCATAGGCATAGAAGGAACCGATAAACCCGACGACATCACAGCCGTCGAGCCCAAGCTCCGCCTTCAGAGCGGCATCGGGTACGCCACAGGGTTGAAACTGGGTGACATCGACCGCATTGGGAATCACGGTCACTTTGCCTGCCGGAATCCCCCGCCCGACGATGTCCTTGCGCAAGCCTTCGCAGATAGTGAACACATGGTCGACATTGCGCAGCGCATAGGTCTCGAGCGCCCGCGTCAGCCGATAGCGCACACTACCCTCGTGGGTCGAGCCGTGATCCACCGCCGCGTCTTCCCAGAAGGCGCGCACCTCATAGACCACCGGAATGCCATGACGGCGGCCCACGCGCAAGGCAGGCAATGCATTGAGCACCGGCGAATGCGCGTGCAGAACATCTGGCCGAATCTGCGCCACCAAAGCGTCAAGTCGCTGCTCGGTGGCTTTCATCAACGCCATTTCACCCACCACGGGCCACTGCATGGCGGGCACGGGCGTGCGATGAAACAGCAGGCCGTCCACTTCTTCGGACGCTGCGCTGCAAGCCCCCTGCTTCGGCGAGGTCAGGTGATGAGTTTCCCAGCCAAGCGCACGTTGCTCGCGCAGCAAGTTGGCTGTGCGAAAGGTGTAACCGCTGTGCAAGGGAATGGAGTGATCTAGGATGTGAAGCGTTTTCATACCCGGAAAACAATCGCTGCTATCGGGGAATCAGGGTAGCGTAATTTGTTGCATCCGCATACGCCACCAACCCGCCACCGTTAAATATGTCCGTAAAGACGTGGATCAATTAGTAAGCAAAACTACACATCAATCAACTTTGTTGGGAGCAACGCGGATCAAAATCAACACGAAAACCTTTACATTGACTTTCGCATTGTCATTTCCTGCCAGTTGCTACAACGCTCATGATTCATTGGTGACAACACCAAAATACTCCAACAAATCCGACACTAAGGATGGGGCCTCTAAACGTGCCGGCTCACTATCCAACACTCCAGCAACACACTCCCCAATAGCGCCTAAATCATTGGTCCAAACTATAGTTGACTGTTTCTCCAAAAAAGCAAGATAGTGCGTCTGATGATCATCGGCCAGCGCAGTATTAGCTACCGCAACGAAACGCTTTCGTTGCGCAAGAAGCGATAGCACTGTAATTCCACCATGGGTAATTACAAGATCCGCTGCATCAAGCTCTTCGTCGATACTCGGCTTAAAACGAAAAAAACTTCCGTTCTTCGGTTCGTACCGACCAGATCCGATTTGAAAAATAATCGGCCCAGCGAGTTGGCCATCGGCAACCAATGTATCCACCACTTCTATCAATGGATCAAAATGAGTTGTACCAACCGTAACGAAAATCATAGGACCGTACCCCGGTACAATCTCTCTCCACGATCATCAGCTTGCCCTGGCCACTGCACATAGTAGCGTGACGCCAAACCAAAGCGCTTAACGAACGACCCTGTCGACGAATGAGAGTCTGTCCGCGCGACACTCTCAATGTATACTCTCCGCACTCCTGCCAACCTTGCCGCACAAAACCCAGGAATGCATATCGAGGATCCAATACAAACTAAAAAATCCGGCCTAATCTTTCTAATCAACAGGAGACTCTTAAGAAAATTTCTTACGCTTCTCCATCCCACTTTCAATAAACTACTATTTGCCCGCGTTCCCAACGCATCGACGCGATGAATTTCATAGCGATTCATCCAAGGCGACAATACTGAATCTTTTGGAAGAATAAGTATCAGCTCAACTCCATGGAGCTTATTTATCAACATATATGACTCTAGTTGAAATCCTCCACCCGGAACATAGAACATTACTCTTGGAATCATTTTAGTATTCGTAGCTAATTCCATCAGAGTTCGCTCCTATCAATCGAAGCACCGCCCCCGCGCAAGAAAGACTCAAACATCATCAAGGTCCACAACGGCGCACTGTAATCCCGGCGCCCGGACTGGTGGTCATCCAGCATACGTTTCAGCGTCGCCATGTCGAACACACCGGAATCCGCCATCACGTCGCCCATCAATCGTTCGCGAACCCGGTCTTTGAGCGGACCACGGAACCAGCGTGCCAGCGGCACGGCAAAGCCCATTTTCGGACGATAGAGCACATCATTCGGCAGCACCGGTTCGAGGGATTTCTTGAACAGGAATTTGCCCTCTTGTCCGCGGATTTTCAGATCGTTGGGCAGACCGGCAAGCCACTCGACCAGCGGGTGATCCATCAAAGGTTCGCGCACCTCAAGCGAGTGAGCCATGCTGGCGCGATCGACCTTGGTGTTGATATCGCCCACCAGATAGGTCTTGAGATCGAGATACTGAATCTGCGCCAGCGAGTCGTCGGTCTGGGCGTTGCCGGCATGGCGACGGAACACTTCCAGCGCGTTGTAACCGCCCAACTCGCGCTTGAAACTATCGGAAAACACCTGACTGCGCAGATCGTTGCGCAAAATGGATACCGAATGGAAATAGGCCTCGACCGAATCCCGCGCGAGGGCCTGAAAGGTGGTCTTGGCGCGGAACATGCGCGGCGCCCAGTCGGCCTTGGGATAGGCGTAACCGAGCGCGCCGAACAGCGGCCGACGCAGTCCCAGCGGCATCGCGTCGCGCATGCGCTGCTCCATCATGTGCAGACGGTAGCGGCGATAGCCGCCAAAGCTCTCGTCACCGCCATCGCCCGACAAGGCGACAGTGACATGCTTGCGCGCGAGTTCGCACACCCGATAGGTCGGGATGGCAGAGCTGTCGGCATAGGGCTCGTCGTACAGCGCGGAGAGCTTGTCGATCAGGTCGAAATCGTCGGACATGACGGTCTCGGTGTGGTGATTGGTGTGGTAGCGATCGGCCACCATCTTGGCAAACTCGGATTCGTTGAACGCCGGGTCATCAAAGCCAATCGAGCAGGTATTGACCGGCCCGGACGATAGATCTGCCATGGTCGCCACCACGGCGCTCGAATCCACCCCGCCGGAGAGAAAAGCGCCCAGCGGCACTTCGGAAATCATGCGCAAGCGGATGGATTCATGCAGCCGCTCATTCAGCTCGGCCACCGCATCATCCAGGCTGATCGGGTTGTCGAGCGTAAAACGGACATCCCAGTAGGGCCGACTCGCCGGGATCGGCTGGCCGCGCCGGAGGGTTAATGTGTGACCGGGATCGAGCTTGGCTGCGCCCTTGAAAATCGTGCGTGGCTCAGCCGCATAACCCAACGCAAAATACTCTTCGACCGCCAGCGGATCGATGCGTCGATCCAGCCCGGGGTGCGCCATCAGCACTTTGAGCTCGGAGCCAAAGGCAAAGCTGCCATCTTTCATCACCCCGTAGAACAGGGGTTTGACGCCGAGTCGATCGCGGGCCAGAAAAAGGGTTTGCCGGTTGCGATCCCACAGCGCGAAGGCAAACATGCCGCGAAAGCGCTCGACGCAGGCCTCGCCCCACGCCTCCCACGCATGAACGATGACTTCGGTGTCGCTGTGCGTGCGAAACACATGGCCCAGCGCCTGAAGTTCGGGGACAAGAGACTGATAGTTGTAGATCTCGCCGTTGAAGACCACAGCGACGGTGTGATCTTCGTTAAACAGCGGTTGCTGGCCGGTCGCCAAGTCGATGATCGACAGACGGCGATGGGCCAGCGCAACGCCCGGCTCAAAGTGATAACCACCTTCGTCCGGACCGCGATGGTATTGCACGTCGCTCATGCGCGTGACGAGGTCTCGCGAAAAATCCCGACGTCCTTCCAGATCAAACAGACCGGCAATGCCGCACATAACTCGTTTCCGTTGCTTCGTCAGTCCGACGCGGCCGGGGATCGACCTGCGCGTGCCAACATAGTGTCGTAAACCGCCATATATCGATCCACCATGGCAGTGAGACTGAACTCCGCTTCAACTCGCCGCCGCGCCGCCAAGCGCTGAGCCAATCGGCGCTCGGGGTCGCGAAACAAACCCTGCATCGCTTGAGCCATCGCGGCCGGATCTTCGGGTGGCACGAGTTCACCCGTTTCATTCGCCACCACCAGTTCAGCGTTTCCACCAACATCCGTTGCAATAACGGGCAAGCCAGAGGCCATGGCTTCAAGCAAGGTGTTAGAGATGCCTTCTGCCTTCGACGGAAGCACAAACACATCCATTCCCTGCAACAACCGCGGCACATCATCTCGCGCTCCGGCAAGCCACACTTGCGCCTGCACACCGGCGGAGACAATAGCCGCTTCTACTTCGCCTCGCTGAGGGCCATCGCCAATGATCACTAGCCGAGCCTTGGCGCGGGCATCAGTATCATCGGCTAGCCACAGCCCGAACGCGCGCACCAGAGTGACCTGGTCTTTCACTGCCTGGAGTCGTCCAACCGTACCAAAAACAACAGACGCCTCGGTCTCGAAGCCGACCGGTGCAACGTTACGCCTGGAGACTGCAGGCAAGAATCGAGTCGCGTCGACACCATTACATATTCGAGTCAAACGTGCGTCGCCGACGCCAATCGCTTGCGTCAAATATGACGAAAGCTGTACTGACAGCGCAATGTAATGTGTCACGAAGGGCGCGTACAGGCGCCGCAAAAACCGATATTTCTTCGACACACCGCCAGGATCGCCGGTATCCCAACCGTGCTCTCCATGAACTCTGACCGGCACCCGCGCTGCCCACGCTGGCACGACCATCTCCAAAGCGGCCAGATTCCGCGTATGTACAACCGTCGGACGCAGATTTCGGAGTAGCTGAAAGACACGCCAATAGTGCCGCGCACCATGGCCGGGCGGGAGCTTCAGCGAAATAAAATGCACATCGTCGCGAGTCACCCGTGAGCAAAAAGCGGGGTCGCACTCGGTAAGCGCAATAACCACATGCCGATAGCGCGATGCCGGCATCCGGTTAATGAGGTTAACAACCCCATTCTCCAGACCGCCGATACGAAAGCTGTGCACAATGTGTGCCACCAATGGCACATCGACAGCACTCACCGCGCGGCCTCTGTGGCCGCTGCTGCTAGCACAGCATTCAAGGCCAATCGATGATCCTTCATGAACGCCATCGCACGTTCGCGCGCGTGCTCGGCGGTGTCGTCTTTAACCATCAACACCACGTGAGCACTGGCATCGCCATCCCTGGCAAGTCTTGCCCATGACAACTGGAGCTTGGCCTGAATCCGGCCAATCAGCACCTCATCAGCAATCTGGTACCACCGCCACACATGCAGCGGCCCTTCCGGTCCATTCAGGCGCTCGTAACGCACCTTTCCAACCGGACTGTCTTCGATGGCGGTCGCAACCACATACCAAGGCGACTTTTCACCCTGAACAATCTGATTGTCCGAACTGAGCATTTCGTGACCAGCGACTTGCTCAGCATAAAATGCGACATACAAGCCAACATCCCCGCCAGTGCTCATGTAACGCCCGTTGCTCTGAGCCCGAAACCCTGCAAACGCGGGCCGAAACGCGACCAAGGGCTCATCGCTTGCCTGCCAGTTCGCCGCCGCCTCCGGGTGCCCAAGAGAAACGTCAACGGACCGCTCTACTGGCTTCAACCAGGCACCAAGCGCGGGGCCCATCACCAAGGCTGAAATCAAAACCACGAAGGAGATTGTCATTCGGCCACCGCCGAATCGCACGCCAGCATCAGGCACCACCAGACCGTAGTCTGGTTCAGCTTCACGCCAGCGATTCCCGAGCCAAAACATCGCAAGAATCACAACGCCGAAAAACACCCAGCCATAGATCAAGTGATCCACCCCGGCCGCAAGCCGATTGTCACTGAGGTAGCCAAGCATGACGATCATGTAGGCGCGTAGCCAATTTGCCACGATCGGGATCAGTAAAGCCACCAACGCGAACCACAGCCGCTTGCTCAGGCTTTGGTAATTGAGATAGGCGTAAAGCGTACCGACCATGAACGAGGCAATCAGATAGCGAATCCCGCTGCACGCCTCGACCACCGACCAGCGTCCATTTGGCAATACGAACTGGAGACCTTCTTGATAGACCGGCACGCCCGACATACGCACCGCTGCCACCGCAAACTCAGCGGTGTAATGCATCAGCACCGGCACCAGAAATTCGCCCACAGGCGCCATGAACATCAGAAAACACAATGGAAACGCCAGATCACGGAACAGGCGATGGCCCAAGGCGCACCACAAGCCGACAACCAACACCGCCACCGCAGACAGATGCTCCAGTGCCGCGATACTGGTCAATTTTCCAAGCACCCATGCAACCACCACCAGCAGCAACAGGGGCAACACCAACAGTGCCGGCTGGGGCCGTCGTCCGACAAGGCCAGCACGCCGTATCCATATCAGATAGATCGAAATCGGCAGCACGACATAACCATGTGCAAACGTATCCGAGCGCGACCAAATGGCCGCCATGTCGAGAATCGACGGCAGATAGGCGGCGGCCCAAATCAGTAACACACCAAGTATTGTTCCAACCACTGGCAACATACCCGCGGGGAACACCCCCAGCGCGACTGGACGCGGCATCGTACTCATGCGTGCACCGCCTGATTTTTCTTCTCATTCAAGGCAGACAAAGCCTGAGGGATGGCTTTCAAGTGAGCATCCCATGCGTACTGCTCAAGCACAATCTGGCGCGCAGCCAGCCCCATCGCCTTACCGACCTCTGGCCTGAGACAACGGCTGATGGCCTCAACGTAATCATCGGGTAACTCCGCGATCTCGTGGCTAACACCGGCTTCTCCGCGCAACCCCTTCGCCGACGCCGCAGACACGACGACTGGACGCCCCATCGACATCGCCTCCAGCACCTTGTTCTGAATGCCTCGGGCCACCCGGAGGGGCGCCACCGCCACATCGGCGTGATGCACGTAGGGTCGCACGTCGGGTACCGTACCTGTCACGACGACACGCGCTGGCACGGCCAGGGCGCGAACCTCGGGCGTCGGATTCATGCCAACAATGGTGAAACAGGCCGCCGGCCACTTCGCCCATATCCGCGGCATCACCTCGGCAACAAACCAGGTGGCCGCATCAACATTGGGCCAGTAGTCCATCGCGCCGGCAAAAACGATATTGGGCGTTCCATCAGAATACGGTCGCTCACCGCCATTTGCTGGCGAAAACACCTCAGCGTCGACACCATTCTCGATGGCCAACACACGATCAGCCAGTTGCGGCGCCTCAGCCAAAAAGAGGTCTGCCTCAGCCCGGGTTACAAAACTCGACACGTCCGCACGCTGCGCCCAGCGTCGCTCAAACTGCCCAAGCAAACGACCTTCTCGACGATACAGCCAGGCCATCACCCCTCGGCGCGAGGCCGCGTACTGCGTCCATTTCGCTGAATCTACGTCACAAAAATCGATTACCGTTCTGTCCAGCGACAAGTCGGCGAGATACTGCGCCATCGGGCCGGAGAAAACGACGGCCTTGCGAATTCTTTCGCGCGCAACAACTTCCCGCACCCAGGCAGCCATACCGGCATCAAGGTAATAGGGCACGCTGAGCGCGTCGCCGCTCGCAAGTGCCCGCAGGCTGCGCAGCCGACCGAGCTTCGGATTCAGCCGAACCGCATGAACGCCCGCACACCACTGATTCAAAGCCTGCACGTGGCGCCAATCATCCGGGTGATCAACAAACGTCGCCAGAAACACTCGATAGTGATTCGCCAAGTGTCGCAATATGTGAAACGACCGCAGCTTGTCGCCCTTGTTGGGCGGGTACGGAATGCGATGGACCAGATAGAGCAGTGGCGGTTTATCCATGCTCAGCCCAGGTTCCGCACGATGTAGGGGCCGAGTGCATTGGCCACGGGCAAGGGTAAGCGCTTCCACATCGCGATGAAGGCCCGGTACTTGGGATTCATGGGATTGTTTTGCGGCACGGCGTCACGCTTGTACAAGCGGTATTCGTAAGACAACGGCTGCGGCTCAAACCCCCAGTTCTTTTTAAAACTGTAAGGGCCGGTGCCAATCTTGCTGCGCCCGTAGTCAAACAGGCGAGCCCCGCGACCACAGGCTTGCTGCATGAGGGCCCAGTATTTGAAATCATTGGCCGCGAGGCTACGCGCGGCCAGGTCGTCGCCGGCATAGTACGGCAAGACTTCATCCCGGAAGTAGAAGCTCAGTACGCTCGACAGCGTCTTACCCTCCGGACTCGTCACCGTCAGGACCTCGCATTGTTCGCCGAAGCGTTCTTGCAGCGACGCAAAAAAGCGCTTGGGCAATGCAGGCGTACCATGGCGCCGCACATTGTCGGCATACAGCGCGAAGAACCGGTCAACATCCGGGTCGATATGACTGATCAATCCGTTCTTGATGCCCTTTCGCACCATCGCCCGTTGTTTTCGCGGCACCGCCGCCAAATTCGCCTCGACATCCGGGTCGAGTGCCTTTCGGAACGTCACGTACAGATCCTGTCGCGGCCAGTCGGTGTGGCGGGCGACCAGATTACGATACTCGAGATGCTGAACACCCCGCGCCAGCGCGATGCGCTCGGCCTCAGCTTCCAGCAGGGGCACCGCAGTGGCCTCGCCAACAACCCCGCCGTAGACGCAAAACGGCAGCGATGTCAGTGAATGGCCAAACAGGCGGCTCTGGACTTCCGCGAGCGGCAAAACAGCGACAATCTCGCCGCCTCGGCGCGCATAGAGAAAATGGGTGCGATGACCGAACACGTCCTCCATCAGCCCCTGCCAGGCGGCTTGATGAAAAAACGTGGCGTCGGGGCACTTGAACACGAAGGCGTCCCACGCAGCGTGGTCGCTCTCGGTCAAATGGTGAATCGTTAGATCGGGGTGTGACATGACATTCCGTAATCGAGGGCTTACGCCGCGTCGAGGAAGACCTCGTCCATGCGTCCCCAGGAAAAATCGGACATCAACTGACGCAGTCTGCCCTCGGTACGTGACAAATTGACGTAATGGCGAAAGCGGGTCTTCAAGGTCGTTCCCTGCACCACCGGCTGGCCCGGATCGACCTCCCAGGGATGAAAGTAGAACATCGCCGAACGCCGCTCTTGCTCATTGACCCGACGGATCAACCACCGCGATGCCGAATACGGCAGCAGGCGAAAATAGCCACCACCGCCGGCCGGCAGATTGCGCCCAAGGTAGCGAACGGTGGTGATCGGCATCTCGATCAGACCGCTCTCAAGCCGATACGGAAAGCGCGGCGCATTCGGAACACCGTAGTGATCGTGCTTGACCGGATAGACGCTGGAGCTATACAGGTAGCCGGCCTCGGCGATGCGGTCATGCGCCCAGGGGTTGCTCTCACCAATCGAAAAACTCGGTGCGCGGTAGCCCTTGACTTCGGTGCCCGCAATATCCTCCAGTACCGATTTTGCGAGGCGAATATCCGCGCCGAAAGCGTCCGGCGTTTGATCACTCGCCCGCTGATGGGCATAGCCATGACTGGCCACTTCGTGCCCTTCCATGGCGATCAGACGCACCAGATGCGGATAGCGCTCAGCGATCCAGCCCAAGGTAAAAAAGGTGCCTTTGGCGCCATATTCGTGAAGCAAGGACAGGATCAGATCCACATTGCGCTCAACACGGCACGGGACGGTATCCCACTGCCGGCGCGGAAAATGCGGCGCGAGGGCTGAGACCTGGAAGTAGTCCTCCACGTCGATGGTCAGCGCGTTGACGATACTCATGCAGGCAACCCGGCCACCGCCTGCGCTTCGCGCTCGACCAGCCAAGCGGACAGATGCGCCGCGATGCGCTCTGCTGCACATCCGTCCCAACCTTCGGGAATCCGGCCGCCCTTCCCACCACCAGCGAGAATGGCATCCACGCCGTCGATGATCGCTTTTGCGTCACCCGCGACGATGGTATTGGTGCCCTCGGTGACCGTAATCGGACGTTCAGTGCTTTCCCGCATGGTCAGGCACGGTACGCCGAGCGCGGTCGTTTCTTCCTGAATACCGCCGGAATCGGTCAGCACAAGACGCGCGCTGGCCATCAGGCCCAGCATTTCGAGGTAGCCCTGCGGTGGCAGCACGAGAAAACCGGGGGCGTCGAGCAAGGCAGACAGCCCGTGCGCCTCAATATTCTTGCGGGTTCGCGGGTGCAAGGCAAAAACCAGCGGCAATTTCTGGCTGACCACATGCAAGGTTTCGATCAAACGGCGCAGCATGGCCGGATCGTCCACATTGGACGGACGATGCAAGGTCACCACGCCGAAACCGGCGCGGATACGCTGCGGATCCAGCCCTGCCTGCGCCACCAGGGCCTCGGGCGCGACGGCCTTCTTCTGGTTGGCCATCAGGGTGTCGATCATGACGTTGCCGACAAACACCGCCCGTGCGGGATCAATCCCCTCTCGCGCCAGGTTGTCGTGCGCCGACCGCTCGGTAGTGTAGAGAATGTCGGAGATCTGGTCGGTGAGGACACGATTGACCTCCTCAGGCATGCGCCGATCACCACTGCGCAATCCGGCCTCGACATGGATCACCGGCACGTGACGCTTGGCCGCAACAAGCGCGCAGGCAAGCGTTGAATTCACGTCGCCCACCACCAGCACGGCGCGCGCACCATGGGCTTCGATCACGGGTTCAAATCGCTTCATCACCTCGGCGGTCTGCACCGCGTGCGAGGCCGAGCCCACTTCCAGATTGATGTCCGCTCGGGGCAGTTCCAGATCGGTGAACAGTCGATCATTCATCGCCGCATCATAGTGTTGGCCGGTATGCACCAACAGCGTTGGAATCGCGGGAGAATGCGCCGCAAAGGCACGCATGATCGGCGCCATTTTCATGTAATTTGGGCGAGCGCCGACGATGCAGATCACCGGGGTCACGGCGGACTCCGTCATTTCGCGGCCTCATCCTTTTCATTCTGATCAGTCGAGGCCGACACGATCTGGCTCATCAGCGCCAGCGTAGTGGACATCGTCCGCTCGAGCTGCGCCAGACGCGCCTCGATTCTTGCGGCGTCAAATCCGGCCGCCAGTTGGGCGAACTGCTGGGCGATTGCCGGATCGACGTTCAGCTTGTCCATGTCCAACAACGGTAGCGCCGCCGGCGCGGCAACGCTGGACAACGGTGCGAGACGCGCCGTACCGCTGCCCCGGCCACTGCGCTGCTCTTCTTTCATTTCCGCGAGGACTTCGTCCACCTCGGATTCACCGAGCGAGCGTTTCTCGAGCAGGAAACCCGCCAGCATCAGCCGATCGCATAAAGTGTTGATTCGGCGAGGCACGCCGCCCGACGCGCGAAATATCGATGGGAAAATCGCATTATCAAAATGCGGGTCGTCTTTCCAGCCAACATGCTTCAGGCGGTGCTCGACATAGGCGCGAGTCTCTTCCATATCCAGCGGGCCGAGATGGTAAGACGCAATGACGCGCTGGCGAAGCTGCTGCATTTCGGGGCTCTGCATGATGTCGCGGAATTCCGGCTGGCCCACCAGAAAACTCTGGAGCAGTGCATGCTCTTCAAGCTGGAAATTCGACAACATGCGAAGCTCTTCGACCGCGCGCGGTGTCAGGTTCTGAGCCTCATCAACAATCAGCAGCGCCCGCTTGCCGGCTGCCGTGACCGAAACAAGAAACGTCTCGATCGCAAGCAGCAGCCCGGCTTTGTCCAGCCCCTTGCTTGGCACGCCAAACGCCGCCGCGACCAACTGCAGAATATCGTTCGCATCGATTTGCGTGCTGACCAGCTGGGCGGCCACCACTTTGTTCGAATCAAGCTTTTGCAGCAGGCTACGCACCAGCGTGGTCTTGCCCGCGCCAATCTCACCGGTAATGACGATAAAGCCTTCATTCTGGTGCAAGCCGTATTCCAGATAGGCCATGGCGCGGCGATGGCCGCGGCTGCCGTAGAAGAAAGCCGGATCAGGATTAAGCTGAAACGGTTTCCCGCTCAGCCGATAGAAATTCTCATACATGACTTAGAACCGTACGCCCAGCGTCGCTGTCAGCGCGTTTTCGGTGAATGAAGTGCCGCCGTCGGACTTCTGGTGCCGATAGATCAGCCCCCCGGTCGATTTCGGACCGAGTTTTCGGGAAACACCCAGATTGAGTGTTGTTCGCTTGTTGTCCTGCGTGGTCGCTTGCACATTGTTGCGTCCCACCGACGCAGTGAGCGTCGAAAACGCCGACAACTTGTGATTCAAGGACACGATCACGCCGCTATCGCGAATCTGGTCGTTGTTGAAGAAATCATCCGTCGCCGAAACGATGAGGTTCTGAGCGACGCGGCTGCGTTCAGTGCGGTAGAGCGAGAACGTGAGCGAATTGCGCACGCCCGACAAGGTGAAGTCACCTCGCAGATTGCGGCTGACATACTGCGCATTGGTGATAAAGCCCAACTGCAAGCCGGAGCCCGTAATGCCCGACTGAGCCAACAAGGCGCGCGCCGCCGCATCGCGCTGGACGGGGTTCGGGAACTGGGTCGCCAGGCTGTCGTAAATCAGGCGGTAGTAGTAGTCCTCAAGCGACTCCGACACCAACTCTTCGGCCGAGGTGTAGTCGCGCACATAGCTCAATCGCCAGCTGCTGCGAGGGCCGCGATGCGAGACTTTGACATCATAGCCCCGACCAAACAGGCGCTTTTCAGTAAAGGCCGTGACCGAGGTTCGAGTCGTCGGATACCAGTCAAAGCCGAATCCATGCGTGCTGCCTTCTTCGGTTTGGCCTGCGTTATAGTTGTTTGATTCGCGGCCGACCGACGCGCGAAGAATGAATTGAGGCGTGACGGTATAGCTCAGTCCCACGCGACCATTTTGCCGGGATGCTTCCGTGTCGCTATCGCGATAGTGCGTATCGACCTTGTCGTAAGAGGCCGACCAGCCGAGGGGGCCGAAGGCCTCGCCATCCTGCAACGCACCTGAAAAGGTATCGGTTCGCCGATTGCTCACCGTGCCACTACCGCCACTCAACCATTGGCTCTTGTAGCCTAATCGCCCCTTGGCGGAATTGCCGAAAGCGAACTCGAGACGGGGCCCTAGGTTGAAGGAGCGCACCTCGTTGTCTTCACTGGTGTTCAAGGGGTCGTCACCTGAACGCCCGCTGAAGAGCGACTGATTCGTTCGGCTGACCGAAGCGCCCATATCGACAAACAGCAGCTGCTCGATGGCCTCGATTTCTCCCCGGCCACGCAAGGCCAGGAAGGTCGAGTTGCGATCGTCAGAGTTGGCGTAGAGCACGTTGCGCAATGACGCGTCCAGGTTGCCGTTGATCCGGCCCGAGGCCCGCCGCACATTGATGGCCGGCGACACCTCCACCAGGAAATCGCTCTTCCCGTCAGCCGACGTATCAACGTTGTCCGTAAAGGTCATCCGCGTGTTTACGCTCGGCGTAACTAGCACCGTCGATTGCGCCCATGCACTCCCCGCCAGCGCGCACAACAGCGCCACAAGGCTTCGCTTCACCACGCGGCGAGTATCAGGCTGCTTTGTCATCTTCCGGTTCTTGCCCATATCCGTAGCCATATCCGTAATAGCCCCCCGGCCCTTGGACGGTCGATTTATTCAACAGCATCATTTTGATCGGGCACGCCTCGATCGTTGCCAGCGCCTGCTTCAGCGCTGCGTGCGTCGTGCGCTCGGCCTCAACCACCACCACGATCTGCCCCATGTGCGTTGCCAGGACGCGCGACTCCGTGGTCACCAGCAAGGGCGGCGAATCGAAAATAATAATCCGATCGGAATAGCGACTGGCCATCTCATCCAGCAAGCGGTTCATCCCTTCACTGGCAAGCAGTTCAGTCGCCCGCTGCGTGGCCGTACCCGCCGGCAGAATACGAAGCTTTTCGATATTGGTTCGCAGAATAACGTCCGGCAGATCGAGTGTCCCGTCGACCAGCACATCCATCAAGCCACGTTCCTGCGGCAGGCCCATCTGTTTGAGAATCGAGGGCTTGGACACATCAGCATCGACCAGCAACACCGAGTGATCCAGTTCCATCGCCATGCTCATGGCCAGATTCAAGGCTGTAAAGCTCTTACCCTCACCCGGCAACGCGCTGGTGACCATGATCAGGTTCCCATTCGCGACGCGGCTTGTCCCTCTCATTGAGGACGCGTTCCGCAGCAAGGGACGCTTGATCACACGATACTCTTCCGAGATCGAAGTGCGCTGTTGATCTGGCGTCACAAATCCCATATGGGCAAGCCGGTCAAGATCAATATTCACCTCTCGACTGACCGGCTCCGCCTCTGGCGCATGAATTTCCACCCGCGAACGCTCTTGAAGCGGGACGGCCTCGACGACCGGCTCAACCGGCTCAACCGGCTCAACCGGCTCAACCGGCACAGATGCTGGCGTAATCACCGGGGCGTCTTGCCCCGCCTGCTTCAACTGCCCAAGCCGTTCAACAGCTTTTTCAATAAGACTCATGTCACGACCTTCACGAAAGTTTCAGCATGGCGATGGCCACAGTCAGCACGCCAAATGCGCCAACATAACCTCCAACACCGCCAAAGAAGGCCAGATTGAGACGCTGCCGCCGGCGCTTACGCACCGGATCAGCGGTCGCACTGACCGTGCCGAGCAAGGGCAAGCCAGAGATTTCGCGCAAATCCCGCCCATCCAGGAACGTCGGCCGCATCTGGCTGAGAATGAACGTAAATGCCAGACCAAACAGCAAGGCAGCGCCCCCGCCCAGTGGCATCAGCAGGATGCGATTGGGCGCTGACGGCTTGAGCGGCACGCTCGGTGGATCGATCAGGCGGAACTCGGCCATGCCCGACGAAGACTCCATCTCCACTGACATGTTGGCCGATTCACGGCGGCTCACCAGCGTTTCGTAGTTCTTCTTGTTGATCTCGTAATCGCGGTTCAACTGGGCCAGCTCCGCCTCGACCTGCGGCAGCAGCTTGGCTGACTCCTGCAAGCGAACCTGGCGGCCTTCAAACTCGGCCACCCGCGCTCTGAGCGACGCGACATTGGCGGCAGCGTCGGCCAGCGCGAGCTTCATTTGCTGATAGACCGGATTGGAGTTCACGTCGCCATAGCCGCCGCCTTCGCTGCGGCGAGCAGCCACTTCGACCTTTTTCTGTTCTTTCAGTTGCTCGATGATACGGCGAGTCCCAACCACATCCGGATGCGCCTCGGTGTAACGCTGAAGCAAACCATCCAGATTTTTCTCCAACGCATCAACACGACCGTCAATCTCGGGAATCGACACCTTGCGCTCGACGGTATTCTCCGGCAACAGCACGGGCTCTTCACCGGTGAGCTGACGCTGCAGCGCGTCTCGAGAATTTTCCGCTTCGCGCAAAGCGAGGCGTGCTGCCGCCAGTTGAGCCGCAACCTCCCCGACCTGGGTGAGGTAATCCTTGCCGCTACCCATCAGGTGCATGTTTTTGATTCTGAAGTCCTTGAGCCGGTTTTCTGCCTCATCCAGCCGCTGCTCATAGGTCTTGATCTGTTCCTCGATGAATCGACGAGCAGAATCCGTATCCTTGCGCTTATCGCCAAGGCCCGACTCCACAAAAATCGACACCAGAGATTGCACGACACGCTTGGCGCGATCCGGCTGCGTGTCTTCATACGAGAGAGTAAAAAGATTGTCCCGCCCCGTACCCTTGATCTGCAGCGTTTTGTTCAACTCAACAATCAATTCTTCGCGCTGCTTGTTGGTCTTGACCGTCAGGTCAAGGTCAGCCATACGGATCAGCTTCTCGATGTTCGGGCGGCTGATCAACGTCCGCGAAAGAATGGTGATCTGTTGATCCACGTTCGGCTGAACCGCCAAACCTGACATCAGTGGCTTCAACACCGACTGCGTATCAACAAAAATCCGCGCCGATGATTCGTAACGGTCGGGCAACATATAGATGGCACCCGCTGCAATGGCGCCGACCAGCCAGGCCGCAGCCAAGCCCCACCAGCGATATAGCCACATGCCGCGCAGATACGCGACGAGTTGTCGGAGGACGTCTTCCATAGATTCAATTCAGCTTCTGTGTACGCCGGCCGCCGTCGCGGCGGCCGGTCAGTTCGGAACGGAGATCAGAACCAGCTTTGCGGAATGATCAGAACATCGCCGGGACGCATCTCAACGTTAGCTGACACATCGCCGCGCTTGAGCAAATCCGACAAGCGAACGCTGTACTGCTTGTTTCCCTCGCCGGTGCGCAGGATCGACGCTTTGTTGCCATCAGCAAACTCGGTCATGCCACCCACTGCAATCATCACATCGAGCGCAGTCATCTTTTGGCGATACGGCAGAATCATCGGCTTGGCTGCTTCGCCAACCACGCGAATCTGCTCACTATACGGGCCGACAAAACTGGTCACGATCACCGTAACGACCGGCTCGCGAATGTACTTTTCCAGCGCCTTCTCGATGTCACGCCCAAGCGTGCTGGCATCCTTTCCCATCGCCTGCAGGTCTTCAACCAGCGGTGTAGTGATCTTTCCGTCCGGACGCACCGGCACAGACATCGACAACTCCGGATTGCGCCACACAACGATATTGACCGTATCACCCGGTCCGATCACATAGCTGTACTCCGAATCAGCGGCCACCGCGGGCGCTGGCGGAAAACTGCTGCTGGCGCACCCCGACAGCACGACGAGCGAAGCGAGAGCAACGCTAAAGAGCCCCAGCATGGTTCGCATGAGCTTCATTTCCAACCCCTCCAATGTCATTGTGTCGGCAGTGGCTTCCGACATTCCATCGGAATCCTAGCGACGCCGGGCACGGTCCAAAAGGAACAATTACACAAACGCTTACAGCCTTCCCCCGCGAGAATGACTAAAGTACGATGCAATACACGCCGCGCAGCTCAGTCCATTGGCATTATTTGGCTGAGCGCACTGCGACCTGGCATGACAAATTCCGCTGCAACTGATCGGTCATCAGAGGGTCACCAAGTGAGTACATTCGAAGCAAGTCAATCCAACAACCCGAGGTTGCAAGCAGCTTATCACGCTATTCCACGAAGAAACGTGACAAACGATTCGGGCGCGCTCCACTCGCTTGGCATCCCTCCCGCGGATGATCGGGACAGCCGTGAATTCGTACTTTCGCGCAGCGATTTTCAGATCCGCTTGGGCAATGGCGCCGACGGGCAGCGAAGCAATGTCAGCATGCTGATTCAACGGATGTATGCATGGCGCGGCCTGCTCACACACGCCCCGTCGCGCATCGACGACCAGCCCAACCAGCTGACGCTGATTGCCTCACGCGGAACCACCATGTTCGGCACCCTGACCCTGAAGCTGGATTCAGACGAAGGCCTGCTGGCGGACGAGTTGTACTCGAAAGAAATCGGCGCCGCACGAAAGGCCGGCGCCAAAGTATGCGAACTGACTCGACTCGCCATCGACCCGGCCTTCAACTCAAAAGAGGTTCTCGCCTCGATCTTTCACCTGGCCTACATCTTCGGCCGGCTGATCCACAACAAAACTGACCTGTTCATTGAGGTCAATCCTCGCCATGTGGCCTTCTACCGACGCATGCTCGGTTTCCGGATCGCGGGAGAAGAACGCATCTGCCCCCGGGTCAATGCGCCGGCAGTACTCCTGCACCTCCCCCTAAGCTACGTCGACGAACAGGTCGATCGCCAAGCGGGGCGCCCAGATTCTGGTGCCCGAAGCCTTTACTCCTACTTCTTCAATGACAACGAACAGCGCGGCCTACTCAAGCGCCTGCAGGCCGACCCTTCGCTGATTGCCCTGTAAGGCGCGCCCACTCAGGAACGAAACCTGAGCGCACCGCCCCGCTCAGAACGCGCGCCGCACCTCAACATACGCGCGATCACTGCGGTCGAACCGGCCGAACACGCCCTGCTCCGGGCCACCAAACACGTCGAGACCCGCTGTTCCACGCCAGTTGGCGTCCATCTGCCATACGACTTTCGGCCGCAGCATATAGCCACCGCCATTCAGACTCGACACGAGTAGCACCTCCGCCTCCAGATCGTCACCAAACTGGCGATTCACCAGCAGCGTCGCACCGTCCTCGCTCTTGTCCCACACCAGACCCTCGCGATGATTCAAGTAGCGCCGCGCGTAATACTGCGTGTTCACACGCCACCGCTGCCCGACGGGTACATCCACGCCGACCACGTAATCCAGCGTATCTGACGCCACCAATCCATTCGGCGCCGCAAGATCCGTCGTATTGAACTGACGCCCAGCGGTGTGAACAGCCTCACCCTTGAGCACAAAACCTCCCATATCCTTGGAGAACGTCGCTCCAAACTGGTTGATTCGGTCATGACGTGCCTCGAACGTCAAAGGCGCGAGCGACGTGCGATAAAAGGTCGGCGCGGTATCGGTGCTTCGATAAAAAAACCCGGAAACATCCCACCCGTTGAGCAAGGCCGACAAACGCGCGCCCCAATTCATGTTGCCCAGTCGTTGATCGGGGCGATCCTCACCCTCAAACTGCGCACCATCGGCAGCAAACGGATAGAAATCGCCACCCGGCTTTCCGATATTGTCGACCGTGGCGACCGGTATCCAAAGCAGCTCACCATGCCATCCGTCGCCAAAGTACTCGGCACGTGCGGCCCATTGCGGGATCCGCATCTGATCAAACTCAGGGAGAAAGAACTCACGGGTATCTCGCGCAGACACCACATCAGCAAAGAACAGACCGACCATCTCCCCCCAGACGACATGCTGCCGCCCCAGCCGGTAGTCCCACTTGCCCGCGGAGATATCGAGATACGCTTCGCGAATCGTGGCTTCACTGCGCAGATCACGGCGAACCGCAGAGGGATACACATCCGACTCTATGTCCGGCGCGGCATCCGCGTCAAATCGCCCCGAGAGCTTCCACTTCACCGTCTCGCTCAGCCGCCCACTGCTCTCGAGATTCAAGCGTGCACGCAGCTTGGACCAGTGCGACGGCGAGTTATACGCCCGCGCAGCGGAAAACTCGGCAAACCCATGCAAACCACCACCGCTGTCGGCAGGCCTGGCCACATCGAGCAAATCATCCAGATCGCCCGCAGCAAGCGCACAGCCAGTCATCGCTACCAGGCCAAGGCCAACACCCAAACGCCATCGATTCATCAAACTCTCCCTAGATTTCCGGATCTTCTTCGTCTTGCGCCCGACGATCCTGGACGAACATCCACCCATCAGACTGTCGCATCCCCAGCGCCTTGATTTCACCATCTTCAATGCGCACCAAACGGTCCGCCATATTCATCACGCGTCGATCATGGGTCGAAAACACGAACGTGGTTCCAGACTCCCTGTTGATCTGCTTCATCAGCTTCAGAATGCTCTCGCCGGTCTTCCGATCGAGGTTGGCGGTGGGCTCATCGGCCAGCACGATTTTCGAATGGGTTGCCAACGCTCGCGCAATCGCTACCCGCTGCCGCTGACCACCCGACAGTTGATTCGGCCGGTGCGAGGCATACTTGCGCAAGCCCACCATGGACAGGTAGTGCTTGACCCGCTCCTGACGCTCCGCCTTGGAAAGTTCAGGAAACTGCAGCAGCGGGTACTCGACGTTCTCTTCCGCCGACAGCACGGGCATCAAATTGAAAGTCTGGAAGATGAAACCGATCGTTCGCGCACGCAAATCCGCCAGATCATCGGGACTCTGTCCGGACACATCCTGGCCATTGATCAGCACACGACCACTCGAAGGGGTGTCGATGCAACCGATAATATTCAGTACTGTCGACTTACCGCTTCCAGACGGCCCGGCGATGGCCAGAAAAACGCCCGGCTCAATGGACAAGGTGACGTCGCGAAGCGCCGTCACGGTTTGATCGCCCAAGCGATAACGCTTGGAGACATTTTCGACCTGAACTATCGCCATTTCGTTGCCGTAATAGAAGTGACACTGCCACAAGGATAGCACTCATGACACAGCCATTTCGACTTCGTCGTACGGTCCTGCGCATCGCCGTTTTATCGGCGCTCATGCCCCTCAGCGGATTGACGAGCGCAGCGGACGCGCCCGACGCCAACGCCCTGCTTTCCAGCACCGATGCGATCCGCTTCCCGCAGGAAAGCTTCCAGGTCGACATTGACATCGAAAGCCGCCAAAACGACGGTGAAGACGCCGACCATCATCGCTACCGTGTGCTATCAAAGGGGCGTGAAGACACCGTTGTGCTGACCATGGAGCCCGCCAGCGAGCGCGGCCAGATCCTGCTTATGAAGCACCGGGACCTGTGGATATTCATGCCCTCCGTCTCTCAGCCCGTCCGCTTGTCGCTGGCCCAACGCCTTACCGGCCAGGTTGCCAACGGCGATCTCGCCCGCGCGAACTTCACCGGTGACTACACCGCGAAATACCTGCGTGAAGAAGCCATGGAAGGGAAAGCGGCGCATGTGCTTGAACTGACCGCCGTCGATGACGGCGTCACCTACGCCAAGGTTGAGTACTGGATTGACGCTGCCACAACACGCCCAATCAAGGCCGCGTTCTACGCGATTTCGGGTCGGCTGCTGAAAACCTGCGAGTACATGGACTACAAAGAGATGGCCGGCGCCATTCGCCCCACCCGCCTCGTCATGACCGACGCGCTCAAGGCAGGCAACGTGTCCGTCATGAGCTACAGCGCGATGAACCCCCGTCCGCTGCCGGACAAGCTATTCACCAAAGAGTATTTGAAGAAACTGAACTGAAAGCACCAAAACAAAGCGCCGCATCGCGCGGCGCTTGTAAAGAAAAAGGCACCCGAAGGTGCCTTTTTCAACTTTCAGATCGACGAATCGATTAGAAAGCGTGGCGGATGCCCAGACCCAGAGCGGTGGAGCTCTCGCCGTCTTGCTTGGCCAGCGCGCCCAGACCAACGTTGTCGTCGTTCGTGGTGCGGTTCACACCGACGTAAGCGATGGTGCGCTTCGACAGGTTGTGGGTGTAGGCCACGGTGAACGAACGGCTGTCCGAATCCTGCGCATCTTCGTTACGGGCACCGTAAGCAACGTGGATGTTGCCCATGCCGACCGGAACGATACCGCCGATCTGATACACCTTCACGTCGCTGTCATTCGCATCGACGCTAGCAGTCTGGTAGGAACCGACCAGCTTGAAGCCGCCGAAGTCGTAGCCAGCACCAATGTAGTGCTCTTTGTGGTCGTCGCCCAGGGTCGAGTCGCCAGCGTTGATGTAGATGTAATCAACGTTCAGCGGACCATTGGCGTAGTTCAGGCCCAGACCAACTTTGTCATCGGTGTTGCGGTTCGGGTTCTTTGCTTTGTCGTCAGCTTCGGTCGAACCAAAGCTATAGATCAGCTGGCCGCTGAAACCACCGAATTTCTTCGACTGGTAGTTGACCGAGTTATCCCAGCGAGCGTCCGAACCAGCGTCGATCTGCAGACCACCGCCCGTCAGGATGGCGGCAGGATCCAGGGCGCCAGCGGCGACGGCGTCATTGCGGAAAGAATAGTAACCCGGCGAGTACTGACGACCCAGACCGATGAAACCGAAGCCGCCTTCCAGACCAACCCAAGCTTGACGGTGGAATTCTTTGGAGGAAGCCGGGGAAGCGTCGTCGGAGTTGAAGCCCTGCTCCAGCACGAACTTGGCCTTCAGGCCGTTACCCAGGTCTTCTTCACCCTTGAAGCCGATACGCGGGCCGTTCAGCACTCCGTTGGCAACGCCCGAGAACTTGGCGTCACCAGCTTTACCAACACCAACGAAGGTGTCGATGATGCCGTAAACGGTCACGTTGGACTGAGCGAAGGCCGGAGCGGCGATCATGCCGGCGATGGCCAGGGCGATCAGTTTCTTCTGCATGGATTTCTCCTAAGATTGTGTAGTTGAATCCCGGGGGTGGCCCGGGCCCGACTGACCTCTCAAGCCGAGAAGTTGTGGCAATTTTGCAAACCTTCGCGCCTTGCCGCAAGCACCCTGACTAAATACCGCCACATCTCGGCGCTGTTTGTTGCTTTTGCGCAACATCGCGAAACATCCGCCCCATCAGCCAACGCCGTCTGACGACTTGCCTGGCATTTTACGGGCCCCGCCAGGGCGGGTTTCAACCCGCCAGGTCGGCTGATGCCGACCCTACACGGCACCCGGCATTCGCAGCCACTAGAACGCCACGGCAATCGCGAAATGCAGCCGCAGCGTCCGATCGTCATGACCATAGGCAAGATCAACCGCCAGCGGCCCGGCCGGGCTGCGCCAGCGGGCACCAAGACCGTAGCCCGCCTTGAAGCGAAAGGTCTCGCGCTCGTCGGTGGCATTGCCTGCGTCAACAAACCCTGCGATACCCCAGGTGTTGTCGAGCCAATGCACGTATTCGGCGCTCACCGCGGCCATATAGCGCCCACCCACCGTGGCGCTCCCCTCCGCCACGCCCAGGCTTTGATAGGCGTAGCCACGCACGCTCTGGGCGCCGCCGGTACGGAACAGGAAGTCCTGCGGGATGTCATCGCGGCTCGGCGCGAGTGTGATGCCACCATCGGCTCGCAAAATAAACACATCGCGCTCACCCACCGGTTGATAGCGCACAAGCCGACCGGCCAAGCGGAGAAAGTTCTGGTCGGACAAGGCCGCCTTGGCGCCGCCGCCGATCTGCCCGCTCAGGACAAAGCCCTCACGCGGATCGAGCAGGTTATCGACCTTGCGCCAGGTCCATGTCCAGTTAAGCGACAGCGCCTTGCGGTTCGACTCCTCAACGCCTTCGGGCGCATAGGTTTCACGCTGGAGCTTGAGCGCGAGATGCGTTTCGATGTCATCGCGCTGGTGTTTGCGCGCAATACCGATCGCACTATTGGTGATTTTCAGGCCCTGGGTATCGCTGCGTTCGGTCAAGGCGCCGAAGCTATCCTGACGCCCGCCGCGCTCGGGCGGGAGAAACACATCGGCATAGGCCAGCTGTTCGCGCTGCTGCAAACGCAAGCCTGTCGTCAGAATCCACCCCCGGCCGAGGAGGTTCGCATTACGGTAAGACGCTTCGGTGCGATAGCCGTTGTTACTACTGAAACCAACGCCCAGCCCGACCCGCTTGGGCGGCGCCTCTACCACACTGACCTGAATCGGCACTTGCTCGGGCGACACATCGCGCGTGGCGACATTGACAACAACCGACGAAAAATAAGCGGTTGACTGCAGCACGCGCTGGAACTCAAGCAGGCGATCCAGATCATAGGGGTCGCCCGGCTCAATCAGGTTGTAACGGGACACCAAGTCGGACGGATAGTCTTGAAGCCCTTCGATATTGAGCGACCCCATCGTAAACGCCGGGCCAGAATCGATCGTCACCGCCAGGCGCACCCGGGCGGTCTCCGGATCCACCTCGGCACGGGTCTTCACCAAACGGGCGGCCGCAAAATCCCGATACGCGACCGCATCCAGCAAATGCCCTTTAGCGCCGTCCCAATCCGCTTGCCGAAACGACGCGCCAACCGGCAGTTGCCAGGATTGCTTGAGTTGATCTCGTCGATCGGCATGGGCCGGGTCAGCAAGCGCACCCGAAAACGCGATGTCCACCACCGAAATTTCGGCGCGCGGCCCAAGTATCACCTTGACCTCCATTGGTGAGCGACTGTCCCCAACCCGCGATACGGTCGGGGTGAAATACCCCTCGGTGGCCAGCAAGGCTTCAACTTCTTTACGGGTTCGTCTAATCAGCGCCTGCCGCTCCCGGTCATCGGCTGCATTAGGCAAGGCGTCCTCACGCAAGGTGCTCAGATGCGCGGTCAATAGATCGCGGACGGCCTCCGGCGCATCTAGTGCAATGGGTGCGGCAGCGTAGCTGACGGCGGAAAAACACCAACAAAGCCCAAGCACCCAGCGACACACGGGTCGAAAGATCATAGTCATGGCGCCATTGTAGAACGTCGCCCAATTGCAAAGGACCGACGCAAAAAAAAGCGGCCCGAAGGCCGCCTCTTTACCGGGAACTGCCACGGACTTATTGCACCGTTTCCATCACGGTCCATTCACCGCCTTTGACCTGATACAGCGTGATACCGCCGGACTTGAGGTCACCCTTTTCGTCATAAGCGATATTGCTGGAGGTGATACCGGCAAACTGAATCGCCGCCAGCTTTGGCAGATAGGCACTCGGTTCGGCCGACCCAGCCTGCTTCATGGCCTCAATCATGGCGCGGGTCGCGTCATAGGCGTAGGGCGAATAAATCTCCACGTCTGAGTTGAACTTGGCCTTGTAACGCGCGGCGTAGTCGGTGCCACCCGGCATTTGCTCAAGCGGAACACCGGCCAGCGAGGCAATGGCACCTTCGGCGGCTTCGCCGCCCAGGCTCACGAAGGTCGGCGACTTGACCATCTCGCCGCCCATGAACTTGGCTTCGATCCCCAACTGCTTGATCTGCTTGACCATCGGGCCGGCCTGCGCATCAGCGCCGCCGTAGTAGATCAGGTCAGGCGCGGTGCCTTTGATGTTGGTCAGGATGGCGGAGAAGTCGGTGGCCTTGTCATTGGTGAACTCGCGCTTGACGATTTCACCGCCAGCGGCCTTGACGGCTTTCTCGAACTCGTCGGCCAGACCCTGACCATAAGCGGTGCGGTCGTCGATGATGGCGACTTTCTTGGCCTGCAGCTTCTCAACCGCAAACTTGCCGGCCACCGAGCCCTGCTGGGTGTCGGAGGTCATGGCGCGGAAGGTGGTCTTGTAGCCCTGAGCGGTATACACCGGCGAGGTCGCCATGGCGATCTGCGGAATGCCGGCATCAGAGTAAACCTTGGACGCGGGGATCGAGGTGCCCGAGTTGAAGTGACCAATCATGCCGTTGATACCTTCATCGACCAGCTTCTGGGCCACAGAGGTACCGGTTTTCGGGTCGGCCATGTCGTCTTCGGACATCAGCTCAAAACGCACCGGCTTGTCGCCGAACATCGGCTTGCTCGCGTTGGCCTCGTCCACTGCCAGCACGACGCCGTTCTGCATTTCCTTGCCGTAGTGCGCCTGGGGGCCGGTCAAGGGCGCGGCAAAACCGAGCTTCACGACCATTTCCGCGACCGGGGCCGGTGCGGCGGGTGCTGTAGCGGTTGCCGGTGCCTTGGCCTCTTCCTTGCCGCAGGCACTGACCAGGGCTGCTGCTACTGCCAGCGCCGACAGCTTGAGAATCATTCTACGTTCCACGGGGTCGTCTCCTTGTTTTGTCGTGGTTCAGTACAAACGGCCATGGGCGCCGTGTTGGTGCCCTTCCGTCTCATCATGGATGCTTGGGCCATGTCCCAGTTCCGGGCCATGACAGCCCGTGCATTCGTGTGCAGCAGTCAGCATATCGCTGCCGCATATCAATTGGAAATCGCCATCAAACTCGCGTTGCCGCCCGCGGCGGCGGTGTTGATGCTGACCGTACGCTCAATCACCAAGCGGGTCAGATCATAGGCAACCGACGGGCACAGCAGTGACACGATGGGACCGGGCCGGCCGGCCAATTGGCGACGCAGGTCGTCGGCAAGCGCCGCGTCGCCATCGAACAGCAGCACCTCGAAAGACGCGGCCATGACATCGGCCACCACACTCACCCGCTCGCGCACCGGCGCGGGCAAAGCGTTGACCATCGTCTCCAGCCCCGGCCGCGCGGCCAGCGCAATCCGGCTGCCCGTGGCCAGCGTGGCGGCAATCTGATGCAGCCAGGCGGCGTTGGTCTCGGCCACGCCGGCCAGTTGCGTGCGCGGCAGGAAGCGCATCCGGTTGTCTTCACCGGTCGGGCCGGTCATCACCAGCTCGCGCCCGGCCATGCTGGCTTGGCAATAGGCGTCAAAGTGATCGAGAAGCAGCACCACGTCATCGCCGCTGATGAACGCGCGCGCCGGGCCGTCCAGCCATTCGGCAAACGCCGTCAGCACCGGATCGGCGATCGGCGCCAGCGCGGCGGCCTCATGCGGCGCAGCGGCGCCGCGCACCAGGCGATGCAGATACAGCGGGCCGCCCGCTTTCGGGCCGGTGCCCGAGAGCCCCTCGCCACCAAAAGGCTGAACGCCCACCACCGCGCCAATGATGTTGCGGTTGATGTAGACATTACCTACGTGCGCCCGGCTGGCCACAAAGGCGATGGTCTCGTCGATGCGCGAATGCACGCCCAGCGTCAGGCCGTAGCCGGTGTCGTTAATGGCGTCCACCAACACACCGAGGTCCTGGGCGCGATAGCGCAGCACGTGCAGCACCGGGCCAAACACCTCGCGCTTGAGGCTGGCCAGCGAGGTGATCTCGATCAGCGTCGGTGCCATGAAGGTGCCGGCGGCGCAAGCCTCGGGCAGCGGCATGGCCGAGCAGTCGTAGCGATCACGCATCGACGCCACGTGGGCTTCAAGTTGCTCGCGCGCGGCGGCATCGATCACCGGGCCGATGTCGTTGCGGACATCTTCGGGCGAGCCGATGCGCAGTTCAGCCACCGCACCTTTGAGCATGCCAATGGTGCGATCGTAGATTTCATCTTGCAGGCACAGCACCCGCAGCGCCGAGCAACGCTGACCGGCGGAATCGTAGCTGGAGGCAATCACATCGGCCACGACTTGCTCTGGCAAGGCGGTGGAATCGACGATCAGCGCGTTCTGCCCGCCGGTCTCGGCAATCAGCGGAATGTCGCCGCCGCGTTGGGCCAGGGTGCGTTGAATCAGGCGCGCCACTTCGGTCGAGCCGGTGAACATCACGCCGCAGGTGCGCGCATCGGCCACCAAGGCCGAACCGACCACCTCGCCGGAGCCCGGCAAGAACTGCAAGGCGGCCAGCGGCACGCCAGCCGCATGGAGCAGCGCCACAACCTTGGCCGCGACCAGCGGCGTCTGCTCAGCCGGCTTGGCCAGCACCGGATTGCCGGCGGCCAGCGCCGCGACGACCTGACCGGTGAAGATGGCGAGCGGGAAATTCCACGGACTGATGCACACCACCGGACCGAGCGCCGGATGCGCCACGGGGTCAAAATGATCCGCCGCCTGACGACCGTAGTAGCGGCAGAAATCGACCGCCTCGCGGATCTCGGCAATCGCGTTGGCGTAGGTTTTGCCCGCCTCACGCACGAGCAACGCGATCAGCGCAGGAGCGTCGGCCTCCATGGCATCGGCGGCGGCAAACAGCATCGCGGCGCGCTGCGGCGCCGGTGTGGCGGCCCATTCGGGCGCGATTTCGGCGGCGGCCGCCAACGCGGCCTGAACCGTGGCGGCATCCGCCTCGATGACCGTGCCGACTACATCATCGCGACGGGCCGGATTGGTCACCTTCTGCGGGGTGCCGCCCGCGGCTGCACCAACCACCATGGGCTGCACATTGACGGGCGTGGCACGCGATGCCTCCAGCGCCGCGGCAAGACGCGCTCGGACAGCCTCGCTGGAGAGATCGAAACCGACCGAATTGGCCCGCGCGGCACCGTACAGATCCCGCGGCAGCGCTATGGCCGGATGCGGCGCACCGGCCAGGCGCGCTGCGATCTCGACCGGATCGGCAATCAGTTCTTCTACGGGGACGTTTTCATCGACGATGCGGTTCACAAAACTGGAGTTGGCACCGTTTTCGAGCAGGCGACGCACCAGATAGGCCAGCAGGGTTTCGTGGCTGCCGACCGGCGCGTAGATGCGCACCAGACGGCCCATTTTTCCCGCACCAACGACCTGGTCGTACAAGGTCTCGCCCATGCCGTGCAAGCACTGGAACTCGTAGTCGCCGACATGATAAGTGCCGTCGGCCATGTGATACACCGCTGCCAGCGTGTGGGCGTTGTGGGTGGCAAACTGCGGATATACCACGTCGCGCGCGGCCAGCAACTTGCGGGCGCAGGCGAGGTAGGACACGTCGGTATAGACCTTGCGGGTATACACCGGGTAGCCGGGCAGACCGTCGATCTGCGCACGCTTGATCTCGCTATCCCAGTAGGCGCCTTTGACCAGACGGATCATCAGCCGATGACCGCTGCGACGGGCCAGATCGATGATGAAATCGAGCACCGCGGGGGCGCGCTTCTGATAGGCCTGAACGACAAAACCAATGCCATCCCAGCCGGCCAGTTCGGGGTCGAGCGCGAGGGCTTCGAGCAAATCGAGCGAGGCATCGAGGCGATCGGCCTCTTCGGCGTCGATGTTCAGGCCGATGTTGTAGCCCTTGGCCAGCAGGCACAGGGCTTTCAGGCGTGGCGGCAGCTCGCGCATGAATCGGTCTCGCTGCGCCCACACATAGCGCGGGTGCAAGGCCGAGAGCTTGACCGAGATGCCGTTGCCGTCGACCACGCCGCGCTGGCCGGCGTCCTGACCAATGGCGTGGATGGCGGTTTCGTAATCGCGGGTGTAGCGCTCGGCGTCGGCGGCGGTCATGGCCGCTTCGCCCAGCATGTCGAAGGAATAGCGGTAGCCGCGCTTCTCGCAGACCTTGGCGCGATCGATGGCTTCGTCGATGTCCTGGCCGGTCACGAACTGCTCACCGAGCATGCGCATCGCCAGGTCCATGCCCTTGCGAATCAAGGGTTCGCCACCACGGGCGACGATCCGGTTCAGTGCCGCACCGAGGCGCTTGTCGCTATTGGTGGACACCAGACGCCCGGTGACCAGCAAGCCCCAGGTCGCGGCGTTGACGAACAGCGACGGGCTTTGGCCGATGTGCGCGCGCCAGTCGCCACGGGCGATCTTGTCGCGAATCAGCTTGTCGGCAGTGGCGCGGTCGGGCACGCGCAGCAGCGCTTCGGCCAGACACATCAAGGCCACGCCCTCCTGGCTGGAGAGCGAGAACTCCTTCATCAGCGCATCGACGCCGCTGGAGCGGGTACGCTTCTCGCGCAAGCCGACCACCAGTTTGCGGGCCAGCGCGTGAATCTGTACGCCCAATTTGGCGTCTGTCCGGGCTGCCGCCACCAATACCGGCACGCAGTCCGGCTCCGGCGTCCGGTAAGCCGCATCAATTGCCAGACGCAGGTCGCCGCGATCTTCCGGCGTCAGCGCTGCCGCTTCACGGCTTTGGGGTGACAGGGCCATGCAAGACTCCTTTGGACCGGTTTCGCCATTGCGATGCCCGGCGTGACACGGGTTGGGGATGCAAACGGACGACGGCACACGGCCATCAAGCCCCGCAGTCTAAGGACTCCCGAGCCGCAGGTAAATCAAGCCAGGGGCATGTCTGAACGTCTTGGCAACCCTGTTCCACCGGCGCATCAAGAAGGAAAAATTCGCCCTCGCCGACACCGCCCCGGAGCGGGTCGCGCAAAAAAAAACCGCGGCCAATATCGGGCCGCGGTGGGTGGTCGCTGAGTGCGTGAAATTACGCTTCGGCGTGGTAGCGGGAGACTCGCTCAACCTCATTTCTCGAGCCCAGAATCACCGGCACACGCTGGTGCAGCTTGTGCGGCTGAATATCCATAATGCGCTCGTGGCCGGTGGTCGCCGCGCCGCCCGCCTGCTCGACGATCATTGCCATCGGATTGGCTTCGTACATCAGACGCAGCTTGCCGCCCTGCGCGCGGCATTTGTCGTCCACCGGATACATGAACACACCACCGCGGGTGAGAATGCGATGCACGTCAGCCACCATGGAGGCGACCCAACGCATATTGAAATCGCGCCCACGCGGACCATTCTTGCCTTCCTGCATTTCGCTGACGTAGCGCTTGATCGGCGCCTCCCAGAAACGTGCATTCGACGCGTTGATCGCAAACTCCTGGGTGTCGACCGGCACCGTCATGAACGGGTGGGTATAGATGAAGCTGCCCATCTCGCGATCGAGCGTGAAGCCATGCACACCATCCCCCACGGTGAGAATCAACTGGGTGGATGGGCCGTACAGCGCATAGCCCGCCGCCACCTGCTCGCGGCCGGCCTGCAAGAAATCGGCCTCTACCGGCTCGACGCAGCCCTCGGGGCAACGCAGCACCGAGAAGATGGTGCCGACAGAAATATTCACATCGATATTGGACGAGCCATCGAGCGGATCAAACAGCAGCAGGTAGCCGCCCTTGGGGAACTCGCGCGGGATCGGGCGCACATCCTCAACCTCCTCCGAGGCCATGCCGGCCAGGTGACCGCCCCACTCATTGGCCTGGATCAGGATCTCGTTCGCGATCACATCGAGCTTCTTTTGCGCCTCGCCCTGCACATTGTCCGAGCCCGCTTCGCCCAACACGCCGGCCAGCGCGCCTTTGGAGACATTGACGCTGATTGCCTTGACCGCCCGAGCCACCACTTCGATCAGCAGGCGCAAATCGGCGGTCGTGCGCCCGGCGCGCTGTTGTTCGATGAGGAACTGGGTGAGCGAAATTCGTTGCATGGAACAGACTCCAGGGGGGTTCATGTGTCGTGACTGGCGAATTATCCCGTTTTCGGCGCTTCACTGCACGTTGGCGGTATCATTCCGGCTCACTTCCGGCGCCTGCGCCGGTGCCAATTCTCCAAAAGCACACACGATTCCCCGAATGCACGTCATGGTTCTGGGCGCCGGCCTCGCCGGCGTCACCTCCGCCTGGTATCTGAACAAAGCCGGCTTCGACGTGACCGTTGTCGAGCGCCAGAGCGCGCCGGCCATGGAGACCAGCTTCGCCAACGGCGGACAGATTTCGGTGAGCCATCCCGAACCCTGGGCCAACCCCTCGGCACCAATGACCGTGTTGCGCTGGCTGGGTGATGACGCCGCACCACTGCGCTTCCGGCCGCGCGCCGACTGGCGACAGTGGCTATGGAGCGCCGCATTTCTGCGCGAGTGCCTGCCCTGGCGAACCGATCGCAACACGGCGGCCATCGCCGCCCTCGCCCGCTACAGTCGCGAGCAACTGCAGCGCTTGCGTGACGACAGCGGAATCGACTATCGCCACCAGAAAAAAGGCATTCTGCATTTGTTTTTCGGCGCCGGCGAAGCCGACGAACCCCTCAAACGCGCCAAGGCATTGGCACACCTTGGCATTCACGCCGAAGCCTGCGACCCGGCGCGCTGCATCGCGATTGAACCCGCACTCGGGCAACTGCCGGTCGCGCCAACCGGCGCGCTCTACGCGCCCGACGATGAGTCCGGTGATGCCCATGGTTTCACCGTGGCGCTCACACACGCCTTGCAGGCCAAAGGGGTGAGGTTTCGCTACGACACGAGCATCGAGCGCATCCACCACGAAGGTGGGCGCGTCACCGGCGTTGAAGTTGCTACCACCGACGGCCAGACCGAACGCCTCGATGCCAACGCCTATGTGATCTGCCTCGGCAGCTACAGCCCCTTGGTGGTGGCGCCGCTGGGCGAATATCTGCCGGTGTATCCGGTCAAGGGGTATTCAGTCACGCTGCCGGTGATCGACCCCACCCTTTGCCCCGAAGTCAGCCTCACCGACGAGGCGCGACGCATCGTCTGTTCGCGCTTTGACGATCAGTTTCGGGTGGCCGGAACGGCCGAACTCAATGGTTACGATCTGAAAATCGACGCGGCGCGTTGCCGCAATCTGCTCGACTGGGTCGGCCAGAACTTCCCCGGCGCCACCGATTTGTCGGCTGCCGAACCCTGGTGCGGGCTGCGCCCCTCGACACCGAGCAATCGCCCGCTGATCGGCAAGGGCAAGATGATCAATCTGTACTACAACACCGGCCACGGATCGCTCGGCTGGACGCTGGCTTGCGGCTCGGCGGCGGCGCTGGCCGATTTGATGTCAGGTACGCCGCCGGCACCGGCCTTTCCTTTTCTCGCGGCGCGCTTCGACTAGGGCGTTTGCCCTTAATCCGCGCTCGCGGTACTACAACTGACATCTGCCAGTGCCGCAGGATTGCCGATCTCGCCGGTCTCGAAATTAAAGCCCAAGGTTTGAAGATGGAAGGCCAGTGCGGCATCCATCCCGGTCGCGTGCGTTTCAAACCAGGCCGGCAATTCTTCCGCCAAACGACGCCCCAACGCGAGGTCACCGTTGGCGACGCGCTTGCGCACGTCATTGACGACGGCCAGCACACGGTCATGTTCGGCCCGGTGGCACCCCGGAAAATTCACCTTCTCCATCCAGGCATTTTCCTGGTCGAAGTGGGCAACGGTGTGCGCGACAAACGCGTCCAGGCGGTCCAGAAAGTCGGCATCGTCGGCCTGAACCATCGCATTGTAGCAATCGACGAATTCACGATGGGTGTCGTCCATCGGGGCGAGCCCAAGCTCAAGATTGTCGGTCCATTCCATGATTGCCATTACGCGCTCCGGGGTGAGTCCTGACCTTGTTTATAGCGAAGGCACGACAGCAAAGGGGTGACGCATATCAATCTCGCGCTGCCATCCGGCAGGCGGCGACACGGTATGCGTACAGATTTACTTGATAACCTTGAGGTGGCTGCGCCCGGCGGCGGGTTTATCTCCCCCAGCACTGGGCGGCGGGGGCTCATCGGCGGTGTCCGGCATGTCGGCGTCGGGCGCCCCGGCATAGGTTTCGGCCTCGAAACCCATCCCGTGGCCATTTTCCTGGGCGTAGACGGCGACGACGTTGCTCACCGGAATGCGCACCCACTGCGCCACGCCACCAAAGCGTGCCTGAAACTGGATGATGTCATTGCCCAAGTCGAGCTGATGTGTCGCGTCGGTGCTCACGTCGAGCACGATCTGCCCGTCCTGTGCCGTTCCGGGCGGAATACGCACGTGTTCATCGACCACCGCCGCAATATGCGGGGTCAGTCCCTGGTCGGTGCACCACGCGTGGATCGCACGAATCAAGTAGGGTTTTGTAGAGACGTCTGACATTGCATTTCCTGCAGCTCGGCTGCGGGTCTGGCGGAAGTTTCACCATCCCCGCAGTGTCGAATCAACGGCGCATGACCTTTTCGGACGGGGTCAGCGAATCGATAAAGCCCTGACGGCTGAACACACGCTCGGAATACTTCATGAGCGGTGCGGCCGCTTTCGGCAGATCGATACCGTAGTGCTCCAGACGCCACAACAGCGGCGCAACGGCCACGTCGAGCATCGAGAAGTCATCACCGAGCATGAACTTCTGATTGGTAAACATCGGTGCCAACTGGGTCAGTTGCTCACGCACCTGAGCCCGCACCTTGTCGGCGCCTTTCTGGTTCTTTTCCAGCAGATCGATACCGGCAAACAGTTCCTGCTCAAACGTGTGCAGAAACTGACGCGCGCGGGCACGCATGATCGGATCAGGCGGCATCAGCTGCGGGTGTGGAAAGCGCTCATCAATATATTCATTAATGATGTTGGCCTCATGCAAAACGAGGTCGCGATCGACCAGCACGGGCACACGGTTGTACGGGTTGATCACGGCAATATCTTCAGGCTTGTGATCGAGATCGACATCGATCACCTGAAAATCCATACCTTTTTCAAAGAGCACAATCCGGCAACGGTGGCTAAAAGGGTCCGTCGTTCCGGAATACAAATTCATCATGACAGTAACAGCTCCATGAATGCTCAACGCCGCATGCCAAAAGGCATACGGCGCCAATGATCACCGGTGACCGCCAACATGGCGGTCAGCCGATCAGTGAATATCTTTCCAGAAGTTCTTCTTGAGCAGGTAGCTCAGGACGAACAAACCAGCCAGAAATAGAAGAACGAAGGTGCCGATGTTCTTGCGGCTTTCCGCCATCGGCTCACCCATCCAGACCATGAAGGACACGAGGTCGGCAACCGTCTTGTCGTACTCAGCAGCCGTTTGCGTACCCGGCTTGCTCAGTTCGAGCGAGACTTCCTTGCGCATGCCGCCGTGACCGTCATCCTTTTCTTCAACATGGGCCACCTGATCGCCCTGCAGTTCCCACAACACATGGGGCATGCCGACGTTTTCGAAGACCTTGTTGTTCCAGCCAGTGGGCCGGCTCGGATCACGGTAGAACTGGCGCAGATAGGTGTAGAGCCAATCCGCACCGCTGCCGTCGCCCGACGCACGTGCCCGGGCAACCAGGGTCAAATCCGGCGGCGGCGCGCCAAACCAGAGCTTGCCGTTGTCCCGCGTCATGGCGATCTTCATCTGCTCACCGATCTTGTCAGCGGTAAACAGCAGGTTGTCCTTGATCAGATCTTCGGACAGCCCGATATCCTTGAGGCGGTTGTAACGCACAAAGCTGGCGGCGTGGCAGTTGAGGCAGTAGTTCACAAACACCTTGGCGCCATTTTGCAAGGCGGCCGGGTCAGTGCTGACCGGCGCCTTGTCCAGATGCAGCGCTGCACCCGCGGCCATGGCCACAACTGGCGCAAACAGAGCAGCCGCCAACAGGCGCTTTACGAATTTCATTGCACGCGTTTTCATCAGGAAGTCACCCTTTCCGGTTCGGCTTTGCATTTATCCATCTTGCTGTAGAACGGCATCAGCAGGAAGAACGCGAAGTACAGCACCGAGCAGATCTGCGTCGTACGGTCCTTGATGCCACCGTTGTCAGGCGGCTGAACGCCCAGATAGCCAAGAATGAAGAAGATGATCACGAAGAGCACCAGCGCCGTCTTGAAGATCGGACCTTTGTAGCGGATCGACTTGACCGGGCTACGATCGAGCCAGGGCAGGAAGGCGAAGATCACCACACCGGCGCCCATCGCAATCACGCCCCAGAACTTGGCGTCCAGACCGAACAGCGGATAGGTCACGGCACGCAGCAGCGAGTAGAACGGCGTGAAATACCACACCGGCGCGATGTGCGGCGGCGTCACCAGCGGGTCGGCCGGCAGGAAGTTGTTGTACTCCAGGAAGTAGCCGCCGCCCTCAGGGGCGAAGAACAGCACTGCCGAGAACACGAACAGGAAGCCGACCACGCCGACAATGTCCTTCACCGTGTAGTACGGGTGGAAGGGGATGCCGTCGAGCGGAATACCGTTGGCGTCTTTCTTCTTCTTGATTTCGACACCGTCCGGGTTGTTGGAGCCGACTTCATGCAGCGCCACGATGTGGGCGAGCACGAGGCCGATCAACACCAGCGGCACAGCAATGACATGGAAGGAGAAGAAGCGGTTCAGGGTGGCGTCCGAGACGACGAAGTCGCCACGAATGACCAGTGCCAGATCCGGTCCGATGACGGGAATCGCGGAGAACAGGTTCACGATCACCTGTGCGCCCCAGAACGACATCTGCCCCCAAGGCAACAGATAGCCCATGAAGGCTTCAGCCATCAGCGCGAGGAAAATGCCCACGCCGAACAGCCAGATCAGTTCCCGCGGCTTCCGGTAGGAGCCGTAGAGCATCCCGCGGAACATGTGCAGATACACCACAACGAAGAACGCGGAAGCGCCCGTCGAGTGCATGTAGCGGATCAGCCAGCCGCCCGGCACATCACGCATGATGTACTCGACCGCCGCAAACGCCACCGGCACGCCAGAGGCGTTGAGCGAGGCATCCGGCTTGTAGTGCATGACCAGGAAGATGCCGGTCACGATCTGGATCACCAGCACCATCAGCGCCAGCGAACCGAAGAAGTACCAGAAGTTGAAGTTCTTCGGTGCGTAGTACTCGGACAAATGCGCCTTCCAGGTCGACGTCAGCGGAAAACGCTCGTCAACCCAGTTCAGCAGAGCTTGAGATTTCGTCGTCATGAGTTATGCCGTCCCATCTTCGCCAATCAGGATCTTGGTGTCCGCCAGATACTTGTGCGGCGGAATGTCCAGGTTCGTCGGGGCCGGCTTGCCGGCATACACCCGAGCGGCCAGGTCGAAGGTCGAACCGTGGCAGGGGCACAGGAAGCCGCCCGGCCAGGCATCGCCCAGACCGCTGTCCGCGCCAATCTTGAACTTCTGGGACGGAGAACAGCCCAGGTGCGTACAGATGCCGATGGTGACCAGGAACTCGGGCTTGATCGAACGCGCCTTGTTCTTGGCATACTCGGGCTGGATCGACTTGTCCGACGCCGGATCGGCCAACTGATCATCCAGCTTGTCCAAGGTCGCCAGCATCTCTTCGGTGCGACGCAGAATCCAGACCGGCTTGCCTTGCCACTCGACCGTCATCATTTCACCCGGCGCCAGCTTGCTGACGTCGGCTTCGACCGGCGCACCCGCTGCCTTGGCACGCTCCGACGGTGTCAGGCTTGCCACAAACGGAACGGCTGTTGCCGCCGCCGCCGCGCCACCTGCGACCGACGTGGCCAGCAACAACTGCCGACGGCCACTGTCCATCTTTTCCTCAACGCTCATGAGCCCATTCCCCGCAAAAAGGAAGCAAAAATGCTAGATACAAAAACCGCGAGAGTATAACGAATATGGCAGCGCGAAAAAACCCCGATCTTTCAAAAACCTTTAAAATCAATAATTTAGAACGAAAGTCGGAAGCGTTTTTTGATACAAATCAGGCCCAACCCGCCAAAAATGCTGCACAACAACATCGCAACTGGCTAATTTTCCATCCGAGAATCCGTCTCGCCCGCTCAAACAACACCTTTCTGACGAAGCTGGCTGATCGCGGCCTCGTCCAAACCCAAGCCCTTCAATACGCAATCGGTATGCGCCCCCAGGGCCGGGCCGATCCATTCAGTCGCCCCGGGCGTTGCCGTCAGTTTCGGCACCACGCTGGGGATCGCCAGCGATTCGCCACCGGGCAAACCCACCCGTTCGATCATTTGTCGCGCCAGATACTGCGGGTCCGCAAACATGTCGGCCACGGAGTAGATGTTTGAGACGGGCACATCGGCCGCCTTGAGCGTCTCGAGGACAACCTGCCCGTCATGCCGACCGACCCAGTCGTCGATGACACCGTAGATTTCAGCCGCGCGGGCATCACGCCCCGCGTTGTCCGCCAGCGCCGCATCGTCCGCCAGATCCGGCCGACCGACAGCGCGCATCAGACGCTTGAAAATGGCGTCGCCATTGCCGCCGACGATGATGTGCTTGCCGTCGCGCGCGGTGTGCGTGTTCGACGGCGTAATCCCTGGCATCACATTACCGGTGCGCTCGCGGATGAATCCGTAGTGATCGAACTCCGGCACCATGCTCTCCATCATGGCGAACACGGCCTCGTACAGGGCCACATCGACCACCTGCCCTTGCCCCCCGGCGACCTCGCGATGACGCAGTGCCATCAAGGCACCCAACGCAGCCCACAGCGCAGCGATCGAATCGCCGATCGAGATGCCGGTCTTGAACGGCGGCAGTTCCGGGTCGCCGGTGATGTAGCGCAAGCCGCCCATGGATTCACCAATGGCGCCAAAACCCGGTTGATCGCGATAGGGCCCGGTCTGACCAAAGCCCGACAAACGCACCATCACCAGCCCCGGGTTGTCGGCGCTGAGTACATCCCAGCCCAAACCCAGTTTTTCCATCACGCCAGGGCGGAAATTTTCGACGACGATGTCGGCGTTCGCGACCAGTTGACGCGCGATGGCGACACCTTCTGGCGACTTCAGATTGAGCGTTACCGACTGCTTGTTTCGTGCCTGCACATACCACCACAGCGAGGTATCGCCATGCAATTTGCGCCACTTGCGCAGCGGGTCGCCGGTGCCCGGCGTCTCGATCTTGATCACCTCGGCGCCAAATTCGGCCAGGATGCGGGTGCAGAATGGGCCCGCAATCAAGGTACCGAACTCGATCACCCGCACGCCTTGCAGCGGTTTGTCGGTCACGCCCTGCTCGGCCTTGGGTGCATCAGACATGTGCGCTTCCGCCTCAGACCGAACGCCGTTCGATCAGCGCCTGGGCGATGGTGCCGATGTCGGTGTGTTCCAGCTCGCCCCCCACCGGCACGCCACGCGCGATACGACTGACCTTCAGGCCGCGCGCGCGCATCAGCGCGCCGACGGTATGCGCCGTCACTTCACCTTCATTGGTGAAATTGGTGGCCAGAATCACTTCTTCGACCTGACCATCGGTGGCCCGCTCGACCAGCTTTTCGAGCTTGAGTTCGCGCGGGCCGATGCCATCGAGCGGCGACATGCGACCCATGAGCACGTAATACATGCCCTTGAAGGCGTGCGTCTGCTCCATCATGGCCAGATCGGACGGCATCTCGACCACGCACAGCAAGCGCGGATCGCGCTGCGGGTTGGCGCAGCGCTGGCAGATGTCGTCTTCCGTAAAGGTGTTGCATCGCGCGCAATGGCGCAGCACCTCAAGCGCCTTGCTCAGGGCGCTCGCCAGCCGCGCCGCACCGCGCTGGTCGCGCTGCAGCATGTGGTAGGCCATGCGCTGCGCCGACTTCGGCCCAACACCGGGCAGGCAGCGCAAGGCTTCGATGAGGGCATCAAGCGTAGAAGGGGTCATGGGGGGTCGTGTCGTGCCTTTGAAGCGCCGGTGACATGCCGTGTCGGTTGGGTTGAGCGCAGCGAAGCCCACCACACACCCTGCCAAATCGGCACACCGCATGTTGGGCTTCGCGTTGCTCAACCCAACCTACGCCCTCAACGGCCATCGTCAAGCTCAGAACGGCATCTTGAAGCCGGGGGGCAGATTTAGTCCGGCCGAGAACCCCGCCATTTTTTCCTGACTGGTGGCGTCGACGCGGCGCACCGCGTCGTTGACGGCCGCGGCCAGCAAGTCTTCGAGCATTTCGCGGTCGTCCATCACCGAGTCGTCGATCTGAACGCGACGCACATCGTGCTTACAGGTCATGGTCACTTTGACCATACCGGCACCGGCCTGGCCTTCGACCTCGATCGACGCCAGCTCTTCCTGCGCCTTCTGCATGTTTTCCTGCATCTTCTGGGCCTGCTTCATCAGGCCTGCAATACCGCCCTTCATCATCGTGCTTTCTCCAATGCAATTCGGTGTGTCACAAGGGGCGTACCGACGCTTCCTGCAAGCTTGCGTCAAAACGCTCGATCATTTCCTGTACAAAAGGATCCTGTTCCAGCGAGGCAATCGCCTGCGCCTGCCGGGCCTCACGCGTTGCCGCATCGCGCTGCGCCGGGGTTTCGCCCTCGATGCCGCCGATCTCGATGTTCAGCTTCACGGGGCGATCAAAATGGCGATCGATCTCGGCCTGCAGCCGTTCAAGGTTGCCACGGTTCATGGCAATCAAGTGGCGATGCGCTTCGCTCAATCGCAGGCGGATGCTGCCTTCGGCCATGCCGAGCCATTCGCAGTGCTGCGCCAGCTCACGCACCAAGCCCTTCAAACCGATCTCGACGATCAGACCGTGCCAATCGACGTCGCCGGAGGGCACTTCGGCAACCGCGCGCTGCGCTGCCGGCGGTGCTATCGCCGGCGCGGTGACCTCTGCGGACTCTCGCTCAGGCGGTTCTGAAGCGCCGGAATCATCAGACGAGGCGGCATGCGCCTCTTCGGGCAAATCTTCCCACGGAGGGACATCGCCCCGCGACACGGGTTTCGGCGCCGGCGCTGCGACAACCGGTTCAGGCGTGGGCTCTGGCGTCGCGACCGGCGCGACGACGACGGGCTTGTCTGCGACGGGCGACGGGGTTGGCGCTGCGGGCGAAACCCGCGCTGAAACGGGTGCAGCGCCGGGTGTCGAATCAACCGCAGCCGCAATCGGGCGCGTCGGCGTCCGCGCGGCGAGCGCCGGCACGCTACCACCTCCGCCGGCCAAAGGCGCCGCTTGCGCGGGCCGGAAGGCGTGCAGGCGCAGCAGCGTCATGACAAAACCGGCCGGCTCATCCGGCGCCAGCGGCAACTCATCGCGGCCGTGAATGGCAATCTGATAGGCCAGCTGAAGGAATTCAGGGTCGAAGGCATCGACATACGGCTGCAGCCGGGCGCGCTCCACCTCATCGGCAATCGCGCTCGGCGCGAACTGGAACACCGCGATTCGCTGCAGCAGCGAGGCCAGCGCCTGCAGCGCGGCATCAAAAGACAGGCTGCGCGCGTCCATCGCCTCGGCCACGGCCAGCATGGCGGACACGTCGTTGCTGATCAGCCCGTCGAGAATTTCAAACAGGTGGTCTTCGCCGACCGAGCCGAGCATGGCCTGCACGCCGGCTTCTTCGACCTTGCCGGCGCCGTGCGCGATGGCTTGATCGAGCAGCGACAGCGCATCGCGCATCGATCCACTGGCGCCTTTGGCAATGTGGCGCAGCGCAGGCGGGTCAAACGGCACCGCCTCGGTCTCGAGAATGCGCGACAGATGCTCGACGATATGCCCCGGCGGCATCTGCTTGAGGTTGAACTGCAGGCAGCGCGACAGCACCGTGACCGGAATCTTCTGCGGATCAGTGGTGGCGAGGATGAACTTGATGTGCTCAGGCGGCTCTTCCAGCGTCTTCAACATGGCATTGAAGGCCGAGTTGGAGAGCATGTGCACTTCGTCGATCACATACACCTTGAAGCGACCGCGCGTCGGTGCGTACACGGCATTTTCGAGCAGCTGGCGCATCTCGTCGACGCGCGTGTTGGTGGCCGCGTCGACCTCGAGCAAATCCACAAACCGCCCGGCGTCGATCTCCTGGCAGGACGAGCACACCCCACAAGGCGTGGCGGTCACGCCGGTCTCGCAATTGAGCGCCTTGGCGAGGATTCGGGCGATGGTGGTTTTGCCCACGCCGCGCGTCCCGGTAAACAGGTAGGCGTGATGCAAACGCCCGGTGTCGAGCGCGTGCGTCAGCGCCCGAACCACATGTTCCTGCCCCACCAGGGTGTCAAAACCCTTGGGACGCCATTTACGCGCGAGGACCTGATAACTCATGGCGGGATTCTAGCAGAGGCGGCGGTTTCACCGGCAGTGTCGCAAGGCATTCGCAATAGTCAAAAGCTACAAAAAAAAAAAATATCAATACATTATCAATGCTTTGTCAGGCGGCACCTCCTGGCAACACGCCAGCGCGTGCGCCCGCAGCGCCGCCATGGACTGCCCCACAGATTCAGGCCATGCCTGACGGTCGCATCGAGACCCCTCCATCGACCTGAAGGCATTTGCGTAGGCTATAGACAACTTAGTTATTTATCGTTGGAAACTATTCTCAGATTTGGGGACACTGAGGCATCAAGATCATTTACCGGAGAACGCCATGAGCACCCGCGAGCTTCGTCTCCTGTCCCACACGCTGATGCCGCACCCCCTGCCCCGCCATTGGATCGGCGCGGCCTTGCTTCTTGTCGGCATCGCCATCTACGGCCGCGATCTGTATCAGCTCGCCTCAGGCATGGCCACCGACCCGGTGGTCGGGCGCGCCTTTTCCGGCGGCATGCTGGCCGCCATGGCCACCGCGCTGGGCACGCTGCCGGTGCTGTTCGCGCGGCCCTTGTCGGCCCGCACGCAGGCGGCGATGCTCGGCTTCGGCGCGGGCGTGATGCTGGCGGCGACCGCGTTTTCGTTGGTGCTGCCAGGGCTGGATGCGGCGCGCGAAATCTGGAACGACCCGTGGATTGCCGGCGGCGTGATGGCCATCGGCATTCTCGCGGGCGGCGGTGCGCTGCTTTGGCTGGACGGGCGGCTGCCGCACGAACACTTCCTGAACGGTACTGACGGCGTCGACACCGAAGCGCTGGCCCGCGTCTGGCTGTTCGTGTTTGCCATCGCCCTGCACAACCTGCCCGAAGGCCTGGCCATCGGTGTGGCCGCAGCCAAGGACGGCGCGGGTGCGGCCGCACTGGCCATGGGCATCGCGATTCAGGACATCCCGGAGGGGCTGGTCGTGGCCCTGGCCTTGCGCGGCGCGGGCTACCGGGCCGGGACGGCGGCCCTGGTGGGGGCGGCCTCGGGTCTGGTCGAGCCGGTGGCTGCCGTGCTCGGTGCCAGCCTGATTCAGGTCTCGGCCGTCGCCCTGCCCTGGGGTCTGGCGCTGGCGGCCGGCGCGATGTTGTTGGTGGTGAGCCACGAGATCATCCCGGAATCGCATCGCAGCGGCCACGAGGGCGCAGCATCAAAGGGCCTGCTGATCGGCTTTTGCGTGATGATGCTGCTCGACACCGCGCTCGCCTGAGCGCCGCTGCGCAAAGAAAAACGCCGACCCTTGCGGATCGGCGTTTTTGTATTCAGGGTGGCGAGCCTGACCCTCGGCACTTGCAGGGAACGGCTGTGGCTGCTGCCTTCCGGCCCTGACCAGGTTCACCGCGCTGCAATGCGAGGAGACCCGCCACGGCGGCATTGTATCAGCTTCTCCCGACCGTGGGCGTAGCGTCTGTCGCACTGCGTCAATTGCCGGCAGCACCCCTTATTTGAGATCGGGGAAGTCGTCCTCAAAGAACTCCATCGCCCCTTTGTCGCCACGCGCCTCTTCCTGCTTGCGCAGTTCGACGCGACGGATCTTGCCCGAGATGGTCTTCGGCAGATCGGCAAACTCCAGGCGGCGGATGCGCTTGTAGGGCGCCAGGTTCTCACGCGTGAAGGCAAAGATGTCGCGCGCCAGCTCAGCGCTCGGGCTCTGACCTTCGACCAGAATCACGAAGGCCTTGGGCACCGCCAGCCGCAGCGGATCGGGGCTGGGCACCACGGCCGCTTCGGCCACCGCCGGATGCTCGATGAGCACGCTTTCGAGCTCGAAGGGGCTGATCCGGTAGTCGGAGGCCTTGAACACATCGTCGGCACGGCCAACATAGGTGATGTAGCCCTCGGCATCGATCTGCGCCACGTCGCCGGTGTGGTAGAAGCCGTCGCGCATCACTTCGGCGGTTTTGTCCTCATCGCCGGCGTAGCACAGCATCAGCCCCATCGGACGGGCCGACAGGTCGAGGCAGACTTCGCCCTCCTCGGCCGGCTTGCCTTCGCTGTCGATCAGCGCAATCTTGTAACCGGGCAACGGGCGCCCCATCGAACCCGGCTTGAGCCGCTGGCCCGGCGGGTTGCCGATCTGGGCGGTGGTTTCGGTCTGGCCGAAACCGTCGCGAATGGTGATGCCCCAGGCTTTTTCGACCTGCTCGATCACTTCCGGATTGAGCGGCTCGCCCGCACCGATCAACTCGCGCAACGAGGTCTTGTAGGCGGCCAGATTCTGCTGGATGAGCATGCGCCATACGGTCGGCGGCGCACACAGGGTGTTGATCTCGTACTTGACCAGCACATCGAGCAAGGCCTTGGCGTCGAAACGGGTGTAGTTGTAGAGAAAGACCGTGGCGCCCGCGTTCCACGGCGCGAAGAAGCAGCTCCAGGCATGCTTGGCCCAGCCCGGCGACGAGATATTCATGTGCCGGTCGCCCGGCTGCAGGCCGATCCAGAACATGGTCGACAAGTGACCGATCGGGTAGGACTGGTGGCTGTGCTGCACCAGTTTGGGCTTGGAGGTGGTGCCGGAGGTGAAGTACAGCAGCAGCGGATCGGTGACCTGGGTCATGCCATCGGCCACAAAGGTCTCGTTGGCCGCACTTGCGTCGTCGTACGACAGCCAGCCCGCACACGGCGCGCCGACGGCGATGCGGGTAAAGCCGCTCTTGCCTTCGAACTTGTCGACATGCGCATGCCCGATCACCGCGTGCCTGACCTGGCCACGCTCGATCCGGTCATCCAGATCGTCCGGCGTGAGCAGCGTGGTCGCGGGGATCACCACCGCCCCCAGCTTGATGGCGGCCAACATGGTCTCCCAAAGCGGAACCTCGTTGCCGAGCATGATCAGAATGTGATCGCCACGCGCCACGCCCTGCGCACGCAGCCAGTTGGCCACTTGATTGGAGCGCGCCGACATCTGCGCAAAGCTGCGCTTCGACTCGCTGCCGTCCTGCTCGACAAGCCACAGCGCCGGCTGATCGTTGTTCTTGGCCATGGCGTCGAAGTAGTCGATGGCCCAGTTGAACTCACTCAACTGCGGCCACTGAAACCCGGCGTAGGCCGTGTCGTAGTCGGTGCGGTTGGCCAGCAGAAAATCGCGGGCCTCAAGAAATTTGGCGACAGCGCTCATCTAGACGTCTCCCTCAACGGTGTATCCGTGGCTGAATCGCTGTACGGTGCCATACGGCACCGTACAGGCAAGAGCGCATTGATACCGTTGACGTCAACGTAATGCAAGCCGAAATCGGCATCTCGGCCGATGAGTTGACTCGCATCAAGCGCGGCGCTGCCTTGCGGCCTCAAACAAACAGATGCCGCTGGCCACCGACACATTCAGACTATCGACCGAGCCATACATCGGGATACGCGCCAGCACATCGCAGGTATCACGCGTCAAACGGCGCAAGCCGTCGCCTTCGGCGCCCAGCACCCAGGCGATCGGGCCGGTCTGGTCGACAGCGTAGAGGTCTTGCTCGGCCTCCCCTGCCGCACCGATGATCCACACGCCGGCTTCCTGCATCTGGCGCAAGGCCCGCGACAGATTGGTGACCGTCACATAAGGGACCGTGTCGGCGGCGCCGCTGGCCACCTTGATGGCCGTGGCGTTAAGGCTGGCCGAGCGGTCCTTGGGCGCAATCACCGCTTGCGCGCCGGCCGCATCGGCCACCCGCAGGCACGCACCCAGATTGTGCGGATCGGTCACGCCGTCGAGCACCAGCAGCAGCGCGGGACCTTCGAGTGTGTCGAGAATGTCGTCGAGCTGCAGTACCTTGTGGCGAGCATCGACGCGGGCGACCACGCCCTGGTGCACCGCCCCACCGGCCATGCCGTCGAGACGGCCAGTATCGGTCGGAATCACACGGACATTGTGCGTCTCGGCCAGCGCGACCAGATCCCGCGCGCGACCATCATTGCGCTGCGCAGCGACATGGATTTCGACCACGCCCTCGGGATCGTTGCGCAGGCGCGAGCGCACCGCATGAAAACCAAAAATGAAGCGGGTCTCGCGCCCGGAGGGATTAGCCACGTCGTTTGCCTTTCTTTTGTTTGCCAGCGCCCGCACCGGGAGATGTCTCGGTGACCAGACGAAAATCGATCTTGGTGGTTTCCATATCGACGCGCATCAACTGCACGGTGATGCGGTCCGACAAGCGGAAGCGCTTGCCGCTGCGCTCACCGAGTAGCTCGTGACGCGACTCGTCGTAATGGAAATAGTCTTCGCCCAGCTCGGAGATGTGCACCAAGCCTTCGATGAACACATTGTCCAGCGCGACGAAGAGGCCGAAGGGTACCACCGAGGACACGCTGCCGGTGAACACCTCGCCGACCCGATCCTGCATGTAAAAACACTTCAGCCAGGACTCGACATCGCGCGAGGCTTCGTCAGCACGCCGCTCGGTTTGCGAGCAATGCAGACCGATTTGCTCCCAGTCGCCCGGCCGGTATTGCTGACCGGTGAGCACCGCCTTGATCGCCCGGTGAACGAGCAGGTCAGGATAGCGTCGAATGGGCGAGGTGAAGTGCGTGTAAGCCTCGTAGGCCAGGCCAAAGTGGCCGACGTTGTCCGGGCTGTAAATCGCCTGACGCAAGGAGCGCAGCATCACCGTCTGCAACAGCGGCATGTCTGGCCGGTCTTTTACTTTGGCCAGCAAGGCTGCGTAATCCTTGGCCGTGGGGTCATCCCCGCCCCCGAGTTGCAGGCCGAACTCGCCAAGAAAACTGCGCAACTGTTCGATCTTCTCGGGCTTGGGCCCCTCGTGCACCCGGTACAGCGCCGGATGGTGATTGGCCTGCAAGAAGTCTGACGCACAGACGTTGGCCGCCAGCATGCATTCTTCGATCACGCGATGCGCATCATTGCGCACCTCGGGCACGATCCGGTCGATCTTGCCTTCGTCGTTGAAGATCATCCGTGTTTCGGTGGTCTCGAAGTCGATGGCACCGCGCTTGGCGCGCGCCTTGAGCAGCACACGGAAGAGTTGATCGAGGTTCTCGAGCTGCGGCAGACGCTCGGCCAGCGCCTCGCGAACCTCGGGATCCTTTTCATACAGCGCCGCCGCGACCTGGTTGTAGGTCAGCCGCGCATGCGAGAACATCACCGCCGGATAAAAGCGGAACTGCTTGATCGCCCCGGTCGGGGAGATGTTCATGTCGCACACCATGCACAGGCGGTCGACTTGCGGGTTGAGCGAACACAGGCCGTTGGACAGATTCTCCGGCAGCATCGGGATCACACGACGGGGGAAATACACCGAGTTGCCACGGTCGACCGCGTCCGAATCCAGCGCCGAACCTGGCTCAACATAGTGCGACACGTCGGCAATTGCCACCAGCAGGCGGAAGCCCCGACCAACGCGCTCGCAATACACCGCATCGTCAAAGTCCTTGGCAGTCTCACCATCAATGGTGACCAGCGGCAGATGACGAATGTCCTCCCGCCCGGCCAGGTCTTTTTTGCGCACGCCCTTGGGCAGGGCGCGGGCCTGTGCCTTGGACTCCGCCGAGAACTCAAACGGCAGCTCGTGCTTGCGCAGCGCAACCTCCACCTCCATGCCCGGATCGGCATAGCGCCCCAGCGTTTCGACGAGGCGGCCTACCGGCGGCGCATGCTTGCTGGGCTGTTCGACCAGCTCGACTACCACCACTTCGCCGGCCTCGACCTTTTTCTTGCGGCCGCCCGGCGCGAGCAGGATGTCACGCGCGATGCGTCGGTTCTCCGGCACCACGACAAGTACGCCATGTTCGCTGACCACACGGCCGACCACGCGCGTGTTGGCGCGTTCGAGCACTTCGACGATCTGACCTTCCGGCCGACCCCGGCGGTCCATGCCGGAGACGCGGACGATGGCGCGATCGCCATGCAGCACTTCACGCATCTGACGCGGACCGAGAAACACATCGCCCGACCCATCGTCGGGAATGAGAAAGCCAAAGCCATCGGGATGACCCTCGACCCGGCCGCGAATCAGCGCGGCCTTGTCGGGGATGAGATAGGCATCGCGCCGGTTACGCACCAACTCGCCTTCGCGCTCCATGGCGCGCACCCGACGCTCGAAAAACGGCAGCTCATCGGCACGGATATCCAGCGCCTCGGCCAGTTGCGGCAACTGCATCGGATGGCCCGCCTCAACCAGCATCTGGAGCACATACTCGCGGCTGGGCAAGGGGTACTCGTAGCGCTCGGTCTCGCGCGCAAAGAACGGATCGGCGCGGCGAATGGCGCTGAGTTTACGTTTTGACTTGCGCGCCGGCGCGGCTTCAGCCTGGCTGACCTGGGGTTTTGTTTTTTTTGTGGGTCGATTCATTGACAACCTTTTTTGAACAGATATAATGCGCGGCTCGCCCAGATGGCGGAATTGGTAGACGCGCTAGCTTCAGGTGCTAGTATCCTTACGGATGTGGAGGTTCGAGTCCTCTTCTGGGCACCAAATCCGGGAAAGCCAGTCAGATTTCTGACTGGCTTTTTCTTTTTCCGGACCGGGTAAAGAGTCAGCGTTCGCCAGCCCTGTTTTTCTTGAAATAATAATTGCACTTTTTTTTCCTGAAGCTATAATTTGCGCTCTTGCCCAGATGGCGGAATTGGTAGACGCGCTAGCTTCAGGTGCTAGTATTCTTACGGATGTGGAGGTTCGAGTCCTCTTCTGGGCACCAGTTTCAAAAAGAGCCGACCGAAAGGTCGGCTCTTTTACGTTCACCCGGCTCAAAAGCGACTCGAGCACCGCCGACTCAAGCACAGCGTAGCGGCAAGGTTCTCGCCGCTACGCCACGCCTGATTACTTGAACGGGTGGCGCAAGACGATGGTCTGATCCCGGTCGGGACCGGTCGAGATCATGTCCACCGGCACCGCACACACTTCTTCAATACGCTTCAGATACGCGCGGGCAGTTGCCGGCAGCGCATCGTAATCCTTGACGCCAACGGTGCTTTCCTTCCAGCCCGGCAGCGTTTCGTACACTGGCACACAACGCGCCGTCTCTTCGGCGCCCACCGGCAGAATATCGGACAACTTGCCGTCGATCTGGTAACCGGTGCACAGCTTGACCTCTTCCACCCCGTCGAGCACGTCGAGCTTGGTCACACACAGACCCGACACGCCGTTGATCTGGATAGAGCGCTTGAGCGCAGCCGCATCAAACCAGCCGCAGCGACGCGCCCGGCCCGTGGTCGCGCCGAATTCGTTGCCCTTGGTGGCCAAGTGCTTGCCGACCGGATCCAGCTTGCTCTCGGCGTCGTACAACTCGGTCGGGAACGGCCCCGAACCCACGCGCGTGGTGTAGGCCTTGGTGATGCCCAGCACGTAATGCAGCATGCTCGGCCCCACGCCAGCGCCTGCGGCGGCCGCACCGGCGACGCAGTTGCTGGAGGTGACGAACGGATAGGTGCCGTGATCGATATCGAGCAGCGTCCCCTGAGCGCCTTCAAACAGCAGGTTGGCACCCTCGCGGTGCGCATCATAGAGCGCACGCGGCACATCGGCGACCAAGGCTTCGAGTCGCGGCGCCATGGCCAGCGACGCATCCAGAGTTTCCTGGAAGTCCACCGGCGCAGCACGGTAGTACTGGGTCAGCATGAAGTTGTGATAGTCGAGCAGTTCGGCCAATTGCTCGGCAAAACGCTTCGGACGCATCAAGTCCTGCACACGCAGACCGCGGCGAGCCACTTTGTCTTCATAGGCCGGCCCGATGCCACGCCCGGTGGTGCCAATCTTGTTGGTGCCACGCGCCGCTTCACGGGCGATATCGAGCGCCTGGTGGTAAGGCATGATCAGCGGGCAGGCTTCGGAAATGCGAAGGCGCTCGCTGACATTCACACCCACCGCTTCGAGCTTGTCGATTTCCTTGAACAGCGCCTCGGGCGACACCACCACACCGTTGCCGATGTAGCAGGCCACGCCTTCGCGCAGGATGCCCGACGGAATCAGGTGCAGGACGGTTTTCTGGCCGCCGATCACGAGGGTGTGACCCGCGTTATGGCCTCCCTGGAAGCGGACAACGCCTTGCGAGTGGTCGGTCAGCCAGTCGACGATCTTGCCTTTACCTTCATCGCCCCATTGCGTGCCGATAACAACTACGTTCTTACCCATGTGCTGCACCCTCTCCCTCGAGCGATACGACCAGCCATTGCTCGTCGTGCCATACCATTTGACGGTCACACCCCGTCTCGCCCCACGAGCCCTCATGGCCCGGCAAGGTCTCGACGACAATCTCACCACGCGCGCGCAAGGCGCGCACGGCTTCATTCAATCCGTCCGGACCACTCACCGGCGCGAGAATCGCACCGGGCAGATCCGGCGCCGGCAGGCGCTGCACCAGCTCACGCAAGTCCAGACTAAAGCCCGTTGCCGGACGGCCGCGTCCGAAAGCCTTGCCAACCGCGTCATAACGACCACCCAGCGCAAGCGCACTCGGCGAGTGCCCACCATAAGCTGCGAACACCACACCGCTGTGATAGTGGTAACCGCGCAGATCGGCCAAATCGACGCTGATCGGCAAGCCCGGCAAGGCCGCGGCAATACGATCAAGCTCATCCAGTGCCGTGACGACTTCCGGCCAATCCGGCAACACACGGCGCGCTTCGATCAGTACCGAGGCATCACCATACAGCTTGGGCAGCGCAAGCAAGGCGGAGCGCACCGTGGCATCCAGCGGCGCCAAGCGCTCGGTCAGGGTCGGAACATCCTTGGCTTGCAACAGACCGAACAGCTCCCGCACCGCGTCGTCATCCATGGCGGCGCGGCCGACCAGCGCGCGGAACAAGCCCACATGCCCCAAGTCGATCCGTGAGGTCGGCACTTCTGCAATGCGGAGCACCTCGGCGAGCAGCCGAATGATCTCAATATCCGCTTCGATACCGGCGTGGCCGTATAGCTCTGCGCCAATCTGGATCGGCTCCCGACTGGCGGTCAGCGTCGCGGGCAAGGTGTGGGCCACGGCGCCGCAATAGCATAGTCGGCTCACACCTTGGCGATTGAGCAGATGCGCGTCGATACGCGCCACCTGCGGCGTCATGTCGGCGCGCACACCCAAGGTGCGACCGGACAACTGGTCTACCAGCTTGAAGGTGCGCAAACGCAAGTCCTGTCCGGCGCCGGTCAGCAACGAATCGAGATATTCCACCAAGGGCGGTACGACCAGTTGATAGCCGTGCAAGCGGAAGGCGTCCAGCAGCTTCCGACGCAGGTGCTCGAGCTTGTCCGCCTCTGGCGGCAGGACATCCTGAAAGTATTCTGGCAGTACCCAGCGCATCACGCGTGCCGTTTAGTCATTGAAAACAAGAAGGAGAATGAGCCCGATCAACATCGAGCTCAATCCGATAAAACGAATCTGCCCATCCTCCATGAGAACGGCTTTCCGGAACACCTCGCGCCAACGCCCGGGGGAAACGAACGGTAGCACGCCCTCAATCAACAACATGAGGGCGAAGGCCGTTATCAGGGAGGATTTCATTCCGTCGGGCTTTTCCGAAGCGTCGCGCCACCTTTCAGATACTTGAAGAAGTCGCTGCTCGGCTCCACCACCAGCACGTCACCCTTGTCAGCAAAGCTTTGACGATAGGCCTGCAGGCTGCGGTAGAAGGAGTAGAACTCGGCGTCGGCACCAAAGGCTTCGGCGTAAATCTCGGTAGCCTTGGCATCGCCCTCACCCTTGATGCGCTGGGAGTCACGATACGCATTGGCAATGATGACCTCGCGCTGACGATCGGCATCGGCGCGGATCTTCTCGGCCTCCGCCGCACCCTCTGAACGCAACTCATTGGCCACCCGCTTGCGCTCGGCTTCCATTCGGCGATACACCGATTCGGACACCTCGGTCGGCAGATCAACCCGCTTCAGTCGCACGTCCAGAATCTGCACGCCGATTTTCCGGGAGTCCTGATCGGCCTTGGCACGCATCTGCTCCATGATCTCATCGCGCTGACCCGAGACCACTTCATGCACCGTCCGCTTACCAAACTCTTCGCGCAAACCCGAGTTCACGGTCTGTTCGAGACGGGTAATCGCTCGCCGCTCATCGCCACCGACGGATTCGAGGAAGAGCTGCGGATCGGAGATGCGCCACTTGACGAACAGGTCAACCAGCACGTTTTTCTTTTCAGAGGTAATGAAGCGCTCGGGCTCCGGCGTATCCATGGTCAGAATGCGCTTCTCGAAGAAAGTCACGTTCTGGACCAGCGGCACCTTGAAATTCAAACCCGGCTCTTTGATGACCCGCTTGATCTCACCGAACTGACGAACGATGGCGAACTGGCGCTTATCGACGGTAAACATCGACATGGAGACAAGGGCCAAGGCAAAGAGCACGGCCCCCAATAGGATCGGTGTACGCTCACGCATCAGCGGCCTCCCAACTCACGGCTGTTACGAAGGAAATCCCGACTGCGCACATCGTCACCAATCGAAGCCGATCGCGGTGTCTCGGTCCCGGCCACGACGCTGGTCGTATTGCGGGCTTCTGCGCGCGCCGCCTCGCTTGCGCCCGACGATTGAATCAGTTTGTCCAGCGGCATCAGCATCAGGTTTCCACTGCCTTTCGTATCCACCATGACCTTCGTGGTGTTGGAGTACATGTCCTGCATGGTCTCAATGTACATGCGGTCGCGCGTCACCTTGGGCGCCTTGCGGTACTCCGCCAGCACCTGGGAGAACCGACTCGCTTCACCCTCGGCATTGGCCACCACACGTGCAGCATAACCACTCGCCTCTTCAGCCAACCGGGACGCCGTACCGCGCGCCTTCGGAATGACGTCATTGGCGTAGGCCTGACCTTCGTTGGTCTGACGCACACGGTCCTGACCGGCCTTGACCGCATCGTCAAACGCGGCCTGCACCTGCTCTGGCGGCTGGGCGTTGCGCATGGTGACCTGGCTGATCTGAATGCCCGTCTGGTAACGGTCAACGATTTCCTGCATCAAGTCCTTGGCACGGACGGCGATTTCCTCACGGCCTTCGTACAGTACGAAGTCCATGCGGTTGCGACCGACGATCTGGCGCACTGCCGTTTCGGCGGCCTGAGCAACCGCCTCATCCGGGTGACGGTTGTTGAACAGATAGTCTTCCGGGCTCTTCAGGATGTACTGAACCGCGAACTGAATATTGATGATGTTCTCATCGTCGGTCAGCATCAGCGCTTCGCGCAGCACCTTGTTGCGCTCCGCGCCGCGATAACCCACTTCGATGGTTCGCACGCCGGTCACGTCGACCAGTTCGTGGCTCTCGATGGGGAACGGCAGACGCAAGTGCAGACCCGGCTCGGTGGTCTCGTTGTACTCGCCGAAACGCAGCACGACCCCGCGCTGGTTGGCATCAACAATATAGAAACCACTGGCACCCCAAACGAGCAGCACCAGCACGATGAGCGCACCGAGGCCACCTCCGAACTGCCGTGGGCTCAGGGACGGCATGCCGCCCCCACCACCGCCGTTGCCATTGCCGCCACCACCGCTACGGCGACCAAAAAGACCTCCGAGACGACGATTGACGTCGCGCCACAATTCATCAAGGTCAGGAGGGCCGTCTTTTGGGCGGTCCCGCTCCTGATCGTTCCCCTGGTTACCCCAGCGAGGATCATTCAGCGACATGAGTGTTTCCATTAGGAATGGAGTGGATCGAAATGAGAAGACGGCTGATGATCTGAATCATCTGCCCTCAGGCCTGCGGCAAAGCGCTCCGCTTCCTCAGCCAGCGCCAGTCGTAGCAAATCAAGCCCCTCGCCTGTCTTGGCGCTCGCGAAAACGCGGCCGATTCTATCACAGCCGTCCCGCTCAAACCGGGCTGGCGTCCCGCTGCCGTCAATCTTGTTCCAGACCAGAATCTGCGGAATATCTCCCGCACCGATCTCGCCCAGAACACCATTCACAGCGGCAATTTGCGCATCCCGGTCATCACTACCGGAGTCGACCACGTGCACCAGCAAATCAGCGTTGACCGTTTCCTCGAGCGTTGCATGGAATGCTGCCACCAGACTATGTGGCAGATCCCGGATGAATCCGACCGTGTCCGACAGCACAATGTTCCCCGCCTCGCCCAAAAACAGTCGGCGGGAGGTGGTGTCCAGCGTGGCAAACAACTGATTGGCGGCGTACGCACCGGCCTTGGTCAATGCGTTGAAAAGCGTCGACTTGCCGGCGTTGGTGTAACCGACAATCGATACAGACAAGACGTCGCGACGCTCTCGCGCACGCCGGCGAACCCGGCGCTGGTTTTCCAGCTTTTCGAGTTTGCCACGCAGCGTCTTCACCCGAGCGCCAATGAGTCGGCGGTCGGTTTCCAGCTGGGTTTCGCCCGGGCCGCGCAAACCCACACCGCCCTTTTGCCGCTCGAGGTGAGTCCAGCCACGAATCAAACGCGTCGCCAGATGCTCGAGTTGCGCCAGCTCGACCTGCAGCTTGCCCTCATGGCTACGCGCCCGCAGGGCAAAGATATCGAGAATCAGCGCCGTACGATCAACCACCCGGCACTGCAGCACGCGCTCGAGGTTGCGCTGCTGGCCCGGGCTCAGGGCGTGATTGAAGATCACGAGATCTGCCTCATGGCCGGCGAGCAGATCACCAATCTCTTGCGCCTTGCCCTTACCGACAAACAAGGCTGGGTCCGGCGCACGGCGTTTGGCGCGGACGATGGTTTCGACCGTCGCACCAGCACTCTGTGCCAGCAAGACCAACTCGGCCAGACGCTCTTCAATGGCGTCCTGGCCCAGATCAATCTGCACCAGGACTGCACGCTCTCCCGCTTCGGGGCGGTCAAACATAAGACGCCCCGGCAATCTGCCCGATGGGTATGAACAACACCTTAGGCTTCGGGCTCACCCGGCTCCTGCTGCTGGAAGTTGACCGGGCGGGCCGGCACAACCGTCGAAATCGCATGCTTGTAAACCATTTGCGTCACGGTGTTGCGCAGCAACACCACGTATTGATCGAAGGACTCGATCTGGCCCTGCAGCTTGATGCCATTGACCAGGTAGATGGACACCGGCACGTGCTCGCGACGCAGCGCGTTGAGGAAGGGGTCCTGCAGGAGTTGGCCTTTGTTGCTCATGTTTTAGCCTCTATCGTTATGTGGGCGTAATTTAATTGATTCCGCAGTGCAACACCAATCGGCGCGCCTGACGGAGGTGGTGTGGATGCTACTTTCGATCGCTATACGGGTTGGTCGATGACCGGAACTGGATGCGCAACGGCGTCCCCTGCAACTTGAACGCCTCCATGAACATGCGCTCCAGGTACCGCGTATAGCTGGCCGGAATTCCCTCCAGACCCGTGCCATGAATCACAATAATCGGCGGATTGCTGCCGCCTTGGTGGGCGTACCGCATCTTCGGACGGAACATCCGCACCTTGGGCGGCGCCTGCTTGGTCACCGCCTCTTCAAGCAAGCGGGTCAGCTTCGGGGTCGACAATTTGGCCATCGCCGCGGCGAAGGCTTTGTCGACGGACGACATGACGCCGCTGATGCCCTGCGACTTCAGGGCGGATACATAATGCTGGCGGGCAAAGCTCAAGAACGGCAGCTTTCGCATCACGTCGCTCTTGATCTGCTCACGCCGATAGCTGTCAACGCTGTCCCACTTGTTGATGGCCAGCACCAGGGCGCGTCCGGTTTCAAGCACAAAACCGGCAATGTGCGCATCCTGGTCCGACACGTCCTGACTGGCGTCCAGCACCAGCACGACCACGTTCGCCTGCTCGATGGCCTGCAGCGTCTTGATGACCGAGAACTTCTCGACCGCTTCAAACACCTTGCCACGCCGACGTAGACCGGCGGTGTCGATCAGTTTGTATTCGCGGCCGTTGCGTGAAAACGGGATGGAAATTGCATCGCGCGTTGTGCCGGGCATGTCGAAGGCAATGACCCGCTCCTCGCCCAGCAAGGTGTTGATCAGGGTGGACTTGCCAACGTTCGGCCGGCCCACAATCGCCACGCGCGGCCCGACGTCTTCCAGTTCAGCGGGCGGCGTCTCGGGGGGCAGCACCTCGAAGATTTCGTCAAGCAAGGGGTGCACACCGTCGCCGTGCGCCGCGGAAATGACCAGCGGCGCGCCCAGGCCCAGTGCATGGAATTCAGCGCCGAGCACGGCACGATTCGCCCCCTCGCCTTTGTTCACCACCAGAAACACCGGTCGATCGACGCGGCGAAGCCGATTGGCAATTTCCTGGTCGTGCGGAGTCAGGCCGCTGCGACCGTCGACCATGAACAGCAGCACGTCGGCTTCGGCGATGGCCTGCTCGGCCTGCCGCGCCATCTCGTGCATGATGCCGTCTTTGGCGACCGGGTCAAAACCGGCGGTATCGACCACCAGATAGTCGCGCGAGCCGAGGCGACCGACACCGTAGTGACGGTCCCGCGTCAGGCCGGGCTGATCCGCAACCAGCGCATCGCGCGTTTTGGTCAAGCGATTGAAAAGGGTTGATTTACCGACGTTCGGCCGACCAACCAGTACCAGCGTAGGGATCACTTTCGACCTTTATCAGCGCGGCTGAAACACATGAATGCCACCCGCGCGCGTCTGCACAAGCACAAGCTCGCCCAACGCGCGCGGTGCCACGGAGACGCCGCTGCTATCGGCCTGAGTGCGGCCGATGAAGGCGCCGTTCTCGAGGCTGAGCAGATGCACATAACCTTCGGTATCACCCACCACCACACCAGCACTGGTGGCCAAAGGCGCGGTCAGCACCCGGCGCACGAGTTGATCCTGGCGCCACATGCTGGCGCCACTGAAGGCGTCCAGCGCGGCCACGGCATCGGTATCTTCGGTGACATACACCTGACGCACATCGCGACTCATCCCGCCACGGGCCGACACCGGCCGGCTCCACAGGGTTTTGCCATTTGTCACGTCAAAGCAGCTGACGCGCCCCTGGAAGGCGGCGGCGCACAGGGTCTGACGATGCAGCACCGGGTCGCCGACCACGTCGGCAATGCGCTCAAGCTCGGTCGCGCCCGCCGGCAAGGCCACCGACAGCTCCCAGATCAAGCCGCCGTTGTTCAAATCAAGCGCCGCCAGCTTGCCGCCGGGGAAGCCGAGCACCGCCACGTTGTTTTCGAGCAACATGCCCGAGGGGTTGCGCAGGGTCAGCGCCGGCGTGGTGCGTCGGTAGGTCCATTTGATGGCGCCGTCTTTACGGTCCAGGCCGAACACCCGGTTGTCGCTGCTGCGCACCACCACGAAATCCTTGGCGACGCCAGGTGCGGCGAGCACCTCGGCATTGACCTTGGCGCGCCAGCGTTCAGCGCCTGAGCTGGCATCCAGCGCAACGACTTCACCCGCGCCGTTGGCCACCACGGCCAGATCCGCATCGGCGCCGACACCGGCGGTCAGACCGCCATCGACACGCACACGCCACCGGGTCTGCCCACCGGAAAAACGGGCCACATCGCCCGCTGCCCCGGCTGCGATCACCTCGCTATCGAGCACCGCAGGTTCAAACCGGTAAATATCGGCCTCGCCGATTTTGGCGGACCACACCGGCGACAACGTGGCCGAGGCTTTGAATTCCGGTAGCGGCGCCATCTTCGGCGCGGGCGTCGAGAACGGGTTAAGCGCATCGAGCGAGCTGCAGCCGACCAGCAAGGAGGTGGCGGCCAGCGCCGTGAACAAACGGAATGAACGCATCAGCGAGCACCTCCCATAAGCGCTTCGAGCTTGATTCGGATGATTTCTGCACTGCGGTCGCCCGGCACGATCACCGCATCGGCGGCGTCAAGCGCTGCCTGGTAGGCCTTGCGCGCATCGTCAATTTTGCCGTCCGCGACCAAAGCATCGCCACGCAGATCGTGATGACGCACTTTCAAGGCCGGCGGCGGCTCGTCGGCCAGCAAGGCCAGCGCCGCGGCGGTGTCGCCAGCGTCCAGGCGCACGGCGGCAAGGCGCAGGCGGGCGATATCGCGCATGACGGGCTCGCTGGCGTTTTTGGTGACCCACTCCAGCGGCAGCGCCGCATTGCCGGTATCTCCTGCCGCCTGCTGCACCTTGGCAGACATCAACGCCGCCAGCGGTGCGTAGGCCGTACCGGAAAAATTCTCAAGAATCTGGCCGGCCGCCTGGCGCGCCGCCGCCGCGTCGTTGTCGACCACGGCCTTTTGCACCACGCTATACAAGGCGGCCGCTTCGGCCGTCTGTTTGCGCTGATACCACTGCCAGCCTTGCCAGCTGACCGAGGCGACCGCGGCGATCACCGCCACCGTCGTCACCATCCAGCCGTACTGCGCCCACCACGCCTTCAGTTCGGCGAGTTGTTCCTGCTCTTCAAGATCATAGACTGCCATCGTCATCTTCCACGGCAAATAGGAGGTCGGCCAGCACATCGGCCAGTTGATCGGCGGCAACGCGTCGCTGCTCGCCGCCGTCGCGCAAGGGTTTGAGTGTCACTTCAGCCGCAGCGGCTTCATCGTCACCGATAATCACGGCACAGGGCGCACCGCTGCCGTCGGCCTTTTTCATCTGCGCCTTGAAGTTGCCGCCACCGCAATGGAGCAGCACGGAATAGCCGTGCGCCCGCATGTCTTCGGCCACCCGGAAGGCGAAGGTTTGCGCCGCCTCACCCTGATGGACCACGTAAATATCGGGCACTTCGCGCTCGGGCTCGCCGCCCGAACTTTGCCAAAGCGCGAGCAATCGCTCAACACCCATCGCAAAGCCGGCGGCAGGTGCGCTCTTGCCGCCGAGTTGCTCGATCAGGCCGTCGTAACGGCCGCCCGCACACACCGTGCCCTGCGCGCCGAGCTGATCGGTCACCCATTCGAACACCGTGCGATTGTAGTAATCGAGACCACGCACCAGACGGGTATTGATGCGATACGGAATGGCGTTGTCTTTGAGGATGCTCTGGACACCATTGAAATGCGCCAGGGACTCCTCACCGAGGTACTCCATCAAGGTGGGCGCGGCTTCGACCAGCGCCTGCATATCCGGGTTCTTGGTGTCGAGAATACGCAGCGGATTGGAGTACAGCCGGCGCTTGGCCTCTTCGTCCAGTTGCTCGGCATGCGCTTCAAAATACGTAATCAGGGCCGCCCGGTGCACTGCCCGCTCCTCGGAAGAACCGAGTGAATTGAGCTCGAGGTGGATATCCTGAATGCCCAGATCGTCCCACAGCCGGGCGCACATCAGAATCAGTTCGGCGTCGATGTCCGGCCCGGCAAAGCCCAGCGCCTCGGCACCGATCTGATGAAACTGCCGATAGCGCCCTTTTTGCGGGCGCTCGTGGCGAAACATCGGGCCGTAGTAATAGAGCCGCTTCGGGCCGCTGTGCAGCAGGCTATGCTGCATCACGGCGCGCACGCAGGAGGCGGTGTTCTCGGGGCGCAGCGTCAGATGCTCACCGTTGAGCGCGTCTTCGAAGGAGTACATCTCTTTTTCAACGATGTCGGTCACTTCACCGATGGCGCGGCGAAACAGCGGCGTGGGCTCAACAATGGGGGTGCGAATCGGCCGATAGCCGTAGCTCTTGAGCCAGTCACGAATCAAGGATTCGAACTGCTCCCAGGTCTCGGCTTCGTCCAGGAAAATATCGTTCATGCCACGTACGGCACGCAGGCTTTGACTCATGTCTGCTGTCTTTCTTCTGTTCTACGCGGGTCAGCCCGCTTTTTTTCGGTAGCGCGTCGCAACATACTCGTCGACGATGGCCTGGAACTCGGTGGCAATGTTGCCACCGCGCAGTGTGACGGTTTTTTGCCCATCGACAAACACCGGCGCGGCCGGCGTCTCGCCCGTACCCGGCAGCGAAATGCCCACGTTGGCGTGTTTGCTCTCGCCGGGGCCATTGACGACGCAGCCCATCACGGCCAGCGTCATGTTCTCGACGCCGTCGTACTGCTCGCGCCACAAGGGCATTTGCTCGCGCACATGATTCTGGATGCGCGAGGCCAATTCCTGGAAAAACGTGCTGGTGGTCCGGCCGCAGCCGGGACACGCTGTCACCATCGGGGTGAAGGCGCGCAAGCCCATGGTCTGCAGGATTTCCTGCGCCACCACCACTTCCTGCGTGCGACTGCCGTTGGGTTCGGGCGTGAGCGAGACACGGATGGTGTCACCAATGCCTTCTTGCAGCAGCACGCCCATCGCCGCGGTCGACGCCACGATGCCTTTCGAGCCCATGCCGGCCTCGGTCAGACCGAGGTGCAGCGGGTAGTCGCAGCGGCGTGCCAGATCGCGGTACACCGCGATCAAGTCCTGCACGCTCGACACTTTGGCCGACAGGATGATCCGGTCGCCCGGCAAGCCATAGGACTCGGCCTTGGCGGCGGATTCGAGTGCGGACGTGACCAGCGCTTCGCGCATCACCGCGCCGGCATCAAGCGGCACTTTGCGGCTGGCATTCTCATCCATGATGCGCGCCAGCACCGAGGGGTCCAGACTGCCCCAGTTGACGCCGATGCGCACCGGCTTGTCGTACTTGCAGGCAATCTCGATGATCGACGCGAACTGCGGATCACGCTTGGTGCCCGCGCCCACGTTACCCGGATTAATGCGCAATTTGGCCAGCGCCTCGGCGCACTCAGGCACATCGGTCAGCAGTTTGTGACCGTTGTAATGGAAGTCGCCCACCAGCGGCACGTCCACGTTCATGCGCGCCAGTTGCTCACGAATGGCCGGCACGGCGCGCGCGGCCTCTTCGTTGTTAACGGTGATGCGCACCATCTCCGAACCGGCACGCGCCAGCTGGGCCACCTGGATGGCCGTAGCAATGGCATCGGCGGTATCGGTATTGGTCATCGATTGAACGACAACCGGCGCATCCGAGCCCACCAGCACCTTGCCAATACGCACCTGCCGGCTCTGCCGACGCAACGCTGCCTGACCGTCAATCGCTCCGTTCATGGATGCGCTCACTCCAGAGTCAGCCGGGCGACGCTGACATTCGTGTGCGGCGCCAGATCAACCGGCTTGCCGCCGTATTCGAGCTCAACGCTCTTGGCGTTGCCAACCACCAGGCGATACGGCGGCTTTCCGCTGACCTCTTGCACCGAACCGGCGCGGTTGGTCCGCGAGAAAATAATTTCACCCGACGCGTCGCGCACCTCGACCCACGACTCCTTGCCGAATCGGAACACCAGCCGCGAACTCTTCACTGGCTCGACGGGGGCGGCCACATCGGGCTTAGGCGCCGCCGGTGCCGGCACAGGCACCACGGCCGCGGCTGCCGGCGTCGCGGCATCCGACTGCGGTGCCGACGGCACGACCGGTGCAGGCGCGCCAGGCATCGACGGCACAGCGGGCGCTTCAAGCGCAGTCGGCGCCGTCGCGGGGGCGACCTGCGCAGTGGGCGCGTCGTCGGGAATCACGAGAGGCGCGGAATCGGGCTGCGGCACAACGGGGGTCAGCGCGGCCGGTGCCACCGGCGTGTCGGCCACTGCGGCCCCGGCAGCCGGATCCTCAGTGGTCTGGAACCAATCGAAATACCACCCGCCCACCACCGCCAGCATCAACAACGCGGCAATCAGCGCCATCGGCAATGCGGAGGGGCGCAAGGCGCCGTCGCCGTTCGGCAGGGTGCCGTGCGCATTGCTGATCGGCGCGAGCTCTGCCGGCGCAGCAACACCGCTGGTTTGCGCGAGCGACTGGATCAAGGGCTCGGGATCGAGTCCGAGCAGGCGCGCGTAGTTGCGCAGAAACCCTCGCGCAAACGCCGCACCAGGCAAGGCGTCGAAACGTTCATCTTCCAGCGCCTGCACCTGGCGCTGGGTCAGCTTGAGTGCCTGCGCCACATCGACCAGGCTCAGCCCATGATGCTCCCGGGTCGTGCGGAGCATGTCGCCAACACCAACCACTGCTGCGGCCTGTTCAGCTGACACGTCGAGCATGTCTGCGTTCTCGCTCACTCGTATTTCCCTTCGATCAATTTCTGATATTCCGGTGAGGTGGGGAAGCGGCTTTTCAGCTGGCTGCCGTAGCTCGCCTCGGTCTCTTTGTCGTTACGTGCCCGTTCGACGCGAACACCCAGCCACAGCGACTCGGCGGTCGGCGGGCTCTTCTGGTGCACCGTATTCAAATACACGTGAGCCGCTTCGGGGTTGTTGCGGCGGTAGGCAATGGCGGCCAGATTCAAGATGGCCTGAATATTGTTGGCATCCAAGGTCATCGCACGGCGAAAATAGGTCTCGGCCGCCTCCAGCTGCCCTTGCCCCATGCGGCACAAACCAGCATTGGTCAACGGCCGGGTCGGCGTAGTGTAGTAAGGATTGCGGGCGGATTGCTCAAGCATGCGAATGCCTTCGTCGACTTCGCCCTGCACGCACAAAAACCAGCCATAACTGTTGTTGATCTCGGGGTCGCCCGGGGCCAGCGCGTCGGCACGTGCGAAGGCGCCGCGCGCCGACGCCGGGTCGTTCAGTGCCATATAGACGAGCGCCTGGAGGTGATGCGCCGGCGCGTAAGTCTGGTCATACGCCAAGGCAGTGCGCACTTCATCCAGTGCCACACCAACGCGCTGCGCCGTCACATAGGCCATCCCCAGATCGGTATGAATCTTGGCTCGGGCCTGGTTCTCACTCGCCACGGGGCGCTCTGCCGCCGGCCGCAGATCGAGCGAGCCGCTGCTGCCGGGTGCCGACGGATTGGTCGTGCAGCCGGACAGAAGCAAGCCTGCGAATCCCAGGGCGGCAAGAAGGTGCGCTGTCTTCATGAGCGAGAGGTACCTGTGAAATGAATGGGCTGGGTACGGCGGGTCTTGTCCTGAACTTGACCGGCAAGCTGACCGCACGCGGCATCGACATCATCTCCCCGCGTCTTGCGGGTGGTGGCCACGATACCGGCGTCCTGCAGGATACCGGCAAAGCGCCGGATGCGCTCGGAGGGCGAGCGCCGGTAAGGGGAATTCGGGAAAGGGTTGAACGGGATCAGGTTGAATTTGCACGACACTTCGCGCGCAATGGCGACCAGTTCATGCGCATGGGTATCAAAGTCATTCACACCGTCGAGCATCACATACTCGAAGGTTACGAAGTCACGCGGCGCGGCGACCAGGTAGCGATTGCACGCGGCCAGCAACTCCTTGAGCGGGTATTTCTGGTTGATCGGCACCAGTTGGTCGCGCAGGGCGTCGTTGGGCGCATGCAGCGACACGGCCAGCGCCACCGGGCAGGCTTCGCGCAGGCGATCCATGGCCGGCACGATGCCGGAGGTCGAGACGGTCACGCGCCGACGCGACAGGCCATAGCCGTGGTCGTCGAGCATCAGGCGCAAGGCCACCAGTACATTGTCGAGGTTGGCCAGCGGCTCGCCCATGCCCATCATGACCACGTTGCTGATCACGCGATCGCCCTCGGCGGTGGCACCGAGCAGGCGGTTGGCCAACCACAACTGGCCGATGATCTCGCCGGCCGTCAGGTTCCGGTTGAAACCCTGCTTGCCGGTCGAGCAAAAAGAGCAGTCGAGCGCACACCCGGCCTGCGAGGAGATACACAAGGTGCCACGGCTGGTCTCGGGAATGAACACCGTCTCGACCGCATTGCCCTGCCCGACATCGAGCAGCCACTTGCGGGTGCCGTCGGTGGACACCGAGTCGCGCACCGGTTCGGGCGTGCGCACACAGGCGTGCTCACCCAGGCGCGCGCGCAAACTCTTGGCGACGTCGGTCATCTGATCGAAGTCGCTCACCCCGAAACGGTGCAGCCAACGCAAGACCTGCCTGGCACGGAAAGGCTTTTCGCCTTGCGTCGCAAACCAGTCGATCAATCCGTCGACATCAAAATCCAGCAGGTTGACCTGTTTCGTCATGGGGTGTGTGCCTTTGGCGAAAATGCAATCGGCCCGGGAGCCGGGCCGATGCGGTTTCAGCCTCGGCCGGTATTAACGGCTATAAACGTTCATGCCGGGGAAGAAGAAAGCGATTTCCACGGCGGCGGTTTCAGCGGCGTCGGAGCCGTGAACCGCGTTGGCGTCGATCGACTCGGCGAAGTCAGCGCGGATGGTGCCCGCAGCGGCTTCTTTCGGGTTGGTTGCACCCATCAGCTCGCGGTTCTTGGCAATGGCACCCTCGCCTTCGAGCGCCTGGATCATCACCGGGCCGGAGGTCATGAACTCGACCAGATCCTTGAAGAAGGGGCGTGCCTTGTGGACCGCGTAGAACTGGCCGGCCTCTTCAACAGACAGATGCACCATCTTGGCGGCGATCACTTTCAGGCCAGCGTCTTCAAAACGCTGATAGATCTTGCCGATCACGTTCTTGGCGACGGCGTCGGGCTTGATGATGGACAGGGTGCGTTCAATTGCCATGGTACTTTTGCTCCGAAGAATCCGGTTGGACGTAAAAAGAATAACGGAGCATTTTAGCAAGATTTTGTCACTCCTCCCATCTCCCGTCGGTAACTAAAAAAAACCCGGCCACAAGGGCCGGGAACAAAGGACACGGTTTGCATCACGACCCGCCGTTGCCGGCAGGCTCAGGGAGATGCTCGGGACGACGCAAGCACGCGGCTCACGCCTTGATTCATAGTGCGTCCGGGTCGAAGCCGGTTTCTTCGTAAATCGCTTCAATCAGTGCCTTGCCAATGCGCGGTGCCATCGCTTTGTGGACCGGCATCAGCGCCTTTTTGAAGGCTAGGCGCTCGTCCGCCGTCGGCGTGTACACCTGCGTCGTGCCGGCGGCCTTGATGGCCTCGAGCGCCTTGTCGTTTTCAGCCTTGGCGATCTGATTGGTGTATTCGGTCGCTTCGCGCATGGCGCGCGCCAGCACATCGCGCATCGCACCGGGCAGGCCGTCCCAGAACTTCTTGTTGGTGATCACCGCATAGCCGAGGTAGCCGTGATCCGTAATCACCATGTGCGACTGCACTTCATGCATGCGCTGGGTGTAGAAATTGGAGTGCGGGTTCTCGGTGCCATCGACCACCCCCGCCTTGAGTGCCGGATAGACTTCGTCAAACGCCGTCACCTGAGGCAGGGCGCCGAGCGCGCGCATCTGTGCATCGAGCACTTTCGACGACTGGATCCGCATTTTCTTGTTCCGCAGATCCTCGGGCAGACGGATCGGCGCGTTGGCCGACAACGACTTGAAGCCGTTATCCCAGAAGGCCAGCCCGGCAATGCCACGCGGCTCCAGTGATTCGAGCATGCGCGCGCCGAGCGCGCCGTTGGTAACCTTGTGCAGTTCGGCGTAGCTATCAAAGATATAGGGCAAGTCGAAGGCTTCGAACACGCGCAAACCGAGCGGACCGAACTTGGCCAGCGAGGGCGCAATGATTTCGACCGCCCCCAGCTGCAGCGCCTCCATCTCCTCTTTGTCCTTGTAGAGCGTGCTGTTGGGATAGACCTCAATCCGCAACGCGCCATCGCTATAGCGCTCCGCAAGCTCCTTGAATTTCAGCGCGCCCATCCCTTTCGGGGTATTGGGTGCGACCACATGGCTGAATTTGACAACAATCGGATCGGCCGCATGCGCGAGCCCCAACACACTCATCGACAGCACAAGCACCAGCAAGCTACGCAATGTCATCAGCTCCTCCTTGAATTTTTTCGGTGCACCGTCTCTGCGGTATTGCCGGCCACAACTCGCCCGACTGTGGCTGGCCTTGATAGAGTGTCGACCGAGCGCGACCTGCGCCGCTATTGTGGATGACCGCAAGCCTGCCGCCGATGCCCTCTCCCAGCACCCGTCCCCTCCCCTCCACGCCCGCCTGGTATTGGCGACTGCCGTCGCTGACGATCGGCCTGATGCTTCTGGCCATCATCGCCCTGGTATGGATGACCCGCCATTTCGACGACGAAAAACAGCACGAGGTGCTGATCAATGACGTGCTGTGGATGGAGCAGGACTTGCGCTTCCGGCTCGACCGGAACGAAGAGCAGCTGGCGCAGATCGGCAGCGAACTGCTCGCCACCCAGAGCATGTCACCGCGCACCGAGGCCAGCCTCGAGCAACTGCTGAAGCCAGACAGCGGACTCGTCCAGATTCTGTGGCTGGACGCAAACGACAAGACCATCGCCGCGCGCCCCTTCGCCTCGGACGATGTGCTGGTCGGCGAAGCGCGCGGCGCCATCCCGTCAAACGAAACCAACCGCCTCGCCCGCGCCGTCGGCCGCCCCATCTACGGCCCCACCTACCCGGTCATTGGCGGTCACTGGCGCTTCAATGTGCATGTGCCCATCTTCGTGGGCAGCCGCCACACTGGCACCGTCGTCGGCGTCTATTCGCTTCAGCAGCTCGTCGTGCGCGAGCTGCCATGGTGGTTCTCCGAGCGCTACCGGGTCAGCGTGCACGACCCGGACGGCAAGGAGATCGCCGCAAAGTCCAAGGTCGCGGCGCAGGCCAGCCACCAGCAATACACGATTCCCTTCGATCCGCCGGGCTACGGCCTCACGCTCAAGGTCACCGCCTACAAAGCGCCCACGCGCTGGGTGCCGGTGCTGTTGATCAGCGCCATGATCTTTCTCGGCGGCGTCATCGTCTGGAGTCTGTGGCAGCTGCGTCAGCACACCCTCGGGCGCCAGGCCGCCGAACAAGCCCTGCGCAGCGAAATGGCCTTCCGCAAGGCCATGGAAGACTCCCTGCTCACCGGGCTGCGCGCCCGGGACACCACCGGCAAGATCACCTATGTGAACCCCGCCTTCTGCCGGATGGTCGGCTATTCCGAAAAAGAACTGCTCGGCGCCATGCCGCCCATGCCCTACTGGGACCCGGAGCACCTCGAACGCACCCAGGCCATTCACGACGGCATTCTGGCCGGCAGCGCGCCGCGTGAAGGGGTGGAAATCCACTTTCGGCACAAAGACGGCCATGCCATCGACATGCTCATCTTCGAAGCGCCGCTGATCGACACCACGGGCGAGCAGACCGGCTGGATGGGCTCCTTTCTCGACATCACCGCACAGACCGCCGCCGAAGCACTGGCCCGCCAGCAAGAAGAACGCCTGCACGCCACCTCGCGCCTGATCACCATGGGCGAAATGGCCTCCACCCTGGCGCATGAGCTCAACCAGCCGCTGGCCGCGATCTCCAGCTACAGCGCGGGCTGCCTCAACCGGCTCGACGAGGGCCGCGCCGACACCGACGAACTGCACGACATCATCAGCAAGATCACCCGGCAGGCGCGTCGTGCCGGCGACATCATCCGGCGCGTGCATGACTTTGTCCGCCGCAGCGAACCCAAACGCGAGACCATCGACCTGAACGCGGTCCTCTCCGAAGCCATCGGCCTGATCGACCCCGATGTGCGCAAGCGCGGTGTCGAGTTGCAAACCCACCTTGCCGACCGCCCCCTGCCGGTCAATGCCGACCCGGTCATGCTCGAGCAAGTCGCGGTCAATCTGATCCGCAACGGCATGGATGCCATGCGCGACGCCCCCGGCGCCCGGCGCACCATCCGCATCGAAACCCTGGCCGACGGCGATACGCTCATTTTCCGGGTCACCGACTGGGGGCGCGGCATTGATGAAGACGCGGCGCGACGCATCTTTGACCCCTTCTTCACCACCAAGGACGAGGGCATGGGCATGGGCCTCAACATCTGCCGCTCCATCGCCGAGTTGCACGGCGGCCGGCTCGGGTTCGAACCCAATCCGGAAGGTGGTACGATCTTCACCTTCTCGCTGCCGCTGGCCTCATGACGACAGACACCACACCCCTGACTCACATCGTCGACGACGACGAAGCCATCCGCGACGCGCTGTCGTGGTTGTTTCGCACCCGCAACGTGCCCTGCGCCACCTGGGCGTCTGCCGAAGACTTTCTCGCCGCCTACCAGGAAGACTGGCGCGGCTGTATCGTCATGGACATCCGCATGCATGGCATGAGCGGGCTCGACTGCTCCACCGCCTTGCGCCAGCGTGGCAGCACCTTGCCGATCATCTTCATCACCGGCCACGGCGACGTGCCAATGGCCGTCGGCGCACTCAAGCGCGGCGCCTTCGATTTCATTGAAAAACCTTTTGATGACAACGCGCTGGTCGACATCGTGCAATCCGCACTCGATGAAGACGCCCGCAATCAGGCGCGGCGCTCGGCGCGGGTCGACGTCGCCGCCCGCCTGGAGCAGCTCACCGGGCGCGAACGCGAAGTCATGGGGCTGATTCTGGCCGGCAAATTCAACAAGGTGATTGCCGACGAATTGAACATCTCGATGCGCACCGTCGAGGTCCATCGGGCGCGGGTCTTCGAGAAAATGGGTGTGCGCTCAGCCGTCGAACTGGCCCAGCAACTCACCTTGGCCGGGCTTTACAACAGCGCGACGCCGTCCGCCGAATAAGCCTCGGGCCGACGCCACACAAACTGCCAGCCCGGCTCGCCCACAGGGCAGGCAAATGTGCCGGCCACACCCAGCCCGGCAATCCAGGCCACCTGGCCATCCACACGCAAGATCGGCACCCGGTCGCGGTCGACCGGCGCCAGGCCGGCGCCCTGACTGAGGCTGCGCACATCCTTGCGCGGCCGCCCCACCAAGGCCACCCGGCAACCCGGCCAGCGCGCCATGACTTCGCAGCGCGTCGCCTGCGCCAGTCGTGCCTGCGACACACCCGCACCAACGACTGCCACCGCCTCGACCACGCCTTCGCCCCAAGCCACGGCCTCACCCGGCCACAACACGCCGTCTTCGGGCAGGTCCGGATAGGTCGGCGACACCCACACCACCTCGCGATAGGCATGCAGCACCGCGCCGCCGAGCGGCAAGGTCAGCGGACGGTCGTTCGCGCACGACTGCACCTGACGAATCGCTTCATGTAATCGTGCCTGATCGGGCACCGGCAAACTCAAGGCTCGCATCCGCCAGCGCAGCAGATTCGCGAGGCGCGGCGCGGACATACCGCGCATCACATCGCGCGACCACGGCAGTCCGCAGGCTTGGGCATCCTGCACGGCCAGCTCGTCGAGCAAGCCGGCGGCCTCGTCAAAATTGGCCGCCGCGCGCGCCAGCGTGGTCGCCGCGGACGGCCAGCGCTCGCCCATCGCGGGCATGACCGAATGACGCAGAAAATTGCGCGAGAAGCGCGGGTCGGTATTGCTCTCGTCCTCGACCCAGGCCAATGACTCGGCCTGCGCAAAAGCGAGAATCTGACCACGCGAAAACGCCAGCAAGGGCCGCAAACGGCCGCCGCCCGACGGCAGCACTTCAATCGCCCGCATCGCCGCCGCGCCATGCACACCGGCGCCGCGCAGCAGGCGGAACATCACCGTTTCGGCCTGATCATCCAGATGATGCGCGCTCACGCGCCAGTCAGCCGCCTCGCTCGCCAGGGCGCCTTGGCGCTCGCGCCGCGCCGCCGCCTCCCAGCCTTCGCCGGCGGCGGGTTGTACGCTCACGCGCGACACGCTGAGCGGCACCTCAAGCGACGCACAACGGGCCGCGCAAAACGCCGCCCACTCGTCGGCGTTGGGGCTCAAACCATGGTGAACATGATGCGCACGCAGCACAAAGCCGAAGCGCTCGCGCAAGCCGGCCAGCACACTGAGCAGCACCATGGAATCCATGCCGCCGCTGAGTGCGAGCTGTAAGGTCTGATCGGCGCGGACGCCTGCCCGCGAGAGAACATCGGCAACCCCGCGCTGGATTGCCGAGCTGAACTTAGTTTGCGACTTCCTTGAACTTGCCATAACTCATCAACCGCGCCTGGCGCTGCTCCACCAACTCCATCGGGTTCAAGTCGGCCACCTGACGGAGCGAGTCAGCCAGTGCGCGCTTGAGCGTTTGCGCCATCGCGCGATGATTGCGGTGAGCGCCGCCCACCGGCTCGTTCACGATCTTGTCGATCAGGCCGAGCGCCTTCAGGCGCGCCGCAGTGATACCCATGGTTTCGGCCGCCACCGAGGCCTGATCCGCGCTCTTCCACAAAATGGAAGCGCAGCCTTCGGGCGAAATCACCGAGTAGGTGCTGTACTGGAGCATGTGCAGCTGATCGGTCACGGCAATGGCCAGCGCGCCGCCCGAGCCGCCTTCACCAATCACGGTAGAGATGATGGGCACTTTGAGCGATGCCATCACGAACAGATTGTGGCCGATCGCTTCAGACTGGCCGCGCTCTTCGGCGCCAATGCCGGGATACGCCCCCGGCGTGTCGACAAAGGTGAACACCGGCATGGAGAATTTCTCGGCCAGCTTCATCAGGCGCAGCGCCTTGCGATAGCCCTCGGGCCGCGGCATGCCGAAGTTGCGATGAATCTTCTCTTTGGTGTCGCGCCCTTTCTGGTGCCCGATCACCATGCACGACTGCCCATTGAAGCGCGCCATGCCGCCCACGATGGCGTGGTCGTCGGCAAAGCTGCGATCGCCGTGCAACTCCTGGAAGTCGCTGAACATGTGCTCGACGTAGTCCAGCGTGTAAGGTCGCTGCGGGTGGCGTGCCACCTGCGCGATCTGCCACGGCGTCAGCTTGGCGTACAGGTCCTTGGTCTGAGCCTGACTCTTGGTCTCCAGGCGCGAAATCTCTTCGGAGATGTCGACGGCAGAATCGTCCTGCACGAAACGAAGCTCTTCAATCTTGGCTTCGAGCTCGGCGATGGGCTGTTCAAAATCGAGGAATGTGGTCTTCATCGAATCCGTCTTTAGCGTCGTTTAAAGGGCGCTATTGTACTCCTTACTGCCGACGCACAAACCAGCCCCCGCGCCATTGGCTCGCCTCGCGCCAGAAACCCGCTCAGCTGCACGCTTTTCGCGGCGCAGTTCACGCCCGACAGAATTGAGATAAATCGATTTAGATCAATGTTGTGCGTCGCCGCATGGCTAGAATCGAATCGTAGTAACAATTATTCTCGTTTCGATCATGTGCGCACTTTCTGAACTGAAAACCGGGCAGGACGCCACCGTCGTCGGCTTGCGCGCCGACCACGACTTCGTTCAGCGCCTGCACGCGCTGGGCGTTCGCATCGGCCGCAGTGTCCGCATCATTCGCCGCGGCGCGCTGAATGGCCCCTTGCAACTGCGCATCGGCACCACCGACATCATGCTGCGACGCACCGAAGCCGCCTTGATCGACACCACCGAAACCGCGGTCCGGGCGTGAAACGCATCGCCCTGCTGGGCATGCCCAATTGTGGCAAGTCCTCGCTATTCAACCGCGTCACCGGCGCCTCCGCGCGCATCGGCAACTGGCCCGGCATCACGGTCGACCTGATGCGTGCGCGCATCCTGCTCGGCGCTCACATGGTCGAAGTGGTCGACCTGCCCGGCATCTACGACCTGAATGGCTATACCGAAGACGAGCAGGTGGTGCGCGACTTCCTCGGCAGCCAGCCGGTCGACTTGCTGGTGATGGTCATCAACGCAGCCCAGGCCGAGCGGCAACTGCGCCTTTTCCTGCAAGCGCGCACCCTGGGCGTGCCGATGGTGGTGCTGTTCAACATGGCAGACGAAGCGCGTCGCCTCGGCATCAGCATCGATCGCGACGCCTTCACCGAACACACCGGCATTACCGCCCACAGCATCAGCGCCAAGTTCGGCGATGGCGTGCCTCAGGCCCTCGCGCAGATCGGCCATCTGCTGAGCGACACCGCACCAAGCACACCGTCGTTCGACGCACTGGCCGCCGCCGATCTTGAGCACGCCCTTGATCAACTCGCGCACCAGAGCATCGACACGCCGGTCACCCTCTCGGCCCGACACACCGATCGCATCGACCGCGCCGCCCTGCATCCGCTGCTGGGCCCGGCCCTGTTCATCGCCGCCATGGCGCTGGTCTTCAATGCCGTCTTCCTGCTCGGCGCACCGCTTCAAGAGGGCATCGGCGGCCTCTTCGACTGGCTGCGCAGCGCCGCCCTCGTGCCGCTGCTCGCGCCCCTGCCGGCCTGGGCCAGCGGCTTTCTGATCGAAGGCATCTACAACGGCGTCAGCACCGTCGCCACTTTCGTCCCGCTGATCGTGCTGTTCTTCTTCCTGATGGCATTGGTGGAAGACTCCGGCTACCTCTCCCGCGCCGCCTTCCTGATGGACGCCTTCATGTCCCGGATCGGGCTGGACGGGCGAAGCTTCGTCATGCTGGTCATGGGATTCGGCTGCAATGTCCCGGCCCTGATGGGCACCCGCATCATGCGTGCACGGCCGCTGCGCCTGCTCTCGATGCTGATCATCCCGCTGTCGCTGTGCTCGGCCCGATTGCAGGTCTTCCTGTTCATCGGCGCAGCGATCTTCCCGGCCAAATGGGCGCCCTGGGCGCTGCTCAGCCTCTACCTCTTCAGCATTGCCGCCGCCGTGCTCACCGCCTGGCTGTTTCGCAAGAAATTCGCCAGCCGCGAGCCCTTCGCGCTGGAACTGCCGCCCTATCGCCTGCCCACCCTGCGCCATGTGTTGCTGCGCGGCTGGCACGAGGTACGCCATTTCGTGAATCGCGCCAGCCGTTTCATCATCGCCGGCGTCGCGCTGGTGTGGCTGCTCACCCACCTGCCGGTCGGTGTCGATGCGGCCAGCACAGCCTCCTGGGCCGGACAGATCGGCAGCTGGCTCCAGCCGCTGCTCAGCCCCATCGGCATCGACGCGCAACTCACCCTCGCGCTGCTCTTCGGCTTTGTCGCCAAGGAAGTCATGATCGGCGCCATGGCGGTCATTTTCGGTCAGGAAACCGGCGCGCTCGGCGACACCCTCGCCCAGCACATGAACATCGCGCAGGCCTACAGCTTCATGCTCTTCACACTGTTGTACACACCCTGCCTGTCGACACTCGCCACGCTGCAAAGCGAATCGCGCGACTGGCGCTTTACCACGCTCGCCGTCGCATGGCCGCTGGCCTTGGCGTGGGGTGTGGCCTGGCTCGCCTACACCGGACTTTCCGCACTGGCGCATTGAGACGGCATCTGCAACGCAGCAGGACGACGGAATACGGACGTGCGTTCGCGCCTCGCCCCGATTCACTGCCGCCCACGCAACCGCGGCACAACAACCTCCCAGTGCTCACAACGCACCGTGGCCATGAACGCCGGCTCGGTGTCCTCTTTGTAGCGTGTAACGATGCCCGCAACCTCGCAGCTTTCCGGTGCGAGCGCCAGTCTGAAGGACTTTGCCGTCCGCCCCACCCGATTGCCCTCAATGTCGACAATCAAGAGCCGGTCTCCTTCCGGTCGCAATTCCAGCGGATCGCCAGGGTTGAGCTTGCGGATCGCATCGTGGACTGGCGCGCCAGCACGCTGCCTGCCCGCAAAACCAAGATCAACATCCCCAAGCGACAGCGTCTGGTACCGAACGTCCAAGGCCGGATCAGGCGCGCCTTCAAAACGACGGGTCTGAACACAAGGGGCGAGCGTGGAGACAAATGGGTTGCCGGGCGCGAAATCGCACAGCGTCAGCGTTTCCTCCGCCCGTGTCATTCCCACGTAGTAGAGCCTCCGGCCTTCCTCCACCTGCTCGGCGGCCACGTCCCACTGTCCGTCGAGCAAGGCGACATGGCGAAACTCCAGCCCTTTGGCGGCGTGAACGGTACCCAGAAAAAGCCCGGGCTGCCGTTGCTGGCGCATCTCTCGCGCATAGTCGTAGAGCCAGTTGATCACGGTCGCGGGGGCAAGCTGACACGCCCCGTATTCAACCGCCAGCTGCTCAAAGGCGAGCTCGAAGTCCAGAACCAGGCATTTGGGCTACGTTAATTACGCCATTCGATGCTCTGTCGCCCGCCTCGGCAGGGTTGATGTTGATACAGACACCGCACAATCCAGCACGCGGCAAGCACGATGCGCCGGAATCTGCAGACAATCCCGCATGACAACGACGTTTCAACCATCATAACGACGATAGTCGTGAAGGGTCTCCGGCAATGATGCAATGCATGCGGCGGTGGAATCACCACAGAGTTCGTCGCGCGTGCGTGCCATGGGCACGCCGGCCCTTCTACTGACGGCGCCGGCCTGGCGCTTGGCCGTCGCCGAGCGGCAGTCCGTTTGGGGGCTTTGATTATGAAATACAGCGGCTCTTCGGCCGGAGCGGACGCCGAGAATTACTTCCTTGAACGACCGGCAGGCTGCAATCGCCGACGTATGCCGTTAGGGCCACAGGGGCCATCTGCCTATGCGTTGCATCGACGCACGGGCATTCAAGTTGGAATTTCATTTGACGCTTGGTGCGCGCGCTCCCCTCCCCTTTGCGAACCCCACCTGCAGCACAGCAGCACAGAAGCACGGCAGGACAGCAGCACGTGGAGCACTGCGCATTCCCCCATGCTATTGAAAAATCGTAGTAATTTTTCGTACCTTCGGAAATTTCCGCGCAACTGCGATGGCTAAGTTGAATAGTAAATGCGCAATCTAATTAGTCGTCAATAGCTAGTTTAACTACTTAAGTATCTAATAAGTCGTACTAACTTAGTCGTTGCAGTTAGCCACCGTTAGAAGGACACTTCCGTCATCAGAAACGGAGTCCAACATGGCAAACTCAAAGCAATCCCAGACTCGACGTCTCAAGATGTCGGAGCGCGCGCAGCAGCAACTCGACCTGCATTTCCCGCATGTACCCGACACGCTTTTGTGGCGTCGCACGCGCAACGATGGGTTCACTACGGTTCCTCGAACTCTTCCCATTGCAATGCAGGCTATTGACGCGAGGTGCAAGGGCGCACCGGCCGGCCACTCTCTTTTCTGTTTGTGGGCACGAGCGCCGGACAATCCGCTTGTGATTGTTGAGAATCCAGCGACCTTCGCCGCCGAAACTGGTTTCACTGGGGAGCGAGCGACAGACACGTGGCGCAAACGCATGCGTCGCTTGCGGGAACTCGAGTTCATCGTCACAAAACCTGGCCCATCGGGCGAATTTCACTTTATTTTGTTGCTGAACCCCAACGTTGCCGTGGAAAAGATGCGTCTTAAAGGCGACGTTCAAGACGGCCTCTATGGGCGATTTATCGATCGTGTTGCCGACGTTGGCGCTGCAGGGGACTGGGCCGCACACCAGAAGGCTTTGAATCGCCCCGCCCCCGGTAGACGCTTTGCAGCCTTAAACTCAGGCATGCACAGGAGGCGTCATGAGCAACAAGCGTTACCCGGAAGAATTCAAAATCGAGGCGGTCAAACAAGTCACGGAGCGGGGTCATTCTGCGTCG
>NZ_VMNI01000036.1 GCF_007625205.1 Denitromonas ohlonensis | reverse complement strand
TCGGCCAATGCTGTCGGCCACGCTGCGTCGATTGAGTGGCGGCAATGCATTGGTTACCTGCCGCTCAACGGCAGATTGGCATCAACGTCAGCTTTCCAATCTTGCGAACGCGAACTCCCGACCCTCAAGAGTCTTTCGCCGTCTCGACGGGTCAGCGGCAGGTTTCTGAGCCGAGCAGCCGTACAGGCTGACGACTGACCGAGTGCTCCTCGGCCTTATGTTGAGCTCCACAGAAGGCCGGCAATCAGACACTCTCAATCAAACGACAGTTCCACCATGGTGAATTTGTTGCTGACCGGGTTTTTGGACCTTGAATAGGTACTAGATGGTTAGAGGACCTACGGAAGCCGAGCGCAAATGACAAGCCCCACCGCCAGGGTGGGACTTATCGATTGCCCGAAGGCAGGCACTCAAGGCGTGAAGTCCTTAGCCGCGATGGTCTTTGTGAAGGAGTGCATCCAATCGCCAGATTTCATTGCCGTTCATGATGATCTTCTGACCATCGGTCGTTTCCATCACATGACCCGGCTGCATGTGTGTGGCTCTTCCCAGCTTGTCCTCCATGCCCATCTTCCCGTCTTTGAAGATGTACACCGTCGCGCCATCCTTCAAAGGGATGGACTTCTCGACGAGTGCGGCGTCAGCGGCGAAGGCAGAGATGCTGACTGCGCTGATAGCAAAAATGGTGAGTGCTTTCTTGATCATGATTGGCTCCTGGAGCGTTGAGTGATATCGCGGGCACGTTCAAAAAATCCCGCTAGGCAAATGTTCTTCCGGCCTTAGCCGGCAAAATCCGGGTTCTTAGACACATAGACTGTGACGCCCTTGGCGCCGGGTATGACCTCGGACAGCGCGAACGGGCGGGTGCCGAGCGTATCGAAGGTCCAATCCAGGCTCTTTCCGTCGACCGTGATACGAACGGTTTCAAGTTGGTTTACGTTCAGATATTTCGCCTCGCCGCTCAGCGTGATCTCCCGACTTGGCGCGGCAACAGCCTTGTAGCCGAAGGGGGCCAACTGGTTGGCGGTGGGCTGAGCATTCGATTCGGACACATGATTCAGCCAATGGGAGCCAGCCTCCGTGTAGTCCGGATGAGCGTAGGCGGAGGTCGCGGCAACGCCGCCAATTGCGGCGATGAAGGACAGTTTGATCAGGGTGGTTTTCATGGTGTTCTCCTTGGAAAAAGTTTCAACTGAGCCGAACTTCGTCTATCCGACCGTGAAGACATCCTAAGGGGCTGACACCGACGGGACGCTGACCCGGGAATTACATTGTCGTTAGCCAAATGTCGTGATGTCGTTACGTCACGGGAGGTCGCCCTCCGGACGCCTGCCGCACCACAAACGACAACGGCCGGGCGCATGCGAGCCGCCCGGCCGTTGTCCTCGCGCGAGTCTTATTGACTAGCTTGGCTCAGGAATCAGCTCCGACTTAACCACTGCCCGAGGTGTTTCCAGGCCTCGCTTCAGGCGCCACTGCTTGACCAGCGCATACAACGCCGGGATCACGCCCAGCGTCAGCACTGTCGACGAGATCATGCCGCCGACCATCGGCGCGGCGATGCGGCTCATGACTTCAGAGCCGGTGCCGGTGCTCCACATGATGGGTAGCAGGCCGGCCATGATGGCTACTACGGTCATCATCTTGGGCCGCACCCGCTCAACCGCGCCTTCCATGATGGCGTGATAGAGGTCCGACACATCGGGTTGGCGACCATCGCCAAGCCGTTTCGTTTTGATTTCCTCCCATGCCTGATCCAGGTAAATCAGCATCACCACCCCGGTTTCAGCCGCCACGCCGGCCAGTGCGATAAAGCCCACCGCCACCGCCACGCTCATGTTGTACCCCAGCCACCACATCAGCCAGATGCCGCCCACCAGCGCGAAAGGCACCGACAGCATGACGATCAGCGTTTCAGCCAGGCGGCGGAAGTTCAGATACAGCAGCACAAAGATGATCGCCAGCGTCAGCGGCACAACCAGCGACAGCTTGGCCTTGGCCCGCTCCATATACTCGAACTGGCCCGACCAGGTGGCGTAGTAGCCCGGCGGGAAGCTGACCTTGTCGGCCACTGCCTGCTGCGCCTCTTTTACATAGGAGCCGACGTCGCGGTCGCGAATGTCGACAAACACATAGGCCGCGAGCAGCGCATTCTCGGTCTTGATCCCCGGCGGACCGTTGCGCAGCGCAATCTCGGCCAGTTGCCCCAGCGGGATCATGCCCGCGGCGCTGGGCACGAAGACTTCATTGGCGATGCGCTGCGTGTCCTCGCGCAAGGCGCGCGGGTAGCGCACCGTGACGTTGTAGCGCTCCAGCCCTTCGACGGCGGTGGTGACCGGCGCGCCACCCAGGGCGGTGGATACCACCTGCTGGAACTCACCCACGGTGATGCCGTAGCGTGCCAGTTGCTCGCGGCGCGGAGTGATGTCGAGGTAATACCCGCCGGTCACCCGCTCGGCGTAGGCGCTGGTGGTACCGGGCACGTCCTTGACCGCCTGCTCGATCTGGCGCGCCAGCTTTTCGATTTCGCCCAGATCCTTGCCGAAGACTTTGACCCCCACTGGCGTGCGGATACCGGTCGACAGCATATCAATGCGCGCCTTGATCGGCATGGTCCAGGAGTTGGCCACGCCGGGGAACTTGAGCGCCGCGTCCATCTCGGCGATGAGCTTGTCCACCGTCATGCCCGGGCGCCATGTGTCTTCCGGCGTGAGATTGATGACGGTCTCGAACATCTCGATCGGTGCCGGATCGGTCGCGCTATTGGCGCGGCCGGCCTTGCCATACACCGACTCAACCTCTGGGAAGGTCTTGATCACACGGTTAGTGGTCTGCAGCAGGCGCGCGGCTTCGGTCACCGACATGCCAGGCAGCGAGGCCGGCATGTAGAAGATCGAGCCCTCGTTGAGCGTGGGCATGAATTCCGAGCCGATCTGCCGTGCCGGAAAGATCGTCGCCGCCATTGCCAACACAGCGAGCACCAGGGTGGTCCATTTGCGGCGCATCACCCACTGAATGATCGGCCGATAGGCCCAGATCAGGAAGCGATTCACCGGGTTCTTCTGCTCCGGCATGATGTGCCCGCGAATGAACAGCATCATCAGCACCGGCACCAGCGTGACCGAAAGAATGGCAGCACCGGCCATGGCAAAGGTCTTTGTGAAGGCCAGCGGGCTGAACAGCCGCCCTTCCTGCCCCTCCAGCGTGAACACCGGCAAGAAGGAGACGGTGATGATCAGCAGCGAGAAGAACAGCGCCGGCCCCACTTCCTTGCAGGCGCGGATCATCGCCGCCGCACGGTCGCGTTGGTGCGCATCGTGCGGTAATCGCTCCAGGTGTTTGTGGGCGTTCTCGATCATCACGATGGCCGCATCGACCATCGCGCCGATGGCAATGGCGATGCCGCCCAGGCTCATGATGTTGCTGCCCATGTCCATCGAGCGCATGGCGATGAAAGCGATCAGGATGCCGATCGGCAGCGTGAGGATGGCGACCAGCGCACTCCTCACATGCATCAGGAAGATGATGCACACAGCGGCGACGATCAGGCTCTCCTCGAACAGCGTCCATTTCAAGTTGGCGATGGCCCGCTCGATCAAGGGCGCACGGTCATACACCGGCACAATCTCGGTGCCCTCGGGCAGGCCGGGCTTGAGTTCCTCGATCTTGGCCTTGACGTTGGCGATCACATCGAGCGCGTTCTGGCCAAAGCGCGCCATCACGATGCCCGAGGCCACTTCGCCCTCGCCGTTCAGTTCGGTGATGCCGCGCCGCCCGGCGGGCACGAGTTCGACCCGCGCCACGTCGCGCACCAGCACCGGCGTGCCGCCATCGGCCTTGAGCACCAGGGTTTCGATGTCCTCGACGCCCTTCAGATAGCCCAGGCCACGCACCATGAATTCCTTCTCGGCCAGCTCCACCACCCGGCCACCGACATCGCGGTTCGATTCGCGGATCACCTGCGAGACGCGCGCCAACGGAATCCCGTAGCTCGCCAGCCGGTGCGGGTCGACGATGACCTGGTATTCCTTGACGAAGCCGCCCACGCTGGCCACCTCGGCCACCCCACCGGCCTTGGTCAGCTGGTAGCGCACATACCAGTCCTGCACGCTGCGCAGGTCGGCCAGCGACTGGTCCTTGCCG
>NZ_VMNI01000013.1 GCF_007625205.1 Denitromonas ohlonensis | reverse complement strand
TGTTGATTGGGGGTGGCTCACAGTGTCTACTTACGGCTAGAAGCCGTCAAAGGGTAGCCGAAAATACCTCGCGTCGAACGGCAGTTAATCCCAACCGAAGCCGACTTTCTGTTCCCCACGTCGTCGGACAGCTGGTCGGCCGAAGCCGTCACTGGCGAGAGCACAAATGAATGGCCGATATTCGCTACGTTACCGACGGTTGAGATTTCCCAAGAGTCGCGAAGAGTGGCGCACGAGTGCGTAGGCAAGATGCCAGTCATAAGCGTATGCTGACAACATGGCGCGTCACTAATTATGATGCGATTTTGGGGCCGACAGCGGCGAGCCGAGAAACTTGAAGTCCAGAGAAACCATGAAGCTCACGCGGATCTACATCAGCAACTTCCGAAACTTCCGCGAGATCGACGTCACACTGAACGGAAACATCGTTATCGTAGGAGAGAACCGCGTCGGAAAGAGCAACCTGCTCTATGCGTTGCGGTTGATCTTCGATCCTAGCCTGCCAGACAGCGCGCGCCAGTTAGGCCAAGGGGACTTCTGGGATGGGCTCGGCGAGCTGCTCGAAGATGAAAAGATCACGGTGTTTGTGGAACTGACCGACTTCGAGGACGACCTAGACCTACTGGCCCAACTCACGGACTTCCGGCTCGACGATGATCCGCACACCGTGCGGCTCACTTACGAGTTTCGGCCGATCCCCGGCCTCGACGGGTTTCCCAAATCCGACGACGACTACGAGTTCCTGTGCTACGGCGGCGAGGCTGAGACGAAGCGGTTCGGGCATGACGTAAGGCGGCGCATCGCGATGGACCTGTTGCCCGCGCTGCGGGACGCAGAGGGCGACTTGGCGACATGGCGTCGCTCTCCCCTTCGGCCTTTGCTCGAACGCGCGTTTGCGAACGTGGCGAGTAACGATCTTCAGGAGGTGCGCGATGCTGTTCAGGCGGCAACCGGCCAACTAGCGGAGTTTCCGTCCGTGCAGAGTTTGGAGCAGAGCCTACAGGAGCTGTTTGCGTCCATGAGCGGCCCCAATCAGGACATCCAGCCGAGCCTGGGCTTCGGGACGACCGATGTGACACGGTTGTTCCGCAACCTTCGCCTGTTGATCGATGGAGGCTTGCGCACTATCAGCGAGGCCAGTCTTGGTTCAGCCAACGTCGCCTTCCTCACGCTGAAGGCCCTTGAGTTGCGGCAACTGATGGCCGAAAACCGGCGTGACCACACCCTGCTGGCGATTGAAGAGCCCGAGGCCCACCTGCACCCTCACCTGCAGCGGTCGGTGTACCGCCATCTGTTCCAAGGCCTCGCCGGCGATGAAGAAGAAAAGGAAGAAGAGGATGAGGAGGAGAATGAACAACTGCTGTCGCTGCTACTGACGACCCATTCGCCGCACATCGCCAGCGTCGCACCGCTGAGATCCCTGGTCCTGCTGCGTCAATCTGCCGACAAAGGCACCGTCGTCACCTCGGCGGCTTCCGTTGACCTCACCACGGATGATGAGGATGACCTAGAGCGCTACCTGGACGTCACTCGCGCGGAGATGCTGTTCGCAAGCGGGGTCATCCTAGTGGAAGGGGATGCTGAGAAGTTCCTGCTACCGGTGTTTGCCGCCGCGAAGGGACATGATTTGGACCACTTGGGCATTACGGTCTGCTCGGTCGCTGGCACGAACTTCACCCCCTATGCGAAATTTCTAACCGCGATGGGTATTCCATTCTCGGTCGTGACAGATTGGGATCCCCGGGCGAAGGGAGGGCCTCTTGGCTTCAACCGCTCTTGGAAACTGGTCGACACCATGGAGACCGCGCGGACGGGGGAGTCTCCGACGGAACTCATCAAGGAGCTCAAGGCGATAAAAGACGGCCATAAGTTCGCCACGCGTTGTGAGGCATACGGGGTCTTCTCCAATATCGACACGTTGGAGGTGGACATGTTCAACGATACGAACTTTACGCAGGCCGTCATCGAGACGCTGCGCGAAACGTCGTGGAGCGAAGAGCGAAAGGGTTGGATCGATGGCTGGGAAGCTGATCCGGAAACGCTTGACGTCGACAACTACCTGAAGCTGATCGAAGTCGTCGGCAAGGGCCGGTTCGCACAGCGCCTGGCCTCGCGCGTCGAGGGCGTGGCGCCGCCGGCCTATATTGCTAACGCCATCGGCTTCGTGGCCGAGCGTGTCTGACCGCGCGGCCTACCTGCGAGTGGCGGCACAGCTCCGGGGCAATCCTGGACAATGGGCAGCCTACGAGTCCCGTGGCCATTGCGTCGTGCTAGCGGGGCCCGGGAGTGGGAAGACCAAGACGCTGACGGCCAAGATGGCGCGCATGCTGGCGGAGGACGTACACGAACCGAGAGGCGTGGCCTGCATCACATACAACAACGAGTGTGAGCGTGAACTGGAAGATCGGCTGGCCGCCCTAGGGGTCGAGCCTGGTGGGCGCGTGTTCGTCGGGACGGTGCATTCTTTCTCTCTCACGCAGATCGTCCTGCCCTACGCCAAGGTGGCAGGGCTGGGACTGCCTGAAAGATTTGGTGTGGCCACACGAGCGGAGAAGCAGGAGTCACTAGCCGAGGCAGCAGCCCGAACATTGGATGAACCCGGCAATCTCCAGGACTTGGACTTCCGCCTCGGCAACTATCGCCGCTCGATCCTGAACCGCGACAGCGTGGAGTGGCGCGAGACTGATCCGGAGCTCGCGGAACTAGTGGAAGCCTACGAGGAGGCGCTGCGTCAGCGAGGCCTAATCGACTTCGACGACATGCCCTTGTTTGCCCTGCGCGCGCTGCGTGACAACCAGTGGCTGCAGCGCGCACTGCTTGCTAAATATCCTGTGCTTGTCATAGACGAGTACCAAGACCTCGGCGCGGCGCTGCACCGCATGGTGTTGGGGTTGTGCTTTCGCGCGGGCATGCGGTTGTTTGCCGTGGGCGATGTCGACCAGTCGATCTATGGATTCACCGGGGCCCGACCCGATCTGCTGCGCCGGCTGTCAGGGCGTGAGGACGTCGAGACCGTGCGCCTGCGACTGAACTACCGCAGCGGCAACCGCATCGTCGTAGCCTCCCGAGTGGCCTTGGGCGAGGAGCGCGACTATGAAGCTGCCGACGCCGCTGCACAGGGCACGGTGTTCATCCATCCCTTGGGAGGCTCGTACGAGCGGCAGGCCGCACGCGTTGTGGAGGAGCTGCTGCCGCAGGTTCTGGCACGGCATCCGCGACTGAGCTACCGCGACGTGGCTGTGCTGTATCCGGCGGCTTGGATTGGCGATGCCGTCGCCGGTGCCGCCGAGGCCGCTTCCATCCCGATCGTGCGCTCCGATGGCAACGCCTTATACCCACGTTCCAGCCGCATCATGCAGTGGTTGGAGTTGTGCAGCCAATGGTGTTGCGGTGGATGGCGGACGGGGAAGCCGCGGTTCACGCGTTTGGTAAGGGAAGGGCGGCGGCTGTTCATTGAGGCCATCCATAGCGATGCGGGGCTTTTGGACTTTCATCGCGCACTGATCACTGTACTGTGGGAGAGGCGAGACGCAAACATCTTGCTGCACCGCTGGATGGAAGAACTGCGGGCCAATGTGATCGAGCCGTACGCTTCCGAATGTGTCGCACTGCGCGACGAGATCGAGACGCTAGCAACGTTCGCAGCGCGCGTAGCGCCGGCGGGCGACCACGCAGAAATGGTCTTGGGCGAACTTTCTGGGAGTGGTGAGCAACTCGACCGCCTGACTCTGTCGACGCTGCATAGCGCGAAGGGCAGGGAGTTCGGCGTGGTGTTCATGTTTGGCATGGACAGCGGTCGTTTGCCGCGCAACGGTGTAGGCCAACAGCAGCTCGCGGAGGCCCGCCGGCTGTTCTATGTCGGGTTCACTCGGGCGAAAGCCGAGGTCCATCTAGTGCACACCGCAAGGCGCTCGTCGCCGTTCGTGGATGAGATCGAGCAGCACTTGGCAGACGAGAGGTGAACCGATACCGATGTCAATCTTCAGTACCTCCAAGGTAGGGTACGAGCGGGCAGATACCGGCCATTCCGTTGGACTGCCGCCACCGGCAGCTTTGGCCAAGTTGTTGGCTGTTGTCATCGGCATGAGGCGGTTGGAGGCCATTGCTGTCGGCCACGCTGCGCCAATTGAGCGGCGGCAGTGCGGCGGACAGCTGTCACACGGCGCTCAGCGCCGTCGAACGGCAGGTTTCATCTTCATTGAACTGCCGGAAACGACCAGCCGCTCTTGAAAGCATCTGCACAATTCGACTGGCTTCGGTCTCGTAGCAGGCGCTAAAAATTGTCGACAAGCGTAGGAGCGATTCAGTGAACTCTTCATGAGAACCTACGATTTCTGGCTCGACTTCAAACTCAGATACATCAGGGATTCCAATGGCCCTAATTCCGCATCCGCTTCGTCGAAGAACTGTTCATCAAGTAGCTTGTAAGGCGAATCAAGCACGATCTTTTTGTCGAAGGGGTGCTCGGTGTCGATTTCTGAGCCGAGAATGAGTTGGGCGTTGGCGGGCAACTTCTCGGAGATGAACGTGATGACCTTGGGCAGGTTGATGTCGTCTTGGCCTTGCTGGTTCGGTGAGTCGATCACGAGCGGCACCATGAACGATCCAGTCGTCCCGCAGCAGACATCCCAAAGGGCAGCATAGTAGGCGAGGATTGAGCGAGGGCCTCCGCTACCCGAATCGCTGGGACGGCTGGTCAGCGTGAGGCGCGCTTTCCCGGAGTCCGGGAGGTTCAGGTCGAAGAGGGCTGCCGCGTAGGCTTGTCGATATTGCTTCAAAATAGCGCCGGAGCGCTTCTTGTCGGTCAGCTTGTCCATTTCGGCATTGAGCACCCCGACCGCCTCGGTGTGAACGGCGATCTCCGCGTCTAATATCGAGCGCTCTTCCTCAAAGGCATGGAAGGCTTGCTCGGCACCAAGGCTCTCGACCACCTGTCGAAATTGCAGGTCTCCGCGACGTGTGTCGAGCAAATGGGAGATGCGGCGATAATGGCCTTCGAGGGCTCCGATCTGCGCGACCGTCTGTTGAAGCTTGGCGGCGACGTCTCGGCCATCCTTTTCAAGCCGCGCGGTGATCTCCCTCAGAGAGCGGGCGTCGTCCGCATAGGTGAGCAAGTCCATGAACGATTCGGAGTGCTCGGCATTGCAGACCGGGCAGACCAAAGCCTCTCGCGGCTCGTTGCGGAGGTATTGGGCGTCGTCTTCATACGCGCGAATCGCTTCGTTCGCCAAATTGATTTGCAGGTAGATGCTCGATAGCAGATCGCGCTCTGAGACCGATTGGGATCGAAGCTTTTCCTGTTCCTTGTTGAGCGCGGTCATTTCGAGCGTCAACTGCTCGATTTCCAGCTTGAAATTTTCGGGGTCGATCTTCGGGCCAGAGAGGGGCAGTTTCTTGCCAAACCGCTCCCGAGCCTTGTCGAGAAAACCTCGCTCCTTTTTCAGGTCGTCCAGCAGACGCAGTTCAGCGTCTCTCTTGGCTTTTGCCTCGTAGTATTCCTGGGGCTTGATGCCCGAGAAATATTCGAGAATCGAGCCCATCGGCTTGCTGAACTGCTGCAACCCAGTGAAAGTGTTCCAACTGGCCTGCCAGCTTCCGTCTTGATTGATGTAGAAGGGCAGGAAAAAGCACTTGGGATCGGCCGGGACGCTTTGCCCATTCTTGTCCAAGAGGACGAGATTGAAGCCCGTCACCGATGCGAAAGCCGCGCTCCATTCGGAATGATCCGAAGTTGCGGCAATGAGGACGCCGTTCTCGAATAGGGCCCGGATTCCGGAACTGTGAAGAGCTTGAAAGCTGCGCCCGTCGACGCGGAAGCCGACCAGCGAAACGGTGTGTTCATCCCACTGGGTTAGGTTTCCCTGCGGCTTGGCCCCCAAGGTCAAGAACATGGTTTTGACCAGGCTCGACTTCCCGGTGTGGTTCCGCCCCCAGATCAGATTCTTGTTCTCGTGGAACTCCACTCGCCGGGCTCGCCGGTCGCGCCGGGAGAGCATCCAAATACTTTCGAAGAGAAAGCTTTTCATATGATTTTGTCCGAAGGCTTCTGACCAGTCTTCTTAGGTTGGGGCCACGCATTTTTTCAGGGCTCGAAGTAGGAACTGCGCGTTGAAATCCGCGGGGCGGATCGAGGAATGGGCGCTAGCCAGATCGGCTTTGGCTTGGTCGAGGAACGCTTTCAGCGAGGCTCCCGGAGCGTGATCGTCCAACCATGCATCGATGTCCAGCAGGAGCGGCACGACGAGGGGGTCTTCTCCGCCCATTACTTGGAGCCGGAAGATCTTCGACGCTGCCACCCTGACCGCTGGCTTCTCCATGAATCCAATGCCGCCTTCAGTTTCGAGCTTGTCGAGCCAGTCTTCAAGCATTGCCATCAAGTCAGGTACATCTTCCAGATTGCTCAACGCTGCGGAGAACTCCGCCTTGGAGTAGCCACGTTCTTTTTTGAGCTCGTCGAAGTCCGCGCAAGAGTCTGTCTTCGCGCCTAAAGGGCCGATCTTTGCCAGCAAGGCCTCGACCAAGGCTTGAGCTTGCCCTGCGTGCCTCGGGCTGCGTTCATTGAGGAACAAAACGACTGTCCCGATAAGTTGTCTTGTCGGCTGATCCGGATGCATGGGGATCTTTTCGACATGAATCAGGGCAGGATTGGCGGGCAGCGTTCCGGCCTCGTGCAGTGTTTCAAGTCCGAGGGTCAACGCATCCAAATGCTCTGCCTCAAGCTTCGAAAGATCGCAGGGCAGGGAGGTTGCGGCATTGCCGCCGCCATTCAGAGGCAAATCACAGCCGCTGTTCGAGATAAATCTCCCAGAACACTTGAGCTCCTTGAAAGCCAAAGCCGCGGAATACAGTTTTCCGATTGGGCTGTCTTTGATGTCCGGCGGCGGGTTTCTTGACGCTCTCCGTTTTTTGCCGGGTTCCACTAGATGCGTCAGCTCGGCCCAGCTCCATTCCTTGCGGTCTTTTTTCTTGACCTGATAAATCCGAATGGACGAAGGGAACGTTGGCGAGTCGAGCTCGGCGACATCTTGGATCGATTCAAACAGAAAGAGAAAGTCGCTGGCTCCGGACTTCTCGAGCTCGAACATGCGCTCAATAGCCCAGGCCCGCTGGAAGTCGACGCCTTTCTGGTTGTGCCCGCCGCCGGTCTCCGCGAGATCCTTTCGTGTGGCTACGCGGAAAACCTCTTCAATCTGGTTTGTACCCATTTGTCAGCCATAAATCGTGGGAACTGCGATTATCCACCCAAATGACATCGGACAGTCCGCATTCGACCACTTGTCAAGGTTTCTACATTCAGTCGCGTGTCAGCCCAAGCGGTTGGTGTAGAAAACCATTCGTATGACCCAACGTGCCAACGGCAGCAAACTGTGCGACATCTGCCCTACATCCGAGCCACGCTCACTGGCTGGTATGGCCGAGGAGCACTCGGTCAGTCGTCAGCCTGTACGGCTGCTCAGCTCAGAAACCTGCCGCTGACCCGTCGAGACGGTGAAAGTCTCTTGAGGGTCGGTAGCTGCAGTTCATTGGCCGAGCATCGTACGGCTGTGGGGGGCAGGTCAACATCTCCACCCGAAGAGTACACAGTCAGTCGTATGTACGGCCGCTCGGCCTATCTATAGGAGACTCAAATCCGTCAAGACTGTGAATGCCTTTTGAGAGGCGGCATGAGTCATTGGACCCAGCTATCGAAGACACCGCAGGTAACACAGTCGAACGAATCCAGAAAACGGCACAATTCAATCAGCGCTACCCTTGATCTATCCGCTTCACTGAAAACCGGAGGCCGTATGGAAAAATCTATCACTGCACTGATTTTCGCTACAGTGTTTCTGGTCGTTCTAGCCTGGTATGCCACGACACACCGCTCGGAAGATGAGAACGACGACGAGAAGTAAACGCCTTGCCCGACCGCTTGTATTCCTCATAGCCCCACAACAGCAGCGACGAACCCAAGCTGTTTTTGAACTTCATGAACCGAACCGTGCCCTGCTAGCCAACGCCTTTCGCGGCAACCGGACACCCCAAGGCCTCATCGACGAACCGGCGGCGGGGCAGGATAAAACCATTGCGGCCACTCGTGCCGCACAACCCAGATCCACCGGGCAATAAGGACGCACCTCGAAGGGAACGCGGGCCGGCACCCTATCTGACAGTCGCGGGATGTGCATGTGTGTAGCCGACAGGCAGACGCCCTACCCCGAGCGATGACTCAGACAAACCGGGACCGGACCGCCACGCGGGTCGATTCCGATATCCAAAGCCACGAAGGACCTGCTCGACCGTCCGCCACAGGCGGCAATGAAACACTTGCCGACAGAATCCGTGGTCACACAAGATCTAGTCGTCCAAGGAGTGATCGGCAAATTTGCCGATCACTCCCCTCACGCGGGACACTCTTCGCTGATCACGCTAGCCGATTGGATCGCGTCCACCTGATTCTCCAGTTCCCTGATTCGCCTCCGCTGCGCCACAAATACTCGAACGACCTCCCGAAACGCCTCGCTCTGAAGTGTTTTATTGATCGTCTCGTGGCTCCCCTCGCCGAGAGTTTTCCTAATCCGCCTCACAGATATCGGCTCTCCCCCTTCTAACAAATGGATTGCAGCCAATAGTATCGAAGATTCCGTGACTTTTCGCTTTGTCATCGCCCGCTCTATGCCGTGACTATCGAAATCTCAGCATATGCCTGAGCGCTGTGAACATCCGGCGAAAGTAGCGCCTTACGACCTCGCTTTCAAGCCCTTTTACGGCACATGAAGAAAGAATAACTGGCTCACCTGGATATATATCGAACACGCCTCATTTAAAAATTGCTAACGAAGGGTATCTACCAAATATAGCGACACGCCATTCATTCGAGAGTTACAAAGGTTTACATTTGGCGATTTTTATTAAATATTGCAGAGCAGTCAACGACTTAGCTAGATAATCTAGAAATTCAATTAACTTTAAATACTTCTAAGGGCATGTAGCAAACTGTCGGCCATTATTTCGCGGAAATATTTTCGATTTTTTTATGGCAAGCTATTTTCGTCGGTTCAATTTCCGACCGACTTTTAAATTGGAGCTTGCCATGAAATACCAACAACTACCCCGCAAATACCTTGAGTTGAAACTTCAAGGAAAGCCTTTCCCAACTCAGGGCCATGAACTTGCAGGTCGAACTTTTTCTCAATTGAAACATTTCCTGTTCCGCGCTGCCTATTTGCAATGCTTTCCCGATGCTGACCGGTCAGAAGTGAATATGAATTTTTCGATTTACGAAGAATCTCCGGTTTCTGTGCAACCAAAAATTCTGATCGAACTGATGCGCGGCACCGCTAGGCGTGAGCGACGTCCAATGCGAGTGAAAGCGCTTTTCAATGACTGCCAGCGCCCCAACGGGCCGCTGGTGACAGACTGAGGAGGCCGTCATGGATCTCAATTTCCTGCAAGAAACTGTGTGTGGCCCCCTTGGCTCGCGAATGGCCGCGTTGCGCCTCCACGACGAAGCGCTGCTGCGCCATGTCGTCTGGGCACTGGACGACGGTCGCACCGTACGGGCGAGTCAGTTGCTGATTGCCTCCTTCGGCCTGGTGCCCGTGCTCGATTTGACGGACGCATCGCTACGCGATGCGCTGGGTTGGCGTGAGGGGCTATCACCGAGTTGTGAGCAACTCGACGCGCTGGCAGCCACAATCGGCACCGGCTTCAGAACGCTCGCAAACGGCGTCCCGACGTATCCGGTGCTGCTCGTGCACAAGGGTGGTGATCGCGGACACAACGGTATTCATCTTGACGAACTGGACGAGCTGATTGCTGCGCTCAGAGAAACGCAACCTGTTTTCCTGTTCCCGCTGGAAATTCGGCGCCTCGCGATCCGATTTGAAGCGAGCCTGCAACCCGAGTCGCCGCTGCCCTTTGTCCCCGCCCAGCTGCAACGGCTCCGCATCTACTGACCGTGCCCACCCTCGGACAGCAGGTGCGTAACAGAAACCCGCAGTTCAGCCGCCAATGCGCACAGCATGCGCAACGATGGGTTCGCTACGCCGCGCTCGAGCTGGCTCACGTACGAGCGGTCAATCCCCGCGGCCAGCGCCAACTGCTCCTGGCTGATACGCCGCGTACGGCGCGCGGCACGAAGATTTCTGGCCAGGCTCTGGCAGTGCGCTTGAAAAATGTCCATGTGCGAAGCGTCTCGCACATGGGACCGACAATCCACGGAATTTAGTCCGCATTGACCTGTTTTGCGGAGCTTTCTGAAGCGTCTTTGAATGTGGACTATAGTCATCATTTTGCCGTCATGCGCACATTCATTTCAATGCCATATTCATCATTTTTTGGAGACAACACAATGCAAAATAGACCTCTAGCCATCGTCACACTGGGCATGGCCCTGCTTTCCGGCTGCGCACTCACCCCGGAGGGGATTCGTCTGCCGATACCCTCACCGGATGCTACCAACTCCGCAAAGCTCATCAAGAACGTGCGCGACGCATCGCTCAAGGCCGGCGCCCGTATGGCTATCGATCCGCTACTGGTGGCCGAGGACCGCCCGGGAATCGTAATCATTGGCGGACTGGGCCCGGTAAGACGCCTCGACGCTCAGGCTCGAGCGGAGTACTACCAAGGCACCACAGCCCAGGCGCAAAGGATGGGGCTCCCACCGCCGATGACGACCGAGGCCGAGTTCGTCTCAGGCACAGCCGGCTTCGCCTCGGTGTTTTTTGCCGGGGGATTTTTCTCGCTGCAGAAATACGTGTATGCGGCCGTGCCATCGTCGCTGGTGGACGCGTTGCATTTTCCCTCAGCGTGGGCAACAGCGGGGTACGGCGGCACCGGTGATTTTGTGGTGGTGCATACGCATCAGGACGGCTGGAATCAGATCGTTACGGTGCTGTGTGACGACACGGCCGACGACTACGACGAATGCGAGGATCAGTACCGACGTGGGCGATACGACCGAACGACCGGCTACGAACTGAGCCACAACAACGAAATTCTGACCGACGGTGTTCGGATCGATCCGCGAACCTATCGCGTCGTACCAACAGAGGTAGCCCAATGAGTGAGGATTTCAAGGGGAGCCACCCGGTCCTGGAGCGCGCGAGACATCGCCGAGCCATTGATGCGTGGTGTCAGCGTGTGGCGGGCAAATTCGGGATGTATCTGCTCGGCTACGTGATTTTTGGGGTGGCGCTGGAATGGACGCAGGACATACAGATCCCGGGGCTCGCGTGGGCCAAAGCCGGGCTCGCGCTCTGCTGCGCACTGGCGGTTTTAGGCGTTTTTTCCCTTCTATTTATAGCGCCCGCGATGCTCTATTGGGCCCAGCCAATGTGGAGCTGGATCGAACCCGAGGCCCTCCGTTACGGTGTCGTTGTGGTGCTGGTGCTGGTCGCATCACTGCCAGTGATTCGGATGGCCTTCGCAGATTCGGGGCCGATGCGCGGGGTCATGGACGGCGAGGCTGCAGAGCGCGAGGTATCCGACATTCTGGCTCAGCCGTGGATTCGGGATCGGGGCTACGTCGCCCTTGAAAATATGTTCTTCGTAGGCACAGGACGACGAGGCGCCTGGTCGCGCGAGCTGGACCACGTGCTGATTGGGCCTGCTGGCGTCATCGTGATCGAAACGAAATCGCGTCGCGGGAAAATCAAGGGAACCGTCGATGCTCCGGAATGGAGGCACAAACGCGAAGGAGGCTCGGTGACCGTAATGCGGAATCCACTGCTGCAACTGCGAGGCCATGTGCGAACCGTGCGCGAGCTAATCGGCGAATCAACCACGCCAATCCACGCCCTGTGCGTGATCGCCAACGCCTCGATCGACAAGGCGTTACACCCGTCCGTCACGACCCCGGCCGAGCTTGATCAGGCATTACGGACCCTGATGGAAGCGAAGGAGCCGGCGCTCAATTCGACACGCGTTACGGAGATCACGCGCCGACTGTATGCGTCCCGGAGCACCGACCCGGTTCAGTGGGCTGAGCATCTGGCCCGATCGCAAATGCGCGCATCAGAGCATGCCGCAGCGCGCACTCGGCGTGAGACGTAAGATGAACGGAAAATGGTCATGGGTTGGCCGCTTGTTACGGTCAACCGTCACAACGCTGATGGAGACGGCGTTGCTGCTGATCGCCGCCGCCGTCGGCCTTCTGCTGACGAGCCGGGTATTGGAGTATTTTGGGTGGATGGATGGAATCACGTTTTAAACGCTGCTCAATATGCAAGCTCTCCGCCGCGTAAGCGAAGTGAATATCTTCGGCAACTGTTGTGAAACACCGAAGGACCTCCGTGGGCGATCTGGAGGTTCAGTGTCGGTCAGCGTCGTCGCCTGAGTCGTAACACGAATTTTCCTGTCAACGGAGCGAAGCATGGATTACACAGACTTTGGGCCGCACGATTTCGGGCGTACGCACATTCACCCGGTAGGCCGCGGCAAGCCAACAAATGTCGGCGACCAGACCAACCACCACGATCGTCGCACCGCCCGTTTACTCGACTACCGATAGTGAACCAACTGGCCCATCGATGCGCTGCATGATTCGTGATTTGCGCTACCGAAGACAAAGCGGAACGGCACGACGAATACGCTCGACACCATCGCAGCCAGAATTCGCACGCTGTTCTCGCTGAAATGCGCTTACAGGGCGTCGATCAGCGTGGCGTGAGTCATGGGCGGCACGTTGCCCCCCATGACACCGCATGTGATGATTTTTCAATCTTTGTAGGCACTAACGACCAACAGCAATACCGCATGGCTGATCGCTAACTTCAGCCTCTTCCGGACGCTTCCAGTGCCTGGCGCATCTTTCGTCTGGCCGAGGGTGCGAGCGCCTTGTAGGCAATGCGGATCACCCAGTTGGGCAAGTATCGTGCGCGTTCTTCAAGGGCGACACGACCGCGAGGATGGTCCATGAGCGACGGGTAGGGCTTGGGAAACCGGAAATGGCTCCTGTCGGGCCAGAACTCGATTGTCTGAATGTGTTTGGCATTTTTATAGCCGTAGTGCGCCGGGGCGACCAAGCGCAGCGGACCACCATGCTTCAAGCCCAGCGCCTGTCCGTCAAGCGCATCGGCCAGCAGCACATCACCGGCCATCAAATCCTCAAGCTGCATGCAGGCGGCGTAGCCATCCTGACTACGAAAAACTACCGTGTTGGTTTTTGGTCGTGGGCTGGCTTGCGGGAGCACGATCTCGTTGTAGAAGTCGCGGAACCGCACCCCGCTCCATTGCACACCGAGGCAGGACCAGGTCGTGACGCAATGGAAATCCGATGTCTGATCGACACGCGGCAATACCGCCAGATGCGAGGCGTTCAGGGTGAGCGGATGATTCACATCCCCTTGTACACGCAGCGTCAGTTCGTCCGGCGAGGCGGCGAGACGCTTGGCAAAAAGGCCGAGGCCGAAACGATCGAAGTTGGGGATGACATGTTGCCCAGGGGGGAGTTCTTTTTGCATGCTTGCGTCCTTATGCCTTCATTGACCGCGGTTACTTAGCGATCGATCGCACCAAGAAAGCGCAATACCGAGGTCGCTACGGCGGCCGGCTGCTCCAGCTGCAACCAGTGACCGGCATCTTCGATCAACTCAACAAACCGCAAGTCGTCAAAACAGGGAGTGAAGTGCTCGCGCCATTCCGGGTCAAAGAGCAACACCGGATCGACCGCTCCAGCAACGAAGGCCGCGGGTTGAGTGATCTTTCGGCCGTCGAGCTCTGGCGTGGACGACGAGGTGGTCGAGATGTTGCGGTACCAGTTGAGGCCGCCGCGAAATCCTGACAACTTGTAGGCCGCGACCATGTAGTCCCAGTCCTCGCTGGTCATGAAGTCATCCATGGCGCCCGGCGCGGGAAATACCTCCAGCAGTTTGGCGTCACGCGGATGATTGAATTGCTCAAAGAAGGCCATCTGTCCGGCCCGAGCACATACCGAGTAGTAGACGCGTGTAAGCGTATTGCGCACATTCGCATCAAGTTCAGCTTCCGCCACGCCGGGCGTCTGGAAATAGCGCATGTACCAGAAGGCAGCGTCCTTGCCTGGCGGGTTAACCGTCTCTGGCCCCATGCGCCAGAACGGCACCGACATTCCCATGACGGCGCGGCAGCGATCTGGGTGCAGCAGCGCGGTATACCACGCGACGATGCACCCCCAGTCATGACCAATCACCACAAACTGTTCTTCGCCCAGTGCGGTAGCAATGCCTGCCACATCCGCGGCGAGCGTCCGGACGGTGTAATCCTCGACGGCGGGCGGGGCGTCGCTGCCGCCGAACCCTCGCATGTCGGGCACTGCCACACGGTAGCCAGCGGCCACCACGGGATCGATCAGGTGTCGCCACAGATACCAGCATTGCGGCCAACCATGCACAAAAATTACCAAAGGGCCCTGCCCTTCGACCACCACCCGCAACCTCACCCCGTTGACCTGCAGGTTTTCAAAATTTCTGGATTTCATCTTGCGCTCCGGCGGTTTGATGTGGCTTTGTTGTTTTGGTGCGAGAACGGTCAGCTCAGAGGACCTGGCGCTGCGCCGCCCAGCAAGTCATGAGCTCTGACCGATGCTCGGGTGCGGCGATGGCAATCAGGCGCTCCGCGCGCTGATCGAGCGATGCGCCGCGCAGGTCGGCCACACCTTGTTCGGTGACCACCAGGTCGGCCAGGTGCCGAGGCGCGCCAATCAGGGCGTTGGCGGCGAGCCGCGGCACGATGCGCGACACCGTGCCCTTGGCCGCCGAGGACAACAGCGCAAATACCGACCGTCCACCAATCGACAAGCGGGCACCGCCTGCAAAAGCCGGCATACCACCGACCCCCGCGACCAGTTTGCCGCCCAGGGTGTCGCAATTGACTTGACCGAACAGGTCCACCTCGAGAGCAGCATTTATTGCCACAAATCGATTGATGGCGGCGATACGCCAGACATCATGCGTATCGGATACCGGCTCGAAGCGAAAGGTGTCATCGCGCGCGACCCGTGCGTAGAAATCTGCCCCGCCAAGCGCCACGCCAACACGAACCGCGCCAACACCCGCGATGATGCCGCGTTCGATCAAGGGCAGTACGGCGCCCGTCGCCATGCCCGCATGGAGTCGCAAAGCGCGGTGGTCATCGAGCGCCTCGCACACGGCGGTCACCATTTTTCCAATACCCAGCTGCACGGTATCGCCATCGCGCACAATGCCGGCCACGTGATCGGCCAGCGTTTCAAGCGCGGCGTTGGGCGTGTCATCCGGATAGGTGAGCAAGTCGGCCGCGCAGTCGACAACCGCATCGCAGTCGTCCAGCCGCAGCGATACGCTGCCGTGGGTGCGCGGCATGGCCGGATTGATATGCGCCACGCGCTGACGAGCACGCGCCCAGACGGCGGGGGCGAAATCATGGCAAATGCCCAGACTCAGCCGGCCCTGCGCATCGGGCTCGCTGGTCTGCACAATGGCCAGGTCGATCTCCAGATGCGCCAGATCCTTCCAGGCCCCGACGTAATCGACCGGCAACAGTTCGACCCGGCCGTCGAGAAAGTCCGGGCGAAACTCCGGAAGCATGAAGTACGCACGCTGACGTGCCTGCGGATGCACGCTCGCGTAGGCGCCCTCGTTGATTCCAGGGAAAAACACGCCAACGAAACGTACCCCGGCGGCCTTCTCTGGCGCGGCACGCAAGGCATCCCGAAACGCCAGCGATTCGCCCGACACGCCGCCCAGAAACACCGTCATGCCCGGTTTGAGCGAATCTACCAAGGCGGTCATCGACAGGCGTGCCGGCCGTGTGCCGGGTTGCGGGAGGCTCATGCGCCGAGGCGGCCGATGATGGAAATGGCACACACGTTCTGATGCGGATGCCCGCCGAGATTCTGGGTCAGCCCGATGTCTGCCTTCCCAAGTTGCCTCGCGCCCGCACGACCGAGCACCTGCAGATAGATCTCATAGACCATGCGCAAGCCCGACGCACCGATCGGGTGGCCAAAGCATTTGAGGCCGCCGTCGATCTGACACGGAATGGCACCGTCACGGTCATAGCGGCCTTCGAGAATATCGAATGTCGCCCGCCCCGGATCAGACAAACCGAGGTTTTCCATCAAGACCAACTCGGTGATCGAAAAGCAGTCGTGCACCTCGATCAGATCCAGCGATTCGCGCGGGTTGGCAATGCCGGCCTCACGGTAGGCGCGTGCCGCCGCCACCTCAGCCGTGCGAATCGAGGCACCGTCCCACTGATTGAATTGCGCTTCTTCGCCATTCGACACGGCGATCTGCAGGGCTTTCACCGTGACAACGTCGCGCTTGCCAAGCTTCTCGGCAATCGCCGGCGTGGTCACAATGGCGCAGGCCGCACCGTCGCTCACGCCACAGCAGTCATACAAGCCCAGCGGTTCGGCCACCATCTGCGCCTTGAGCACATCTTCGATGGTGATCTTGTTGCGCAAATGGGCTTTGGGATTCAGCGTCGCATTGTCGTGACTCTTGACCGATACATGTGCCATGGCCTGCTTCAGATCGTCGCGCGAAATGCCGTAGCGTGCCTGATAGGCCGACGCCAGTTGGGCAAACGCGCCAGGCGCCGAGGCGTTGGGCTGCCACAGATCGTTGACCACGCCGCGTGTGCGCACCGGCAGACCGCCGTATCCCGTGTCCTTGAGCTTCTCGACGCCCAGCGCCAGCGCAATATCGCAAGCGCCCGAGGCTACCGCATAGACGGCACCGCGCAGCGCCTCGGTGCCGGTCGCGCAGGCGTTCTCGACCCGAGTCGCGGCAATGAACGGCAATCGCAAGCCCTGAGCCAGCGGCCCGGCTGTCTTGCCGACGTTGTTCTCTTCCAGGCACACGCCCAGCCATGCCGCTTCGATCAGACTCTTTTCGATGCCAGCGTCGCCCAGTGCTTCGGTAAATGCCTCCAGCATCAGATCTTCGGCGTTGTCAGACCATCGCTCACCAAAACGCGAGCAGCCCATCCCGAGGATCGCAACGCGATCGCGAATTCCACTTGCCATGTTTATTCCCCAGCCTTGCGTTGCGGCTTCGCTTTCCAGAAATAGCGCCGGAATCCGCGTACCGGATCCAGCTCCTTGATACGGAACACCATGTCGAGCGGCACATCGACCGCGAGCTCGTCCGGATCGCAATCGGTGAATTCCATCAGCACGCGCGCCCGGTTGCCGAATTCGACATGCCCGAACATGAATGGCGGGCACGGTTTGTACGACAGCCAGTCGCAGGTGAAGCTGCGCACCTTGGCCGGGTCATCCGCCAGTCGATACGGAGCCTGGGTATCGATGGCACCGCACTCGGGGTTCACACAGATCCGGCTGGCCGGGAACTGCACCGTGCCGCACGACGTGCAACTGCCACCGACAAAGCCATTGACCATCGGCTCGGCGCGCCAGGCCGCGGTCAGCGCGGTTTTGTTGTCCATCTCCGCACGCATGCCCCACTCCAGATCGAGCTGGCCGGTGAATGACAGATACTTGAGGTAGTTCTTCTCGATCTGCCCCCCCTCAAGCCATGCTGGCACCTGCTTTGTCGCCACCGCCTTGGCGGTTGTTTCAAGCACCATGGCGTCGCAGCCACTGCCAAACTGAATCAACAAAATGCGTTGGCCAGGGCCGGCAGTCGTCAAGGTGTGGGCGAGCATCATCAGCGGATGCGCCGCACCGGTATCGCCACACTGTTCGAACAGCGTGTCGACGATCGCCTCCGGCCGGACACCCACCCGCTTGGCAACCAGCGCCCCCACCCGACGCAATTGCTCGGGCATCACGAAATGGTCGATCTGGTCCGCATCGATCCCGGCGGCTTCAAGCGCCTGACTGACCACTGGCGGTACGAGTTTGGAAAAACCCTCGTCGCGCACCCAGCGCTCTTCCCAGCCGTAATCGCCTTGGCGATCGGTCTGCCTGAAATGGTCGACAAAATCGGTGCTCAGGCTTGCCGCGCCACGCAGTATTGCCAGCGGATCGCCCTCACCAACGAGAACCGCGGCAGCGCCGTCCCCCGCGTTGAGTTCGGCCGTGCTGGCCGGCGTCGGAATGCGGCGCTCTGAGCCGATTACCAACTCGTTTTTGCCGGGCGTCTGCAGGGCACGCAGCAAGGCACTACTGCCGGCGCGCATTCCACCACCAACATCCGCCGCAGCCGGTTGCCTCGCCATCCCCAACGCTGCACCGACCACCGCCGAGTTCAAGCGATCGGCAAATGGCAGCGTAGTCGACGCCAACGTCAGGGCGTCGACCGAAATGCCCGTGGCGCCGCGCAGCGCCGTCCGGCCCGCCTCGACGGCCATGGTGATCGCATCCTCATCCCAGTTGGCCATGGCGCGCGCTCCCTTGGCCAAACCGCGCAGCCCGGGTGCCATCCAGCGATGACCCGCCGCCACAGTCTGACGATCGAGTCGCAATCGGGGGACGTAGCCGCCCACGGAGAGAATGCCGCGCGTATTCGCGCCTGCTGAGTGTTCGCTCATGCTGAACCTGTCGCTTATCAATTGAGAAATGGAGGCACCCGGTCAGTTCGACCGGGGCAGGCCACGGATCACGGCTGAACCACTAGAAATGTCGCGCGAAGCCACGTGCGCCAGGTAAGCCGTGGGCCAGGCCATTTCGACGTGCCCCACGCCGGCGCGCCCTTCGATGGTGACCGACATCGAGGCCTCATTGAGCGTCATCTCGGGACTGACCACGAAGGGGTACATGGCATAGGTCTTTCCGACCACTTGGGTCGTTCGACCCAGATCGTCCTGCACATTGGCGATCACCGCGGTATGGGTCAGCTGCGCATCATGCTCAAACTTCACATCGACACCGGTAACCTCAGCCATCCGGCCATCGCGCAGCACATAGCCCCGCAAAACGGTGCGGCCAGCCGCTTCAACTTCCCAGAAATGCACCACCAGATCCGGACCGGCCTGAGCTTCAAGCCACTTCCAGTGTTGCGAGAAGAACCAGTCCCTCGTACCCCAGGAATGATCGCGATGACCCATGGTGTCAAATGGAATACGGCGCCCATCGAGCGTCAGAACACCACGCACCCGTCCGCTCTGTTCAATACGGTCATCGGCGACCCAACCCGGACACCCATCGGCATGGCTACCGTAGGAATACGCCGGGTGGACCGCTTCGAAGGCGTATTCCAGCGATGCTCTGCCGCCAGCGCCTACCTCGACCACGGCGTCCTCAAACGGCCGGCCGTGTCGAACACGCACCTTGCCTACCGTCCAGTCATTGAACCCGGCGTCAACCGGAACGTACACGCCATCACAGAAATCGGCGATCACCTCCCCGATTGCGGGGCCATACACCACAAACGCCGACCCGGCCTTGCCCAGCCCGGACACCCAGGTATAAACAAATGCCGCCAGATCATGCTCGGGTAGCTGCAACATGAACACCAGCGATTCTCGTGCTAACGGATCCGCTTTCAGTACATGGCGACTGTCATGCAATGGGTCAATCGAGAAGCGTGCGCCATCGCCCGCCTGAAGTTCTTTCCCCATGATTTCTCCTTGGTGTCGATCCCGGCCCGCGGGCTGCTTTCAATGTGACGAAGTGTATGTTTGAAGCAATATCGTCCTGCAGCATATTAAAAATGTCAATACGCAAGCCGTTTGCTTTCGATTTCCCGCGAGGCCCACAAGCGTTCTGGCGCCCAATTTCTTGCGTGCTTGTACATCATGAAATCAAAGCCGATCATTCAAAACGTTCAACCGAACAAGCTGACAATATTTAGGCGTACAATTTCAATCGCACTTGTCGAGCGTCGCATCCAGGCGCCGCACCCGTTTTCGTCGCCACGAGCGACACGATCAGGAAAACAGCATGGCCAGAAAACAAACTGCGACCCAAACCGCCCCCGCCTCTGCTCGCACATCGAAATCACCCGCAGCGGATCCCGCCGCCCATCGTAGGGACATCAAGTTGGGTTACCTCATTCATGACGTGTCGCGCATGCGCCGCACCGCCTTCGATCAGTTGATGAAACCCATGGGCATCACGCGCGCGCAGTGGTGGGTTCTCGCCCATCTGTCCCGGCACGATGGCATGGCACAGACACAGCTGGCATCAATGCTCGATGTCGGCAAAGCCAGCCTGGGCTCGCTGCTCGATCGACTGGAAGCCACTGGCTTCATCGAGCGACGCCCCGACGCCACCGACCGCCGTATGAAGCGTGTATTTCTCTCGCGCAGTTCAATCCAGCTGCTCGAGCGTCTGGTCGAAGTCGAAAGCGGGTTCAACCAGCAAATCCTTGGCTCGCTCACCGACAACGATCGAAATGAGCTGATCCGCATGCTCTCGTCGATAAAAGACTCCCTGCTCGGCTTGGGTACGCCCGGCACGCCGGCATCCGACGAATAACAAGCAGTGGACAATCCGTCATCGCCTCTCGAAGGGGCGAGCAATTTTCGCGACCTTGGCGGTCTGCACACCGAGGACGGGCAACGCATCCGGCACGGCGTGCTATTCCGCTCCGATTCGCTGGCTGATCTCACCATCGAAGGCCTGGCAACCCTGGAGCGGCTTGAGCTCAAGACAATATGCGATCTAAGGGATCGCTCGGAGCGCCTCAGCCACCCTAATCGGCTTCCCGCAAACGCAGTAATCCACCAGCCGGATATCGGATTCCTGCCGCAAGGCGCACACGATCTGATCGCCGGGCTGGGCAGAACGACGCCAGCACAAACGGTACATCTCGCACTGAGCAACTACTACCGTCGCTTCCCCACCGAACACGCGAGCAACTTCAGCGGAATGTTCGACGCGCTATTGGCCCCCGGCGCCTTGCCCGCGCTCATTCACTGCACCAGCGGGAAAGATCGCACCGGTTTCGCCATCGCTTTAGTGCTTTCGGCACTCGGGGTTTCGCGAGAGCTCATCCGCGCCGACTATCTGCGCTCGAACATGGCACCGCGAAACCTCGCTTTCATGGTGCCAGGCGGCGTGCCGCCTTCAACACTAGAAGCACTGATGAAGGTGCGCGCCGACTACCTGGAAGCGTCGTTCGCCACAATCGAAGCACATTGGCTCAGCGTCGACACATTTCTCGAACAAGCGATCGGTCTGGATCGCCAGCGTCGCATACGATTGCGCACCCAGGTGCTCGAGCCCCACTAGACAACCGCGACCGAATCTCGCACACAAACCCGCTTGCCAGCACCCATACTGTCCGCTACCATACTTTTATTTGCATTTGTCTGGAGTGGTCATGTTCTCACGCGAAATTCTGGTCGTCGGTGCTGCGCGTACCGCCATTGGTACCTTTGGCGGCAGTTTGAAAGAAACCCCGATGCGCGATCTGGCCACGACCGCCGTCAAGGCGGCACTTGAGCGCAGTGGTGTCGAACCTGCCCGGGTCGGCCACGTCGTCATGGGCAACGTCATCCCCACCGAACCGGCCGACGCCTACCTGAGCCGCATTGCCGCCATCGATGCCGGGCTGTCCATCGACACCCCTGCTTTCAACGTTAACCGCCTGTGCGGTTCGGGCCTTCAGGCCATCGTCTCGGCGGCCCAGGCAATCTCCCTCGGCGATACCGACATCGCCATCGCCGGCGGCGCAGAATCCATGAGCCGTGGCCCCTATCTGGTGCCGGCCATGCGCTGGGGCGCACGCATGAGCGACGCCGCGCTGACCGATTACATGAACGGCATTCTGCACGACCCCTGGTGCGGCGTGCACATGGGAATCACGGCAGAAAACGTGGCCGCGCAACATGGCATTACACGGCAAATGCAGGACGAGCTGGCGCTGGAAAGCCAGCGGCGTGCGGCACACGCCATCGCTGAGGGCCGCTTTGCGAGCCAGATCGTTCCGATCGAACTGAAAACACGCAAAGGTGTTGTCGTGTTCGATCAGGATGAGCATGTTCGTTCCGGTGTCAGCATCGAGCAACTGGCCGCCATGAAAACGGTGTTCAAGCGCGACGGCACCGTCACGGCCGGAAACGCTTCTGGCATCAACGACGGCGCCTCCGCCGTGGTGCTGGCCGACGCCGAGTCCGCCGCATCGCAAGGCCTGACACCACTCGCGCGTTTGGTGGCTTACGCACATGCCGGTGTCGATCCGCTCTATATGGGCATTGGCCCCGTCCCTGCCGTTCGCAAAGTTCTCGCGAGATCGGGCCTCTCGGTTGCGGATATGGACGTGATTGAATCCAACGAGGCCTTCGCCGCACAGGCCTGCGCGGTCGCAAAAGAGCTCGGATTTGATCCGGCCAAGGTCAATCCCAATGGTTCCGGCATTTCGCTCGGCCATCCGGTCGGCGCCACCGGCGCCATCATCACCACCAAGGCAATCTACGAACTGCATCGCACAGGCGGCCGCTACGCACTGGTCACCATGTGCATTGGCGGCGGCCAGGGCATTGCCGCCATCTTCGAACGGACCTGATCCGCAAACGCGTTCAGCGCCGCCGAAATATCCATACCCCACCCAAGAGAGGCTATGAATGAAGATTCTCGTTCCCGTAAAGCGCGTGCTCGACTACAACGTAAAAGCTCGCGTCAAAGCCGATGGCAGCGGTGTCGATCTCAACAACGTCAAGATGTCGATCAACCCCTTCGATGAGATCGCAGTCGAAGAAGCAGTCAGACAAAAAGAAGCCGGCATTGCCACGGAAGTGGTCGTCGTTTCATGTGGCATCGCCGCCTGCCAGGAAACGCTGCGCGCCGCACTGGCACTGGGCGCTGACCGCGCCGTTCTGATTGAAACGACCGAAGTTTTGCAGCCGTTGGCCGTAGCAAAACTGCTCAAGGCCGTGTGTGACAAGGAACAGCCCAATCTGGTGATATGCGGGAAACAAGCGATCGACGATGACGCCAACCAGACCGGTCAGATGCTGGCCGCGCTGCTGCAATGGGGGCAGGCAACATTCGCCTCCAAGCTGCAGATCGATGGCCAGAGCTCGGTCATGGTGACACGCGAGATCGACGGTGGCCTTGAGACCCTGTCGGTCGAGCTGCCTGCCCTGGTGACCACGGACCTGCGCTTGAACGAGCCGCGCTACGCCACCTTGCCCAACATCATGAAAGCCAAGAAGAAGCCGCTCGAAACGATCACGCCCGAGGCGCTGGGCGTCGATATCGCGCCGCGGCTGAAGACGCTGTCGGTGGCCGAGCCCGCAACACGCAAGGCGGGGGAAATTGTGGCCGACATCGCAACCCTCGTTTCCCGACTCAAGAACCAGGCAAAGGTGATCTGACATGTCCATTCTCGTTATTGCCGAACACGATAACCGCGCCCTGAAAGAGGCCACCCGCAACACCATCGCCGGGGCGGCCGCGATCGGTGGCGACATCCATGTGCTTGTTGCCGGGCATGGCTGCGAGTCGGTCGCCCAGGCGGCGGCGCGCATCACCGGTGTCAGTCGTGTCCTTCAGGCCGACGCACCACACCTTGAATTGCAGTTGGCTGAGGATCTCGCCGCCCAAGTTGTGCCGTTGGCTGCCGACTACACACATGTTCTGGCGCCGGCCACCGCCTTTGGCAAGAATTTCCTCCCGCGGGTCGCCGCCCTGCTCGACGTCGCCCAGATTTCCGATGTCGTCGCGGTGAACTCGGCGGACACTTTCGTTCGCCCCATCTATGCTGGCAACGCGTTGGCCACCGTGCAGAGCATTGATCCGATCAAGGTCATCAGCGTACGCACGACGGCCTTTGATGCCGCCGCAGAAACCGGCAGCGCGACCATCGATTCCGTGCCGCCGACAGCGGCCTTTGGTCGAACCCGCTGCCTCGGACGAGAGATCATCCGCAGTGACCGGCCGGAACTTGCCGGCGCCGCCATCATTGTGTCAGGCGGTCGCGGGCTGGCGAGTAAGGAAAACTATCATTCGGTCCTCGATCCACTCGCCGACGCACTCGGTGCCGCACTGGGCGCCAGCCGAGCCGCCGTCGACGCCGGTTTCGCACCCAACGACGCGCAAGTGGGGCAGACAGGCAAGATCGTCGCCCCCCAACTCTATATTGCGGTGGGCATCTCGGGCGCCATTCAACACCTGGCCGGGATGAAGGACTCCAAGGTCATCGTCGCCATCAACAAGGATCCGGAAGCGCCGATTTTCCAGGTGGCGGATTTCGGCGTGGTGGGTGACCTGTTCGAACTGGTGCCGGAACTGGTCACCGCGATCGGCTAATCCGGTTCGGCGCAGCCATCGCAGCAACGACTTTCGGCGGAGCACCAGCTCCGCCGAAAGCAATTGGACGTCCGCTACCGCAAATGCGTTTGCCTTGGTTTGCAGCGCATGATACGTTCCATAGCATACGATATGCGTTAATACACAAGGCCATGCGATGACTCACGCAAAATTCATTCTTCCCTTGGTGCTGGCGGGCGTACTGTCCATGCCACTTTCGCCCGTGCTGGCCGCGGCCGACACAGGCGCACCCACCACCAGTCAGCCCGCCGAAGCCGCGCGTGCCCGAGCGCTGCTCGATCGCGCCGTGAGGCATATGATGTCGGCCGGCGATCGTGCGCTCAGCGCCTTCAGCCGCGCCGGCGAGTTCACCGATGGCGACCTCTACGTCTATGCCCTCGACACACGCGGCGTGCTTCTGGCCAGCGGCGGCGCATCTTACAGCTTCATTGGCCGCGACATGCTCGACTACCGGGATCCGGACGGCAAGCCACTGTTCGCCGAGATCCTGGACGGTGCCCTCAAGCACGGGGGCGGCAGCATTGAATACCGCTGGCTGAACCTTCAACGCGGCACGGTCGAACGCAAAATTGCCTACTACCAGGCGGTCGGCAGCCGAATCCTTGCCGTTGGCTACTACGCGCCCCGCGCTACCCCTGAGCAAGCCATGTCAGTCCTCTGGCGTGCTGTAGACGAACTCAAACGGAACGCACCGGCGGCGGCATTCGCCGCATTCAACGATATCAACGGGAGCTTCGTGCGCGACGACACGTACGTGTTCGTGGTGGGCATCACCGACAGGCGCATGCATGCGCATGGCGCGATGCCTCGCCTGATTGGCCGAAACGTCGCTGAACTGAGGGATGTGGACGGCAAGCAGATCATTGACCAGATGCTGAACATCGTCAGCACCGCCGACGCTGGCGGCCTCGATTACAAGTGGCGCAATCCCGTCACTGGCGAGATTGAAAAGAAGCACACCTTCGTGCGTCGCGTCGGGGACTACATGGTGGGTGTCGGCTACTACGAGCCCTGAGCATCTAGTTTGTGCTGCCGGCGTAGCACACCGGCAGCACAAACGGTGCGCGTCACCCCGCCAGCAACGACGTAATATCCGGCACCGCCGCAGGATCCGGCTCCCAGCGCTGAGGCTTCATCAGCGCACGATCGCGCAGCAACTGCGCTTTCGACATGGCAAACAATGCGGTCTCGACCCGTTCGCGTGCGACAACATCCTCACTGGCTGCAAAGCTGTCGACCAGACTGCACATCGACGTACGCAAAGAGGCAACGGATGCCTGCAGTTGCGCAGGCTCGCCGCGACACGCCTCCAACACAGCCATGGCTTCCGTGCGTTGGCGATCGAGTTCAGCCAAGGCGGCGCGCGGCGCTTCCTCCGCCACCGCCAGCGACGACAGCTCTGACGCGGTTTCAAGCAGACGACCCAGTTCGTCTCGATCAAATCGGAACTGAACCGGCAACTGAGCAGCCATCAAATGAAGCATGCCCACCACCAGCTGGGCCTGTTCCGAAGCGAGCTTGTTGGACGGGGGCACGGCGGGAATCACGACATCAGTCAATGCCTTGATCATGGCCGCAATCTGTACTTCGGGGCGCATCTGCATATCAGCGGGCCTCCTCGAGAAGGGTTCTCATCTCGTCAACAATCATGCCGCCGATACCAATCAGCCAGGCGACCAGAATGTCCTGATGGGTTTTTCCGTTGCGTGCAATCCGGTAGCCGGTGCCCAGTGTCAGGGTGGCAATCGAATAGGCGTTGAACACTTTGTACCAATGCACGGTCTTCGGATTAATGCTCAAGCCGGATGCCTTTTCGTAACCTTCATAAAATTCGCGCTCAGGCATGAGGCCGCAAACCAGGACCGTTTTTCCATCCTCTGACATCGACGAGAACGCCCGACTGGTGGTCCACGCAATATCCTGATGGCGGTCACCGATCCGGCCGAGTTCCCAATCAAGCAGCGCGGTGATCCGGTTGTCGTGCTCGGTATAAAGAAAGTTGCCGGAGCGATAGTCCGAATGAACCACCGACGCGACGTCCAGCACCGGCAGGTTGCGGCGCATCCAGGCCGCCGCCAGATGCATCATCGGCACGTTTTCCTCACAATCTTCCAGCCACACCCGCTCCCACCAGTTCACGCCCCACTCGGCGCACTGCGTGGTGTTGATCTGCGGAACGTCGAAGGCCGACAACGCATTCTGCGAAAAATCATGACAATGAATTCGCGCCAGCATGTCGACAAACTGCGGCGCCAGATGGCGCCGAACCGACTCCGGAATCACCATCCCCAACCCGCTCACACCGCTGGCGGCAGTACTGGGTTTTGTCACGCCCGGGGCAAAACCGTAGATCAATGCGGGGTACGGCAGATAGGTCCCATCCGGATCGCACCAGAACACCGGGGGCACCGGCACCACTCCCTCGAACGCCTTGATCAGCTGGAATTCGCGCAAGCGACTCGTTTCGACAATGGATTCGGCCGGCTCCATGCGCAGCACCATGGCGGTTTTCTCAAAACCGAGCCCGGGGCGCTGCCACTCGAGATCGAACGCCATCTGCAGCTTCGATGCACCCCCAGACAACCAGCGCGGGTTGGTCACCGTGAAATCGGGCACCTGCTCGGCAACAAGCAAGGCCTCGACACCCGCCACCAGGGTCTCCAATGGCACTGGGCTAAAGCCGGGGCCATCGCGCAAGCTGAGTTTTCGCACCAGGATGCGGTCGATCTCCCGTTCGCACGGAAAGCGCGCACGTAGATGCTCAATCCACGCCGCATCCGGGCGGTTCTTGTCCTGAACCTGCATGAATCTGTCTCCTGTCATTATGTGTATGCTGCCCTGCTTGGGGGAGCCGGCAACATCGACGCTGGCGACGCGAATGTGTGTTCCGGTTGAAACCCAATCATGTCGTAACGTACCATACGATTGGAACGCATATCAATGGCGTTTCTCGATTCGCGGTGAAATTCGCCAGTCCACCCGGAGCACTTCATGATCGACGCTTCTCCTGCCGTCAGCGCACCCTCACCAGCGGACCTGATGGCGACCGACATCATCGATGCCACGCATCCCGACGTTGTTGCCATGGCCCGGCCACTACATCGCCGTGAGGACGCGCCGCGCGATACCGCCATCAGGCTTTACCATGCGGTGCGCGACCAGATCCGGTACGACCCATACAAAGTGATCCTGACGACCGACGCGATGCGAGCCAGCCGCACGCTGGCTCAGGGCTACGGTTGGTGCGTCACCAAGGCCGCCTTGCTCGCTGCGCTGTGTCGGGCCTGCGATATCCCGGCCCGTGTTGGCTATGCCGATGTGCGCAACCACCTGTCCACCGAGCGGCTGAATGCCCTGCTCGGCACTGACGTGTACTACTGGCACAGCTACACGGCGATCTATCTCGATGACCAGTGGTTGAAGGCGACCCCCGCCTTCGATGCGCGCCTGTGCGCGCGTGCCGGCATTGCACCGCTGGAATTCGACGGACGGGGCGACTCGATCTTTCATGCCTTCGACGCCGCCGGCCAGCGGCACATGGAATATCTCCATTATCGTGGCGACTTCAGCGACGTACCGCTGTCCAGCATCCTCAACACCTTCGCCGCGCGCCATCCCAAACTGATGGCCCTGAGCGATGGCGATTTCTTCACCGAGCTTGAGGCATCACCGCCCTGAATCCGCTGGCGCCGTCTGCGGATGGCGACACAGGAACATTGCCCGGCCGGTGTAGGACACGACCGTCTCACCATCTTGGTTGATCGCCTCCTGTAGCAGAGTAATCACGCCGCGATCGGGCTTGCTGCGCGAGCGGCGTGCATCGACGATGGTGGCACGCGCGCGCAGGCGGTCCCCCGGTCGCACCGGTCGCAGCCAACGCAGCTGATCGATTCCCGGCGAGCCCATGGCCGAACAGGCCGGGATGAAGTGGTCGCAGAACAAGCGCATCACAATGGCGCAAGTCATCCAGCCGCTGCCCACCAGACCACCAAAATGTGAGGCGGTCGCGGCGACCGGGTCCGTGTGAAAGGGCTGCGGGTCGTAGGCGCTGGCAAAGCGCACGATCTCCGCTTCGGTGACCAGGTAGTTACCGAACTCGGCGACCTCGCCTACCGCATAGTCTTCAAAATACCGCTCAAGATATGGCACGAAACGCATCGTCAAAGTCTCCCGGGACAAGGCCCGATCAATCTGATTCGCTCAACATGGTCGGCGCCACCGCACGGTGGAAGCCTTCAAACGCGGTATTGCGCGACGCCTCTGCCAGCGGCCAGGTCTGACGCGCATTTGGCGTCCCCCCATCGACACGGACACAACTGCCGGTAATGAATGCCGCCGCTGGCGAGAGCAGGAAAACGATGGCGGCGGACACCTCGGCTTCGGTACCAAAGCGCTTGAGCGGCACCTTGGCCGCGTATTGACGCAACTCGCGACGCGCCTCCGGCGTATAGCGATCGAAGCCGCTCGACGCGATCCCGCCGGGCGCCACGGTATTGACGCGCACGCCGTCGCCGGCCCATTCGCACGCTGCCGACTCACTCAGCGACAACATGCCGCCACGCGCCGCCGCGGAGTGGCCGAAGTTCGGCCAGCCATGCCAGATATCGGCAATGATGTTGACGATCGCTCCGCCGTGGCGCGCCATCCACCGCGCATGCGCTTCTCGCATGAAGATGAAGCCGCCAGTCAAATTATTTCGCACCACCGCCTCGAAACCATTGGTGCTGATCGTCTTCAGCGGTGCCATCCATTGCCCGCCAGCGTTGTTCACCAAACCATCGAGACGTCCGGTCAAAACCAACACCGCATCGATGCTCGCAGCCACCTGCGCCTCATCGCGGATATCGCACACGTGCGCACTGATCGCTCCACCGTCTTCGATCACCTCGGCACGCACCCGGTCGAGCTTTTCGACATTCCGGCCAATGATGGCCACATGCGCACCAAGCGCCGCAAGTTCGTGCGCGGTGCAGCGACCAATACCGCTTCCACCGCCGGTGATGATGACCGTCTGCCCGGCGAACAGATCCGGTCGAAACACTGACGCGTAACTCATCAAATCGATCCTTTAGCAAATTGTTGATAGCTGACCATTCGTCACGACCACCCGTCACCTCCGGCACCTGACCGCGCATGCACCATCAGCCCAAGGTTCCTGAGCGCATGCCTGACAGCGCCGCCTCGGCCCCGGGCCAACGCTCGGGCGAGGCCAGCATCATCTGCGGCGGAAACCGGGCGCCCTCCCCCAGTAGATACGCCGCCTTCAAGGCCCACCTCGGATCGAACAGCATCGCCCGCGCAACCGCGACACAATCGGCCACACCGTCGCACAGCGCCTGCTCGGCCAACTGTGAATCGTGAATCAGTCCCACCGCCCGTGTCACCATACCGGTCGCCTCACGCACTCGCCGTGCATACTCGAACAGATAACCCGGTGTCGCGCTGATTCGGGTGCCATCAACCACGGCACCGGCCGACACACAGACAAAATCCACTCCCGCCGACTTGAGCGCGTGGCATAGCGCCAGGGTATCTTCAAACCCTGCACCACCGTCGCACCAGTCATGCGCATTAACGCGTACCCCGAGCGGCTTGCTATCGGGCCACACCGCGCGCACCTTCGAAACCACCTCCAACGGAAAGCGCATTCGGTTACTCAACGGCCCGCCATACCGGTCGCCCCGGCAATTGGCCAGTGGCGATAGAAAACTGCTGAGCAGATAGCCGTGGGCCAGATGCAGTTCCAGATAGTCGAAGCCCGCCCGCAAGGCACGCCGAGCACCATCTTCGAAGGCCTGAGATATCTGTTCGAAGTCGGCCTCGGTCATGGCCGAAGGAAGTGATCGGTTCGGCCCAAAGGCAATGGCCGATGGCGCCACAATCGGCCACCCACCCTGCGCCAGCGCCTCGCCACCCGCCCACGGGGGATGACACGACGCCTTGCGCCCTGCATGGCTCAACTGAATTCCCAAACGAGTCGGCGACAAGCGACGTAGGCTGTTTATCAACTGGGCGAGCGCCGATGCCTGGGCATCGTTCCACAATCCGAGGCAACCGTTCGTGATGCGCCCTTCCGGCGCAACGGCTGTCGCCTCAAGCGTGATCGCCCCCGCACCGCCAACAGCCAGCGAACCATAGTGCTGACAGTGCCAATCGCTCGGCAAACCGTCGACACCGCTGTACTGACACATGGGCGCGACAAACACCCGGTTCGAAAAATCGAGTTGTCCGATACGCAAAGGCGAAAACAAGGCTGACATGACGACTCTCTGTAGATGGCTTCTTGATTTGCTTTCGTATCGTACTGTACCATACCGTCAAGCAATCAATTCAACCTACACACCCCACGCAACTCGAAAAGGAAATGAACATGAGCAGCAAACTACTGGCGGGAAAAGTCGCCTTGGTGACCGGCGCTGGGCGCGGTGTAGGAAAAGGCATCGCACTGGAACTGGCTGCAGCCGGTGCAAGCGTCGTGGTCAATGACATCGGCACCTCCACCACTGGCGAAGGCGCCGACCTCAACCCGGCGCAGACTGTCGTCGCCGAAATTCTCGCTGCGGGCGGGCAAGCCGTTGCCGACAGCAACTCGGTTGCCGACTGGGATCAGGCGCATGCGATGGTGCAGACCGCGCTGGACAGCTTCGGTCGCATCGACATCGTGGTGAACAATGCCGGCATTCTGCGTGACACCATCTTCCACAAGATGACCCGCGAAGAATACGAAATGGTCATCAACGTCAACCTCAATGGCGTGTTCTACGTAAGCCGCGCCGCGGCGCCGCACTTCAAGGCCCAGAACGGCGGTTCGTACATCCACATTACCTCCAGCTCCGGACTCGTCGGCAACTTCGGCCAGGCCAACTACGCTGCGGCCAAGCTGGGCGTCGTCGCCCTGTCAAAAAGCATCGCCATGGACATGCAGCGTTTCAATGTGCGCTCGAACGCCGTCGCACCGTGGGCCTGGACACGGATGGTCAATACCATCCCGGCCGAAACCGAAGAACAGAAGAAACGGGTCGAAGGCCTCAAAAAACTGGTCCCGGAAAAGATCGCGCCGTTTGTCGCCGCGCTCGCCAGCGAAGGTGCCAGCGCGGTGACCGGTCAGGTGTTCGGCGTGCGCAACAACGAGATCTACCTGTTTTCGCAATCGCGCCCGATTCGTACTGCGCACACGTCGGACGGATGGACGCCGGAATCGGTCATCGAACGGGTATTCCCGATGTTCGAAAATGACTTCTATCCGCTTCATCGTTCTGGCGACGTGTTCACCTGGGACCCCGTCTGATCAAACGGTAGGGTACTTCGGTTCTGACGCTTCACTCTCCCTCTCCTCCTGGAACCGAAGTTTTGCCCGCGAAAGCGGGCTTTTTTTCGTCTACGCCCATCCGTATGAAAGGGACGTGATCGCTACCGATATTTGCCATTTACCGGCGCGAGTCAAATCACACAAAGACAAAGCTGGCGGGACTGAAAGCCTCAACGCGGAGAGCCAAAGAAGCAGTCAGCTCAAACGGAGAAACGCTCCACCGCGTCGCCAAGCCTGAGCGCTGCGCCATCAAGGGCTTCGGACACCGAAGCGCTCAAGGCGCCCGCTTCGCAGCTGGCCTCGCTGAGACTCGCCAGCGAACGTATCTTGGCGGACATCTCGGTGGCGGCCCGGTCCTGTTGAATCATGGCGGCCGACAGCCCTTCGATCACGACGGCGGCACGATCGGTGGATTCGCGAATCCGCGCCATCTGATTGGCGCCTTCATCTGACAACTTACGTCCTTCTTCGGCACGTGTGACCACGGTAGTCATGTCGGCCACCGCCGCACGAATCGACGCCTGCATGGAGGCCACTTTTCCACCAATCTCCTGCGCCGAAGTGGTGGTGCCTTCAGCCAGGCTGCGAACCTCATCAGCCACTACCGCAAAGCCCCTACCCTGCTCACCCGCTCGCGCTGCCTCAATGGCCGCGTTAAGTGCGAGCAAATTGGTCTGATCGGCTAGCTTCTTGATCACATCGACAATACCGGCAATGCGTCGTGACTCGCTCTCAAGCTGCGTTACCGCCTCACCCGCTTGGGTGATCTGGGTGGTGAGGCTGACAATCTCGGTTGACGAACGCGCAATCGCCGACGCACCGCTGGACGCCGCACAGTTGGCTTCCTGTGACAGCGCAAGTGCCTCGGTAGTATCGCTGGCAATACGCGAGATATCGCGCAACATTTGTTCAACTTCGTGGGTCATGTTGACCACTGCCTCGCTCTGCTTGGCCGAGGTGGCAGCAACGTCTGTCGACACCTGCGAGGCGCGCCCGGCCGCTCCCTTGATGCTCTCAGCCGACGCACGCACTTCACGCAAGGAAGTTTGCACGCGTGCGAGAAGATCATTAAAAGATCGGGCAGTCTGGGCCAACTCGTCATCGCCACGCGCTGGCGCGCGCAGGTTGAAATCATTGGAATCGGCGATGCGGCTGATGGTGCCTCGCATTGCATCGAGCGATCCGGTCACACTACGCGCAATCGTCAGCCCCAGCGCCACCAATAGAATGCCTGCAATTCCCGCCACACCCACCAGCATGCGTGACACCGTTGCCATGGACTCGTCGGCCTGCGCTTTCGCCGACGCAGCATCTTCAATCGACGTCGCTGCAAGCTTGGCCAGCGGCACATCAAGCGTCGCGTACGACGAGGCCCAACGCAGCCCGTAGGTCGCGTAGGAGCGGAAAATCTGCCGAAACTCGAACCAGTCTTTTGCCCCGGCAAGCTTGTCGATCATCTCTGACTGACGCTGGTCATTATTGGCAAAGTCGTTCCACAAGGGCTGAAGAGCTTCCCATTGTTCTTGCTGAGCCGGTGTTTTGGGTAGCGCTTGGTAGGCTTCATATGCTCGGCTGGCCCGGGCGGCTGCCTCGTCGAAACGTTCCTTGATGCTCTTGAAGAGGCCGGTGCCCTCCTCGTGTAATTCGACCTCGTCGCTGATGAGTTGCTCGAACGCCTCAATATCCCAGGTCCCACCTTCCTGCACCGCGACGATCGCCTCGAGTCGACCGGTGCGCAACACCCCCAACCACCGAACAGCGGCAAGATTCTGCTCGCTGACAGATTCCAGCGAGCTGGCCATGCGTTGCAGCCCGGTCCATGCGGTAATGCCTACAAGACACAAGGCCATCAAGGAAATGGTGATCAGGACAAAGAGCTTTGTCCGGATAGAAAATCGGTGCATTCAAGTCTCCCGTACACAGTCACGGACCTGTCGCAGGTACGTGGGTTTTTTAATTTGCATACTTATCGTATGCTTGTGTACGACAATTACGGATGCTTTAGAGAAAAGTTGAGACCTTAACGACGCCCGAGGCAATGCGTTGATCGCCAGATGTCCTCATCTGCAATTCGAACTCCGCGCCCCCCTCGCTCCGAGCCGAAAGCGTCATCGCCATCGTGGTCGCTTGCCCCGCCAGCAACACGCCTTCAAATCGAACAGAGAACGATAGGATCTGCTGAGCCGGAAAGTGTGCAGTCACCAGCCGACCAAGGCGCGCCATATTGAGCATGCCGTGCACGACCAGGTCGGGAAACCCGGCCTTCGCCGCAAAGGCACGATCAGTGTGTAGCGGATTCAGGTCGCCGGAGGCCTGCGCATACCGCGCCAATGCCTGCGCATCAAATGGCGGGCCCTCGGCGGTCGCGACAACATCGCCCAGCGCAACCGATGCGAGATCGATACTCATGTCGCCCCCGGTTTCGGATTGCGCACCATCACGGTCTGAATCGAAGTACCCAGCAAGCCGCCAGTTGCACTCTTGAATTGGGTCTCTATCAACACCAGTTCGAGCAACCCCTCTTTGCGGCTTGAGATATCGGCGACCCGACGATTGACGGTCACTGTCTCACCACAGCGAATTGGCGCGTGATATTCAAAACGCTGCTCGGCATGAAGGATGCGGCGCAGGTCCACACCCAAGGCTTCCATGATTCGACGCGAGCTGTTGTCCTTGCCCTCGAGCACTTTCATAAAGGTTGGCGGTGCGATCTCGTGGCGATAGACCGGGTCGGTCTCGCCGATCGCATCGGCAAACGCCGCCAACGCCGCCGGCTCAACAACGACATCAAACGGCGCCAAGGTGTCGCCGATATGCGCGCGATCAATCGCCACGGGAGTGCTCTGAAAAAACAAGTGACAGCCCCTCAGGCCAGGCGTGACCAAGAGCCATGGCCCGCTGCCTGAGCGACGCCTCATCGTTCTGGCGTAGATAGTTCAATGGCCCACCGGTATAGCTGGGAACCACTCCCGCTACGGCACACACGCTGTCAAACAAAGCAACATCGGGGACATCACCCGCGATCCACATCGCGCCGGCAGCAAGCGCCACCAACAAGATGCGATCGTCAGCCTCGCTGCCCGTGGCGGCAGCCGCTGCATCGACCTCGGCCAGGCGTGCAAGCTGCGATGACGCTCCCTCGGTTACCAACACGGCGCCCGCGCGAAGCCAGGCGGCAACCCTCAGCGCCGCGTCGCGGGCGGTCGCATCGCGATCAAACACAACCTCCACCGCGCGGCCATGCTCAGTCATGGGACCGACCCAGACACCCGAATGGCACCTGTCGCCGAGCCCGTCACCGGCCGGCACGACGCCACCCAGCGTTGCGACAACCACGCTCCCACCATGCGCTTGAGCACTATCGATCGCAAGCAACACGTCCCCCGGTGCCAGCGCCTCCGGGGAAACCAGTGGTGCGCGCGTGCTGCGAAGCAGCGCCGCAGCACGTTCATCGTCCGCGGCAACGCTTACTGCATCATCGGCAGTCACGTCCTTTAGCACTTTGAGCGAGCGCTGACGATCGATAAACAGGCCACGGATCATATTGCCGGCAACGGGGTTCTGAATGAGGCGGACAAAGATATCCATCTCTTTGTCGAGACCAGCATCCAGCGGCCGGCCCCAGCCGTCGATCACGCAATCCATGATCGCGCGGTAGGCTGGATAGTGATTGATCTGCTCGTCCGACAGTCCGAGCACATCCGCCACACGAACATGCGCGCCGGCCTCACCAAGCCGCAATTCGCCGCTATGAAAACACGCATCGGGTTGATCCCAGGACTTGACGGTCGAACCGAGCGACAAGGCTTTGGCCCGAGCCGCATTGAGCAATTCAGCAGATGGCACCACCGCATCGACCAGGCCGCACTCAAGCGCCACATCTGCAGTGACCGGATTGCCGATCAACAGCATGTCAAGACCGAGACGCGCTCCGACAACACGCGGCAGGCGCTGGGTACCCCCTGCGCCCGGCAGCAGCCCGAGCTTGATTTCAGGCAGACCCAGCAACACGCCTTTCCGGTCAGACGCGACACGCGCATGACAAGCCAGGCACAATTCCAGACCACCGCCAAGCGCGAGCCCATCCACCGCCGCCACAAAAGGCTTTCGACTCTTTTCGAGGCGGCGGAAAATACGGCCGAGGCGACCGCACAAGCCCACCAGATCCGCATGCGAATCGGTTTGCGCGCGCTCGGTAAACATCCGAACCATGACCAGATCAGCCCCGGCGATGAAGGCTTTCTTGGCGGAATTGATGACCACCGCCTTGATACGGTCGTCGCCATTGGCATGCGTGATGAGCCAATCGATGGAATCCATCAGCTCAAAGGAGAAGACGTTCATCGAACGTCCCGGCATGTCGATGGTGGCGAGCAGGACGCCATCCTCGCCCAGCGAGGTTTTAATGTTCTGATCAGTCACGGTTCGGTCCAACTTAAACGTACTTCTTGAATTCCGGCTTGCGCTTCTCGTTGAACGCACGCACGCCCTCTTTGGATTCTTCGCCCTGGTAATAGCCCTTCACTGCAGCGACACCCATGAAGCTGATACCGCGAATGTTTTCGCTGTCGGCATTGAAGGAGCGCTTGGCGATGGCGATGGCGGTCGGGCTCAGATCGTTGATCTCGGCAGCCCAGGTCTCGCACTCGGCGTCGAGCTCGTCATGCGGCACCACTTTGTTCACCAAACCCATGTCCATGGCTTCCTGCGCGGTGTAACGGCGGCACAGGAACCAGATTTCGCGGGCCTTTTTCTCGCCCACGATGCGGGCCAGATACGCGGTGCCGAAACCCGGATCGACCGAGCCGACCTTGGGGCCGACCTGACCGAACTTGGCCTTTTCGGAGGCAATGGTCAGATCGCAGATGGTGGCGAACACGTTACCGCCACCGATCGCGAAGCCCTGAACGCGGGCAATGACCACCTTGCGGCAGTCGCGGATGGCTGACTGCAGCTCTTCGATCGGCAGGCCGACCATGCCGCGGGGGCCGTATAGACCGTCTTCGGACAAATGCACTTTCTGATCACCGCCGGTGCAGAAGGCCTTGTCGCCGGCGCCACCGAAGATCACGGTGTTGACCGATTTTTCCTCATCGGCCATGCGGAAAGCGACGATCAGCTCCTCGACGGTCTGGGTGCGGAAGGCATTGAACACTTCCGGACGGTTGATGGTGATACGCACGGCGTTGGCGCCGACTTCGTAGGTGATGTCCTTGAATTCCTGGCTCATGGTCTGATTCCTGAAAGGTCTATCGAAAAGTTTGGATCACACTCGCCGCGAGCTTGCGAAGAAATCGTAGCGAGTGGCCCGAGTTCGTTGCGAGAAGCGCAGCCGTACTCAAGTACGGCGAGCATCACAGGGACGAAATCGGGTCACGCAGTAGATTTATTGGCAAGCTCAGCCGTGCATGGTCAGGCCGCCGGAGATACTCACGGTCTGGCCCGTCATGAACGATGCGTCGTCACTGGCAAGGAAGGCCACGAGGCCCGGATAGTCGTCCGGCTCGCCAATGCGGCCGAGCGGCACACCGCGGACCATGGCGTTGCGGATCTTCTCGCCCTGCTCGCCGGTACCGACAAAAGCGTCCATGGCGGGGGTGTTGGTGGGTCCCGGGCAAACGCAGTTGAGCAGCACGTTATTGCGCGCCACTTCACGGGCCAGCGCCTTGGCGAACGAAATCGTCGCCCCCTTGCAGCCGGAGTACACCACTTCGCCGGAGGAGCCGACGCGACCGGCATCCGAGGCGATAAACACCACACGACCACCACCGCGCTGGGCCATGCCGGTCACGACCGCGTGGGTCATGTGAATGGGGCCAAGGTAGTTGATATTGACGATCTTCTGCCAGAAGTCCGGGGTGGTCTTCAGGAATGCCGTCGGCGTGTCCCAGCCCGCGTTGTTTACCAGGGTCCAGGTCGGGCCCAGCTTGCTTTCGATCGACGCTACCGCCGCCTTGACGGCCTCGTAGTTGGAGATATCGACCACCTCGAAGTCGGCTTTGCCGCCCGCTGCACGAATCTCTTCCACGGCCGCAGCCGCAGCATCCTTGTTCAGGTCCATCACACCAACGGCCATGCCTTCTTCAGCCAGGCGCTTTGAAATGGCCAGACCGATGCCACTGGCGCCGCCTGTTACCAAGGCAACCTTATCCTTGAGTCCTCTCACGGTGTTCTCCTAGTTTGCGTATGAATTGAATGGATGAATCATTAAAACGTCAGACGCTTCGCTGCGCCTTGGCTTTGTCGCTGGCGGCCTTGGCGGCGGTCTTGGCCTGCGCCCACTGAGCGTCGGTCATCGAATTAAGGCCGGCGAAAGTCGACGGCGCGGCCAGATGATGGCCACCGTCGATACAGATCGTTTCGCCAGTGATGTAATCAGCGCCGTCCGACAGCAGCAGCAGCACGAGATTGCCCAGTTCAGACATCTCGCCAAAACGCCCCATCGGCACCTGATCAGCCTGCGTTGCGCCGACCGAACTGTCCTCGGTCGGATTGAGCATTTCCCATGCGTAGTCGGTCGGAAACGGGCCCGGCGCCACCGCATTGAGTCGAATGCCGTATCGTGCCCACTCCACCGCCAGCGACATGGTCATCGCGTGCACCGCGGCCTTGGCCATTGACGACGGCACCACATAGGGCGAGCCGGTCCAGATCCAGGTCACCAGTGTCGACACGACCGACCCCTTGAGGCCCTGCTCGATCCACCGACGGCCGGCCGCCTGTGTCGTAAAGAAAGCACCATCCATCACGGTCGAGGAAATCGCCTCGTAACCGCGCGGACTGAGGTCTTTGGTGGGCGCAATGAAGTTGGCGGCGGCATTGTTCACCACCCCGGTCAGCGCACCGTGCTTCTCCCAGATGTCGGCCATCGCCGCCTCAACGGACTCGGCGTTACGAATATCCACCGCCTGGAAAAAGACCTTTTCGCCGCATTCGGCGTTGATCTCCTTGGCAGCCTCTTCCAGCACTTGTGTGCGACGGCCCCAGATGACCACTTCAGCCCCGTGCGAGGCCATGTGATGTGCCAGACCTTTACCTATGCCTGTGCCGCCACCGGTAATAAGAATGCGTTTGCCGGCCAGGCAATTCTTGTCGTACAGCATGTTGTCTCCTTGTGGCGTCGCCCATGGCGGACACGCCCGTCTCTTTCGGTTCGTGTTTAGCTCAGCAGGGGCTGCTCACGTCGAGATCTCGGCGCTTGGCAATCAGATCGCGCCCAATCAGATATTTCATGATCTCGATCGAACCGCCGGCAATCTTGACGATCCGTGCGTCGGCGTAGGCCCGGGCGATCGGGTACTCCCACATGTAGCCCCAACCGCCGTGAAGTTGCAGGCACTCGTCCACCACTTTGCAGTGCAGCTCCGACAGCCACATCTTGGCCATCGCTGCGTCAATGGCGTCGAGCTCACCTTTCATGAACAACTCGATGCACTTGTCCGTAAACACACGGCCGATGGTCGCCTCGGTGTGAAGCTCGGCGAGTTTGAACTGGGTGTTCTGGAAGTCGGCGATGGTTTTACCAAAGGCTTCGCGACCTATCACATAGTCGGTGGTGTATTCGATCACCGCTTCGGCAACGGTGGCCGAACGGATGGCTTGGGCCAGACGCTCTTGGGCCAGCTTGGTCATCATCAACGCAAAGCCCTGCGCTTCTTCGCCCAGCATTGAGGTAGCGGGCACGCGCAGATCTTCGAAGAACAGCTCCGAAGTGTCCTGCGCCTTCAGCCCGAGTTTTTCGAGATTCTTGCCGCGAACAAAGCCCGGCAAACTGGTATCGACCAGAAACAGCGTAACGCCCTTGGCGCCGGCATCTCGGTCGGTCTTGGTGGCCAGCACCAGCACATCGCACATCTGGCCGTTGGAAATGAACACCTTCTGGCCATTGATGACATAGTCGTCGCCGTCACGCACGGCGCGCGTGCGGATGTTCTTCAGATCGGAACCTGCATGCGGCTCGGTCATGCCCAGCCCACCAATCGCTTCGCCGCTGACCATCTTTGGCAGCCACTGCTTCTTCTGCGCCTCGGTCCCGAAGGATTTGACATACGTTGCTACCAGATCACAGTGAATCAGAAAACCTGGGCCGGTATAACCACAGCGGGCGATCTCTTCGAACACCACCACGTCGAACAGGTAGTCCAGACCAAGGCCGCCGTACTCTTCCGGCACGGTGCAGCACAGCAGTCCCGCCGCGCCGGCCTTGAGCCACACTTCGCGCGGCACGATGCCGTCCTTTTCCCACTGCTCATGAAAGGGGCGGATCTCACGATCGATGAACTTGCGCACCGTATCGCGGAACATTTCATGTTCTTCATTGAAGAGATTGCGCTTGATCATTTGGGGCTCCGATGGTCCGTTAGGCTTATCGTATGGTATCGTACCATCTGAAACGCATCAAGACTATTTTGTAGCATACGAATTTTTATTGTGGTGTTAAGGCGCCCCCAGAAAGCCGTCAATGCGCTGCCCGACCTCGTCCGGTTTTTCCAGATGCAGGAAGTGCCCGCACCCGTCCATCAAAGCCACCGCCGAACCCGCTCCGGCGTAAGCCTGCGCCTCGGCGACGGCGTGATGATCGAGCGACACGCACCCATCCGTGCTGCCATGGAGATATAGCAAGGGCCGTGAGATCGGTCCGACCGCATCGCCGTAGGCAAACGAAAATTGCTCGGCATTAAAGAACGCGCGGTAGTACCCGATGGCGGCCTCCAGGTTCTCAGCCGCCGCCAGGCTTCGCTGCAGATTCAGAACGTCCTGCTCTGCGTCATAGCCGGGCGACCAATCGGCCCACAGCGCGCGAATGAATGCGAAGTCATTGGCTCGCACCACCTCGTTCGCCGCCGCCATCTGGAAAAACCACATATAGAAGGAGCGTTTCAGCTGCGCATACTGCGAATGGCGTGGCCCGAAAATCTGTAACGGCGGCACCGCCAATGTGACGCAACGCCGCCAACGTTCCGGCGCCTGAAGCACCGCGGAATACGTCGCTACGGCGCCCCAGTCATGACCGATCAACACCGCACTGGCGTCACCGCCGAGGGCACCATGCAAACCGTTGGCATCGCCGCCGAGTGCGAGAAACAGGCTCATTGCGTCGAGCCCGTTCATGTCCGGCGCCTGAGTCGGCGCATAGCCCCGCATGAAGGGCGCCACCGCGCGATATCCTCGCGACGCCAGTTGCGGCATCAGATGCCGCCATGTCTGGGCCGTATCTGGAAAGCCATGCAGCAGTAGCGCCAGCGGCCCCTCACCTTGCGCGAGATAGTGGAAGCTCACGCCGTTTGCTTCGACAACGCCCTGTTCGATTGAATCCATCACGATCTGCTCCTTGCCTGACGCCTGATACCGCCTTAGCGGAAGGCAAACTGCAGGTGGCCAAGCGTTCTTTCCTGAGCGCGACGATTCACCGAGGTATCCTGTTCGCGGCACGATTCAGTGCCGTCGCAAGAGCCTGGCTGCCCTAGCCATGCACTACGCAACAACACCCCGTCACCCGAGCGGTAAGTCTCGCCTTTTGGCATCAAGCCACGTTCGAGCATCAACAGCCCGGCAAGGCCGATCACAAGGGTCAAACAGGCTTTGGTCCGCTTTTTCATACTGCCTCCCACGCCGCGCGATCTGCGCAGCTATCAAACTGCCTTACGCCACCCGGCGTCCGCTCTCCGAGACGCGTCGAATCCGCGACGCCGCGGCCACCGCTTTCTCGACTGCACCGCGCAATCGGGAAGCCAGCTCAGTGACATCCCCAACCGCGAGAAAATGCGTGTTCCCATAGGCCTGAAGCAACCGCGCTCGGTCGGCATCGCTACCTATGCTCAAACACAGACAGGCCACGCCATCGGCCGCCGCTTCTTCAAGCGCCTTCCGAGTGTCTTCACTGGCATGCTGGCCTTCGTACTGGTCGTCGTACGGAAAGCCATCCGAGACCAGCAACATCAATTTGTAGGGCGTACCGGCGTGCGTATTGAGCAAGTTCGATGCGTGCCGAATCGCGGCGCCGCAGCGGGTATATCCGGCCACGGAGAGTTTTCCCATGCGAGCAGGCACTGCCGCGCCGAGTGGTTCATCGAATGTCTTGAGGTGCTGAAATCGCACCAGCGTGCGGCCCCACGAGTGAAAGCCGTACATGGCCACCCGATCGCCCAATAGATCAAAGCTGCGGCATAGGCGCCACGCGGCCTGCGCCTGGCGATCGAACACGCGGTCGCTGCCGGTTGATTCCAGTGTCGAACTGGAGGTGTCGAGCAAGATGAGTACGCCCAGATCACGACGCGTGCGCAGGCTGCTCGAGTAGATCCGCTCGTCGCCCGAATGACCGCTCCGCAGGTCGACGGCGAGACGCACCAATGGGTCGAGCACAAGATCCTCGCCCTGGCGCTGACCGCTATGACGGCGAAAGCCAAGACACAGCCGCGCCAGGGTGCGTTGAAGCGGACGATCGACGCCGCTTGCCAGGGTGGCGACATCAAAGACTGGCGTCTCTGCGCCGGCCGTCACCTCCTCCACGCAGGTCCAGTCCGTCCGGTAAGCTTGCTTCTCGCAGTCCCATTCCGGGTAGCGATGCGCGCCGCCTTCGGCCGCCATCAAAGCACTCGGAATAGTGAGCTGCATGCTGGAGCGCAACGCGTTGGCGATATCGCGCATCTGCCGGCCGGCGCGCCCACTCACCATTTCGGACGAGCCCTCGGCACCCGAGTCGGCCGACGCCTTGTCGGGAGACGACTGCATGTCGAAGATTTCCTGCATGAATCGGGAAAACAACCCATCCTTGCCAAGCGGCGACGAGAACAATTTCCAGAACGGGTTTCGCTTCAACGCGTCTTCATCATCATCCGGCGCATCGTCTTCAATCGCGCTGATGCGCGATTCAAGCTGCGACAGTTTCTGCTCGTTGAGCTTGCGCTGACTGCCTTGCAGGTTCTGACGCATGATCCGCCAGGGCTTGACCGTACCGAACCAGGTCGGCGGCGCCGGCAGCCGCTTGCGCTGGCCCGCAATCTGCAGCGACATCTCGGCACTCTCCGACGAGGCACCGGTGGCATAGATGGATAGCGCGTCAAGAAAGCTGCGAGGCAGACGGCTCTCGATCAAGCCACAGCAGCGTTCCACCTCCAGCACCAAAAATCGCTGCCGCAGTTCGATACTGCCCACCAATGTGCGCAAACCCACCACACGCATGGCCCCCCCCGCCAGCAATGCACACTGCACCAGCAGTGCGCGCGCGCACTCGCCGGCCGGCAGTGCGCCCGGCAGATAGATCCGATCGCCGTCAGTCCACGCGGCCGCAGCCGGATCGAGCAAGTAGCTGATGGACACCGGACGCCCGACAACAGCGGCGGCCAACAACCTCAGCGGATGATGCGCGCCAGTGTCATGGATCACGGCAGCGTCCCGATTCAGGCCGGCAGGTAGGTTTCGACGACCTCACGCAGCCCCTGCTGCACCACGGCGTCGTCGCACAATGGTTGCAACATGGCAGCGGTGGCGGCCACGCGGGGCGACAAGCCCGCTTGAATCAGATGGGCCGTGCTGACAAGCGTGCGGGTCGAACACACTTCGGGCAGCAAGCTCGCGTCGAGTTGGCGGATGGCCTGCGCGAGCTTGATCAGATCGGTGGCCTGCGCCTCGCTCACCCCGCCCTCTCGCACCAGAATCTGGTGCTCGCGCTCCGCTGGCGGGTAGCCCAGCTCGATGCCCACCATGCGTTGCCGAGTGGACTGTTTGAGGTCCTTCAGCACGCTCTGGTAACCGGGGTTGTAAGACAGCACCAGCATGAAATAGGGGTGGGCGGTCAGTTGCTCTGCCCGCCGTTCGAGAATCAGCTCGCGACGATGATCGGCCAGCGGATGGATCACCACGGTGGTATCGGCTCGGGCTTCGACGACTTCATCCAGATAGCAGATCGCACCGCTTCGTACGGCGCGCGTCAGCGGCCCATCCACCCAGACCGTATCGCCGCCTTGCAACAGATACCGACCGACCAGATCGGCCGCTGTGATGTCTTCATGACAGGCAACCGTGATCAAGGAGCGCCCTAGGCGGGCTGCCATGTGCTCGACAAATCGCGTCTTGCCGCAGCCGGTCGGGCCTTTGAGCATCAGCGGCAAGTGCTGGCGATAGGCCGCCGTGAACACCTCGACTTCATTGCCGCTGGGCAGGTAGTACGGCGCCTCATCCGCGGGCGCATTATCGGCGCTGAACGCAACCTGCATGACGTCTGTCTCCTTGGTATTTGTCTCGGCACACACATGCCGGCAAGGCTCGGTGGCCCCAAGAAGACAGTAGCCTGAAGAAGGTGGTCCGCCGCCCTACCCATAGTTAGGCGAATGCGGCGCCGCTACCCGCCTGCGCGGTCACGACGCCTGCACTGAGGGCCGGTCGATCAGTTCAGCGTCTGATCGAGCCGGAGCGCCGCGCGCTCTCCGCTGAACACCGCCGCTTCGACGCCGGCCTGCGAGAAGTAGTCACCGGCCAGGAAGACCTTGGGCGGCATCTTGTCGTAGATCGCTTCCAGCCTTTCGTAATGCCCCGGCTTGGCGATGGTGAGCCCCTTGTCGTAGCGAAACAGATGAACAAAGATCGGTTCGGGTGCTTTGCCAAAGGCCTTGATGGCCCCTTCGAGCGCTTCGCGCTTGATGTCCTCATCGGTCATGTTGACCAGCGGCGGCGTATTGAAATACACCCCGACCGCCTCACCACCCGGCGGGACGGCATTTGGATGCCGACGGCTTTGCAACACCATGGCGCCAATGTTGCGCTCTTCGCCAAAGCCCACGGGCATGACGATATCGACCGGATATGTCGGCCACGGGTTTTTCGCCCAACCGATCTGCACATGTGCATATTCGGTGTAAGGCGTCTCCATCAGGGTGGCGCGTACGGGTTCCGAAATGAAGTCATTCATCAGCTTTGCGGCCACGAAGGACTCGGTCGCCATCACCAGACCATCGGCGTCATGCCACTTACCGCCGGCTAAGACGGCGTACTTGTTGCCGCGCTTCTCGACCTTTTCGACCGGCGTCGATACATGCACCGTGGTGTTCTTCGCACCGTCGATCAACCACTGGCTGACCTGCCCCACGCCTTCGGGTGGGACCGACAAGGCCATCTTGTTGGCCTGCTTGATGATGGACAACGGAAACGGTAGCGACAACCAGCTCGCCGGAACGGCATAAAGGAAGTCCATGAGCGGACGCACGATGTACTCGTGGGCACGATCGCCCAGATTGCGCCGCGACCATGACTCCAGATCTTCCTTGGTGTCGTACTTGGCCAGTTCCCGGCTATCGAAGGCATTGGACGCCTGTTTGCTGAGCAGCAACTTGATGCCAGCCGTGATCACCTTGAGCCGATCACCCAAGGTGAGCTTCGGGATTGTCAGATAACTGGCCAGATTGACGAAGCTCACGCGGTAGCGCGAGTCATCGTTATCTTGCAACTCCGACGCCCCCGCCCAAGGCACAACCTTGCGGTCTTTGCCCAGCTCCTTGAGCAGGGCAAAGGTGCGCGGGTAGATGCCGCCCATGAGGAACAGTGCGCCGGTGCCCAGGTTAAAGCCGTCCCGGTGCAGCTGCTTGGTTCGCCCCCCGACGACATCTGCCGCCTCGAACAGCACCACCTCATGCCCCTTTTTGCCCAGGGTATAGGCAGCCGCGCAGCCGGCGGGCCCGCCGCCGATCACGATGGTCTTCATGTTGTCTCCTGAATCTCTTTGTAATGAGTGCAGCCTCAGTCGGCCTGCAGTCGCGCCAGTTCGGTGCTGACAAAGCGCTCGGTCATGCTCACGAGGTCAGTACACGCCGGGTTGTCGCTATGCAGGCCCTTCTGAATCCCTCTCACCAGCCGCAGCAAATGGCGATCTATGAAGTCGCGCTGCGCCAAGGCGAGCGACGCGAGCGCCGCCGGGTCGTCGCCCGACAGGCTTTCCTGGTAGTTGAGGAAGTGCATGAATTCAAGCTCGATACTGATGTGGTCGGGCATCTCGCCCTGCTCCTTGCGGCCGAGGCCGAAAAAGCCATAGAAGCGCATCAGCTCCTCGAACAGCGCGCTTTGATCGCCGCCCGAGTAGGTGCCTTCACGCAGCGAGCAGGCACGCTCGTTCACCGACGGATCAAAGGCTTCGTTGAACGCGTAGCCGTTGATCTTGAGCGGTCCGTCGATGGCCCCCTCGTAGGTGAAGGCATTGGCGAGCGCGGCATAAAAACCGCAGCGCCCTGCCGCGTCTTGCGGCAGATCGGCGAAGTCGTCCCGGGCGTTCATGCCGCCACCTCCTGTTCATCGGCACGCTCGAAATCGATGCGCGAGTCGCGGTCGAATACCGAGTTCTGTCCCTGGAGCACACCCGCCACCAAATGTGGATGGCCACCGGCCAACTCGACCGGATTCAGCGGCGAGGGCGAAACACTATTCATGTCACCCGGCCCTTGGAATTGATACTGTTCCCAGGCGTGGTACATCAATGTCTGTCCCGGGCGCAGGCTCGGCGACACCTTGGCCAGGCACTTGAACGACCCGATATCGTTGAAGACGCGAATACGATCGCCGTCACCCACACCACGCGCATTGGCGTCAATCATCGACACCAGCATGTAGGGCTCGGGCCGCGCCTCAAGACGCAACATGAGACTGTCGTCGCGCCATGTGGAATGGATACTCCAGCGCGTCTTTCCACCGGTCATCATCAGCGGGTAGTCGCCACCGATCATCGGCGGCTCCTTGTAGCGCGGCAGCAGTTCGTCGAGTTCGTCGTAGAACGGGTGGTCAACAAAGAACTGGATACGCCGGCTGGAGGTCGGGTACGGCACCTTGTCGCGTACATGGAAGGTCAGCGGCACGATACTGTCGTTCTCGGGGAACTCGCACATATTGCCAATCGAGCTGGGCTCTTCGGGTAGCTTCTCGAAACGCGCGAAGCCCTTCTCCTTGAGCTCGTCCCACGACAGCTTCTTGTGCGTGCCACCCAAGTCATAGATGGCGCGCGCCACCTTGTCGTCATCACCTTCCTTGAATTCGCCTTGCATGGTGAGGTCGTCATAGAGGCTGTCGAGCTTCACATCGAGGCCCTGGGGACTCTTCACCGTCGTGATCTGACGCGCACGGGCGCGCTTTTGGATCATCTCCGAGAGCGCAACGATGATGCCCCAGTCGGTTTTCGATTCACCCAGCGGTTCTGTTGCCTTGTCGGTGATCGTCAGATACGGCGACAGCGGCGTAACCCACTTCAACGAGGTGCGCTCGTACCACGGCGCCACCGGCAAAATATAGTCGGCGTAGCGTCCGGTGGAGTTGATGCGCCAATCCATCACGACCACTTTTCTGAGCTTGGGCCACAGGACTTCAATGAGCTTCTCGCTACCGCGCGCGCGGCGCAGCGGGTTGGAACACAGCGAAATCATGATGCGCGGCGGCTTGTCGCGCGGCGGATTGAGCGGCTGCCAGCCTTTCTCGAGCGATTCGGTCAGGTACTCACCCAGCGGCCGCGCATTCCCCAGATTCCATTGATCGGCGTTCTTGGAGAGTTCTTGTATGCCACCGTGCACCTGCCAGAACAGGGTTCCGGAGGTCCATACCGGCAGGCGAATGAGCGGATTGCCGGGGACGAACATCATGCGACCGAGATCGCCCACCACCATTTCATGGGTGTCACCCGCTTCCAGCCGCTGCGTGATGAGTGGCTCAAGCTTGCCGAAGGTCTGCGCCACTTCCTTGAGGGTCGGCGAGAGGATGAACTTGTCGCCACCATCCGGCGTGAGCAAGGGAAAGCCCGAGAACCCCGCACCACGACGGCCGATATTTCCGGTCAGCGCAAAGATCAGCGCCATGCTGCGTTCGGTCAGGTTGCCGTGAAAATACTTGCACATCGAGGTCTGCGAGATGTTCGACACCTTGTCCACGCTGGTGATGCGATTGGCCAGGTACTTGATCATCTTCGGCGTCACGCCGCACATCTCGGTCGCTTTCTCCGGCGAGTAGTCCGCCAGTCGCTCGCGCAGACGATGGAACACGCTGCGGACTTCGACTTCCTGGCCGTCCTTGAGTGTGACGGTAGTCTTCACTTCGAGCTTGGGCGCAAGTCCCTCAAGTGCGAGCGAGCGGAACGGCGCTTCTTTCAGTCCGTCGCTGGCCGCGTCCCACAGCATGTGGAAATCCTCACGGCCGCCCTCGACCAGATCCGCTTGCTTGAGGTAGCGGTTGGTATCGCTGCGTACCAAGAGCGGCATGTCGGTCTGCTCTTTGACGAAGTCTTCCTTAACCTTGCCCTTCTCGACGATCAGGTGGCAGATCGCCAGCGCCAGTGCGCCGTCCGTGCCGGGTTTGATCGGAATCCACAAATCTGACTTGGTGGCCGACGGGTTGTAATCCGGCGCAATGGAGATGATCTCGGCGCCGCGATAGCGCGCCTCGGTAAAGAAGTGCGCCTGCGGAATCTGGGTGTAGACCGGATTGCCGCCCCAGAACAGGATCAAGTCGGAGTAGAAGTAGTCATCGGCCGAGCGCTCGAAGGTGATCTTGCCGAAGGTCTCCAACGTGCCGCGACGCGAATCGCCAATCTCACCGTCCATGTCCAGTCCAATGGACTGGGTGAGCATGGAGAAGCGCCCCTGCGCCGCCATCGACACGCCCAGATCGATACCGGGCCCCAGATCCCAGATGGTGCGATCGGTGCCCTCCTCGACGGTGACATCGAGGTAGGTGTCAGCAATATCCGTCAGCGCCTCGTCCCAGCTCACCCGTTCCCACTTGCCACCGCCGCGCGGACCGACCCGGCGCATCGGGTGGGTGATGCGGGTCGGGTCATACATGCGCTCGGAAAAGCAGCCGCCCTTCTGACAACCACGGGGGTTGTAGTCAGGCAGCTCGGGGTTCACCTGTTCATACTCACCGGCTTGCTCTTCGCGATAAACAAGACCGTCCTTCACATACACGTCCCAGGAGCAATGCGCCTGGAACCAGCAGTTCAAATGGTGCGTACTACGCACCACCTTGTCCCAGGACCACTGCGCGCGATAGACGTCCTTCCAGCCCTCATATATCGGCACCGCAGGTGCACCGGTTGCCGGCAGGGTGGTCGCATTGACGACGAAGCTGGGAATGGAAAGACTGCCCATGAGCGCCGCAGCACTCTTGAGGAATCCACGACGATCAATTCCGACACTCATGACCGGCCTCCGTTTTTGTACTGATCCTTGGTGAAGAACTTGATCGGCGAGACGCCGGCCGGTTTGCTATCGCCCATGGCGCCACCGTTGAGCGCGGCCATATCCTCATCGGACGAGAACGGGTCGTTGCCGCCCAGCGGATTTTTGAAACCCTGCCGATTGGCCGGGATCGGACGCATGCGCGCCGCGTCGCGCGGGTGGTTCTGGAAAGGCCCGAACATGTCGAGCCACTTGCGCGCGATGAGCAAATCCATCAGTTCGGACTCCTCGCCGCGTTTGCTCTTCTCACGCTCGATACGCACCGTCTCCAGCGCCTCTTTGACGCGGTCGCCAAACAGGTACTCGAGGTACTCAGTGGGAATACGCGGTTCCTCGGTCGGGTTGCCCTCGTCGTCGATTTTCGGCGGCGACAAGGGCGGGACGTAGAACACATTGGGCTCGGTGCCATATTCAGAATGCAATGGCAGCGCCACCTTCCATTTGTGCACCAGCTTCCAGATCGGGCCTTCCGGATCATCCAGGTAACCAACAAAGCGCACCCGGCCCGGGCATTGACGTGAGCAAGCCGTGGTCACGCCCTCGTCGATCCTCGGAAAGCAGAAGATACACTTCTGCGACACGCCTTCTTGCTCGTTGTAATAGATCTTTTTGTAGGGGCAGGCTTCCTGGCAGAAGCGGTAACCCTTGCAACGGTCTTCGTCGATCAGAACGATCCCGTCTTCCTCGCGCTTGCTGATCGCCTTGCGCGGACAGGCTTCAAGGCAGGCCGGGTGCGTGCAGTGATTGCAAATCCGCGGCATGTAGAAATAGTGACTGTTGGGGAACTGACCATCGCCCTGGTCTTCATCCCAGTTCGGCCCCTTGCCATATTTGCCACCATCGGCAGCCAGGGAGATATCGTTCTTTCCGCCGTTGAACACCTCCTCGTGATTGAACTCCCACGCCTTGCCGAAATCTTCCACCGTCGGCCGAATGCCAGGCTGCGCCTTGCCATCCTTGAAGCCGCCGCCCATCTGCTCGAAATGATGCGGGGTACCGGTGCCTGGCTGGGTGTTCACGGTGTTCCACAGCATGTGCTCCATGCCTTCCCGCCGTGTCCACAAGGTTTTACAGGCCACCGTGCAGGTCTGACAGCCGATGCACTTGTTCAAGTCCATCACCATGGCCACTTGTCGCTTGCTCATTTGCTTCTCCTTGAGGGTCAGGCGTCGAGGGCCAGCTCGATCCAGTCGATGGAAAACGCCTTGATGCCGCCGCGCTCTTCGTTGGCGCCGCGCCACACCGCAAAGCCGATCTTGGTTTTCTGGCCCGCAAGCAAAGGCGCCACTTCCCCTTCGCCACCCAGCGAACGGCTCATCACCACATCCCACTGCTCGCCGTTGGTGTGAGCCTTGACGCTCATCGCCGCCATCTTTGGTCCGTTTTCAGAGTGGCCGATGCCAGTCGCAACGATCGAACGCAGTGCGGGCTTGTTGGATTGCCAACGCAGGTACTGGATAGGTGCGCCATCCATACCCATCAAGATCAGCGGCGGATCGTTGCGCACGGGCAGCGCCACGGCGATGGCGTCGGGAAAGTCGATGCCGGACGGACTCACCCCTGACCACCGCGCACACAACACCCAACGCTTGCCGTCATGGACACTGGCCACCTTGAGGCCGGGATCGCTGCCATACTCGCGGCCCTCCCATTTCACACGGATGTATTCCGTCGGCTGCATCGCCAGTGGTGCTGGCATCATTGCTACCGGTTCGAATCCGGCGGCATCCCATCCCGCAGCACCTGGCTCGAGCAGGGAGGCCACATCATTCACACGACGTGTACGCAATTCAGTCTCCTCAAACTTCCTTTCGGGGGGCTGTGTCTAGCCCACCACCCAAGACTGAACTTATCCCCCGAACCGAGCCGACTACCCCCTACCCGGAGTTAGGGATAGTAAAAATGAGACTGACGAAATCGCTTGGCACCCAAACAAGGGGCATCTCATCGATACAGAGGACGCGCCTGACAAGGTAGAATCTTGGCTCCAGGTGTTTGCAAGCTGTTCCGACGCGCTGACATGCCTCAGCAAGCGCGGTGGACAGAAGACAAAAAACACCGGAGGGAGGACGAGACAACACGAAGGAGACCGTCTTGACGCGTGCGTCAAAAAAACAGCCGACTGCGCCCACATCATCGGCTGAATTAGCGAATGCGTTTTCGACGCCGGTCGCGCCGTTCACTCCGGTCCTGACACAGACCATTCAGCGATATTCCGACATCGCCGCACTGCCTTCGCTGCTGCTGGTCGGCGCACCGACCGGATACGGAAAAACGGTCTTCGCCTCGACGGTTGCCAGAACGCTTCAGACCGCGGGTCATGCTGCTTTGCTGCACTCGCTCGACGAAGGCGACGCTGACTTTGGCGCAACGGTAATGCGCATCGAAGCCCTCCTAGGCTGCGAAAGTGAAGGCGTCGGGCTCATGTTCTGCGCCAGTCCGATGATCGAAACCGATTCGCTCATCGACAGCATGCAAGCTGCCGCCGCGCGACTCGACCACGACGCCGTGCTGATCATCGACGGCTTCGACCCCACACGCGACGCCGAACTCGCCCACCTCATCGAGCGCCTTCTGCTCGGTCGTCAGACACGCTTGCACGTCATCGTCACCGGCATTGACATGCCGCCCGACCAATTTCATCGCCTGCGCCTCGAAGGCAAGGTGCAGCAGGTCAGACCAACGGATCTGGCCCTGAACGCCGATCAGATCCGTACCCTGTTCGAAACCGCAAATGCGGCCCCACTGAACCTCACCCCCGACCAGGCGCGCGACATTCTGCTCCAGACAGAGGGTTGGCCCGCAGCAGTGCGCCTGATGCATGTGGCCATGTCCTCGCATGTTGATCCGCAATCAATTCGCGCCGGCATCACGCTTGACACGCCACTGACAGACACCCTCGCCCGTCGCGTGCTGGGCGCCATCGACCCTGAGATCACGAACTTCCTGTTTGAGATCGCAGACCTCAACACCTTTCACGCTGAGCTGTGCGCCCACGTCACGCAGAACCCGCGCAGCGCCGAATTGCTGGCAGAACTGATCCGGTTGAACCTGATGATTTTCCCGGCCACCGGCCGTCCAGGCTGGTACCGCTTTCATGGCCTGTTCAGCAACTACCTGCGCAGGGAAGCACACGCCTTGCGCAGTGAAGCCGAACGCCATGCCGTGCTCGCACGAGCTCTCGACTGGTGCCGCCGTCACAACCACCTCCAGGATGCGTTCGAGTTCGCATTGGCCATTCACGACGGCGGCCAGGCCGGCGAATTGCTCGCCGCGCGCGCTGCCGGACAAGTCCGCGACCATGGCCGGCACCAGTACTACATCAGCGCCTATGAGCGCCTGCTGGCGATCGACGCCTTCCCTTCGGACGAAGCCCAGTACTGGTACGTGTGGGCCATGGTGTTTGCGCGCCAGTACGAAAAGGCCTACCGCGTGCTGGCCTCAATGCGCCATCGCGAAGCCGAGGGGGACGAACTTGACGAGCGCATGGCCCACCGCAAACAAGCGGTGTTGTCGGTCATCCTGTTTTCGCTCGATCGCATTCCCGAAGCCCGACAACGCGCCGAACGCTGGCTTGAAGCTGATGACGGACTCGACCCCTTCGAAACCTCGGGCGTCGCCTGCGTGTTAAGCACCTCTGGGATTGCAGATCACGATATCCGTACCGCGCGGCGTGCGATTCTCACGGCCCGCAAAGCCATGAGCCGCACCGGCAGCGAATACGGAATGGCCTGGATCAGTTGTCTGGAAGCACTCATCGATGTCGAAGAAGGCGACCTGACCTTCGTCGACCATGCGCTCGACGAAGCCATCGCCCGGGCACGCAATGAACTCGGCGCTGCGGCCGCCATCGTGTCGACCATGGACATGATTGCTGCACGCATGTCGCTAGAGCGCGGCGACGTGCTCGATGCCAAAGAGCGCGTGCTTCAGGGGCTCAGTCAGGCCAAACACCACGGATTTATCGAGACCGCCAAGATCGGCCTTGAGGTCGCGGTTCGTCTGTGGGACGGCACCGCCGACTCCGAGTTCGCCCCCCGCCATCTCGACGCCATCGCCGCATGCTTTCCCCCGCGTCTGCAACTGATGCTGCACTGCGCGGTCCTGGTGCGATTGGTTCGCCTCGGACGCATCGATGCCGCTACCGATTGGGTTCGCCGCCAAGACCTTGAAGAATCACTCAGCGCCCGCCCGCCCGCCTTTCCCGCGGCGGAGCTGGCCAGTGCACGCCGCGCCCTGCTCACCGCGCGCATCGCCTGGCTGATCGCCCAACGCGACTTTCCCACCGCCCTGTCGACCACCGAAGCAGAACTGCGCACCGCGCTCAAAGGCTCCTCGGCCAACTGGCAGGTGCAACTGCTACTGATCCGACTCGAGATCGAAGCGGCAACGGGCCACACGGCGCAGGCCTCCAAGACACTCTTGCGCACCACCAGCATCGCCGCCTCACGTCGCATACTCCAGCCCTTCATCGAGTACGCCGATGTGATTCGCCCGCTCTTGCTGGCCGACCCGAAGAAGACCTGGCCACTGGTCAACGAGCAGGAAATCGCCTTCTTCAACGACATGACGCAGCGCATTTCCGCGGCGAACGCGTCTGCGCCCGACGGCGAGGCCGCGTCCGTGTCGCCAGAAGACCTCGACGTTGACGCCCCCACCAGCCGTGAAGTCGAGTTGCTCGGCTACCTGGACAGCGGCCTTTCCAATCAGGAAATCGCCGACCGGCTCGGTCTCACGGTCGGCACCGTCAAGTGGCATCTACACAATCTGTACCTGAAGTTGCGCGTGCGCAACCGCTCGGCCGCCATCTTCCGCGCCAAGCGCGCAGGCTTGCTCAACCGCTAGCATCTCCGGGCGTTCTGCCCCCAAATCGCGCCAGCTTGGCATGCGCCCACGAAGCGGGCGCATGCCATTCAACTAATCCGCGTTATCAAAAATCGCACTTGCTTCCACGCATTGTCGTATGTATTAATACCGTAGCATAACATCCGACAATAAAGCAGCCACCCACGTGCTCCAACACTCGGGCCAAGAGCTGCACACACCGGGAGACAGCATGTGAGCACAGCAATCAACGAAAAAGGCATCCTTGGCCGCTATCGTGGCCTGATGGTCGCAATCGCCATTTTCCTTGTCAGTACATTGGTCGTGGTCGCGATCACGCTCCACTTTGCCCAGCAATCCCGCGACTATGCGGCCCGGCTCATCGCCGCCCAACAATTGCGCGAAATGACGCTCGAATTGCAACGTCAAACATCGGAAATGAACATTCTCCGACTGCGCGACATCGAGGTACCCACCGACTTCGTCGAAGAAACTGAGTTTCTGGCCGGCAAACTCATGGCAGCCCTCGTCACGCTCAAATCGGGTGGCACGCTGGAACGTTCTGGCCAAGAGCCGCTGGCGGTCACCCCACTCACTCAACCAGCGTTACTCGACGCACTCGCCAGCATCGAAGGGCAATTCAAGGCTATTGAAGACGCCATTGCCACATTGCGAGTCCAGCGCGGAAACACAAGTGCGTACGTGGCCTACGCTTACAGCTACATGCAACGCTTCTACTACCGTTCGGCGCCCGAGGTAACCACGCTGTTAGCCGAAACCCAGCGCCTGGCAAACGACGCGACAGAGCAGTTGCGACTGGCCCAGCTTGCCGGCTTGTTCGTCGCCTTTGCCAACTTTCTGTATATCGCGCTGGTGTCCATGCGTACCCTGCTGCACAACGATCACAAACTGGGCGCCGCACGACGTGAGACCGGCGAGGTTCTGGAGAATGTCAGCGACGGCCTGTTTCTCCTCGACGCCCATCTCAACATCGGCCAAACCACCTCCGCATCGCTTTCACGAATTCTGCACCGTCAGATCAGCCCCGGCGTGTCCTTTCCCGACTTGCTCAGCGAGATGGTGTCCGACGAGGTCTGCCAAGCGGCCACGAGCTACTTGACCATGCTTGTCGAGGGGCGCGTGCGCGAAAACCTGGTGAAATCGCTCAACCCGCTCAGCGACGTCGAACTCACCGTGGGTGACGATGCTGCCAAAACGCGGCACCTGAGCTTTCAGTTCGCGCGCATCACCGACACCCAAGGCAATTTCTCGCATGTCCTGGTGACCGCACAAGATGCCACTCAACGCATGCGCCTGATCCATGAAATCGAGCAAGCCCGCCACAAAAGCCGTGCCGAAGTCGAGATCTATCTGCGCCTGATGGGCAAGGACGTGGCCACCTTGCATGAGTTCGTCAAGGCCAGCCGCCAGCGCGTCGAAACCATCAATGCCATCTTGCGCAGGGCGACTGATCGCGGCAACGCCAACTACGCCGACATCGTGCGCCTGATATTTCAGTCGGTTCACGCGCTCAAGGGCGACGCAATCGGCCTGGGACTCGATTTCTTCGTCGCCACCGCACAACACTTCGAAGATGAGCTGGTTGTCCTGCGCCGTCGCAACGATCTGTCCGGTGACGACGTTCTGAGCTTGAGCGTTCGACTCGATGAAATGTACGAACGCCAGTCGGTGCTTGAGGCAATCGTCGAACGCCTCGACGCCGCGGCGCCGCGTGCGGCAGCGAACACCACCACGCCGGTAACGCGCATGTCCGCCGCCCTTGAAGAGATCGCCTTGTCGACCGCTGGCCGGCGCCACAAGGATGTGCGCTTCCTCTCCGACCTGCGCGCCTTGGCCCATTGCACCGAGAATCGATTGGCCGACATCCGCGACGTGGCCATTCAGCTCGTTCGGAACGCGGTCGCCCACGGCATTGAGCCCGTCGATGCGCGGCGATCAGCCAACAAGCGTTGCTACGGCACGGTATCGGTATTTGCGGCGGCGTCCGCTCCCGGCATGATCGAACTGCGCGTGCGCGACGACGGCGGCGGCATCGACTTCGACACACTCCGCGCTCGACTCGTCAACAAGGGTCGCCTGAGTGCTGAAGCCGCCGCGACCATGGATGAGTCCCGGCTGGTGCGCTACTTGTTCGAGCCGGGCATCAGTGCCATCGCCGAACAAGACAGCGACGAAGACGCCGGGCGCGGCGTCGGGCTTGATCTGGTGGCCGACTGCATCAAACGCCTCGGAAGCCGGGCACGCATCAGCACGCGGCGTGGCGAATTCACCGAGTTCGCATTCCACGTGCCAGTCGAAGTTGGTGCACACGCGGAGGCCGCATGATTCGCATGATGATCGTCGACGACGCCCAGTCCATCCGCAATCGCATCTGTCGCCTCGCTGCCGACCCGCGCCTGCCCGAGCTCGACATTGTCGGCTCCGCACGAAACGGCGCCACCGCGGTACGAATTTTCCGCGACACCCGTCCACAACTGGTCACGATGGACCTGACGATGCCGGAAATGGATGGGGTGGAATGTACGGCGGAGCTCTGTGCCATCGATCCAGCGGTCGCCATCCTGGTGGTGTCCGCCCTCACCGACAAATTCACCGCCATCCGGGCACTGGAAAACGGCGCGCGTGGCTTTCTGGAAAAACCGTTCACCGACGATGAACTCGTCTGCGCACTCATTGAAGTGATGAAATAAGGACTGCGTGCATGGCCGATCTGAACGAAAAAGATATCCGCGTCTTCGTCGACGCCGTCACCCACTACTTCCTGCAACTCACTCGTGAGGCCCCCCGCATTCGTGGTGCCTATCTTGAAACCCGCGGCAAGCGCCCCCCCGATATGGAATACACCGGCGCCATTGCCCTTTCTGGCGCGTTTCGCGGCCGGGTGTATGTCACCGCGCCTCGTGCCCTGCTGCGCCACCTGCTGGTCGCCACCAACGAACCAGACCAGTCACACATGGCCATTCTTGATCTGATCGGCGAAATGGCCAACACCTTGGCGGGCAACGCCCGACGGCATTTCGGCCCACAGCTTGAAATCTCCATCCCCATGACCAGCAGCGGCGACGACATTCGCCTACCGCCCGACGGCGGCGCGCGCCCATATATCGTCAGCGTCGAATGGAAAAACTACGCTGCCAGCGTAGTGGTCGACGTCCAACGCAGCGGCGATCACACAAGCACCGCTCCCGCACGCCCCCAACAAGCCGGTTTGGCAAACGTATCGTTCGGCAAGGCATAATCGTCCAACCCAACGCTACTGATCCGCCAAAACTAATGCCACGAAAATCACCCGACGCCCCGCCAGATCGTGCAAACACGCTCGATCTCCTCGGCTTTTTCTACCCGATCCACTACCGGATCGGTATGGAGCTGGAGCGTCGCATGTGCCAAGGTCAGCTTTCACGCCAGCAGGCGGCAATCATCTGGCTCATCGAATCGGAGGTGGGCGCACACGGGTGGATGCGCCGAAAAGAGATCGAGCGCCTGCTCAGCGACTGGTTCGAAAGCCGCAACTCTCACGTCACCCACCTATTGCGTGAGCTTGCCGAGCCCCCACTCGCTCTGGTGACCCAACGTACCAACCCCGATTGCGCTCGCGAAAAGCTTGTCGCGCTCACTGACAACGGTCGGGCCCACTTCGACACCATGATCAAAGCGGGGCTCGACTACTTTGCCGAACTCTTCCCTCATCTGGGCAACAAAGAGCTGCAAGACGGTATTCGCTTCCTTGGTCGCGCTTTTGGCACGCCCTCGCTAGGTAAACGAAGCTGACGTCTTCCCACGTTTTCGTGCTTTGATGTGTTGACTTGATTGTTCAAAAATTTCACAATCAACCTCACTTCGTATTGCTGCATACCATAACGCGACACACCGACCGCCAAGGTAAGGAGACTCTCCATGAACACTGCTGCCACCACCACCGCCTACCTGCCGGATGACGCGGTCGCCATTCCCGAGCCGCAAGTCATCAAGGGCCGGTTGAGCAACACCCAGTATTTCAAGTACTGGCGCACCTGCGCCGCGATGGGTCCGATCTTCCTCACCGCCTTCATCATCTGCTGGGGCGTACTGGGGCACAACATTCCGCCGATCCCGGCCGACCACACGGCTGACCAGATGGCAGAGTTCTTCCGCACTCACTACAACGAAGTGCGCGCCGGCATGGCGGGCGCGATGCTCTTCGGCGTGCTCTATCTCCCCTGGACACTGTCCATCACCAAGGTCATGGAGTGGATCAACCCGCTCGAAAACAACATCGCCACCACCCTGCAAATGTGGGGCGGCGGATTGACGGTTGTGCCGCTCGTTACCTCCTCGGTTTTCTGGCTCACCGCCGCCTACCGACCGGACGTGCTCAGCCCGGTCACTCTGCAGATGCTGTACGACCAGGGCTGGCTGCTGATCGACATGTTCTACGCCATCACCACCATTCCCATGGTCGCCATCGGCGTTGCCGGCCTGACCGACAAGCGAGCCGCCCCGCTGTTTCCCCGCTGGGCGTGCTGGTTCTCCATCTGGGCCGGCATCAGCTTCCTGTTCGAACTGCTCATGCCCTTCTTCAAGAGTGGCCTGTTCGCACGCCAGGGCTGGCTCAACTTCTGGGTCGAGTTCATCGTCTGGTTCGCCTATATCGTGATCATCACCTACTACGTCTTCAAGGCAATTCCGCGTCTTGAAAAAGAGCGCACCGCTGCTCTGGCCAAGGCCTGATGCCCCACCCCGAAAACGACATGACCCAGAACCCGCCCGATCTGGCCACAGAAGAGGCGGTCTCGATCCTTCGAGGCCGCCATCTGCCCGGCGTGCTCGTCTTCATCATTGCCGACATGGCCGTGTTCTGCATGCTGTTTGTCGGCTTCATGGTCGACCGGATGAAAGACGTTGCGCTGTTCAACAACTCTGCCATCGCGCTGGATGTGCGCTTCGGCGTCGCCAACACATTGATTCTCGTCACCAGCGGGCTATTCGTCGTTCTCGCCGTCAACGCTGCCCGTGCCGGTCTGCGCAAAACCACCCGGGGCTGGCTGCTCCTTTCCTTTCTGGTCGGGGCCGGTTTCGGCGTCAGCAAGATAGTTGAGTACAGCATCAAGATCAGCAGCGGCATCACCATGCAGACCAATCCGTTCTACATGTACTACTACGCCCTGACCGGCGCGCACTTTCTCCACTTTGTCGGCGGCATGATCGCACTGGCCGTTTTGTGGGTGCTCGCTGGACGCGAAGCCACCGTCAGCCGGAATACCTTCAACCTCATCGAATCCGGGGCCCTGTACTGGCACATGGTCGATCTGTTATGGCTGTTCCTCTTCCCCATGCTCTACCTGCTGGTGCCCCGATGAGCGCACTCTCAAACCGCAATGCCGTCCTCGTCTGGGCGTTTCTCGTTGCTGCCACCCTCGGCAGCGGCTGGCTTGCCGAACACCAAGGCACCGTCGGCCATTGGACCGCGCTCTTCGTCATGCTCGTCGCCTACGCCAAGGGGCGTGCGGTAATGATGTATTTCATGGAGATGCACGAAGCCCCCTTCGCCTGGCGACTGGCCTTCGAGATCTGGGGCGCGGTTGCAACCGCCGCCATTGTGGGCCTGTGGTGGTTCGCGGGCGGCGCCTGACAATCAACACCGGGAACACCAGGCCGACATGCCGCATGCACTAAACTCCGGCCCATGCGCATCGAAACCCCGATTTCCGGCATCAGCATAAAACACCATACGAGTGCCATTCATGTCCAAAGCCAGACACAACTGACAACGCTCTCTTCGTCTTTCCATGGCGGCGGATTTCGCCGGGTACGCCATATCCTCAACACCAATGTGTCAGTCGACTACTGCTCTGACGCCCCCACGGCTGACCTTGAGCGCATCGCCATCGAGTGCGATATCAACGGCGCCTTCATCGGCCTTCTCACCGCGGTTCCCCTACACAGGGCACGACTCGCTGTCGCAGAAGAAAATGGCTTGCGCGTCGCTGTCCTCGCCACCGCCGGCATCGGCAATGCCACCAGCGCCGGCATCTCAGCGCCGCACAATGCCACGCCGGGCACCATCAATCTCATTGTGCTGGTCGACGCCGCACTCACCCGACCAGCCATGGTGAACGCCATCATCACCGCCACCGAAGCCAAGACCGCCACACTCACCGAAATGACCATCCTCACCGCCGACGGCGCACTCGCCACCGGCACCTCCACCGACACTGTAACGATTGCAAGCACGGGGATCGGCGTGCTCCACCCCTACGCTGGGCCCGCTACCGTTCCCGGTTGGTTGATTGCAAACGCCGTGCGCCGGGCCGTTCGGGACTCGCTACTGGCTGAGTGATGCTCCACGACAACAAAGCGGGTCTGGCATCACTCACGCTCATCAACATAGTCTGCAAAACCTAAGCGAGCAGCGGTCTACCGCAGATACTGCGATCCGAATCAAGCCGTACTTAACACTGATCGAACGGGCGTCCGGACTTGAATACGCCGACGGCGACGTGCACGAGCTTTCCTATGACCGAACTGGCGACTGAATCCGATCGAATTGGCCTTGACCGTCTACACCCACAGCATGCCCCTGAAAGACGTCCAGCGACTGAAACAGATCGTGATGGCTGGCTGCGGCGCGATGCGGACGCGGAATCGTCAATGTACGGTACTCAGCTTGTCGAGGCGATAGATCGCGCCGAGCTGATCGAAGATCACGAAGCGCGCACCCTCGCCCTGCTGGATCAACTTGACCATGACCTCGAGCCGCTCCTCAACGAAATCGGCCGACAGCTTTTCATCGTCGCTGGCGGATACATAGACCAGATCCCAGGCTTGCCCGTTTTCCAGTGATTCGGCGAGCAACTCGTCAAAGTCGCCAAGGGCGGACAACGCCTTGTCGGCATACATCAACGGCCTGATCGAATAGCTGCTGGCCGTGGCTTCGCCGGCGGCGATCTCCGCTTCGGTGGCGTATTCCTTTTCGGCGAACACGAGGTACAGGCGCTGAGGCGTCGCCTTGGCGCGAGCATGATCAAGAAATCGATTGAAGTCCGTGGTGTCCATAATTTGCCTCCAGTAGGGGCGATGAGAATTGCGAAGGCATTCGTCGCGATCACCCGTTAATAATCACTGACTCGATATCCGCGACCGAGCGTCTCAGCCCAGACTGATGACTACCAGCACCGAACCGACCACGAGGACCCAAGCGTCAAAGCCACGCCGCAACCACCAAGGCGCGTCTCTAAGTTCCATAAACTGAAATCCCACGATCCACACCTTCACGAACGCGGTCGTAATCACCCCGACCATCGCGACGCTACCAGCCACCGACCCGTTTGCCCGGACGCTATGCCCCAAAGCCCAACCGACGCCGGTAGCAATCACCAGAAGCAACCACGCCACCGTCGCTGGGTGACCGAATAATCGCGCGTTCATCTCTTTTTTCGCCCTGAGTTTCACAGCAGGTAGAGCAGCGCAAACAACACCACCCACAGAAGATCCACCAGGTGCCAAAAGACGGCGCCACTTTCGATGGTGCGAAGCTCGCGCACGCCAATCGTTGGACGACAGCTCGCCGACCGCACGACAAAAAGCACAACCAGCCCCACCAGCACATGCAGCAGATGGATGCCCGTGAAAACAAAAAAGAACATGTAGAAATCGTTGGTGGCCGGGCTCAGACCATCGCTGATCTTGCCACCCCACTCCACCGCCTTATTCGCCACGAACCCGACGCCACACAAAATGCCCAGAGTGAAGTTGCGAGCCCCCCCCGCACTGAGCCCTGCCCGACAACGCGCGACGCCGATGGCGACGAACCACGAGCCGGTCAGCAACAAGAAGGTGTTGAACACTCCCACCCACATGTCGAGCTGCGCGCGCGAAGCATTGAACAAGGCCGCGTGCTCCTTCTGCCCGATCGCGATCAGGATGAAGAAGACGGAAAACACCATGAGATCGCCCATCACAAAGAGCCAGATCCCGATCTCGCCTGGAACCCTCTCCTTGGTGCGCCGCCCTCCGCCGACGACCGAATTCAAGCCGGGCGCACCTGCGCGCCCGGCTTTACCGCTTTGAGCATGACCGCGCACATGATCAGGATCCAAAGAAAGAAGGCGACGAAGGGAATCCACAAGGCCACAATCCCATGCCAAGAGAACGGGCCATCCTTAAAGAACAGCACCATCTGGCCTGGCGCGAAAAGCAGCACTGCCCACAGGTTCACATAGGCAACCCAGCGCGGGAACGGCGCCTTACCCTCCTCCGCCAGCAAAATGGGCAATGCAATCACGACGCACCACCCGCCAAAGCACGGCACCGAGAACACCGCGAGGAAGTAGGCAAAATCAGCGAACATCTGTACCAGGGTCGGATCGTACTCGTCAGGCCGAAAAACCATCAGCGCCCAAGTGAATGCCACCAACAAGGCCACCATGGTGCCGCACGCAGTAAAGACGAGTTGCACGTAAGAGAACGCCGGCGAGGTTTCCGCTCGCCTGGTCAGTGCCGCAATGCCCGCACCAAAGGGGCCAAACAGCGCAAACGAAAGCATGAGGAATACCGAGCCAACGCGAATTTCGAACAGGTGCTCCGACACCTTGCGAACAAACTCCGCCGGCGAATCATTGGCATGCAGCAGTGGCGGCAACATGCCGCCAAGGAACACGCCACCGATGATGAACAACACAATCGCCGCCAGACCGGACCATGCACAGAAGACGATCGATTTACGGAACAAGGGGTCTGCCTTCGCTTCACTCACTGCCGTCTCTAGGGAATTTGAATTTTGAGCGAATGAGTCTTTCATCAAAGCGATAGCGCCAGCCCTGACGAAAGTTGGGCAGCCTCCCCCTCAAACCAATCCAATCCCCCGCGCCCGCGCAAGGGCCGCTGTCCGGCTTGGCACCCCCAATTTGGCGTATAGCTTCTGCAGATGCCCCTTGACGGTACTGACCGTGACATGCAGACGGTCGGCAATTTGCTGATTGGATAGCCCAGCATCGAGCAGGCTCAGGAGTTCGCTCTGACGGCTGGACAGCGGTTCGATCAGACGGGCATCCAGGTTCAAGGCGCGCAGACGCATCTGCACGGACTGCTCACTGACCGGTAAACGACGGCAGATGTCAGCGAAGAAGCGGCGCTCCTGCATCAGCGCAAAGCCCCACCCATCGGCGCGAGCCTCGTCCACCAGGCCGGCGATGGTGGTGCCGTGGTCAAGAAAGGGGCGCACGATGCCGCGGCCGGCGGCGAGGTTGATGGCGCGTAGCAAGTGCCGATTGGCCAGTGCGGGCTGACCGGATTGCACCGACAGGTGCATCTGAATAAGAACGAGTTCAACCTGCCGAGCGCTACGCCCCTCAATGCCTGCCTGCCGGGCGGATTGCTCAATGAGCGGCTCAAGCTGCGCGCCCCGCCCCTCGCCCACGGCAAGCGCAATGCAGGCAGCACGCCAGGCATCAGCGCCAGCAGGAATCGCAAGCGCAAGGGGCACCGCCTCGGGCTGCACAGGATCGAGGCCGATGCGGGCGGCTTCGGCCTGGGCGTCGTCGAGCCGGTCGAGCCGAACAAGCCCGCGGATGAGCGCGCATGAGAGCGTCGTCGCGAGCCGAGCGGGATAGGCTGCGGCGATCTGACGCAGGCCAGTCAGATCGATAGGGTCTTCCGGCGCACCGGTCCAGCACTTCACGGCGGCGTCGAATCCGAAGGCGAGTGCGTCGACAAAGCCGTGGGTCTGCGCAGTGCGCAGCCCAAGTGCGAGCAACTCGCGGGCACGGGCGGCGTCGCCGGTCTCCATTGCGCAATGGGCACTCATGAGCGCGATGGTGCCGCAAATGCCGGCGCCCTCCCCCAGCGCACGCATGAGGCTATCGAGCGACGTCGCCAGCTCGGGCCCGATGAGCGCGTAGTTCCCTTCATGCAGGGCCGGCAAGGCATTGAGCGCAATGAGCCAGCCATTGGCGTAGATGCTGTCGGTCTGGTAGGCCCAGCCATGGGCGCGCTGCACGGCGTCGCGCGCCTCGACGAAACGATGGGCGGCAGAGAGGTAAATGCTCTGGACGCAGCAAGCCGCCGTGGCGTCGAAAGCGTCGTCGATGTCCCGCTGGGCCAGCCATTGGCTAGCGCCCTCATGGGCTTCGGGGAGTCGATCTGTAAACACATCGATGGCCGCACCGGCAATCACCAGCCTGCGCTGCAATGCTTGCAGCGCGACACCATCACGCGCCTCCCCCGCCATGGCTTGCGTCACCAATGGCCGCACGCGTTCGATTTCCTTCCGCCCGGCCTCATAACGCCGGCCAAGCACCAACGCCCATACGTACCAATACTCAGCATCAAGATCGATGGCCTGCCCTTGCTGGCGTAGCCGATCGACCCAGTCAATGTAGCGCCGTAACTCGCCTTGGCGCACCACCGCGGCAGCCGCTTGATTCAGCAGATTTGCTGCCAGCGTTGAATCACCAGCCTGCAGTGCGTAGTCGATGGCGTCCTGCCACTGCCCGCATTTCGCCAACCATCGGGCAGCACGGCTCAAAATGCCCTGCCGCGTGGCGGCATCCAGACGGCGCTCCGACTCGCTGATCAAATATTGGCGAAACAGCGTGTGCAGGCGATACCACTGCCGGTTGCGATCGAGCGGAATAATGAACAGGTTGCGCGCCAGGAGATCGTCCAGGTGACGGTCTGCCTCAGCGTCTTCAAGGGCGGCCCGGCACAACTCGGCGCTGACACTGCGCAGCGGTGCGATACCCAACAAAAAGTCACGCAAGCGGGGGCTAACGCCGGCAAGCACCTGCCGATTGAGCAAGCTGGCGAGGTCTTCGTCGGCACCGGAAAATGTCTCCAGCTCGGCACGCGGGTCAGCCGCCTCGGCCAACACGATCTGGGCAAGCCGTACCGCCGCAGGCCAGCCTTCGGTCAGCCGGGTCACCGTGCTCACACCATCACCGCCAATGCGTCGGGCCAGCACCGGGCCGAGCACCTGCTCAACAGCGGCATCATCCAGACTTAGAGCCTCTGGCCCAACGGGCTGAACGAGCCCCGCGAGCCGGGCCCGGGCCATGTCGAAGGGCAGCACCTGGGTGCTGGAAAACACAAAGCGAACCGAGGACGGCGTCTCAAACACCAGCCGGTTCAGCACCGTCGCCAACCCCGACTCTTCGCAGCTGTTGAGATTGTCTACAAATAGGGTGAAAGGCTGCGGATAGGCGCTTGCCGCGGCCACCAGCGCATCGAGTCGCGCGTCCAGTGGCGCATCGCCGCGAAACAAGGCCTGGGTCGGGTGAAGTTGTTCGCTGTGACGGTAGGCGAGTTCTTCGAACCAGTGAAGAACCGCTTGGACCGAGTCGTCCCGTTCATCAAGCCCGACCCAGAACACCACCTCACCCAGCGCGCGCAGCCGGGCATGGAGCGCGCCCATGAACACCGTTTTGCCATAGCCCACCGGCGCCACCAGCGCGAGCAACTTGTCCGTCGCCGCCACGGCCGCATCGAGCGCCGACACCGACACCGCTTCAAACGTAAACGCGGGCGGCGCATTGCGCTTGGGTGGCGAATCCAAGGAGGCGGCATGGAACAACGGAAGATGGGCGGGCAATCGACTCTCCGGGATGCGAGCGGGACAGCCTCAGCTTATCGTATGCATAGAGACAAAAACAGTACTTTAGTACTGCTTGCTTAGCACCTCACTCCCCTAGTCTTCCATCACGGCTTCCCGAATCCACAGACCGGCATCAAAGCTGGCACCAGGAACCCGAATCAACCTAACGGAGATACCTGATGAGCACCCCCATCATACCGACCGAGCTGGTCGCCCCGATCTGGAACCCCGCCTCTTACGCGAACCGCGACGCAGTCGAGCAGATCTTCGCCACCTTGCGCCGCGACTATCCGCTGGCGATGTGCGAGGTACCCGGTTACAAGCCCCACTGGATCGTCACCAAGTACAAGGATGTACGCGAGGTCTCGCGCCTGGACGACATCTTTCACAGCGGCGACATCTCGAAGACGCCCGCATCGATCATGGCCGAGGCCATGATGGCGGAGTACAGCGGCGGCAAACCGCACATCTTCCGCACGCTGGTGCACATGGACAAGCCTGACCACACCGAATACCGCAATGTGGTCAAGGACGTGTTCATGCCACAGAACGTGGCCACGCTGAAAGACGGCGTACTGGCGTCGGCGCGCGAATTTGCCGACCAAATGGCCGACATGAACGGCGAGTGCGACTTTGCCGAGACGATCGCCATGCGCTACCCGCTGCAAGTGATCTGCGACCAGATTGGCCTGCCGCGCGAAGACCACGCCACCATGCTGCGGCTGACCCAGTGGTTCCTCAGCTACGCCGACCCAGATCTGTGCCGCCCCGGATCGGTGCTGACCGACCCCGAGCAGCAGATCAAGACCTGGCAGATCGTGTACGACGAATTCAAGTCCTACTACACCGATCTGGTCGCCCAGCGACGTGCCGCGCCGCGCAAGGATCTGGCCACGCTGATCGCCCACGGACAGATTCACGGTCAGCCCATGGACGAGCGCGGCATGATTTCCTACTTCGTCATCGCCTCTACCGCAGGCCACGACACCACTGCCGCCACCATTGGCAACGCGATGTGGATTCTCGCCCGCGATCCTGGCTTGTTTAGCCGCATCAAGGCCGACCGCAGCCTGATCTCCGGCTTCGTCGAAGAGGCGATTCGCATCTCGACACCTCCGATGGCCTTTGTCCGCTCGGCCACGCAGGACTATGAGCTCTCCGGTCAGCAGATCAAGAAGGGCGACCGCTTGTACGTGTCCTATCTGTCGGCCAACAAGGACGAGGAAGTGTTCGATGCGCCGTTCGCCTTCCAGCCCGACCGCACGCCCAACCGGCACATCGGTTTCGGTTTCGGCTCGCACATCTGCGTCGGCCAGCACCTGGCCCGACTGGAAATGCGAACACTTTGGGAAGAACTGTTCGAGCGCCTTGAGTGGGTCGAGATGGCCGGCGAAGGCCAGTGGCAGGAATCCGAGTTCGTGTGCGGGCCCAAGCGGGTACCCATCCGCTACAAGATGAACTAAACGCGCCCCCCGACAACACACCAACCAGGAGAAACGCATGCGCAAGTGGCAATGCACCACCTGTGGCGACATCTACGACGAAGCCATCGGCGACCCAGACAGCGGCATCGCCCCCGGCACCCGCTTCGAAGACATTCCGGACGACTGGATGTGCCCGACCTGCGGGTCCACCAAAGACAGCTTCGAACCCTACACAGAATAAGAAAACGGGCCGTCCCGCACGGCCCGGCATCCGCATACAAACGGAGACCCCAATGAGCGAAACCCCAATCGCCAAACCGCATGTGCTCGTCATCGGCGCCGGCCATGCCGGCGGTGCCCTCGTCGGCCAGCTACGCCAGTTCGGCTTTGCCGGGCGCATCACTCTGGTGGGCGACGAGCCCCACACCCCCTACCACCGCCCACCACTCTCAAAAGCGTGGCTCAAGGGCGAGACCACGACCGAGAAGCTCGCACTCAAACCCGGTAGCTTCTACGAAGAGCAGCACATTGGCCTGCGCCTTGGCGAACGCGTCCAGGCCATTGAACCCGACGCCCATCGCGTGCGTTTCGATGACGGCACAACGCTTGACTATGACTGGCTGGTGCTCGCCACCGGCGCCCGGGCAAGGCAGCTGCCCATCCCGGGCGTGGGTCATTCAAATGTACTGAGCCTGCGCAATCTGGCCGACGCCGAGCGCCTGCGTAACGCACTCAAGGTCGACCGCAAAGTAGTGATCATCGGGGGCGGCTACATCGGCCTGGAATGCGCGGCCACTGCGCGTGCGCTCGGCGCGGAGGTCACGGTCGTCGAGCACGCGCCACGTCTGCTCGCACGTGTAGCCAGTGCATCAATCGCCACCTTCCTGCAATCGGAGCACGAAGCCCAAGGTGTGCAGTTCCGACTCAATACCGGTATCGACGCCATCGAGGGCGAGCACGCGGCCACAGCAGTGCGCCTCAGCGATGGAACTCGCCTGCCGTGCGACCTGGTGATCCTGGGCGTTGGTGCAGAACCGGCAGCCGAGCTGGCGCTAGCCGCCGGCCTGGCCTGTGACGACGGTGTGACGGTGGACGCAGATTGTCGCAGTTCGCACCCCGACATCTTTGCCATTGGCGACATGGCCAAACGCCCCATCCCGATCTACGGCAGGCCCATCCGCCTAGAAAGCGTTCCGGGCGCCGGCGAACAGGCGCGACGCGTGGCCGCGGTGCTGTGCGGACGTGAGCCCTCAGCGCCGGAAGTGCCGTGGTTCTGGTCCGACCAATACGACCTCAAACTGCAGATCGTCGGCCTGATCGACACCGACGCGACCAGCGTAGTCCGGGGCGATCCGGCCAGCCGCAGCTTTGCGGTCTTTCATGTCAAAGACACGCGCGTGGTCTGTGTCGAAGCCATCAACAGCCCCCCCGCCTTCATGGCTGGCAAGAAGCTCGCCGCATCAGGCAAGCCAGTCACCCCATCCGAACTGGCCGATTCTTCGGCCGACCTGAAAACCATTGCCGCGTAACACGGAGACGGACATGGCCAGAATCACTTTCATCGAATCCAACGGCACCACCCATACGGCGGACATCAACGACGGCACCTCGCTCATGGAAGGCGCGACCGGTCACAACGTGCCGGGCATCGACGCCGACTGTGGCGGTGCAATGACCTGCGGCACCTGCCTGGTACACATCGATCCGGCATGGGTCGAACGAACCGGCACACGCTGCGAGCACGAACAGCAAATGCTCGAATTCGCGGGCCGCGACGGTGACAACGCCCGCCTGTCCTGCCAGATCATTGTCGACGCCACACTCGACGGTCTCGTCGTACGGCTACCCGAAGCGCAAATCTGAATCCGCGTCAAATTGCGGCCGGGCGCGCATGGGCGCACCCGGTCGGCCGCGAGCCAAAATCAAAGACTGCCAATTTGCACCATGGAGCACATGCTCAATCAAGGTCAGGATTTCGCCACGCTGACCGTCAAGGCCCCCACGCACGAAGCAAAACTCAGCCAAGCCACCAACAATCACGCCACCGAGTAGAGACCGAAGATCATCAACACACAGATCAGCAGCCAGGCGTTAAAGAACACGCGCAAGCCGGTGGGGGCCTCGTTCAGCTCCATGAATCGATAGAGCACCAGCCGCGCTTTGACGCCTGACAGCGCCATTACCAAGGCGACCGAGAGTGGTTTGATGAACACCGCTTCGGCAATGGTGAATCCTGTCACCGTCACCACAACCAATGTCAGCCAGGCGACACCCAGTTTGCGTTCCTCGAAGCGCTTCATGTCTGGACACCCAATAAGTACAGCATGGCAAACAGGAATATCCAGAGCAGATCCACCACATGCCAGAACAGCGCGGCAGACTCGAGCCACAGCGTGAAACGCGCTTCTATCTCATGCACACGGACTGTCAAGACCGCCAGGTAAATCAGCGCTCCCATCCCGGTCAGGTAGTGCAGCAGGTGAAAGCCCGTCAGCGCGTAATAGAAGGTATAGAAATCGTTGGTCAGCGGCGTAATGCCGTCGCCAACCTTGCTCCCGTACTCGAAAATTTTCACAAACGCAAAGCCACTGGAGACAACAATAGCGGCCACCAGCCGGCGACGCGTCCGATCGACGCTGCCGACCCGGCAGGCGGCCACAGCCAGCGCCACCAGCCAGCTCCCGGTGATTAGGATCAGGGTGTTACCAAGGCCGAGCAAGGCATTTAAACGATGTGCGGACTCGGCAAACAGCACAGGCTGGCCAAGCCGCTCCACCATGAACACCAGAAAAAGCAGGCCGAAACTGACACTGTCCGCAACAAGGAAGATCCAGATGCTTTGGAAGGGCTTCCGCCCTGCGGCCAGTTCAGGTCGCCCCAAAGCGTCAGGCAAGTCCTTTCCCCTGTGCATGTTCGCGCTGAAGACGAACGACCGCCTTGTCCAAATGGATCGCTGTCGCCATCCAATAAACGAAATACGCGGAAAACTCGATCCAGTAGTTGATCAGTCCGCTTCGGGAAAACGCCCCATCGGTCACCAAAGGCATAAAGACTTCAAGCACAAAACCGATGCCCACGCAGATCGCAAGCCAGCACACCCAGGCAGGCATCAGCGGCACTTCGCGGGGATCTTTCAGAAAGCCGATCCCCATGGCCACCATGCCCATGGTGGTGATCGTGAAGGAGTTGTCGAAAAAGAACCATCCGAAGTCAAAGAACATCTGCAGTGTTCTCGGGTCCATTACCTCAGGGCGATACGCAACGGTCAGCCATACTGAGCAGGGCAAAGCGAACACGATCCACGTCAGGCCCGTTCCCCACAGGGCGATGGTCGACAACACATTGTTGTCTTCTTCGGTTGCCTCCATGACCTTGCAGATGCCAAGCCCCCAGAGAAAGTAGGCAAAGGAAACGACCAACTGGCCAATCATGCCGATTCGGATCGAACTGGCGTTGGCAATAATCTCAGCCGCAAAGGCATCCGCGCTCAAGCTGGCCGAATACGGTGGCACGTTCTGGCCCAACACCCCCCAGAAGAATATGGTCGCCGGCAGCATGAAAATGCCAGCCAGCGTGAGAAATCTGTAATAGCGGTATGGATTTTTTTTCATGCAATGCCCCGATGCTTATCGTTACAGGAATCGCAGCGAAGCCATCGGGAATGACTGACTGCCTCCCCCCGGTAAATTTGAAGCGCTCGCCACTCACAGCGACATCGCATTTGCCTGCGGCGTCGCCTGACTCACATAGTATTTATAAATACCACTTCAAACTTGACATTTGGCGCCATAAACTTGATCTAACGCGCCACGACAAACAAGAGACTCGACATGCATCTGATTCGAATTGGTGCCATCGGCGGCGTTGAGGCGCTGACCCGCAAGTTCGGCGGCAACCCCATCGAACTGATCCAGCGGATCGGCCTGAGTCCATCCCAGTTTCGCGATCCCAACACCTTCATATCGCTGGCAAAAATGGCGGAACTCGTCGAACTGTGCTCGATCGAGTGCAAGAATCCGCTGTTCGGACTTTCCCTCGGCCTACGACAGAACCCAGGGGTGTTAATGGATCTCCTGGTGACCGCATCTCAGGAAAAAACCATCCATGAGGCCATCGAGAATTTTTCCAATCATCTCTATCTGCATGCCACCGGCGTCCACCTCGACCTGATCACAACAGGCAGCGAAACCCGGATCCAGTTCTGCTTTGAGATCACCACGCCTTTGGGCATCGAACACATGGTTCAAGTAGGCGCAGGGCAATTGATCAATTTCATCTCGAGCATGGTTCGCGACACGGATCGACGTCATCTCAGCTTGTGTTTGCGTCAGGGCGCGCCGCACCACGCCTCGATTCCCGATGGCCAGTGCCCCTATCCGGTCATTTTCTCCAGCACTTTTGACGGCGCCTTAATCTGCGCCTCTGTCGCCAATCAGCCACCACATCTCGACGAAGAGATATTGAGCCGGCACTTCAAAGAGTATTTGTCGTATCTCAAAGCCCGCTACCCGGGCAATTTGCTGAGCCAGATGAAAGAGGTGATCGGCCGGCTATTGCCGTCCGGCGAATGCTCGGTCGATCAAGTCGCCGCTACCCTGGATCTGAGCCCGCGCTCCTTGCAGCGAATGCTTCTGCAGGAAAACACCAGCTATGGACTGCAGTTGCAGGCGGTGCGATGCGCCATTGCCAAACAACATCTTGAGCACGGCCTCCTGCCAATCACCGAACTGGCGTTGAATCTGGGCTATTCCGACATCTCCGTATTCAGTCGCCATTTCAAACGATGGACCGGCGCGTCACCACGGGCATGGCGCAACGCAGTCAAGACGTCCCGCTCACATCAGGGGTGATATTTCCCCCCTTGTCACGCGCACGTGCTCCAGCCTGTCGCCGACGCCGACGCCGCTCCACACGGGCAAGTCCGCAACCAGTTGATGCGTCCGGGGCTGAGCGCAACTGGCCAGCGAATGAATCAACTTTCCCGGTTCAGATTTAGCCAACCCTAACTTTGGTCGTGGGGACCGTCATCATTCAGATGGTACGGTGGCAAACGAAAATATGGAGCCACGTCAATCCATGATCCCTGAACGGCCGCTCCTCTATGAGGAGGAACACCGCCTCTTCCGCACCTCGGTGCGCCGATTCGCCCAAGTCGAGATCGCACCTCACTTCGATCGCTGGGAAGCGGCCGGTCAGGTCGATCGTAGTTACTGGCAGGCCGGCGGCGCTGGCGGCTTGCTATGCCCCTCGGTGGCCGAGGTCTATGGTGGCATCGGTGGCGACTTCCGCATGAACGCGGTAGTGATCGAAGAGCTGTGGTACGCCGGCTACGCCGGACCCGCTGCAAATTTTTCGGTGCATAGCGACGTGTGCGCCGGCTACCTGGTTTCGTTCGGCACAGAATCGCAGAAGCACGGCTGGCTGCCCGGCATGGTTTCGGGGGACGTGGTATGTGCCATCGCCATGACCGAGCCGGGCACCGGTAGCGACCTGCAGGGCGTGCGCACCCGGGCCACGCGCGACGGCGACCATTACGTCATCAACGGGCAGAAGACCTTCATCTCCAACGGCCAGCACTGCGACCTGGTCATCGTGGTTGCCCGCACTGGCAGCGACAGCGGATCTGACCAGATGAGTCTGATTCTGGTGGAGACCGCACGCGAGGGATTCAATCGAGGCCGCAAACTGGACAAGCTTGGTCACCTGTCTGCCGACACCTCGGAGATGTTCTTCGACGACGTGCGCGTGCCGGTAGAAAACCTGCTTGGCACCGAAGGCCGGGCTATGGCGCAACTCATGAGCGAATTACCTCAAGAGCGTCTGACCATCGCACTCCAGTCCATGGCCGCCGCTCAACGCGCCTACGACATCACTTGCGACTACGTGCGCGAGCGCAAGGCGTTTGGAAAAGCCATTGCAGAATTTCAGAACACCCGGTACCAACTGGCCGATCTAAAAGCCGATCTCACCGTCGGTTGGGCCTACGTCGATCAGTGCATCAGCCACCACATTCGCGGCGCCCTCTCGCAACACGACGCCTCAGTGGCCAAGCTGTGGTGCACCGAAATGCACGGCCGGGTAGTGGACCAGTGCGTGCAACTGCATGGCGGCTACGGCTTCATGCGCGAATACGAAATCTGTCGCCTGTATGCCGATGCGCGCGTCCAGCGCATCTACGGCGGCACCTCCGAAATCATGCGCGAGCTGATCTCGCGCAGCCTGTAACGCCCTGCCTTGAAGCGGCAAAACACACAAAGGAGACATCCCAAAATGAGTATCGATCATCAGCATATTTTCGTCGGTGGCCAGTGGATCACCCCCAGCTCGCAACAACGGGCGAACGTCATCAACGCGTCCACCGAGGAAGTGATCGGCAGCGTACCCAAGTGCAATAACGAAGACATGGATCGCGCCGTCGCTGCTGCCCGTGCAGCCATGCGCAATCCGGCCTGGGCCGGGATCGACGGCAAGGGCCGAGCAGCGCACATGCGCCGCTTCGCCGATGCCATCGAGAAACGTGGCGACCGTCTGGCCCAATCGGTGAGCCTGCAAAACGGCATGCCAATCAATGTTGCTGACCAACTCGAATCGGCCTTTGTGGTTGGCCTGCTGCGCTACTACGCTGCACTGGCCGAAAACATGGTCGAAGAAGAAGCCCGTCCGTCGCCGACCGGCTCCACCACACTGGTGCGTCGCGAACCCGTCGGCGTCGTCGGGGCCATCATCCCGTGGAACTTCCCGGTGGCTCTGCAGACCTTCAAGATCGCCCCGGCGCTGGCCGCCGGCTGCGCCATCGTCATCAAGCCCTCCTCGGGCACCGTGCTCGACAGCTATGTGCTGGCCGAAGCGGCCGCCGAAGCCGAGATGCCGCCGGGGGTTATCAACTGGGTGCCGGGCGATCGCGGCATCGGCTCGCACCTGGTCACCCACCCGGGCGTGGATAAAGTCGCCTTTACCGGCTCCACCGGCGCCGGCAAGATCATCGCCGAGGAATGCGCCCGCCTGCTACGCCCGGTCACCCTAGAGCTGGGCGGCAAGTCAGCCGCGATTCTGCTCGACGATGCCGATCTGGACGCGGTGCTGGCCAGTTTGCCCATGAGCTCCGTACTTAACAACGGTCAGGCCTGCTTCTCCTGCACCCGAATCCTCGCACCGGCCAGCCGTTACGACGAATTCGTCGAGGCCATTGCCAGCACGGTCGGTAACTATCCGGTCGGCGATGCACTCGACCGCAATACCGTCATCGGCCCTATGGCCTCCGCCGGCCATCGCGACAGCGTGCAGCGCTACATCGATCTGGGCACTGACACCGCGCGCCTGGTGGCCGGCGGCGGACGCAGTAACAAGGATCGCGGCTTCTTTGTGAACCCGACCGTGTTCGCCGATGTGGACAACAACTCGCGCATCGCCCGCGAGGAGATCTTCGGCCCAGTGCTGTCGATCATCCGCTACCAGGACGAGGACGAAGCGATCCGCATCGCCAACGATTCGGAATACGGCCTGGGCGGCACGGTGTGGTCCACCGACCGCGAGCATGCCATCGCGCTGGCCCGCCGCGTCGAGACCGGCACCATCGGCATCAACGGCTACATGCCCGACCTGAACGCCCCCTTCGGCGGCGTGAAGAACAGCGGCCTGGGCCGCGAGCTGGGCCCCGAATCCATGGGCGCCTACCTGCGCTACAAGTCCATCTATCAGCTCGGTTGAACGGCGCCGATCAACCCGCCCCCGGCTCTCCCACACACGGCGTGGGCGCGCCGGGGGCGGCTCGAATAATTCAGCGGTGAATGACTCACGTTTTATGAACGGACAACAACGACTCTCGAAGGTCGCGCTCAGCACCCCGCGGATGGCCAGGGCGCTCCCCGGCATTCCGATGGATGGCACGGTCATGGTGCGGCTGCTGCGCATCAGCGGCTCGGGCTTGAGCGACTTTTTTGAACCCGCCTTTCGCGCACTGGATCTTTCCGAGCACTCCTTCCACGTCCTCTGCCTGCTCGTCGCCGACGAAAGCGGCGCCGCCTCGCCGAGCGAACTGAGCGACATGGTCGGCACCAGCCGCTCGAACATGACTCGCATTCTCGAAGAACTCGAACGCGCCGGCTGGGTGGCACGCTCGGTGGCACCGCGCGACGCACGTCGTCACGTGATCGCCATTACCGGGCCGGGCCGGGAGAAAGTGAGGCAAACGGTGCCACGCATCGCCGAGCCCATCGAGCGCGCCTTCTCCGACTTGAGCGAGGAGGAGTTCGCGCTACTACAGCACTTGTTGCGCAAGCTCGTCGTTTCATTAGACAAGGGCAGCGCGCGCCTCGACGCCGTGGCCTGATTCCCATCCCACTGTTTCCATAGATCTATTGGACGACACGCCATGGACGAAAATACGAAGATCCTCTATCAAAAGCTCTCGCTCTACAGCGGCCCATTCTTTGTCATTACCTTCATCATCTTCTGGGCCTGGCTCGGGCAAAACCTGCCGCCACCGCACCCGGACTGGCCGGCCCAGGCCTTCTCCGACCGCTATGTCGACCACCTGACCGGCATCCGTGTCGGCTTTCTGGTTTCGCTGATCACCATCTGCTTCTACCTGCCATGGACCGGATACGTGACGGCTCGCATGATGCGCATCGAGACAGGCCGCTACCCGGTGCTGTCTTACCTGCAACTCATGGGGGGATGTCTCACCGTCATGGTGGTGTCGATCAGCATGTGGTGCTGGGTGGTCGCCGCCCAGCGGCCCGAACGCTCGCCGGAAATCACCCAGATGTTGACCGACGCGGGCTGGTTGATGAACGACACCGTCTACATGTGCACCGCCCTGCAGATGTTTGCGATGGCACTGTGCTTTCTGGCGGACAAGAAGAGCACGATTCCGGTCATGCCCAACTGGGCCTGCTACCTCACCATCTTCTGCGGAGCCACCTTCTTCCCGGCGAGCCTGACCGCCATATTGAGGGATGGTCCGTTTGCTTACGATGGCCTGATCGGATACTGGCTTCCCTACCCCGCCTGGCTGATCTGGCTATTCGTCGCCACGTATTACCTCCTTGCGGACCTGAAGCGCCGTGCCCGGACGGACGAGGGCAAAGATATCGTGGCGCCGATCGTGAATCAGATGCTGGCAGACGCGGGCCGGGAGAAGTAGATGAGAGCGCACCCCGTGGTCGGTTCGGTATTACCCACACCGCGCGACGGCCGCCGCTTGCCCGGCGTCGAAGGCGTTTGGGCATTTGTGTTTGCCGACATGACGGTATTCGCTGTCATGTTCGCCTCCTTCATGATCGACCGTCACGAGAACCCGGCACTTTTCGAAGCGTCACGGCAGGCCCTGAGTCTGGATTTCGGTGCGGTCAACACCCTGATCCTGCTGACAAGCTCCATGTTCGTGGTTCTGGCCATCGACGCATTGAAGCATGCCCACCCGCGCTTGGCGCCCGTGTTCTTCGCGCTCGCCCTGACCTGCGGGCTCGCATTTATCGTGTCCAAGACGCTCGAGTACATGGCGAAATTCGATGCCGGCATCTCGATGCTGACCAACGATTTCTTCATGTACTACTTCATCATGACCGGGATGCACTTGGGGCACGTCGTGGTGGGCAATGTCATTCTTGCTGTGTTGTGGTTCAAGTCCCGATCTGTGTCAGCCTCTGGCGGGAATCTGACCGTATACGAGAGCGGCGCAACCTACTGGCACATGGTCGATCTGTTGTGGATCTGCCTGTTCCCGCTACTGTATCTGGTGCGGTGATTGCCGATGAGTAGCGCAGTCAGATCCACGTTAGCAGTATGGTCTCTTCTGATGCTCAGCACCGCTGCGTCAGCATGGGGATTCTCCCTCCCTGTCATCGCGCCAGTGGTATCGACCATCGCGGTGATGGTGGTCTCGGCGATCAAGGTCGGGCTGGTGATGGCGTTCTTCATGGAGTTGCGAAGCGCACCCTTGGCCTGGCAGCTGACTGGAACGCTCTGGGTCGCCGTGGCCGCGTCGATGGTCGTGACCATTTACCTGTACTGAGCCCCCGCCCCTCGCGGCCGGGCCTGAACACCTCCATCGGAGGCTTGAAGAACAGCGGCATGTGCCGCAAACCGGACCCCGAGCCTCTTGGCGCCTATCTACGCTACAAGTCGATCTACCAGCTCGGCTGATGCGTGACCGGCCGGCGTTCCGATTGGGAACGTCGGCCTAGCCATGACCGTTCAACGGCAAGCTGCCGCCGTCACTTCACATTGGCAGGCGCCGCCGACGACACGGCGGGCTCTTCGCGACGCCACTCGACCAGCAATAAAGCAGCACAACCGAGCAGCGCATAGGCCTCGAGCAACGGACCGGCACTTCCATCAAACGAGCGGCCGATGCTCAAACCGAGAACCGCCGAGAGCAGCATCGTCACACTCCCGAACAAGGCGGCCGCCGCGCCCGCCGTATCGGCGAAGGGTTGCAAGGACAAGGCGGTCAGGTTGGGCACGAGCAGGCCCATCGCGGCAAGATTTCCACACGCAATCAACGTAAATTCGAGCAAACCCAGTGACTGACATCGGAGGGCAAGCACGCCGACTAGGCTGACGCCCACCTGGACGAGCAGTCCGATCCGAACCAGTCGCCAACTGCCCACACGGCACACCAGCCGGGCGTTGAGGATGGCCGCCACCGCAGTGAACGCACAAACGAAGGCCAACAGCGGGACGAAGCGTTCTGACGCGGCATAGGTGCCCTGAAAGATCGCCTGAGCCGAGGTGAGGAAACCCACATGTGCGCCCGTCACCATGCCATAGGCCAACATGCTGCCAAGCGCGGGCCGATGACGGAGAATGCGACGATAGGCGTGAAACGCCGACAACTGTGTCTCGGCGCATGCGCATGGGCGAGGCTGAGACTCGTCCAGTCTCGCCCCGCTCCATACCAGCACCACCAAGCCGATCAATGCCAGCAGGTTCGAGCTGTCACGCCAGCTGCCGACGTCCAGCAGGTATTGCCCAAGCACGGGGGCGACAATTGGCTCGAGCAGCAGTAGTGCCATGGCCAATGAGAACAGACGGGCGAGCCCGCCGTCGTGGCAACGATCACGTGCCACCGCATAGATGGCGACCCGCATCGCACCGGTACCAACCCCTTGCGTCCATCGTGCCAGCACAAGCCAATTGGCATCGGACGCTTGGCTGACAAGCAGCGCCCCGAACACGAATAACGCCGTCCCCATCAGAAATATGGGCCGCCGACCAAGTCGATCAGCCAGCGGGCCGAAAAAGCACTGAAGGCAGCCAACGCCAAAGAGAAATGCAATCAGTGCCATCCGCCCGGACGATTCGCCGATGGCTACGATGTCACGATCGATGCGCCTCACCGCCGGCACCAGGAGATCGGTGGCCATGGCGCCGGAAATCAAGGTCAGCGCAAGAAGGGCAACGAATTCACGCGCGCGCATCCGGAACCACGGCGCCGCTAGCGAGCTTCAGCCGCGCAGACACTCGCTGGGGGAGCGCTGCCCTCCTGCATCGGCGGTGTGCCCCCGGACGCTACCCGCGCATGCTCTACCCTCGTGGCCTCGGCAGATCCCCCTCCCCGCGGGTTCATGAGAAAGGCCGCAAGGCTTGGAATGACAATGAGTGCGCCAAGCATGTTCCACAGGAACATGAAGGCAAGTAGCAACCCCATGTCGGCCTGGAACTTGATGGGCGACCAGATCCACGGAATCACCGCCGCTGACAAGGTGATACCGATCAGCGCCACCACCTTGCCGGTAAACACAAGCGCCTTGCAGTAAGCATCCGTGAGCGACAGCCCGTCGCGCTGTGCCGCCAGTTGCACCGCAAGTAGATAGAGCGAGTAATCCACCCCAATCCCCACCCCGAGCGCGGTCACAGGCAGCGTGGCTACCTTGACACCGATTCCCATCACCACCATCAGCGCTTCGCACAGCAGCGATGTCACCATCAACGGCACGACCGCAACAACCACCGCGCGCCAGCTGCGAAAGGTGATGAAGCACAACACGACCACCGCCGCGTAAACATAGAACAACATGCTGCGGTTGGCGTCCTTCACTGCGATATTGGTTGCCGCCTCAATACCGGAATTACCGGCAGCAAGCAGAAAGTGACGGTCACCAGTGTTGTGCTTGGCGGCGAAGGCCTCGACCGTTGCAACGACGCGATCGAGCGTATCGGCCTTGTGATCCGCCAGAAAAGCAATGATCGGGGCAACAGAGCGACTGTCATTGAACATCTCCGGATTGGCGTCAAACACATAGTTGAGCGCGTCCGAAATCACGTATTTGTCGCGGTTGAGGGTGTACCACTTGGGCGAGCCCTCGAAGCTGGCGGTGGTATAGCTACGCGCCAGACTGGCCGCGGAGGTCGTGGTCTGCACACCCGGCAGGTCGCGCAGGATCTCCTCGAGCCGGTCCATTTCCATCAGGGTTTCGTAATTGACCAGGCCGTACTCGGGGGTGGTAACGATGACCGCAAACTGGTCGCTCGACAACTTGTAGTTGGCAGTGATGTAGGCGTTGTCGCGGTTATAGGTCGAATCGGGGCGAAGCTCCGGTGCACCGGGATCGAGGTCGCCGATTTTCAGATCTGAGGCGACGATGACCGCTGCGACTGTCGCCGCCACCGAGAAGGCGATGATGCCCAATGCCCAGGACCGCCGGGTGAATCGGCTCAGCAGGCGCGACAGGGGATGATCTTCGCGCTCAGCGCGCAGGGAACGACTGGCTGCCGCTTCGCTCACGCCGGTATAGGAAAGCAGTACCGGCAACAGGATAAGATTGGTGAAGATGAGCACCGCCACGCCGGTACTTGCGGCAATGGCCAGATCACGGATGATCGGGATGTCGATGACGTACAGCACGGCAAAGCCGACCGCGTCAGCCAGCAAGGCGGTGAGACCGGCAAGGAACAGGCGGCGGAAGGTGTAGCGGGCGGCCACGTAGCGATGGGTGCCGCGACCGATGTCCTGCATGATGCCGTTCATCTTCTGGGCGCCGTGCGAGACGCCGATGGCGAAGATCAAAAAGGGCACGAGCACCGAATAGGGGTCGAGTACCAGCCCCATGACGTGCATGAGGCCAAGTTGCCAAGCCACGGCGACCAGCGAACAGCTCACCACAAGAGCCGTACTGCGCAAACATCGCGTGTAAACCAGAATCAGCGCCGAGCAAATCAGCGCGGCATACATGAAGTAGGTAAATACTTCGATCAGGCCGTGGATCAGGTCACCCACCAGCTGGGCGAATCCGATGATGTAGATGTTGACGCCCTTGTCACCGTATTCGATGCGGATCTGGTCGAGCGCGTCGCGAAAAGCACCATAATCGAGCGCCTTGCCACTGACCGCGTCACGGCTGAGCAGTGGTACAAACAGCATGCTCGAACGTTCGTCATTGCCCACCAGCGATCCGACAATGCCGGCACGATGGATGTTACTGCGCAAGGCCGAAATGCTTTCCGGCGAACCGTCATAGGCGTCGGGCATTACGGCGCCGCCCTTGTAGCCCTCAGCGGTGATCTCGGTCCAGCGTACCACCGGCATCCACAGCGATTTCATGAACGAACGGTCGACCCCGGGAATGAGAAAAACCCGGTCGTTGATGTCACGTAGCGCGGCCAGATAGTTCGCGTCGTAGATATCGCCGTTGGCGTTCTCCACCACAATCCGCACCGAGTTGCCCAGTCCTTTCAGGTCAGAGGCGCTTTTAAGGTAATTCTGGATGAAGGGATGCGAAACCGGCATCATCTTCTCGAAACTGGCGTTGATGCGCAGGAACAGCGCCTGGCTGACAAGTCCGGCGGTGATGAGCACACACACCAGCACAAGAAGACGCCGGTGATTGAAGACGATACGCTCGATCAGAGAGCCGGAGCTTGGATCGAAGTCGCGCGGATCGCTGATGACCGCCATGGCGGCCTGCTTGTCGGTGGGGATAGCCATGTCTGTTCTCGGTCAGTCCGCGCGCTTCGCGGCGGAGCTAGATTCTGGAAGGCGCACAACACGGACACCGTCAAGGCTGGTGAGTACGAGCAATCCATCGCGGGTCGTCGTCATGCCGGTCAGTCTCAAGGGAGGATCAAGCGGTGTCATCCGCGGTGCGGCGTTGGGCCACGCGCCGATCAGCAGCTGTCCGGCCAGGTTGCCCAAAACATAGCGACCGGCATCCGTCACCGCAGCCGTGTAGGTCTGATCCCCCGATAGCGGCTCTGCCGCCCAGTGGGCACCACCATCGTCACTACGATAGACCGTGCCACGAAGACCGAACGCGCGAAGCTCGCTTCCCTGACCGACAAGACCGAAGAAGCTGCCCCGATAACCGGTGTCGGTTGCGATGAATCGCTCGCTGTCACGGTCGAGGCGGAAAACACGCCCGCGTTCACCGGCGATGAACAAATCGTCGCCGACACCACGAATTGCATTCAGGTTGAGCGCATCCGGATTATCGATATGCTCAAACTGTGGCTGCCAGCTCTGGCCACCATCACGGGTGACAGCAAGCATGCCGAAGGAACCAACCACGTAGCCCTTTCGCGTATTTTCGAACCACACGTCCAACCACGGCAGTGCAGGGCCAGATCCCAGATTCGCGTTTAGCGTAATCTTCGCGGTCTCGATCCCAGAGCCGCCCGGCTGTGAAGCGTAGTAGCGCTCGAAGATATCCTTGGCCTTTCGCCCGTCCAACTGCTTAACCCACTGCAGTCCCCCATCAGTGGAGGCGAGGATCACGCCATCGTGTCCCACGGCCCAGCCATGCGTGCCATCGACAAAGCGCACTGCGAGAAGGTCGCTTTGTACCGGCGAGACGACTTGGGTCCAACGCCGGCCCTCGTCGCTCGACGTGACGATCAGTCCGCGCGCCCCGACGGCGATCAGACGAGCGCCCGCACGGGCAACCGCCATGAGCGGCCGTGACTGCGGGTCTGAGCGGATTCGGGCGGGCGTGTCCAGCGGATCGTTGAAACGCAATACGGCGTCCGCCGAGTAGGCCGGGCTCGCCAAGGCAGCCGATAGAATGAAGGCGCCCAGCGTACGGCGGAACAGAAGGATAGAGAAAGGGTGAAGCAACATGTCATCCTCGTCGATTGAGTCGCCCCTGCGCCTCCCGGGCGCAGGGGCTTCTTCAAAAAGACCAATGCGGTCCGAACGGCGACTATCGAACGCCGCCTGCGGCAACGGCCTGCGGCGTCAGGTGGACCGGAAGGCCTTCGGCAGTGTCATAGCTGCGGATCGAATTCCCCGGTTCCGCATGCCCCGTATTGAGGATGAAGTAGTTACCCTTGATCAGATCGTTGGTGCTCCACGTTTCGGTATTGAAGCCACCCGTATCGTAGGTCGGGAAGCCGTAGTAGTGACTCACACGCCACAGAGCACCGCCGTTGTCATAGGCTTCGGAGGCCACGATGCACCAGCAGTCCTCGTCAAGATAGAAAGTCCGGCGACTGTAGGCGTGGCGGGCACCTTCCTTACGCTTGCCATCGACAACCCACACACGATGTTTTTCCCATCTCACCGCATCCGGGTTGATGTGCTTCTCACCCAGCAGCTCCTTGACCGGCAGCGTATTAGTAGGGCCGAAGGCGTTGTAGGGAATGAGCATCTCCTTTCGACCAACGATCTTGTAGTCGAAGCGGTCCATGCGCCCTAGGTAGCCGTATATATCGTCCCAAACGGTCACGCCCCCGTAGGCCGCGATCGGTACGTCATAGCTGAATTCAGGCGCCTGACGCACTCGCCGCTGCCCGGGCGTGTAGAACCACACCCGCTGGCCACCTTCGGCGGCGTTGGCGGTGTAGTAATTGAGGAACACCACACCTGCCGACGAGGGGGGCGATGTGAGCTTCGCTGAAAAACCAAACAATGCGTTAAAGGTCTTGGCGCGCAGCGTGCCCTTGACGTCATACCAGGGATGAACGAAGTACTCATCCGCGGTGGGTAGGGTCGTGATGCTACCCGTACTGTCGACCAGGTAGCCCCCTCCTACGTTGTGGCTGACCGCGGCGTTGTAACGAGCAGTGTGATTCCAGATGGCTTCATAACCGGACTTCGGGATCGGAAAAGGAACGCCGGCATAGGGCAGTCCATCCTTGTCCGCGCCTGACAGCGCATCGCCCTCCACCTCTCCGGTCAGTTTGGCGGTGGTCGCATTCTTTACGGTGTTATCCAGAACCCATTCAGGGTAACGAAAGCTGCGGTGGCTCGGATAGACATTCAACTGGAAGCTCGGATACTGCTTGAGCATGGCCTTGGTGCCCTCAGTGAGCATGGCCTCATACTGGCTCATATTCTTGGCATCGACCCGATATGCCGGCTTTTCGTCCTTGAACGGATCGACATAGGTGGCCATGGTCTTCGGATCGTACCCGGCCACCGGATTCATGCCGCCGGTGTATTCGGGAACGGACCCGTCCGCATTGGCCGCCTTGACCGCGCCAAACCGAGTGAATTCTGCCCCAAGTTGCTTGGCCTCCTCGGCCGACACCGCAGACATTGCGCTCGTGGCGGCGCACGCACCGAAAATCATCAGTGCGTACGGAAGAAATTTAATTTTCATGATCTTGTGTCTCCTGTCATCGTTCAGAAGGACGACTTGATGGTCAGCTGCAGCCAGCCCTTGTCGTTCAGGGCTACGGCGCCGTTGCCGCCATAGCCAGCGTAGGAACGGCCTAGCCCGGGAATGTCGACCACGTCGCCGGTGCGCCAGTGGTAGCCGTTGTATTGCAACGCGATGGAATGCTTTGACTTGTAGGTTGCTTTCACACCAACCGAGTAGATTTCCGCGCCTTCGGCGTAGAAAGAGCCAGCGGCATAGGCCGGGTTGCCTTTCACGCCGCGGGTGTAGGAGACCGGCATGCTGATGTCGACGCTGGGAAATACCTGCAACCACTGTGGCTCAAACAGCATTGCAAATCCCACCGCGTTGTTCGTGGCGCATCCGTCCCACTTGTCACCAGAAAGGGCAGAATTGACGCTGTCACGACAGGCGGAATGACCGACACCGTTGTACATCGACTCGTTGCCAGTCACCTTCACCAAATGGGTGTAACTCAACTCGGCAAGCAAAACCCCCGAATCGTAGAACGGCGTCGATCCGAGCTGAACAAAGGCGTTGGCGATCACGTTGACGACATCACCCGTGGCACCCTCGGTGGTCGGCACACCGGGAATGCCATTGGTCAGCGCACTGTTCAGCGCCGTATCCTGTCGGTAAGACGCTTCAAACCCGGTGCTCAAGAGACCGAAGCTGCGCTCGTAGCTCAGACCGAAAAGCTTGACCTTCTGTGCATAGGACAAATGCAAGCGCCCGCCGCCGGTCGCCGAGATGTCTGCCAAGGCCCAGGGATGCACTTCGTCCAGTTGGCGATAGTAAAAGCCCAGGTCGCCGCCGGCCCACTCGGGTGACCAGGTCACCTTGACACCAAAGTTCTGGTTATTGTCCGAGGGCTTGTCCTCGTTCCCCGCAGAGACCGGGCCACCGAGCGAGCCCGCCAGCGCGCCACCACTAGTGGGCCCGCGATAAAGAATGTCGAACGGCCCAAGATAGGTACCGCCTTCGGGATAGCGATTCGGTCGCCATTCGAAGAAGTATTGACCGGAGATCGAAAGCTCGGGCGTGAGCTCAACCGTACCGAGGATCTGTGCGCGTGGCAGGAACAACTCTTTGACTTCCGACCCCGGTTGCGAGAAGCCCTTGATGTAGTCCACCGGGGATTGCGAATACGAAATACTGGAAAATCCGAAGAACAGCGCATTACCCCAGAACTGGGTCAGGCGTCCTGCCTTGAGATACACCGGTTTGCCGCCGATTTCGGTGTTGTTGAAGACGAAAGCGTCGAGCAACTCGCCACCCTGAAGATGGTACTTCTTGGTGTCGCTCGAGTACCTCCCGCTCGGGTAGGAGAGGAAAGTGGAAAACGCGGGGTTGGGATTGGTTTCCACTCTGTCGTCGTAGGCGAAATCGTTCCACAACGAGCCGGACACGCGAAATCCCATCCGGTCCCGATACACCGCCTGGAACTCGACCAGATCCTGAATACGGTTGGTAACCACGTCGCCATTGTCGAACTTGTAGTTACCCTGGGCATAAAAGGGATGGTTGCCGAGGCGGTTGTCCCTGGACTGCATACGCGCTCCGAGGGTGTATTGCACGGAGTTGTCGAGGTTGACCCGCCATTCGGGTGATGTGTCAAACGTAAATGCGCTGGCCGTGGCCGAGACGCACATCGCCGATACGGGGGCAGCAATCATCGCTAGATAACGGCCTCGTCGACAATGCAGCACACTGCTTCTTCTCATGATTGTCTCCTTCATCGTTTTCGGGGCACACCGGCCTGACCGGAAGTGCTCCCCTCCTTGATTGCACTGGCCGTGCCGGCACCCGAATCGGCAATACCCCGCCCTGCGCCTCGAGTGAGCGCATGAAAAATGGATGACTCTGAATAGAGGCGGTCCGCTGCCAAGACCCGCCCCCAGCAGGGGCGGCGGGCAGCGAGCCCCTTAGGCGGCTACTTTCTCCGGCTCGGACGCTTCCTCATCGTCATGGACAATGACGACACCGTTGTCCCCGTCGAGGGTGATGGTGGCCCCGTCGGGAATCAGCCGTAGAGCCCCTTCGATCTGCACGCCGGGCAGACCATACTCACGCGCCAAGAGCGCACCGTGGCTAATGAGGCCCCCGGTTTCGAGCACGATGCCGTTGATCAGCATGAACACCGAGGTCCAGCCCGGATCAGTCGCGTGAACGATCAGGATGTCGCCCTTCTTGACACGCCCGATCATGGACAACTCAGGCACCACGCGCGCCGTGCCAGTAACCTTGCCAACGCTGGTTGTTTTGCCGCGCAGCACGCCGTCACCGGACAGTTCCGGCGCATCGATGGGTGCCGGACGGCCGAACTGGAGGTAAGTGGACGGATGCACCTGCTTGCGGTCGATCGCGTCGAAATTCTTCCGTCGAGCATCGATCTTGGCGCGGGCCAGCTTCATGTTCGCCCTGCCCTCGAGTACGTCGTAGAGCTCTTCCTGGGTGAGGAAGTAGCACTCCTTCATCTCCGCGAGGCGGCCGCGTTCCACACAGCGACGGCCCACTTCCTCGTACCCGAGCTTGATGGCGTAGGTAGACCAATCCATGACTTCACGCTCGTTGTCGCGGTATTCAAGGCTGTTGTGCGCAAAGTCGATCAGGAAACGGAACAGCTTGGCCTTGAACGTGCCCAGCACAGGTTGCGCGGCCAGGTTGTCGTGCACATGCTGGATCGCCTCTTCGAGACGCTCGCGCATGCGCGCCTCCTGAATACGCGGGTCGGGCGCGCCCATGAGCCCCGGAAACAAACGAAGGTCCACAATGGCCGTATCGGCGCGACGATCGAAGTAGATATCGCGATCGGGGTGGCCTCGATGCCCGCGCAGGCGCACGTGCTCGTCGTACATGACACGAAAGGCTGGACCGTCCACACATTGGTCCAGATAATTGAAAAAGCGCTCGTCCGGAAATTTGGCAATCAGAGAAGTCAGTTCGGGCGAGCGGTAAATCTTGTCGGCCAGTTCCCAAACCGCGACATTGTCCTCGGAGGTAATGGTCGGGTTGCGGGTGCCGGTCACCAGGTCCATGAAGATTGTCGGACGACCACCGTCATACCAATTCTCCGTGATCCAGGCGATCCATCCCAAGGCTTCGCGCATGTACCACAGCAGGCCGTTCCAGGGCGGGTCATAAGAGGCGATCTCGCGGCGCACAACGTCGGCAATGTGGCCGCGCAGGTCGGCGTCGGTCATGGCCGCAAGCTCGTCGCGGGAGCGCGGCCGGGTATGGGCGCGATATTCCTCGCTGTCGATGAAGTCGTCACGAATGGCTTTCCACCAGTTCAGGCCCATATCCGGACGCTCCTTTTCTACCTTCAGGAACATCTCGACATACCGATCCCAGTCGAAATCGGCGCTCAATGCTTCCTCGTGCCAATCCTTGGGGATCTTATGCAGCATGCCGTGGCGCAACTGGGGCGGGATCGCCAGCTTGATCTGCTCGAGATCGTTCTTGCAGTTGTAGTAAGAAACGCCCTTGTGATACGCCCACAACCGGCCCGAAGTGTAGTCCAGCTCGGGGTAACCGAAGGCATGCACGCCCAGACTGTGGCACTGGTTCAGGCCCCAGCACCGCCAAGAGAACATGAGCGGCGAGATGGCACCGGTCCACATCTCCTCCGGGAAGACACGCGACCAAATGGTGTCGTGCGGTGTTAGCTCGTCGTTCCCCTGGACACTTGCGGTCACCGCGGCATCCCATGAGAATTCGACACCGGTGATAGGCCGTGCCTGCAGCACATAGAACTGTCCGCCTTCATACGCCCACTCAATGTCTTGCGGCATGTCTTCGTACGCAGCCTGGATGCGTTCGCCAAGTTCTGCGAGCAAGCCGACCTGTTCGTCATCAAAGGTAAAAACACTGGACTTCGCTTCGTCGACGTCCTTCTCCACTGTTCCCACGCCGGTTTTGGGGTTGCGCACGGTCATCACGCGCTTCGATCCGAGCGTGCGCTCCAGAACCTTGCGAGTCTTGTGCTGGACGAGGTATTCATCCGGCGTGACGACGCCCGACACAATCGCTTCGCCCAACCCCCAGCTCGCGTTGATCATGATCTGGTCAGTGGCGGTATTGATAGGGTTGCCGGTAAACATGACACCCGACACTTCCGATTCGACCATTTTCTGGATGACGATGGCGATCGACGGAAACTGGTCGAACCCTTGGGTCTTGCGATAGGACACGGCACGCGCGGTCCACAGGCTTGCCCAGCATCGCTTGACCGCGTCGGTCAAATTATCGCGACCATGGATATCCAGATAGGTATCGTGCAAACCTGCGAAGGAAGCACCGTCCAGGTCCTCGGCCGTGCCGGACGAACGCACCGCCACAAATACGTCATGGCCCATACACTCGTAACCCGCCAGGAGCTGGTGCGCAATCGCCGGCGGCATGTCGGCCTCGACGATCCAGCCACGAATACGCTGCACAGCCTTGTCCAGTTCTGTAGCGTCATCGTAGTTGATGGAGGCCAGCGCACCGGCGATGGTGTCCTTCAGATCGGCGATATGGGCCATGTAGGCGCTGGTAGCGACAACAAAACCCGGGGGCACATCGAATCCCTTCTGAGTCAGGCGCCCGAGGTTTGCCCCCTTACCCCCAACCACAGCCAAGTCGGTGCACTCCGGCGCACCAAACGGAAAGGTATATTGCATCGCGATTTTGTCCACTTCACTTGCCTCCTTTATCGCCGACGTGTCGCCGGCATGTCGCCTCGCTGCGGAATCCGTGTCCCGCTAGCTGATAGGTGTGCGATAGCCTGGCGGCGCCGTCAGCGCCGCGGCCATCATTTCAATGGCATCCTCGAACAACTCGTCCAAGGATGTGTTCGGATCGGGCTTGCGTGCCGAGTGCTGGATAAACACGCTGAGGAACATCGTCCCTACGCTCTCAAGGCGGGACATCCAGCGTTTCGGCCCAAGATAGGCCAGCCGTTCACCGAGCAACCAGATGGCCTGGCGATAGCTGACCGAGTTGGCCGAGTCGTAATCAACGGGATGCTGCACGCCACGGGGGCGATGCGTGGAAAGATATGCAGCGTGGAGCTTCAGATAGCCAATTTCGTGATGGTCGCGATAGAGCAGAAAATTCGGCTCAAAGCACACCCGCAGCAGGAAGCGGATGTCACGAAAACGACCCTGCACTTCACCTTGCGCCAGCAAGTTCGCTCTGGCCGGCTGCAGCTGTCCCTCGCGGAGCTCAAAAATCGCCTTGAGCAAACCGAGCTTGCCGCCGAAGTGGTACTGAACGGCGTTGCTGTTTTTCTGCTGCGCGGCTTCACTGATCGCACGAAGCCCAACAGCGTCAATGCCATAGTCTCCAAACAGTTTTTCCGCAGCGAGAATCAGCGCCATCTGGGTTCGCTCCCTTTTCCCCGCACTCTCGTCGATCTGGAATGACGGGATCACGGCCTCGTTCGACTTCTTTGCATGCCTCATAAACAAATATGCCTCCATACATTATTTAAGTCAACTGTTTTATATTGACTCGTATAGACTCAATCAAAGCCACCATTGAGTCATTTGACAACATTTTTTCAGTCACGTGTTTTATATTCAACCCAAAACCCCTCGGCGCATGCTGCATCGCGCAACTCGTACCATGCACGATTTCATGCACATCTCCTTGTGCCAAAACCATGGCACAACGCAGCTGCAATATTTCGGCAAGGTCGTCCGCAAACAACTTTCACCCTTTAACCTGCCGCTATCGCGCTTGAATCCGGCGTAGGCAAGTGAGCTCGGGATGCGCCCATCGGAGTCAGGAGCCACGTTGCCACGGTGCAATGCGACATCGATCCTGCAGCAGACGACGTCCACATCGTCGCAGGTACAGGACAGCGAACCGGCTCAGAATCACTTGGCGCCGGCCTTTGTTGCTGATAAAACACTGCAAAGGCGACGCATCGGCTACCTCATCTGAAACCGCAAGCATCGCCCGGCATGCGTGCTGCGCCCCCATGGAGGCCAGCACCGAAGACATCCCTGATTTGCCGCACGATGATTCAAGTGGTGCCTGCCACAACTTCCAACAACGGGCCACAGACGGCGCCAGCCCGTCGCCGGCTTACATGCGAGATTCAATAGCCCAATGACCAGCGAACCGCCGCGTGCATCTGCCAAACCTCGCAAAACCACACGGGAGGACCGCCTCCTCGCCGCCATGGAGCGCCTGTTTGAGCGCGGCCAGAACTTTGCCACCATCACCGTCGAAGAGCTCGCCCGCGAAGCCGGCATCTCGCGAGCCACCTTCTATCTTCACTTCAAGGACAAGAATGAACTGGTCGCACGCCTGATGGGCCGGCTGACCCAGGAGGTGGTCACCAGCGCAGGCGACTGGTTCGATTCCAAAGGGCAATCGGGGCCGCAAACGGTCAAACAAGCCCTGACCGGCATCGTCATGACCTTCCGAAAGCATCATGCGATTGTCGCCGCCGTCGCCGCGACTTCCGGCCAAGACGCAACCATTGCCAGGCTGCATGACGACATGATGCGCGAGCTGTGCGCGCACAGCCGCCGCGCGCTCGCTACGGTCAAGGCAGACAGTCCTGCCGCAGGAGTATCGTGGGATATGGTGGCCGACGTGCTGACCTGGTGCGTCGAAGAATACTGCGCCCGTGTCGTGGGCCAATACGATGCCGCTCATCTCGATGCCCTGATCAACACCTTCACCCATATCTGCAATAGCGCGATCTTCACCGCAGCCCCGCCCCAGCAGGCCTGACGCCACACCTCCGGCACCACCGGACCTCACCTTCCATACACCGCAATCCCGCCTATCCCCAACAGGTGCTTGGGTCGCTCAGACAAAAAAATAGACACTATGTCTAATTTTAAATACGATATGCACTAATACGATATTTAACCACCCCAAACCGCTTTCTCGCACGGGAAACACTGACAAGGGAGGCTCATCCCCATGGCACTGGCCGACAAGCGCTATCTGTCCGACCCGGACATCGACCGCATTCGCAGCGCCTATCGCGTCGAACGCACGATAGACGAGGCGCTGACCTGGAAACTGCGGCGACGACGCGGCCCGGACTACCGGCTCCCTCCGATGGCCGAACTCCAGGCACGCCTGCAGGCATTCCTGTTGCGCCAGATCGCCGGCCCATTTGACATCCTTGATCTGCAACGCCTGTCCGGTGGCGGATCAAAGGAGATGTTTCGCTTTGGACTGCGGCGAAATGATGAACAGAGCCGTCCGATCGAAGAAACGCTGATCCTGCGGATGACACCCGGCGAGTCGATCGTCGAGACCCACCGTCTGCGTGAGTTCCAGATCATTGCCGCCATGGCCGGCGTCGTTCCTGTACCACCCGTGCTCTGGGTTGATGTGGACGGCACGGTACTGGGAAATCCCGGGATGCTCTGCGGCCTCGTCGAGGGGGTCGCAAAACCGAAGGTCGCGCAGCACGAAGGCGGATCGATCAGCGGAATCGGCGCCGGCTTTCCGCCGGCCTTGCGCGAGCCCTTGTTTGAGCAGTTCGTCGATTACCTGGCATCCATTCACCGGTTCGACTGGAGAAGCGCTGCCCTGACTGCCTTCGACACCCCCGCGGCCGGAACGACCGAAGCGGCCCGCCTCGGCCTCGAGCACTGGAGCCGGGTCTGGGAAGAAGACAGCTTAGAGGAACATCCGGTCATTACCCTCGCCAGGCAATGGCTGAAAAGAAATCTGCCGGTCGCGGACGAGATCCGCGTGGTGCACAACGACTATCGCAATGGCAACTTCCTGTTCAACGAGGACACCCGCGAGATCACCGCCATCCTCGATTGGGAGCTGGCCCGGCTCGGCGACATTCACGAAGACCTCGCCTGGGTGCTGTTTCCCGGCTTCGCCTCCCCCGATGAACACGGCACACCCCTGGTCTGCGGGTTGGGGACCCGCGAGGCCTTTCTCGAACGTTACAGCCGCGCATCCGGCATCACGGTCGATACCGAAAAACTGCACTTCTACACCGTCCTCAACCTCTACAAGCTCGCCATCCTCGGCTCGGCGACCAACGCCCGCGCGGCCGCAGACCGTCAAAGCCATCTCGACGTAATGATGAACTTCAGCACTGGCCTCGGATATGGCGCGCTGGCCTGTCTCTACCAAATTCTGAAGACCGGAGGCGCCGCCAAATGAAACCCGACGTTAAGCAGCACCTGCAAAGCATGGCCAAGGCATTGAACGAGATCGTGCTACCGGAGCTTCAGGACAAGCCTTTCGCCCTGGAGCAGGCCAACTTGGTCGTAGCCTCACTGAACCTGCTAGCGGAAGTTCAGGAGCATCAATTCGCCTACGTCCGGCAGGAATTCGACGACACACGCAGCTTGCTCGCCGCCTGGCGCCTGGCGCATCCAGAGGGCGCCGACCCGGCGATGCAGCAGATCGTCACAGCCCCCCAAGGCGATACCGACACCCAGGGCCTAGGCGAACTGGCCAAAACAGTGACAGGCGACAAGGCCCGCTTGCGCATTTTGATGGACAAGGCGCCGCTTCCAACGGGCAGCCCCATTGAGCCGCTGCTGCACAGCTATATCGAGCGCCAGCTTGCCCGGGAGACCGCGTGGCTTCGACTCACCGGATTCATCCCGGACGCATCCGCGATACCCGCCATTGCCAACGTCCTCGACTCGCAGAAAAACACCCCGCTGCACACCACCGACCATCCGACGTATCCACCGCACCAATAAAAGAGGCACAAATGATCAAACAGGAAGACACCGAGTTCCACACCCCGCCCAACGCCGACTACCTGTGGGCAGAGACCAACTACTTCAGCATCTCGATCCCCGAGGAAAAGCTCCTCGCCTCGGTCTATATCGTGTGCCGAAAGGGTCTTGGGGTGATGTCGGCCGATGTCAGCATTCACGGCGCGCTGGTCGACAATCGCGCCGAATGCCTCTACATCGATAACCACCAGCATCTTCCGGTGCCGGCGCGGCTTTCCGAGGTCGACACGCCGATCGGCCTGAAGATACGTGCTACCACCCCCCGTGATTACCGCATCGACTACATCGGTTTCGACGACACCGAAATTCATGTCGACTTCAGCGGCCTGATGGAACCGTTTGACATCCACGACCCCGACCACAGCCCAAAAGCCACGCCGCACGACGTAAAGGCCAAGGTCGATGGCTCGGGCTTCGGCACCGGTTACGGCGGCCACTTCGACCTGACCGGGCGAATCACCGGCACATTGAAACTACGGGGCAAGGAATACAAGGTCGACTGCATCGAGACCATGGACCATAGCTGGGGTCCGCGCCCGGAAACCCACATGCCCGCAATCGGCTGGATGCATGCTCACTTCGGCGAGGATCTGGCCCTGCACTGGATCGTGCTCTGCGATTACCAGAAGCCGATTGGCGAACAGCACACCTTCGCCCACGGCTACGTGATGGAAGATGGCAAGGTCTACGGGCTGGCCGACGTCAAGCTGCGCACCGTCCGCTCTGGCGTCGTCACCTGCGCTCACGAATTCGAGGCCACCGATGTGCGCGGCAAGCTCTGGCGCATGTACGGCAACGCCGAGGTCGGCGCGCCGTGGGTCTGCTACGTCAGCACGATGGTCTACATCGCAAACATGCGCTGGACGCTCCCTGACGGCCGAGTCGGGTATGGCGTCTCGCAGGAAAACCATGCGATCCAGATGCTGAACCGGCAACGGGGGAAGTTGCCCACCGACCAGCAATCGAAGCTCACCTCCTGAAACACCCATCCTTCACTACCAACAGGTAACGCCGGGCCTTTTGGCACACCGGCGTCACCGCTCGGGATTAGGCCAGAACGCCGCGCCGGCCATGGCACGGCGTTCACCGTCACGCAGGAGACAGCATGATGAAGCCCCACAGACGACCCGCCGCACGACTTTCCCTAATCATCGCAGCCACCCTCGGATTCGGCATTTCCGCCAGTGCCGAAGACCTGCTCCCCGGCCGCCTCTCCACCACCGCGGACTACTTCGCCCAACGCGAAAAACACACCGTGACGCCCGATGTCATGGCGCACCTGGCCTTCATGAACTACACGGATTTCATTTCCCCCTTCTACAGCCGGGGTTGTGCCTTCGACGCATGGGACATCAAAAAGACCCCGCAACGGATCATCAAGTATTCGCTGGCGTTCTATTCCTACGGCCTGGCAAGCGTCGCGGTGACGGACCCAAAGTTGCGGCCGCTCGCGGCACATGCCGTCGACATCGCCACGTCAAAGATGAAATGCAAGCGCGTCTGGGAAGACTGGGAAGAAGATGGTTTCGGCAGCGACCCGATCGAGAAGCAAAACATCATGTACAAGGGCCACCTGAACTTGATGTATGGCCTCTATCAGTTGGTCAGCGGAAACCGGAAGTACGAGGCCGAACACAAACATCTGACCAAGATCATCCACGACGAGATCAAGGCCAACCCTTTCGCTGGCGCGCTCTGCGAGCCGGACAACTATTTTGTCCAATGCAACTCGGTCGCCTATCTGAGCCTGTGGGTGTATGACCGACTCCATGGCACAAGCTACAAGGCAGCCACCGAACCCTGGCTGAAATTCCTGAAAAAGGATCTGATCGATCCGAAAACGGGCGCCTTCTATCTATCCTTTCACCCCGAATCCGGCACAGTGAAACCCTGGCTCTCGGCGTATACCACGGCGTGGACGCTGGCCATGGTGCACGGCATGGACCCGGCCTTTTCCGAACGCTACTACCCGGCGTTCAAGAAGACCTTTGTCGAAGTCTATGACGGCGGCCGAAAGGCACGGGTTCGCGAGACGACCAATACGCCAGACGCCGACGGCGGGGTTGGCGCGGCCTCTGCGTTCACGTTGCTGCTTGCCCGTGAGATGGGCGACCAGACACTCTTCGACCAGTTGCTCAACCACCTTGAGCCCCCGGCGAAACCCAAGATCACCTCAGCCATCTTGAACTACGAGGCGCCCAGCAACCTGCTCTTTGATGAGTTGCTGTTCCTCTCGAAAGTCCATGTCGGCTTTGGTGAACTGCTAAAAGCTACGCCCCCGCCGGCGCGCGCAGACAGTCAGAAATAAACCCCCGCCGGCCCTGACCGCGGCCGGGGGGCTTGGCGCACGGAGACGACGGCGGTGGCAAGCGGTGCCACCGCCGCGCTCGTCATCTCTCGGGCCACGCCAGACGGTACGTCAAAAGATAGTCGAGCACCATCGTCGGAATGGGTTACGACGCGCGAGTCGCCTCATCGATGTGCACCAGTACCGAGTCGGCTGTGGCCACGCAGCGCTCGCCATCGAACACCGCGTGCACCACCCGCACCGAACTGCGACCGATCTCGAGCACACTGGTGCCGACATCCACCGTCGCCGGCCAATGCACCTCGCCCAGAAAATTCGTAGTCATGCGCACGATCAGAAACAAGGCGCGCACAGGCGCGTCGGGCATCAGCCATGGCTGGAGGAAGCTCACCCTGCCGATCTCGCAATAATTGGTAATCGACAGGTTGTTCACATGACCCACCTGATCGGTATCGCTCCAACGCACCCGCTCCGACACCCAGTAGCGATGCCGCGCCCGGTCGCGCAAAACTTCGCTGAGCGCCACCGGGTCGGCGAAATCAGGCGGCATGCCCGATCGCCTCACCTCCGCGCACATCGGCCGCTTCGCCCATGCGCCGATGGACGTCGCGGATCATGCAGACACTGGCCACCGTAAACCAGCACAGCCAGCAGAAATACGGGAAGTAGTAGCTGAAGAAGCCATCCCATGCGAAGGGGCCGGTCTTGAGCACGCCGGTCAGACTGGCCGGGATGAAGCTCACCCCGCACCAGATGGTGAGCCAGCACACCCAACGAGGAAACAAGGGCTTTTCGCGCTTGTCGCCCAAGCCCACCAGCGCAGCGGCCACCATCTGCAAGGTCGTGCAGGCGTACTGCAAGTCGATGCACAGCCAACCGACGTCGGTCAGCATCTGGGTGATCTGCGGGTCGCGCTCCGGCCGGAAAGCCGCCGCCACCCAGAACATGGCACTGAAAGACACCACCATGACGGTCAGCGCGCCGCCGATAAGCTGCAAGTAGGTCAGCGTCCGGCCGCGCCCTTCGATCTGCCCCATCATCGCCGACAACGCCGTGGTCCAGGGCATGTAGAACACCACCGCAATGAGCGACACGATGAAGCCCAGCCGGATACTGCCGAGGCTCTCCACATAGCGGGCAACCAAGGCATCAGCCGACAGGTCGGGCGATGGATTGGGCAGGTTCTGCCCGATCACGCCCCAGAACAGCACGAAGGTGACGAGAAACAGCGGCCCGAACCAGGCGCCGATGAGTTGGTACTTGAGATCTGCTTGATCAGACATGTGTATGCACTCCGAGTGAAGGTGTTACAACCGAACTGCTTGGGTCATGAAAAAGCGCGAGCCGGCATAGCAGCGCCATCGAAGGACGTCACCGCCTTGCGCAGCAACCGCGCCAAGGTAGCCAGCTCTTCGTCGTCGAGTTGGCCAAAGGCGGCACGCAGGGGCGGGGCGATCTGCTCGGCCATGACACGGCAACGCGCCCGGCCTTGCGCTGTGATAGTGACGACTTGCCGACGAGCATCGCGGGCCGCCGTGCGGCGGGACACCAGCCTCTCGTCCACCAATGCGTCGAGCAGACGCGTGATGTTGGCGCGACTGGTGCCGACCAGATCACTCAGTTCGCTGGGTGATGCACTACCCGCTTCGGCCGCCATGAGCAGACACAAGATATGGAAGCTGTTTTCAGCCAGGCCCGCCGCACGAAAGACCGGTTCGAAACAGTCACTCATACCCGCCACAGCGATGCGCAGCAGGCGCACCATCACCGTTTGCGTCATTGGCAGTTCCGGCAAGGCGCGGGCCATGGACGGCGTACTCACCTCAACTGCGACCAGTCGTTCAGCACCCTTCATAGATTATTCACCGTTAATTCAGGTCGGAATTATTTGACGAAAAAAAGCAGCTCGAGCCGAGCTGCGAATTACCGCCTCCACGTGCTCACACACACAAAATAAGGAGCACAACACACATCACCAGCACCCAAGCGTGAAAAGCATGACGTAACCACCACGGCGCATGACGCAGTTCCATGAACTGGAACCCCACGATCCAGGTCTTTACAAAGGCCGTCACGAGAACGCCTGCGGTGGCGATGCGAACATACTCATCTGCGCTATGAACGACATGTCCGAGCCACCATCCGAACAAGGTCGAACCCACAAGTAGCAACCAGGCAATGTTGGTTCCCTGGCGCAAGAACCCGGTTTCGCGTGCTTCCGTCATTTCATCTCTCACAGCAAATAGAACATCGAGAACAGCACGATCCAGAGTAGATCAATCAAATGCCAGAAAGTCGCCGCGCTCTCGACGGTACGAATGTCTTTGGCGCGCAACACTGGCCGCCGACTGACACCACGAGCGACCAACAACACGCCAAGCCCGACCACGACATGCACCAGGTGAATTCCTGTGAACACGAAAAAGTACATGAAAAAATCATTCGTCAGCGGTGTAATGCCTGCAGATATCTTGAGTCCCCACTCAAAGCTCTTGTTGGCAACAAACAGAACACCGCAGAGTATGCCCAGCGCAAAATACCGATGACTCGAAACGCCATGCGTTTCACGGCAACTTTCCACTCCTTTGGCGACAAACCACGACCCCGTCAGCAGAAAAAGTGTATTTAGCACGCCCACCCACATATCGAGCGTCGCTCTCGCTTGCGTGAACAGCTCGATTTGCGTCTTGTATCCCAGCGCGATAACAATGAAAAAGGCCGAGAACACCAGGAGATCGCCGGCAACGAACAGCCATATACCTATTTCACCGGGAATATGGTCACGCGCAGGGCGGACGGCCGGCGACGCGGCCGACCTCATCGAGGACCTGCGCACCTCACTGATGAGGCCTCCCGTCATCACGCCGTCACCGCAGCAGCGCTCAACCGGGTATCGAGCGGCTCATTCCCCTTGGCATTTGCCACCTTGATAAGCGCCATAGACATGATCCAGATCCATGCAAAGTAAGCGATATAGGGAATCCAAAGTGCAACGAAGCCGTGCCACGCAAACGGTCCATCCTTGAAGAAGAGAATCAATTGACCGGGAACATAGAGCAGCGCGGCCCACAGGTTCGCATAGGCCACCCAGCGCGGGAACGGCTCCCGCCCCTCCTCCGCCAAGAGAATAGGCAATGCGATCATGACGCACCATCCGCCGAACAATGGCACGGAGAACAGCGCACAAAAATAGGCGAAATCAGTAAACATCATGACAACGGTCGGATGGTAAGTCTCGGGCCGAAAGGCCATCAATGCCCATGCGAACGCAACCAGCAGCGCAATAACCATTCCGCCGGCAGAGAACACCAGTTGCACATAGGAAAATACTGGATTGGTTTCAAATCGGCGCGTCTGTGCCGCAATTCCCGCGCCGAACGAGCCGAACAGCGCAAAAGAAATCATCATGAAAATCGATGCAATCTGGAGCTGAAACTGATTTTCGGTAATTTTTGCGACAAACACTTCGGGGGATTCGCCCGCGTTGAGCAAGGGCGGCGTCATTCCGCCCAAAATCACACCGCCGATAATGTAGAAGATCACGGCCATGTAGCCGGACCATGCGCAGAACTTCATCGATTTGCGAAACAGCGAATCGCTTTTCGTGGGTTGCATTTCTGTCTCCTTCCTTGTTTTTTTAAGCATTTAACGAATTGAACAACGCTTTCCATGCACATCAGAACGTCAGCACGGGCTTGATCGCCTCTCCGGTCGCGGTCGCATGCATCGCTTCGTTGATCTGGGCAAAGGGATACTTCCGGATGAGCTTGTCGAAGGGGAACTTGCCGGCCTTGTAGAGTTCGACCATGCGCGGAATGAACTGCTGTGGATCGGCATCGCCCTCGGTAATCGGACGCAAGGTAACGCTCTTGGTGAGCAGATCCATCAGCGTGGCCGGTACCGGCGCTTCTGGCGCGGCGAAGCCGAGCATGCCCACCGTGCCGCCCGGCAAGGTGCAATTGATTGCGTTACCGATGACCGGTGAAATACCTGTGGTGTCGATGCTGTGGGTGACACCGCCACCGCTCAGCGCCTTGATCGTGGCCACCACGTCGTCGCTGGAGTGGGGGTCGATGACATGGGTGGCGCCGAGCTCCGTCGCCAGCGCTCGACGGTCGGCATTCGGCTCAACCACGATGACGCTTGACGCTTCCACCGCCAGCGCGCCCAGCAAGGCACTCAGGCCGACACTACCGCCACCGAATACCGCCAGCGACTGCCCGGCCTTGAGCCCTACCGAATTCATGGCCGCACCCGCGCCGGTCTGCACCCCGCAGCCGAGCGGCCCAAGGATGTCCAGCGGCACGTCCTTGTCCACCTTCACGGTATTCACTTCGCGCGCCATGGCGTAACTGCCAAAGGACGACTGGCCAAAGAACAGCGTGGTGACCGGATTGCCGTTGGCGTCCAGCGTCGTTCCCCCCTCGACGCGCTGCGCGCCACCGAAATTCAACGGCATCATCTGCAGGCAGTTAGACGGATGATCGTGTTCGCAGTTGCCGCAGTGCCCGCAGGAATTGAAGGACAGCACCACATGATCGCCCGGCTTGACGCGGGTGACCGCCTCACCGACCGCCTCAACCACACCCGCCCCTTCATGGCCCAGCACAATGGGCAGCGGCACGGGGAAGGCATCGCGGCAAACGATGTCGGTATGGCAGACACCGACACCCACGATGCGCACCAGCACCTCGTCGCCCTTGGGCGCACTGATACGGACGTCCTCAATAGTGAGCGGACCGCCCGCAGCACGCAAAACGGCTGCACGGGCGGCGGTGAAGTGGTGTTCGGTCGTCATTGTCGTTGTCTCCTGATCGTTCTGGGCTGTTCGGCGCCGACGCATGCAGCGAATAACAGCGCCGTTGCATCAGTCACCATCCGAAATTTCATATGCTATCGTATCGTATGCTTTAGCTTCAGAAAAAGTTGATTGTCCGACCACCATCTTCATCGCACACCCGCGAGGTTGTACCTGACGAAAGTTGGGGAAACGCCAACCGGGCGAGAAGGACCGCTGACATGCGTTTTGGCCCACCTGCCATCCTCCAAACCTGCGCCACCGCGGGACTGCTGATGTGTTTGAGTGTCAGCCCGATCGCCCGAGCCACCGACGCCCTGACACCGACCGGTGCCGAGCGTGCCGGAAGCGCGGATGGCCGGATCCCGGCATGGCGCGGCGGATTAAGCACGCCACCACCGGGGTGGCAACCGGAACACGGCTATCCAGACCCCTTTGCGGACGAAGTACCGCTGTACGTCATCACACCCGAGAACATGGCGGCCCATCTGGCCGAGCTGTCGCCGGGTTTGCAAGCCTTGCTAAAGCAACGCGCCGGCATGCGCATACCGGTCTATCCGACGCATCGCACACTCGCACTTCCACAATCGGTCTATGACGCGACAGCAAAGCAGCGCGGTCAGGCCCGTGTCGACGGCAAACGCATGCTGAACTACCACCAGCCGGCGATTCCCTTCTCGAAACCGGAAAACGCAGCGTCAGTGATGTTCAACCATTTGAATCGCTGGGCCGGCGGCGTGTCCTCGTGTTCCGACTGGCTACCGATCCACGGCAGCGGTAGCTATTACCGGGTGGGTTGGTGTCAGACCATCGTGCAGGCAACACACATGGATCGCCTGTCGCAGGACGGCGATGGCACCTACTTCCTCGGTCGCTACGATGCACCCGCCTCGCTGCTGGGGACGATCTATCTGGTGCACGAACCCTTGGATACGGCCGGCGACCAACGTCGCGCATGGATCTACAACGCCGGTCAGCGCCGTGTTCGCCGAGCGCCCAACCTGGCCTTTGACAACACGGCCGACGGTACCGAAGGTTTAGCGACCATCGACGATGGCGGCGGATTCAACGGCTCGCTGGAACGTTACGACTGGACGCTGGCCGGCAAGCGCGAACTGCTGATCCCCTACAATGCCTACAAGCTCGCCGACCCGTCGCTGCGCTATGAAGACATGCTCAAGGGCGCACTTATTGATCCGTCGCTGATGCGCTACGAGCGTCATCGGGTGTGGGTCGTCGAGGCGACACTGGCACCGGGCATGAGCCATGTGTACCAGCGACGTACCTTCTATATCGACGAAGACAGCTGGCAAATCGTGATGGCGGAGGCCTACGACGGCCACGGCGAATTGTGGCGGGTCTCGCTGCTCCCCACGATCCAGCTCTGGGATGTGCCGGTAATGATCCCCCGGGCGCAGATGATCCACGACCTGCACAACGGCGGGCTCTTGGTCACCGGTCTCGACAACGAGCGGCGGAAACCCTCAATGCGCTGGAATGTTGAGGGGGAACTGAAAGCATTCATGCCCAACGCGCTGCGCTAATAATTTGGGGGCCGAAGCCCCCAAGTTCGTACTCAGCTATCGCTCGTCATTGGCGGTGCATACTGCTTGCGCAGCGCAGTTTTTAGCACCTTGCCAGTGGGCGTCATGGGGAGCGCCTCGGCGAAAATCACCTGCTTGGGCGCCTTGTAGGCGGCAATCAACTCACGGCAATGCGCAATCAGTTCTTCCGCGGTAGGCGCACTACCTTGTTTCGGTACAACCACCGCAGCCACCCGCTCGCCCCAGCGCTCATCGGCCAGACCGATAACAGACACCTGCGAGACCATCGGATGCTTCGAGAGCGCTTGCTCGACTTCCGTCGAATACACGTTCTCGCCACCCGAGATGATCATGTCTTTAGTGCGATCGACCAGATACAGCAGACCGTCGTCACCTCGGTAACCGGCGTCACCCGAGCGATACCAGCCGCCAGAGAGCACCGCTTCGGTCATCGACGGTTTGTTGAGATAGCCCTTGAACATGGCTGGCGACCGGATGAGGAACTCACCGATCTCACCATTGGGTAGATCATCACCCGCCGCGCTGACGACCCGCACGTCCACCAGAGGGATCGGTGTGCCGCAGGACTTGAGCTTGGCTTCGTCCTCAAGGTCATGCTGTTCGGGCCTGAGCAAGGTGACAGCACCGAAAGTTTCGGTGGCACCGTAGAATTGCATGAAGTCGCACTTGAGCGTGGTCATCGCTCGCTTGAGCAGCGGCGCCGTGATCGGCGAGCCGGCGTACATCACCATACGCAGCGAAGACAGGTCCGCCTCGGTGCAGGCCGGATGATCGAGAATCATCTGCAGCGCGGTCGGCACCAGACAGAAGATGCTCACGCGGTCGCGCTCAACGGTCTGGATCAAGGCCGGAATATCCAGCCCAGGCAAGATCGACAATGGAACACCGTTGTACAAACCCTGCAGCGACAGCCCGGTTCCCACCAGATGGAAGTTGGGCATGACGAACATCATCACGTCGTTCGGCTTCCACTCGAACGCCGGTTCGAGATGCTCACACAGACGCATGTAGTTCATGCCCCCGTGAGTCAGCTGAACGCCCTTGGGCTGACCGGTCGTGCCCGACGTATAGAGCAGCACGGCAGTGTCTTCGGGGCGTAGCGCTTGTTTCGGATCGACGTCGCTGCATCGGGACAGCCGGTCGGTGAGCTCGGTCGCAGCATCCGAGTTGGAATCGAAATCGATGGTCGGCACCTCAATCGCGGCGCCATCCAGGCTTTTGGCCAGCACCGGGACGCAGTCGATGTCGACGAGAATCAGCTTGGGCTGCGCATCTTCAATCACGCTCCGCAATTCCAGCGCCGAAAGCCGCCAGTTGAGCACCACCAGCGTGCATCCCGCCTTGGCGGCAGCAAACAGCGCCTCAAAGTACTCGATGGAATTCTTGCCGTAGAAACCGATCACCGAGCCCGGCGGAATGCCCGCTTCGATAAACAGGTTAGCCAGTCGACTCGAAGCCTGATCAAGCTCACGAAAGGTTTCCCGCCGCCGAGCCGTCATGAGCGCAACGCGCTCACCCGAAGTGCGGCCGTGGTAGCGCGGGATGTCCGCCAGATTGGCAATGTCAGCATGCAGCCACATGGAATGTCCCTCTTTTCGGCAATAAGGCGCTGCGATCAGCGGCCCTTGAATGTAGGTCTTCTTTTTTCGGAAAAAGCCAGGATGCCCTCGCGGGCGTCTTCGGTGCCCGCCATGCGCGCCAACGACTGCGCCTCGTCCTCAAGCTGCGCTTCAAGCGACTGCTGCATGACGTTGGAAAACAATCGACGAATATCGCCGTAGGCTTGCGTCGGTCCGTTGGCAAAGCGCCTGGCGGCCGCTTCGGCGTCGGCCTGCAGTGCCTCGGCATCGACGACAAAGTCGACCAGTCCGCAATCGGCCGCGGCCGATACGTCAAGGGTTTCGTTGCACAACAAAAAGCGCTTGCCGCGGGAAACCCCCATGCGTGACGCCAATGCCTTGGAGGACCCCGCATCGCAGCTGTAACCGATACTTGGGTACGCCGCACCAAAGGAGGCAGAGCCCGAGGCATAGACCAGGTCGCAGGACGCCACCAAGCCCACCGCACCGCCCATCGCCACGCCATGCACGGCCACCACGGTGGGCGCGTCGAGCCGCGCGATGCGCGCAATCCCGGCGTGCAAGGTTCCAGTCCATTCACGGATTCGCTCAGGCAAGACATCCAGGTTGCGGGTGAACATGCGAATGTCGCCACCGACACTGAAGTACTTGCCGCGCGCCGTAATAAGAATCGCGCGCAGCGTCCTTTCGCTGGCGAGCGCATTGGCCAGTTCCAGCCATTCGCGACACAGGGTCGCATTGAACGGGTTGCCCTGCTCGGCCTGGTTCAGGGTCACCCGCGCCAGGCCATCGTCCATCACCATGTCGATCGATTCGAAAGTCATCGTCGGCTCCGGGCTCAGGCGCGTAATTCGTCGCGGTGACGGAAATGTTCTAGTGCATCCGGATTGGCCAGCGCCCCGGTGTTGTTCACCGCTTCACCATGCACCACCTGCCGAATCGCCAGTTCGACGATCTTGCCGCTCTTGGTGCGGGGAATGTCGCTCACCTGCACCACCCGCGCCGGCACGTGGCGTGGCGTGGTGTTCTTCTTGATCTGCTGCTTGATGCGTTCGATCAGCGGCGCGTCCAGCACGAGGCCATCGCGCAAACGCACGAACAGGACCACACGCACATCGGTCGGTTTTTCGGGTGGCCAGCTCTGGCCGATCACAGCCGACTCCACCACCTCCTCGATCTGATCCACCTGGCGGTAGATCTCGGCGGTGCCGATACGCACCCCGCCAGGATTGAGCGTCGCGTCCGAACGGCCGTAGATGATGTAGCCGTCACGCGCGGTGATCTCGCAGAAATCGCCATGACACCAGATACCATCGAAGCGATCGTAGTAGGCCGCGTGGTATTTGCTGCCGTCCGTGTCGCCCCAAAAGTACAGCGGCTGGGTCGGGAACGGGCGAGTACACACCAGCTCGCCTTTGCGATCGCGAACCGGGTGGCCCGTTTCGTCGAACACCTCGACGGCCATGCCCAACTGGGCACACTGAATTTCACCGCGATACACGGGTAGTACGGGGTTGCCACCAACAAACGCACCGAGCAGGTCGGTGCCGCCGGAGATGGACGAAATCAGCACCCCCGGTTTGAAGGCGTTGTAGACGTAGTCATAGCCCTCGGCCATGAGCGGAGAGCCGGTGGAAAACAGCACCTCCACCGAACTCGTGTCATGCGTCTCGATGGGCTTGAGATCGAACTTTGCGCACGCCTCGAGGAACTTGGCGGAGGTACCAAAGTGCGTGAAACGCTCGGCCTGCATGTAGTCGAACAACACCCGGTTGTCCGCGGCAAAAGGGCTGCCGTCATAGAGCATGAGGGCCGCGCCCGACGCCAGCCCCGAGGCCAGCCAGTTCCACATCACCCAACTGCAAGTGGCGAAATAGAACAGGCGGCTGCCTTCGCGGAGGTCACCATGAAGCTGGTGCTCCTTCAGGTGCAGCATGAGCGCGCCGCCGGCACGATGCACAATGCACTTAGGCACCCCGGTGGTGCCGGACGAAAAGGCGATATAGAGCGGATGATCGAAAGGCAGCTGCTCGAAATCGATGGTGTCGACCTCCGCGTACGGCGCCGTGAGATCGTCCAGCGTGACGGCACCGGGAATACCATCCGTGGGCTGATCAAGGCCGAGATAAGGGCAGATCACAAACGTATGGACGCTCGGCAGTCCGGCCGCGATGTCCTTGAGCTTGCTGAGGCACTCGTGCTTCTTGCCGTTGTAGATATAGCCGTCGGTGGCGAAAAGCATCACCGGCTCGGTCTGGCCGAAACGGTCAAGGATGCCTTGCGGACCAAAATCCGGTGAGGCCGAACTGAAGATAGCGCCGACGCTCGCCGCCGCCAGCATGGCAATGATGGTCTCGGGGGAGTTGGGCATGAAGGCCGCAACCCGGTCGCCCGCCTTGAGTCCCTTGGCGCGCATGGCCGCGGCAAGGCGTGCCACTGCGGCGTAGAGATCGTCACGCGACATGCGCCGCTTGACCTGATCCTCGCCCCAGAACACCAATGCGTCTTCACTGCCACGGAAACGCAGCAGGTTCTCGGCGAAGTTCAGCCGCGCGCCGGGGAACCAGGAAACCTGCTCCATGGTGTCACCCTGCTCAACCACCACGTCACCACGGGCACTGGACACCATGGCGCAGTAATCCCATAGGCCCGTCCAGAATTCATCGGCGTGCTCGACCGACCATCGGTGCAGCGCATCGTAGTCGTCGAACTGACGCGTAAAACGCGCCTCCATCGCGACGGCAAATGCCGCCATGTTGCTTCGGGCGACCTGCGTCGCGGTGGGGACGGTGGCCGCCCCCCCAACGCTCATCGGGGCACTCAACGGCATGCCAGACACTCCTTGCTTACGTTGCTCAACCCGGCGCTCATGCCTTGGCCTTGGGTTTGTTACCAATCACGAAGGCGGCAATGGCTGGCATCAGCAGCACCGCGCCGAACAGATTCACCAGGAACATGAAGGCCAGCAAAATGCCCATGTCAGCCTGGAACTTGAGGGTCGAGAACGCCCAGGTCAGCACCGAAATCGTCATGGTCACGGCGGTGAATACCGAAGCGGTGCCGCGTTCCTTGAGCGATTGCACAAAGGCTTCCTGAAGGCTTCGACCGCGCTCTTCCATTTCGTGGCGCAGGCGCTCGAAAATGTAGATGCCATAGTCAACGCCCACGCCGACCGCGATGGCAATCACCGGCAACGTGTTGACCTTCACACCGATACCCAGCGCGGCCATGGTCGCGTTGCACAGCAAGGTCACCAGCGCCAGCGGCACGATGATGCAAAAAGTGATCCGGAAGGACCGGAAGGTCACCAGACACAAAACCGCCACCGAGGCGAACAGTGTGAAGTTCACCCACTTGTCGGAACGCTCCACCACTTCGTTGGTGGCCGCCATGACTCCCACGTTGCCCGATGCCAGACGAAACGTCAGCTTGTCGGAGTCGTTCTCCGCCTTGAAAGCTTTGATGCGATCAACAATATGGTTGATCGTCGTGGCCTGGTGGTCGGTGGTGTAGATCGACACCGGCATCGCGGTGCACCGCGAGTTGCGATACTCGTTCCCCAGCCGGGTCGCCATGCCGATACCCTGCGCGATCTGGGGTACCGACTCGGGCAGCATGCGCCACTGATACCAGCCCTCGGCAAAATCCTGAGTGACCGCACGAATGAATGACGACAGGCTGCGCACTGCCGCAACGCCTTCGGTCTGCCGCATTTCGAAGTCGAACTTCTCAACCTTCTCCTGAATCTCACGCTGCACACAGGGCGAGTCGTCACCCGGCGCTTCGGCAATCACCTGCAACAAATCGACGCCGATGGCGAAATTGCTGGTGATCATCTCCACGTCCTGGTTGTAGCTTGAATCGGCACGCAGCTCTGGCACACCTTTGCCCAGATCACCAATCTTGAGGTCACCAATTTTCCAGACGCCAACCGCGACGAGTGCCGCACAGACCATCAACGGCACAATGGCGCCTTTCGGCGTCGTCAGCACGCCGAGCTTTTCCCACAGCGCATAACCAGCGGTTTCATGGCCGTGCAGCTTGCTCGCGGTCTTGGCCGAGAACTTCATGTAGGAGAGCAGGATCGGTAGCAGAATCTTGTTGGTCATGATCATGACCGTGACGCCAATGGTGGAGGTATAAGCCAGTTCGCGCACAATCTGGATGTCAACCACCGCGATCACCATGAAGCCAAGCGCATTCGCCAGCAGCGCCGTCGCGCCGGGAATGAACAACTTGAGAAAGCAGTTGCGCGAAGCGGTCACGCCATCGTGGCCGTGCAGGGTTTCGAGCTTCCAGGCGTTGGTCATCTGCACCGCATGCGAGACGCCAATGGCAAAAATCAGGAAGGGCACCAGAATGGACATCGGGTCGAGCCCCATGCCGATCAGCGGCAGGATACCCAACAACCAGATCACCGGAATCAGCGCCGCCACCAGCGCCCAACTGGTCAGCATGGCCGAGCCGGAATACCAGAACAACAGGATCGCCGTGATGAAAAACGCGACCACGAAGAACAGCATCACACTGGAAGCACCGGCCGCGATATCCGAAGTCGCCTTGGCAAATCCGATGATGTGCACCGAGACCGTGCCATTTTCGTACTTGGTCCGAATCTGCTCGAGCTTCTCGCCGACCTGGTTCAGATCGAGTGCACCGCCGGTATCCGGATCGGTCGCCTGCAAGGTGGCGACAACCATCGTCGCGGTCTGATCAGCCGATACGATTCGACCCACCCAGTCCGACTTGAGCAAGTTTTGGCGAACCTGCGCCAACTCCTCCGGCGTGCCCGAAAAATCGGCGGGAACAATATTGCCGCTCTTGAATCCCTCCTCGACCACCTCGTTGTAGCGCACATTCGGCGTCACCAAGGAGGTGAGCGAACTGCGTTCCGTGCCCTTGATGTAGAAGAGCTCCTCGGTAATGCCACGAACGATGTCAATCACTTCCTTGCGATAAATGTCGCCTTCGCGCACCTTGATCGCCACCAGCACTTTGTCGGCACCACCGAAATCAGCCCGATATTCGGTGAAGGTCTGCATGTACTCATGATTGAGCGGGATCATCTTCGAAAAGCCCGCGGTCACCTTGAGCGAGGTCGCCGACCAGCCGAGGAATATCGTGAGGAGAATACCGAGAACAAGCAGCGGCATGCGCCAGTGGAAGGTGTAGTAAGCCACCGTTCCAATAAAGCCACCGGAAAACTCCTCGGGCCGGAACTCGCCATGCACCGACGATGCGTCGCCGCTGCTGTCCGGGTGTCCCATTTGTGATTCAGTCTTGTTTTGCACGATCACTCCAAACACGATTACCGGCTGACCGGTGCTTTATTCGGGGGAAGCCGGCCGGCGGCAAGATAGCCGACATACACAAGGTCGCCATCCTCGGCATACATGGCTTTGGCCACAGGCGTTCCTTCCGGCACATACTGCAGAGCGAATTCATTCACTCCACCATCGCTGACTGCGACCAGGCCGTTGTTGCCGGAAATCACCACGCGTCCATCGGCGGTGACGTAACCGCCATTGAGCGCACTCTTGGAATCAAAAGGGACTTGGCGCCAGCTCACACCGCCATCACGCGTGCGGAAGACGTTGCCGCGCATGCCGTAGGCCAGCAGATCGCCGTCACCCAAGGCGATCAATCCAAAATACGACCCCTGATAAGGGGTTTCGAGCTTCGTCCAGTGCTCGCCACCATCGTCTGAACGAGCAACCGTTCCGGTCTCTCCGACGAGATAAAGCGAGTTGCCACTTTCAACGATCTTCGAGATATGACGATCGAACTCTTCGTTGATGACACTACGGCGCTCCCAGGTTTTTCCCTGGTCTTCACTTACGAGATACATACCGTAGGCACCAAAGCCCAGCAGTCGGCCATCTTTGAGCAGCGTCACGCCAAGAATCGAATCGCCGCCGGTGTCGGGCACATCGATCGCGAGCCAGGTCTGACCGGCATCATCGCTGCGCACGATCGAACCACCATGTCCGACGGCCACCAGCGTGTTTTCATTGACAACAACGATGGCAACAAGCGTGCGGGTGGTCGGCGCCTGAATGCCGAGCCAGGTCTTGCCGCCGTCCTTTGAGCGCATCACCACACCACGCTCGCCGACACTCAGAAATCCGCCGTTGTACTTCACCAGATCGAACAAGGCTGTACGCTCTGCCCGAACCGGATCGCTTCCTCGCGACACTGCGGCCAAGGCTTCAGACGACGCGGATGCGGTCACCTGAAAACAAACCAGCGTCAGGCTTGCCGCACACCAAACAAGGGCGCGACTGGCTAGCCCTCGCACTACCCGATCGACGCCATTGAAAGGCGCATGGATGGGCACTGACGCCAGCCGCGCGACATCCTCCACCGGGCTCCGGTTCGCTTTCATTGACTTTGTCCCCACTGTTTTATCTGGTGCTTTTTTTAGTGTTTGCACCGGCTCATCCGACGTCCGATTCGGTGCCCCGACGGATCACCGCAGACGAGGCCGTGTCGCACGGTTGTTGCATTGAAGTGTGATCGCGATGCGCCGGCCGCCCCCCTGCCGAAAGATCGGGGAACTCGACCGGCGCCTCGTCAGGCTGGGATCAGCGAACCCCGCGACGACGAATGGCCGCAGTGCTGAAATCGTCCGCCTTACCCTTCTGGTTCCACTCGTACGCAGGTTGCGGCCGCTCGTTGATGAGAGCAGTCACCATGTAGTTGCCATTAGTGATATCCAGCGTCACGAAATTGGTCTGGAACATCACGCCTGCGTCGTAGGCCTGAACCAACGGGTAGGTATAGACACGCCACAGGTTGCCGCGCCCGTCGTAACCATCAGCCAGTGCGACGGTGTGGCTGTCTTCATCGAGGTAGAACACCCGCTTGGAAAGGACATGCGCCGTACCCGGCTTCAAGGTCGCCTCGACCACCCAGACACGATGCAATTCATAGCGCATCAAGTCCGGCTTCAGCCCGCCTTTGTCGACCATGTCCGCATACTTGAGCTCGGGGTTCATCTGCTTGTAGGCGTTGTAAGGAATGAACATCTCCTTCTTGCCCACCAGCTTCCAGTCGTAGCGATCCAGGGCACCATGGAAGCCCCAGTAGTCGTCGGTCGTGCGCAGGCCTTCGGTACCATCATCGATGTTGTCGTAAGCCAAATCGGGCGCACGACGAACGCGGCGCTGGCCGGCGTTGTAGATCCAGGCCTCCCGGCTACCCTCGGTGTAGTCGATCGGATCATGCACCAGATAAATCGTGCCGATCAGGGTCGACGGCGCGTCATAGCCGCCAAAGAATGAGAACACGCGGTTGTCCTGACGGGGCTCGAAGTTCTGCCCTTGAACCATATGTTCGCAGAAGCCCACCCGGTAGTAATCGCCGCTTGAGCGCACTGGCAGCCAGTCACGGCAGGCCTTGTAACCACCGAAGTACTTTGTGGTGTGGTTGTACATCGCCTCGACACCACTCTTCGGCACCGGGAACGGCGTACCGGGCAGGTCGTAGTTCTGAATATCCAGCCCGGCCACCTTGGCAGTCGCCGCGCCCTTCTTGGTTGCCTCATAGACTTCCGTCGGGTGCGCAAAGGTCCGGTGGGTCTTATAGACGGGCATGGCCTGATTCGGGAACTTCTTGAGCATCGCCTTCATGCCCGGACTGACTTTGTCCCCGTACTGGTCAACGTTGGCCGCGGTGATCGTGAAAAGCGGCTTCTCGTCCTTGAACGGATCAGCGTAGCCTTTCGTCCGATCCCAACCCGCCGGCGGCTTGGTCATGCCGCCCGTCCACTCGGGAATGGAACCGTCGGCATTCCCCGCCTTGATGGCGCCGTTCGGCGTCAGTTCGGTACCGAGCTTGGCAATTTCGTCCGGGCTCATCTCGGCATGAAGACTCGGTGCGCCCGCCAAAAGAAACGCGGACATCAGTGCTGCTGCAATGGGTCTCATAGTCGTATGTCTCCTGATCTGCTTCTTAGAATGAGGTGCTGAACGTGGCGGAATAGAAGTCGCGGTCGCGCAGCGGGTCGAAGTCCGCGTTCGGGTTGTACTTCACCGCGTTCAACTCAAGGGTGTATTTCTTGGCGTACGAAAATTTGGCACCCAGGCCAAGCGCCATGCGCCCTTCGGAGAACTGGCTATCGACGGACCAGCCTTCCACGTCGTGCGCAAAGTAGACGCTCGGGGTCACGGTGACGCCGCTATTGAGTACGTTGTTGTAGGTCAGATCCATCTTCAGGCGATAGCCCCAGGCAAATGGCGTGATATAGCCATTGCTGGAAGTCGAGCAGCCTTCCTGGTTGACGTTCAACGCGCCGCAAGTCGAACCGCCATACGTGGCGTCAGAACCCGGACCGAAGATGAACGGCCGGTTGTAGCGCAAATCAGTATCCAGATCATTCCACTGAAAACCGACCTCACCGACAAACAGGTATTGATCTGCACCAAGAATGCGGTTACCCACCTTGATGGTGTTGAACTGCAACTGGGTCTTGTTCGTGCGTGTGTAGCCGGCTAGGTAGCCGTCCGAGCCAAGCGCCTTGATCGCACCGGCGCCATACGGCCCAAAAGGAATCGACGAGCCATTGACAAGACCGGTGGCACCCAGGCCGGACAACAGCAGATCGTTACCGTCAATCTGAGCCGGAACGTCCTTGCTATAACTGACTTCCGCACCGACCGACCATCCATACAGGTTGGTCGCCAGACTCAGACCGTAGATCTTGATGTCTTCCGGATACTCCCACTTGGCAGCGAATGGCACATTAGATCCAGCACCGGTCTGACTGCCGAATTGCAGCGAGATCACCGGGGTGCGCGAATGAATATTCATCGCGTACACACCGATCTCCGAGTCAATGGCTTCGGCGTAGGTGCGGAAAGCAATACCGTACTGTCCCGAGTCTGAAGGCTTGTTGCCCTCAATGGTATTGACGAACAACCCACCCGCTTCGCCTTGCGGAGAATTCACCAAACTCACCGCGTTGTTACAAGACCCCGGATTGACGCCAATAGCGCCACCCGCCACGCCCCAGTAGTTACCGCAGCCCGCCTCGATCGGCGTATTGCGCCACTTCCACTGGTAGAACATCTCGACGTTGCCCAGATCTCCCAGTGTCTGGTTCGCCAGCACGATCGGCACTGGCAGGAATACTTCCTTCACCTGAGCGCCAGGCTTGCGGAACGACGGCACATCGATCGGGTTGATCTGATTCACACCCTGAATGAAAAGACTTTCGCCCCAGTTGACGACCTGGTTACCCACCCGAAGCTGCAACGGATTGCCTGCCACCTGGAAGGTGTCATAGACATAGGCGTCGAGCAGGTAGGTGCCGCTGAAACGGGTCAGCCGTTCGTACTGGTGGTCTGACAACGGTTCACGATCGCCCAGCGAATTGGTGCCGGCGTTGTAGTTGTTGTAACCATTCGGCTGGTTACCCAGGCGAACATTCTCGTCTTGCAAGTCGTAGTCGTACCACGCCTTGCCTCGGAAGAAGGCGCCCATGGTGCCCTTGCTGATACCAACTTCCGTAATGAACTTAAGCTGCGTCGTGAACGTATCGCCCTCACCGTAGTTGAGGTTTCCGACGTCGATCGTGTTGTTACCCGTGCCGTTGGTTTTTCCCACCAGCGCACCGTTGGCCTTACCGTACAGAGTCGAGTCCGGATTCTTCGCGCGCCAGCTGGTCCCCAGCGACAGCGACGAGCTCCAGTTGCCCTTCCAGCCGTCACCAACTTCAAAATCAACCGCGTGCGCGCCCGCGGAAAATGCCATGGTGATCGCCGTAGCGATACATGACTTCGATAAAAAGACTTTTCTGATTGCCATGCGGTTGTCTCCTTCTTATATAGATGTGCCGAACCTGCTACCGCTCCTGCATCACGACCACGCCGCTACAGCGCGCGCGTTTGAAACTCAATACGACTTGGGCAAACCGAGCACCTTCTCGGCGATGAAACACATGATCAATTGCTCGGTGATCGGCGCGATTCGCGTCACGGTGACCTCACGCAACAGCCGCTCGACGTGGTACTCCTTGGCGTAGCCGAAGCCGCCCAAGGTCATCACCGCCTGCAAAGCGGCGTCGTAGCCGGCACGGGCACCAAGGAATTTCGCGGTATTGGCTTCGGCACCACAGGACTGGTGCGAGTCGTACAGCCAGGCGGCTTTCATTGCCATCAGCCACGCCGATTCCAGCCCCATCCAGCGCTCGGCCAATGGGTGCTGAATGCCTTGGTTTGAACCAATGGCGCGCCCAAAAACCACTCGGTCCTTGGCGTACTGGGTCGCGCGACGAAGTGCGTCCTGGCCGATGCCGATGGCCTCGACGGCAATCAACACACGCTCGGGATTCAGGCTATGAAGGACGTACTTGAACCCTGCGCCCTCCTCACCCACACGGTCGGAATCGGGCACAAACAGCTCGTCGATGAAGATCGCGTTCGAGTCCACCGCCTTGCGCCCCATCTTCGGAATGCGCCGCACCTCGATCTTGCTGCGATCCAGATCGGTATAAAAAATGGTGATGCCGTCGGTCGGACGTTTGCAGTCTTCGAGACGGGTCGTACGCGTCAGCAGCATGATCTTGTTCGCGACCTGCGCCGTCGACGTCCAGACCTTCTGACCACGCACGATGTAGCCGCCATCCACCTTCTCTGCGAACGTCTTGATCGCCGTGGTGTTCAGCCCAGCGTCCGGCTCAGTAAAGCCAAAGCAGCACTGATCCTCACCACTGATCAATCGCGGAATCCAGCGGGCCTTCTGCTCGGGCGTGCCGAACACCACAATCGGGTGCGGACCAAAGAGATTGATATGCACTGTCGAGGTCGCCGTCATGCCGCCGCCGTGAGACGCGACCTCATGCATCATGATCGCCGCCTCAGTCACACCCAGGCCAGCACCGCCATACTCTTCCGGCATCGTGATGCCCAACCAGCCGGATTCGGCCATCGCGCGATGGAATTCGCGCGGAAACTCGCCGTCCTCGTCCCGTGCGAGCCAGTATTCATCGCTGAACTGGCGCACCACCGCAGACACGCCGTCGCGAATCGCCTGATGATCGGGGTTGATTGAGAAATCCATATCCATGTTCCTGTTCAGCCCGTTGGCGGGCGAGTTTCTAACGAACCCAAAGGCTCGAACCGTTTGATCTATGTGCTCGCCGAAGCGAGCGTCCTGAGCGCCTGTACAAGGTGTGGCCGGTCATACATGCGGCCATCAATGCCGACGGTTCCCGCCTCGGGGTTGCTCTCAAAGGCATCGACCACTGCACGGGCATGCGCCAGATCAGCACCGCTTGGCGCATAGCAACGATTGATGGTTTCGACCTGGGCGGGGTGAATGGCGATACGGCCAACAAAGCCGCGACGACGCGACGCAATGCAATCGTCCTCAAGGCCTTTTTCATCACGGAAATCTGAGAAGAGCGTGTCGATCGGCGCCACCGCCGCGGCGGCCGAAGCCACCAGACACATCGATCGTGCGATGAGATAGGGATGCGACAAGGCGCCGTCGGCTTCACGATTGGTTTCTGCGCCGAGCGCGGCGGACAGATCCTCCGCCCCCCACGTCAGACCAAGCAAACGTGGATGTGAGCGCTGATAGCCCGTCATATTCAACATCGCCGCCGACGTCTCCGTCGCCACCACCAGAATCCTGACCGCGCCACGCACCAAGCCGCTACGCGCCTCAAGCACATCCAGGCAATGGCCGAGCCGGATCACATCCTCGATGCCGTCGGCCTTGGGCAGTACCACGCCATCCAACCCCGGACCAACCACCGACGCCAGATCGGCGATGGCCGCTGAATCACTAAATGGATTGATCCGCACAAAACCGGACCACGACCGTCGCCCCGCCGTCTCACGCAAATACCCCGCCGCCTGCTCGCGCGCAATCGGTTTGCGTGCGGCCGCGACCGAATCCTCGAGATCCAGAATCAACACATCGGCAGCACTGTCCCGCGCCTTATCCAGCTTCTTTTCACTGTCTGCCGGCACGAAGAGAAACGAGCGCGTCTTCATTTGGCCGGCACCCGGTGCATCAATGCCTGACGCAAGCATGTCGCCACCAATTCGCCGCGCTGGTTGAAGCCTTCGTGCTTGAACGTGACGATGCCCTGCTCAGGACGTGACCGGCTAGGCCGCAGCTCGAGCACGGTGGTCACCGAGTTAATCGTGTCGCCTGCAAACACAGGCGCCGGAAACTTCACATCCGTCATCCCAAGATTGGCCACCGTGGTACCCAAGGTGGTGTCTTGTACCGACACGCCGATCACCAGCCCCAGCGTAAAGATGCTGTTGACCAACGGGCGGCCAAACTCGGTCTGCGCACAATAGTCCGCGTCGATATGGATCTGGGCCGGGTTGTAAGTCGCAGCACAAAACCAAGTGTTATCCGACTCGGTCACCGTCCGCCGGATCTCGTGCCTGAACGACTGCCCAATCTCAAACTGCTCGAAGTACAAACCCGCCATCGCAACCCCCTAGCATACGTTCTGCTTTATTATTGTTTGCTACCATACCGTATGGTGAAAAACACTGCAACACCCTGCTGAAAGCGTCCTCATTGGATCAACTCAAAGCCGCATCCGACCGGCTATCCGAACCTTCGCGCAATCGCCCGGACGCGATGTCAATCTGCTTCAGAAGCCGACGTCAGCCACGCTTCAACGAACCACCGCCTCTCCCACCGGCTCATGCGCGATCTGCACGGTGTCGGAAAATTTCTCGAGGTCGTTGCGTCGAATGATCGGCAAATCAGGACGAGGACAAGCGAGCCCCGTCCCCGGGCCACACATACCCGTCCCGACCGTAAAGAAGGCCGGCGTATCTTCCGGAAAGGGATCTGCGTTCGCCGTGATCAGTGGCATCGGCAACACATAGATGATTATTTCCAGCACTTGGCAGAACCCAATGATCGCGACCAGACGAACCATGGATTGGCGAAAGTTGGAGTTCTTGCAGAAGGCCATCTTTTCGACGCCCCGCTCCACCCATGTATGCCCCTTGTCGTCCTTGAAGTAGAGCAGCACGCTAGTGCAGCCGACCCACCCGCCAAACAAGAGCGCCTCGTAGAGGGGAAATTGATACCAGTGGCCACCCCACAGACTCAGCGCGCGAATCGAGCCCGGATAGGCGTAGATCCCGGAATAACGGATCAGCAGACTTTCGAGCACTAAATCAACAACCATCGCCGCGAAAACGCCGCACAGCGAAAGCTTGACGTTGGAGATTGTCGGAAAGCGCGCCTTTACGAAACGCATCACCGCCAACCCACCAAAAGTCATCCACAGCAGAAAGCCGGGATAGCCACCAGCCCACGCCAACAATGGCTCCGGCAACAGATTTCCGCGCGGACTCATCCAGCCCGGAATCTCACCCGACAAAAAACCAAGGTTCAACGCGTAAGGGTTGTAAACACAGCCCTGCTGGATCCAATTCATCGACGGATCCCAAAAGATCGCGACGAAGAAGGCAATGCCCAGCAGCCCCGCCGTGTTTGGTTGGCCGGTTTGACGTATCGGTTTGATGATTTGGGTCCAGATCAAATAGGCCCACACCAGAGACATGCCAATCTGAACCGTCCAGACGCCGATCTTGAAGTTCAGCGGCACCTCCACGCCCTCAGCCAACTGAGTGGGACCAAAGTACGGCGCTGTCACCCATTCAAAGACCACATAGAGTATGAAGACGACGAACGCAGCCCCGATGATTGCCCACGTCCGAACAACCGCAGCACCATCGCTACCACTGATATCGCTGGCCAACGCTCCGCGGGAAGCGGCAATGCTCTTTTCCATCTTGTCTCCCAACACCTGTTGTATGCCCCGCCAGGCGCATTCGCCACAGCGCGGTTGCACCTCGGCTTTCGATCAGAAAGCAGGTGACAAACAAATGATGAGGACTCAGGGTTGGATTGTTCCCTGACTAAAGTTGGGTGATGCGCTCACCAAGTACTACGAATGCGCAAGCAGGGGAATGGGACCGTGTCAGGCTACCGGCAATCCGGAGCCGTTCTATGTTGAGCTTTGGCACGATTGGGCCGATAGACAGCAGATCATGACGTAGTGACATCAAGATCAAGCAGGAAATTGCTTCTATCTAATGACAATCCCCCCGATACAAACGCTCGCCAGAGGTAGGTGACGAGGGCAAAGCGATATCCCAGAGCGGTTCAATCGTACATCCGGTTCACATACGCGTGATACAGGTGCTGCTTTGTCTGTGGGTAGGCACTCCGCCCGGCAACGTGTCTTTAGCGATCCGGAATTAGCCCCATGTTGTGCTGTTGCCTTTCACAACACCCCCGGATAACCGGTAGAGCATTCGTGGCCGAGTGCCCTGGGCTGGTGCTTTTTCCCCTACCTCAACGAGGGGGGAGCGCGCACGCATACGCTCAATTAGGTTGCTGAACCAGCCACAGTTGCTGGCCGCGCGATTACTGCAGGACGGCTCCCCGCCTCAAGAGAGTGGTAGCCCGGTGTCGATTGCGGCCTCGGTAGCCCGAGTTAGTCAGCGCTTACAGATAGGCAAAAAAACCGCCTAAATCATGTCTCACTGTCGGCCGACAGGCTCATTCCCAATCAGGACGCGGCATGTAGCCCTATTCTGGTTATCTCACTGTCGGCCACTGTCGCTAACCAGTGGGTTCTCCCTGCTCCACCGTGGGGTGGATAAAAAAAAGGTTGGCCTGTTTGGCCTGATGAACACCCCTGAGTAGGGGTTGACCGATGCCGTGGAAACGGCGGTTGAGTTCGGTGTTGACGCGACTATGAAGGAACGCACTCAACGCGACTTCGCGAATGCGGGCCTCTGGCACCGCGCTCTTCCGGCAAATTTGCCGATTGGAACGGCCACCACCGGCCGCTATGTGGCCAGCGCCGGACGCGAAACGGCCACCACCGGCCGCTATTTGGCCAGCGCCGGACACGAAACGGCCACCACCGGCCGCTATGTGGCCAGCGCCGGACGCGAAACGGCCACCACCGGCCGCTATTTGGCCAGCGCCGGACGCGAAACGGCCACCACCGGCCGCTATGTGGCCAGCGCCGGACGTAAAACGGCCATCACCGGCCGCTATGTGGCCAACGCCGGACGTAAAACGGCCATCACCTGACCTGCTCCCCCACAGCCGTACCACCTGATTGGCAGTGAGGTCCGTCACGATGGAGAATGACGGGCATGAGAAAGAGTCGATTTACCGAACAACAGATCATCGGGTTCCTGAGGCAAGCCGAGGCCGGCATGCCGGTCGCGGAGTTGTGCCGCCAGGGCGGATTCAGCGATGCGACGTTTTACAAATGGCGCACCAAGTACGGCGGCATGGACGCCGAGGAGGCTCGCCGGCTCAAGGGCCTGGAGAGCGAGAACGCCAAGCTCAAGAAGCTGCTGGCAGAGGCGCACCTGGATATCGAGGCGCTCAAGGTCGCTTTCCGGGTAAAGCGCTAGCCCCACAAGACAAACGAGGCGTGATCACGACGATGCTGGCCCAGTGCCGGATCTCGGAACGACGTGCCTGCGCTCTTGTGGGGCTGTCCCGTGATGCGTGGCGACATCCGCCATGTGTTGATGAGCGAACGAAGGTTCTGATCGCACGTATCCGCGAGGTGGCGCATCAGCGGCGCCGCTTCGGCTATCGACGCATCCACGACATGCTGCGTGGCGACTTCCCCGGCACCAATCACAAGAAGGTGTATCGGCTCTATCGCGAGCAGAACCTGTCCGTTCGCAAACGCAGCAAGAAACGCCTGCGTGGTGAGCGCCAGCCCCTGCAGGCAGCGACAAGACTTAACGAGGTATGGAGCATGGACTTCGTCAGTGATGCACTGGCCAACGGTCGCCGGCTCAAATGTCTGACCGTGGCCGACGACTTCAGCCACGAGTGCATCGATATCGCCGTCGCCCATGCCATGCCGGGCAGCCATGTGATTCAGGTGCTCGAGCAAGCCGCCAGATTCCGGGGCTATCCACGTGCCGTACGCACCGACAACGGCCCGGAGTTCACCAGCAGGGCCTTTATGAACTGGGCGCAGGCCCGGGGAATCGAGAACATCCTGATCCAGCTTGGACGGCCGATGCAAAACGGCTACATCGAAAGCTTCAACGGCAGGTTCCGGGATGAGTGTCTGAACGAGAGCTGGTTTGAAACACTGGCCCAGGCCCGAGAAGCGATCGCCATATGGCGTCAGGACTACAACGAGGTCAGACCACACGGCACGATCGGGCGCATCCCACCCGCAGCATTCGCCGCCATGCATCGCCAGAGCTCTGGCGATGCATGGCAACCCACAACCGAATCACAAGCAGCTATTCTGCTAACCCCTGGGCCTCTCTCCAATTGAGTGGTATGGCTGAAGGGGGCAGGTCAATGCCCGAGCGTTTCAGTATCAAGGCTTGGCTCGGCGGAGTCGCGAAACGCCCTAAACGCAACAGCCTGCGAAACGCGCGTTATCCTTCCATCGGCCTGAACAATGCCCCATCGCGAAAACGTCTTCGTAACACTAGAGCTCTTTTGTCCCCACCGGACCACATCGCCAATGTTCGCAGTTATCTCTACGAACCCACCGTCAGCATCTCCTTGATAGACACCAAACCTGAGCTCGCAGTGGCCTCCAACGGGCCAATCAACGACCCGAGCAATCCATGGCTTGCTGAAGCGATATTGGTTATATGAATCAAACTCGATTTCGATACGCACGCACGAGTTTTCGCGGCTTGTGAGCTCAGTTGTAGCCGCCACAATCAACCTTCGCAGTTCATCATTGTTGAACATCTTAAAATCGCAGGTATCTGAGCTGGCACTCATCATCCCCTCCTAACAATGAGTGCCAGGCCATGACTTGACTGGCGTAGTTCAGATTTCTTTGTGAAGCGATGCACTCGACGCTGCAATCTCAGTGCATCGCCAAGCTTCCGAGCGCATTGTGACAAGACCGAATCGGCCAGAAAACATTCGACAACTATCTGTTGGCTATCCGAACTTCGTGAGAACGCTGGATTCCGCTTGACTTCGGGCAGCGGGAGAGGACTCCTCGGGGTAGGTGCGCGCGCTTCAGGCATAGATCAAATTCTCACGTCATTTCAATGGTTCGACCAGTCTGAAGCAAAAACACACCCACACTCCTGAAAAAACGACACCATTTCCAGCCACTTTTTGGCCGCAGTTCAAGCCGCCAAACTTATCCTTCGATCGACTGTCGTATTACTCGGCAAATTTGCCGATTCTCTGTAAGGGCACGGCGAACCCATTTGTTCTTCACGCGGTAGTGCTCTGAAGATCGTGTCCACCAATTTCGATGGTGGACACTATGGACGTCGTTATCCCGCGCCGGCGTCGGCACACGCACAGTGAAGCATTCAAGCAACCCGTTATCTGGGCATGCAGCGCGCCCGGGGTGTCGGTGGCGGGCGTGGCGCGGGCCAATGGCTTAAACGCCCCATGTGCGCCGGTGGCTGCGCAAACGCGGCGTCGAGCCGCCCAGTCGTCGCAGACGCGAGGCTGTTTCGCTTGCCCCGTCCGCCGAGGCGCGCTTCGTACCAGTCACTTTGGCACCAGCGGCCGAGCCGAGGCCGGTCACTCCCAGCTTGTGCTAGCCGCCACCCGACTCAGTATCAACGCATTACCCACATCGACGGCGCCGCGATAGGATCCACGCTAGGATCTCAGACTCGATCCACCCTACCGCGCGGCCTCCCCCGAGTTCAACCTGACGCGGGAAACGCCCCTGCGCAATGAAACGGTAACACGAACTACGCCCCAGCCCTGTGAGCCTCAAAACCTCGGGAAGCCTGAGAATTCGCACATTTTTAATCTCAATCGACATGCCGTCACCTTGGAACTAACACCTGAGACAGCGTGACTGCGCTAAACCAAAACAACGCTGCGAATACTCGTCCACAGAACCGCGCTTTCGATCGCATTTCGATAAAAGCAACCAAGGAAGGGGCTGATGACAGCACAGAGGTACAAACCCTCAGCAATTCCATCGACCCATGTGTTTGGACAACAACACCGGCACTCACATATGCCAATACTAAGCTAGTCCAAGATAGCCTGAAGAAAACGCGGACCTACACCTCTATCCCGGTTCGCGGGGAAATTTTTTTGCGCCGACGATCCAATCATCTAGCATATTCGCCCAATCCTGGAGCATTTCACGACGCGGCTCGCGGTACTCGGCTTTATTGTAGACGGCGCGAACGCCTCGCTGCTCATGGGCCAAGCACTTTTCGATCCAATCGGTATTGAATCCAGCCTCATGCAACAGCGTCGAACCGGTCCGGCGCAGATCATGAACACAGAAATGTGGAAGCTCGTGCCCCTCATTTTGAGCCTTTACGACTACTGAGGTGATCACGCGATTGAGAGTCGCCGCACTCATCGGCTGGTCCGTTTCATATCGACCGGGGAGCAAGTAGGGGCTGCTGCCGGCGCAAGTCTTGAGCCCTACCAGCAGATCGAGCGCTTGCTGACTAAGGTAGACCACATGTGGTCGGCGGGCCTTCATGCGTACGCCGGGTACGGTCCAGGTTCCCTCTTCAAAATCTATTTCCTTCCACGTCGCCTGAAGCAGTTCCCCCTTGCGACATAGAGTCAGAAGGATAAATCGGAGGGCCAATTTGAGTGTTGGCAATGTCCCGACAGTATCGAGAACAGTAAAGAACGTTCTGATCTCTACCGGAGTCAGTGCTCGCTCCCGCGGTTTGAAAGTCGCAATGGCTGAGGCTTTTATCTTCTCGGCGGGGTTATCGATCGAGACGCCGCGCGCCATGGCGTGACGGAAAACCTGCTGGATAATTTCGCGGGCGTGTACTGCTGTGGCCGGTGCTCCCCGGGCCTTGATCCTCTCGCACAAATCGAGCACTTGAGTCGGCGTGATTTCCTCAAGTTTTCGGTTGCCCAACCTCGGCAGTACATCACGATCGAGAATGCTCTTACGCATGGCTACGGTACTGTCGGCAAGGCCCGCGTCACGCAGCCATATTTCAGCAAACGCACTAAAGGTGAACGACTCCCGACATCCCCGTTTTCCGCCGGCTTTGTCTCGCGACGGTGACTCACCACGGCTAACACAATTTTTCGCCCGTGCCAGCAGATCGCGCGCATCGGCCAGAGACAAGGGATCACCATACTTGATGGACTTAGGCTCACGCTTGGGCTGACTGGCCTGGAAGGCTTCGTACCGGCCCAACGTTAGTGTTTCGCGCCGGCCCGCCAAGCGATAGTCGTAGCGAAAAGTCAGAACTCCCTTTGGCGAAACCACTACATACATACCATCACGGTCTGTGGCCTTGTAAGCCTTTTCCCGAGGCTTGAGGCTTTTCAGTTTTAGGTCGCTCAGGGCCATCGCATTGTCCTCTATAGATTTCCTGTTTACCGTCGACGGATAAAAAAACGGTAAACAGTTTTCTGCACTGCTCACACAAACTATACCGTCATTTTCACCGTCGAAAATTTTCGGATCTGCTTGCACGTTGCGGGACGATAAAAAACAAAAGCCCTTGAAGAATCAAGGGCTTTTGTGGATCCATGGGCCGCTATTGGACCCAGTGAGATGCTATCGAATCATTCCCACTCGATCGTCGCTGGCGGCTTGCCTGAGATGTCGTACACCACCCGGTTGATGCCGCGCACTTCGTTGATGATGCGGTTGCTGACCCGCGCCAGCAGCGTATGCGGCAATTCGGCCCACAACGCTGTCATGAAATCCTGCGTCTGCACGGCACGCAAGGCAACCACATACTCGTAGGTGCGGCCGTCGCCCATCACGCCAACGCTCTTGACCGGCAAGAAGACGGCGAACGCTTGCGAGGTCTTTTCATACCAGTCCGCCGCGCGCAGCTCGTCAATGAAGATGGCGTCGGCACGACGCAACAGGTCGGCGAATTCCTTCTTGACCTCACCAAGGATGCGTACGCCCAGGCCCGGCCCCGGGAAGGGGTGGCGATACACCATGTCGTGCGGCAAGCCAAGGGCGATGCCGAGTTCGCGCACCTCATCCTTGAACAGCTCGCGTAGCGGCTCAAGCAGTTTGAGGTTGAGCGTCTCGGGCAAGCCGCCAACGTTGTGGTGGCTCTTGATGGTGTGGGCCTTCTTGTTCTTGCCGCCGGCCGATTCGATCACGTCAGGGTAAATGGTGCCCTGCGCCAGCCAGCGCGCCTTGGGCAGCTTCTCGGCCTGCGCCTGGAAAACCTCAACAAACTCCCGACCGATGATCTTGCGCTTCTGCTCCGGGTCACTCACGCCCACGAGATGGCCGAGGAACTGCTCGGTCGCATCGACATGGATGACCTTGACGCCCAGGTTGCGGCCAAAGGTGAGCATCACCTGCTCGGCCTCGTTCAGACGCAGCAAGCCGTTGTCGACAAACACGCAGGTCAGCTGGTCGCCGATCGCACGATGAATCAGGGCCGCCGCCACGGAAGAATCCACGCCACCGGAGAGGCCGAGAATCACTTCCTCATCACCCACCTGCTCGCGGATGGCCGCGACAGCTTCGGCCACGTAGTCGGGCATGTTCCAGTCATGACCGCAACCGCAGATGTCATGCACAAAGCGGGTGATGATGTCCTTGCCCTTGAGGGTATGAGTCACCTCGGGATGGAACTGCACGCCGTAGAAGCCGCGCTCTTCGTCGGCCATGGCCGCAATCGGCGTGGATGCGTTGCTGCCGATCAGGCGGAAACCCGGCGGCAGTTCGGTGACCTTGTCACCATGACTCATCCACACATCCAGCAGGCCGTGACCTTGGTCGTTGCTGCGGTCCTGGATATTTTCAAACAGCTTCGAATGCCCCTGGGCGCGCACCTCGGCATAGCCGAACTCGCGGGTTTCGGAACTTTCGACCTTGCCACCGAGTTGCGCGGCCATGGTCTGCATGCCATAGCAGATGCCGAACACCGGTTTGCCGAGTTCGAATACGGCCTGCGGTGCGCTTTCGATCTCGCTGTACACCGAATTCGGACCACCCGAGAGGATGATGCCGTCCGCGCCAAAATTGCGCAGAAACTCGTCGGACACGTCGCAGGGGTGAATTTCGCAATACACCTGTTGTTCGCGCACACGACGGGCGATCAACTGGGTGAACTGGGAACCGAAATCAAGGATGAGAATTTTCTGATGCGCCATGGTTTTCGCTCAGCTGGAAATGGAAAAAAGGCGGCCGAAGCCGCCTTGTGCAAACGGTACGCGGATCAATCCACGTGGTAGTTGGGCGCTTCCTTGGTGATCTGCACATCATGGACATGCGACTCACGCACACCGGCCGAGGTAATCTCGACAAACTGTGCACGCTCGTACATCAAGGGGATGCTCGCCGCGCCCACATAACCCATCGACGCACGCAGGCCACCGATCAACTGGTGGATCACCGCGGTCACCGGGCCTTTGTAAGGCACCCGACCTTCGATACCCTCGGGCACGAGCTTGTCGGTATTGGACGACGCGTCCTGGAAGTAACGATCAGCAGAACCCTGCTGCATCGCCCCCAGCGAACCCATGCCGCGGTAGGACTTGTACGAACGACCCTGGTACAACACGGTTTCGCCCGGCGCTTCTTCGGTACCGGCAAACAAACCGCCCAGCATCACCGCATTGCCACCGGCCGCGATCGCCTTGGCGATATCACCGGAATACCGGATGCCGCCGTCGGCGATCATCGGCACGCCAGTGCCGGCCAGCGCCTTGCACACATTGGAAATGGCAGTGATCTGCGGCACGCCCACGCCGGCCACGATACGCGTGGTGCAGATCGAGCCCGGCCCGATGCCGACCTTGACGCCATCGACACCCGCGTCCAGCAAGGCCAGTGCGGCATCGCCCGTGGCGATATTGCCGCCAATCACCTCGACGTGCGGGAAGTTCTTCTTCACCCAGCGAATCCGCTCAAGCACGCCACGCGAGTGACCATGTGCGGTATCCACCACGATCACGTCGACGCCGGCTTCAGCCAAACGTTCGACCCGCTCTTCGGTGCCTTCGCCCACACCCACCGCAGCGCCACAGCGCAAACGACCGTGCTCATCCTTGGCGGCATTGGGGTGCTCGGTCGACTTGAGCATGTCCTTGACGGTGATCAGACCGCGCAGCTCGTCAGAGCCGTTGATGACCAGCACACGCTCAAGGCGGTGCTTGTGCATCAGCTTCTGGGCCACCTCGAGGCTTTCGCCTTCGGGCACCGTAATCAGACGCTCACGCGGCGTCATGATTGACGACACCGGCTGATCCAGATTGATCTCGAAACGCAGGTCGCGGTTAGTGACAATACCCACCACCTTGCCATCATCGACCACCGGCAAGCCCGAGAACTTGTTGAGGCGCGTCAGGGCGACGACCTCACGGACGCTCATGTCGGACGGAATGGTGATCGGGTCCTTCAGGACGCCGGACTCAAACCGCTTGACCTTGGAAACCTCGGCCGCCTGTTGCTTGGCCGAGAAATTCTTGTGAACAATGCCGATTCCGCCTTCCTGGGCGAGCGCAATCGCGAGCCGGGCTTCGGTGACCGTATCCATCGCAGCCGACACCAGCGGAATGTTCAATCGAACGTTCCGGGTCAGCTGCGTCTGGAGGCTGACATCCTTGGGGAGGACGTCGGAATGGGCGGGGACAAGAAGGACGTCATCGAACGTCAGCGCCTTCTGAATCACGCGCATGGCTATAATCCTTTCAACCAAATCCGTATTATACAGATGGATCTTCAGTCTGTTGAGTCCCGCGTAGGAAACTCGCGCTTTTGGCGCTCCGCGACTGACCAGACCACGCCTCCGACGAAGCGGGCCGTGACCATCTACACACCGCACGGCCATTTCGTTTCCGCCCAGGGGCGCAGATCCGATTACAATGACATTGACCATCGGCGCAACGCCTTTTCGCGCCGGCCCTGACCGATTGGACACTCAATCCTGCAAGGCTTGATCTCAATGCGACTTCGCTACTCACCGCTACTTCTCCTGACGCTGGTTTCGAGCATCGTTTTTGCCGGCCAGGTCTATGAATGGACTGACGCCAACGGAAAACGCCATTTTTCCGATACGCCGCCGGCTGGCGTAGAGGCCAAGGCAACCGGCATCCGGACCGGCCCTCGCACAAGCAGCGCACCGCCGGCAGGTGGTGCAGCACAGAGCACCGCCGACGCCCCCACCACCTGGGCCGAAAAAAACGCTGACTTCGCCAAGCGCAAGGCTGAAGCGACCGAAAACACCGCCAAGGCCAACGAAGAGGCCGAGCAGGCACGCCGCAAGAAAGAAGCCTGCGAACAGGCAACCGCCCAGCTCAAGCTGCTTGAAAGCGGTGGGCGCGTGCAACGTATCAACAATGCCGGCGAGCGCGAAGTGCTGGACGACGCTGGTCGCGCCGAAGAAATGGAACGCAGCCGCAACATCATGAAGCGCGCCTGCGAGTAAGCTTGCCGACCATTCGCACACCGAGCACCCAATAAGTAAAGGCCCCAGCAACCCGGGGCCTTTACTTTTATTGGCGGCCGACTTACTGCGCCTCGTCTGCCGATGCTTTGTCGTCGCCACCGCCCTTCGTCATGGCCTTGCCCTCTTTGGCCCGCTTGCGGCGCACCTCTTTCGGATCGGCAATCAGGGGACGATAGATTTCGACGCGATCGCGCTCCCGCAACACGCTCGATAGGGGCGCCAGCTTGGCGTAGATCCCCACTTTGTTGGCGCCGCTCAAATCGATTTCGGGATATTTCTGCAGCAGACCGGACGCCTCGATTGCATCCTGTGCCGTCGCGCCTTCCGGTACCTTGACCCGCACCACATCCTGACGCTCGCGCAGCGCGTAGACCACTTCGACGGAAATCTGTTCAGCCATGAAATCAGGCGCTCCGATAGACCTGCCCGGCGCGCTTCACGAAGGCGTCGACAAAGGTGTTGGCAATATGATTGAAGACCGGCCCGAGCACTTTCTCGAGCAAACGGCTGGCAAACTGGTAGTTGAGGCTGAACTCGACCTTGCAGGCGGTATCGCCCAGCGGCGTGAAGACCCAACCCCCATCGAGGTGCTCGAACGGGCCTTCCTTGAGGCGGATGTGCATCTCCCGCGGCGGCAGCTTGGTGTTCTCGGTTGAAAAATGCGCCTTGATGCCGTGGTAGTTGATATGCAGCGTCGCGGCGGTCAGCGTATCGCTGCGCTCAATCAGCTCGGTCCCGCCACACCACGGCAAGAACTTGGGATAGTCCTCGACCTGGTCGACGAGCGCGAACATCTCGGCGGGGGTGAATTCGATCAGGACAACTTTTTTGACGGCGGCCATGTGTTCGGGGCGGAAGATAGCGGAACTGCTAGAATGCCCGATTTTACCGCATGCTGGCCGATATGGCCGACCGGGACGTCATGAGCATCATCGACAATCGCAAAGCTTTCCACGATTACTTCATTGAAGAGAAGATCGAAGCCGGCCTCGTGCTCGAGGGCTGGGAAGTGAAAGCGATCCGCGCAGGCCGCGCCAATATCAAGGAAGCCTACGTGCTGATCCGCGATGGCGCGATCTTCATCCTCGGCATGCACATCACGCCTCTGACCTCGGCCTCGACACACATCCATGCCGACCCGGTCCGCACCCGCAAGCTGCTGCTCCATGCCGCGCAGATCGATCGCCTCCTCGGGCAGGTCGAGCGCGCCGGCTTTACGCTGGTGCCCCTCGATCTGCATTATTCAAAGGGGCGGATCAAAGCGACCGTCGGCCTGGCCAAAGGCAAAAAGCAGCACGACAAGCGGGAGACCGAAAAAGCCCGTGAGTGGGAGCGCGAGAAAGGCCGCCTGATGCGAGACAAGACCTGAGCGGCATCGCCACCACGCGCAAGCTCGGTACTGACTAAGCAAGCACCCCATCCGCTGACGGAACGACTTTTCGCAACACCCCATGCGTCATCGACAAACGGGTTGATCTGGATTTGATCCGCCGCCTGGCAAAATGCGTTATCGTTCGCCAACAATAACGCTTACCCAAACCCGCCGTGCCCAAAACCCTTCGCTCACTGTGCGCCGCCCTCTTGCTGCTGATTGCACCGTTTGCAACCGGCGGCGAGATTACGGTCGCGGTGGCGTCGAACTTCATCAAGCCAATCGAGGCCCTCGCACCCGCTTTTTCCGAAGCCACCGGCCATCGCGTCCGCCTGTCTACAGGCTCGACCGGCAAGTTTTACGCCCAGATCCAACGCGGCGCACCCTTTGATGTCTTCCTGTCGGCAGACGAAGCACGTCCGGCACGTCTGGAAGATGAAGGGTTTGCAGTTCAAGGTAGCCGCTTCATCTACGCCATCGGCCGCCTGGTCCTGTGGCAGGCAGAAACCAACCGCGACATCCGCCCGGACGTCTTGCGCATTGCCGATGGCGGCCGGGTCGCGGTCGCCAATCCAGTCACCGCGCCCTACGGAACCGCCGCCGCCGCCGCCATCGAAAACCTCGGCCTGAGCGCGACGCTTGCGTCCCGCTTGGTGCAAGGCGAGAACATCGGCCAGACCTTTCAATTTGTCGCCACCGGCAACGCCGCCTTCGGTTTTGTCGCGTGGTCTCAGGTGAGTCAGAACGGCGCCTTGATCCGCGGCTCCGGCTGGCTGGTGCCTGCGGACCTGCACCCGCCGATTCGCCAGGCCGCCACCCTGCTTTCACGCAGCAAGGACAAGCCTGCGGCGCGCGATTTCATGGTCTTCCTGAAAAGTGAAACGGCACGCCAGATCATTCGCCAGCACGGTTACGACACCGAATGAACGCCATCCTCAGCCCCGCCGACGTCGACGCCATCTGGCTCACGCTCAAACTCGCGCTGACGGTCACGGTCTTGCTGCTGCTCCTTGGTACGCCGCTGGCGTGGTGGCTCGCCCACTCGCGCGCACGATGGCGCGGCGCGGTGAATGCGCTGGTCGCCCTGCCGCTGATCCTGCCGCCGACCGTGCTCGGTTTCTATTTGCTGGTTGCCATGGGCCCTAACGGCCCGCTTGGTCGCCTGACCTCCGAGATCGGCCTTGGCGCCCTGCCCTTTACCTTTGCCGGGCTGGTCATCGGCTCGCTGATCTACTCGCTGCCCTTCGTCGTCCAGCCGATCCGCGATGCCTTCATCGCCATTGGCCCGCGCCCGCTGGAAGTCGCCGCCACGCTCGGCGCCCGGCCGATCGACGCCTTTTTCTCGGTGGTGTTCCCGCTGGCCCGCCCAGGCTTTCTGACCGCCACCGTACTCGGCTTCGCCCACACGGTCGGCGAATTCGGCGTGGTGCTGATGATCGGCGGCAACATTCCCAACGAAACACGTGTCGTCGCCATCCAGATCTACGATCATGTCGAGGCCCTGGAGTACACGCAGGCGCACTGGCTCGCGGGTGGCTTGCTGGCTTTCTCCTTTATCGTGCTGCTCGCGCTCCACACGCTCAACGACCGGCAGGCCCGCCGATGAACCACGACGGCGCCCTGCACTTCGATCTCGCGCTCGACCTGCCCCAGCTCAGCATTCAGGCCGCGGCAACACTGCCGCCGCGCGGCGTCACCGCGCTGTTCGGCCCCTCCGGCTCCGGAAAAACCACGCTCCTGCGCATGATCGCCGGCCTGGAGTCCGGCGGACGGGGTCAGATCCGGCTCGGCGACACCGCTTGGCAAGATGACGCCGCAACACGCCGAGTGCCGACCCACCAGCGCGAACTGGCCTACGTCTTTCAGGAAGCGAGTCTGTTCGCCCATCTGACGGTCCGCGACAATCTCGCCTTCGGGCTGAAGCGCGCCCGCAGCACCGCGCACACGATCCGCTTTGACGACGCCGTGGCCTGGCTGGGCGTCGGCCATCTGCTCGACCGCGCGCCTTCGCACCTCTCCGGCGGCGAGCGCCAACGCGTCGCCATCGCCCGCGCACTGCTGGCCCAGCCGCGATTACTGCTGATGGACGAGCCGCTGTCAGCAGTCGATGCTGACGGCCGCGACGCCATTCTCGATACGCTGGAGCAGCTCCCCGAGCGACTCGGCATTCCGATCATCTACGTAAGCCACTCAATCGAAGAAGTCGCCCGCCTCGCCGACCATCTGTTGCTGATGTCGGCCGGTCGCCTGATTGCCGATGGCCCGACCAATACAATCCTCACCCGCTGCGACCTGCCGCTGGCCCATGGCGCGCATGCGGGCGCAGTAGTGCAGGCCACCGTCCGGCACCATAATCCAGCACATCACCTCAGCACCCTCGCCTTTGCCGGCGGCGAACTGATCGTGAGCGCGGTCGACCGGCCGATCGGCGCGGCTGCTCGGGCTCGCATCGCCGCACGCGACATCGCGATCTCCCTGCACCCACCTGCCGACAGCAGCGTACTCAACCATCTGCAGGCGCAGATCGTGGAGGTGTCGGACGACCCGAACCCGGCACACTGCCTGGTGCGCCTGCAAGTCGGCGAGACCCACCTGCTCGCCCGCATCACTCGTCTGTCGCGGGCGCGCCTGGATTTGCATGCGGGCAAGCATGTTTGGGCGCTCGTCAAGGGCGTGGCCGTCCGGTAGCCCGAGCGGCTCATGCTGTCGTTCATGCACCCTTAACAAAATTCATATCCTCGACACATTCGGGCGGCAGAATGCGCCCGCCTGAATTATTACTTTGGATATACCGCCCGTGGTCTCTACCCTGATCCGATTCATCGTCGTTGCGCTCGCCCTGACCCAGGGGCTTGCTCATGCCGACACGCCATTGACCGTCCGTGGCGCGGGTTCCTCAGCCGCCAAGCACATCTACACCACCTGGGCCGACGCCTTCGCCAAGGCGGGTGGAAATCCCGTGGAATACGCGTCGGTGGGCTCCTCGAAAGGCGTTGCGGCGATTCGCTCGCGTGATGTTGAGTTTGGCGCCTCAGACGTGGCGCCGGACAGAGCTTCGCTCGACAAGGACGCGCTCGTGGTGGTGCCCACCGTGGTCAGTGGTGTCGTGCCCTTCTACAACCTGCCCGAGCTCAAGGCCCACACGCTGCACCTCGATGGCGACACGCTGGTGCGCATTTTCATGGGCAAGATCACCCGCTGGAATGACCCGGCGCTCGTCGCGCTCAACCCGGGCGCGCCACTGCCCACCGCCGATATCCGAGTGGTGGTGCGTGCCGACGGCTCGGGCACCACCTATAACTTCACCGACTACCTGTCGAAGGTCAGCGCGGCGTGGAAATCTCAACATGGCGCCGCCAACCGCATCCAGTGGTTCGACGGGGTCATCGCCACCCCGAACAGCGGAGGCGTGGTCAAGGCCGTGCAGGCAACGCCCGGCGCAATCAGCTATGTCGACTACACCTATGCACTAAAGGACAAGCTCAGCGGTGCCATCATGAAGAACCGTGCGGGCGTCTTCGTGCCGCCGACCATCGAGCATTTTCGCGCCGCCCTGAGCGCCAGCCCCTGGCAGAGCGCCGGCGAGTTCACCCAGACCCTGACCGACCAGCCGGGCGCCGACAGCTGGCCGATCACCATGGGCACCTTCGTGCTCCTGCCGAAGATCATGGACGAGACGACGGGCATCGCCACGCTGCGCTTCTTCACTCACGCCTTCATGCACGGCGACGAGCTGGCCAGCAAAGCCAATTTCGTGCGCCTGCCCGATGTCGTGCAGGCCAAGGCCTATCGCGCACTGGCCACCATCACCAGCCCGGCTGGCACACCCATCGCCTATGCCAGTCTTGGCCAGTAAGCTGCCGATCCGGGAGGCGCTGGCTGTATAATGCGCGGTTTGCATTGATCAGCCGGAGCCCTCGACCATGGACGCAGAACGCATCAACGATATCGCCGAAGCCCTTGCGGACTTGAAGCGCCGCGGGGAAGAACTTCGGAGGTATCTTTGACTACGATGAAAAAGCCTCAAAACTAGAAGAAGTTAACATCGCCCTCGAAGACCCTGCCGTCTGGAACGACGCTGCGCGCGGTCAGGCGCTGGGCAAGGAAAAGAAGCTGCTAGAAGGCGTGGTCGTCACGCTTCAGCATGTCGCTCAGCAATCGGGCGATCTGCTTGACCTGTTCGAAATGGCCGAATCCGAGGGCGACGACGACACGCTCGAAGCCATCGAGACCGACGCCAAGGCGCTCGAAGAAGTCGTGGGCGGGCTCGAATTCCGCCGCATGTTCTCCGGCCCCATGGACGAAAACGCCTGCTTCATCGACATTCAGGCCGGCGCCGGCGGCACCGAAGCCCAGGACTGGGCGGGCATGCTCGAACGCATGTATCTGCGCTACTGCGAACGCAAGGGCTTCACCACCGAACTCCTCGAAGAATCCGACGGCGAAGTCGCGGGCATCAAGAGCGCCACGATCAAGGTCACCGGCGAGTACGCCTTCGGTTTCCTGCGCACCGAGAACGGCATTCACCGTCTGGTACGCAAGTCGCCGTTCGACTCCAACGCGCGTCGCCACACCAGTTTCTGCTCGGTGTCCATCTACCCGGAAATCGACGACTCCATCGAGATCGACATCAACCCGGCCGATGTGCGCACCGACACCTACCGCGCCTCGGGTGCGGGCGGTCAGCACATCAACAAGACCGACTCGGCCGTGCGTCTGACGCACAACCCGACCGGCATTGTCGTGCAGTGCCAGAACGACCGCTCGCAGCACCGCAACAAGGACGAAGCCTGGAAGATGCTCAAGGCCAAGCTGTATGAGCTTGAGCTGCGCAAGCGCCAGAGCGAAGCACAGGCGCTCGAAGACGCCAAGAGCGACATCGGCTGGGGCCACCAGATCCGCTCTTACGTGCTCGATCAGTCGCGCATCAAGGATCTGCGTACCAACTACGAAGTCGGCAACACCCAGGGCGTGCTCGATGGCGACCTCGACAAGTTCATCGAGGCCAGCCTCAAGCAAGCCGTTTAAGGCGCTGCACGCACTGGGCGCAAAACCGGCATGACCGATCAGGACCTCGCAGACTATCTCGCGCCCGGCTACGCTGTGGACGATGTGCCCGAACTCTCGGCACTCGCCGCGGCGCAGCCGGTTATTGACACCTTCATCTCCCTGTTTCGCGGCAGCGAGGCGGAGGTCTTGCTGCGCCTGCTCGTCTTGCGCGAAGTCGGCCGCGACGTCGATCACCCGCGCTGGTCGCCCGACGCGCTGCGCCGCCGCTTCGCCTACCTCGACCCGGTCAAGCTCGAAACCACGCTCAAGCGCCTGCGCGAATCGGGCCTGATCAGCTACGCCGACGACGGGCTCTACCACCTGTCGGACGCGGGTAGAAATGCCGTCGCTGCGCTGGGCATGCTGCTGCGCTTTGGCGAGTCCGAAGACGCCGAACTCGGCTTCCTCACCGCCCAGCTCGCCGGCCTGCAAGCCACCGACAGCATCACCGCCGAGGCGCTGGGGCATCTGCTGTCCAAACTCAACGACCTCACGCTGCACTTTGAAGAGGCCATCGCCTCGGGCTCCGAGTTCCGCATCGTCGAGTCACGCCGCCGGCTCTCGGCCAACGGCAAATGGCTTGATCGCGGCACCGACATCCTGCGCTCCTTGCTGTCCGACCCCGAAGCGCCCTTCGACGTCGCCCGCATCGCCCAGCGCATCGGTTTGGCGCAATCGCGGCTGGCGCGGGTAGACGCCGCCTTCCAGCGCGCGCTCAACAAAATCGAAACCCAGCGCGTCACGCTTGGCAGCTCCGGCATTTCGTCCAGCGACGTCACCGCCTGGCTCGGCCAGCAAAGCATGGATGCGCTGGCGGCCATGGCCTTCGACGCCATCACCGACACCCCGCACATCCCGCTGCTCGCCGGGGGGCACGAACTGCTCGACCGCGCTGAAACCGCACTCTGCGACCTGCTACGCGGCGAGGCCGACGACACCACCCTGCCCGCCGCCGACACGGCCCCCACCGCGCTCGCGCCCGAAGAAGAAGACCTGCGCCTGCTCACCCATTTTGCCGACCGGCTCGACGCCATTGACACCGAGCCCGCCACCTTGCACGACATGGTCGCGGGCGGCGGTTTCGGCCACGCCGCCTATCGCCTGTCGCTGCTCGCCCTGCTCGCCGACAGCCAGGACAGCGCACCCGGCGACGGCCCCATCGGCGCCTTCATGCGCCTGCCCCTCAAAGTCGACTTCAATACCACGCTGGTCGACGTCGGCCACGACGAAATCGCCCGCATCAGCGCCGGCAGCATCCGCCGCCTGAGCCCCCAAACCACGGACTGACGCGCCCATGGAACACGACATCCGCGCCCTCACCGCGCGCCTCATCGCCCAGCGCTGGCTACCGCGCAAGGACCCAATGGTGCGCCGCGCGCTCATCGACGAAACCTTCCGCCACGAGATCGATCAGCGCCTGGCCAGCGTCGGCCTGCGCCTGCTCGACAACCCCTACGCCGCGCATGTCGCCGTCGGTCTCACGCCCGACGCGCTCGAGCCGACTTTCGGCAGCGGCCGCGAATACCAGGCCAGCAACATGGGCCTCACCCGCGACGAAATCGCGCTGCTGGTGGTGCTTTGGGCGCTGATCATCCTGCCCAAGCGCGAGCGCCAGGTCACCCGCCAGAACCTCGCCAATGAAGGGCAGGAAGAGCTCTTTGCCGCCGAGCAACCTGTCGCCCATGGCGCAGAGGTCTCGGCCGGCGTCTCCGAAGCCTCGCTGATCGCCGACTTCGGCCCGCGCCTCGGCGGCAAGACCAAGGTGCGCAACTTCATGCTCGGCCGGCTCGCCCGCCTCGGCTTCATCGAGCGCCGCGGCGGCATGCTGCTCGAAGGCCCGCTGCTCGACGTCGCCCTCGACTACCGCCTGATGGCCGACCGCATCATTCACGGCACCCTCGCCGGCGTGCTCTCCGACGCCGGCCACCCGCCGCCCGCCGCCGACGCCTTTGCCCTGGCCGGCGCCGACGATGAAGACGAATTCGACGGCGACATGCCTGAACCCGGTTCCGAGGTTTTCTGATGACACGCTTTTTCCAAGCCCTTTTCGTATTCTGCGTTGCTCTCGCCTCAGCGCAAGCGCACGCCCTGAGCAGCGCGCGTGCCGGCGGCGACGACACCAGCAGCTATCGCACAAAACCCGCGCAAAGCGACCGCAACTGCGCACGCTATCAAAGTGCCATCGCCAAGCTAAACGCCAGCATCGCTCGCGAAGGCAACCGCAGCCGCATCCAGCGCCTCACCGAAAGCAAGCAGCGCTACCAACAACGCATGCGCGACGGCGGCTGTGGCCGCAGCCTGCGCTGATCAACGCCGAAAACGATGTTCCATATCAAACAGATCGAACTGGTCCACTGGGACTTCTGGCGCCGCTTCACGCTGCCGCTGGACGCCCAGATCATCACCATCGTCGGCCCCAACGGTTCCGGCAAAACCACCTTGCTCGACGCCCTGCGCACACTGTTTGCGCTGCGCTGCTCGGGCAAGCGCGACTTCCGCCGCTATGTGCGCCGCGCCAACCGCAGCCATGCGTGGATCCGCGCCACCGTCGCCAACCTGCCCGGCGCCACCGGGCGGCGACCGTTCTTCCCCTGCCTTGCCGACACCGTCACCCTGGCCTGCCGCATCCGCCGCGCAGGCGGCGAGTGGACGCGCGACTACACCATCGTCGACGGTGACGTCGACATTGAAGCGCTCGACACCAGCAACGACTGGATCGGCCTGCGCGACTATCAAAGCCGTCTCGCCGCCGGCGGCCTGACCCCGGCCATCGCCAAGGTGCTGGCGCTGGAGCAAGGCGACACCGACAAGCTGTGCGAATACGCGCCCAAAGCCCTGCTCGAACTGGTCTTCGATGTCTTCGGCGACAAGGAAGTGCTCGACAACTACGACGTCGCGCGCGAAGAGCAACAAAACGCCGAGCGCGAGCTCGACAGCCTGTCCATCGACCTCGACCGCCTGCGCGCCCAGGCCGAAGCCAAGCGCCTCGAGGCCGATCGCTATCTGGAATGGAAGCAGATCACCGACGAGCGCTCGGCGCTCGACGCCGAAATCATTCCGCGCCTCGAAGCCTTTGAGCTGCGCCGAGACATCCGTGCCGAACGCAGCCAGTTGCGCACACAAGACGGCGAGCGCCGCGAGCGCCAGTCCGGCCTGCTCGCCGCCCGCCAGCGCATCGCCCAGGTTGACGCCGAGCGTCTGGCCGAAGAGAAGGCCCGCGCCAAGGCCCGCAGCCAGTTTCTGGACACCGAACAGCGCCACCTAAGTGCCCACGACCGCGTGCGCGATCTCGAACGTGTGCTGTCCGAGCGCAACGCCCTGCGCGAACTGCTGGCCCGCGAAGAGGGCCAGGACGCCGTCGCGATCGAAGCCGAACACGAGTCGGTCGAAGCCGAGCTGACCGCGCTGCGCGCGCAGGAGCGCGAGCTCGTCGCCCGCTTCGAAACCGCCAAGGACGCGCTGGCCCACGCGCATGAACGCAGCAGCCCGCCCTCCGACCCCGAAGTGCGCGCCTTCCGCGCCGTACTGACCGAGGCCGGCATCGCGCACAGCGCGCTCAGCGAATCCATCGAGATCACCGACGCCGCCTGGCAAGGCGCCATCGAGGCCGTGCTGCGCCCCTACCGCCACGTGCTGCTGCTCGAGCGCGCCGCCGACCGCCATCAGGCCTGGGCGCTGGGCGAGCGTGAGCGCTTCCGTCACTTCATCGTCGCCGACTGCGAAAACGCGCCGCCCGCCCAACGCGACACGCTGGCCGAAGTCGTGCGTTTTGCCGGCCCGGTGCCGCGCTGGCTGGCCGACCTGCTGAACCGCATCACCCGCGTCGAAGACGCCGCCGCCGGCAGCGCGCTGTCGCGCGATACCGAGTGGATCACCCGCGATGCCTATCACCGCGAGCGCCGCGGCGCCCGCCACCTCGGCCGTCCTCGCGAGTTTCACTTTGGCGAGCTGGCCCGCCAGGCGCGCATCGACGCGCTCTCGGCCGATGTGCGCGAGCTCGACAAGGCGCTCAGCCCGCTGCGCCCGCAAATGGATGTGCTGCGCGACCGCCTCAACACCCTGCGCAGCCAGTTGCTCGGCCTCAGCGCCGCGCCACAACTGGCTGCCCGCGCGCAAGCCTTTGCCGAAGCGGAAGGCGATCTGCCCGTCGCGAAAAAAGCGCTGACCGACGCCATTGCCGAGCGCACCGAATTGCAGGCCACGCTCGATGGCATTGGCGAGCGACTCAACGGCATCCAGATCGAACTCGACCGCCGCCGACGCGAACTGGCCACGCATGAACAACGCCTCGGCCTGCTCGACAGCGAAGACCGCCCGCGCCGTCAGTCGCAAGCCCAGCGAGTGCAACGCCTGCGCCGGCTGCGTCGCGGCATGCCCGCCGGCTGGCGCCGAGGAGAAGGCATCGAAGCACTCACCGAGCGCTACGGCGACGCCCGCAGCGCACGCGCCGAGTCCGAGCGCCTGCGCTTGCGAATTGAGCAAGGCGACTGGGTGCAGGACGCCGCCGTGCTCACCCTGCGCGACCGCCTGCTCGACGACCTCGGCCGCCGCGAGCGCGACTACGCCACCCGCCAGGGCTATTGCGCCACGGCCCGCCGTCACACCGACGAGGCGCGCGGCGCCTACATCGGCAAGCTGCGCGCCACGGTGCGCCAGTACAGCCGCAACCTCAAGGCCCTGGGCGAGCTGGCGCATGTCGAAGTGGACTGCCCGGTGCCGCACCTGGACAACGACGACACCGCCCTGCACCGCTCCGGACTCGATGTGCGCTTCGACTTCGACCGCAAGGGCGCGGTCGGCCTGAACGACGGCGAGGCCTCGGGCGGCCAGCAGGTGATGAAGTCGCTGATTTTGCTGATTGCGCTCTTGATGGACGACACCCGCCCCGGCGGCTTCGTGTTCATCGACGAGCCGTTTGCGCACCTGGATGTCGCCAACATCGACCGTGTCGGCGCCTTCCTGCGGGCCACGCGCGCGCAATATCTGATCACCACCCCGGTCACGCACAACGCCAATGTATTTGCGCCGGCGCAGCTCACGCTGGTCACGCGCAAAAAACCACCGGCAGAAGAGTGGGCGCCGCCAATCGGGGTGCTGCAGCGCCAACGAGACTGACCGCCGGACGCCGCCCGGTCAGAAGTATTCGTCGGCGTCCTGTTGTGCGCTGCTGGTCGCCGTGGTGCTGACCAGCTCGCCAGCGGCCACCAGGTCTTCATAGGCCCAGACGCAGTTCCGACCGTGCTCTTTACCATAGTAGAGCGCTGAATCGGCACGACCGAGCAGTTCGGCGGGGGGCAGCCGATCATCAACCTGGGCGAATCCGATTGAACAGGTGACGGTCCCGACTTGCGGAAAATCATGCGTTTCGACCGCGATCCTAAAACGCTCGAAAATGCTGCTCACAGTCTCGGCCGGCACGTTGCGCAACATCACCACAAACTCCTCGCCACCGAAACGGAACAGCTTGTCGGAACTGCGAAACGCGCTGCGCATGCAGTCGGCCAGGCGGATGAGGACTTCGTCGCCGAACAGGTGGCCCCAGGTGTCATTGATGTGCTTGAAGTGGTCGATGTCGACAATCCCCAGCCACGCCGGGCTGGGCAGCTCCGAATCTTCGCGTCGCTCCCCGTCCTGGCGTCGCGCCCGTTCAGCCACCGCGATCAACTGGTCAAACTGTTCATCGAAGGTCTTGCGGTTGAGCAAGCCTGTCAAAGTATCCAGATTGGCGTAGTCCCAGTGCGCCATCAAGCGCTCAAAACAATGGACATAGGCCCGAACGCCGTCGACGGTGACAGCGGCAATCGCCGTGGTGGCATGGACATCGAGAATCGATCGGACACGACCGGCGTGCAACACCGGAAACGCCATCCGCCAGCCATCCGCATCGTGGACTCGGGTCACGCTCGCGCCATTGTCGATCGCCTGCGCCAGAAACACGTCTTGCACCTGACCGTCCAGGCCGTCGACCGCATCGTCCCAATCGCCGCCAGCGCCCGCTTTGTTGCGCCAACCGATGCTCTTGAGCTGCCGACGCCCCAGCCCGACCCCCAGCACCCGCAGCTCACAACGCTCCGCGCGCAACGCGCGCTGGACGCCAACACAGAACGCGCGCAACAGCGTCTCTCTCGCATGCAGTGAGGTCAGATGTTGCGCGGCCTTGAGCAAGGCCAGAAGAGAGTCGCCAGTCCGGGTTCGCATGCGTGTCTTCCACAGGTCTTTCGTATTACGGCACCGAATCGCCATCATTAAGCTGTTTATGCGCCGGCGCCTGGCACGAACACCCCGTCGCGAGCGACTTCTCGCGGCGGTTATGAGAAAATTGCGGTTTTTCGGCGCCAGCGTGCATCCACGACGCGGCGCCGGACTCGCCATCATTCAAACGAGCCACACATGTCAGAACAAAACGCCACGCCTTCCGCCGACGAAAACCACCTCATCGCCGAGCGCCGCGAAAAACTGCGGACATGGCGCGAATCCGGGCGCGCCTACCCGAACGACTTCTCGCGTGAGAACACCGCCGGCAAGCTCGATGAGGCTTATGGCGAAAAAACCCGCGAAGCACTCGAAGAGACGCCGGTGGAAGTGCGCGTGGCCGGCCGCGTGATGCTCAAGCGCGTCATGGGCAAGGCCAGCTTCGCCACCATTCAGGATCTCTCCGGCCGCATCCAGCTGTATGTGAGCAACCAGGGCGTGGGCGAAGACGTGCATGCTGACTTCAAGCACTGGGACATCGGTGACATCGTCGGTGCGGTCGGCACCCTGTTCAAGACCAAGACCGGTGAGCTGACCGTCAATTGCGCCGAAATCCGCCTGCTGTCCAAAAACCTGCGTCCGCTGCCCGAAAAATTCCACGGCCTGACCGACCAGGAAACCAAATACCGCCAGCGCTATCTCGACCTGATCATGAACGAGCAGTCGCGCTTCACCTTCGTGGCGCGCAGCCGCATGGTGCAGTCGATCCGTAATTACATGATGAAAGACGGCTTCCTTGAGGTCGAAACGCCGATGATGCACCCCATCCCCGGCGGCGCCTCGGCGAAACCTTTCACCACCCACCACAACGCGCTCGACATGGAGTTGTTCCTGCGCATCGCCCCCGAGCTCTATCTCAAACGCTTGGTGGTCGGCGGTTTCGAGAAGGTGTTCGAGGTCAATCGCAACTTCCGCAACGAAGGCCTCAGCCCGCGTCACAACCCCGAATTCACCATGATGGAGTTCTACGAGGCTTACGCGAACTACCAGAGCCTGATGAACTTCACCGAAGGCCTGATCCGCCACGCCGCGCGCGAAGCGCTGGGCACCGAGGTCTTCCAGTACCAGGGCCGCGAGCTCGATCTGTCCAAGCCTTTCCACCGCCTGACCATCGTCGAAGCCATCCGCAAATACCACCCGGGCTTCACCGTCGAGCAACTGGCCGACGCCGAATGGCTCAAGGCCAAGATCAATGCCTTCGGCGAGAGCGTCAAGCCGGGCGGCCTGGGCAGCCTGCAGTTGCAACTGTTCGAAGCCTGCGCCGAAGCCGAGCTGTGGGAGCCGACTTACATCATCGATTACCCGGTCGAAGTCAGCCCGCTGGCCCGCGCCTCCGACACCGACCCGGAAGTCACCGAGCGTTTCGAACTGTTCATCGTCGGCCGCGAAATTGCCAACGGCTTCTCCGAGCTGAACGACCCGGAAGACCAGGCCGCGCGCTTCCGCGCGCAAGCCGACGCCAAAGAGGCTGGCGACGACGAAGCCATGTTCTACGACGCCGACTACATCCGCGCCCTGGAATTCGGCCTGCCGCCCACCGGCGGCTGCGGCATCGGCATCGACCGCCTGGTCATGCTGCTGACCGACAGCCCCGCGATTCGCGACGTCATCCTCTTCCCGCAGATGCGCCCGGAGTAAGCCGACGCACAATGCAGATCCAGCAACTTCAGGTGGCTTACGATGCGCGGGCAGATCGCCTGCTGCTGCGCATCGCCACCGCGCAACGCGAAGGCATCAACGTGCTGCTCACCCGGCGACTCATCAAGGCACTGTGGCCGGGTCTGCAGCGCATGCTGAACAGCCATCTCGCGAAGGCGGCGCCGGGCATGCCCGTGGCTAAGCCAAAGGACGCCACCGAACCCGGCAGCTTCCAGGCCCCCTTCGACGACAACAACCTCAGTCACCCGCTGGGCGCCGAACCGCTGCTCGCCACCGAGAGCCGGCTCGAGCCGATCGAAGGCCCGCTGTGCCGCGTCATGCTGGGCGAGACCCGCGCCCGACAGGTCAGCTTCGACTGCGATCAAAACCTGATGCAGGCGCTGTGCGCCATGATCCGTGGCACCGTGGCCAAGGCGGAGTGGGATCTGTCGCTCGACACGCTCCCCCTGCCCGACGCCACCACCCCGGCCCCGACCGACATTCCGCCGACCGTCCACTGATGTACGAGCGGATCGAGCCCGCGGCGCTGGACCATGCCGAAGACGGCACACCTTTTTCTCGCCGTTTTGACGACGTTTACCACACCCAGCACGGCGCGCCCGGTCAGAGCCGCCACGTCTTCCTCGAAGGCAACCAGCTGCCGCACCGCTGGCAGCGCAAGTCGCGCTTCGTCATTCTCGAAACCGGTTTTGGCCTCGGACTGAATTTTCTCGCCACCTGGGCGGCCTGGCGCGACGATCCGAAACGCTGTGACCGCCTGCATTTCATCTCCATCGAAAAGCACCCCTTCAACGCCACCGATCTCGCCACCGCGCACCAACGCTGGCCCGAATTCGCCGCACTGTCGGCGCGCCTGCGCGCACAGTGGCCCACGCTCACGCCCGGCATGCATCGCCTGTGGCTCGACGAAGGGCGCATCGCCCTCACCTTGATATTCGGCGACGCGTCCACCGCGCTCGCCAAGCTCGACGCGCGCGTCGACGCCTTTTACCTCGACGGCTTCTCCCCCGCGCGAAACCCCGAACTCTGGTCGGCCAAACTCTGCCACCAGCTCGCCGCACTTGCTGCACCGGTGGCCACATTGGCCACCTGGTCGGTCTCGCGTGAAGTCCGTCAGCATCTGGAATACGCCCGCTTCCGTATCGACAAAGTGCGCGGCTTTACCGGCAAGAGCGAAATGCTGCGCGGCCATATCGCTGGCGCGCCGGAGCGCGCCCCCGCGCACACCTTCCGCGAAGCGATCATCGTGGGCGCCGGGCTGGCAGGCACCTCACTGGCACACCGCCTGGTCAAGCGTGGCTGGTCGGTGCAGCTGCTCGACGCCGCCGACGGCCCCGGTCAGGGCGCCTCGGGCAACCTGGCCGGCGTGCTGCGCCCGCTGCCGAGTCTCGACGACAACCGCCTGGCCCGCCTCACCCGCGCCGGCACGCTCGCCGGCATCCGCCACCTCAACGCTTTGGCTGCCGCCGGCCACGCCGTGCGCTGGGCACCCACCGGCGTCCTGCATCTGGCACGCGACCCGGCACACGAAACCCGTCAGCGCGACTTGGTCGACACCCAACAGCCGCCCCCCGACTACCTGCGCTACGTGGATCAGACCGAGGCCAGCGCGCTGGCCGACTGGCCGCTCGCTGTTGGCGGGTGGTGGTTTCCGGGCAGCGGCTGGGTGCAGCCGCCCAGCCTGTGCGCCACCAACATTGCCGCCGCGGGCCCCGCCCTGAGCGTGCGTTACGGCGTCTCGGTCGCCCGCCTGACACGCGTCGGCGAGCACTGGCAGCTCCATGACGCCAACGACGAGCTGATCGCTGAAACCACCTGCGTGATCCTCGCCAACGGCGCCGGCATCCGCCACCTCGAGGTCGCCCAAACCCTGCCGGTACGCGCCGCCCGCGGTCAGGTCAGCCACTTGCCTGCCACCGCAGGCAGCGCACCCCAAGTCGTGGTCTGCCGACTCGGCTATGTGAGCCCTGCCATTGATGGCCTGCGCTCTGCCGGTGCAACGTTTCTGGTCGATGACGATGACCCGGCGCTACGCGAGAGCGAGCACGCCGACAACCTCGCCAAGCTCGACTTCATCCTGCCGGGCTTCAGCCGCACGCTCGACAATGCCACGATGGCCGGGCGGGTCGGGTTTCGCCCCGCCTCGCCAGACCGCCTGCCCATGGTCGGCGCCATCGCCGCGCCCGGCCGCTATCCGGCTGACGCCTCACTGGATAAGGTCGTGCGCGAGCCGGGCCTGTATGCCATCTCCGGGTTCGGCGCGCGCGGTCTGGTGTGGTCGGCCATCGTGGCAGAAACCCTGGCCAGCCAGCTCGATGGCGACCCGCTGCCGCTGGAGCGCGATCTGGTGGATGCCATCGACCCGGGCCGCTTCGTGCTCCGGCGCGCGCGACGCGACCGCTTCGCCAACGACGGCTGAACGGCGCATTTGTAAGGCTTTCTTTCCGCTGTCCTCGCGAAGATGCGCTGTCACGTTAAATGCGCATGATTTCCACTGACGGGACCGCGAACATGCGCAAAACACTTCACCCCATGCAATGGCTGATGGCCGCCGCCATCACCGCTTTTTGCGTGACCGGCACGGCCGCCTTCATGGGCTGGTTGCCCGGCTCAGAGGCAGCACTCAAGCCGGAACTGCTGGCCACCGAAAAGCCGGTTCCGGCCGTCGCTGTGCTGACACCTGCGGATGTCTCGCCGGTGCCCACCGTCGACGCCGCGCCGATTCAAGACGCGACGCCCGCGCCGAAAGCGCCGGTCGAGCCCATCGCCAAACCCGCGCCGGCGCCCGTCGTCGCGAAGCCCAAACCCGCGCCGGCACCAGTGCTCGCACAAGCGCCGCGTCCGGCACCGCAACCGGCCCCCGTCGTGCAGCCGGTCCAACGTTACTGCCCCGACTGCGGTGTCGTCACCCGGGTTGAAACCCTCGATCGCCGCGGCAAAGGCAGTGGCATCGGTGCCATCGCCGGTGGCGTGGTCGGCGGTCTGCTTGGCAACCAGGTCGGCAAAGGCAGCGGCAAGGATCTGGCGACCATCGCCGGGGCGGTGATCGGCGGCGTCGCCGGTCATAACGTCGAGCGCAATGTCACGCCCACCACGCGCTATCGCATCACGGTGGAAATGAACGACGGCAGCGTGCGCACCATCGATCAGGATGAGCCGCCGACCTGGATGGCAGGCGACCGGGTCCGGGTCGAAGGCGGCCGTCTGGCCGAGTCCGGCCGGGCCGACTTCTAAGCCCGCCAGCAGACCGAACACGCACACACGCAAATCCGCCACAATCGACGGCATGCGCCAAACCATCGATCTCCCGTTCGGAAACGTTCGCATCCTCGACTCGATCGCCGAGTTGTGCCCCGATGACCGGGGCCAGATCGTGGTCTGCGGCTCGCACGGCGGACTCAGCGCCGCCGACTACACGCAGGGCAACCCACCGCGCATGGCGTTCTTCAACGATGCCGGCGTCGGCAAACACCAGGCCGGCATCGCGGCCCTGGCGGTGCTCGAGCGTGTCGGCGTCATCGCCGCCACCGTCAGCCACACCACGGCCTGCATTGGCGAGGGCATGGACACCTGGCGCAACGGCCGGCTGTCACACCTCAACACGCTCGCCCAGCGCGCCGGTTTTCGGTGTGGCGACACCGTCCCCGAAGCCATCGAGCGCAGCCAGACCCTGCCCGTCTATCGCCTGTGCCGGCTCGACGACAATGGCAACCGCTTCGTGATGCTGCGCCACCTCAGCTACCCGCAGGCCGACAGCGAACGCCTGCGCTTCGAGGCGCTGGGCCACAAACAAAGCTATTGGATCGAAGCCGAGACCGACCTCAGCCAGCCCCGGCACGAGCAATAAAAAACCCCGCCGCAGCGGGGTTGCTGGCGCCACACGCAATCAAAGATAGCGTCGCAAACGCACCAGTACGGTCTCCCGCCCCATGGCCTCCACCACCGCGTCAATCGCCGGCGTCTGCGGCTGCCCCACCAGCAACACCCGCAAGGGAATCGCCACCTGAGGCATCTTGAGCCCGTGGGCTTTCATGGTCGTTTTGATCGCCGCGCTGATCGCCTCGCGCTGCCAGTCACAAGCATCGAACTCGTCGGCCAGATCGGCCAGCGCGGCACGCGACGCATCCGTCAGGTACTGCGTGAGCAATTCTTCCGAGGGGCGCACATCGATATAAAACGCCTCCACTGCATCGGCCAACTCGTTCAGCGTCGACACCCGCTCCTTGTACAAGGCCACCAGCGTATCGAGCGCCGGGCCATTTTCGGGATTGACCTGACGCCGCGCCAAGCGACTGGCAGTGTCGGCTGCCAGCACTTTGTCGTCGGTCGCCTTGATGTAATGCGCGTTCAGCCAGTTGAGCTTCTCGGTGTTGAACTGCGCGGCCGAGGGCGTGATGTGGTCCAGATCGAACCAGTTGACCATCTGATCGCGCGAGAACACCTCATCGTTGCCGTGGCTCCAGCCCAGGCGCGCGAGGTAGTTGATGACCGCCTCGGTCAGATAACCGTCCTCGTGATACTGCATCACGCTGACTGCGCCATGCCGCTTCGACAGCTTCTGGCCATCGTCGCCCAGAATCATCGACAAATGCGCGTAAGCCGGCACCTCGGCGCCCAGCGCACGTAGGATATTGATCTGCCGGGGCGTGTTGTTTACGTGGTCGTCGCCGCGAATGACATGCGTGATCTTCATGTCCCAGTCGTCCACCACCACGCAGAAGTTATAGGTCGGCGTGCCATCCGGCCGCGCGATGATCAGGTCATCCATCTCGGCATTGGCGATCTCGATGCGCCCCTTGACGAGGTCATCCCACGCCACCGCGCCTTCGGTCGGATTGCAGAAACGGATCACGGGGTCGACACCCGCCGGGGGCGTCGGTAAGGTCTTGCCCGGCGCCGGGCGCCAACGGCCATCGTAGCGCGGCTTCTCGCCGCGGGCACGCTGCGCCTCGCGCATCTCATCCAATTCTGCCGGGCTCGCATAACACGGATAAGCCAGACCCTTGGCCAGCAGTTCGGCCACCACTTCGCGATAACGATCCATGCGCTGCATCTGGTAGAACGGGCCTTCGTCCCAATCCAGCGCCAACCAGTTCATGCCGTCAAGAATCGCCTGGACAGCCTCGGGCGTCGAGCGCTCGACGTCGGTATCCTCGATCCGCAGCACGAACTCACCACCGTGATGCCGGGCAAACGCCCATGAAAACAAGGCAGTGCGCGCACCACCAATGTGAAGAAAGCCGGTCGGGCTCGGGGCAAAACGGGTGCGAACAGGGGTGGCCATGGGCTGATCTAAGCAATAAAAATCGAGCGCGTATTCTACGTCAATTCAGAAAGATCGCAGGCGACTTGACGTCTGCCCAAACGCCGCCTAAAATGCGCGCTCTTCTCGAGTGGGCGGTTAGCTCAGCGGTAGAGCACTGCCTTCACACGGCAGGGGTCACTGGTTCGATCCCAGTACCGCCCACCACTCGCAAGACAGCCCGCCAATGCGGGCTTTTTTGTTTTTTGGGCATCTAACCCATCGATATCAATCGTCACTGCTAGCCGTTGGGCGGGCAGATAGGTTCTGCATTCCCTGCCCCGTAGCGCGTTCAATTTCCTCCCGCGCCAACGTCAGCGCCGACGCGACCAAGCCCACCGGCACGGCGATGACCCCCAGACCAAGCACCAGAATCGCAAAAGTGAACAGCTTGCCACCCGCAGTGACCGGATACACATCGCCGTAGCCCACCGTCGTCAAGGTACACAGCGCCCACCACAAACCATCAAACACCGAGCGAAACGCCTCCGGCTGAGCGACATGCTCAAACTGATACACACCCACCCCGGCCAGATACAGCAGAATCAGCGCCATCGCGCCAAACAGGATCAACTCCTCGCGCGCAATCACCAAGGCGCGATAAAAGCGCAGCATGGCCACGTTGTAACGCGCCAGCTTGAGAATACGAAACAGGCGCAGCAGCCGGAGCGATCGCAGCGACTCGCTCCCGACCCCAAGCGACAGGTAAAACGGCGCAATCGCCAGCATGTCGATCAAGCCGTAGAAACTGAACACATAGCGCCGCCACGGGCGCGTCAGCCACACACGCGCAACATACTCAACCGTAAACACCACCGTCGCAAACACTTCAAAGCCATGCAACGCCTCCAACTGAACCGGCGACAGATCAGGTAGCGTTTCCAGCGCAAACGCCAGGAGACTCAATATGATCAGCCCCTGAAGAACCCATTCGATTCGGCCAAAGCTGGCACTGGTGTCTGATGAGATCGATGCCGATAAATAGCTATTTGTCATGCAAACTGATCATACCGGCTTGGCGAGATCCGATCTACTGTCGGGATTCCGATGGCTTGTCGCCACGAACCGCCAACCCTGGCGCTGAACTAGCGCTTGCAACACGGACCCTGCTGTTCGCAACCGAGATAGAGGCACAGGGCGAGTCGGATCGACATACTTGTCGAGAAAGCACTCAAACACATGAGCCACAGACCGGCTGGCGTGAGTTGGCCCCGGAAACCCACAGCAGAACGCCTGCATCGAACGATTCAACCGCAGCGTGCGCCACGACTGACTCATCCATTCTCTGTCCGAATCCATCCCCCAGTCCAGGCGCCTGCAACGTGATGGATCTGGATCCTGCAATCATGAACGCCCCAACATGGCCCTTCGCGGCATCACCCCGAAGCACAAGCTGGCTCTTGCAGCATGACCTATCCTTCTGAGGCCCCGTAGAAAGGGGGGGTTACCCTCCGAAGTGAAGCCGCCCTATTTGATGGCGTAGCGAAAGTCGCCGCTCTTGGTCGCACTGACCTTGATGCGGGCGATCGCAGCGCCGTCGGCCATGCGGGTGAGCACGGCTTCGGCCATCTCGGGGAGCAAACTCCCGTTGAGAATGTGATCGACGTTTCGCGCGCCTGAGTCCACTTCGGTGCACCGCGCAAGGACGGTATCCACCAGCTTCGCGTCCCATCCGAACACCGCCTTGTGGTTGGCGCTGACACGTTCCCGAATTCGTTCGAGCTTGAGATGAATGATGCTGAGCAAGACATCATCGGAAATCGGGTAGTAGGGAATGACTTTCATGCGCCCCAAGAAGGCCGGCTTGAACGCGGTATACAGCACTGGGCGCAAGGCGTCCGCCAGCGCGTCGGCACTTGGCAGCTCTGCGGCCGTCTTGTTGAGACAGGCCTGCATGATCTGGCTGGACCCGACATTGCTGGTGAGGATGATGAGCGTGTTGCGGAAATCGATCTCCCGCCCCTCGGCATCGTCGAGAACGCCCTTGTCGAACACCTGAAAGAAAAGTTCGAGGACGTCGGGGTGGGCTTTTTCGACTTCATCGAGCAACACCACGCTATAGGGATTGCGCCGCACGGCTTCGGTCAGCACACCCCCTTCGCCATAGCCGACATAACCCGGTGGCGAGCCCTTGAGGCCAGAGACCGAATGCGCCTCCTGGTATTCGCTCATGTTGATGGTGACCAACTTGCGCTCGCCGCCGTAGAGCACATCGGCCAGTGCCAGTGCGGTTTCGGTTTTACCCACGCCCGACGGGCCGACGAACAGGAACACGCCCTTCGGTTTATTGGGATCATCCAGATTCGCCCGCGCGGTGCGGACCCGTTGCGCAATCGCTTCAAGCGCATGGTCCTGCCCAATCACCCGCGCCTTGAGCAGCGATTTGAGATTCAAGACCGTATTGATCTCGTCCTTGAGCATCTTGCCCAACGGGATGCCCGTCCAGGCGGATACGATTTCGGCCACCACCACGCCATCGACCTGAAGCGGCACCATCGGGCTGTCGCCTTGCAGGGTGCGCAGGCGCGTCGTGAGCGCCGCGAGCTGCGTGCGCGCCAACGCGTGGTCGCTGTCCTCGGTCAGTGCATCGGACTGGCCACGACGCTCGAGCTGTTGGTGCAGTGCCAGCAAACGCATGACGATCTCACCCTCCTCGTCGCATCGCGCGCGCAGTGCGCTCAGCGATGCCTCGGTTTGCGCCATAAAGGTCACGAGTTCGGCGATACGCGCTTGGTGGCCGGCGTGGGTGGCGGCCTCGCGTTCCAGCGCCGTGAGTTCAGCACGCTCGCGCTGCAGACGTTTTTCCGCATCATCAATCAACGCCGGCGTGGCGCTCTGGCCGAGCGCGACCTTGGCGCACGCGGTATCGAGCACGCTGACGGCCTTGTCTGGCAACTGCCGCGCACTGATGTATCGGTGCGACAGGCGGACCGCTTCAGTCACCGCGTCGTCGAGCACGCGCACCCCGAAGTGCGATTCCATCAAGGGCACCATGCCGCGCAACATGGCGGCAGCCAGTGGCTCGGACGGCTCGTCCACTTTCACGACCTGAAAGCGTCGGGCAAGCGCCGCATCCTTTTCAAAATACTTTTTGTATTCCGCCCAGGTCGTGGCCGCGATGGTTCGCAATTCGCCCCGCGCCAGCGCAGGCTTGAGCAGATTGGCCGCATCGTTCTGTCCGCTCTGTCCGCCCGCGCCGATCATGGTGTGCGCCTCGTCGATAAACAGGATGACCGGCGTCGGGCGCTGCTTGACCTCATCAATCACGTTCTTGAGGCGGCTCTCGAACTCACCTTTGACACTGGCACCGGCCTGAAGCAGCCCGAGATCAAGCAGATGCAGGCTCACGTCTTTCAGTGGCGGCGGCACATCGCCCAGCGCGATGCGTAGCGCCAGTCCTTCGACCACGGCCGTTTTCCCCACACCCGCCTCGCCAGTGAGAATCGGGTTGTTCTGACGCCGGCGCATGAGAATGTCGATCAACTGGCGGATCTCGGCATCCCGCCCTATCACCGGATCGATCTTCCCGTCGAGCGCACGCTGGGTGAGGTTGGTGGTGAATTGATCGAGCGCGGGCGTCTTGCCGACGGCAGCGGTGTGTGGCGTTGGCGCGCCCGCCAGTGGCGCGCCCTCATCCTCGCCGGCAGGCACACGGGCAAGCGCTTGCGCCTCGGCCGAACCGGACGTCAGGGCATCGAAATCGTGTTTGAGTTGCTCAAGCTTGATCTGCTTGAAAAGCACCGACGCACGTGTGGCCAGTTGCGCGAGATCGGAATCGGTCAGCAATGCGAGCAACAAATGACCGGAACGAATGCGCGGCAAACGCGCGTCCAGCGAGGCAATCAACCAGGCCTGCTCGAGCAGCTTCGGCACATGCGCCGAGAACACCGGCGTGCGGCTGTTGCCGTTTTTGAAACGGCCAATTTCGGCCATCAGATCGCGCTCGAGCGCGCTTGGGCTCACACCACAGCGCGTTGCAATGACCGCAAAATCACTGTCCGCTTGCTCCAGCAAACTGAGGAAGAGGTGCTCGAGGTCGACCTCGTAGTGACCACGCGACATACAAATGGTGGCGGCACGTTCCGCCGCCTTACGGCAGGGGGTGTTGAGCTTGCTGATCAGGGTCTTGAGAGAGGTGCTCATGGCTTACCGGTGGGTTGTCATTCAATCAATGGGTCGCGTGTAGTTCGAAGACCGTGTCGCTGCGGTCTTCGGTTGCCGGGCGGGTGAGCATGAAACTGTCAAAGCCGAGCCGTACGCCAGGGGCGCCGCCGAGACAGGCGGGCTGGACATCGGCGGCACGCAGTATCGGGCGGATTTCGTATTCAAACTGCGCACCGGTCGCCAGCGTCAGGAGCTTGTCGAGCACAGCCGCCAGCTCACCATCGGGCAGAAACTGCCGGTAGCGCGGATGCGCCAGCGGGCCAATATGCACACGCACACGCAGGTTGCGCTGCCATACCCGTTCGCCAACAAGGCAGGTTTTTCCCAAGGCGGCATTCGTGCCCCCCAGGACAGAGCGTTGCTCGGTCGGCAACGCGTACCACTTGCCGACAAATTGTTCGATCCGGATCGGCGCCCGGAAATAGTCCGACAACATCGACTGGAGTGCCACGCCGGACAATGGACGCTGTCGCAAAAGACCGGCGAAGCGCGCAATCGACTCGTCATCAATGGCGCCCGGCGCGTCGTGAAGACGGTCGCGCAAGGCATCGAAGCCAAGCCCCGCCAAGCCAAGAATCAGGGGAAGGAAGCGATTTTTTCGATCGGTTTCGTACTGAATCGGAAGGCGATTCTTTTTCCAGGCGCGGTAAAAATGACCCACCGCACGATTGGATAGCAGATCGAAGAAAGCCTGGGCCCCCTCGTCTCGCTGGGCCCGGTCCAGACTCGAAAGGCGCTCGGAGTAATGGATGGGCAAACCACCATGCAACCCAAGCAGTCCGATGAAGCGCGGCGTTAGTTCGACCCGGCACGGCACATCCGGTTGATCGTCGCACGCAGCAGGCGGCATCTCGAGGTGTTCAATGTCGCTCGGGGCAAATTCGAGCGACAAAGAGTTTCGAAAACGAATATGCGACGACACCGAATCCCCACCGATCCGCCCGGTGAGGGATGGCATCCAGCGTTCGAGCAGTCGAACCGTCTGAAAAAACTCGAACTGCTGAGGCGCTTCGCCGAGTTGCTCGATCAGAGCAGGATCGATTCGCCGGTGCGCGGCGCACATCGGATCAGCTCCTCCCCGGATCGCCCGGAAATCAGAATCAGTTGAACAAAACTATTGAGATGAACGTACAGGCCAAGAAAGCGGTCGATGCACCGACAAAACACGTCCAGCCCGCTGCCGACAAAACTGGACTCGTCAAGCGTCAGCCGAACCTCGAGCCCGCGAACAAAACTGGCAAAGGGCTTGCCCGGCAACCAGGCCGTGGCATCACGCTGCTCGATCGCCTGAATGCCATCGATCTGCTGACGCGAACTCGCGGTGCGCTGTATGTCATACAGCGTCAGCATTTCCTTGAAAGCGCTCAAACCACTATTGGTCAGTGATAAATGGTTCAGCGCAAGATGCGACACCAGACGCCACTGTCCATCATGGCGATGATCGAAGCGGCATGGCTGGGTCGGTTTTCTTAGCAGCCGGATCGAGCGCGCTGACGCACCGCCCTCCTGAAACAGATCGCCCGTCGGCATGCCGACGCTCATGAATGTCGGCAAATCGCGGTTGGTGCAGGTCAGCGTCAGGCTCAATACATCGGTTTTTGGTACCGCCGGATCGAAATCAGCATCCACCAAGGACAGCTCGGTTTCAAATCCTGGACTCTGCTCGGCCACGATCGGGTTGCGCTGGGCATACCAATAGTTGCCCTGCTGTTCCGGGCATTCACCATGACGCAAGGAAAAGAATGGCCGATATTCCTGGATCGACTCCCCGTGGGCGCTCTGGCGAACCCGTCGCACCGAATCGATCGAGTAGACCTCATAGGCAAACGCACGACGGCCATCGGCCACGACCGGATAGGTCGAGCTACGATGCGTCATCCGTATCGGATCTCCGCGCTGTGAAAACAGGTTCACAACCGGCACGCAACCGAGCCGCAAGTTCTGAGTACTCAATGTTTGCAGTAAACGTGATGCGTCGCCGTCAGCGCGCAAGCCCGTAAACACGAAATGCAAGCTGAGCCGACGCGTCTGCTTGGATGCCGCAGGCAACACGGGCAAGTTCAAGTCAAAGAAGTTGTACTTTTCCGGGAAGGCAAAATACTCCGTCAAATGACGATAGGCGGCGTGCCCTGCGGCGGGCATATCAATCAGCGCTTCGGCATCGCCAAAACCGACCTCGTGCAGCACCCCATCGCCGGCAATGCGCCAATGGCCGTCATCAGTGTCGGCATAAGTCGTGGCGAGCTTCAAAAAAAGTGCATCCCGCAATGCCGCCGCAACCGACGGCTCAGCATCGATATAGAACCGAAGTCGATCAGCCCCGCCACGCAGCCATGGCCCTTCTGTCGGAGGGATGTCAAGACTCAAAGACAAGATTGCACTGCTACCGACGGGCAGTCGAACACCACCCGGTGCCCTTGCAACGGACTCAAATGAGAGCCCGCTTACCCTTACGGGTAACAGCGCGACATCCCACGCTGTTCTGAATCGGCACACTGCGCCCTTGATCGGACGCGACAACAGCTCGGTCCCTCGGGCAATTGTGATGGACGACGAGAGCTGGAGTTCGGCGCCACTCGAGTCGAAATGAGCAATCGAACAACAAGGAAAGGGGCGAAGATAGTGCGGATACAGCACGTTGAGCAGCGCTTCGGTGAAATTCGGATAGCTATCCTCAAGCTTTTTTGTCACACGCGCTGTCAGCAGCGCGAGCGACTCAATAATTCGTTCAACATGCGGATCGTCACACCCCTCGCCCGACAGCAATAACTGCCCGGCGATTTTCGGGTATCGCTCGGCGAATTCCCGGGAGTGCCCTCGCAAAAAGGCCAGCTCACGTTCGTAGTAGGGTAAGAGCTCTTCCATTTAGCTATTCCCGCTCCGCCCCCGTTGGCGCCCGACCGAGTACTGAAGTGTGGTGGGCTGCAACATGGCGTCAAAGCTCACCGGCTCCTGTGCTGGCCGCACCACCAAAACCCCTCGAATAAAGAAATACAGCGCGTTGATTGATCGGCGATCAAGTTCCAGTCCGACCTCGATGTCTCGCAGGCGTGGCTCATGGCGGGCGATCGCCCGCTCGATGGAAGCGCAAATACGCCGGCGATCATTGACACTTGCCAGACTCAATCCGGAAAAGTCGTTCAAGCCAAAGCTGGCGACCGAGCCAAGCGCGAGCGGATAGTCCGACTCGAGCGATTCATCGATGATCGTGCGTGTATTCAGCAAGGCTTCAAGGTCCCGGGCAACCGAATCTTTGAGCTCATCCATGCTCAAGCGCCGACGTAGCGCTTGCACTGGCGATTCGTCAAACAGCTTGTCGAAAATCGACGGTTCGAACGCTTTCATCACGCGCCTCAAGAGAATGACGGAGTCGGGCCCCCGTCATTCTTGTGTCTCACCTCGATCGATCAGGTCAGATTCGGGGTGTTTTTCGCCAGATTCCAGGCGCCCTGAATATTCACTTTGCCGGACTTGCTGCCGTCGATATTCAGCTCGTCGTAGGTCCACTTCACCGCGGAATACTTCAAGGAGAAGGTCTCTTGCGGAATGGCCTCATCGCTGACCGACGGCGACACCGATGCGATGATCGCGTTCTTCAGTTCGATCTTGAGGTACTGATGACGGTTCTGGGTGCCCGACGGATTGCCCGTGGTGTTCTTGCCGCCAAACGCGCGATAGAAATAAATCACCACGTCATTGATCACCAGACCGGATGAGCACGCCTGGTAGAGCTTCGGGCTGGAACCGTCGATATCTTTGGTGAAGATCATTTCGCCGTGCTCGACGCGCTCTGCGGTGTGACCGCCAGAGCCCGATGCTGTCGCCGATTTCGGCTGGCGAATGGTGTGGCTCCACGCAGACACTTCGACCGTGTCCTTGTGTTTGGCATCGCGGGAGTCACCCTTGATGTCACTCCCTTTAAACTCGACGTAAATATCCTTCATGCTTGATCCCCCTTGGGGTTATGACAGAGAAAAATCAACCCTTGCTCGACTGCGGCAACTCAGCCACCAATCGCAAGGACACCGACAACTCATCAAGTTGAAAATGCGGCCGAATAAACGACACTGCGCGATACACGCCTGGCCGCCCCGCCACTTCGCTGACCTCGATTGAGGCCTCGCGAAGCGGAAATTGCGCCTTGGTCTCCTGAGACGCGGAGTCATCGGCGGTGACGTACTGATCGATCCAGCGCTGGATGTAGGACTCAACATTGGCAGATGAGGCAAAACTGCCGATCTTGTCGCGCATCATCGCCTTCATGTAGTGCGCGATTCGTGAGACGGCAAAGATGTATTGCAATTGCGCCGACAAGGAGGCGTTGGCGTTGGCGGAGTCGGTGTCGTATTTTTTTGCCTTTTGCGCCGACTGCGCACCAAAGAAGGCGGCAAAGTCGGTGTTCTTGCAATGCACCAGCGGGATGAATCCCAGGTCACTCAGCTCCTTTTCCCGGCGATCGGTAATAGCGATCTCCGTCGGACACTTGAGTGCAATCTCGCCTTCATCCGTGCGGAAGGTGTGCGTGGGCAGGTCTTCCACCAAGCCTCCGCCCTCCACCCCGCGAATGGCGGCGCACCAGCCATAGTTCTCGAATGCATTGGTCAGTCGCGCACCAAACGCAAAGGCAGCGTTGCACCACAGGTATTTGCTGTGATCAGCCCCATCGACCTCTTCGACAAAGTTGAAACCCTCGGTCGTGATGCCATCGATCGGGTTGTACGGCAGGCGCCCAAGAAAGCGCGGCATGGCCAATCCGACATAGCGCGAATCTTCGGCATCCCGAAAGGATTTCCATTTTGCGTACTCGACGGTATCGAATACTTTCGACAGATCACGCGGTTTTCCGAGATCAGTGAAGGAGTCCAGCCCGAATAATTCAGGTGATGCTGCCGTAACGAAGGGCGCATGGGCCGCCGCCGCCACATGCGACATCTGCTCGATGAAGTACATGTCCTCGGGCTGACGTGTCACGTCGAACTGGCCAATCAGCGCGCCAAATGGCGCACCGCCGAAGGTGCCGAACTCTTCTTCGTAAACTTTCTTGAACAACGCACTCTGATCAAAATCGATCGCCGTCTTGAAATCCCTGACCAGCTCTTGCTTGGTCGCACTCATCAGCTTGATTTTCTGTTGTTCGCCGGTTGATGTCTGCTTGCACAGATAGTGCAACCCGGTCCACGCACCTTCGAGCGCTTGAAACGCGGAGGCGTGCATCACCTCGCTCAACTGCTCGGAGATCAGTCGATCGAGTTCCGCCACGCGCGCGTCGAGCGATGCGGCGAGATTCTCCGAGACGACCACTTCGCCTTCGAGCACCTGGCTGGCAAACTCGCTGATGATGTCCCTCGCGCGCGCCCGCTCGTTGTCGGAACGTGCCACGCGACTATCTTCAATGATCCGGTCAAGCAGGCTTGCATCGGGCGCTTCCGTCACTGCGGCCTGGGTCGCCATCTGGGTACTCATTCGCCCCCCTCCTGATCACCGTTGTGTCCGAGTTGCTGAAGCTGCTCGGTACTCTTGAGCACATCCACAAGAAGGTCTTCCAGCTTCTCATTGCCGGCCAACTTGTTGCGCAAATCGGCGATTTTTGAACGCGCCTCCAGCAAACGACGCAAAGGCGCCACTTGGCCCGCCACGGACTCGGGACGAAAGTCGTCAAAGCGGTTGAATGTCAGGTCGACAGCAAGTTCGCCGCCCTCTGGCGTCAGGCGGTTTTTGACACGGAACGCCGCACGAGGCGCCAGACCCGCCATGACATCGTCGAAATTATCGAGATCGACATTGACGAATTTTCTGTCGCGTAATTTGCCCTGTGGCTGCTCGGACTGCCCGGCATAGTCACCCAGAACGCCCACGACAAAAGGCAACTCCTTTTGCTCAATTGCGTCGCCACGCTCAACGTCATAGGTCAGTTGCACGCGCGGAGGCCGCACCTTCTGCAATCGTTTTTGAACACTCTCTTTTTTTGCCACAGTACGTCTCCAATCAGATGTTCAACACGGGTTCACCGTCGCCCCGCACAGACAAGTGGTGCGCAGCCGGCATCGATTCAATAGCTACTTGAGTACGCTAAAAGGATCACCATCCACAGGCAGCGGCGTTGGGGACCGTGTTGCCGGTGAAGGCGCGACCGCAACAGGCGCGCGGCGCACCTTCCTGCGCGGCTTGGCACGCACTTCGAGCTCCTCCTCGCGACGCTTGGCTTCGGCAGACACCGGCGGCACCAAGACATCCTCACCAAGTGTTTCGCGCAACACCTTCGCCAGACTGAGCGCATCGGCCCGGGCGGAACCTTTCAGATTCGTGTCATCACGAAGCTCGGCCAGCGACTGTGTAGCAACCCGCAAACCGCTGACCGCACGCAAGCCCTTGGCTGTCATATCCGTGCTGTCGCGCTGCAAGGCCTCATCTGCAGCAACGATGGCATTGCCATAGTTTTCGGCCTCAAAGTGAATTCGTGCCATACGCACCCAGGGTTCCTTCTGAGCAGGATTGTCTTCCGCCATCTTGGCAAGCAATCCAACCGCCTCATCCAGTTTGGCTTCACCGACGAGCACGTCGACTTTCACACCCGACACCGCCATGGCCGACGAAAACGCCTCTTGCGACAAGGGCAAGGGCTTCGTCGCGCAAGCCTGGAGGCCGAACAGCACAACTGGCGCCAAAAACAACCAAACGGAACGCGTCAAACTCATGACTATCCTCATTCACAGCGCACAACGACGCCGACAATATGACAAATGTTTGCCTTGGAAAGTGCGAGATAGTACAGTCTCGCCTCGACAAAAACAACGCGTTTTGCATACGACGTGCGCATGCTAGCATGTCGCTACAAAAAGTGACCATGTCATATACAGCAGATCGACGAATGGGCCAATGACGCTCCAGAAAAAGCTTCTCGCATTGCTTGTCGCGATAGTGGCGACAAATACCGGGTGCGCCACAACAGGCGCCGTGCAAGCGGTAGGCACTGCCGTCAACATCGCGATGCAGCTTTCCGGCATCAAGACGGACGCGGGCAATAAGGAGCAAAAGGGCGTTGAGGTGCCAATGCGAATTTCTGCCGGAAAAGAACTCAACACCACCCCCTCTGGGCAATCCTTGTCGCTGGTGGTGCGGGTCTATCAACTACGCAATGGGCGTGCGTTTGGCGAACTTCCCTACCCCGCAGCGAGCGGCGACGATGCGGGAAAAGCCGTGCTGGGCGAGGACCTGGTCGCGGTCGAGGACGTCGTTCTCATACCGGGAAAAAACTACGACCTCACCCAAAAGCTGACTGCCGACAGTACAACCATTGGCGTCGTCGGCCTTTTCCGATCGCCGGCCCAGCGCCGCTGGAAGCTCACGTTTGACGCGGTCGCGTCACAAGAAACAGGCATCACGGTCGGCGCACATGCCTGCGCACTGACGGCTGGCCGCGGGGTGGTGTCGGGCGCCCAACCGGCCGATCAATCAAGAACACTGTCGGGCGTAAGCTGCGACGGGTAGCCAAGGGATAGTGATGCAGAGTGCAAAAATACTGTGGGGCGAAGGGCTTTTTCTTCGGCCACAACATTTCCAGCAACAGGATGCGTATGCCGAGGCCTTGAGCCGTCATGCACTCATGACCGCCCAACCCTTCGCGTGGGGCGTCAAAGACCTTGCACTGGATATCGAAGCGCTCAAAACCGGCACGCTGCGCTTCAATCGCATTGATGTCGTGATGTCCGACGGGACATCATTTACGGCCCCGGACATTGACCAGCTTCCGCCACCGGTTGCCCTGGACGCGCTCGTCTCCGACCAGGGCGGCATCACATTCCATCTGGCAATTCATCAGCTCAAAAATCACGGAGGAAACTGCGTCGAGGGCAGTCGCGACGGCAGCCATGCGCGGTTTCTTATCGAACCCAAAGACACAGCCGACCTCTTTACTGACGCGGCCGATGCGCAAATCACCTACCTCAGCAAGCTGGCCTATCTTAAAGCCGCCAGCGAGCCACGAGACCAATACGCGACGCTTCCGCTACTTCGCATACGGCGGACCAGCAGTGACGGGTTCGAACGCGATCCTGCATTTTTGCCCCCGGCCACCAGTCTGCGCAGTGCCCCGCTGCTCTATCTCATGCTCCGCCGTCAGATCGACGCGCTTCGCGCAAAAGTCGATGCGCTCTATGGCTTTCATCGCGAACCCTCGCAGAACATCATTGAATTCCGCTCCGGCGACATTGCATCGTTCTGGCTGCTTCATACTGCCAGCAGCGCTTGTGCGGCGCTGACACATCTGTTCCGCAACCCAGACATTCACCCGGAACGACTGTTTCAGGAACTGCTTCGTCTGGCCGGTGGATTGATGACCTTCTCGAAGCATCACGCGCTCGACGATCTGCCCGCCTACGAACATGGCGCCCCCGGCGCGTGCTTCACCCAACTCGACAAAATCCTGCGCGACCTGCTCGATACGGTCATTTCAACACGATACTTTTCCATTGCACTTACGCAACCCAAACCCGCCTTCCATGCCGGGCGTCTCGATTCGGAAAAAATCGCCAGCGACACCACCTTCTACCTCTCTGTCAGCGCGGCTCACCCTCAGTCCGAGCTTATCGAGTCGGTCCCCTTGCGTCTGAAAGTAGGCGCCCCGGACGATGTCGAAAAACTCGTACTGTCGGCTATGTCGGGCGTTCGGATCAGCCACGCGGCGCAAGTCCCGGCAGCCATCCCGGTTCGACCCGGCGCAAGCTATTTCGCGCTCGACACCACGGGCGCGCTATACGAACGCATGCTCAAGGCGCAGTCCATCATGATCTACGCCCCCGAAAGCTACCAAGACCTCAAACTCGAACTCATCGCCGTCACCCCATGAATTCACCGCCCACCCTTTTCGGCGACGCCACGCCCGCGCCACGTCCGCCAGCCATCGAATCCAGCGCCCGAACACTGGTCGATCTGCTTTACGACGGGTTCTACATGCTGATTTTGCTGCGAAACCAAACGGCACCGAGTGACGCGGACCGCTTCACTTCACACGTTCAGAAGTTTCTCGCCAACTTTGAACGAACGGCCAAAAAGCATCACTTCAGCGCCGAAGACATCTTCGACGCCAAGTACGCCTTTTGCGCCACCGTCGATGAAACGATTCTCTCTTCCCGCTCCGCCATTCGCGACACCTGGGAGCGACGTCCGCTGCAACTGGCCCTGTTCGGGGATCAACTCGCTGGCGAACACTTTTTCGACAAGCTCGAAGCGGCGAGAAACGGCGGCGCCAGCCGACTCAACGCGCTCGACGTTTTCCACATGTGCTTGCTCCTCGGCTTCAAGGGCAAGTATCTGCTCGAAGGGCCTGAAAAGCTCAAGTACCTCACCGCCCAGGTCGGTGAGCAAATCGCCCACCTCAAAGGCAAAGCCGCCAGTTTTGCACCTCGCGCCATGGCGCCCGACCAGATCACCCACGCCCTCAAGCGTGAAGTGCCCGTCTGGGTCATCGGCTCGGTCCTCTCCCTGCTCGGCCTGCTCGCCTATCTCGCACTCAACAGCTACGCCCAACGAACCACGCATGACACCATGGCCCCCTTCCAGGACATCGTCCAGCTCGCCCCGCGCGCACCCACCTTAACGATCACTCTGCCCTGAACTCAACGTCTGCAAGGGCTGCGCCAATCATGACCCCATTCCCGTTTGCCGCGCTGATCTCACAGCAAAACCGGCTGATAGAAATATCAACAGCTCTGCCCGACGCCGCATTGCTCGTCGAACGTTTCACCGGCCGCGAGTCGGTATCACAGCCTTTCCTGTTCGAAATCGACTGCCTCTCAGCGCACGCATACTTTGACCTGAACGCGCTGATCGGCGAAGAAATCACGCTTCGCCTGCAATTGGCGGACGGCGCGCATCGGTGCTGGCACGGCTATGTCACCCAGGCGCTGCAACTCGGTTCGGACGGCGGGTTGGCGCGGTATCGACTCGACGTAGCGCCCTGGCTCGCACTGCTCAAGCACCGACGCAACTGCTACTTGTTTCAAGATGTCGATGTGCGTACGGCACTCGACAGAATCCTGTCCGACTACCCCCAGGCCGATTGGCGCATCGACGTCTCGCAAACCCTGCGCATCCACAGCCGGCTCACCCAATACCGGGAAACCGACCTGGCATTCATACAGAGAGTGCTCTCGGCCGAGGGACTGTCCTACCGATTTGAACACGACCAAAACGCCGCCGCGGGCGACAACGCCACACACGCACGCCACAAACTCGTCGTCTTCGATCGCCACGCCGAACGCCCCATCTGCACCCAACCGACCATTCGTTTCCATCGCGCCGACGCAACGGAAATCACCGACAGCATCCAAGGATTTCACGAGACTCGACAGATACTCACCAACAAAATCAGTCTCAGCGGGTGGGACTACAAACAACTCACTGCGCCAGGCGGCGAAGCCAGCAGCACGCTGGACAATGGCAACGTCCCCCCGCTGGAAATCTATGACGGCAGCGCCGCCTATCCCTTCGAAAGCCGTCAGGCCGCAACGCAACGATCCGACGCCCTTCTCGCCGCTCACGAATCACGGTTTCAGCGCTTCCAAGGCACAGGCAGCGCACGCGCAATGGCTGTCGCCAGCACCTTTACGCTCACTGGCCACGATCAATACCCGTCAGGTCGCAACACCTTTACCGCACTTGCCATTTCCCACCAGGCTGCCAACAACCTCGGCGCAAATATGGCACGCCTGCTCAAATCATCAGACATTGAAGCCGGCAGCTACCGCAACCAGTTTGACGCCCAAGCCTACGCACAGCCAATCGCCCCACTCCCCTGCCCGAAGCCCTTTGTCGCACCACAAAGCGCGCAGGTCGTGGGGCTCGTTGACGCCCCATTGCGCACAGATCGAGACCATCGCATCAAGGTTCAGTTTCACTGGCAGCGCGGCGATGCGCCGAACCCCGGTGGACTGTCAGCCCCCGCTCAAGGGATCACCCCTGGCGCCAGCGCAGCGTCCTCTGCGGGCAGCGAACAAAGCGAGCGTGAGGGCGGCTCAAACGCACCAGGGGACGAAACCTCAGGCACCTGGATCCGCGTTGCCGAATGGCTGGCCGGCGCCAATTGGGGCAGCCACTTCCTGCCGCGCATCGGCACCGAAGTCCTGGTCGATTTCATCGGCGGGGACATCGACCGCCCGGTCATTGTCGGGCAGACCTTTACTGGAGAAGAGCTTCCGCCTTTCAGCGCCGGCCACGACTCGAGCGCCAACCATCCCGGCGTGATCAGCGGCTGGATGAGCCACAACCATGATGCCGGTTTCAACCAGTGGCTGGCCGACGACGCGCCCGGCCAACTGTGCACCCGCCTCGCCACCAGCAGCGCCGCCAGTCAATTCAGCCTCGGCCACCTCATCCATCACCACCCACTCAGCGCCACCCGTGGCCCCTGGCGCGGCAGCGGCTTCGAGCTGCGCACCGACGCCTGGCTCGCCGTGCGCGCCGGCGAGGGCATGCTGCTCTCGGCCACGGCCCGCAGCAATGCCACCAGCACACAGCTTGATGTCACCGAAACCGTCGCCCAGCTACGCGCCGCCGAGCGCACTGCCAAAGCGCTATCCGACGCAGCCGCCGCCCAGGGCGCACAGCCC